>NZ_JBIARE010000012.1:0-227580 GCF_042889645.1 Streptomyces sp. NPDC002564 | reverse complement strand
GTACCACCAGTACGAGGGCGGCCCGGCCGCACGGCGATGCACCGCACCAGACGCCGCGGCCTGTCCACGAAGATCGGAGAGACGCCCCCTAGCGGGAGCCGTCGCGAGCGTGCGTTCCGCCCTCCTGCCCAGCCTCCTCGCCCCCCTCTGTCCTAAGGCCCGCCGTCCGCGGGTCTTTAGGGGTGGTGGTCCTCGGTACCAAGGGGTGCCTCCCCGCGGCACCAAAGTCTGTTTGTGTCCGTCTCGAGTCCGAACTTGTTTACTTTCTGCAAACCCGGTCGTAGTCTCCGAGTGAAACCACAAGCTCGGGCACTCGGCGGAGGCAGACGGACATGTACGCACCGGAGCGGCAGCAGGAGATCCTGCGGCTGGCGCGGGACGGCGGGCGGGTCGACGTGCTGTCCCTCGCCGAGACCTTCCAGGTCACCGCGGAGACCATCCGGCGCGACCTGAAGGCCCTGGACCGGGCCGGGCTCGTGCGCCGCGTGCACGGCGGCGCCATACCGGCCGGACGGCTCGACTTCGAGCCCGACCTCGCCGAGCGCGAGGGCACCGCCGCCGACGAGAAGGACCGCATCGCCCGCGCCGCCCTCGCCGAACTGCCCGCCGACGAGGGCAGCGTCATCCTCGACGCCGGTTCGACCGTGGCCCGGCTCGCGGCGGCGCTCCCGCTGGAGTCGACGCTCACCGTCGTCACGCACGGGCTGCCCACCGCGGCCCGCCTCGCCGACCACCCCGGCGTCCAGCTCCACCTCATCGGCGGCCGGGTCCGCCGGCGCACCCGCGCCGCCGTCGACGCCTGGGCCCTGCGGGCGTACGGCGAGATCCGCGCCGACGTCGTCTTCCTCGCCGCCAACGGCTTCTCGGCCGATGGCGGCCTCACCACGCCCGACCTCGCCGAGGCGGCCGTGAAGCGGGCGGCCATCGCCGCGGCCCGCCGCGTCGTGCTGCTCGCCGACTCCGCCAAGCACGGCCAGGAGCACTTCGCCCGCTTCGGCGACCTCGCCGACGTGGACCTGCTGATCACCGACACGGGCCTCGCCCCGGACGACGCCGCCGCCATCGAGCGCGCCGGCACGGAAGTAGTACGCGCATGAGCACCGAAACAGCCCCCGACGGCACGCACGCACCGGCGGCCGGTACGAGGATGATCCTCACCGTCACGCCCAACCCCTCCCTCGACCGCACCTACGAGGTCCCCTCGCTCGACCGGGGCGAGGTCGTCCGCGCCACCGGCGACCGCATGGACCCGGGCGGCAAGGGCGTCAACGTCTCGCGGGCCGCCGCCGCCGCGGGCGTGCGGACGGTCGCCGTGCTGCCGCTGGGCGGCGCGCCCGGCGCGCTGGTCGCCCAGCTCCTCGACGAGCAGGGCATCGAGGCCGCCCCGGTCCCGGTCGCCGGGCAGACCCGCTCCAACATCGCGGTCGCCGAACCGGACGGCACGCTCACCAAGATCAACGCCCCCGGTCCCGAACTGTCCGACGCGGAGCGCGAGCTGCTGCTCGCCACCGTCGGCGAGCGGTCCGTGGGCGCCGACTGGATCGCCTGCTGCGGCAGCCTGCCGCGCGGCCTGCGGCCCTCCTGGTACGCGGATCTCGTGGCCCGCGCGCACGCGGCCGGTGCCCGGATCGCCCTGGACACCTCGGGCCCCGCACTGCTCGCCGCGCTCGCCGAGCGGCCCGACGTGGTCAAGCCGAACGCGGCGGAGCTCGCCGAGGCGGTGGGCCGCCCGCTCACCACCGTCGGTGACGCCGTCGAGGCCGCCGAGGAACTGCGGGCCTCCGGCGCCCGCGCCGTGCTCGCCAGCCTGGGCGCCGACGGCCAGCTCCTGGTCGACGCCACGGGCACGTACTTCGCGAGCGCCCCCGTCGACGCCGTCCGCAGCAACGTCGGCGCCGGTGACTCCTCGCTGGCCGGCTTCCTGATCGCCGGCGGCAGCGGGCCCCGGGCACTGGCCTCCGCCGTGGCGCACGGCGCGGCCGCGGTCCAGCTGCCCGGCAGCGTGATGCCGACCCCCGCGGACCTCGTCCCGGACGCGGTCACCGTGACGGACGAGGTCCCCCTGGACCGCGTACTGACGGAGCCCGCCGCATGATCCTCCCTGCCACCGTCCCCCCAGCAGCCCCCGCCCACCGGGCGATACGCGTGCGAAGGAGCCCGCGATGAGCGAGATGATCACCGCGGACCTGGTCGACCTCGAACTCGACCTGTCCGCCGAAACCAAGGAAGCCGCGGCGCGTTCCCTCGCCGAACGCATGGTGGCCCTCGGGCGCGTGACCGACCTGGACGGGTTCCTGGCCGACGTGGCCGCCCGCGAGGCGCAGATGCCGACCGGCCTGGACGGCGGCATCGGCATCCCGCACTGCCGCAGCGCCCACGTCGCCGAGCCGACCCTCGCCTTCGGCCGGTCGGCACGCGGCATCGACTTCGGGGCGCCGGACGGCCCCGCCGACCTGATCTTCCTGATCGCGGCCCCGGCGGGCGCGGACGACGCGCACCTGACGATCCTGTCCTCGCTGGCCCGGCAGCTGATGGACGCCGGGTTCACCGGCGCGCTGCGTGCCGCGGGCACGGCGGCGGAGGCGGCGGCGCTGATCAGCGGCGAGCGGACGGACGACCCGGCGACCACCCCCACGGCCACGGCCACGGCCGCGCCCGCGGCGGCGCGGGAGCCCGCGGGCCAGGACCCGGCGGGCGGCGCGGACCCGGCGGAGCCCTTCCGTATCGTCGCCGTCACCTCCTGCCCGACCGGCATCGCGCACACCTACATGGCCGCCGAGTCGCTGGAGAACGCCGCCCGCGAGGCGGGCGTGGAACTCACGGTCGAGACCCAGGGCTCGGCCGGGTTCACCCGCCTCGACCCCGCGGTGATCGCCGCCGCCGACGCGGTGATCTTCGCGCACGACGTCCCCGTACGGGACAAGCCCCGCTTCGCGGGCAAGGCCACCGTCGACGTGGGCGTGAAGGCGGGCATCAACCGTCCCGCCGAACTCATCGCGGAGGTGCGCGAGAAGGCCGCCCGCGGCGAGACGACCGCCCCGGGCGGGCCCACCCCGGTGGACGGCGCGGGCGACAGCGGCGACGGCTACGGCACCAAGCTCCGCAAGTGGCTCATGTCCGGCGTCAGTTACATGGTCCCCTTCGTCGCCGCGGGCGGTCTCCTGATCGCCCTGGGCTTCGCCATCGGCGGCTGGAAGATCGACAAGGCCCCCTCCGTCGCCGAGCACTTCATCTGGACGGACCACACCAGCTGGGCCGCGCTGCTCTTCCAGATCGGCGGGCTCGCCTTCGCCTTCCTGGTCCCGGTCCTCGCCGGCTACATCGCCTACGGCATGGCCGACCGGCCGGGCCTGGTCCCCGGCTTCGTCGGCGGCTCGGTCGCCGTCACCATCAACGCGGGCTTCCTCGGCGGGCTCGCCGCCGGTCTGCTCGCGGGCGCCGTCGTCATGGGCATCCAGCGGGTGCGCATCCCGGCCGTGCTGCGCGGCATCATGCCGGTGGTGGTGATCCCGCTGATCTCCTCGGCGGTGGTCGGCTTCCTGATGTTCCTCGTCGTCGGCAAGCCCATCGCCTCGCTGCAGAACGCGCTGACCGACTGGCTGGAGGGCCTCTCCGGCGCCAACGCGATCATCCTCGGCGTCATCCTCGGCCTGATGATGTGCTTCGACCTCGGCGGCCCGCTGAACAAGGTCGCGTACGCCTTCGCGGTCGGCGGCCTCGCCCACCCGACCGACGGCAGCCTGAAGGTCATGGCCGCGGCGATGGCGGCCGGCATGGTCCCGCCGCTCGCGATGGCGCTCGCCACCACCGTCCGCGGCCGCCTGTTCACCAAGACCGAGCGGGAGAACGGCAAGGCGGCCTGGTTCCTCGGCGCCTCCTTCATCACCGAGGGCGCGATCCCGTTCGCGGCGGCCGACCCGCTGCGCGTGATCCCCGCCTCGATGGCGGGCGGCGCGGTCACCGGCGCCCTGTCGATGGCCTTCGGCTGCACGCTGCGCGCACCGCACGGCGGGGTCTTCGTGGTCCCGCTGATCGGCCAGCCGCTGCTCTACCTCGTCGCCATCGCCGCCGGTGTCGGTGTCTCGACGCTCGTGGTCGTCCTCCTCAAGGGCGCACGGAAGACGGCGCCTTCGGCGGGTGAGGAGACGGCGGCCGTCGGCCCGGCGGCCGACGCGGCGGAGACGAAGCAGGCGCCCGCGACCGTCTGAGCGGCCGTCCGAGCGGACGTCGCATCGGGTGGGTACGGGTACTGACGGGACGTAGGGTCCCGGAGTGTGCGACTTGCGTCACTTCGGGACCTAAGTCCCTTTACCCCCTGTCGAAAGACCCCGCCCCTGTTGTCTACTGGGCCGCATGCTCCAGGATGTCTCGATCGTTCAGCAGATAGGCGTGGCCGTGCTCGCCGTGGCGACCGTCGTCTGGGCCGTCGGCCTGGTGCGGGTCATGCGCAGGGACCGGCCCGCGACCGAGGTGTGGCGCCAGTCCCAGGGGCTGCGCGCGCTGCCCGCCCAGCAGGGGCCGCCGCGCTCGGAGACCGTGGAGCTCACGGCGGACGAGCGCGCCGCCTTCGCCGGTCTCGTACGGCAGTTCGGCGAGGGACGCCCGTAGGACGGTCCGGCGCCCGGCGCGGGTGGTCAGCCCTGGGTCCGGGTGCCCCGGCTCCGCGTCCACTCCTGGGCTCTGCGCTCCATCGCGGCGCGGGCCGCCTCCTCGGTGTCGTAGACCTCGCACACGTGCCGTCCGTCGGGCGTGAGCGTGTGCTCGACCTCCCACAGGCTGGTCTCGCCGCCGTCGAAGAGCAGGAACGCGTGCTCGTAGAGCGAGAAGCACATGCGCAGCTCGCCGGTCAGGCAGGGGCGGCCGAAGGCCTGGGTGATCTGGTGCGCGAACGCCGCGCGCAGCAGCCGCACGACCTGCGGGCCCGGGTGATCGCCGTCCGGGTTCTCCGCGCGGCGCAGGAGCCGGCGCGCGTGGTCGGCGGAGTCGTCGGGGACGTACGCGTGGCGGGGCTCGGGGTCGGGCGGCAGGTCGAGCAGCACGGGGCGGCCGCAGGGCGGCGGGTCCGGCGGCAGCGGCAGGCGCGAGGTGGCGACACCGGCCTCCTCCTCGTCCGCGTAGACCTCGTGGGTCGGGGCGGCGCCCGGTGCGGTGTTGTGGACGAGCTCCCAGAGCGTGAGCACGGACGCGTCGGCGAGCAGCCAGGTGTGCCGGTACGTCTCGCGGTGCAGGCCCGAGCTGTGGTGCGCGGAGTGCAGGGTGCTGTTGTGGGCGAGGGCGGAGCCGAGGCGGCCCATCACCTCGTCCGGCAGGTCGAAGGAGTTCAGGGCGCGGCCGAGGAGTCGCTCGAGGTGCTCCTCCGGGGAGTGCGGCTCGGGCGACTCGGATGGCTCGGATGGTTCGTACGCGGTGTCGTACGGAACGCTCAAGGCTTTCTCCCGGCGTCGCTACATGTCACCTGGTGAGTGCATACCGTAGACCCTGGGTCCGACATCATGCCCGGGAACCGGAAAACGCGCGGGCCACGTGGGAAGTTCCCGCGTGGCCCGCTCAGTTGGGGGGTGCGTGTCAGGCCGCGCTGCCCGCCGTCCACTCGCTCCAGGACATGTTCCAGCCGTTGAGGCCGTTGTCCGGGGCGACGGTCTTGTCGGGGGAGCCCTTGACCGTCACGACGTCGCCGATCAGGGAGTTGCTGTAGAACCAGGCGCCCTGGGTGTTCGGGTCGCCGGCGCCGCGCGCGTCCTGCAGGCCGACGCAGCCGTGGCTGGTGTTGGCGCTGCCGAAGATCGACGGCGAGCCCCAGTAGTTGCCGTGGATGAAGGTGCCCGACGAGGACAGGCGCATCGCGTGCGGCACGTCCTTGATGTCGTACTCCCCGCCGAAGCCGACGGTGTCACCGTTCATCCGGGTCTGGGTGAACTTCTCCGAGATGACCATCTTGCCGTTGTACGTCGGGTTCGACGGGCTGCCCGCCGAGATCGGCACCGACTTGATGACCTTGCCGTCGCGCTCGACCGTCATCTTCTTCGCCTGGACGTCGACCGTGGAGACCTGGGCGCGGCCGACGGTGAAGGTGACCGTCTTGTTCTGCACGCCGGTGGCGCCGTTCGCGCCCTTCACGCCGTCCAGGGCGATCTTCATCGTGACCTTGGAGCCGGCCTTCCAGTACTCCTCGGGGCGGAAGTCCAGGCGCTGGTTGCCGAACCAGTGGCCGACGACCTTCTGGCCGCTGCTGGACGTCACCGTGATGTGCGACTGGACGTCCTTCTTCTCCGTGATCGCCTTGTCGAAGGTGAAGGAGACCGGCATGCCGACGCCGACGGTGGTGCCGCCGTCCGGCGTGTAGGTGCCGATGAAGCTGTCGGCGGAGGAGACGGTGGTGAACGTCGCGTTCTCCGTCGCCGCGTTGCCCCTGGAGTCCTTGGCGTTGGCGGTCACCTTGTACTTCGTGCCGCGCTCCAGCTGGGCCTTGGGCTTCCAGCTCGCGCCGTCGCCCGACATCGTGCCCTCGACCGCGGTGCCCGACGTCACCGACGTCATCTTCACGCTGGTCAGCTTGCCGCCCTTGACCTTGACGCCGGTGGCGTTGATCGAGGCGTCGGTGGCACCGTCCTTCGAGGAGATGGTGATGTCCGCGCCCTTGGCGGCGGAACTGCCGCCCTTCTTGTCGTCCTTGGCGTCCGCATCGCCCCCGCAGGCCGTCAGGGTCAGCGCGCCCACGGCGGCGAGCGCGGTGGCCGCCAGCAGGGCACGGCGCCGGGGGTTGACTATGACCGACCTTGTCACGGGCTGCTCCAAGTACGTGTTCTGATCCAGTACGGGTTAAGAGCGGCCGAGTGCGCGGAGGGGTTCCGTCCGGTCGATGTGAGTGCGGGCACACTTCTCGCGCCCAACAGGCCCTGTATGGCGGCTTTTTGACTCTCTTGCGGCTTATGGGCGTTCGCCGTAGAGGTCGCGGTAGCCGGGGAAGGTGCCGCCCGGCGTCCGGACGGTGTCCGCCGCCCGCATCGCCCGCACGATCGCCTCCGTCACCATGTCCGCGCCCGCGGCGAGGATCTCGTTGAGGGCCAGGGGGTTGTCGGCGGCCGGCGCGTGCTCGCCGGTGGCGAGCGCGAACACCGTGTCGCCGTCGTTCAGGAGGTGCACCGGGCGCACCGCGCGGGCCATGCCGTCGTGCGAGGTGCCCGCCAGCTTCTGGGCCTGCGCCTTGGTCAGGACCGCGTCGGTGGCGACCACGGCGAGGGTGGTGTTCAGCGGGGGCGGCCCGTTCTCCGCGGCGGCTTCCGCCAGCCGCCGGTTCGCCTCCTCGTGGACCGCGGGCTCGGGGCGGGGCACCGGCCGGCCCGTGAAGTGCTCCCCGTACAGCGCGCCCGTGCCCGGATCGACCGCCGAGCCCGCGGCGTTCGCCACGACCAGCGCGGCGACGGTGATCCCCGAGCCGAGCCGGACGCCCGCGCTGCCGACGCCACCCTTGAACGGGCCGACCGCCGCGCCGGTCCCCGCCCCGACGCCGCCCTCCTCGACGGGGGTGAACGGCGCGGTGCGGGCCGCGGCCCCGACCGCCGCGCGGCCGGTCGCCGCGTCCGGGCGGGCCGCGAAGTCGCCGCCCCGGCCCAGGTCGAAGACGCAGGCGGCCGGGACGACCGGCACGACGTGCGCGGGATCGGGGCCCACCCGCACGCCCCGGCCCCGCTCCTCCAGCCACGCCACGACCCCGGACGCGGCGTCCAGGCCGTACGCGCTGCCGCCGGTGAGGACGACCGCCTCGACGCGCTGGACCAGATTGCGCGGGTCCAGGGCGTCCGTCTCCCGGGTGCCGGGTCCGCCGCCGCGCACGTCGACGGCGGCCACGGCGCCGCCCTCGGGGGCCAGGACCACGGTGGTGCCGGTGAGCCGGCCGTCGCCCACGAGGGTGGCGTGGCCCACGCGCAGGCCCGCGACATCGGTCAGGGAGCCGGCCGGCGTACGCGCCCCGGGGGCGGGCACGGCGTCGGTCGTGGCGTCGGTCGTGGCGTCGGTGGGGTGCGGGGCGCCGTCGGCGTCAGAGGTCATGGGGAAGGCGTACCACGGGGCGCCGTCACGCACGTCGGGTCATCCGGGTGGTGAGCGTCACCCCCGTCGCGACCGTCGCCGTCGTCACGATGCCCGCCACGAGCACCGCCCAGCGCCCCGCGAACGTGCTCGCGAGCACCGCCACCGCGCTGACCGGCAGCACCAGCTGCTGGGCGGCCCCCACCTTGAAGTAGCGGGAGTGCAGCGCCCACACGGCGAGCAGGTAGAGCGCCGTCGGCACGGTCACCGCGGCCGACGCGGCCCACGTCGAGACATGCGCCTTGCCGACGGCCTGCTCGACGGCCACCTCGATCCCGGCGCCGATCGCCGCGGCCGAGCCGAGGATCACGTAGTGGCCGTACCCCCACAGGAACGCCTGGCGGTTGCCGCGCAGACGGTCGTGGACGGGCACCACGAAGTAGATCCACCAGGCGGCGAAGACGATGAGGAGACCGCCCGCGGCGAGGGGCAGCAGCTCGTCCAGCGCGTCGTGCTCCTCGATGCCCGACTTCACCGCGACGGTCGCCGCCGCCAGGCTCTCGCCGAGCACGATGATGGTGAACAGGCCGTACCGCTCGGAGATGTGGTGCGGGTGCCAGGCCGTCGTGTACGCGCGCTCCGCGATCACCGGCACGCACATCTCCGCGACGGCCATCGCCAGGAACAGCCAGGACCGGGCGCCTTCGGGCAGGAACAGCAGCCCCGACCAGCCGATCTGACAGAGCGCCACACCGGCCGCGTACCGCAGGGCCGTGCCGCGCTCGGCGCCCGACGCGGCCCTGGCCGCCCGCAGCCACTGGGTGGCGAGCGCGATCCGCATGATCAGATAGCCGAGCCAGACGAGCAGGAAGTCGTGCTCCTCGAAGGCCCGGGAGACCCCCGCGGCGAAGACCAGGACACCGGCGATCTGGATCAGCGTGACCACGCGGAACAGCACGTCGTCGTTGTCGTACGCCGAGGCGAACCAGGAGAAGTTGACCCACGCCCAGAACAGCGCGAAGAACACCATCGCGTAGTTCAGCACGCCCTCGCCCGCGTGCCCCTCGGCGACGGCGTGCACCAGCTCGGCGCCCGCCTGCGCGACCGCCACGACGAAGCACAGGTCGAAGAAGAGCTCCAGCGGTGTCGCGGCCCGGTGCTCCTCGTCGCGCCCGCGGGCACGCAGCGGACGCAGGGGGCTTGCGGCGGGTGGCGGTGCGGCGGGGGAAGTCGTCATCCCCTCAGGACAGCAGAAACGCCCCGCCCGGTCAGGCCGCGGCGCCGAGCGCCGCGGCGGGGCCACCCGGGTGACGCAGCCCCTGCCCGTACCGCCGCACGACGAGACCGGCCAGCCGCGGGTGGTCCGCGAGCGGCTCGGCCACCGCGTCGGCGCCGGCCGCCGCGAGCGCCACCGTGAACCGGCCGGGGGCGAGCAGATGCGTGGCCACGGCCACCCGCCGGTGCCCGTCGGCCCGCAGCCGCGCCACGGCGTCGGGGACGGTGGGCGCGGCGGCCGAGCAGTAGGCGTCGCGCACCGGGACGTCCGCGAGCAGCGCGCGCAGTTGCCGGGCGGCGGCCAGCGCCCCGTCGTTGCCGCCGGGCCGTGAGGATCCCGCGGCGGCGAGGACCACCGCGTCGGCCCGCACGCCCGCGTGCCGCTCGGCCTCGCGCAACCGGTCGCGCAGGGCGAGCGCGACGGCCGGGTCCCCGCTGAGCCCCTCGGTGAGCACACAGCCCGCGCCCCGGTCCGCGACGACGGCCGGGATGTCGACGGTGCGGTGATAGCCGTCGCCGAGGAGGAGGGGCACGACGACGGCGCCGGGGCATCCGCGCAGCGCGTCGGCGAGGGAGGGGGACTGGTGGTCGAGGTGGCCGATGACGGGGCGGGTGCCGCCGAGGCGCTCGACGCGGTCGGCGAGCCGCCGCAGGGTGCGCCCCGCACCGGGGAGCGCACTGCCGTGCACGGCGAGAACGAGAGGTCGCACTGTCCATCCCACCCGGAGCCGGAGAACCAAGGATCTCTGCGCGAGGGCCCGGGGCGGGAAGGTGGTGTCGCCGCACTCCCGCCCCGGAAACCGCATCGCGCCGGGCTGCGCTGTCGGTCGGGAAGCAGCCCGTCGCCGACGACGCTACGCCGGTGCCGCCCGCCGGTCCGCCGCCAAAAGCCCCGATCCCACGGGCCGTTGGGCCCGCGCGAACAGGTCCTTGGCTGCCCGGCGCCGGTCCGGGACCGGCCTACCGTCGAAGGGAAGATCCCCGGTCCGGAGCGACCCGGCGGGGGAGTACCCCAGCGCGACGGAGTGTGACCCCCATGACCCAGAACCTGGTGCTCATCGGCCACGGCATGGTGGGCCACCGCTTCCTGGAGACGCTCGCCGAGCGCGGGGCCCTCGCCGACCCGGCGGCACCGGATCGCCCCGGCTGGCGCGTCACCGTACTCGCCGAGGAGGACAGGACCGCCTACGACCGCGTCCACCTCTCCTCCGCGTTCACCGGCGCCACCGACGCCGAACTCTCCCTGTGCGACGACGGCTTCCTCGACCGCCACGGCATCGATCTGCGCCTGGGCGACCCGGCCGAGCACATCGACACCGCGGCCCGCACGGTCACCACCACCCAC
Source organism: Streptomyces sp. NPDC002564 (assembly GCF_042889645.1). Classification (NCBI taxonomy): domain Bacteria; kingdom Bacillati; phylum Actinomycetota; class Actinomycetes; order Kitasatosporales; family Streptomycetaceae; genus Streptomyces; species Streptomyces sp. NPDC002564. Next base: position 216,932 of record NZ_JBIARE010000012.1, on the reverse strand, counting down.
GGTGCCTCCGTCCCCTACGACGCCCTGGTCATCGCCACCGGCTCCTACCCCTTCGTGCCGCCCATCGCGGGCGCCGACGCCCCCGGCTGCTTCACCTACCGCACCCTGTACGACGTCGAGACCCTCACCGCGTACGCCTCCGGGGAGGGCAGGACCACGGGCGTCGTCATCGGCGGCGGACTCCTCGGCCTGGAGGCGGCCGGCGCGCTGCGCACCCTGGGACTGCGCACCCACGTCGTCGAATTCGCCCCCCGGCTGATGCCGCTGCAGGTCGACGACGGGGGCGCCGCCGCCCTGCGCGCCACGATCGAGTCGATGGGCGTGGCCGTGCACACCGGGGTGGGCGCCGCCGAGGTGCGCACGGACGACGAGGGGGCGGTGCGCGCCCTGTGCCTGAGCGACGGCCGCACCCTCGACGCCGACTTGGTCGTCTTCTCGGCGGGCGTGCGCCCCCGGGACCGGCTCGCCCGCGAGGCGGGCCTGGCGGTGGGCGACCGGGGCGGCGTCGTCGTCGACGAGCACTGCCGCACCACCGACCCCTACGTCTACGCGATCGGCGAGTGCGCCCAGAGCGCCGACGGCCGCGTCTACGGCCTGGTCGCACCCGGCTACCAGATGGCCGAGGCCGCCGCCGACGCCCTGGCGGGGGACGGCACCTCGCTGTTCACCGGAGCGGACACCTCCACCAAGCTGAAGCTGATGGGCGCCGACGTCGCGTCCTTCGGCGACCCCTTCGCGCCCGAGGGGGAGGACGGCGGCGCGGTCTCCGTCGTCTTCTCCGACAGCCGCGAGGGCGTCTACAAGAAGCTGCTGCTCGGCCCGGAGGGCCAGCTGCTCGGCGGCATCCTGGTCGGCGACGCGGACGCCTACGGCACGCTGGTGCCGCACGCGGGCCGCGCCCTGCCCGCCCCCGCGGAGGCCTACGTCGTGCCCGCGTCGGGCGCCGAGCTGCCGGGCGCCGACGCACTCCCCGACGACGCCGTCGTGTGCAGCTGCCACAACGTGACCAAGGGCGCCGTGCGCGCCGCCGTCGCCGAGAACTCCCTCACCGACATCGGCGGCATCAAGCGCTGCACCAAGGCCGGTACGGGCTGCGGCGGCTGCGTCGCCACCCTGCAGACCGTCCTGGACGCGGAGCTCGCCGCCGCCGGCATCGAGAAGGCCAAGGGCCTGTGCGAGCACTTCGCGCTGACCCGCGCCGAGATCTACGAGACGATCCGCACCGAGCACATCCGCTCCTTCACCGAGCTGATGGAGAAGCACGGCCTGGGCGGCGGGGGCTGCACCGTCTGCAAGCCGGTCGTCGGCAACGTCCTGGGCACCCTCGCCCCCGAACTCGGTCTGCGCCACGTCCTGGACGGCGAACAGGCCGCGCTGCAGGACTCCAACGACCTCTTCCTCGCCAACCTCCAGAAGGACGGCACCTACTCCGTCGTCCCGCGCGTCCCCGGCGGCGAGATCACCCCGGCCCAGCTCATCGCGATCGGTGAGGTCGCCCGCGACTTCGACCTCTACACGAAGATCACCGGCGGTCAGCGCATCGACCTGTTCGGCGCCCGCGCGGAGCAACTCCCGGCGATCTGGCGCCGCCTGGTCGACGTCGGCCTGGAGTCCGGCCACGCCTACGGCAAGTCCCTGCGCACGGTGAAGTCCTGCGTCGGCGCCAAGTTCTGCCGGTTCGGGCAGGGGGACTCCGTGCAGCTCGCCATCGACCTGGAGCTGCGCTACCGGGGCCTGCGCACGCCGCACAAGATCAAGGGCGGGGTCTCCGGCTGCCTGCGCGAGTGCGCCGAGGCCCGGGGCAAGGACATCGGCGTCATCGCCACCGCCAACGGATGGAACCTCTACGTCGCCGGCAACGGCGGCGCGAGCCCCCGCCACGCCGACCTCCTCGCGGCCGACCTGTCCGCGGCCGAGCTCTTCCGCCTCGTCGACCGCTTCCTCATGTACTACCTGCGGACCGGGGAGCGCCTGGAGCGCACCGCCCCGTGGTTCGAGCGGATCGGCGGCCTGGAGCACCTCACGTCGGTCCTGATCGACGACTCCCTGGGCATCTGCGCCGAGCTGGAGGCCCAGATGGACCGGCACGCGGCGGCCTACCAGGACGAGTGGCAGGCGGTCCTCGACGACCCGCAGGCCCTGGCGCGCTTCGAGCAGCACCTCCCGCAGCCGTCGCCCGAGTTCCTGGAGCCGGGGCGCGGCCGGGCGGCGGTCCTGCCCGACGGCACCGAGGCCGCGCTCTTCAAGGACGCCGAGGGCCGGGTCTACGCGGTCGGCAACCGTGATCCGTTCTCCGGGGCGGACGTGATCGCCCACGGCATCCTGGGCACCCGCGAGGGGCGCCCCGTGGTGGCCTCGCCGATGCACAAGCAGGAGTTCGACCTGCGGACCGGGCAGTGCCTGGACGACCCGTCGGTGGCCCTGCCGGTGCACGAGGTCTGACCCGGCCGCCGCGGCGGGGTCCGAAGTCCCGGCACACTCACGCTCTTCGGCCCGGCTCTCTGGTGTCCTAGGCCTCTGCTGCCGGGGACCCGCGGGACGGATGGTGGATACGTCAGGCCCCGTAGCAAGGTCGGGACCCTGAGGGAACTGGGAACCAACATGAGATCGCCTGCCGCCCACGCGACGCAGACCGCGCCCACGGGCACGTCGTACGACCCCGCGCAGTACCGCCCCGGCAAGACCATCACCGACTGGGAGCCGGAGAACGAGCTCTTCTGGAAGTCCACCGGCAAGAAGGTCGCCGCCCGCAATCTGTGGATCGCGGTCCCCGCCCTGCTGGTCGCCTTCGTCGTCTGGCAGGTGTGGTCGGTCACCGCGACCAACCTCAAGGACGTCGGCTTCGGGTTCTCGACCTCCCAGCTGTTCTGGCTGACGGCCGTCCCGGGTCTGACGGGCGGCACGGCCCGTATCTTCTACACCTTCCTGGGCCCGATGATCGGCCAGCGCCGGTTCACCGCGCTCTCCACGGTCGTCCTGGTCATCCCGCTGATCTGGCTCGGCATCGCGGTCCAGAACCCCGACACCTCGTACGGCGTGATGATCGCCATCGCGGCCCTCTGCGGCATCGGCGGCGCCAACTTCGCCTCGTCGCTCGCCAACATCGGCTTCTTCTTCCCGAAGAAGGACAAGGGCAACGCCACCGGCATCAACGGCGGCCTCGGCAACCTGGGCGTCTCCGTCGTCCAGCTGCTCACCCCGATCGTCATCACCAGCTCGGTCATCGCGGTCGGCTCCGCCCAGCACAAGGCGGACGGCACACCGGTCTGGCTGCAGAACGCGGCCTTCCTGTGGGTGCCGGTCCTGGTGATCCTGGCCGTCATCGCCTGGTTCGGCCAGAACGACCTGAAGGTCGCGTCGACCCCCTTCAGCCAGCAGAAGATCATCTTCAAGCGCAAGCACAACTGGCTGATGACCTGGCTCTACGTCGGTACGTTCGGCTCGTTCATCGGCTTCGCCGCGGCCCTGCCGATGCTGATCAAGACCACCTTCACCCCGATCGACGCGGCCTACTCGGCGGCCACCTACGCCTGGATGGGCCCGGCCGTGGGCGCGCTCGCCCGCTGGGCCGGCGGCTGGATCGCCGACAAGATCGGCGGCGCGCGCGTCACCATCATCTCGTTCGTCGGCATGGCGCTCTCGATCATCGGCGTCATCAACTTCCTGCCCGCGGGCGGCGACAACGGCAACTTCTGGGGCTTCTTCGCCTGCTTCCTGCTGGCGTTCTTCTTCTCCGGCATCGGCAACGGCTCCACGTTCCGCCAGATCCCGGTGATCTTCCGCAACCAGCACCTGAAGGGCCTGACCGAGGGCACGCCCGAGTACGCCAAGGCGCTGAAGCAGTCGGAGATGGAGGCGGGCGCCGTCACCGGCTTCACCTCGGCCATCGCGGCCTACGGCTTCTTCTTCATCCCGGCGATGTTCGCCAACTTCGCGGTGACCAGCGCGATGTGGGGCTTCGTGGGCTTCTACGTGAGCTGCATCGCGGTCGCCTGGTGGTTCTACGCCCGCAAGGGCGCGGAGTCGCCCAGCTGATGCCCCGGACGCTCCGGGCGGCGTGAGCGCCACCGACAGGGTGGGCCGAGTGTGGGAGCACTCGGCCCACCCGCTTTCGTGCGTCCGGGGCTCTCTCCGGATCCGGTACAGCGGGTGCAGGCGGTACCACAGGATTTCCCGGAAATTCTTGTGAATGCGTTCACAAGCGAACTTAGGTCCAAAGTCCCAGGAGAAATCCCAGCTCAGGGCATAGGTGCGCACAGTTTTACGCCGAGGAAAGGGACCTCCGGTCCCCGATCGAGGACCATTGCGGGCCCGCTGATCGATCAAAAAGGAGTGGAATGGAGGCATAGCGAAGAAGCGATACGGAAGGTGCGGGTCATGACTGCCACTCCTGCGGAAACGACAGTGAACGGCGAGGCCTGGGACGGCTTCAAGGGCGGCCTGTGGCGGGACGCCATCGACGTCCGCGACTTCGTGCAGCAGAACTACACCCCGTACGAGGGCGACGACTCCTTCCTGGCCGGCGCGACCGAGCGCACCACCGAGGTCTGGCAGACCCTCCTCTCCATGTTCCCCACGGAGATCGAGCGCGGCATCCACGACGTCGACGTGAAGACCCCCTCGCGCATCGACGCCTTCCGGCCCGGATACATCGACGGCACCGCCGCCGACCACAAGGACCTCATCGTCGGCCTGCAGACCGACGCCCCCCTCAAGCGCGCCATCATGCCCAACGGCGGCTGGCGCATGGTCGAGGGCGCCCTCAACGCCTACGGCTACGAGGCCGACCCCGAGGTCAGGGACGTCTACACCCACCTGCGCAAGACCCACAACGAAGGTGTCTTCGACGCCTACACCCCCGAGATCCGCGCCTGCCGCTCCTCCGGCATCATCACCGGCCTGCCCGACGCCTACGGCCGCGGCCGCATCATCGGCGACTACCGCCGCGTCGCCCTCTACGGCGTCGACCGCCTGATCGCCGCCAAGGAGGCCGACAAGGCCGCCCTCGGCGAGGAGTGGGCCACCGAGGAGGTCATCCGCGGACGCGAGGAGGTCTCCGAGCAGATCAAGGCCCTCAAGGAACTGAAGGCCATGGCGATGTCGTACGGCTACGACATCTCGCAGCCCGCCACCACCGGCCGCGAGGCCGTCCAGTGGCTGTACTTCGCCTACCTCGCCGCCGTGAAGGAGCAGAACGGCGCGGCCATGTCGATCGGCCGCATCGACAACTTCCTCGACATCTACCTGCAGCGCGACATCGAGGCCGGGCGCATCACCGAGGCCGAGGCCCAGGAGTTCATCGACGACTTCGTCATCAAGCTCCGCATCGTCCGCTTCCTGCGCACCCCCGAGTACAACGAGCTCTACTCCGGCGACCCCACCTGGGTGACCTGGTCGATGGCCGGCATCGGCGACGACGGCCGCCCGCTGGTCTCGCGCACCACCTTCCGCGCCCTGCAGACCCTCTACAACCTGGGCCCGGCCCCCGAGCCGAACCTCACGGTCTTCTGGTCGCAGCAGCTGCCGCAGGGCTTCAAGGACTTCGCCGCCAAGGTCGCCATCGACACCTCGGCCATCCAGTTCGAGTCGGACGACCTGATGCGGCCCAAGTACGGCGACGACACCGCCATCGCCTGCTGCGTCTCCGCGATGGCCGTCGGCAAGCAGATGCAGTTCTTCGGCGCCCGCGTCAACGTCGCCAAGGCGCTCCTCTACGCGATCAACGGCGGCCGCGACGAGAAGTCCGGCAAGACCGTCGTGCAGGGCTTCACCCCGATCGAGGGCGACTACCTGGACTACGCGACCGTCGTGCGGCAGTACGACGCGATGCTCGACTGGCTGGCGAAGACGTACGTCCACGCGCTCAACGTCATCCACTACATGCACGACAAGTACGCCTACGAGCGCATCGAGATGGCGCTGCACGACCAGGAGATCCTGCGCACCATGGCGTGCGGCATCGCGGGTCTCTCCGTCGCCGCCGACTCGCTCTCGGCGATCAAGCACGCCCGGGTCAAGGTCGTCCGCGACGAGACGGGCCTGGCCGTCGACTACGAGATCGAGGGCGACTACCCCGCCTACGGCAACAACGACGACCGTGCCGACGAGATCGCCCGGCGCATCGTGCACGACTTCATGGACAAGATCCGCAAGCACCCCACGTACCGCGACGCGGTGCACACCCAGTCGGTGCTGACGATCACCTCGAACGTCGTCTACGGCAAGAAGACCGGCAACACCCCCGACGGCCGCCGCGCCGGCACGCCCTTCGCCCCGGGCGCCAACCCGATGAACGGCCGCGACGAGCACGGCTACATCGCCTCGGCGATGTCGGTCGCCAAGCTGCCCTACGACGACGCCGAGGACGGCATCTCGCTGACCAACACCATCACCCCGGACGCGCTCGGCCGCACCCCCGAGGAGCGGATCACGAACCTCGCCGGAGTCCTGGACGGCTTCATGGCCAGCGACGGCTTCCACATGAACGTCAACGTGCTGAACAAGGCGACCCTGGAGGACGCCATGGAGCACCCGGAGAACTACCCGCAGCTGACCATCCGGGTCTCCGGATACGCGGTGAACTTCATCCGGCTCACCCGCGACCAGCAGCTCGACGTCATCAACCGCACCTTCCACGGCTCGCTCTGAGCCACCGGCTCCCGCCCGGGAGCCGCCCCCGATCCGCGGCCCCGGGGCCGGGCCCTCACCCCGGCCCCGGGCGCCGCGCACACCACGTCCTGTCAGCAGTTCGGGAGTTCCGCCATGGCTGTCCTGCTCGGTACCGACATCCCCGTACGCCCCCACGCGGTCGACGAGGACGCGGCCACTCCCGCGGCGGCCGCCACCCACCGTCCCGTCACGGGCTCGATCCACTCCTGGGACCTGTCCACCGGCGTCGACGGGCCGGGGTCGCGCTTCGTGACCTTCCTCGCGGGCTGCCCGCTGACCTGCCTGTACTGCCACAACCCGGACACCTGGCGGATGCGCAACGGCAAGCGGACCACCGCCGACGACGTGATCGCGGAAGCCGCCAAGTACACGACGTTCATCTCCGCGGCCGGGGGAGGAGCCACCGTCAGCGGCGGCGAGCCCCTGCTGCAGCCCGTCTTCACCGGTGAGCTCCTGCACCGCCTCAAGCACGAACTGGGGCTGCACACCGCCCTCGACACGTCCGGCTTCCTCGGCGCCCGCGCCACCGACGCCCTGCTCCGCGACGTCGACCTGGTCCTGCTCGACATCAAGTCCTGGGACCCCGGGACCTACCAGCGGGTCACCGGCCGCCCCCTGCGGCCCACCCTCGACTTCGCCCACCGGCTCGCCGACCTGGGCCAGGAGACCTGGGTGCGCTTCGTCCTCGTCCCGGGGCTGACCGACGACCCGGCGAACATCGAGGGCGTCGCCCGCTTCGCCGCCTCGCTCGGCAACATCTCGCGCGTCGACGTACTGCCCTTCCACAAGCTCGGCGAGGCGAAGTGGGACGCGCTCGGCAAGGACTTCACGCTGCGCGACACCCCCTCGCCCACCCCGGAGCAGGTGGCCGCCGCCAAGGAGATCTTCGCGGCGCACGGCCTGAAGGCCGTCTGAGGCCCGCCCGGCCTGCCCGGCCCGCCCGACGTACCCTGGACGCATGAGCACCGCCCCCGCCCCCGAACCGCGCGATCCGGAGAACCCCGGGCCGGACGACGCGAAGAAGCCCGCGAGCGCGGCGAACGCGAGCGCGAAGAAGCCGGGCAGTGCGCTGATCTTCGACGATCCGCTGTCGCAGCAGTCCGCCGACGACACGGACCGCGGGTGGGGCGAGCGGGCCGAGGCCGGCCGGGACAGCGCCGCGGACCTGGCGCGCTTCCTCGACGAGAAGCCGCCCCACCACATCTGAGCCGGGGCTACTCCTCGCGGTGCCCGGTGCCGCGCTGCGCCACCAAGGCGTCGCGGATCTCCTTGAGCACCTCCAGCTCGGTGATCTCGATGACCTCCTGGGTGCCCTCCTTCTCCGCCTTCTTGGCGGCCACCCGCGCCAGGTACTTGGCCATGGGCAGCACCATCAGGAAGTACACGACGGCCGCGGTGATCACGAAGCTGAGGACCGCGCTGAGCACGGTGCCCCACATGATCGGGATGCCCTTGATGACGTCGCCCGCGCCGTTCGTCTCGCAGGGGGCCTTCAGGCACGAGCGGTAGTGGTCGAGGTCCTTCGTGCCGAAGGCGCCGACGAGCGGGTTGATGACACCCTTCACCACCGAGTTCACGACGTTCGTGAACGCGGCGCCGATGACCACCGCGACCGCCAGGTCGACGACATTGCCGCGCATCAGGAAGGCCTTGAAGCCCTCCCAGACGCCCGGTTCCTTCTTCTCGCTCACCACAAGGCCTTTCGTTGCATGTGCGGGGTGCGGGACAAACAACTTCGCAACCTACGTCAGGCCCTGCCTGAGCTGTCCAATTGACGCGCACGAACGAGAGACTTGACAGGCTGTCAGTGCGATCGTGAACGTTCCGCTTCATCGCAGCGTCACCGCGAGCCGTGCGCTCGCCCCGGCCCCGGCCAGGCGCGCCGCGGTGTCCCTCGGTACCGACAGCACCACCAAGGCGCCGCTCTCGACGGGTCCGTCCCCGGGGTCGGGCACCTGCGACACCCGGGCGCCCGCCGCCACCACCCGCGGCTCCGCACCGCCCGCGGGGGAACCGCCGGCGGCGATCACGTCGATCCGGTCGCCGGGGCGCAGGAGCCGCACCGCCTCCGCGTCCGCGATCCGCACGGGGGCCGTCACCCGCGCCTGCTCCGCGCCGGGGCCCGGGGGCCGCTGCCGGCCGGGCCGCTCGGCGGCGGCCGCGACGCCCCGCGCGCCGTCCGCCTCCCGCGGGGCCGTGGCGGCGAGCGCGGCCGCGGTCAGCGCGAGCCCCACGGCCAGCGCCCGGCGCCGGTGCCGGAGCAGTCCGCGCAGCCGCGGGTGCCCGCCGCGCACCCGCACGGGGGCGAAATCAGGGACCGGGCACCCGTCTGCGGGCCGGGTCCGGGGAGGAACATGCGTCACGACAACCACCGCCTGCGGTGCGAGGATCTCGGCTTCCGTCCTCACGATGCAGGCCCGCGCCGATTCCCGCCGACGCCCATGGACTACTCACCGGTTGTGGACAACTCCGTCACCCGAAGGGGAAGTTCCCCCCGCCTGCCCGCCTGCCCGCCTGCCCGCCTGCCTGCCTGCCCGCTCACCTCACGGCAGCCGAATCCCCGGATCCATCCCGCCCAGCGCCCCCGCACACGGACACGTGCGCCCGTCGCCGTCCTCGCCCCCCGGGCCCCGCGGGCCCTCCTGGCCCCCCGCGCCCTCCTCGCCCGGCTCCGGCAGTCCCGCCACCGCGTCGAACAGCACGCCCCGCAACCGGTCCACGTTGGCCGCGAAGACCCGCAGCACCTCGTCGTGCGAGACGCCCTCGCCGGATTCCGCGCCCGCGTCCAGGTCGGTGACCAGGTTCAACGACGTGTAGCAGAGCTCCAGTTCGCGGGCGAGCGCCGCCTCGGGGTGGCCGGTCATGCCCACCACCGACCAGCCCTGCGCCGCGTACCAGCGCGACTCCGCCCGGGTGGAGAAGCGCGGGCCCTCGATCACCACGAGCGTGCCGCCGTCCACCGGCTGCCAGCCGCGCCCGCGGGCCGCCGCCAGCGCGGCGTCGCGGCCCACCGGACAGTAGGGGTCGGCGAGCGAGACGTGCACGACGTGGGGCACGCTTCCGTCGGGCAGCGGCGCCCCGTCGAAGTAGGTCTGCGCCCGCGACCGCGTGCGGTCCACGAGCTGGTCGGGGACCAGCAGCGTCCCCGGTCCGTACTCCGGCCGCAGTCCGCCGACCGCGCAGGGCCCGAGCACCTGGCGTACGCCGACGGAGCGCAGCGCCCAGAGGTTGGCGCGGTAGTTGATGCGGTGCGGCGGCAGATGGTGGCCGCGCCCGTGCCGGGGCAGGAAGGCGACCCGGCGGCCCGCGATCTCACCGAGGAAGAGGGAGTCGCTCGGCGGTCCGTAGGGGGTGTCGACCCGCACCTCGGTGACGTCGTCGAGGAAGGAGTAGAAGCCGGAGCCGCCGATCACGCCGATACCGGCCCGCGTGGCGTTCGCCTGGTTCACCATGGGCCGCACAGTAGCCGGGCCGGGAAACGCCGACGAGCCCGCCGTCGCGGGGACGGCGGGCTCGCACGGAAGAGCGTGCGGAGAAGTCCTAGGCGGCCGAGGTCGACGACGTGGACGTCGAGGAGGAGCCGGAGGACTTGGAGTCCGAGGAAGACGACCCCGAGGACGAGGAGGTCGACGTGGAGGACGACTTCGAGTCCGAGGAACCCGAGGACCCCGACGCATCCGACGACGAAGACGACTTCGACGACGCGGTCGACGGCGTGCTGCTGGACGACGAGCCGCGGCTGTCGTTGCGGTAGAAGCCGGAGCCCTTGAAGACGATGCCGACCGCCGAGAACACCTTCTTGAGGCGTCCGTCGCAGTTGGGGCACACGGTCAGGGCGTCATCGGTGAACTTCTGCACCGCCTCGAGGCCCTCGCCACACTCGGTGCACTGGTACTGGTACGTCGGCACTTGCTTCCTCCTGGCACTCTCACTCGATGAGTGCTAACGACGGTCCATAGTGACGTATTCCGCGAGATCAGTCCACCGTCACCGGCACGCGGTGACCGACGCCACGCGCCACGGTGCGGCTCGGGGCCCGGGGAACGAGCCGCGAACGGAGCGCCACGAGGACCACGAAGGCCAGTGCCGTGCCGCCCAGCGGGACCAGGAATCCGGCCCCGTCCCAGAGGCGGTCCTCCAGCTGTCCGGCGACCGTGACGGCCGCCGCCTGGCCGAGCGCGACCGCGCCCGTCAGCCAGGTGAAGGCCTCCGTGCGGCCGGTCGGCGCGACCAGCTTGTCGACCAGCGTGTAGCCGGTGATCAGGGCGGGCGCGATGCAGACGCCGACCAGCAGGCCGAGCCCGGCGAGCAGCAGCACGGACTGCGCGGCCCACAGGCCGGAGGCCATCAGGGTCAGTGCCGCGTACCCGACGAGGAGGCGTCGCTGGGGGGAGATCTTCCAGGCGATGGCGCCGCAGGCGACACCGGAGAGCATGTTGCCGGCCGCGAACGTGCCGTACAGGACGCCGTTCAGGCCCGGCTGCCCGATCGATTCGGTGAAGGCGGCCAGCGAGACCTGCATGCCGCCGAAGACGGCACCGATGCCGAGGAAGGTGACGATCAGGACCCGTACGCCGGGGATGCGCAGCGCGGAGACGTGCTCCACGCGCGCGTGCTCGTCGTGCAGGGCGGAGGGCTTGGGCTGGGTGCTCTTCTGGGCGGCGAACAGCAGGCCGCCGACGAGGGTGAGCCCGGCCTCGGTGAGCAGGCCCGCGGCGGGGTCGACGGTGGTGCACAGCGCGGTGGCGAAGAGCGGGCCGAGGACGAAGGTCAGCTCGTCGGTGACCGACTCGAAGGCGGCCGCGGTGGTGGCGAGCGGGGAGTCCTGGAGCTTGACGCCCCAGCGGGCCCGCACCATGGGGCCGATCTGCGGCGTCGAGGCGCCCGCGGGCACGGCGGCCACGAACAGCGCCCACAGCGGGGCGTCGGACAGCGCGAGGACGGTCAGCGTGATGACGGACGCGGTGTGCACGAGGATGCCGGGCACCAGCACGGCGCGCTGCCCGAAGCGGTCGGCGAGCTTGCCGCCGAAGGGGGCGAAGAGCGCCATGGAGACGCCGGTGACGGCGGAGACGGCGCCCGCGGCTCCGTACGAGCCGGTGGTGTGCTGCACCAGCAGGACGATGGAGATGGTCAGCATCGCGAACGGCTGGCGCGCCGCGAAGCCGGGGAGCAGGAAGGTCCAGGCGCGAGGGGTGCGCAGGAGCTGTCCGTAACCCGGGCGGGATTCGGTGACCGTGGATGCCACGGCCCGTGCCTTTCTGCCGCCTGGTAGCGCCCGTGCGGGGGCGCCGAGAGCTGTCCTCTTGCGCGGAACTGCGGTAGATGCCGGGCTCCACTGCGGGGGTGCCTCGACCGCCATACGGTCGCGCCAGCTCTGCTTCAGGCAGAGTTGGTTCGATCTGGTGCCTTCATCGTACAGGGGAGGGGGTCATTCGGCCCTGTGATTGCAGCCGATGAGACCCCCGCCACCTACGATTGGTGCTTTTCTCCGTCGGTTCCCAGCCAGCTGGCGAGCTTTCCGCCGTGGCCGACCGCGCGCAGCCGCTTCTCGGCGGCGTCGCGCACCGGGTCCGTCGCCACCACCAGGAGCTCGTCGCCGCGCCGCAGCACGGTCGTCGGCAGCGGGACGAACGATTCGCCCTCGCGGACGACCAGCGTGACCGCCGAGCCGGTGGGCAGCCGCAGCTCGGCGACCTCGACGCCGTGCATGCGCGAGCCCTTGGGGATGGCCACGGACAGCAGATGGCCCTGGAGCCGCTCCAGGGGCGCGGACTCGACGCCGAGGTCGGCGGCCTCCGAGGAGTCGCCCAGCCGCAGCTTGCGGGCCATCCAGGGCAGCGTGGGGCCCTGGATGAGGGTGTAGACGACGACCAGGACGAAGACGATGTTGAAGATCCGCTGGCTGTCCTCGACGCCGCTCACCATCGGGATGGTCGCCAGGATGATGGGCACCGCTCCGCGCAGTCCGGCCCAGGACAGCAGCGCCTTCTCCTGCCAGGGCACCCGGAACGGCAGCAGGCTGAGCACGACCTCGAGCGGCCGGGCCACCACGGTCAGGACCAGGCCGATGACGATCGCGGGCCAGGTGTCGTCGAGCAGGTCGTGCGGGGTGACCAGCAGGCCGAGCAGGACGAACATGCCGATCTGGGCGAGCCAGCCGAGCCCCTCGGCGAAGCCTCGGGTGGCCGGCCAGTGGGGCAGCCGGGCGTTGCCGAGCACCATCGCGGCGAGGTAGACGGCGAGGAATCCGCTGCCGTGCGCCATGGCGCCCGCGGCGTAGGCGGTGACCGCGATCGCCATGACGGCGATCGGGTAGAGGCCGGAGGCGGGCAGGGCCACGTGCCGCAGGCCGTAGGCGCCGAGCCAGCCGACCGCGATGCCTATCGCGGCGCCGATCGCCAGTTCCAGGGCGATCTTGCCGATCAGCAGGTACCAGTCGTCCACCGGTCCCGCCGTGGAGAACGCCACCACGAGGATCACCACAGGGGCGTCGTTGAACCCCGACTCCGCTTCCAGCACACCCGTCACGCGGGAGGGGAGCGGCACCTTGCGCAGCACCGAGAAGACCGCGGCCGCGTCCGTCGACGAGACCACCGCGCCGATGATCAGCGCCTGTCGCCATTCCAGGCCCACCAGGTAGTGGGCTCCGGCGGCCGTCACGCCGACGCTGATCGCGACACCGACGGTGGAGAGCACGGCGGCCGCGGGCAGGGCGGGCCTGATCTCTTTCCACTTCGTGCCGAGGCCGCCCTCGGCGAGGATCACGACCAGGGCGGCGTAGCCGATGACCTGGGTCAGTTCGGCGTTGTCGAAGTGGACGTCGCCGACGCCGTCCTGGCCCATGGCGATGCCGATGCCCAGGTACAGGAGCAGGCTGGGGAGCCCGCTGCGCGAGGAGATCCGGACCGCCGCCACCGCGACGAGCAGGACGAGCGAGCAGACGAGCAGGAGCTGGTTGAGGTGGTGGACAGTCAGGGGCCGTTCCTTCCTCCGTGTGGCGAGTACTTCGTTACCTTACCTAATTGTTAACGCTTCCTTGACGCCGTCGAATGACTATTCGATCTCGACGGGGTCGGGTTCCTGACTCCGCGTCCGGAGCCGCAACGCCCTGCGCCTATGGTTGCTCCAGCGCTCCCAGAGCCGCCCAGTCGACAGCACAGCCCGCCCTGCCGCTCGCGTAAGGACAGCAAGGACAGCGATGCCCTCCAACACCACCGCCTCTTCCGGCCATAAGTCCGGCAAGAAGAAGGGGCGCCGAGCCCGCCTCGTCGTGATCGTCCTGGTCCTGGCCATCGTCGGAGGCATCGGCTTCGGCGCGTACTGGAGCGTCAGCACCGTGCGCGCCTCCTTCCCGCAGACCAAGGGAACGATCAAGCTCGACGGGCTCGCCGGCCCGGTCGACGTGAAGCGGGACGGAAACGGAATCCCGCAGATCTACGCCGAGTCCGACGACGACCTCTTCATGGCGCAGGGCTTCGTCCAGGCGCAGGACCGCTTCTGGGAGATGGACGTACGTCGTCACATGACCTCCGGACGGCTCTCCGAGATGTTCGGCAAGGGTCAGGTCAAGACCGATGAGTTCCTGCGCACGCTCGGCTGGCACCGGGTGGCGAAGAAGGAGTACGACACCAAGCTCTCGCCGGAGACGAAGAAGTACCTCCAGGCGTACGCCAAGGGAGTCAACGCCTACCTCGACGGCAAGGACGGCAAGGACATCTCCGTCGAGTACGCGGCGCTCGGCTTCGAGAACGACTACAAGCCGCAGAAGTGGACGCCGGTCGACTCCGTGGCCTGGCTCAAGGCCATGGCCTGGGACCTGCGCGGCAACATGCAGGAGGAGATCGACCGCTCCCTGATGACGAGCCGCCTCGGCCCCTCGCAGATCAAGGACCTGTACCCGGCCTACCCGTACAAGCGGAACAAGCCGATCGTCCAGGAGGGCGCCTACAACAGCGCCACCGAGGAGTACGACCCCAAGAGCACCGCCTCCTCGTCCGGCACGCCGGGAGGCAACGGCACGGGAACGGGTACCGGAACCGGTACGGGTAGCGGCACAGGCACAGGCACAGGCACAGGCACAGGCACCGGCACCGGCACAGGCACAGGCACAGGCACCGGAACGGGCACGGGTACCTCCGGCGCCGGTGGCACCGCCGGTACCGGCCTCGCGGGCGGCACGCAGGCCCCGGACGGGATGACCTCGCAGCTCTCGGGCCTCTCCGATGCCCTGGACGAGGTCCCGGCGATCCTCGGCCCGAACGGCAACGGCATCGGCTCGAACTCCTGGGTCGTCTCCGGCGACCACACCATCACCGGCAAGCCGCTGCTGGCGAACGACCCGCACCTGGCCCCGCAGCTGCCCTCCGTCTGGTACCAGATGGGCCTGCACTGCCGGTCGGTCTCCGACAAGTGCCAGTACGACGTCTCGGGCTACACCTTCTCCGGCATGCCGGGCGTGGTCATCGGCCACAACCAGGACATCGCCTGGGGCATGACCAACCTCGGCGCCGACGTCACGGACCTGTACCTGGAGAAGTTCACCGGGGACGGGTACCAGTACGGCGGCAAGGTGCTGCCCTTCCGGTCGCGCGAGGAGACCATCAAGGTCGCGGGCGGCAGCTCGAAGAAGATCACGGTCCGTGAGACCAACAACGGGCCGCTGATCTCCGACCGGGACGACGAGCTGGTCAAGGTCGGCAGGAAGGCCCACGTGGACGCCGCGGCCCCGGACCGGGGCGACGGCTACGGAGTGGCCCTGCGCTGGACCGCGCTGAACCCCGGCAAGTCCATGGACGCCGTCTTCGAGCTGAACAAGGCGAAGAACTTCACGGAGTTCCGCAAGGCGGCCGCCTCCTTCGAGGTGCCCTCCCAGAACCTGATCTACGCCGACACCGACGGCAACATCGGCTACCAGGCACCCGGCAGGATCCCGACCCGCGGCAAGGGCGACGGCTCGCTGCCCGCGCCGGGCTGGGACCCCGCCTACCGCTGGACCGGCTACATCCCGCAGCGCGCGCTGCCCTACGAGTACAACCCGAAGCGCGGCTACATCGTCACCGCCAACCAGGCCGTGATCGACAAGGACAAGTACCCCTACAAGCTGACCGCGGACTGGGGCTACGGAGCGCGCAGCCAGCGGATCGACGACCTCATCCAGTCGAAGATCAAGAACGGCGGCAAGATCTCCACCGAGGACATGCGCCTCATGCAGATGGACAACAGCAGCGAGATCGCCAAGCTGCTGGTGCCCAAGCTGCTGAAGATCGACGTCAAGGACAAGTACGTCCGCGAGGCGCAGCAGCTCCTGGAGGGCTGGGACTACACGCAGGACGCCGACTCGGCGGCCGCCGCGTACTTCAACTCGGTCTGGCGCAACATCCTCAAGCTGGCCTTCGGCAACAAGCTCCCCAAGGAGCTGCGCGTCAAGGGCCAGTGCCTCAACGTCGAGCCGGCGGGCAACACCGGCCCGGCCGACGAGGGCGAGAAGGTGCGCGAGTGCGGCCAGCGGGACCCCGACGCGGCCCAGCCGGACGGCGGCGACCGCTACTACGAGGTGATCCGCCGGATCATCGACGACGAGAAGAACGCCTGGTGGCAGGCGCCGAAGACGCGTACCGACGACGAGACCAAGACCCGCGACCAGCTGTTCAAGCGGGCTCTCGAGGACGCGCGCTGGGACCTGACGGCCAAGCTCGGCAAGGACGCCGACACCTGGAGCTGGGGCCGTCTGCACCGCCTCACGCTGAAGAACCAGACGCTCGGCACCGAGGGTCCCGGCTGGCTGCAGTTCGTGCTCAACCGCGGCCCGTGGAACCTCGGCGGCGGCGAGGCCGCGGTCAACGCGACCGGCTGGAACGCGGCGGGCGGCTACGGCGTGGTCTGGGTGCCGTCGATGCGCATGGTGGTGAACCTCAAGGACCTCGACAAGTCCAAGTGGATCAACCTCACCGGCGCCTCGGGGCACGCGTACAACGACCACTACACCGACCAGACCGACAAGTGGGCCAAGGGCGAACTGCTGCCCTGGTCCTTCACGGAGAAGGCGGTCGAGGGCAGCACGGGCGACAAGCTGGTGCTGCGCCCCTGACGGTCCTCCACGGCGCATCCTGAAAGGGCCCTCCACGCACGCGTGGAGGGCCCTTTCGGCGTTCCGGGCGCCCCGGCGGATCGGCGGGGCTCAGCGGAAGCGGCGCACCCCGGACGGCGTCACCACGGCGTGCACCGGCCGGTCGTGCGCCTCCGCGGGGACGCGCGCGACGACTTCGGAGTCGTACAGGAGCACCACCAGGGCGGGATCGGCGTCCGCGCGCTCCAGGCGGGCCAGGACCCGGTCGTACGATCCGCCGCCGCGCCCGAGCCGCATGCCGCGCGCGTCCACGGCGAGTCCCGGCAGCAGCACGGCGTCCGCCGCGAGCACCGCGTCCGGCCCGAGCCGGTCGCCGGACGGCTCCAACAGCTGCATCTTCCCCTTGTGTTGCACGGGGGTCAGCGAGCCCGCGCCCCCGTAGCGGCCCCAGTCCAGGTCGTTGTCCGGCAGGAGCACCGGGAGCAGGACGCGGGTCCCGCGCGCGTGCAGGGCGTCGAGCAGGGCGCGCGTGCCCGGTTCGCCGCCCACGGACACGTACGCCGCCACGGTCCGCGCCCCGGCGAGTTCCGGCAGCTCCAGCGCGCGCTCGGCGAGAACCGCGGCCGCCGTCCGTGCGTCATCCCCAGTCAACCCGCTCCTCACCGCGAGGAAGTCCCGCCGCAACGTCCGCTTGGTTGGCTGACCCTCGGCTTCGGCACCGCTGGTTTCGCTGGTTCCACTGGTTCCGCTCATGCGGATCTCACCATTCCTTCCTGTTCGGCGCATATGCCCACGAATTATCCGGACCCACAGATTCCGCACATACGCACCGGATATGGTGGCGCCATGACTGAGTCTCAGCCCCCCCACAACCGGATCACCAAGGCGGTCATCCCGGCCGCAGGTCTCGGTACGCGGTTCCTGCCGGCCACCAAGGCGACTCCCAAGGAGATGCTTCCGGTCGTCGACAAGCCCGCGATCCAGTACGTGGTCGAGGAGGCCGTGTCCGCGGGTCTCGACGACGTCCTCATGATCACCGGTCGCAACAAGCGTCCGCTGGAGGACCACTTCGACCGCAACTACGAGCTGGAGTCCGCCCTCCTGAAGAAGGGCGACGAGGCCCGGCTGGCCAAGGTCCAGGAGTCCAGCGACCTCGCGACGATGCACTACGTGCGCCAGGGCGACCCCAAGGGGCTGGGGCACGCCGTCCTGTGCGCCGCTCCGCACGTCGGCCAGGAGCCGTTCGCCGTGCTCCTCGGCGACGACCTCATCGACCCGCGCGACCCCCTGCTGGCCCGCATGGTCGAGATCCAGGAGCAGCACGGCGGCAGCGTCGTCGCCCTCATGGAGGTCGATCCCGAGCAGATCCACCTGTACGGCTGCGCGGCCGTCGAGGCCACCGAGGACGGCGACGTCGTCAGGGTCACCGACCTGGTCGAGAAGCCCGACGTCGCCGACGCGCCGTCGAACTACGCGGTCATCGGCCGCTATGTCCTCGACCCCCATATCTTCGAGGTGCTGCGCAAGACCGAGCCGGGCCGCGGCGGCGAGATCCAGCTCACCGACGCCCTCCAGCAGCTCGCGTACGACGAGAAGGTCGGCGGCCCGGTGCACGGCGTGGTCTTCCAGGGCCGCCGCTATGACACCGGTGACCGGGGCGACTATCTGCGTGCCATTGTCAGACTCGCGTGCGAACGTGAAGATCTGGGACCGGACTTCCAGGCCTGGCTTCGCCGTTACGTCACCGAGGAGATGTAGCACTTTGAGCAGCAGCACGACGACACCGACCACCGACCACCAGCCCTTCTGGTCGGTGGAAGAGCATCTGGACGACATCCTCGGGACCGTCCGCCCGCTCGAACCCATCGAGCTCCAACTCCTCGACGCCCAGGGCTGTGTCCTGGTCGAGGACGTCACGGTGCCCGTCTCGCTGCCGCCCTTCGACAACAGCTCCATGGACGGGTACGCGGTACGGGTCGCCGATGTCGCGGGCGCGAGCGAGGAGTTCCCCGCCGTCCTGACCGTCATCGGCGACGTCGCGGCGGGCGCGGGCGAGCAGCCCACCGTCGGCGCGGGCCAGGCGGCCCGCATCATGACCGGCGCCCCGCTGCCGCCCGGCGCCGAGGCGGTCGTGCCCGTCGAGTGGACCGACGGCGGGCTCGGCGAGGGCCCCGTCGCCGGCATGCGCGCCCACAGCGCCGCCCCCGAGGGCGCCTCCGGAGAGGTCCGGGTGCACCGTTCCGCCGAGGCCCGCGCGCACGTGCGGGCCCGCGGCAGCGACGTGCGGGCCGGTGACCGCGCGCTGGCCGCCGGCGCCGTCCTCGGGCCCCCGCAGATCGCGCTGCTCGCCGCGATCGGCCGCGGCACGGTGAAGGTCCGCCCCCGCCCGCGCGTGGTCGTCATGTCCACCGGCAGCGAACTGATCCAGCCCGGCGAGGAATTGGCGAGCGGCCAGATCTACGACTCCAACAGCTTCGCCCTCACCGCCGCCGCCCGCGACGCCGGAGCCATCGCCTACCGCGTGGGCGCCGTCGCCGACGACGCCGAGACGCTGCGCTCCACCATCGAGGACCAGCTGATCCGCGCCGACCTCATCGTCACCACGGGCGGCGTCAGCGTCGGCGCGTACGACGTCGTGAAGGAGGCCCTGACCTCCGTCGGCGGCCCCGACGAGGAGGACGGCATCGGGGCGGGCAGCGGCGTGGAGTTCCGCAAGGTCGCCATGCAGCCGGGCAAGCCGCAGGGCTTCGGCTCCATCGGCCCCGACCACACCCCGCTGCTCGCGCTGCCGGGCAACCCGGTCTCCTCGTACGTCTCCTTCGAGCTCTTCGTGCGCCCCGCCATCCGCACCCTCATGGGCCTGCCCGGGGTGCACAGGCCCACCGCGCGCGCGGAGCTGGCGGCGGACAAGTCGCTGCACTCGCCCGCGGGCCGCCGCCAGTTCCTGCGCGGCCGGTACGAGGCGGACAGCGGCCGGGTGACGCCCGTCGGCGGCTCCGGCTCGCACCTGATCGCCGCCCTGGCGCACGCCGACGCGCTCATCGTCGTCCCCGAGGACACCACCTCCGTGGAGCCCGGCGCGGACGTCGAGGTGGTCCTGCTCGGCTGAGGAGCCCGTCCGCGCGGTACCGTGTCGCGCACAACAGGCCCGCGCGCCGCACCGCGCGGGGCCCGGACCGGGAGCGCCAAGCACATGACCGCGATTTCCCGGGGGGACACCCCCGGAGCCCCTGAGCAGCAGCGACTGACCCACATCGACGAGGCGGGCGCGGCCCGCATGGTCGACGTGTCCGCCAAGGACGTGACGGCGCGCACCGCCCGCGCCAGTGGCCGGGTGCGGGTCTCGCCGCGCGTGATCGAGCTGCTGCGCGGCGAGGGAGTGCCCAAGGGCGACGCCCTGGCCACCGCGCGGATCGCGGGCATCATGGGGGCCAAACGCACGCCGGACCTGATCCCGCTCTGCCACCCGCTGGCCGTCTCCGGGGTCAAGCTCGACCTCTCCGTGGCCGACGACGCCGTCGAGATCGTCGCGACGGTCAAGACGACCGACCGCACGGGCGTCGAGATGGAGGCCCTCACCGCGGTGAGCGTCGCCGCCCTCACCGTGGTCGACATGGTGAAGGCCGTCGACAAGGGCGCCGTCATCAGCGAGGTCCGGGTGGAGGAGAAGACGGGCGGCAAGTCCGGGGTCTGGAGCCGCGAAGGGGCACAGGAATGAGCGACCGGAACACCCCCGGGAGCGGGCCGGGCGGCAGCGCGCAGGCCGACGGCGCCGCGGCGGCTCCGTACCGCGCGCTCGTCGTGACCGCCTCCAACCGCGCCGCCGCCGGGATCTATCCCGACCGCGGCGGACCGATCCTCGCCGAGGGCCTGGCCGCGCTCGGCTTCGCCGTCGAGGGGCCGCAGGTCGTCCCGGACGGCGAGCCGGTCGGGCAGGCCCTGCGCGCGGGCGTCGAGGCGGGCCACGACGTCATCCTGACCACCGGCGGTACCGGCATCTCGCCCACCGACCGCACCCCCGACGTCACCCGCGCCCTCCTGGACCACGAAGTGCCGGGCATCGGGGAGGCGATCCGCGCGTACGGCAGGGACAAGGTCCCGACGGCCGTGCTGTCGCGGGGCGTCGCCGGGGTCGCGGGCCGCACGCTGATCGTGAACCTGCCGGGCTCCTCCGGCGGCGTGCGCGACGGGCTCGCCGTCCTGGAGCCCCTGCTGCGGCACGCCGTGGACCAGCTGCGCGGCGGCGACCATCCCGCTCCGCCCGGGGGTGCGAGCTGAACAGCCCTTCCTGGCCCGTCGAGCTGACGGACGGCGACATCGCCCTCCGCCCCATAAAGATGCGCGACCAGCGGGCCTGGCGCGAGGTCAACCGGCGCAACCGCGACTGGCTGCGCCCCTGGGAGGCCACGATCCCGCCGCCCACCCCGAGCGGCCCGATCGTGCACCGCCCCACCTACCGCCAGATGGTCCGTCATCTGCGCACGGAGGCGGGCGCGGGCCGGATGCTGCCCTTCGTCATCGAGTACCAGGGCCGTCTCGTCGGACAGCTGACGGTCGCCGGGATCACCTGGGGCTCGATGTGCTCGGGGCACGTGGGCTACTGGGTCGACGAGTCCGTCGCGGGCCGCGGCGTGATGCCGACCGCCGTCGCGCTCGCCGTCGACCACTGCTTCCGCTCGGTCGGGCTGCACCGTATCGAGGTCTGTATTCGCCCCGAGAACGCGCCGAGCCGACGGGTCGTGGAGAAACTCGGATTCCGCGAGGAGGGGCTGCGCCCGCGGTATCTGCACATCGACGGTGCGTGGCGCGATCACCTCGTCTTCGCGCTCACGGTCGAAGAGGTACCGGAAGGGTTGTTGCGCCGCTGGCACCAGGCGCGACCTCGGAACACGGCGTAGGCCGGTTCCCCACCCCCGTAAATGAAATACGTGTTCGAAATTGATCGGTGAACGACCGTCCGAGGCGCGTATGAGTCTTGTCTCAGGCATTAATTTCACGCCGACGGCGGCCGGTTGATCGCATCAGTCACAAAAAAAGTTCGAGATATCAGCCAGATCGTGCGACACACCGGCCCAATTGGCAGATGGCCTCACGGAAACCCCTCTACCGTGTGAGCGTGAGCAGCAGCGGCCTCATCTACGCAGTCATCGTCGGGGCCTGGGCCGCCTACTTGGTGCCGATGTGGCTCCGTAGGCAGGACGAGCTGAACGAAGCCCGTCCGACGGAACGCTTCAGCACCGCCATCCGGCTGCTGTCCGGACGGGCGGGCATGGAGCGTCGTTACGCCAAGGACCTGCAAGCGCGCTCGCCCGAGGAAGGGGAGCAGCGCGACGAAGCGGACGCGATCACCGGCTCGGTGGACGTCCGTTCCTTCGCCGCGCCCCCGACCGGCACGGCGGACCCCCGGCCGGGGCGGGCGGAGCCTCCCGCGGGACGGGCCGAGCCCGCACCCCGCCAGAAGGCCCGCCCCCGCGAGCGCGAACCCGAACCCGAGCGCACCCGTGAGGCCGAGCGCACCCGTGAGCCCGAGCGGCCCCGCGAGTCCGTGCGTGAGCGCGAACCCGCCGCGGCCCCCCGGCCCAGGCCGACGCCCGCGCAGCGCGCCGCCTCCGCGGAGGCCGCCGCGCGCGCCCGCCGCAGCAAGGTCCTCGCCCGGCGCCGCCGGACGACGGTCCTTCTCTTCGTCGCCTTCACGATCGGCGCGGTCGTCGCCGGGGTCGGCGGGCTCGCCTTCCTGTGGGCGCCCGCCGCACCGGCCGTGCTGCTGAGCGCGTACATCGTCTATCTGCGCGGGCAGGAGCGGCGCCGCTTCACGTACACGATGGACCGGCGCCGGGCCGAGGTCGCGGCCCAGCGGCTGCGCGAGCGCCAGCCGCGCCGCAGGCCCACGGGCGCCGAGCCGGTCGTCGACGAACCCGCGGAGGACGGGGCGAGCCCCGGGACGGAGACCGGTCTGTCCGCGCTCGCCGCCGACCGCCGCGCCCTCGTCGAGCAGACCGACCACGCGGAGTGGGTCGACCAGCAGCGCGAGCGCCAGCGCGGCCCCGGCCGCGGCGACAGCTGGGACCCGGTCCCGGTGCCGCTGCCCACCTACGTGACGGCGCCGGTCGCCCCGCGCGCCACCGGCAGCGTCGACCTGGGCGCGCCCGACGCGTGGAGCGCGGCGCGGTCGAGCACCGCGGAGCCGACCGCCGAGCACCCGGTGGAGCACGCGGCCGAGCCCGCGCGGTCCGCCGAGGACTCCGGCGACATCGACGCGGCCGAGGGCGCCGACGCCGGCGGCGGACGCAGCGACAAGCGCCGCGCGGCGTCCGCGCGGCGGGCCCGCGAGCGCGGCCGCACGCCGCTCTTCGACCAGTACGAGGACGGCGGCAGGCCGCGCGCGGCCAACGAGTGAGGCGGTGTGAGATCCCCCTGGCTGACCAGCCAGGACCGGATTTCCGAGCACCCCGATCGGGATGCTAGAGTTTCACTCGTTGCAAGGGCCTGTGGCGCAGTCTGGTAGCGCACCTCGTTCGCATCGAGGGGGTCTGGGGTTCAAATCCCCACAGGTCCACTGCACATGAGATCCCGTCCAGTTCATCGAACTGGGCGGGATCTTTGCGTTGCGCCGACATCGTTGTGTCGACATCCGCGTCGCGCCGACACCGAAGCGCCGTGCACATTGTCCGGCTCCGGATACATTTATGGCATGCCGTCCCCTTCGAGGGCCGCCGTTCTGTGCGGCACCGCTCTCGCCGCCGTGCTCATGGGCGGGTGTGCCGAGCCGCGGGGGCTGCATGTGGAGGGGCCCGCGCTGCAGCCGTCCCGCGTGAGCGGTCCGGTGTATCTGGCCGACGCGGCGGGGCAGCCGGTGCAGCAGCCGACGCTGGTGGAGCTCACCGAGGCCGTCACGCTCTCCGAGCTGAGCTGGCGGGACTGGGGCGGCCCGACCGCGCGGGCCACCGGAAAGCTCGGCGGCCCCTGGTGCCGGCCCGGCTGCGCGAGCAGGCCCTACGACGCGACGCTCACCCTCAGCGGTCTCGAGGAGCAGGAGCGCGTGGCGTACTACCGGCGGGCCACCGTCGAGCCGAAGAAGGCCGACGAACTGCCCGCCGCCGCGGTGAACGTGCAGTTCCAGGGGATCCGGCTCTCGGTGCCGGACCTCTGAGGACGCGGGGAGCGGCATGGGACTGCGTACCAAGATCGGGATCGCCATCGCGGCCACCGCCGCGGTGGTGGCCCTGGTGATGGGCCTGCTCGTGCACCACCGCACCGTCGAGGCGCAGTACGCGGCCGCCCGCAGCCAGATCGGCGACCGGCTGCGGACCGCGGTGCAGGACCACGCGGCCGGGATCGACGGGGACCGCACCCTCATCGACCCCGTCGACCTGCCGGGCCCGCTCGCCGGGGCCGTGGCGAAGGGCCGGTGGGGCGTCTACCTCGACCGGGGCGGGCGGGTGCCGCAGCTGTGGGCGGCGAGCAGGTCCGGCAAGGAGGTCGTCGCGCTGAAGCGGCCCTACGACCGGGAGGCGGAGACCGTCCGGGACCTGGACCGGGTGCTGTGGATCTCCGGCGGGATCGGGACGGCGCTCGCCTGCGCGGCCGGGCTGCTCGTCGCCACGCGGCTCGGGAGGCGGCTGCGCACCAAGGCGGGGGCGGCGCAGCGCATCGCGGACGGCGACCTGACGGCACGGCTCCCGCTGCGCGGCAAGGACGAGATCACCCGGCTCGCGTCCGCCGTGAACACCATGGCCGACGCGCTGGCCGCACGGCTGCAGGCCGAGCGGGAGGTGACGGCGAACATCGCGCACGAGCTGCGGACCCCGGTGGCCGGGATGGTGACGGCGGCCGGACTGCTGCCGCCGGGCCGCCCCTCCGAGCTGGTGCGGGAGTCCGCGCAGCGGCTGCGGGAACTGGTCGACGACGTGATCGAGGTGGCCCGGCTCGACGGCGCGGGCGAGCAGGTCGCCGCCGAGCGGTGCGCGCTGGGGGAGCTGGTGCGCAGGTCGGCCGCCGCGGGGGCGGCGGGCGCGCCGGGCGTGACGGTGCGGGTGGTGCGGGACGCGGAGGTGGAGACGGATCCGCGGCGGGTGGAGCGGGTGGTCGCCAACCTGGTCAGCAACGCGCTGCGGCACGGGGCGGTGCCGGTGGCGGTCGAGGTCGACGCCGGGGTGGTGCGGGTGCGGGACTCCGGGGGCGGGTTCCCGGAGTCCCTGCTGGCCGGTGGGCCGCAGCGGTTCCGCAGCGGGTGCGGCGAGCGGGGAGTGGGCCTCGGCCTCGGTCTGACGATCGCGCAGGGCCAGGCGCAGGTGCTGGGCGCGGGGCTGCGGTTCGTCAATCCGGCCGACGGCGGCGCGCTGGCGGAGCTGGACCTGCGCCCGGCGGTACGGGAGTAGGGCCGGGGCGGGCCCCGGTCGCCGGGGTCGGGCGGGCTACAGCTGCTTCACGTAGCAGCGGCTGATGTCCTCGAAGCGGTAGTGGCCGAACTTCACCTCGGCGAGGGCGTAGCCGCTGGAGAGGTAGAGGGCTATCGCCTCCGGCTGCTTCGTGCCGGTCTCCAGGACCATCCGGACGCGGCCGGCCGCCCGCGCGTCGTCCTCCAGAGCGGCGAGGATGCGCCGGGCCAGGCCGAGACCGCGGGCCTGCGGGGTGACGTACATCCGCTTCAGCTCGGCGTCGCCGTCCTCGTAGCCCTCCTCGTTCTTGTCCAGGGAGCGCCAGCCGCCGGTCGCCAGGGCGGTGCCGTGCTCGTCGTAGGCGATGAGGTAGCGGCCGCGCGGCGGCTCGAACATGGTCGCGTCGAGGGGTGTGACGTCCCCGTCGTCGCCGTAGCGCTCCGCGTACTCCAGCTGCACGCTGTCGTTGAGGCGGATCGCGTCCGGGTGCGCGAAGGTGACCGTGCGCAGATGGACGGGGGCGGCGGTGTCACGAGCCTGGATAGTCATGCGCTCCATCGTACTTCTATGCGAAACGGGTGCGATTACGTCGTCCAGTGTGCCGGTATCGTGCCGGGATGCTCACTGTGACCAGCGTGAATGTGAACGGGCTGCGTGCCGCCGCCAAGAAGGGCTTCGTGGAGTGGCTCGCCGAGACCTCGGCCGATGTGCTGTGCCTGCAGGAGGTGCGGGCCGAGGAGAAGCAGCTGCCGGACGAGGTGCGGGACCCCGAGGGGTGGCACGTCGTGCACGCGCCCGCCGCCGCGAAGGGGCGGGCCGGCGTCTCGCTGTACACGCGCCGCGAGCCGGACCGCGTCCGGGTCGGCTTCGGGTCGCAGGAGTTCGACGGCAGCGGCCGGTACGTCGAGGCCGATCTGCCGGGCGTCACCGTGGCGAGCCTGTACCTGCCCTCCGGCGAGGTCGGCACCGAGCGGCAGGACGAGAAGATCCGGTTCATGGGCGAGTTCCTCGCGTACCTCAAGGAGCTCAAGGTGCGGGCCGCCGCCGAGGGGCGGCACGTGCTCGTCTGCGGCGACTGGAACATCGCCCACCGCGAGGCCGATCTGAAGAACTGGAAGGGCAACAAGAAGAACTCCGGCTTCCTGCCCGAGGAGCGCGCCTGGCTCGACGAGGTCTTCGAGGAGTACGAGGACGTCGTGCGCGCGCAGCACCCCGGCGTCGAGGGCCCCTACTCGTGGTGGTCCTACCGCGGGCGCGCCTTCGACAACGACACGGGCTGGCGCATCGACTACCAGGTGGCGACGGCCGGCCTCGCCGAGCGCGCGATCAAGGCGTACGTCGAGCGGGCCGCGAGCCACACGGAGCGGTGGAGCGACCACGCGCCCGTGACGGTGGCCTACGACCTCTAGTCCCAGGGCCCGGGAGATCCTGAGCAGCCGCCTGCCGTCGTCCATGCGGGTGGTCGGCGGCGGGACACGCTCACAAAGTCCGGTACGAGGCTGTCCCGGGACTGGGCGGCATGGCAGATTGCGGTCGCGTACATGACCAACTGCCAAGGTCCCGGGGGGACTTCATGCCGGCCATGCCATCGAGACGTGCCGTCGTGCTGGGCGCGGCGGGTGCCGGGGCCGCGGCGGCGCTGCCCGCCGCGCGCGCGGACGCGGCGGGCGGCGACGGCGGGGCGCCCGCCGGGACGCCGCCCGTCCTGCTGACCGAGCAGGCGAGCAGGCGGCTGCTCGTGCTCGACCCGCGGCGGCGCGTGTGGGACCCGGCGGCCGACGCCTCCGTCGTGCGCTGGCAGTTCTCGCCGCTCGGCGACCCGCGCTACCGCGACCTGAGCCCCGAGCTGAGCTGGGTCTACCCGTGCGAGGCGAAGGTGCGCAGGCACCGGCGGCGCACCTACGTCCTGACGACCGCGTCGTTCGGCTTCGTCGCCGTCGTCGAGCACCCGACCGGCCGGCGGTACTGGGGCACGGTGATCGGACCCGGCGACGACCTGTTCAACCCGCACAGCGCCGAGCTGCTGCCCGACGGCAACGTGGCCGTCGCGTGCAGCACGGGCGCGCGGGTGCGGCTGTACGCGGCCTCGCAGGGGCCGCGCGCCACCCGGTTCGCCGAGGCCGAACTCAAGGGCGCGCACGCGCTGCACTGGGACGCCGCGCTCGGGCTCCTGTGGGCACTCGGCGACGACGAGCTGGTGACGTACGCGGTGGGCGGCACGGCCGCGCGGCCCGCGCTGGCCAGGACGTCCACGCTCGGTCTGCCGGCCAGCACGCCCGGGCGCACCCCCGGCGGGCACGATCTGTTCCCGGTCGCCGGGCGGCCGGGGCGCCTGTGGGTGACGACCAACGCGGCGGTGTTCCAGTACGACAAGAAGAGCCGCACGTTCGTGCAGGACTTCGCCGGGGCCGCGGAGATCTCCCGCAAGTCCGTGAAGGCCGTCGGCGACGACCCGCGCACCGGGCAGGTCGTGACCACCGTGCCGGAGAGCGGGCTCGGCGAGACCTGGTGGACCACGACGGTGAGCGTGCACCGGCCGCAGAGCAGCTACCGGTACGTCAACGGCGGTATCTACAAGGCACGTTGGTGGCTGCCGGTCTGATCTGACGGTGCAGGCGGTGCAGGCGGTGCGGGCTGTGTCGGTGGCCGGTCCCGCGCGGTGCGGGGGCGGCGCGGTCAGGTCTGCTTGAGGCGGCGGTCCAGGGCCATCGAGAGCTCCGCCTCCACCACGCTCTTGGCCAGCGGGCGCAGCTGTTCGATGTCGACGGCCGCCGTGGCGGGCGTGTGGGTGCGCATGACCGCGATGAACAACCCCGCGAGCGCGTCCGCGTGTTCGCGCACGCGCTGGCCCGCCTCCAGGACGGCGGCGAGCGGAACTCCCTTGCGCACCAGGGTGGATGAGGCCTCCAGCAGGCGGCGGCTGATGTGCACGAGCTCGTCGCCGTCGGTGCCGAGGTAGCCGAGGTCCATGGCGGCGGCGAGGTTCTCGGGGGTGACCTCGCCCGCGAAGTGGTCGGCGAGTTCCTCGGGGGTGAGGCGGACCGGCTGCTCCTCGGTGGGCTCGCCGAAGCCGAGGAGCTCGCCGACGTCCCGGCCCTTCTCGAAGGCGTCGGCGAGCTCGGCGATGCCGTTCAGGGTGTGGCCGCGCTCCAGGAGGGCGGCGATCGTGCGCAGCCGGGCCAGGTGGTGCTCGTCGTACCAGGCGATGCGGCCCTCGCGGCGCGGCGGCGGGATCAGGCCGCGCTCGCGGTAGAAGCGCACGGTGCGCACGGTGATGCCGGCCTCCCTGGCCAGCTCCTCCATGCGGTACTCGCGTACGTCGCCGTCCGGTGTGCTCCCGCGTCCGCCTTCTCGTTCGTCTGCCACGCGGGAAGCCTAGGGCCTGTCCGGGCCCGGGCCGCCGGTACCGCCGGTAACTTTCCCCCGCCCTACCCCTACCCATGAGTACGCGACTGGCTTACGCTCCCAATTGTGCCAGTGACTACTGGCAGGGTTCGGTACTTCAGTTCGGTACTTCCGGGAGGCGGCGGAATGACAGAGCACGAGCACGTACGGGTGGCGGTGATCGGATCCGGGTTCGGTGGCCTCGGGGCCGCTGTGCGGCTGCGCCGGGAGGGCATCACCGACTTCGTCGTCCTGGAGCGGGCCGGCGCGGTGGGCGGCACCTGGCGGGACAACAGCTACCCGGGCTGCGCCTGCGACGTCCCCTCGCACCTGTACTCGTTCTCCTTCGCGCCCAACCCCGACTGGCCGCGCACCTTCTCCGGCCAGGAGCACATCCACGAGTACCTGGAGCACGTCGCCGACACCTTCCGGCTGCGCCCGCACCTTCGCCTCAACACCGAGGTGAAGCTGATGAGCTGGGACGCCGAGCGGCTGCGCTGGGTCATCGAGACCAGCGACGGCACCTACAGCGCCGACGTCGTCGTCTCCGCCACCGGGCCGCTCTCCGACCCCAAGACCCCCGACATCCCGGGCATCGACACCTTCCCCGGCAAGGTCTTCCACTCGGCCCGCTGGGACCACGACTACGACCTGCGCGGCAAGCGCGTCGCGATGATCGGCACCGGCGCCTCCGCCATCCAGATCGTGCCCGAGATCCAGAAGCAGGTCGGCAGGCTCACCCTCTTCCAGCGCACGCCCCCGTGGGTGATGCCCCGCGCCGACCGCGCCATCACCGGCGCCGAGCGCTGGCTGCACAAGCAGCTGCCCTTCACCACCCAGGCCCGGCGCGGCCTCCTGTGGGGCATCAGGGAACTGCAGGTCCAGGCGTTCACCAAGCGGCCCAACGAGCTCGGCATGGTCGAGCAGCTCGCCAAGCGGAACATGCACCGGGCCATCAAGGACCCGGCGCTGCGGGCCAAGCTGACCCCGACCTACCGCATCGGCTGCAAGCGCATCCTGCTCTCCAACGCCTACTATCCGGCGCTGGCCCGGCCGAATGTCGACGTCGTCGCCAGCGGCCTCACCGAGGTGCGCGGCAACACCGTCGTCGCCGCCGACGGCACCGAGGCCGAGGTCGACGCGATCATCTTCGGCACCGGCTTCCACGTGACGGACATGCCGATCGCCGACCGGGTCGTGGGCGACGAGGGGCACACCCTCATGGAGACCTGGAAGGACGGCATGAAGTCGCTGCGCGGGGCGACCGCGGCCGGCTTCCCCAACTGGATGACGATCATCGGCCCCAACACCGGCCTCGGGAACTCCTCGATGATCCTGATGATCGAGTCCCAGCTGAACTACCTCGCCGACTACATGCGGCAGTTGGACGTCCTCGGCGGTCGCGCCGCCCTCGCCGCCCGGCCCGCCGCCGTGGACGCCTGGAACCACCGGGTGCAGGAGCGGATGAAGCGCACCGTGTGGAACACCGGCGGCTGCAACAGCTGGTACCTCGACGAGAACGGCGTCAACACCACGGTCTGGCCCGGCACCACCACCGAGTTCCGGGCGGCGACGCGCCGGGTCGACCTCTCCGAGTACGAGGTGCTCAGGGAGCCCAAGGGGCTCAAGGCCGTGCCCGACTCCCGCACCGGCGGGCGCGGCTCCGGGACCGAGAAGGTCGAGGCCGGGGCATGAGCCGCCTCACCCACGTGACGAGCGGGCCCTACGCGCCGCCCGCCGCCGCCCGCGAACTGACCGCCGTCTCCGCCGACGGCGCCCGCCTCCACGTCGAGGTGCACGGGCCCGAGTCGGCGCCCGCCGTGGTGCTCGCGCACGGCTGGACCTGCTCGACGGCGTTCTGGGCCGCGCAGCTGCGGGACCTCGCCACCGACCACCGCGTCATCGCCTACGACCAGCGCGGGCACGGACGCAGCGCCGCGCCCGCCGCCGACGGCTACAGCACGCGTGCCCTCGCCGACGACCTGGAAGCCGTCCTCGCGGCGACGCTCGCGCCGGGCGAACAGGCCGTCCTCGTGGGGCACTCCATGGGCGGCATGACGATCATGGCGGCGGGCGGCCGGGCCGCGGTGCGCGAGCACGCCGCGGCCGTCCTGCTGTGCAGCACGGGCAGTTCGGCGCTGGTCGCCGAGGCGACCGTGGTGCCGCTGCTGCGCGCCGGGCGGGCGCGCACCCGGATCACCCGGTCCGTGCTCGGCTCGCGCGCGCCGCTCGGCCCGGTCACGCCGCTGGCCCGGCGGATCCTGCGGTACGCCACGATGGGGCCCGGCGCGGCGCCGGACCGGGTCGAGGCCTGTGCGCGGATCGTGCACGCCTGCCCGCGCGATGTCCGGTACGGCTGGTCGCACGTCCTGGAGTCGCTCCAGCTCGACGTCGAGGTCGGTGAACTGCGGCTGCCGACCGCGGTGCTCGCCGGCACCGCCGACCGGCTCACGCCCGTCGTCCACGCGCGCCGCCTCGCGGCCGCGCTGCCCCGGTGCGTGGGGCTCACCGAACTGACCGGCGCCGGGCACATGACGCCCGTGGAGGCGCCGGAGGCCGTCAGCGGGCGGATCAGGGAACTCGTCGCAACGTACATACAGGTCAAGGAGGGCGCATGAGCAGGGTCAGCCTGGAGGGGCAGGTCGCGGTCGTCACGGGCGCGGCGCGCGGAGTCGGTGAGCTGCTCGCCCGCAAGCTGTCGGCGCGCGGCGCGAAGGTCGCCCTCGTCGGCCTGGAGCCGGACGAGCTGAAGCAGGTGTCGGAGCGGCTGCACACGGAGTCCGCGCACTGGCACGCGGACGTCACCGACCACGTGGCGATGGCGCGGGTCGCCCAGGAGGTCAAGCAGCACTTCGGCAAGGTCGACATCGTCGTCGCCAACGCGGGCGTCGCCAGCGGCGGGCCCTTCCTGGAGTCCGATCCCGACGCGTGGCGCCGGGTCATCGAGGTCAACCTCATCGGCAGCGCGGTCACCGGGCGGGCCTTCCTGCCCGTCCTCATGGAGAGCCGCGGCTATCTGCTGCAGATCGCCTCGCTCGCCGCGATCACGCCGGCGCCGATGATGACGGCGTACTGCGCGTCCAAGTCCGGCGTCGAGGCGTACGCGCACTCGCTGCGGGCGGAGGTCGGCTACAAGGGCGTCAGGGTCGGCGTCGGCTACCTCTCCTGGACCGACACGGACATGGTGCGGGGGGCCGATCAGGACGACGTGATGCGGGAGTTGCGCCAGCGGCTGCCGTGGCCGTCCAACAAGACGTACCCGCTGGGTCCCGCGGTCGACCGGATCGTGGCCGGCATCGAGCGCCGTTCCAGCCATGTGTACGCGCAGTGGTGGCTGCGGGGGATGCAGGGCATCCGGGGCTACCTGCCCTCGGTCATCGGGTCCGTCGGCCAGCGCGAGATGAAGCGGTTCGAGCCGCGGCTCGGGACGGTGTCGACGGGGCTCGTGGGGGCGGGGGGCTCGGCGGACGAGAAGGCCCGGGCGAACTCCTAGCGGAGAGCGGAGAGCGGAGAGCGGAGAGCGGAGAGCGGAGAACGGGGAACGGGGAACGGGGACAGGGAAGCGGAGGAACGGAGAAGAGGCCCGCCCGGCGTCCCGGGGGGCCTCTTCTGGTCGAGCGCAGTGCAACGTCAGGCGTCGTAGTCCTGGTTGAACTTGTCCTGCTGCTCCTGCGCCGCGTCCCTGGCCTGGTCCGGGGCCTGAGAGGCACGGTCGCGCGCTTCGTCGCGGGCCTGCGAGGCACGCTCGCTCGCCTCGTCGCCCTTCGCGCCGCCCATGTCCTTCGCCTTGTTGGCGAGGTCCTGAGCCTTGTCCTGGAACTGGTCCTTGATGCCCATGCGATTCACTCCCGTTGTTGGGTGAGGGGGATGGGGCCTCGACCAGATTTGCACGACCGGACATTCCTCGCATTTCGATCATGACGCAGCGTGTCGGTGACCGGTCGCGGGCCCCTCGGGGGCCGGTCAGGGGCGGGGCGGCAGCGGCGGCCTGCTGCGGTCGGGTACGTCCGAGTAACCGGGCGGATCGGCGGCCGGCTCCCGCTCCAGGAGATCCAGCGCGAGGCGTACCGCGTCGTCGAGTTGGGCGTGCCGCCCCTCCGCCCAGTCCAGCGGCGTACGCAGCGCGTCGAGGTCCGGGGAGACGCCGTGGTTCTCCACGCCCCACCCGTACGCGTCGAACCAGCCCGCGTTCATCGGCACCGTGATCACCGTCCCGTCGCCGAGCGCGTGCCGCCCGGTCATGCCGACCACGCCGCCCCAGGTGCGCTGCCCCACGACGGGGCCGAGCCCGAGCAGCTTGAAGGCCGCCGTGATCATGTCGCCGTCCGAGGACGTCGCCTCGTCGGCGAGCGCCACGACCGGTCCGCGGGGCGCGTTCGAGGCGTACGAGACGGGCTGGGCGTTGCGCGTGAGGTCCCAGCCGAGGATCTTGCGGGTCAGCTTCTCGACGACGAGCTCGCTGATGTGGCCGCCCGCGTTGCCGCGCACGTCCACGATGAGCGCGGGCCGCGACACCTCCAGGCGCAGGTCCCGGTTGAACTGGGCCCACCCCGAGCCGCCCATGTCGGGGATGTGCAGGTAGCCGCACTTGCCGCCGCTCAACTCCCGTACGACGTCCCGGCGTTTGGCCACCCAGTCCTGATAGCGCAGGGGGCGTTCGTTGATGAGGGGGACGATCGCGACGCGGCGGGCCCGGCCCTCGCCCCCGGCGGGCAGGAAGGTGAGCTCGACCGTGGTGCCGCCCGCCGCCGCGAGCAGCGGGTAGGGGCCGGCCACCGGGTCGACCGCGCGGCCGTCGATGTGCGTGAGGACCGCGCCCTCGCGGATGCCCGCGCCGGCCAGCGGCGAGCGCGCCTTGGAGTCGGAGGAGTCGCCGGGCAGGATGCGCTGGACGGTCCAGCCCTCGTCCCTGCGCACCAGGTTGGCGCCGAGCAGGCCCATGGCGCGCTGGTAGTGCGGCGGGCCCTCGTTGCGGCGCGAGGGGGAGACGTACGCGTGCGAGGTGCCCAGCTCGCCGAGGACCTCGCGCAGCAGGTCGGCGAACTCGTCGGGGGAGGCGACGCGTTCGACCAGCGGCCGGTACTGCGCGAGCACCCCGTCCCAGTCGATGCCGCTCATGCCCGGGTCCCAGAAGTAGGCGCGGATGATGCGCCCCGCCTCGTCGAAGGACTGGCGCCACTCGGCGGCCGGGTCGACGTCGTGCAGGATGCGGCGCAGGTCGATCCAGACCGTGGTGTCGCCGTCGCCCTGCTCGGTGGCGGGCACCGCGGTCAGGTCGCCCTGGTCGACGACCACGAGCCGGGAGCCGTCGCCGCTCGGCGCGAACCAGTCGAGGTGGTCGACGAGCTGGGACTTCTTGGCCTTGGCGATGTTGAAGTACTCCAGGGTGGGGCGCCCCGAGGTGTCGGACGGGTTGGCGAAGGTCTCGCCGAGCGCGCCGGAGATCGGCCAGCGCAGCCAGACCAGGCCGCCGCCGCTGACGGGGTGCAGCGCGGAGTACTTCGACGCGGCGACCGGGAAGGGCGTCACCCGCGCCTCCAGGCCCTCGACCTCGACCGTGGTGGTGGTGCCGCCCCCGCCGCCGTCGGCCGGGTCGAGGCCGCCCGCCGCCGGGCGCCCGTCGGGCAGCAGCGCGAAGGGGGAGGGCGTCGCGGACGACAGCGGTACGAGGTAGGGGCGGCAGCCCAGCGGGAAGGACAGGTCGCCGGTGTGCACGTCGTAGACGGGGTCGAAGCCGCGCCAGGAGAGGAAGGCGAGGTAGCGGCCGTCGCGGGTGAAGACGGGGTTCTCGTCCTCGAAGCGGCCGTTGGTGACGTCCACGACGGTGCGGGGTCCGGGGCCCGCGATCCGGGCCAGCTTGATCTGCCGCAGCGAGCGGCCGATGCCCGGGTGCGACCAGGTCAGCCAGTTGCCGTCGGGGGAGAAGGCGAGGTCGCGGACCGGGCCGTTGACGGAGCGGATCAGCTCGGTGACCTCGCCGTCACCGTCCCCGCCCGTCCCGCCGTCCCCGATCGTCCCGCTGTCCCCGATCGTCCCGCTGTCCCCGCCCGTCCCGCCGTCCCCGGCCGCCCCGCCCTCCGCCGCGTCGGAGACCGTGAGGAGCAGCAGACGGCCGTCGTGGGAGGCGATGGCCAGGCGTTCGCCGTCGCGGTCGGCGACCATCTCCTGCACCCGGCCCAGGCCCCCGCTCGCCAGCCTGCGCGGCCCGCGGTCGCCGCTGGCCCGGGGCAGATGGGCGATCTCGACGGCGTCCTCGCCCTCGGCGTCGGTGACGTAGGCGACCTGCCCGCCGGTGCCGAGCATCTCGGGCAGCCGGACCCGTACGCCGGGGGTGTCGGAGATGGTGCGGGCCGGGCCGTCCCGGTGGGTGAGCCAGTAGAGGGAGCCGCGTATGACGACGGCGCTGGCCCGGCCCGTGGTGTCCACCGAGAGCGCGTCGACGTGCTGGGCGGCCGGCACCTGGTAGGTCCGCCGCCCGGGCCGCGGCCCGCCGAGCCGCACGTCGAGCCGGCGCGGCACGGAGTCCGGCGCGAGGCCGTCGACCAGCCAGATGTCCCCCGCGCACTGGTAGACGACGCGGGTGCCGTCACTGGCCGCGTGCCGGGCGTAGAACGTGTCGTGGTCGGTGTGGCGGCGCAGGTCGGAGCCGTCGGGCAGGCAGGAGTAGAGGTTGCCGACGCCTTCGTGGTCGGAGAGGAACGCGATGCGTCCGGACACGAACATCGGCGCGTCCAGGTGCCCGTCGAGGTCGGCGAGGATCTGCTCGCCGTGCACCCACAGACGGCCGGTCGCGCCGCCCCGGTACCGCTTCCAGGCGGCCGGTTCGTGCGGCGGCTTGCCGGTCAGGAGCAGCGTCTTACGCTCGGCCCCGCCGTCGGCCAGGCCGTCGGTGATCGCGATGTCCCAGACCGGGCCCCAGGGCAGCCGGCCGCCCGGCGAGCCGTCGACGGGCACGCTGTAGGCCCAGCAGAAGTACGAGAAGGGTTGGCCGTGCGAGGAGACGGCGAGGATGTCGCCGTCGGGGGACCAGCCGCAGACCCGGGTGTCGGTGCTGCCCCAGTACGTCAGCCGGCGCGCGGGCCCGCCGTCCACCGGGGCGAGGTGGATCTCCGGGTCGAGGCTGCGCCAGGTCGTGTACGCGATGTGGCGGCCGTCCGGCGAGAAGCGGGGGTGGCTCACCTTCGTCCGGTCGACGGTGAGCCGCCAGGCCCGGCCGGCCGGGACGCCCTGCGGGGTGAGGGGGGTCACCCACAGGTCGTCCTCGGCGGCGAAGCAGAGGCGGTCGCCGCTGAGATGCGGAAAACGCAGGTATGCGTGGTCGTCCGGGGCACTGGCGTCCTGGGCATCGTCGCGCGCGTCGGTCACCTCACCATGCTTTTCCGCCCGGCAGGCGGCGGCAACTCGTGCCGGGGGTGATCCGCGCGGTCGCGGCGGGGCGTGACGCAGCACACGTACGAAACGGTTTCGTTTCGTTAAGGGGCTGGGTAGAGTCCGGGTGGACGGAATCGTTTCGTTCGGAGCGGGAGGTGGAGATCATGACTGACGTGGCAACGACGCGACGCAGCCGGATCACGCCCGAGCGTGAGGCCGAGCTCTACGAGGCCGTGCTCGACCTGCTCCGCGAGGTCGGGTACGAGGCGCTCACCATGGACGCCGTCGCCTCCCGCACGCGCTCCAGCAAGGCCACCCTCTACCGCCAGTGGGGGAGCAAGCCGGAGCTGATCGCCAAGGCGCTGCGGCACAACAAGCCCGCGTCGCTCGCCGACATCGACACCGGATCGCTGCGCGGCGATCTGTACGAGATGGTGGCGCGCTCGGACGACTGCCAGATGGAGCGGGACGCCGCGCTCATGCGGGGCCTCTTCCACGCCATCCACGACAATCCCGAACTCCACCAGGCGCTGCGCAACCTCCTCGTCGAGCCGGAGCTCACCGGCCTGAACGACCTGCTGCGCCGGGCGGTGGACCGCGGTGAAGTGGCCGCGGACAACCCGGCGCTGGAGTACGTCGTCCACATGATGGTCGGCGGTTTCGTCGCCCGGGACCTCATCGAGGACCGCCCGGTCGACCAGCGCTTCCTCGCCTCGTACGTCGACGCCGTGATCCTCCCCGCCCTCGGCGTCTGACCTCCCCCAGCACCTCCCCACAGCCGAATCCCCCGCACCTGACGCGACCGCTCACGTCGTCGGGCTGATCCACCTTGCCCAATCCGGACACACGACCTGACCGGGAGTACGCCCTCGTGGCAACTTTCCTCTACAAACTAGGCAAACTCGCCTTCCGGCGGCGGCACTTCGTCGCCCTGATCTGGGTGGCGCTGCTGACGCTCGCCGGGGTCGGCGCGGCCTCCGCGCCCACCGCCGCCTCCAGTTCCTTCTCGATCCCCGGCACCGAGGCGCAGAAGGCCTTCGACCTCCTGGAGAAGCGGGCCCCCGAGGCCAGCGCCGACGGGGCGAGTGCCCGGGTCGTCTTCAAGGCGCCGGACGGCCAGAAGGTCACCGACAAGGCCAACAAGGCCGAGATCGAGAAGACCGTCGCCGCCCTGAAGTCCGGCTCGGACCAGGTGGCCCGCGCGGACAGCCCCTTCCGGGCCAAGACGGTCAGCAAGGACGGCTCCACGGCCTACTCCTCGGTCTCCTACAAGGTCACCTCGATGGAGCTGACCGACGAGGACCGGGACGCGCTGGAGAAGACCACCGACAAGGCGCGGGAGTCCGGCCTGACGGTCGAGGTCGGCGGCGACGCGCTGCAGGCCATGCCGGAGACCGGGGCCACCGAGGTCATCGGCATCGCCATCGCCGCGGTCGTCCTCGTCATCACCTTCGGCTCGCTGATCGCGGCCGGTCTGCCGCTGCTCACCGCGCTGATCGGCGTCGGCATCGGCGTCTCGACGATCACCGCGCTCGCCAACGCGCTGGACCTCGGCACCACCACGTCGACGCTCGCCATGATGATCGGCCTCGCGGTCGGCATCGACTACGCGCTCTTCATCGTCTCGCGCTACCGCGGTGAACTGGCCGACGGCCGGGACCGCGAGGAGGCGGCGGGCCGGGCCGTGGGGACCGCGGGCTCCGCGGTCGTCTTCGCCGGGCTCACCGTGGTCATCGCGCTGGTCGGCCTCGCCGTGGTGAATATCCCGATGCTCACCAAGATGGGCTTCGCGGCGGCCGGCACGGTCGTGATCGCCGTCCTCATCGCGCTCACCCTCATCCCGGCGCTGCTCGGGTACGCGGGCAAGCGGGTCATGCCCATGGGTGAGAAGAGCAGGCTCTTCGGCGGCGGCCGCAAGAAGGCCGCGGACGCCTCCGGCGGGGCGGCGAAGGAGAACATGGGCACCCGCTGGGCCCGGTTCGTGGTGCGCCGTCCGATCGCGGTGCTGCTGGTCGGCATCGTGGGCCTGGGTGCGGCGGCCCTGCCGGTCTCGCAGCTGGAGCTCGGCCTGCCCGACGACGGCGCACAGCCGACGTCGACCACCCAGCGCAAGGCGTACGACCTGGTCTCCGAGGGCTTCGGGCCCGGCTTCAACGGGCCGCTGATGGTCGTCGGCGACCTCAAGGGCGCGGACGACCCGAAGGCCGCGGCCGGTGAGATCCGGAAGACGATCTCCAAGCTCGACGACGTCCTGACCGTCGCGCCGCCCGTGCTCAACAAGGCCGGCGACACCGCGATCGTCAGTGTCGTGCCGTCCTCCAAGCCGAGCGGCATCGAGACTGAGGACCTGGTCCACTCGATCCGCGACACCGGCCCGCGGATCGCCTCGGACACCGGCGCCGACATCATGGTCACCGGCACCACGGCCATGAACATCGACGTCTCGCAGAAGCTCAACGACGCCCTGCTGCCCTATCTGGCACTCGTCGTGGGCCTGGCGTTCCTGCTCCTGATCGTCGTCTTCCGCTCGATCCTGGTCCCGCTCAAGGCGGCCCTCGGCTTCCTGCTCTCGGTCCTCGCGGCCCTCGGCGCGGTCGTCGCGGTCTTCCAGTGGGGCTGGCTCGGCTCGCTCTTCGGCGTGGAGCAGACCGGCCCGATCATGTCGATGATGCCGATCTTCATGGTGGGCGTGGTCTTCGGCCTGGCGATGGACTACGAGGTCTTCCTCGTGACCCGGATGCGCGAGGCGTACGTGCACGGCGAGCGCCCCGGCCAGGCGATCGTGACCGGCTTCCGGCACGGCGCCCGCGTCGTCTCCGCCGCCGCCGTCATCATGATCGCCGTCTTCGCGGGCTTCATCGGGTCGTCGGAGCAGATGGTCAAGATGATCGGGTTCGGCCTGGCGATCGCGGTGTTCTTCGACGCCTTCGTGGTCCGGATGGCGCTGGTGCCCGCGGTGCTGGCGCTGCTCGGGAAGAAGGCGTGGTGGCTGCCGCGCCGGCTGGACCGTGCGCTGCCGAACGTGGACGTGGAGGGCGAGGGCCTGCGGACCGCGGAGGAGAAGGGCGCGGGCCCGGTGTCCGACGAGGACCGGGAGCCGGTCCGGGTCTGATCCGGGTCCGATCCGGGTCTGATCCGGGTCCGATCCGGGTCCGATCCGGGGGTGTAGGGCCTAGCGGGTGATCGGGGTGGCGGTCGCGTAGGTGCGGCGCAGGAAGCGGACCAGTGCCGACGCGTCGAACTGGACGACCGTCACCCCGTCCCGGTCGTGGAACTCCACGACCGTCTGGACCCGCCCGCACGGCCACACGTGGACCGGCCCCGACGTCACCGGGGCCCGCATCCCCTGCTCCAGGAGCTGCCGGGAGAAGACCCGGTGCGGGGAGCCGGGGAGGCCGATCCGCACCGCCTGCGGGTCGGCCTCCGGGTCGTAGTGGAGGACGACGGGGACGGCGCGGTGGCCCTCGGAGGAGTCCGTGACGAGATGGGCGCGTGCGTACTGCTCGACTGCGGACATCACTGAACTCCTCATCCGTACGGGCCCTTCCTCACCAATGTCCCATATGTACGGTGTTTCGCCGCAGGCGAGGCGTAGCCGATTCGGGACCGCGACGCTCTTGCAAACCGTTTGCAACAAGGCACTATCATTGAACGGTTCACGAGCGATCTGCCCTGTCCAGGGGCCCCTGCCCAGGAGCGAGCGCATGCATGTCCCCGACGGGTTCATCAATGTCCCGGTGTCCGCCGCCGCCGGGGTCGTCGCGGCCGGCGCCGTGGCCGTCAGCCTCAAGGGCGCCCGGCGCGAGCTGGACGAACGGACCGCACCGCTGGCCGGTCTGGTCGCCGCCTTCATCTTCGCCGTGCAGATGCTGAACTTCCCCGTCGCGGCCGGGACCAGCGGGCACCTCCTGGGCGGCGCGCTCGCCGCGATACTCGTCGGCCCCTTCACCGGGGTCCTCTGCGTCTCCGTCGTCCTGCTCATGCAGGGC
The DNA here is from genome assembly GCF_042889645.1 of Streptomyces sp. NPDC002564. NCBI lineage: Bacteria > Bacillati > Actinomycetota > Actinomycetes > Kitasatosporales > Streptomycetaceae > Streptomyces > Streptomyces sp. NPDC002564. Next base: position 177,072 of record NZ_JBIARE010000012.1, on the reverse strand, counting down.
GTGCTCTTCGCGGACGGCGGCCTGACCGCGCTCGGCGTGAACATCTCCGACATGGCGATCGTCACCACCGTCGTCGCCTACCTCGTCTTCCGCGGCCTGGTGAAGGCGCTGCCCCGCGGCCGCCGCTCCGTCACCGTCGCCTCCTTCGCCGCCGCGCTGCTCTCCGTGCCCGCCGCCGCGGTCGCCTTCACCCTCATCTACGCCGTCGGCGGCACCACCGACGTCCCCATCGGCAAGGTCGCCACCGCGATGGTCGGCGTGCACGTCCTCATCGGCATCGGCGAGGCCGCCATCACCGCCCTCACCGTCGGCGCCGTCATCGCCGTCCGCCCCGACCTCGTGTACGGCGCCCGCGGCCTGACCCGGCCCCTGAAGCTGCGCGTCGGCGGCGAGCTGGTGGACGCCCCCGCCGCCGAGCCCGCCCCGGCCGCCCCCCGCTCCACCCGCAAGGTGTGGGCCGCCGGCCTGGTCGCCTCCCTCGTCCTCGCCGGCTTCGTCAGCTTCTACGCCTCGGCGAACCCGGACGGCCTGGAGAAGGTCGCCCACGACAAGGGCATCGACAAGAAGGCCGAGGAGCACGCCACCGCGGACTCCCCCCTCGCCGACTACGGCGTCAAGGACATCGCCGACGCCCGGATCTCCGGCGGCCTGGCCGGTGTGATCGGCGTCGGCGTCACCGTCGTCGCCGGCTCCGCGGTCTTCTGGGGACTGCGCCGCCGCCGCTCGGGCGACAGCTCGCCGACCGCCGTGCCCGAGTCGTCCGCCGCCCCGTCCGAGAAGGCCTGACATGGGTGCGGGGCACGCCCACCGGCTGTACCGGAAAGGCCGCTCGCCGGTGCACGCGCTGCCGCCGCACACCAAGCTCACGGCCGTCCTCTGCTTCGTCGTCGTGGTGGTCTCCACCCCGCGCGAGGCGATGTGGGCCTTCGGCGTCTACGCCCTGCTGCTCGCCGCCGTCGCCCGCGCCGCCCGCGTCCCGGCCGGTTTCCTGCTGAAGCGGCTCCTCATCGAGGTCCCCTTCGTCGCCTTCGCCGTCCTGCTGCCCTTCGTCGCCCAGGGCGAGCGCGTCGACGTCCTCGGCCTCTCCCTCAGCGTCAACGGCCTCTGGGGTGCCTGGAACGTGCTGGCCAAGGGCACCCTGGGCGTCGCCGCCTCCGTCCTGCTCGCCGCCACCACCGAGCTGCGCGAACTGCTCCTCGGCCTCCAGCGCCTGAAGCTGCCCCCGCTCCTCGTCCAGATCGCCTCCTTCATGATCCGGTACGGCGACGTCATCACGGACGAGATGCGCCGCATGAAGATCGCCCGGGAGTCGCGCGGCTTCGAGGCGCGGGGCGTGCGCCAGTGGGGCGTCCTCGCCAAGTCCGCGGGCGCCCTCTTCATCCGCTCCTACGAGCGCGGCGAGCGGGTGCACCTGGCGATGGTCAGCCGGGGATACGCCGGGTCGATGCCGGTCATCGACGACGTCAGCGCCTCCCGGGCGCAGTGGACCCACGCGCTGGCCCTGCCGGTCGCCGCACTCGCCGTATGCCTGTTGGGATGGACCCTGTGACCTCTGCATCAGCGCCCGCGCCCTCCCTGGAAGTGGCCGGCCTCGCCTTCGCCTACCCCGACGGGCACCAGGCCCTCTTCGGCGTCGACTTCACCGTCGGACGCGGCGAGCGCGTCGCCCTGCTCGGGCCGAACGGCGCGGGCAAGACCACCCTCGTCCTGCACCTGAACGGCATCCTGACCGGCGGCGCGGGCACGGTCACCGTGGCCGGGCTGCCCGTCGGCAAGCGGCACATGGCGGAGATCAGGCGCCGGGTCGGCATCGTCTTCCAGGACCCCGACGACCAGCTGTTCATGCCCACGGTCCGCGAGGACGTCGCCTTCGGGCCCGCCGCGGCCGGGCTGCGCGGCCCCGAGCTGGAGGCCCGCGTGCACAAGGCGCTGGACCAGGTCGGCATGGCCCCCTTCGCGGACCGCCCGCCGCACCACCTCTCCTTCGGGCAGCGGCGCCGGGTCGCCGTCGCCACGGTGCTCGCGATGGAGCCGGAGATCCTCGTCCTGGACGAGCCGTCCTCCAACCTGGACCCGGCCTCGCGCCGCGAACTGGCCGACATCCTCCGGTCCCTGGACGTCACCGTCCTCATGGTCACGCACGACCTGCCCTACGCGCTGGAGCTCTGCCCCCGCGCCCTGATCCTCAGCGAGGGCGTCATCGCGGCCGACGGCCCGACCGGCGCGCTGCTCTCCGACGAGGCCCTGATGAGCGCCCACCGCCTGGAGCTCCCCTTCGGCTTCGATCCGAAGACGGTGAAGGCGGGCGGCCAGGGAATCGGCGGCGAAGTGTGACTGTTGGCCTTGGCATGGACGATGTCATGGGTCAGGCGCAGGACGTCACGGGCGGGGTGCACGGCACGGTGGCCGCCGGCTTCGAGCCGGTCAGGGACGCCTTCCTGCGCAACTTCGCCGAGCGCGGGGAGCGGGGCGCGCAGGTCACCGTCTACCGCGACGGACACCGGGTCGTGGACCTGTGGGGCGGCACGAAGGACGTCGAGGGGGACGCCCCGTGGACGCCCGGCACCGCGCAGATCGTCCGCTCGGCGACCAAGGGCGTGGCCGCCGCCGCGCTGCTCCTGCTGCACCAGCGCGGGGACCTCGACCTGGACGCGCCGGTCGGCCACCACTGGCCGGAGTTCAAGGCGCGCGGCAAGGAAAGCGTCCTGGTCCGGCACGTCCTCGCGCACCGCGCGGGCCTGCCCGCCCTGGACCGCCCGCTGACACCCGCCGAGGCGCTCGACCCGGACCTGGCGGCCGCGGTGGTCGCCGCCCAGGCCCCGTTCTGGGAGCCGGGCACGGACCACGGCTACCACGCGCAGACGTACAGCTGGCTCACCGGCGAGCTGGTGCGGCGCGTGACGGGACGGCCGGTGGGGGAGTGGATCGCGCGGGAGATCGCCGGGCCGCTCGGCCTCGACCTCTGGGTCGGGCTGCCGCCGGAGCAGGCGCCCCGGGTCGGCCTGCTGGGCCGGATCGAGCCGCCCGCCGCACCCGGCGGGCTGCGGATGCGGCCCCGGCGCAACGTCGCCGAGGCCTACGCCGACCCCGCCTCTCTCACCCGCCGCGCCTTCGGTGCGATCGACCCCCGGCCGGACGAGAACGACCCCGCCTACCGGGCGGCGGCCCTGCCCGCCTCGAACGGCATCGCCACGGCCGACGGCCTCGCCCGCTTCTACGCCGCGCTGATCGGCGACGTCGACGGCGCCGCCCGGCTCTTCACCCCCGCCACCGCGGCCCTGGCCGCGACCGAGGCGTCCGCGGGCCCCGACCGCGTCCTGGTCGTCGGCACCCGCTTCGGCCTCGGCTACATGCTGCACGGCGGCGCCTCCCCGCTCCTCGGCGACGGCTCCTTCGGCCACCCGGGCCGCGGCGGCGCCCTCGGCTTCGCCGACCCGGACACGGGCGTGGCCTTCGGCTACGTCACCAACGGCATGAACAAGGGCGTCACCGCCGACCCCCGGGCCCAGGCCCTGGTACGGGCGCTGCGCGAGGCGCTGTAGGCCGCCGGCCGCGGCACTCCCGCCGCACCCGCGCGCGTGCGTCAGCGCTTCGTCGCCACTGACGCGCCGTCCGCGCTGTCTGTGCTGTCCGAGCTGTCTGTGCTGTCCGTGCCGTCCGTGCGGCGCAGCACCAGCAGCCCGCCGACGCCCGGTACCAGGGCGCGCCACCGGACGCCGGGCGGGAGGGGCGGCGGGAGCAGCCAGGTGAGGGCGATGACGGCCAGGTAGGCCGTGCCGTGCAGGGGGCCGAGCAGGGCGGAGAGGGGGCGGGCGTGGACCGTGGCGAGGTTGGCCAGCAGGAGCACGAGGGAGGCCGCCTCCGCGCCGGAGGCGATGCGCAGCGGACGCAGGGTGCGCGCGGGGCACATGGTCACGCTCCCGTCGTGGAGCCGGGGCGGACGATCATCAGCACGGTGACCGTCGCCCACAGGAGGTTGAAGACGCCGGTGAGCATCGCCAGCCGGGCCGCCGCGGGCCGGGCGCCGGGCGGCGCGGCCCCGGACCCGTCGTCCGCCAGGGCGAGCAGGCGCCGCTGGCCGGGCAGGACGGCCAGCGCGAGGAGCGCGGCGGCGGCCGTCGTCAGGAGGAGCGAGGCGATCAGCCAGGCGTCGGTGAGGACGCCGAGCCGCGCGGCGGTGGCGATGCCGAAGACGGGGACGGCGAGCCCGGCGACGGCGTAGGCGCGGCAGATCCGGTGCAGCAGCGCGGCGATCCCGGGGGACCGGTCGGCGTCGCCGGACCCGGCGGCGCCCAGGGCGCGCAGCGCGTAGCGGGGGAACATCGACGCGGCCACCGTGATCGAGCCGACCGCCAGGATCGCGGCGAGGACGTGCACGGACAGCAGGAACTTCGTCACGGGGCCTCCGAGGAGTACGCGGGCGCGGGCCTCCGAGGAGCGCGCGGGCGCGGGGCGGGCGAAGCCATGCGTAGGCAGGCAACGCAAATAAGTTGGCTGCCAATACATACACTGCCAACACCTTCTGTGGGTAGGCTGCCTCCTCATGAAGGCGGATGCGGTGCGCGGGCACCTCGACGGACTGCTGCTGGCCGTGCTGGAACCGGGCCCGCTGCACGGGTACGCGATCATCGCCGCGGTGCAGCGCCGCAGCGGCGGTGTCCTCGAACTGCGCACGGGCACGATCTATCCGGCGCTGAACCGGCTGGAGCGCCTCGGCCTGCTCACCAGCAGCTGGCAGTCGGCGGCCGGCGAACGACGCCGCAGGGCCTACGAACTCACCGACGCGGGGCGCGCCACGCTGGCCGGCGAGCGGGCGGCCTGGAGCGCGTTCACCACGGCGATCGGCTCGGTCCTCAACCCCGGCCCCCGGCCCGGACTCGCGACGTGAGGCGCGGGACACGGGCGGACGCGCCGCCCCGCACCGGCGGGCGCACCGGCCCCGTCGAGGCGCACGTGGCGGAGCTGACGGCCGCCCTGCACGGCCCGGCGCGGGCCAAGTCCCGGCTCGTCGAGGAGCTGCACGACGGCCTCCTGGACACCGCGGCGGCCCATGCCGGGACGGGCCTGCCCGGCGAGGAGGCGGCCCGCCGCGCGGTACGGGAGTTCGGGACCGTCGACGAACTGGTCCCCGCCTGCCAGCGCGAACTGACGATCGCCCAGGCCCGGCACACCGCGCGGACGGTCGTGCTCACCGCGCCCTTCCTGGTCGCCTGCTGGTACCTCGCCCGCACCGCGGACGACGGCACGCCCGGGCACCTGCCGCATGCCGCGCAGCTGCTCGCGGTCCACCTCGCCTTCGTCGCGACCCTCGCCGCGCTGTGCGCCGCCGCGGCCCTGGCGGCGACCGGGCCGCTCGCCCGGCGGCTGCCCGCCCCGCACCGGCTGCCGCGCCTGGTCGCCTGGGCCGGGACCACCGCGAGCGCCGCGATGGCGGTGGCGACCCTCGCGCTCGCCGTCGCCGCGGCCCTGGCCACGCAGTGGCCGCTGCTCGCGGCGGCCGGCGCGCTCGCGGCTGCCGCGCACGCCGTGGTGGCGGCCTCGGCCCGCGCCTGCCGCCGCTGCGCGGCCCTGCCGGTCGCCCTGGGCTGAGCCCGCCGACGGGCCGACCCCTGGACGCGCCCGCCGCTGCGCGGCCCTGCCGGTGGCCCTGGGCTGAGCCCGCCGACGGGCCGACCCCTGGACCCGCCCGCCGACGGGCCGACCCCTGGACCCGCCCGCCGACGGGCCGACCCCTGGACCCGCCCGCCGACGGGCTCAGCCCCCGAACCCGCCCGCCGGAGACCCGGCGTCCCGCCTGCCGGCCCGCTGGCGAAGCAGGCCCGCAGGCCCGCCGCCGACCCGCCGCCGACCCGTAGGCCCGCCGCCAACCCGCCACCCGCCGACCCGCTGGCGCCCCCGGCGCCCCGGCACCCCGGCGCCCCCCGCGCCCCCGGCGCCCCCCGCGCCCCCGGCACCCCCGCGCCCCCGGCGCCCCGCATCGGTCTCAGCCCGCGTGCAGCATCAGCCCGATGCCCGCGACCATCAGGCCCGCCGCGAGCAGCCGTGGCGCCCCGAAGCGCTCCTTGAAGAAGACCGCGCCGATCGCCGCTCCGACGATGATCGACGACTCCCGCAGCGCGGAGATGGGCGCCAGGTCGGCCCGGGTCTGGGCCCACAGGACCAGGCCGTAGGCGGCGACCGAGAGGGCCGCGCCGAGGAGGCCGACCGCCGCGAACGGACGCAGCCGCGGGACCAGTTCGCCCCGCCAGCGGTACGCCGCGTACAGCGGGATCGTGACGCCCTCCATGATCATCAGCCACGCGATGTAGCTCATCGGCGACCCGGCGGACCGTACGCCGAGGCCGTCCACCACGGTGTACGCGGCGATGGAGACGCCGGTGGCGAGCGCCGCGCCGATCGCGGCCCAGTCGGGGCGGCGGCCCGAGCCCCGGATGCCCCACAGGGCGAGCCAGGTCAGGCCCGCGCACGAGACGGCGACGCCCGCCGCCTGCCAGGCGTCGGGGACCTCGCCCGCGAAGAGGGCGGCGAGGACGGTGACGACCAGCGGCGCGGTGCCGCGCGCGATCGGGTAGGCCTGGCCGAAGTCGCCGAGCTTGAACGACCTCATGAGCAGGGCGTAGTAGCCGACGTGCAGGGCGGCGGAGACGATCAGGTAGGGCCAGGCCGCCGCGTCCGGGAGCGGGACGAAGGGGGCCAGGCACAGGCCGATCAAGGTTCCGCCGCCGGATATCAGCGTGAAGCCGACCAGCTTGTCCGTGATGTGGTGGGCGATCGCGTTCCAGCTGGCGTGGGTGACGGCGGCGAGCAGCACGGCCGCCGCGACCAGCGGGGTCACTCCGCGGTCTCGCGCACGTCCACCAGCGCGCCGCCCGCGTGGGCGATCAGCGTCCGCGGTGCCATCGGGAAGACCGCGTGGGGCGTGCCCGCCGCCGCCCACACCACGTCGTGGTCGAGCAGGGACCGGTCGGCGAGGACCACGGTCCGGGTGGCGTGGCCGAAGGGCGGCACACCGCCGATCGCGTACCCGGTGGCCTCCCTGACCAGGTCCGCCCCGGCCCGGGTGACCTTCTCGGCGCCGAGCTCCTGGCGCACGCGCTCCAGGTCGACACGGGAGGCGCCGTCCATCAGGACGAGCACCGGGACGCCCTGCCCGGGCTCCCGGCCCTGGTCCAGCCGCGGCGACCCCCAGGCCGCGAAGATCAGGGACTTGCAGATCTCGCTGAGTCCGCAGCCGATGGCGGCGGCCGCCTCGGCCGCGGTGCGGGTCCGCTCGGGGAAGCGGCGGACCCGGGGAAGCAGATCGCCGAGGCCCAGTTCCTGCAGGGCCTCGGCGAATCGGGGGTGGGCGTCGGACGTCTCGGGTGAGGTAGCGCTCATACCCGGCACGCTAGCGGTCGGTGTACGAGCCACGCGACCAGGTATCCGCAGAGCGGACACCCGGTACCGGGCGCCGCCCCCGGGGCCCGGCGGAGTCGCCCGCTCAGCCCCCGGCCCGCAGCATCGCCCGCACCACGGGCCCCGCCGAGTCGCCGCCGTGGCCGCCCTCCTGGACGACCGCCGCCGACGCGAGGTCGCCGCGGTACGCGGTGAACCAGCCGTTGGGCTTCTTCTGGCCGTCGACCTCCGCCGAGCCGGTCTTCGCGCCCATGTCGGAGCCGAGCCCCGCCATCGGCTCGACCGCCGTGCCCGCGACCGCGGTGTAGTGCATCAGGTCCCGCAGCGCCGACGCCGTCGCGCCCGACATCCTGCGCGAGGCCGTGGCGAGCGTGCGGTCGTCGAGGTCGGGCGAGACCAGATAGGGCTGGCGGAACGTGCCGGACTTCACCGTCGCCGCGACCGACGCCATGTTCAGCGGGTTCATCCGCACCCCGCCCTGCCCGATCAGCGAGGCCGCCATCTGCGCGTCGCTCTGCACCGGCACCGCGCCGTCGAAGGACGGCACGCCGATCGACCAGTTGTCGCGGCCGAGGCCGAAGACCTCCTGCGCCTGCTTGGTCAGGGAGTCGTTCTCCAGCTTCTTGGCCTGGCTGATGAAGGCCGTGTTGCACGAGCGCGCGAAGCTCGCCCGGAACGTGCCGCCCTTGATCTGGAACTTGTCGTCGTTCTGGAACTTCCAGCCGCCGTACGTCTCGTACTTGGGGCAGGGGTGCTTCTTGTCGACCCCGGCGAGCTTCTTCTCCAGGAGCATCGAGGAGCTGATGACCTTCATCGTGGAGCCGGGCGCGATGGAGCCCTGGAAGGCCGTGTTGAAGCCGCCGGGGTTGGAGTTCGCGGCGGCCAGGATCTCGCCGGTGCTCGGCTTGACCACGACGACGGACGCCCGCTGCCGCTTGGCGGTCTCCCGCTCGGCGGCGGCCTGCAGCGACCCGCTGAACGTCGTCCTCAGCGTCCCCGGGGTGCCGGGCGCCAGCGTCAGCAGCGTCTTGTCCGGGACGGACTCGGCGTCGTCCTTCTTCTTCGCGGACCGCGCGCCGGACTTCTCGTCGCCGCCGTCGGCCCGCACCACGCGCAGCTCGACGCCGGCCCTGCCGCCCGCCTTCTTGCCGTACTTCTCGCGCAGCCCGTCCAGGACCGTGCCCAGCGACGGGTACTTGGCCGCCGTCAGCTCGGCGCCGTCCCGGTCCACCGCCTTGATCGGCGGGTCGCCCGCCTCACCGGTGACCAGCCGGTCCCCCTCCTTGAGCTCCGGGTGCACCACCGAGGGCCGCCAGCCGACCAGCGTCTTCCCGTCGCTCTTCCTGCGCACGACGGTCAGTTCGGACTCGTACGAGAAGGGCTTGCTCTTTCCCCCGTACGAGACCGTGGCCGCCGCCTTGAACGGCACCCCGGCGCCGGACCGCTTGCCCGGTGTGAGCGTGGTCCTCGTCAGGTGGCCGTCCTTGCCGTACGACGTCAGGGCCTTTTTGGCGGCCGCCCGGTCGTCGGTGAGCGCGGCGGCCCGCGCCACATCGCCCCCGGCCCACGCGGCGAGGAACGCCCGCGCGGTGGTGCGCACCTCGGCGGACGTCGGCGGGCCCGAGGCCACCGGCTTCTCGTCGACGCTCGCGCCGTCCGGGTCGCCGCCGCCGGAGAACGCGAACGCGGCGGCCCCCACGCCGCACACCACGACGGCGGCCACCCCGCCGAGCACCCCCGGGTGCACGTTCACGTTCTTGATACCGACGCTCTTGCGCTCGGTGGCGCGCCTTCGCTTGCCCACAAACCCTCCGCAGTTCCCCGAACCCCCGGCTCCTCACCGGAAGGCCACCTTAGAGGCGCCCGGAGAAACCCTTGACCACTTCACCGCCCGGCCGGGCGACCGGCCCCCGCACCGACTACCCTGCCGCCAGCACCGCCGCCACGATCGGCCCCGCCGTGTCGCCGCCGTGCCCGCCGCGCTGCACCATCGCCGCCGCCGCGACATCGCCCCGGTAGCCGGTGAACCAACTGTCCGACTTCTCCTGGCCGTCGACCTCGGCCGACCCCGTCTTCGCGCCCATGTCCGGGCCGAGGCCCGCCATCACCCGCGCACCGGTGCCACTGACCGCGGTGCGGTTCATCATCTGGCGCAGCTGCCGCACGGTGGAGGGGGACAGGCCCCGGGCGGTGGCCAGTTCGCGGTCGTCCAGGGAGCGCGGCACGAGCACCGGCTGGCGGAAGGCACCCGTCATCGCCGTCGCCGTCACCGACGCCATGTTCAGCGGGTTCATCTCCACCTGGCCCTGGCCGATGGCGTTCGCCGCGCGCTCGGGCCCGCCCGAGGGCGGCACCGAACCGTCGGCGGAGGGCACGCCGACCTTCCAGTCGCCCTTGCCGAGGCCGAAGTTGTCCTGCGCCTCCTCGGTCAGCGAGGCGTCCGTGACGCCGTCCTCGTCGATGAGCTTCACGAACGCCGTGTTGCAGGAGCGCGCGAAGCTCTCCGAGAACGACGCCGCCTCGTTCGGCGCCATGCCCTTCAGGTTGTGGAAGGTCTGGCTCTGCCACACCGCCGTGTCCGGGCAGGGCGCGGAGCCGGTCGCCTTGGTGACGCCCTTGTCGATGAGCATCGCCGCCGAGACGATCTTCATCGTCGAGCCGGGCGCGACCTTGCCGAGGAACGCCGCGTTGAAGGCGTCCTCACGGTTGTTGGCGACGCCGAGGACCTCGCCGGTGCTCGGCTTCACCGCCACCACGGACGACTCGCCGCTGCGCAGCACGGCGCGCTCGGCGGCCTTCTGCACGCCCGCGCTGAGCGTCGTGCGCAGCGTGCCCGGCTTCCCCGCGGTGAGGGTGAGCAGCGTCCGGGACCCCGCGTCCTCGTCCTCGTGCCGGACGTAGAGCTCGACGCCCGGCGTCCCGCCCGCGCTCTCGCCGTACTTCTCGCGCAGCGTGTCCAGGATCGGGCCGAGCGAGGGGTAGTCCTTGGGACGCAGGACGGCGCCCGCGCGGTCCACGGCCCGGATGGGCGGCGCCGCGCCCTCGCCCGTCACCAGGGTGTCGCCGCGCTCCAGCGAGGGGTGCACGACGGCCTCCGACCAGTCCACGAGCGGCCGCCCGGTCGTCCTCCCGCGCACCACCGTGAGCTGCGAGTCGTACGAGAAGGGCTTGCTCCTGCCTTTGTACGAGACGGTCGTCGACACGGCGAACGGCACGCGGGCGCCGGACGCCTGCTGCGCCGTCAGCTTCACCTTCGTCAGGTGCGCGTCCTCGCGGAAGCCGGTCAGGGCCCTGCCCGCGGCCTCGGCGTTGTCGGTGTACGCGGCGGCCTGCCGGGCGTCGCCGTCGGCCCACGCCGCGAGGAACTTCCGCGACGTCTCGCGCACCTCGGCGGCCGACGGCGGACCCGACCGCACCTCGGAGGTGCCCGGCCGGGACGGTCCGCTGTTCCCGGTCACGCCGCTCACCAGGTTGTACGCGCCGTACCCGGCGCCCCCCACCATCGCGGTGAACACCCCGCCCACCAGCGCGATCTTCACGCCCTTGCGCACCATGCGCTCCCCTCCCCAGGAGCCTCCCCGGCCCGTGACGGCCCGGAAAGGTCAATGGTCCGAACTTTAAGGGGAGGGGGAGAAGCGCGGGCCCTTTGTTATCCGACGGTGTCCAAGGTGCGTCTTACACCCATGTATCCAGCCACATTCGCGAACGCCAGGAATCGATCGGAATCGCGGTTCCGGTGTAGATGGGCCAGAAATAGATGAAATTCCAGAGAATGAGGAGCACGAGAACGCCGGACGCGGCCGCGCCCACCAGCCTGCGCCGCTCGCTCGAACCCGGCGGGCCCAGCATCGCGCCGATCATCATCGCCACCGCGAGACACAGGAACGGCACGAAGACGACCGCGTAGAAGTAGAAGATCGTCCGCTCCTGGTAGAAGAACCAGGGCAGATAGCCCGCCACCACACCGCACAGGATCGCGCCCGCCCGCCAGTCGCGGCGGAACACCCACCGCCACAGCACGTAGAGCAGCGCGAAGGCCGCCGCCCACCACAGCACCGGCGTGCCGAGCGCGAGGACCTCGCGGGCGCACTTCTCCGTGGTGTCCGAGGGGCAGCCGTCCTTGCCGGGCAGCGGCGACTCGTAGAAGTACGAGACGGGACGGCCGTCGACGATCCAGCTCCACGGGTTGGACTGGTAGGTGTGCGGCGAGGAGAGGCCCACGTGGAACTCGTACACCGCGTGCTCGTAGTGCCACAGGCTGCGCACCCAGTCCGGCAGCCACGTCCAGCCGCCGCCCTTGCCGTCGGTGGCCGCCCAGTTGCGGTAGTAGCCGCCGCTGCCGTCCGCCGGCGAGAGGATCCAGCCGAGCCACGACAGCACGTACGTGGCCAGGGCCACCGGCACCGTCGAGACGAACGCCGGGAGCACGTCCCGCCGCAGGACCGCGCGGTAGGGCCGCGCCGCGCCCGCCACCCGGCGCGCGCCCACGTCCCAGAGCACCGTCATCAAGCAGAGGAAGACCATGACGTACAGGCCGTTCCACTTGGTGCCGAAGGCGAGGCCCAGGCAGAGCCCGGCCGCCCACCGCCACGGCCGCCACCCGAGCCGGGCCGTCCCGGCGACGTGCGCGTCGGGCCGCACCCGGCCGTCCTCGTCGCGCGGCAGGAGCGCGGCGAGCCGGGCCCGCGCCGTGTCCCGGTCGATCAGGAAGCACCCGAAGGCGGCCAGCACGAAGAACATCAGGACCTGGTCGAGCAGCGCGGTCCTGCTCATCACGTAGTGCAGGCCGTCCACCGCGAGCAGCCCGCCCGCCAGGCACCCCAGGAACGTCGAGCGGAACAGCCGCCGCCCGATCCGGCACAGCATCAGCACCGACAGCGTGCCGAGCACCGCCGTCATGAACCGCCAGCCGAACGGGTCGAAGCCGAACAGCCACTCGCCGATCCCGATCACGTACTTGCCGACCGGCGGATGCACCACGTACGCCGCGTCGTGCGGGATCGCGATGTCGCCGCCCTGGCGCAGCACGTCGTCGTTGATCTTCTCCGGCCAGTTGACCTCGAAGCCGCGGTGGATGAGCGCCCAGGAGTCCTTCGCGTAGTACGTCTCGTCGAATATCACGGCCTTCGGATTGCCGAGGTTCAGGAACCGGGTCACCCCGGCGACGAGCGTGATCAGCAGCGGACCGAGCCAGCCGGACCAGCGCGCCACCCGGCCGGCGGCGGCGCCGGACAGGCCGAGCGCCGCCCACAGGCGGGGGCCCGGCTCCGTGTACGCGGGCACGAGACGCGCCCCCACGTCCGCTCTCGGCCGCTCCGCATGGCCGAATCGGCGCAGCCGCCGCTGCCACGGGGGCTGCTGCTCCTCGGCCGCCTGGCCCTCGCGGGTGTCCGGGGAAGACGCGGTACTGGTCACCGCGCCATCGTAGGGAACCAGACTGTGCGAGTCCCGCCTCCAGCCCCTGCGAGGATGGAACCGTGACAGGAAGCGCTGATTCTCCCGGAACCCTGGTGCTGGCAGGCACCCCCATCGGTGACGTCGCCGACGCCCCGCCGCGGCTCGCCGCCGAGCTGGCGTCCGCCGACGTGGTCGCCGCCGAGGACACCCGGCGGCTGCGCCGGCTGACCCAGGCGCTCGGCGTGCAGATCGGCGGGCGGGTCGTGTCCTACTTCGAGGGCAACGAATCGGCGCGCACGCCCGAGCTGGTCGAGGCGCTGGCCGGTGGCGCGCGGGTGCTGCTGGTCACCGACGCCGGCATGCCGTCGGTCTCCGACCCGGGCTACCGCCTGGTCGCCGCCGCGGTGGAGCGGGACGTGCGGGTGACCGCCGTGCCGGGACCCTCCGCCGTGCTCACCGCGCTCGCGCTGTCGGGGCTGCCCGTGGACCGCTTCTGCTTCGAGGGGTTCCTGCCGCGCAAGGCGGGCGAGCGCCTGTCCCGCCTGCGCGAGGTCGCCGAGGACCGCCGCACCCTCGTCTACTTCGAGGCCCCGCACCGCATCGACGACACGCTCGCCGCGATGGCCGAGGCGTTCGGCGACGAGCGCAGGGCCGCGGTCTGCCGCGAGCTGACCAAGACGTACGAAGAGGTCAAGCGCGGTTCGCTGAAGGAACTCGCCGAGTGGGCCGCCGACGGCGTACGCGGTGAGATCACCGTCGTCGTCGAGGGTGCCCCGGAGAAGAGCGCCGCCGATCTGGGCCCGGACGAGCTGGTGCGCAGGGTGCGGGTGCGCGAGGAGGCGGGCGAGCGACGCAAGGAGGCGATCGCCGCCGTCGCCGCCGAGGCGGGGCTGCCCAAACGCGAGGTCTTCGATGCCGTCGTGGCGGCAAAGAATGCGGATCGGGGCAGCCCATCGGCAGGCAAAGGACTATCGTGAAAGGCAAAGCGCGGGCCGCGCACCAGGGCTCTTTCCTATGGAAAGGCCAAAACGGCTCCAATGCTCGACAGGTCTGATGCGCACGCTCCGGGAAAGGCGTCCACTGGTTGAAGGGACGCACCCGTCCCCACGCTTCCGGTCCGGGGCCACTCCCCGGACACCGGCAGTGCTTGTCCCTCGGGCAAGAGGAGCAGCTGGCATGAGTGAGATCGCCGACACCGGCCACCCCACCACGGCACTGAATGTCGTTCACGAGTCGTACGCCTTCGCCTGCATGCGCTGTGGGCACGGCTGGGAACAGTCCTACGAGATAGAGCACCACGTGGACGCCACGGGCCACGAGTTCGTGACGTACCTGGCGGACGGGCAGCACGTGCCGTCTCCGCTGACCCGCCCCACGTGCCTGAACTGCGGTGGCCACGTCGTGCGGATCATGCGGGCCGGACAGGTGTCCTCGGTGCTCGACATGATGCGCAGGCAGCGCGAGGGCCGGGGGCGCGGGGCGCCCGGTGGCGCCGCCAACGGCACCGATGGCGTCGACGGCGTCGACGGCGCGGACAAGCACCACTGGCATCTGTCCGACCTGCTGCATCCCTTTCAGCACCGGAAGGGGCACTGACCGGCACGGGCACTGACCGGCACGGGCACTGACCGGTACTGACCGGCGCGGGCCGGACTGACCGGCACCGGCGCCGACCGGTGCCGCCGGGCGGGGCGGGGGGACACGGGGGGTCGAAGGCTGCCGTACGGGCCTACGGTCCGCGGGGTCCGCCCGCCTTCGTAGGATCGGTGCATGCCTTCGAAGAACGCCGACGTCCCGCCGCCCCCGCCCGCACCGCTGCGGGTGGCGGTCGCCGACTCCCACACCCACCTCGACATGCAGTCGGGCACGGTGGCGGAGGGCCTCGCCAAGGCCGCGGCCGTGGGCGTCACGACGGTCGTCCAGGTGGGCTGCGACCTCCGCGGCTCCCGGTGGGCGGCCGAGACCGCCGCCGCGCACGACAGCGTGCACGCGACCGTGGCCCTGCACCCCAACGAGGCGCCCCGCATCGTCCTCGGCGACCCCGACGGCTGGTCCCGGCAGGGCGCGCGCGAGCCGGGCGGCGACGCCGCGCTCGACGAGGCGCTCGCCGAGATCGACCGGCTCGCCGCACTGCCGCAGGTCCTCGGCGTCGGCGAGACGGGCCTGGACTTCTTCCGCACCGGGCCCGAGGGCATGGCCGCCCAGGAGCGCTCCTTCCGCGCCCACATCGAGATCGCCAAGCGGCACGGCAAGGCCCTCGTCATCCACGATCGCGAGGCCCACGCGGATGTGCTGCGGATCCTGAAGGAGGAGGGCGCCCCCGAGCGGACCGTCTTCCACTGCTACTCCGGCGACGCCGCCATGGCCGAAATCTGCGCCGAGCACGGCTACTTCATGTCCTTCGCCGGCAACGTCACCTTCAAGAACGCGCAGGATCTGCGGGACGCGCTGGCCGTCGCGCCGCTCGACCTCGTCCTGGTGGAGACCGACGCGCCGTTCCTCACGCCCGCCCCGTACCGCGGACGGCCTAACGCTCCGTATCTCATTCCGGTCACGCTGCGCGCGATGGCCGAGGTGCGCGGCATCGACGAGGACGCCATGGCCACGGCCGTTTCCGCGAACACCGCTCGTGCGTTTGGCTACTGACGGGGAGGGCGGCGACACAGCGTAGTCGTCCTGCTTTGGAGAGTGACGAGAGCTCCGCTAGGTTCTGTCCGCCCGGTACGGACCCCTGGAGCGTCGTCGTGAGCAATGCGCAGTACGAGACGTACGAGACGTATGAGCCGCCGTACGAACCCCAGTACGGATCGCCGTCGTACGAGGAGTGGCGGCCCGCGTCGTATCCCGTGGGTTCCGAGGGGTCTGTGGGGTCTGTGGGTTCCGTGGGTTCCGTGGGTTCCGTGGGTTCCGTGGGTTCCGAGTCTGTGGGTGAGGAACCCTTTCCCCGGCAGGCCGGGGCGCCCGAGGGCGGGCGGGCGGACGCGCGCCGGGCCGCGCGCCGCAAGAAGGCGGCCGGGCCCCGGCGGGGCGCCCCGGAGCGGCCCGTGCCCGACGCGATGCGCCGGCTGCTGCCGCAGGCCCTCGTCGTCGCCTTCCTCGCGGGCGGCACGTCCGCGTTCGTCGCCAACGACAAGGCCGTCCAGCTCATCGTCGACGGCAAGCCGCGCACCCTGCACACCTTCGCGGACGACGTCGGCGAGCTCCTCGACGACGAGGGCGTCGACGTCGGCAGCCACGACATCGTCGCGCCCGGCGCCGGGACCGTCCTCGCCAGCGGCGACGAGATCGCCGTCCGCTACGGGCGGCCCGTCCACCTCACCCTCGACGGGCAGCGGCGCAAGGTGTGGACCACGGCCCGCACGGTGGACGGCGCGCTCCGGCAGCTCGGGGTCCGCGCGGAGGGCGCCGCCCTGTCCGCCTCGCGCAGCCGCCGCATCGACCGGGACGGGCTCGACCTCGACGTCCGCACCGAACGCACCGTCACGATCATGGTCGACGGGCGGGAGCGGACCATCCGCACCAACGCGGCGACCGTGCGCGAGGCCGTCGCCGAGTCCGGGGTGACGCTGCGCGGGCAGGACACCACGTCGGTCGCGCCCGGCAGCTTTCCGCGCGACGGGCAGACCGTCACGGTCATGCGGGTCACCGGCACCAAGGAGGTGCGGGAGGAGCCGATCCCGTTCGACGTGGAGAAGACCGAGGACGCGACGGTCCTGCGCGGCACGGAGGTCGTGGTGCAGGCGGGGCGGCAGGGGGTCCGGCGCGTCACGTACACGGTGCGGACCGTCAACGGCGTGCGGCAGAAGCCGCGGCGGGTCAGGTCCGAGGTGGTGCGCGAGCCGCAGAAGCGGGTCGTCCGGATCGGTACGAAGCAGATGCCGTCGTCGGTGGCCGGGGCGGACGGGCTCGACTGGGGGTCGCTCGCGCACTGCGAGTCGGGCGGGCGGCCCGCGGCGGTGGATCCGTCGGGGACCTACGGCGGGCTGTACCAGTTCGACACGCGGACGTGGCAGGCGCTCGGTGGGGCGGGGCGGCCGCAGGACGCCACGGCGGCGGAGCAGACGTTCCGGGCGAAGAAGCTGTACGTGCAGCGTGGGGCCAGTCCGTGGCCGCACTGTGGGTCCCGGCTTCACGGGTGATCGTCTGCGCCCCGGCTTGGTTCGTGGGGCGGGGCCGCGGGGGTATGTGCGTACTCGCTATCCCTGCGCCCCGCTGCACGAACAAAGACGCCATTGTTTCCTCGGTGCTCCGTGCGCACATACCCCCACGTCCCCTCGCGTCTCGCTCGCGGGTGCGGGCCGGTGGGGCTTGTTCCGTGAGTCCCCTCGACCGGAGGGGCGGGGGTGAGCCCGCAGGCTCTCTCGACCGGAAAGGCGGGAGTGAGCCCACACGCCCCCTCGACCGAAGAGGCGGAAGCGAGAACCGACACGCCCCCTAGACCGGAAAGGCGGGAGTGAGCCCACACGCCCCCTCGACCGAAGAGGCGGAAGCGAGAACCGACACGCCCCCTCGACCGAAGAGGCGGGAGTGAGCCGACAAGTCCCCTCGACCGAAAAGACGAGGGAGAACCGACACGTCCCCTCGACCGAAGAGGCGGGAGTGAGCCGACAAGTCCCCTCGACCGGAGAGGTGGGGGGAGTTCCCCACCCACCCGCCCCCGCCCGGCACGAGGGCGGGGCTCACCCGGCCCCCTCCGGCTCAGCGGGACTCACCCGCCCCTACTCCCGCCGAACGGCGCAGGGCAAACGGGTGGGTGGGTGGGAGGTATCCGCCGCGGAGCGGCGGGCCTGTTCGGGGCCGCAGGGGGAGACGGGGTGAACCCCACCCCCCCGGGCCCCCGCCCCGTGGGACCGTTCGAGGCCCAGGGGCCAGGCCCCGTAACCTGGTGCGGTGAGCACTGAGCACGGCGCCCTCCTCGGCCCCGCCGACATCCGCGAACTGGCCGCTGCCCTGGGCGTACGTCCCACCAAGCAGCGCGGCCAGAACTTCGTCATCGACGCCAACACCGTGCGGCGCATCGTCCGCACCGCGGAGGTCCGCCCGGACGACGTCGTCGTCGAGGTCGGCCCGGGGCTCGGCTCCCTGACGCTGGCCCTGCTGGAGAGCGCCGACCGCGTCACCGCCGTCGAGATCGACGACGTGCTCGCCGACGCGCTGCCCGCCACCGTGCAGGCGCGTCTGCCGGAGAAGGCCGACTCCTTCGCGCTGGTGCACAGCGACGCCATGCTCGTACGGGAGCTGCCGGGCCCCGCCCCGACCGCGCTGGTCGCGAACCTCCCGTACAACGTCGCCGTGCCCGTCCTGCTGCACATGCTCGACACCTTCCCGACCATCGAGCGCACGCTCGTGATGGTGCAGGCCGAGGTCGCCGACCGGCTCGCCGCCGGGCCGGGCTCGCGGGTGTACGGCGTGCCGTCGGTGAAGGCCGCCTGGTACGCGGACGTGAAGCGCGCCGGGTCCATCGGGCGCAACGTCTTCTGGCCCGCCCCGAACGTCGACTCGGGACTCGTCTCGCTGGTGCGCCGCGCCGAGCCGGTGCGGACCACCGCCTCCAAGCGCGAGGTGTTCGCCGTCGTCGACGCCGCCTTCGCGCAGCGCAGGAAGACCCTGCGGGCCGCCCTCGCGGGCTGGGCGGGATCCGCCGCGGCGGCCGAGGCCGCGCTCGTCGCCGCCGGGGTCTCGCCCCAGGCCCGCGGCGAGGCCCTGACCGTGGAGGAGTTCGCCCGCATCGCCGAGCACAAGGAGGCCGCCGCGTGAGCGTGACCGTCCGCGTCCCCGCGAAGGTCAACGTGCAGCTCGCGGTGGGCGCCGCGCGCCCCGACGGCTTCCACGACCTGGCCAACGTCTTCCTCGCCGTCGGCCTCCACGACGAGGTGACCGTCACCCCCGCCGCCGGGCTGCGGATCACCTGCGCGGGCCCCGGCGCCGACCAGGTGCCCCTGGACCGCACGAACCTGGCCGCCCGCGCCGTCGAACTGCTCGCCGCGCGCCACGGCCGGGCCCCCGACGTGCACGTCCACATCGCCAAGGACATCCCCGTCGCGGGCGGCATGGCCGGCGGCAGCGCGGACGGCGCGGGCGCCCTCGTGGCCGCCGACGCGCTGTGGGGGACGAACACGTCACGCGGTGAACTGCTCGACATCTGCGCCGAGTTGGGCAGTGACGTGCCCTTCTCCCTGGTCGGCGGCGCCGCCCTCGGCACCGGCCGCGGCGAGAAGCTGGAGCCGCTGGAGGTGGGCGGCACCTTCCACTGGGTGTTCGCCGTCGCCGACGGCGGGCTCTCCACACCCGCCGTGTACCGCGAGTTCGACCGGCTCACGCCCGCCGCCCCCGCCCCCGAGGCCTCGCCCGCGCTCCTGGACGCGCTGCGCACGGGAGACGCCGACGCCTTGGCCGCCGCCGTCTCGAACGACCTGCAGCCCGCCGCCCTCTCCCTCTTCCCCGCGCTCCACGACACCCTCGCGGCCGGCACGGCCGCGGGCGCGCTCGCCGCGCTCGTCTCCGGTTCGGGCCCCACGACCGCGTTCCTCGCGCGGGACGCCGCGTCCGCCGGGCGGATCGCCGACGCGCTGCGCGCCTCCGGGACCTGCCGCACGGCCCGCGTCGCCCCCTCGCCCGCGCCGGGCGCCCGCGTGCTCTGAGCGCGCCCGCCCGGCCCCGGGGAGCGGCCGGCGGGCAGGGCCGTCCGGGCGACTACGCTGGAGGATCGATCGATCCCCCCTGTCAGGAGAGAAATGGCCGTCAATCTGGTCAATGTCGAGGCAGTCAGCAAGGTGTACGGCACCCGTGCCCTGCTCGACGGCGTCTCACTCGGCGTGTCCGAGGGGGACAGGATCGGCGTCGTGGGGCGCAACGGCGACGGGAAGACGACCCTGATCCGGATGCTCGCCAAGCTGGAGGAGGCCGACACCGGCCGCGTCACGCACAACGGCGGGCTGCGCCTCGGCGTGCTCACCCAGCACGACTCGCTCGACCCGGCCGCCACCGTCCGGCACGAGGTCATCGGCGACCTCGCCGACCACGAGTGGGCGGGCAGCGCCAAGATCAGGGACGTGCTGACCGGCCTGTTCGGCGGGCTCGACATGGCGGGCTTCCCGCAGGGGCTCGACACCGTGATCGGCCCGCTGTCCGGCGGCGAGCGGCGCCGCATCGCGCTCGCCAAGCTGCTCATCGCCGACCAGGACCTGATCGTCCTCGACGAGCCGACCAACCACCTCGACGTGGAAGGCATCTCCTGGCTGGCCGGGCACCTGCGCACACGCCGCTCGGCGCTCGTCTGCGTGACGCACGACCGCTGGTTCCTCGACCAGGTGTGCACCCGCATGTGGGACGTGCAGCGCGGTTCCGTCTTCGAGTACGAGGGCGGCTACTCGGACTACGTGTTCGCGCGCGCCGAGCGGGAGCGCATCGCCGCCACCGAGGAGACCAAGCGGCAGAACCTGATGCGCAAGGAGCTGGCCTGGCTGCGCCGCGGCGCCCCGGCCCGCACCAGCAAGCCCAAGTTCCGCATCGAGGCGGCCAACGAGCTGATCGCCGACGTGCCGCCGCCGCGGGACACCAGCGAGCTGATGAAGTTCGCGACGACGCGGCTCGGCAAGACGGTCTTCGACCTGGAGGACGTGTCCGTCCAGGCCGGACCGAAGCTGCTGCTCAAGCACCTGACCTGGCAGCTCGGCCCCGGCGACCGCATCGGCCTGGTCGGGGTGAACGGCGCGGGCAAGACCTCGCTGCTGCGCGCCATGGCCGAGGCCGCCCGCAGCGACGGCGACGTCCAGCCCGCGGCCGGGAAGATCGCCGTCGGCAGGACGGTGAAGCTGGCCTACCTCTCCCAGGAGGTCGCCGAGCTGAAGCCGACCCTGCGCGTCCTGGAGGCCGTGCAGCAGGTGCGCGAGCGCGTCGACCTCGGCAAGGGCCGCGAGATGACCGCGGGACAGCTCTGCGAGACGTTCGGGTTCAACAAGGAGAAGCAGTGGACGCCGGTCGGCGACCTCTCCGGCGGTGAGCGGCGCAGGCTGCAGCTGCTGCGCCTGCTGATGGACGAGCCGAACGTCCTCTTCCTCGACGAGCCGACCAACGACCTGGACATCGAGACGCTGACGCAGCTGGAGGACGTCCTCGACGGCTGGCCGGGGTCCATGGTCGTCATCTCCCACGACCGGTTCTTCGTCGAGCGCACGACGGACCAGGTGTTCGCGCTGCTCGGCGACGCCACGATGCGGATGCTGCCGCGCGGCATCGACGAGTACCTGGAGCGCAGGCAGCGCATGGCGCAGGCGGCGGTGCCCGCGGCCCCCGCGCAGGCCGCGCCCGCGCAGTCCACCGCCACCAGGACGGTCTCCGCGGCCGACGCGCGCGCCGCCAAGAAGGAGCTCCAGAAGATCGAGCGGCAGCTGGACAAGGTGTCCGAAAAGGAGAGCAAGCTGCACGCCCAGATCGCCGATAACGCCACCGACTTCGAGAAGGTGGCCAAACTGGACGCCGAACTGCGCGAACTGGTCGGCGAGCGGGAAGAGTTGGAAATGCGCTGGCTGGAGCTCGCCGACGACGCGTAGAGACCCGGTGGAGCTCGCGTAACGGACGCATCACGGGCCGGTCCTCCCTTGGGAACAGGGGGTGGACCGGCCCCGTGTGGTACGGGCTCAGGGTGATAGAAAGGCTGACCTGAAAGCACCCATTGGCGTGCCGAAAATCAGTGAAGGGGGGAGCGCTGATGACTCAGCCGCCCAACCAGCCGCCGTCCGGCGGTTTCGGAGCTCCGCAGGATCCACGGCAGTCCGGAGTGCCCCAGCCACCCGGTCAGCCGCCGCAGCCGCCGTCCGGCCAGCCGCCGCAGACCCCGCCGCCCGCCGCTCCCCAGCCCGGTTACGGCTACCCGCAGCAGCCGGGCCCCTACGGGCAGCCCCAACAGCCCGGCCCCTACGGCCAACCCCAGCAGCAGCCCGGTCCCTACGGCCAGCCGCAGCAGCCCGGTCCGTACGGCACGCAGCCCCAGCAGCCCGGTCCCTACGGGCAGCCCCAGCAGGCCGGTCCGTACGGCACGCAGCCGCAGTACGGCTACCCGCAGCCGCCCACCCAGCCGCAGTTCCCCGCCGGGCCGGGCACCCCGCCCGGCGGCGGTGACGGCAAGCGCAAGAAGCTCGTGGTGATCGTCGCCGCGGCCGTGGCCGCGCTGCTCGTCGCGGGCGGTGTCACCTACGCCGTGGTCGGCGGAGGTGACGACGGCGGGAAGAAATCCGAGGCGAAGAACAAGGACCCCAAGCCCACCGCGTCGGCCTCGGCGGACCCGGGCACGGGCGAAGGGGACGGCTACGACGGCAAGGAGGACCTCAACGAGGGCCGCCAGGCCGGCGAGGCGAAGGTCCTCTGGTACAAGGAGGCCCCCAAGGTGCCCGGCTCCGGCGGCGACGCCCCGGGCATGTGGGTGCAGGACGGCATCGCCGTCAAGGCCGCCTACAAGCAGCTCCTCGCGTACCACGTGGACAGCGGCAAGGCCGCCTGGAAGCCCATCGAGTTCCCGCAGAAGATCTGCGCGGCGACGCAGACCGCCACCGACGACGGCAGGATCGTCGTCGCGTACAAGGAAGGCACCAAGAGCAGCGCCAAGTGCAACCAGCTCCAGGTCGTCGACCTCAAGACGGGCGAGAAGGGCTGGGGCAAGCCGGTCAAGGAGGAGGGCCTCTTCGACTTCGCGATGCAGAGCCACCTCGTCGTGGTCGGCGACGTGCTGATGGTCGGCCGTGACCAGTCGGGCACCGCGCTGCGCATGAGCGACGGCAAGAAGCTCTTCGTCGCGGGCAAGAAGGACGAGGGCAGCTGCTTCCCCAACGGCTTCGCGGGCGGCAAGAAGCTCATCATGGCGCTGTCCTGCGGCGCGAGCACGCCCAAGCAGCACGACGAGCTGCAGCAGCTCGACCCGAAGACCGGCCGCGCCCTGTGGACCAAGAAGTTCCCCAAGGGCTGGCGGATCAGCAAGCTCTACTCGGTCAGTCCCACGGTCGTCTACCTCCGCAACGAGGAGAAGAAGAAGTGGAACATCTCGGTCCTTGAGGAGAACAGCGACAGGACGCGCTCCGAGATCGTCACCAAGGACAACTTCGCCCCCGAGTGCGGCACGTCGGTCCTCGACCGTGAACTGGGCGGCTGCCTGGGCGTGACGGCGGACGACAAGTACCTCTACCTGCCGACGGACGAGAAGAGCGACGCCAACGACGTCGTCGCGTTCAGCCTGGCCACCGGCAAGGAGGCCTGGCGCGCCAAGTCGCCGACGGACGAGACGATGCTCCCGCTGAAGATGGCCGACGGCTCGCTCATCGCGTACATCAAACCGTCGTACGACTCCGGCGGCCGTGTCGTCTCCCTCGCGACGAGCGGCTCGCACCGGCCCAGGACCCTTCTGCAGCACCCGAAGGGCACCTCGCGGATCGAGAGCGGCTTCTACTCCAAGGACGTCGACTACGTGGACGGGCGCTTCTACATCTCGACCACCAACATCATGAGCACGTCCAGCGAGTCGAAACTGATGCTCGCCTTCGGCAAGTGACCGCTGCCGCCCCGTCCTTCGCCCGACTGCTCTCGCCCCTTCCCGTCCCCAAGGAATCGACACCCTCATGACTCAGCCGCCCCAGCCGCCCCAGCCGCCGCAGCCGCCGCCGAACGAGCCTTCCCAGGGCGGCTTCGGCGCCCCGCAGGACCCTCCGCCCGGAGGCTTCGGCAAGGCCCCGGACCCGTCGTACGGCTACCCGCAGGCGCCCGGGTCCCCGGCCCAGCAGCCGCAGAGCCCGCCGCCCGCGCAGCCCCCGGCCCCGCCCGGTCAGCCGCCGCAGGCCCCGCCGGCGCCCCCGGCGGGCCAGCCGCCCTACGGCTACCCGCAGCAGCCCCCGGCCCCGCAGGCCCCGCAGGGCTACGGCTACCCGACGCAGCCCGCCCAGCCGCAGTACCAGCAGGGCTATCAGCAGCCGTACCAGCAGGGTTACCAGCAGCCGCCCACCATGCCGGCGCAGCCCATGGCGGGCCCCGGCGGCACCGGCGGTGGCGGCAAGAAGATCGGCAAGCAGACGACGATCATCATCGCGGCGGTCGTCGCCATCGCGCTGATCGTCGGTGGCGGCATCTTCTACGCCTCCACGAAGGACGACGACTCGAAGACCACCTCGCAGGGCTCCGGCGGCAAGGGCGGCAAGGGCGAGGGCAAGGGCGGCGAGAAGGGCGGCGGTCTGCCCGGCCAGGGCACGGCCAAGGAGAAGGCCCCGGCCGACCCCGCGGCCAAGGTCCTCATGCAGCTGCCCCAGCCCGAGATCCCCAAGGACCAGATCTGGACCGCCACGGGCTCGGTGCTGACCGAGGACGTCTACGCCAAGTCCGGCATCAATGAGGTCAACGGCTACGACCCGGACACCGGCAAGAAGAAGTGGACGGTCCCGCTCGCCGGCATGACCTGCGCGATGTCGCGCGAGGTCACCGAGGACGGCATCGTCGCCGTCGTCTCCGAGGAGGCGAAGCGGAACAAGAAGGGCGACTACGAGCAGTGCACCGACGTCTCCGCGATTGACCTCAAGTCCGGCAAGAAGCTGTGGACCGAGAGCGCCGAGTCGAACGGCGTGAAGGCGGCCTTCAAGGAAGTCACCATCTCGGGCACCACGATCGCCGCCGGCGCGGCCACCTCCAGCGGCGGCGCCGCCTGGGACGTCAAGGGCAAGTCGCTCTGGTCGCCGAAGGTCGGCAAGTGCCAGGACGTCGGCTACGCGGGCGGCGACCAGCTCGTCGCGGTCCGCAAGTGCGGCACGTTCGGCGACTACAAGCTGAAGGTCCAGCTCCTGGACCCGAAGACCGGCGACGACAAGTGGACGTACCCGATCGCCGACGGCGTGGACAACGCCAAGATCATCTCGACGAACCCGGTCGTCTTCGGCCAGGACACCACCGAGATCACCGCATCCGGCGTGACGGACGTCTTCGCGCTGGGCGGCAACGGCAAGCTGCGCACCAAGATCTCGCTGGAGGAGGGCAAGTACGACCACGACTGCGGCGTCAACATGGTCAACGACTGCCACTCCATCGCGGTCGGCAACGACCGGCTGTACGTCCCCACCCGCCAGCACGACGGCAGCGGCGAGAGCTACAACCGCACCAACGAGATCGTGTCGTTCTCGCTGGCCACCGGCAAGCCGACCAGCGACCGCGCGGTCGCCGGTGACAACGGCGAGATCTTCCCGGTCCGCATGGACGGCGGCAACGTCATCGCGTACAAGGCGCACGGCTACAAGCAGGGCGCCCAGATCGTCTCCCTCGACGGTAAGACGATGAAGGAGACCAAGCTCCTGGAGACCCCGGGCACCGAGGCGGTCACCGGCGCGATCAGCGGCATGGTCCCGAAGTCCAACGAACTCCTCTACGCGAACGGGCACTTGTTCCTCGGCAAGAAGCTCCTGAGCAAGCCCTTCTCGAAGGACGAGAAGGAGTACGTGGCGATCGGCTTCGTCGCCAAGTAGGCGCGGATCCACCGACGGCGGCCGCCCCCTCGCACGGACGAGGGGGCGGCCGCCGCCGTCCGTCTACCACCCGGTACGCGCCACCACCCGGCAATGGCAGGGATTTCGGCATTCCGGGCCGCTTCTGGCCGGTAGGGGGCGCGCAACGTCGAACAAGCGTGTAGCTTCCGGGGGATGGAGGGTCGGGGGGCCCGCGGTCCACGGGGAGCGGGAGAGCAGGGCGACCGGTGGACCGGGGGATCAGTGGGGGGAACTGGGGGGTTGCTATGGGTGTGCGGCTCATGGTGGTCGACGATCATCGACTGCTCGCCGAGGCCCTCGCCTCGGCGCTGAAACTGCGCGGGCACCGGGTGCTCGCGGCCGCCGCGCCCGCCGCGGGAGCGGCGGAGCTGGTCATCAGCAGGGCGCCGGAGGTCTGCCTCCTGGGCACGGCGACACCGGCCGAGCCGGGCATGTTCGACCCGGTCGTCAAGATCAAGCGGGAGCGTCCGCAGGTGGCCGTGGTGGTGCTCGGCCCGGTGCCGAGCCCGCGCGGGATCGCCGCGGCCTTCGCCTCCGGCGCCTCCGGGTACGTGCGGCACGACGAGCGCATCGAAGGAGTGGAGCGCGCCATCATGAAGGCGCGCGCCGGGGAGGCCGCCGTCGCGCCCCAGTTGCTCCAGGGCGCCTTCGGCGAACTGCTGAACCCGGCCGCCCAGCCCGACGACGAGGGCCAGCGGCTCCTGCAGATGCTCACGCCCCGCGAGGTCGAGGTCCTGGTCCGGGTCGCGGACGGCGAGGACACCCGGCTGATCGCCGCCGGGATGGGGATAGCGCCGAGCACCGCACGTACCCATGTGCAGCGGGTCCTGATGAAGCTGGGCGTCGGCTCGCGCCTGGAGGCCGCCGCGCTCGCCGCGCGCACCGGCCTGCTCGACCGCGCCGAGCGGCCCGCGGCGGCCTACGCCCACCACGCGGGCGGCGCCGAGGGCCCGGACACGCCGACGGGGCCCGAGCCACCGAGGTGAGCCGGGCCCCGACGGGGGGTGCGCCCGCCGGCGGGCGGGCGGCGGTCACTTCTCCTGGGCCTGCGGCTCCTCGGGCGTGGGCGGTGCCGTCGGGCGCAGCCAGAGCCAGCCGAGGAAGAACAGCCCGAGGGCGAGCATGCCGAGGCCCGTCCACAGGTTGATGTTGATGTCCTCGGCCTTCTTCAGGTCGGCGTCGGACGCGGTGATGCCGGCGATCGTCACGATGATCCCGTAGACGACGAACAGGCCGCCGATGATGCGCCGGATGTCGAAGAGACGGGCGGCGGTCGCGGACTTGCGCTCCAGCTCGGAGACTTCGTTGTGCAGGTCGGACATGGTCTTCGGTCCTCCGATCGGGGCTAGAGCGAGTACGGCAGGTAGCAGGCCGCGGCGAGGACGACGGCGCCCCAGCCGAGCAGCGCGGGCCTGCGGTACCAGGCGTCGTCGCCCGCCTCGGCCCCCTCGTCCTCCAGGCCGGGCGAGGCCGTGCCGTAGACCAGGCCGGCCAGTTCGGCCGCCGGCTTCGGCGCGGTGAAGAGGGTGACGGCGACCATCACGACGGCACCGGCGACGAAGCCGACGATCGCCGAGACGAAGTTGGCGCCCTGGTCGGTCGGGATGTCGATGACGCCCTGCTTGTAGATCCAGAAGTAGTTGATCATCGCCGCCGAGGTGCCGGCGACCAGGCCCCACACGCCGGACTTCATCGAGGCGCGCTTCCAGAACATGCCGATGATGAAGACGACGAACATCGGGACGTTGAAGAAGGAGAACAGCGTCTGCAGGTAGCCCATGATGTTCGAGAACGACGAGGCGATGAACGCCGTGCCGATCGAGGCGAGCACGCCGATCGCGGTGATCAGCCGCCCGAAGTTCAGGTAGTACCCGTCCTCACGGTCCTTGACCACGTACTTCGCCCAGATGTCGTACGTGAACACGGTGTTGAAGGACGAGACGTTCGCCGCCATGCCCGCCATGAACGCGGCGAGCAGACCGGTGACCGCGATGCCCAGGACGCCGTTGGGCAGCAACTCCTGCATCAGATAGGGGATCGCGTCGTTGTACGTCAGGTCCGAGCCGGGGGTGCCGATCTTCGGGACGAGGACCGCGGCGACCAGGCCCGGGATCATCACCAGGAAGACGATGAAGATCTTCGGGAAGGCGGCGATCAGCGGGGTGCGCTGGGCGGCGCTGAGGTTCTTGGCCGACAGCGCGCGCTGCACCTCGGCGAAGTTCGTCGTCCAGTAGCCGAAGGAGAGCACGAAGCCGAGGCCCAGGATGATCGTCAGCCAGTTGGCGCCGAGCGGGTTGGCGTCACCGATGCCGGTGCCGCCCCAGGCGGTCATGAAGTTCTCGCCGTGCTGCTTCTCGATGGAGCCGGTCAGACCGTCCCAGCCGCCGACCTTCTTCAGGCCGATGACGCAGATCGGTATCAGCGCGGCGAGGATCACGAAGAACTGCAGGACCTCGTTGTAGATCGCCGAGGAGAGGCCGCCGATGGTGATGTACGCGAGCACGAACAGGCCCGCGACGACGATCGCCACCCACTGCGGCCAGCCCAGCAGCGCCTCGACGACGATCGACAGGGCGTAGAGGTTCACGCCCGCGATGAGGATGGCCGCGAAGGCGAAGAGCGCCGAACTGAGCAGGTGCGCCGACTTGTCGAAGCGCTGGAGCAGGAACTCGGGGACGGAGCGGACCTTGCTGCGGTAGTAGAACGGCATCATGACCAGGCCGAGGAAGACCATGGCCGGGATGGCGCCGATCCAGTACCAGTGGACGACCGCGACGCCGTACTGCGCGCCGGTGGCGGCCATGCCCAGGATCTCGGTGGCGCCCAGGTTCGCGGCGACGAAGGCGAGGCCGGTGACCCAGGCGGGCAGGGAGCGGCCCGAGAGGAAGAAGTCGAGGCTGGTCTTCACCGAGCGCCGGGCGGCGAAACCGATGCCGAGGACCACGGCGAAGTAGATCGCCAGGATCGCGTAGTCGAGGCCGTTGGTGGGCAGCCGAAGCCCCTCGGCCAGGGTTTGTGTCGGGGACTGCATGTGAACTCGCTTCGTTGCGCGAACGGATCAGACCGGAACCTACGCCCCTCGCTTCAATAACTGAACACTTCTGTTGGTGTTCTTTGTTTGATTGTGATCGAGGCCTCCCGCGATCATGCGGGGTCGGGCGGGCCGGCGGCGGGTGGCCCGGCATTGACTGAGCTGTTGGCTTGTGATTTGTTATGTGCGGTTCTGTTGGGTGGGTGGTGAGGAGCCCCGGACGTGAAGAAGACCTCGACCCGTCTCGCCGACGGTCGTGAGCTCATCTACTACGACGTGCGCGACGACGCCGTGCGCGACGCCGTCGACCGGCGCCCGCTCGGGCCCGTCTCGACCACCTCGGAGATCCGCACGGACCCCCTGCTCGGCGACGCCGTGGCCATCGCCTCGCACCGCCAGGGCCGCACCTACCACCCGCCGGCCGACGAGTGCCCCCTGTGCCCCTCGGCCGGGGACCGGCTCAGCGAGGTCCCCGACTCCTCGTACGACGTCGTGGTCTTCGAGAACCGCTTCCCCTCGCTCGCCGGGGACGCGGGCCGCTGCGAGGTCGTCTGCTTCACCTCCGACCACACGGCGTCCTTCGCGGACCTCACCCCCGAGCAGGCCGGTCTGGTCCTCGAGGCCTGGACCGACCGGACCGCCGAGCTCTCCCACCTGCCCTCCGTGGAGCAGGTGTTCTGCTTCGAGAACCGCGGCGCCGAGATCGGCGTGACCCTCGGCCACCCGCACGGGCAGATCTACGCGTACCCCTTCGTCACCCCCCGCACGGCCCTGATGCTCCGCTCGCTCGCCGCGTTCAAGGAGACCTCCGGCGGCGGCAACCTCTTCGACGACATCGTCGCCCGGGAGAGCGCGGGGGAGCGGGTCGTCCTGGAGGGCGAGCACTGGATCGCCTTCGTGCCGTACGCGGCGCACTGGCCCTACGAGGTGCACCTCCACCCCAAGCGCCGGGTGCCCGACCTGCTCGCCCTCGACGAGGCGGCGCGCACGGAGTTCCCGCGGATCTACCTGGAACTGCTGCGGCGCTTCGACCGGCTCTTCGGCCCGGGCGAGCGCGAGGGCGGCGCCGAGAGCCCCACCCCCTACATCGCGGCCTGGCACCAGGCGCCGTTCACCGCGCTGGACGGACACGACGGCATCAATCGGGACGATTTCGCCCTGCACCTCGAACTTTTCACGATTCGCCGCACTTCGGGCAAGCTGAAGTTCCTCGCGGGTTCCGAATCCGGCATGAGCGTGTTCATCAACGACGTGCCGCCGGAAGCCGCGGCCCAGCGACTGCGAGAGGTAGCGAGTTCATGAGCGGTAAGTACCTGGTCACCGGCGGGGCGGGCTATGTGGGAAGCGTGGTCGCCCAGCATCTGATCGAGGCCGGGCACCAGGTGACCGTCCTCGACAACCTCTCGACGGGCTTTCGCGAGGGCGTCCCCGCGGACGCGGCCTTCGTCGAGGGCGACATCCGCGATGCCGCCAAGTGGCTGGACTCTTCCTTCGACGCCGTGTTGCACTTCGCCGCCTTCTCGCAGGTCGGCGAGTCCGTCGTGAAGCCCGAGAAGTACTGGGACAACAACGTCGGCGGCACCATGGCGCTGCTCGCCGCGATGCGCGACGCGGACGTGCGCCGGCTCGTCTTCTCCTCGACGGCCGCGACCTACGGCGAGCCCGTGAACACCCCCATCACGGAGTCCGACCCGACCGCCCCCACCTCGCCCTACGGCGCCTCCAAGCTCGCCGTCGACCACATGATCACCGGCGAGGCCGCCGCGCACGGCCTGGCCGCCGTCTCGCTGCGCTACTTCAACGTCGCGGGCGCGTACGGCGCGTACGGCGAGCGCCACGACCCCGAGTCGCACCTCATCCCGCTCGTCCTCCAGGTCGCCCGGGGCAGGCGCGAGGCGATCAGCGTCTTCGGCGACGACTACCCGACCCCGGACGGCACCTGCGTACGCGACTACATCCACGTCGCCGACCTCGCCGAGGCCCACCTCCTCGCGGTCGGCGCCGCCACCCCCGGCGAGCACCTCATCTGCAACCTCGGCAACGGCAACGGCTTCTCGGTGCGCGAGGTCATCGAGACCGTCCGCCGGGTCACCGGGCACCCGATCCCCGAGGTCGTGGCCGCCCGCCGCGGCGGCGACCCCGCGGTCCTCGTCGCGTCCGCCGCCACCGCGCGCGAGAAGCTCGGCTGGAACCCGACCCGCGCGGACCTCGCGGGCATCGTCGCCGACGCCTGGGCGTTCGCCGGGCGCAACGGATAGTCCGCGGACCGCTCCGCAGACCGCACAGCACAGCCAGTCCGCAGGGAGGGCAGGGGGATCATGGATCCGGTCACCGAAGTCGCCGCACGGTTCCGCGCGTTGTACGGGTACGAGCCCGAAGGGGTCTTCTCGGCACCCGGCCGGGTCAACCTCATCGGCGAGTACACGGACTTCAACGAAGGCTTCGTGATGCCGCTCGCCCTCCCGCACACCGCGGTCGCCGCCGTCGCCCGGCGCACCGACGGCGTGCTGCGGCTGCACTCCGCGGACATCGACGCCCCGCTCGTCGAGCTGCGGGTGGACGAGCTCGCCCCGCTGTCCGACGGCGGCTGGGCCGCCTACCCCGCCGGGGTCGTCTGGGCGCTGCGGGGCGCCGGGCACGCCGTCACCGGCGCCGACCTGCACCTGGCGTCCACGGTCCCCACGGGCGCGGGCCTCTCCTCGTCGGCGGCCCTGGAGGTCGTCACCGCCTTCGCCCTCGACGCCCTGTACGGCCTCGGGCTGACCCGGCCCGAGCTCGCGGTCCTCGCCCAGCGCGCCGAGAACGCCTTCGTCGGGGTGCCCTGCGGCGTGATGGACCAGACCGCGTCGGCGTGCTGCACCGAGGGCCACGTCCTGCACCTGGACTGCCGCGACCTGTCGATACGGCAGATCCCCTTCGACCTCGCGGCCCGCGGGCTGCGGCTCCTGGTCGTCGACACCCGCGTGCAGCACGCGCTGGGCGACGGCGCCTACGCCGAGCGGCGGGCCGGGTGCGAGGAGGGCGCGCGCCTGCTCGGGGTGTCCCACCTGCGCGACGTGGCGTACGCCGAACTTCCTGCCGCCCTGGCGCGGTTGACCGACGAGCGGATCCGCAGGTACGTGCGGCACATCGTGTCGGACGACCACCGCGTCGAGCAGGTCATCGGCCTCCTGGACGCCGGTGACGTCCGGGCGATCGGCCCCGTTCTGACCGAGGGCCACGCCTCGCTCCGCGACGACCTGCGCATCTCCTGCCCTGAGCTGGACCTGGTGGTGAGCACCGCGAACGCGGCGGGGGCACTCGGCGCCCGGATGACCGGCGGCGGCTTCGGCGGCTCCGCGGTGGTCCTGGTCGAGGCGGCGGAGGCGGACACGGTCACGAAGTCGGTCGTCGAGGCCTTCGCCGCGGCGGGCTTCCGGACGCCGCGGGTGTTCCCCGCGGTGGCGTCGACGGGAGCGCGCCGGGAGGCGTGAGCGCACCGCGGCCGGGGCGGGGAAAAGAGTTCTCCGCCGAGCGGTCACACTCCGCCCGAGGGCTCCGTCATGGCAGTGAAAGCAGCCAGACACCAGCCCGGGGCGACACTCCGCACCGGGCGCCGCCCGCAGAGGAGCACCCACGATGTCCACCACCCAGACAGTCGTCACCCTGGTCGCCGCCGCGATGGTGGGCTTCTCCGCCGCCTCCGTCTTCCTGCGCGCCCAGTGGGTCGTGCAGCCGATGGCCGACTACGGCGTCCCCATGACGTGGCTGCCCCGGCTCGGCGCCGCCAAGGCCGCGGGCGCCGCGGGCCTGCTCGTGGGCCTGTTCGTCCCGGCCGTCGGCCTCGCGGCCGGGATCGCGCTGGTCCTCTACTTCGCCGGGGCCGTCGTCACCGTGGTGCGGGCCCGCTGGTACGCGCACATCCCCTTCCCGCTGGTGTACGCGGCGCCGGTGGTCGGCGCGCTGGCGCTGGGCCTCGCGGCCTGAGCGCCCGCTGCCCGGCTCAGCCCAGCCGCTTGGTGAGCGTGAACTCCTTGACGCCCTCGGGGTAGTCGGGGATCACGCTCACCAGCTCGTACCCCTGGCCGCGGTAGAAGCCCGGGGCCTGGAAGTCCCACGTCTCCACCCGGGAGTTGAGGCAGCCGCGCTCCTGCCGGGCCACCCGCTCCGCCTCGGCGAGCAGCCGGGAGCCGAGCCCCGCCCCGCGGTGACGGTCGTCGACCCACAAGTGGTTCACGTGCAGCCAGCGCGCCCAGGTGTGCGCGGCGAGCCCCGCCGCCAGGCCGCCCGAGTCGTCCAACGCCCAGATCGCCAGGGGAACTTCCTGGTCGTCGCGGGTGCCGCGTAGGGCGCGGAGGGCCGGGGACGCGGCCGTGTTCGTCTCGCTCAGCCGCGAGCGGAGCAGACCAAGTCGCTCTTTGTCGACTCCCGTCTCAATACGAAACATACGGCTCACCATAAACGCGTCGGTCAATCAGTTCTGCAAATCACCTTCCGCTCCGGGCGTCCGGCCCTACTCTGAAGGGCAGTGCCGGTGGGGGCCGGCACTGATCAGGGGGCGAGACAGTCGGGTACGACGCCTGGCAGTGGGGTGGGCAGTCACAGCACGGCGGCGGCCGTGGGACTGCGCGAATCCTCGCTCCGGGCGCCGTACCCGCACCAACCGGTCCCCGATCAAGGGGTATCCCCAGCTCCTGGCAGGAGCGCGGGGAAGGGGGTTTCCGTGGTTCGTATTCGAGTCCTGGTCGTCGACGACCACCGCATCTTCGCCGAGTCGCTGGCCGCCGCACTCGCGGCCGAGCCCGACGTCGACGTGTCCGCGGCCGGCAGCGGCCCCGCCGCGCTGCGCTGCCTGGAGCGGGCGGTCACCGAGGGCCGCAGATACGACGTGCTGCTCGTCGACGCCGACCTCGGCGCCACCGCGAGCGCGATGCAGGGCGGCCTCCCCCAGACCCTCGGCTTCGCCCGGTCCGGGGGGAGCCCCGTGGCCGCCCCCGTCCAGGACGGCGCCGCCGACGGGCTGGTCGACGGCATCTCGCTGGTCGCCGGGGTCCGCTCCGGGCAGCCCGCCGTGCGCACCGTCGTGCTCGCCGAGAAGGACGACCCGCGCCGCGCGGCCCTCGCGCTGCAGGCCGGCGCCTCGGGCTGGGTCGCCAAGGACTGTTCGCTCTCCCGGCTCCTGACGGTCATACGGGGCGTGCTGCGCGACGAGACGCACCTGCCGCCCGCCCTGCTCACCGGCGTGCTGCGCGAGCTGACCGCGGCCCGCAAGCACCGCACCGAGTCCGAGCGCCTGGTCGAGTCGCTGACCCCGCGCGAGCGCGAGGTGCTGCGCTGCATGGTGGCGGGCCTGGGCCGCAAGGCGGTCGCCGAGCGGCTCTTCCTCTCGCCGCACACCGTGCGCACCCACATGCAGAACGTCCTGGGCAAGCTGGGCGTGCACTCCACCCTCGCCGCCGTGGCGCTCGCCCGGCGCGCGGGCGTGGGCCCGGCCGACCTAGCCGGGGATGTTGTCGAACGGGGCGGTCAACTGGCGTAGCAGCCCGGCCAGTTCACCCCGCTGGGCGCGGGAGAGCTCCACCAGGATCGCCCGCTCCTGTTCGAGCAGGCCGGCCAGGGCCTGGTCCGCGCGGTCCTGGCCCTCGGTGGTCAGGCGCACCAGGACGCCGCGCCGGTCGCTGGGGTCGGGCAGGCGCTCGACCAGGCCCTTCTTCGCCAGCCGGTCGATGCGGTTGGTCATCGTGCCCGACGTGACGAGCGTCTGCGTCAGGAGCTGGCCGGGGGAGAGCTGGTAGGGCGCGCCCGCGCGCCGCAGCGACGTCAGGACGTCGAACTCCCAGGGCTCCAGATGGTGCTCGGCGAAGGCGAGTCTGCGGGCGCGGTCCAGGTGCCGCGCGAGCCTGCTCACGCGGCTGAGTACCTCGAGTGGTTCCACGTCGAGGTCCGGGCGCTCCCGGCGCCACGCTGCGACCAGCCGATCGACCTCGTCCTCCATGACGATCAGTGTAGGGGGTCTGTCGACATGAAGTCTCTTGACGTCAAGAGACTTCGGGGTTCAGGATGGCGGAGAAGCGCGTACGGGACGTCAGCGCGACCCCGGCGCGACGCCGACCGGCGCGCCCGCGCCCGTCCCCGAGGAGGCCCCCATGTCCGCCGCCGCAGCCGCCGCCACCTGGGATCCCGGCCAGTACCTGCGCCACCGGGACCACCGCTCCCGCCCCTTCACCGACCTGCTCGCCCGCGTCCCCGAGCTGCCCGCACGCGGCCGCCCGCCCCGGATCGCCGACCTCGGCTGCGGCCCCGGCAACACCACCCGGCTGCTCGCCGACCGCTGGCCCGACGCCCACATCACCGGCTACGACAACTCCCCGCAGATGCTGGCCCGCGCCGAGCCCCTGGCCGGGCCCACCCCCGGCGGCGGCCGCCTCGACTTCGCGCCCGCCGACGCCACCGACTGGGCGCCCGCGCCCGGCACGTACGACCTGGTCCTGTCCAACGCGACCCTGCAGTGGGTGCCCGGCCACCCCGGCTCCTTCGCCGCCTGGACCCGGGCCCTCGCGCCCGGCGGCACCTTCGCCTTCCAGGTGCCCGGCAACTTCGACGCCCCCAGCCACGTCCTGATGCGGGAGCTCGCCGCGTCCCCGCCCTGGCGCGAGCGCCTCGGCGGCCTGCTCCGGCACGCCGACGCCGTCCTCGCCCCCGGCGACTACCTGGCGCGGCTCGCGGACCTCGGCTGCGCGGCCGACGTCTGGGAGACCACCTACCTGCACCTCCTGACCGGCGAGGACCCCGTCCTCGACTGGGTCAAGGGCACCGGCCTGCGCCCCGTCCTGACCGCGCTCGCCGACGACCCGGCGGCCACGGAGGCATTCCTCACCGCCTACCGCGACCTGCTGCGCGAGGCCTACCCGGCCACGGCCCACGGCACGGTCCTCCCCTTCCGCAGGATCTTCGCGGTCGCCGTCAAGGACGGTGCCTGATGCTCACGGCCGTCGACCACGTCCAGCTCGCCGCCCCGCCCGGCAGCGAACCCGCCCTGCGCGCCTACTACGGCGGCGTGCTCGGCATGACGGAGACGGCGAAGCCCCCGGTGCTTGCCGCCCGCGGCGGCTGCTGGTTCAGCACCGGCGGCGTGCACCTGCACCTGGGGATCGAGGAGGACTTCCGGCCCGCCCGCAAGGCGCACCCCGGGCTGCGCGTACGGGACATCGAGGCCTACGCCGACCGGCTCGCCGCGCACGGCGCCGAGGTCGTCTGGGACGACGGCCTCCCCGGGCACCGGCGGTTCTACTCCCACGACCCGGTCGGCAACCGCCTGGAGTTCCTGGAGCCGCGCCCCGGCGACTGACGCCGGGGCGGGCGGTCAGCTCTTCCTGTGCCCTATCAACCGCGGCTTCGGCTCCAGACCGTCCAGGCCGTGCCAGGCCAGGTTGACCAGATGGGCGGCCACCTCCGCCTTCTTCGGCTTGCGCACGTCCAGCCACCACTGGCCGGTCAGCGCCACCATGCCGACCAGCGCCTGCGCGTACAGCGGCGCCAGCTTCTGGTCGAAGCCACGGGTCTTGAACTCCTGGCCCAGGATGTCCTCGACCTGCGTGGCGATGTCCGAGATCAGCGAGGCGAAGGTGCCGGTCGACTGCGCCACCGGCGAATCGCGCACCAGGATGCGGAAACCGTCCGTGTACGTCTCGATGTAGTCGAGCAGGGCGAACGCCGCCTGCTCCAGGAGCTCACGCGGATGCCCCGCGGTCAGCGCCCCCGTCACCATGTCCAGGAGCGCCCGCATCTCGCGGTCGACCACCACCGCGTACAGCCCCTCCTTGCCGCCGAAGTGCTCGTACACCACCGGCTTGGAGACCCCGGCCTTCGCCGCGATCTCCTCCACCGAGGTGCCCTCGAAGCCCTTGGCGGCGAAGAGCGTACGGCCGATGTCCAGCAGTTGCTCCCGGCGCTCGGCCCCCGTCATCCGGGTCCGGCGGGTGCGCCGGGGCTGCTTCTCTTTGCCGGCAGGGTTCGCGTTGCTGGAGTCGGTCGCCACGTCGTCAATCATGCCGCGTCGGCGGAGCGCGCCGGGCGGCGGGACTCGCCCGCGCCCGCGGGATTGCGCCGCGACTCCAGCCGCGACTGCGAGGGCCACCGCACGTCGGACGCCCAGCCCAGCTGCTCGCACCAGCGGATGATCCGCGCCGAGGAGTCGATCTGCCCCTTCATCACGCCGTGCCGCGCCGACGTCGGGTCGGCGTGGTGGAGGTTGTGCCAGGACTCGCCGCAGGACAGCACCGCAAGCCACCACACGTTGCCCGAGCGGTCACGCGACTTGAAGGGCCGCTTGCCCACCGCGTGGCAGATCGAGTTGATCGACCACGTCACGTGGTGCAGCAGCGCCACCCGGACCAGCGAACCCCAGAAGAAGCCCGTGAACGCGCCCCACCACGACATCGTCACCAGACCGCCCACCAGCGGCGGAATGCCCAGCGACACGATCGTCCAGAACAGGAACTGCCGCGAGATCCGGCGGATCGCCGGGTCCTTGATCAGATCCGGCGCGTACTTCTCCTGCGGCGTCTGCTCCTCGTCGAACATCCAGCCGATGTGCGCCCACCACAGGCCCTTCATCAGCGCCGGGACCGTCTCGCCGAACCGCCAGGGGGAGTGCGGGTCGCCCTCCGCGTCGGAGAACTTGTGGTGCTTGCGGTGGTCGGCCACCCAGCGCACCAGCGGACCCTCCACGGCCATCGACCCCGCCACCGCCAGCGCGATCCGCAGCGGCCGCTTCGCCTTGAAGGAGCCGTGCGTGAAATAGCGGTGGAAGCCGATGGTGATGCCGTGGCACCCCAGGAAGTACATGAAGACGAGCAGGCCGAGGTCCAGCCAGCTCACCCCCCAGCCCCAGACCAGCGGCACCGCCGCGAGCAGGGCGAGGAAGGGCACGGCGATGAACAGCAGCAGCGTGATCTGTTCCAGAGATCGTTTCTGCTCACCGCCCAGCGTCGCGGAGGGAATCTCGGCGGCCGGGTCGCCGGCCGCCCGCGGAGCGTCTTCGATCACATCGGCGTCGGAGTACGCATCGGAGGTTGTCGTCATGGGCACGTCCCCTGTGGGGTCGAGGAATGAGGGTTGTCTACGGGCACGCGGGAACGGAGCCGGTCTTTTCCTACGGGTCCGTAACCTACGGCGACGTAAGTATGGCAGCGAGGAGCGCCGCGGCAAGAGGCCGTGAGCTCCGAGCGCCGAAGTGACACCTATCCTTGGACACGGTCGGACAGCGCGGTCCGCTCTGTATCTCCCCCGGATCCCCACCCGGGACCCCTCCCAGTCTTGACGTGCTTCCACACTGCAAGGAGCCGCACCTGTGAGCAGTGCCGACGACCAGGGCCAGCAGGCCACCAGCACCGCCAGCACCGAGCTGCGCGCCGACATCCGCCGCCTCGGCGACCTGCTCGGCGAGACCCTCGTACGCCAGGAGGGCCCCGAGCTCCTCGAACTGGTCGAGAAGGTCCGCCGGCTGACCCGCGAGGACGGCGAGGCCGCCGCGGCCCTCCTGCGCGGCACCGAACTGGAGACCGCGGCCAAGCTGGTCCGCGCCTTCTCCACCTACTTCCACCTGGCCAACGTCACCGAGCAGGTGCACCGCGGCCGCGAACTGCGCACCCGGCGGGCCGCCGAGGGCGGACTGCTCGCCCGGACCGCCGACCGCCTCAAGGACGCCGACCCCGAGCACCTGCGCCAGACGGTCCAGCACCTCAACGTGCGGCCCGTCTTCACCGCGCACCCCACCGAGGCGGCCCGCCGCTCGGTCCTCAACAAGCTCCGCCGCGTCGCCGAGCTCCTGGAGACCCCGGTCATCGAGTCCGACCGGCGCCGCCACGACGTCCGCCTCGCCGAGAACATCGACCTGGTGTGGCAGACCGACGAGCTGCGCGTCGTGCGCCCCGAGCCCGCCGACGAGGCCCGCAACGCCATCTACTACCTCGACGAGCTGCACGCCGGCGCCGTCGGCGACGTCCTGGAGGACCTCACCGCCGAGCTGGAGCGGGTCGGCGTCGCCCTGCCCGAGGGCACCCGCCCGCTCAGCTTCGGCACCTGGATCGGCGGCGACCGCGACGGCAACCCGAACGTGACCCCGCAGGTCACCTGGGACGTGCTGATCCTCCAGCACGAGCACGGCATCAACGACGCGCTCGACATGATCGACGAGCTGCGCGGCTTCCTCTCCAACTCCATCCGCTACACCGGAGCCACCGAGGAGCTCAAGGCCTCCCTCCAGTGCGACCTGGAGCGCCTCCCGGAGATCAGCCCCCGCTACAAGCGGCTGAACGCCGAGGAGCCCTACCGGCTCAAGGCCACCTGCATCCGGCAGAAGCTGGAGAACACCAAGCAGCGCCTCGCCAAGGGCAGCGCCCACGAGGACGGCCGCGACTACCTCGGCACCGCCGAGCTGCTGCACGACCTCACCCTCATCCAGACCTCGCTGCGCGAGCACAAGGGCGCCCTCTTCGCCGACGGCCGGATGAACCGCACCATCCGCACCCTCGCCGCGTTCGGCCTGCAGCTCGCCACCATGGACGTGCGCGAGCACGCCGACGCCCACCACCACGCGCTCGGCCAGCTCTTCGACCGCCTGGGCGAGGAGTCCTGGCGCTACACGGACATGCCCCGCGAGTACCGCCAGAAGCTCCTCGCCAAGGAGCTCAGGTCCCGCCGTCCCCTCGCCCCCTCCCCGGCCCCGCTGGACGCCGCGGGCGAGAAGACCCTCGGCGTGTTCCACACCGTCAAGAAGGCCCTGGAGGTCTTCGGCCCCGAGGTCGTCGAGTCCTACATCATCTCGATGTGCCAGGGCGCCGACGACGTCTTCGCCGCCGCCGTCCTCGCCCGTGAGGCCGGTCTCGTCGACCTGCACGCGGGCTGGGCCAGGATCGGCATCGTGCCGCTCCTGGAGACCACCGACGAACTGCGCGCCGCCGACGTCATCCTCGACGAGATGCTCGCCGACCCCTCGTACCGCCGCCTGGTCGCCCTGCGCGGCGACGTGCAGGAGGTCATGCTCGGCTACTCCGACTCCTCCAAGTTCGGCGGCATCACCACCTCCCAGTGGGAGATCCACCGCGCCCAGCGCAGGCTCCGCGACGTCGCCCACCGCTACGGCGTGCGGCTGCGCCTCTTCCACGGCCGCGGCGGCACCGTCGGCCGCGGCGGCGGCCCCTCGCACGACGCGATCCTCGCCCAGCCCTGGGGCACCCTGGAGGGCGAGATCAAGGTGACCGAGCAGGGCGAGGTCATCTCCGACAAGTACCTCGTCCCCTCGCTGGCCAGGGAGAACCTGGAGCTGACGGTCGCGGCCACCCTGCAGGCCTCCGCCCTGCACACCGCCCCCCGCCAGTCCGACGAGGCGCTGGCCCGCTGGGACGCGGCCATGGACGTCGTCTCCGACGCCGCGCACTCCGCGTACCGCAAGCTCGTCGAGGACCCGGACCTGCCGACGTACTTCCTCGCGTCCACGCCGGTGGACCAGCTCGCCGACCTGCACCTGGGCTCGCGGCCCTCCCGCCGCCCCGGCTCCGGCGTCTCGCTCGACGGCCTGCGCGCCATCCCGTGGGTCTTCGGCTGGACCCAGTCCCGGCAGATCGTGCCCGGCTGGTTCGGCGTCGGCTCCGGCCTCAAGGCGCTGCGCGAGGCCGGCCTGGACACCGTCCTGGACGAGATGCACGAGCACTGGCACTTCTTCCGGAACTTCGTCTCCAACGTCGAGATGACCCTGGCCAAGACGGACCTGCGCATCGCCCGGCACTACGTCGACAGCCTGGTCCCCGACGAGCTCAAGCACGTCTTCGCCACCATCGAGGAAGAGCACGAGCTGACCGTCCGCGAGGTCCTGCGCATCACCGGCGGCGAAGAGCTCCTGGACTCCCACCCCGCCCTGCAGCAGACCTTCGCCATCCGCGACGCCTACCTGGACCCGATCTCCTACCTCCAGGTCGCCCTCCTCAAGCGCCAGCGCGACGCGGCCGCGGCCGACGAGGAGCCGGACCCGCTGCTCGGCCGGGCCCTGCTGCTCACCGTCAACGGCGTGGCGGCGGGCCTGCGCAACACCGGCTGAACCACGGCCGCCCGCGGACGGCGACGGCCCGCCCGGACATCGGTCCGGGCGGGCCGTCGCCGCATGCGGTGCGGTGACCGCGCTGCGCGTCAGGAGTTGTACGTGCTCTGCGCCCGCTCCAGACCCTCCGTGACCAGGGCCTCCACCGCGTCGGCCGCGCGGTCCACGAAGTAGTCGAGCTCCTTGCGCTCGGTCGAGGAGAAGTCCTTCAGGACGAAGTCGGCGACCTGCATCCGCCCCGGCGGACGCCCGATGCCGAACCGCACCCGGTGGTAGTCCGGGCCCATCGCCTTCGTCATCGACTTCAGTCCGTTGTGGCCGTTGTCGCCGCCGCCCAGCTTCAGCCGCAGCGTGGCGTAGTCGATGTCCAGCTCGTCGTGGACCGCCACGATGTGCTCGGTGGGCACCTTGTAGAAGTCCCGCAGCGCCGTCACCGGACCGCCCGAGACGTTCATGTACGACATGGGCTTCACCAGGATCACCCGACGGCTGCCCGGACCCGGCGCACCGATCCGGCCCTCGACGACCTGGGCCTGCGCCTTGGCGGCCCGCTTGAACTTGCCGCCCATGCGCTGCGCGAGCAGGTCGGCCACCATGAAGCCGACGTTGTGCCGGTTCATGGCGTACTCCGGGCCCGGATTCCCCAGGCCCGCGATCAGCCAGGGGGCGCTGGCATCCGTCGTCACGTGCATGTCTCCTTCATACGCGCATCACTGCCTCATACGCGGCAGCCGCCGCCCCCCGAGGGAAGCGGCGGCTGCCGTGCCGAACGTGCGTCGCGAGGCTCAGGCCTCGGCGGCCGCGTCGCCCTCGGCCTCGCCCTCGGCCGGGGCCTCCTCGGCCTGCGCGGCCAGGACCTGCAGGACGACCGCGTCG
The DNA here is from genome assembly GCF_042889645.1 of Streptomyces sp. NPDC002564. Lineage (NCBI taxonomy): Bacteria > Bacillati > Actinomycetota > Actinomycetes > Kitasatosporales > Streptomycetaceae > Streptomyces > Streptomyces sp. NPDC002564. Next base: position 135,788 of record NZ_JBIARE010000012.1, on the reverse strand, counting down.
TCCTCGACGGCCAGCGTGACGCCCTTGGGCAGCGGGATGTCCTTGGCGAGAACCGACGCACCGGCGTCCAGGCCCGCGATCGAGACGGTGACCTCGGTCGGGATGTGGGTGGCCTCGGCCTCGACCGGCAGCGTGTTCAGGACGTGCTCGAGCAGGTTGGCGCCCGGCGCGAGCTCACCCTCGGTCTGCACGGGGATCTCGACGGTGACCTTCTCGCCGCGCTTCACGATGAGCAGGTCGACGTGCTTGAGGATGCCCTGACGGAGGGCGTCGCGCTGCACGGCCTTCGGGATCGCCAGCTCGGTCTTGCCGTCCACGTTCAGGGAGATCAGGACGTTCGGCGTGCGCAGCGCCATCAGCAGGTCGTGGCCCGGCAGCGTCAGGTGGACCGGCTCGGCGCCGTGGCCGTACAGGACGCCGGGGACCTTGTCCTCGCGGCGGATGCGGCGGGCGGCGCCCTTGCCGAACTCGGTGCGGGTCTCAGCGGTGAGCTTGACCTCAGACATGTGCACTCCTCGTACAACAGGTGTCGGATGGGGTTACCCGGCCATACGACTGGCCTGCTACGAAGAGCGCGTCGATAACGGACCGCCGCACCAAGAAGTGCGGCCTCCCTCGCCGAGCAACTTCAGAAGTCTACTCGGCCGGGAGGCCACACCCAAAAGGATCTTCAGGGGCCGGGCGGCCCCGGCGGTCCTACTGCTCCTCGAAGAGGCTCGTGACCGAGCCGTCCTCGAACACCTCGCGCACCGCGTTCGCGATCGTCGGCGCGATCGAGAGCACCGTGATCTTGTCGAGCTCCAGCTCGCTCGGCGTCGGCAGCGTGTCCGTGAACACGAACTCGCTGACCTTCGAGTTCTTCAGACGGTCCGCGGCCGGACCCGACAGCACACCGTGCGTCGCCGTCACGATGACGTCCTCGGCACCGTGCGCGAACAGCGCGTCGGCGGCGGCGCAGATCGTGCCACCGGTGTCGATCATGTCGTCGACCAGGACGCAGACGCGGCCCTTGACCTCACCCACGACCTCGTGGACGGTCACCTGGTTCGCGACGTCCTTGTCACGGCGCTTGTGGACGATCGCCAGCGGCGCGCCGAGACGGTCGCACCAGCGGTCGGCGACGCGCACGCGGCCGGCGTCCGGCGAGACCACCGTCAGCTTCGTGCGGTCGACCTTCGCGCCCACGTAGTCCGCGAGGATCGGCAGCGCGAACAGGTGGTCCACCGGGCCGTCGAAGAAGCCCTGGATCTGGTCCGTGTGCAGGTCGACCGTGAGAATGCGGTCCGCGCCCGCGGTCTTCATCAGGTCGGCGATCAGCCGCGCCGAGATCGGTTCACGACCGCGGTGCTTCTTGTCCTGCCGCGCGTAACCGTAGAACGGCACGATGACGGTGATGGAGCGGGCCGACGCGCGCTTCAGCGCGTCGATCATGATCAGCTGCTCCATGATCCACTTGTTGATCGGAGCGGTGTGGCTCTGGATCAGGAAGCAGTCGGCGCCGCGCGCCGACTCCTGGTAGCGGACGTAGATCTCGCCGTTGGCGAAATCGAAGGCCTTCGTCGGCACGATGCCGACACCCAGCTTGTGTGCGACCTCCTCGGCCAACTCGGGGTGGGCGCGGCCGGAGAAGAGCATCAACTTCTTCTCGCCGGTCGTCTTGATCCCGGTCACAGCACTGTCTCCTCAGAGAGTTCTTCCCGCTGCCGTACTCACGCGTCCCGGTGCGTCGAGTCGGCCGAATGTGCACCTATCACGGTACGCCGTGTCAGGCGCACCTGTTTCCGGTCAGCTTTCGCCGGCCGGCTCCCGGGACGCCGCCTCCGCCGCCTTCGCGGCCGCGCTCCCCGGACGCTTTCGGGCCACCCAGCCCTCGATATTCCGCTGCTGGCCCCGGGCGACGGCCAGCGAACCGGCCGGCACGTCCTTCGTGATCACGGACCCGGCGGCGGTGTAGGCACCGTCCCCGACCGTGACGGGAGCCACAAACATGTTGTCCGAACCGGTCCTGCAGTGGGACCCGACCGTCGTGTGGTGCTTGGCCTGGCCGTCGTAGTTCACGAAGACGCTCGCGGCGCCGATGTTGGAGAACTCGCCGATGGTCGCGTCCCCCACGTACGACAGGTGGGGCACCTTCGAACCGTCGCCGATCGTCGCGTTCTTCATCTCCACATACGTACCTGCCTTGGCCTTCACTCCAAGCCGGGTACCCGGCCGCAGATACGCGAACGGGCCCACGCTCGCGCCCTCGCCGATCTCCGCGGTGTCCGCGACGGTGTTGTCCACCCGGGCCCCCGGGCCCACCGTGGTGTCCTTCAGGCGGGTGTTGGGGCCCACCTCGGCGCCCGCGGCCAGGTGCGTCGCACCGTGCAGCTGCGTGCCGGGGTGCACGATCGCGTCCCGCTCGAAGGTGACCGTCGCGTCCACCCAGGTCGACGCGGGGTCCACCACCGTCACACCGGCCAGCATCGCGCCGGTCAGCAGGCGGTCGTTCAAGGTGCGGCGGGCCTGCGCCAGTTGGACGCGGTTGTTGATGCCCGCGATCTCCTCGTGGTCGTCGGCCACGGCGGCACCGACCCGGTGCCCGGCCTCGCGCAGGATCCCCAGGACGTCCGTGAGGTACTCCTCGCCCTGGCTGTTGTCCGTACGGACCTTGCCGAGCGCCTCCGCCAGCAGGCGCCCGTCGAAGGCGAACACCCCCGAGTTGATCTCCCGGATCGCGCGCTGCGCGTCCGAGGCGTCCTTGTGCTCGACGATCGCGGTCACCGCGCCGTCGGCGCCGTCGCGCACGATGCGGCCGTAGCCCGTCGCGTCCGGCACCTCGGCGGTCAGCACGGTCACCGCGTTGCCGTCGCCGTCGTGCGTGGCGGCCAGCTTGCGCAGCGTCTCGCCGGTCAGCAGCGGGGTGTCGCCGCAGACCACGATCACGGTGCCCTCGACGGTGCCGCCGAGCTCGTCCAGCGCGATGCGCACGGCGTGCCCCGTGCCGTTCTGCTCGGCCTGGTAGGCGGTGCGGACCTGCGGCGCGATGACGCCCAGGTGCTCGCGGACCTGCTCGCTCTGGAAGCCGACGACGGTCACGAGCCGCTCGGGCGAGAGCGCGGAGGCGGCGTGGAGCACGTGCCCGATGAGGGAACGACCACAGATCTCGTGCAGGACCTTGGGGCGGTCCGACTTCATACGGGTGCCCTCACCCGCTGCGAGGACGACGACGGCTGCCGGGCGGTTGGCGCTCACGAGGGTGCCCTTCGGCTTCGGATGGGTTGGGGTTCCTCTGGGGGGAGGAGACATCCGCAGGATACCGGGGCGTAGGGGGGTGGAAATGAGGGCGGGTCCCGACCTGGGAGGTCGGGACCCGCATCACGGAGCTCCCGGGGAAGGAATCGAACCCTCATTCAATGGACCAAAACCATTTGTCCTGCCATTAGACGACCCGGGATGGTTCGCCGCACACGTCCGATCTCACCGGTCGGAGCGGTGTGCGGACAACACTATGCCGTACCAGGCGCCCTCGATGCGACGGTGCAACTCGGCCCCGGATTTGCCGGTCGCTCCCGGGTCGGGGCGCGTGATCTCTGTCATGTGACGACGTTCGTCCGGAATGCGGAGGTCCGGTGTCAAAGGGTGAAGGGTTCGACAGGTCGAGGGATAGCGGGTGGTTTCGCTTCTCGTCGAACGGGGCGTGTGCTCGATCACCGCGGGGGAAACTCACCGGAAAACCGGGGCGGAACGCCCGTACGCTGGAGGACATGACCACGACGGGGGACGACGGCACCACGGCCATGACCGGGCCGTGGTGGTGGGAGCGGTGGCGGGGCGCCGCGTTGGACGTGGGGCTCGCCGCGCTGTCCGCGGCGGAGTGCGGGGCGGAGGGGATCGCCTTCGCGCGCGACTCCGGGCTGCCCACGCCGGTGGGGGTCGGCTTCGGCGTGCTCGCGGGGGCCTCGCTGCTGATCCGGCGGCGCTGGCCGATCGCCGTGGTGCTGATATCGATCGCGATCACGCCCGCGCAGATGGGCGTGCTCCTGACGGTCGTCGGCCTCTACACGCTGGCCGCCTCGGAGCTGCCGCGCCGGATCACCGGCGCGCTGGCCGGCATGTCGATGGCGGGGACGCTGGTCGTCGCGCTGGTGCGGGCCAACCAGGACGCGGCGGAGGGCAGCCCGTCGATCGGCAGCGAGTTCATCCCCTTCTTCGCGGTGACCGCCGCGGTCGGCGTGACCGCGCCCCCGGTCCTCCTCGGCCTGTACGTGGGCGCGCGGCGCCGTCTCGTCGAGGGCATGCGGGAGCGGGCGGACAGCCTGGAGCGGGAGCTCCAGCTGCTGGCCGAGCGCGCGGAGGAGCGCGCGGAGTGGGCGCGCAACGAGGAGCGGACGCGGATCGCCCGCGAGATGCACGACGTGGTGGCGCACCGGGTGAGCCTGATGGTCGTGCACGCGGCGGCGCTGCAGGCGGTGGCGCGCAAGGATCCGGAGAAGGCGGTGAAGAACGCCGCGCTGGTCGGGGACATGGGCCGGCAGGCGCTGACCGAGCTGCGCGAGATGCTCGGGGTGCTGCGCGCGGGCGACGGCGCCAAGGCGGTGAAGCCCGCGGAGCCGCTGCCGTTGGCGGCGGTGGGGTTCGCGGCGGCCGCGGCGGCGTCCCGCGCGGTGGACGAGGACGGGCCCTCGCTGGCGGAGCTGGACGAGCTGGTGGGCCAGTCGCGGGCCGCGGGGATGGCCGTGGAGCTCTCGGTGGAGGGCGAGCCGCGGGACTATGCGGCGGACGTCGAGCAGACGGCGTACCGGGTGGTGCAGGAGGCGTTGACCAACGTCCACAAGCACGCGGCGGGCGCGAAGACGTACGTGCGGCTCGCGCACCGGGGCGCCGAGATCGCGATGCAGGTGGAGAACGAACCCCCGCCGGAGGTGGGCTCGGCCGACGCGCGGCTGCCCAGCGGGGGCAATGGCCTGGTGGGCATGAAGGAACGCGTGACGGGTCTGGGCGGGGTGTTCGTGTCGGGGCCGACGGACGGGGGCGGTTTCCGTGTCTCGGCGGTGCTGCCCGCGGCGGCGGTGGCGTTGGGCTAGGCCGGATCCGCGAGGTCCCGGCCGTCGGCTCCCCTCCCCGGGGGCGTGTTCCTGTTTCTACGCTCCCGCGCTCGCCGACAGGCGGACCGGCTGGGCGCCCGTGACGAGCGTGGCGAGCGCCTGGTCGATGTGGGCGCCGAGGAACCAGTCGCCGCTGTGGTCGAGGCTGTAGACGCGGCCCTCGGTGTCGATGGCGAGCAGCGCCTGGGTGTCGGTCTCCTCGCCGATGGGGCAGACCTCGGTGTCCAGGGCGCGGCCGAGGTCGCCGAGGGTGCGGGCGAGGTGCAGGCCGTACATGGGGTCGAGGTGCACGGTGGCCGGGGCTATCTGGCGGCCGGGGCCCTGCGGGGTGATGTGCAGGCCGCCGAATTCGGCCCAGGCCTCGACGGCGGCGGGGAAGACGGTGTGCCGGTGTCCGGCGGGTGAGGTGTGGCCGCGCAGGGCGTCGGCCCAGATCTCCGCCTGCTTTATGTCCCAGTGGCCCGGGCGCCAGCCCGCGGCGCGGAGCGCGGCGTCGACGGGGACGGGGAAGCGGGTGGAGCCGCCGGCGGCCGGTGCGGTGGTCGTGGCGGGTTGCTCGGGGTGCATGGGGTGGCCCTTGTTCTCTGGGGCGGACGGTCGTGGGGACGGGCGGTCGGTGGGTGGGGCGCCGGTCCTGCGGGTGTCCGGGGGGCGGTCAGGCCTCGGCGGTGGGGTCGACGACCCGTACGCCGAAGTGGGCCGTGAGGGCGGAGCAGGAGCGGCAGGGCTGGGCGAAGGCGCCGTGCAGGGGGTCGCCGTCCTCGCGGATGCGGCGGGTGGTGAGTTTGGCGTGTTTGAGTGCCTTGCGGGCCTCGCCGTTGGTCATCGCCTTGCGCGAGGCGCGTTTGGAGCGGCTCGCGTCGGCGGCGCCGAGGTGGCGTGAGATGAGGATCGCCTCGGCGCAGCGGCCGGTGAAGCGTTCGCGCTGGCCGCTGGTGAGGGTGTCCAGGAAGTCCTGGACGAGCGGGTGCAGGGCGGGGGGTTCCTCGCCGCGGCCCGCGGTGCAGGTGAGGGTGGTCTGGCCGCGTACGGAGAGGGCGGCGGCGACGGTGGGCAGGATGCCGTCGCGGCGCTGGCGCAGGACGGGTGCGTGGGCGGCCGTGGTGCTCCAGCCGACTCTGGGGTCTCCGGTGGCCCGGTCCGTCCCGTGGTCCCTCGTGCCGTCGGTGGTGGCTGCCGTGGTGGGCAGTGTGTGGCCGGGCATGCCGCTCTGTGCCGTCTGCATCGTGCTCTTCCCTCCCCCTGCTGCGCGGTCGTCACCGCGTGTGCCACGCCCCCGCGTCGCGGGGACAGCCTGCCAAATGGGGCGGGTGGTGCGGAAGCTGGGGCACTGCGACACGCCTGGCTTTCCGTCGGGTTTCGTCGCACGGTGACCGTCCGGTGGCTGGTGGTCATGGAAGCGGAGGCCCGGTGACCGGTGCCGTTCTTGCGCATAGGCTGTGTCGACGTCGCCGGGCCGGAGGCGGTTCTCGCGAGCCGGTTGAGCCGGTTCTGCCGGTCGGTCCGTACGACGGAACCAGAACCTTCCACAGTGCCGCAGGGGGCAACCGCCATGACGACAGGTCGGCTGGGGCAGCAGTCCGCGCCGCCGAACGCGGCCTACGCCGGGCAGGTCGTGCACTTCCCGGATCCGGTCCGGGCCGCGCGCCATCCCAGAGGGGTGCGGGTCGACGAGCACGGTTATCCGGACTTCTCGGCGTACGCGCGGGCGGCCGCCGAGATCGCCGAGCCCCCGGAGGGCTTCGGCGTGGACGAACTGCGCCTGACGGACTACGTGTCGGCGAACGCGGCGTCGGCGGCCGAGGGGCACGAGCTGTGGGACACGATTCCCGCGGTGGCGACCCCGCACGGCTGGACCTGGCACCACGTGCCGAACAGCCGTCGGCTCGAACTGGTGCCGGTCGAGGTGAAGGCGCTGCTGCGCCACCACGGCGGGATCGCGACGACGCCGGTGGACCAGGACAAGCGGGGCACGCGTCCGCTGCAGGAGACGCGGCCGGCGCACTTCGCGCTGCCGAAGTCGGCGGTGGCGGTGACCGAGCAGCAGGTCCAGGGCGTGGAGGAGGACCTGGGGTACCGGCTGCCGGGCGCCTACCGGACGTTCCTGAAGGCGGCGGGCGGTTGCGCGCCGGTCGGTGCCGCGCTCGACGCGGAGCTGGGCCTCCTGGTGGACCAGCCGTTCTTCACGGTGCGCGACGAGGCCGCGGTGAACGATCTGGTGTACGTGAACAAGTGCCTGCGCGACCATCTCACCAAGGACTACCTGGGAGTCGGGTTCGTGCAGGGCGGTCTGCTGGCCGTGAAGGTCAAGGGCGACCGGGTCGGGTCGGTGTGGTTCTGCGCGTACGACGACGCGCGGGACGTCTCGGAGGCGGCTTCGTGGCCGCCGGCCGAGCGGGTGCGGCGGCTGCTGCTGCCGTGCGGCGACGATTTCGACGCGTTCCTGTCCCGGCTCGCGGGCAATCCGCCGGAGCTGGAGACCGTGGCGAACCTGATGGTGGACGGCGGCTTCGCGCAGGCCGTCCCCGTGTCCTCGGGTGGGGAGTGACGTGGCGATGGTGACCTTCGCGCAGGCGCAGGAGCGCGCCGAGGAGTGGATCAACGGCGAGGTGCCCGGCTATCAGCACCGTGAGGTGCGGGTCCGGGAGTTCGACCTGGGGTTCGTCGTGTGGGCCGAGGACCGGGAGAACGGTCCGGTGTCCGACGGCGGCGCCCAGCGGCTCGTCATCGCGCGGGACAGCGGCGAGGCCACGCTGTGGCCCGGGCTGCCGGTGGGCGAGGTGATCCGGCGGTACGAGGAGGAGTACGGGCTGCCGGACGTGGGTCCGCAGGACGCGGCGCCCCCGCCGCCGGAGCGGGTCGACCTGAACCAGACGTCGTTCCTGTTGAGCCCGCCGGAGTGGCTCCAGGAGGCGGCGGACAAGCTCGGCATTCCGGACCGGCGGGCGGGGGCGGGGGCGGGTGCGCGGGCCGACGAGGACGCGGAGCGGGCCGACGAGGCCGCGGAGCCGCAGGACTTGGCGCCGTCGCCATCTCCGTCGCCTTCCCCTTCCCCTTCCCCTTCCCCTTCCCCTTCCCCTTCCCCTTCCCCTGCTCCTTCTCCGTTCTCTTCTCCGTCTCCGGCCGCGGCTTCGGCTTCGCCGGACGGGCTTGCGGAGACGGGGAGTTCGGGCCCTGCGGCGCCGGGCGGCGGTACGCCGTGGCCCGCGGCGGCGGACGGGGGCGGCGAGCCGGAGCGGGCCGACAGCCTGCCCGCGACGTCGCCGGGCCTGCCCGCGGGGGCGACCCCGTGGGCCGGTACGGACACCAACGCGGACGAGGGCGACGACCACTCGGTGGCGCTGCCCGCGACGGTGTTCGCGCCGCCGCTGGCCAACCTCGACGAGGACGACGCGCCGCCGCCGAGTGCCGCGCCGGAAGCCAAGACGGCCCTGATGCACGGGGGCAGCCAGCTGCCGCGGACGTCGGTCGCGCCCGCCCTGGACGACGCGTCGCCGGGCGGCCCCACCGCCCCGCCGCCGAACGCGTCGCAGCCGCCTGCCGGTTCGCCGCCGCCTCCGTCGGGTGCTTCGGCTTACGGCTATCCGCAGGCGCCTGCCGCACCTGCGGGTCCGCCGCCGAACGCGTCGCAGCCGCCTGCCGGTTCGCCGCCGCCTCCGCCGCCGGGTGCTTCCGCTTACGGCTATCCGCAGGGGCCCGACGCCTCGGCAGCGGCCGGTGACCTCGCCTCCGCCGCCACGAGCAAGGCGGACGGGCCGCGGGGGAGCGGTGCGGGCACGCCGCCGCCTCCCGCCCCGCCGGGTGCGCCCGCCGCGCCCGCGGGGAGTACGCCGCCGCCGTCCGGGCCCGGTGCGCCCGGCACGCCTGCCGGTGGGTACGTCCCGACGCAGCTCGTCTCCTCGCTCGGCCCGGACGGGCAGCCCGGGCCGCCCGCGGCACCGGGTGCGCCCCAGCCGCCCGGCGCCCCGGGTGCTCCGGCCGCTCCCGGCACGCCGGGTACGCCTGGTACCCCGGGTACGCCTCCGGGCGGTGTCCACCATGCCGCGACGATGCTGGCGGATCCGAGCATGGGCGGTCCCGGTGGTGTGAAGCCGCCGGGTGCTCCCGGTGCTCCGCAGCCTCCCGGTCCGCCCGGTGCTCCGGGTGCGCCCCAGCCTCCCGGCCCGCCCGGTGCTCCGGGCGCCCCGCAGCCTCCGGGTCCGCCCGGCGCCCCCGGTACGCCTCCGGGCGGTGTCCACCACGCGGCGACGATGCTGGCGGATCCGAGCATGGGCGGTCCCGGTGGTGTGAAGCCGCCGGGTGCTCCCGGTGCGCCCCAGCCCCCGGGTCCGCCCGGCGTTCCCGGTGCTCCCCAGCCTCCCGGTCCGCCCGGCGCCCCGCTGCCGCCCGCGGCCCCCGGTACGCCTCCGGGCGGTGTCCACCACGCCGCGACGATGCTGGCCGGCCCCGCCGTCGGCGGTCCGGGCGCGCCCGGTATGCCGCCGCCCGCCCCGGGCATGCCCGGACCCGGCGCGCCCGGTGTGCCGCCGGGCGGGCAGCCGTACGGCTATCCGCAGCCGCCCGTCGGCCAGCCGACCGTCGGCCCCGGCTACCAGGCCGTGCTGCGCTACCGCGCCGCCGACGGCTCCGAGCAGCAGGTCATCCGCCGCTCGGCGCCCGGCACCCCGCACCCGGAGTGGCAGATCCTGCACGAGCTGCGCGGCATGAACGTGCCGCCGCAGCAGGTCCTGGAGCTGCACACCGAGCTGGAGTCGTGCGAGCTGCCGGGCGCGTACTGCGCCCGGATGATCCGCGAGACCTGGCCGCAGGCGCGGATCACCTCGATCGCCCCGTACGGCAGGGACCACGCGTCGCGCCGGCAGGGCATGCAGCAACTCCTCGCCCACCAGGGCGAGCTGCACCAGGTGGCGGACGGCCCGGCCAGGCCCGCGCCGGTGCGGGCACCGCTGCAGCCGATGCCGCCCGTCCCGCCGATCCCGCCGGAGGGCGTCGCGCAGGAGCTGGCCGCGGCCTTCGGCCCCGGCATCTTCCGCTTCGACCAGCGGGCGGTGTCGCGCCAGGGCGTGCCGGACATCGTGGCGCACACGCTCGTGGTGGCGGGGCTGCCCGTCGACTTCGGGCCGTTCTTCTGGGCGCAGGCCCAGCCGGGCAGGCCGGTGCCGACCCTGGCGGAGCTGGCGCAGGAGCGGGGGGTGCAGGCCGCGTCGGACGCGGGCTCGTACCTGGTGATGGGCAGCGACTTCGGCCGCGCCCTGTGCGTGCAGTACGGGACGGCGAACATCGTGGCCGTGCCGGTGGAGGCGGGGCCCGGCGGTGCGCCGGTGCCGCCGCAGTTCGTGAACACCGGGCTGCCCGAGTTCACCCGCTGCATGGCGCTGCTCGGCCGGATGTGGCGGCTGCGGTACGGGCTCAACCAGGAGCAGGCGGGCCGCTGGACCGTCGACTTCCAGAGCCAGCTCGCCGCCCTGGACCCGGCGGCGCTCGCGTCGCCGGAGAGCTGGTGGTCGGTGCTCCTAGAGCAGATGTGGGACGGCCTGCTGTAGCCCGTCGTCGTACGGCACGACGTGCCGGACCGAGGCGCCCGACCCCCGGAAGGGGGCGGGCGCCTCGGCCGTGCGCGGCCGGGGACGACACCCCGATTCCGACTTCTGCCACCAATTGGCGCATCCTTGACCGGGTGGAGTGGGCGGAGTGTCGCGTTATGAGCACTTCCACTTGATCCATCAAGATGTGCGCCAATCGTGCTGTACGCGCGTGGTACCTCGGAGAGGGGATCCAAGGATGAGCAGCAGCGGTGCATCGTCGTCGCCGCACGGCTTCGTCACCGTGCGGGGGCGCGGCTACCGTCCCGAACAGGTCGAGGCGTACGCCGCCGCCCTGTCCCAGGAGCGCGACGGGTCGTGGGAGCGCGCGGCCCGGCTGACCGTCCTGGCCAAGGAGATGGAGGCGGAGGCCGAGCGCCTGCGGGACGTGGTGTCCCGGCTCGCCCCTCAGACGTACGAGACGCTCGGAGAGCGGGCCCGGCAGATCCTGGCGCTCGCCGAGACCGAGGGGGCCGCCGTCCTGGAGGCGGCCAGGGCCGACGCGCAGGCGGTGACGGAGGCCGCGGAGGCGGGGGCGCGGGAGCTGCGGGACGCCGCGCGCGCGGCGGCCGACGCGGTCGGCGCGGACGCGGAGGAGCGGGCGGACCGGCGCCTGCGCGCGGACCGGACCACGGCCGACGAGGCGCGGCTCGCCGCCCGGCGGGACGTGAAGGAGTGGCGGGGCGAGGCGCTCGCGGCGCTGCGGGAGATGCGGCAGCGGTGCGAGGGGATGCTCGCGGAGCAGGAGAAGGAGCACAAGGAGCGGTGGGAGGCCGCCGAGCGGGAGGCGGCGGACCGCGAGGCGGCGTCGGACGCGTGGGAGGCGGAGCGGGTGGCCGCCGCCGAGGCGCGCCTGTCGGAGGCCAAGCGGGCCTTCGCCGAGGCGGAGGAGTCCGCACGTCACCGCCAGGAGGACGCGGAGGCCCGTGCCGCGGAGCTGGTCGCGGAGGCCGGCGTCGTCGAGGAGCGGGTGGCCCGCGAGACGGAGCGGGTGCTGCGCGAGCACGGCGAGCAGTGGGACGAGGTGCGGGCCCACATGGACCACGTCCGCACCAGCCTGGCCGCCCTGACGGGCCGCGCCCCGGCGGAGGAGACACCGTAGGGAAGGGCCCCCGCCCTGGGCTCCCCGCCCTGGGGCCCAGCCCTGGGGTCCCGCGCCCGCCCGACGGACCGCCGGATGCGGGGGGGCGTGAACCGAGCGGTGAACCGTTCGCCCTCGGCCAGGAGCACCGGAGGCGCGGTCACTTCGGCGGCACCCGTTCCGGTCGGGGTGCGAGGTGGTTCTCCTGGAGGACCGGGAAGCGGCGGGGGGCCAGGAAGAGGAGGACCAGGAGGGCGGCCAGGGCCGCGCAGGCCGCGCCCAGGTAGACCGCGTCGACCGCCGCGTCGACGGCCCGGCGCAGGGGTTCGGGGTCGGCGACGGAGCCGGGGTCGTCCAGGATGCGGGCCACCGAGTCCAGGGAGCCCGAGCCGCCGAGGCGGGCGCTCAGGACGCCGTTGGCGACCGCGCCGAAGAGGGCGGCGCCCAGGGTCTGGCCGATCTGGCGGCAGAAGAGGACGGAGGCGGTGGCCGTGCCGCGTTCGGCCCAGCCGACGGTGGACTGGACGCCGACGATCAACGGCAGTTGGAAGAGGCCGAGCGCGGCGCCGAGCAGCAGCATGAGCAGGGCCGGCTGCCAGGCGCTGCCGGGGTAGGGCAGGAGCAGGAACGCGAAGAGGATCAGGGCGGCGGCGCCGATGCCGACGACGGCGGTGTTGCGGAAGCCGATCCTGCGGTAGACGTGCTGGCTGAGCGCGGCCGAGACGGGCCAGCTCAGCGTCATCACGGAGAGCACGAACCCGGCGGCGACGGGCGCGAGTCCGAGCACGGACTGGGCGTAGGTCGGCAGGAAGACCGTGGGGGCGACCATGAGCAGGCCGAGCGCGCCGAGGGCGAGGTTCACCGCGGCGATGGTGCGGCGCTGCCAGACCCAGCCGGGGATGATCGGCTCGGCCGCCCTGCGCTCGATGAGGACGACGGCGCCGATCAGCGCGAGCCCGGCGGCGAACAGGGCGAGGGACGGCGCGGACAGCCAGTCCCAGGCGACGCCGCCCTGCACGAGGGCGGTCAGGAGCGTGCCGCCGCAGGCGAAGACGGCGAGCGCGCCGGGCCAGTCGACGCGGCCGCGCGGGACGCTCTCCCGTTCGGGTTCGTGCAGGTGGCGCACGATCAGCCAGAGGGCGACCGCCCCGATGGGCAGATTGATCAGGAAGATCCAGCGCCAGTCCGCGTACGAGGCGATGAAGCCGCCGAGCGCGGGTCCCGCGACGGCCGAGGTGGCCCAGACGGTCGACAACTTCGCCTGGATCTTGGGGCGTTCCTTGAGCGGGTAGAGGTCGGCCGCGAGGGTCTGCACGGTGCCCTGGACCGCGCCGCCGCCCAGCCCCTGGACGACGCGGAAGGCGATGAGCGACTCCATGTTCCAGGCGCACGCGCAGAGCGCCGAGCCCAGCAGGAACAGCACGCAGCCCACGACGAGCACCGGCTTGCGGCCGAAGGTGTCGGAGAGCTTGCCGTAGACGGGCAGGGTGACGGTGGCGGCGAGGAGGTAGCCGGAGAAGAGCCAGGAGAAGATCGAGAAGCCGCCCAGCGAGCCCACGATCTGCGGGACGGCGGTCGACACGATCGTCGAGTCGACGGCGGCCAGCGCCATGGCCAGCATGAGCGCGGCGACGACCGCGCCCCTGCCGCGTATCGCGTCCTGGGTGCCCACGGAACTTCCTTCCCCCTGCATCCGGTTGCTGCGGGCCACTTTCTCACCCGGCGGAGGTGGAGGGCAGGGTGGAGGCAACCCTGAGGTGATCTCCACCGGCGGGTGGAGATCCCCTAGGGGTACCTCCGTACATCGGACCGGGGGGCGTTCGTCCCGCCGGAGGATGAGGCGGGCCCCGGGCTGTTCTTAGATTGTCTTTACGAGCCGGGCACGGGGGCGGCTCGTACGGCGGCTCGTACGGGGCTCGGAGAACCACACCAACAAGGGTGGGGTTTTCCCCCGGAAAAGACTGCGCTGAGCACCAGCGCGCCGGACCCCCTCGCGGCCGGAGACTGAGGACGCGCCGAAGTCGTACCGCTCACACCGCACTTCACGCGCGCCGCACCACCACACCACCACCGCGCCGCACCGCCCGCGCAGGGCACACCGCGCGGACCCGCACGCACCGCACGCACCGTGAAGTACCGCACACACCTGACGCATCGCATGACCGACATAGGAGACGTACCGTGACAACGGCTGTGACCACACCCAGGCACGGGGGCACTGGAGGGCGTACGGCCGTGGCGGCTCGGGCGCGCCAGGTCGTGAAGGCGTACGGCACCGGGGAGACCCGCGTCGTCGCGCTCGACCACATCGACGTGGACATCGCCCGCGGGCAGTTCACCGCGATCATGGGGCCCTCCGGCTCCGGCAAGTCCACCCTGATGCACTGCCTCGCCGGCCTCGACACGGTCAGCAGCGGGCAGATCTACCTCGACGAGACCGAGATCACCGGCCTCAAGGACAAGAAGCTCACGCGGCTGCGCCGGGACCGGATCGGCTTCATCTTCCAGGCGTTCAACCTGCTGCCCACCCTGAACGCCATCGAGAACATCACGCTCCCGATGGACATCGCGGGCCGCAGGCCCGACCGCGGCTGGCTCGACCAGGTCGTGGAGACCGTGGGCCTGGCCGGGCGCCTCAAGCACCGCCCCACCGAGCTCTCCGGCGGCCAGCAGCAGCGCGTCGCCGTGGCCCGCGCCCTCGCCTCCCGGCCCGAGATCATCTTCGGTGACGAGCCGACCGGAAACCTCGACTCCCGCGCCGGCGCCGAGGTGCTGGGCTTCCTGCGCCGCTCGGTCACCGAGCTCGGCCAGACCATCGTGATGGTCACCCACGACCCGGTCGCCGCCTCGTACGCGGACCGCGTCCTGTACCTCGCCGACGGCCGGATCGTCGACGAGATGCACCAGCCGACCGCCGACCAGGTCCTGGACCGCATGAAGTCCTTCGACGCGCGGGGGCGTACGTCATGACCGTCCTCAAGACCTCGATGCGCAACTTCTTCGCGCACAAGGGCCGCATGGCGCTCTCCGCGGTCGCCGTGGTCCTCTCGGTGGCGTTCGTGTGCGGCACCCTCGTCTTCTCCGACACCCTGAGCACCACCTTCGACAAGCTCTTCGCGGCGACCTCCGCCGACGTCACCGTCAGCCCCGAGTCCGCCGGGGACGCGGGCGACACGCCGCGCAGCGGCAAGCCCGAGTCGCTGCCCGCCTCCGTCGTCGGACAGGTGGCGAAGGCGCCGGGCGTGAAGTCCGCCGAGGGCGCGGTCAGCAGCCAGAGCGTGACCGTCGTCGACGACCGGAACAAGAACATGGGGCCGACCAGCGGCGGCCCGACCATCGCGGGCAACTGGACGCGCAACGAGCTGCGTTCGATGGACATCACCTCCGGCCACGCCCCGCGCGGCCCCGCCGACGTGATGATCGACGCCGACACCGCCGACAAGCACCACCTCAAGATCGGCGACGAGCTGCGCACCATCGCCGCGACCGGCGACCACACCGCGAGGATCTCCGGCATCGCCACCTTCAAGGTGACCAACCCCGGTGCCGCGATCGTCTACTTCGACACCCGGACCTCGCAGCGCGAACTCCTGGGCGCTACCGGCCGGTTCACGCACGTCAACCTGGCCGCCGAGGCGGGCGTCAGCGACAGCGCCCTGAAGGCGGACGTCGCCAGGACGCTGGACACGTCCCGCTACGAGGTCCGCACGCAGCAGGAGACCGCCGACGACAACCGCAAGGACGTCGGCAGCTTCCTCGACGTGATGAAGTACGCGATGCTCGGCTTCGCCGGGATCGCCTTCCTCGTCGGCATCTTCCTCATCATCAACACCTTCTCGATGCTGGTCGCCCAGCGCACCCGCGAGATCGGCCTGATGCGGGCCATCGGGTCCAGCCGCAAGCAGGTCAACCGCTCGGTGCTCGTCGAGGCGCTGCTGCTCGGCGTCTTCGGCTCGGTCCTCGGCGTCGGCGCGGGCATCGGCCTGGCGATCGGCCTGATGAAGCTGATGGCCGGGATGGGCATGGAACTGTCCACCGGCGACCTCACGGTGAAGTGGACGACGCCGGTCCTCGGCATGGTCCTCGGCATCGTCGTCACCGTCCTCGCCGCCTACCTCCCCGCACGACGGGCCGGCAAGGTCTCGCCGATGGCCGCACTGCGCGACGCGGGCACCCCGGCCGACGGCAGGGCGAGCGCGCTGCGCGCCGTCATCGGCCTGGTCCTGACCGGCGCGGGCGGCTTCGGCCTCTACACCGCGGCGCAGGCCGACAAGGCGAGCGAGGGCTCGCTCTTCCTGGGCGGCGGCGTCGTCCTGACCCTCATCGGCTTCGTCGTCATCGGCCCGGTGCTCGCCTCCGGCGTGGTCCGCGTCATCAGCGCCCTGCTGCTGCGGATGTTCGGCCCGGTCGGACGGATGGCCGAGCGCAACGCGCTGCGCAACCCGCGCCGCACCGGCGCCACCGGCGCGGCCCTGATGATCGGCCTCGCGCTGGTCGCCTGCCTCTCCGTCGTCGGCTCCTCGATGGTGGCCTCGGCCACCGACGAGCTCGACAAGTCGGTCGGCGCCGACTTCATCGTCCAGCCCACCCAGCCCGGCATCTCCATCACCGAGAAGGCCGCCCGGTCCCTGGGCACCGCCGACCACATCGCGCACATCACCCGCTACAAGCAGATCAACGCGGACATGACGACGCCCGCCGGCAAGAAGGTCGACGGCGTCGGCCTGAGCGCCGCCGACCCGTCCTACGCCACCGACCTGCGCCGCGAGACCGTCGCGGGCAAGCTGCCCGCCGCCTACGGCAAGGACGCCATGTCGGTCGGCGACGCTTTCGCCGCCGAGCACGGGCTGAAGGTCGGCGACCGGCTGAAGATCGCCTTCGAGCACGGCAGGACGGCCACCCTGCGGCTCGCGGCGATCACCGAGGACGACACGTCGGTCGACAAGGGCGCGATGTACCTCAACATCACGACGATGGAGCGGTACGTCCCCGCCGACCGGATCCCGCAGAACGACATGATGTTCGCCTCGGCCGACAAGGGTCAGGAGAAGGCCGCCTACGCCTCCCTGAAGGAGTCCCTGGAGAAGTACCCGCAGTACAAGGTGATGGACCAGACCGACTTCAAGCAGACGCTGAAGGACCAGGTCGGCCAGCTCCTGAACATGGTCTACGGCCTGCTGGGCCTCGCGATCATCGTCGCGATCCTCGGCGTGGTGAACACCCTGGCCCTCTCGGTGGTGGAGCGCACCCGCGAGATCGGCCTGATGCGGGCGATCGGTCTCTCCCGCCGCCAGCTGCGCCGCATGATCCGCATGGAGTCGGTGGTCATCGCCCTGTTCGGCGCGCTGCTCGGCCTCGGTCTCGGCATGGGCTGGGGCGCCACCGCCCAGAAGCTGCTGGCCCTGGAGGGCCTGAAGGTCCTGGAGATCCCCTGGCCGACGATCGTCGCGGTCTTCGTCGGGTCGGCGTTCGTGGGCCTGTTCGCCGCGCTGGTGCCCGCCTTCCGGGCCGGCCGGATGAACGTCCTCGACGCCATCGCCACCGAATAGCCACCGCCACGGGGGAGCGGGGGACGGCCCCGGCCGGCGCGTCACGCGCCCGCCGGGGCCGCCGTACGTGCGGGCCGGGCGCCGCTCACTCCCGGCGCAGCAGCACGTAGCCGTGGGCGGTGTCCTCGGCCACGTAGTGCGTGCCCGGGTGCAGCGACTCGGCGTACGCGACGGGGTTCTTGGTCCAGCCGTCGCGGACGTCCAGGGCGAAGTAGTCGGGCACGACCGGACGGGCCGCGCCCACCCAGAAGACCCGGGTCCGCGAGGTCAGCCGGGAGATCGGGCCGATGTTCGCCTCGACGGTCGCGTCGTCCGGGATCCGGTCCAGCATCCGCTCGACGGCGACGACCTGCTTGCTCTTCTCGTACGTCGCCGCCTCGGTGAGGCCGCCGATCGGCAGCGCGGTGGTCAGGGCGAGGGCGGCCGCGGCGGCGCAGGCGGGCAGCCGGTCCGCGTACGCGCGCAGCCACGGCCGCCGGTCGCGGCGCGCGGTGTGCGCGGCGTCGGCGAGGGCGAGCAGGACGACCGGCATCAGGACGGCGCTGTAGTGCCAGTCGGTGCCCCAGTAGTGGTCGTCGGCGGACAGGAACCGCCAGCCCACGGTGGGCAGGGCGACCAGCAGCAGCGGGGAGCGCAGGGCGAGCAGCCCGCCGGTGGGGATCAGCAGCCAGGCCAGCGTGCGCAGCTTGGTGCCGGTGCCGTCGAGGAGACCGGCGGCGCCGCCCGCCTCGCCGACCTTGTCCCAGTAGTCGTACGCGCCGACGGAGTTGAAGGCGGGGACGACCAGCGTGAGGGTGACCAGGGTGGCGACCGCGCCGAACGCGGCGACGCCCAGGGCCCAGGGCACGGCCTTCGGGTCCGTGCGGCGGGAGCGGATCGCCACGACGACGGCGAGCGCCGCGAGCGTCACGCCCAGGTCCTCCTTGACCAGGACCAGCGGCAGCGCCCACAGCAGCGCGGCCCGCGGGCGCCCGCGCAGCAGCGCCTCCAGGGCGAAGGCGATCAGCGGCACGGCGAAGCAGATCTCGTGGAAGTCGAAGTCGACGGCGCGCTGGATGCCCCAGGACAGGCCGTAGGCCACGCCGACGCAGAGCCCGGACGCCCGGCCCAGGAGCCGGGTGGCGGCCCGGGTGACGGGGATCGCGGAGACGGCCAGGAGCAGCGCCTGGGCGACGAGCAGGGTCAGCGGGGAGGGGAAGAGGCGGTACGCCGGGGCGAGGAGGGCGGTGATGGGGCTGAAGTGGTCGCCCAGGATGTTGGCGCCGGGCCCCTTGAGGTCGGCGACCGGCACCTGGAGGTGGGCGTAGGCGCGGACGGCCTGTTCGAAGATGCCGAGGTCCCAGGACAGGGACTCCAGGCGCCGCCACCGGTTGACGGACACGAGGGTGTACGCGACGAACAGCACGGCGGCCAGCAGGTGGGGGGCGGCGTTCCCGAGGAGTCGCGGGGCGCGGTTCCGGAGCCGTGCGGGCACGCCGGTGGCGGGCGCGGGGCGGGTCCGGTCCCGCCCCGGTATGAGCTCGTCGGCGCGCTCCTGGGCGGGGAGGTCGGTCTGGGCTCCGGGCATGGGGTGGCTTTCTGGTGGGAGGCGGTGCGGCCCCTGCGGGGAGCGGGGCGTGGCGGGTGCGGCGGTGTGTTCGACCGTACTCAGTCGCCCGACGAGGCGGGCGAGGGCGATCCGGTCGGGGGCGTGGACGTGGCGGGGGCCGTGGACGGCGGCAGCCGGGTCGGCAGGTCGGAGGGCGTGGCCGTGGGCGGTGGCGGGGCCTGGCCGGAGGGGGTGCGGCCGGAGTGGGGGAGTCCGGAGCGGGCGGAGTCGGTGGAGCGGGCGGACTCGGGCAGGGACGCGGACTTCGTCGGGCTCGGCGGCACCGCGGGCCCCACCGGTTCGCCCCGCTGCCCCAGCTGCACCGCGGCGAGGGCCACGCCGCCGGACACCAGGCACACGGCGGCGGCCGCGGCCAGCGCCTGGGTGCGGCGCCTGCGGCGGGCCCCGCGTGCGGCGACCTGTCCGGCGGGGGCGGGCGCGGCGAGCGAGCCGCCCGCCGCGGCGGCCCGCCGGAGCGCGCCGGCGAGGCGGTCGTCGGGCGGGGACGGGGGCTCAGTCACGGGGCTCCTCCGAGGTGGGCGCGTCGTCGAGGTGCGGTGCGAGGGCCGCCCGGGCGCGGGAGAGGTGGGACTTCACGGTCCCGGCGGCGATCCCGGTCTCCGCGGCCACCTGCTGGACGGACAGGTCGCACACGTAGTGCAGGACGGCGACCCGCCGCTGCCGCTCGGGGAGCCTGCGCAGCGCGGCGACCAGCGCGACCGTGCCCGGGTCGGGCTCGGCGATGTCGGCCGGCCGGCCGCCGTGGTGGCGCCGCCAGGCGTCCGCGGACCGCCCGTGCCGGCGCCACCGGGAGACGGCGAGCCGCCGGGCGACGGTCCTGATCCACGCCTCGGGTCCGGCGTCCCGCTCCAGGCGGGAGCGGCGCGCCCAGGCCCGCACGAAGGCCTCCTGGACCACGTCCTGCGCCTCGTGGAGGTCGCCCGTCATCAGATACACCTGCCCGACCAGCGGTCGCACGGAGTGCGCGTAGAACGCCTCGAACTCCTCGTCGGTCAAGTGGTCTCCTGGTGCGTGCGGCGCGTGGTGCAGCTGTGGCGTGCGGGGCTCTCGTAGGCAGTACGCCTGGCACACGCGTCCGGTTTACGCGGGGGGCCATAATTTTTCGGACCGGCTCTTTCGGGACATTGTCCGGGAGGCGGCGCCGGGTCCCGGCCGCCGGACCCGGCCCGACCGGGCCGCGCCGATCAGCCCGGAGTCGTACGCTGGAGACCCCCGGCCCGTACGACGTGCCGGGCCCTTCGCGCTGCCCACTCACTCCGGTTATCTGGACGGAAAGCCTTCAATGAGCCTGCACGGTCTGCTCGACGCTGTCGTCAAGGACTCGGCACTCGCCGAAGCGGCCGAGGCCGCGACCGACGGCCACCGCATGCACGTCGACCTGGTCGGCCCGCCCGCGGCCCGGCCCTTCGCGGTGGCGGCGCTGGCCAGGGAGTCCGGCCGCACCGTCCTGGCCGTGACGGCCACCGGCCGGGAGGCCGAGGACCTGGCCGCCGCGCTGCGCACGATCCTGCCGCCGGACGGCGTCGCGGAGTACCCCTCGTGGGAGACGCTCCCGCACGAGCGCCTCTCGCCTCGCTCCGACACGGTCGGCCGCCGCCTCGCGGTGCTGCGCCGGCTCGCCCACCCGCGCGAGGACGACCCGGAGACCGGCCCGGTCTCGGTGGTCGTCGCGCCGGTCCGCTCGGTGCTGCAGCCGCAGGTCAAGGGCCTGGGCGACCTGGAGCCCGTGGCGCTGCGCTCCGGCCAGAGCACCGATCTGAACGAGATCGTCGAGGCGCTCGCGGCCGCCGCGTACTCCCGGGTCGAGCTGGTCGAGAAGCGCGGCGAGTTCGCCGTGCGCGGCGGCATCCTCGATGTCTTCCCGCCCACCGAGGAACACCCGCTGCGCGTGGAGTTCTGGGGCGACGACGTCGAGGAGATCCGGTACTTCAAGGTCGCCGACCAGCGCTCCCTGGAAGTCGCCGAGCACGGCCTGTGGGCGCCGCCCTGCCGTGAGCTGCTGCTCACCGACGCGGTCCGCGAGAAGGCCGCCGCCCTGGCCGAGCTCCACCCGGAGCTGGGCGAGCTGCTCGGGAAGATCGCCGAGGGCATCGCCGTCGAGGGCATGGAGTCGCTGGCCCCGGTCCTGGTGGACGACATGGAGCTGCTGCTCGACGTGCTGCCGAAGGGGTCCATGGCGGTGGTCTGCGACCCGGAGCGGGTGCGCACCCGCGCCGCCGACCTGGTGGCGACCTCGCAGGAGTTCCTCCAGGCGTCCTGGGCGGCCACCGCGGGCGGCGGCGAGGCCCCCATCGACGTGGGCGCCGCCTCCCTGTGGGGCATCGCGGACGTCCGGGACCACGCGGGCGACCTCGGGATGATGTGGTGGTCGGTCTCGCCGTTCGCCGCCGACGAGGAGCTGGACGACGACACCCTCAAGCTCGGCATGCACGCCCCGGAGACCTACCGCGGCGACACCGCGAAGGCCCTCGCCGACACCAAGGGCTGGCTCGCCGACGGCTGGCGCACGGTCTACGTCACCGAGGGCCACGGCCCCGCGTCGCGCACCGTGGAGGTCCTGGGCGGCGAGGGTATCGCGGCCCGCCTGGACGCGGACCTGGCCGAGCTGACGCCGTCCGTCGTGCATGTCTCCTGCGGCTCGATCGACTACGGCTTCATCGACCCCGCGCTCAAGCTGGCCGTGCTCACCGAGACCGACCTGTCCGGCCAGAAGGCGGCCGGCAAGGACGGCCAGCGGATGCCGGCCCGCCGCCGCAAGACGATCGACCCGCTGACCCTGGAGGCCGGCGACTACATCGTCCACGAGCAGCACGGCGTCGGCCGCTACATCGAGATGGTCCAGCGCACCGTCCAGGGCGCCACCCGCGAGTACCTGGTCGTCGAGTACGCCCCCGCCAAGCGCGGCCAGCCCGGCGACCGGCTCTACATCCCCACCGACCAGCTGGAGCAGATCACCAAGTACGTCGGCGGCGAGGCCCCCACGCTGCACCGGCTCGGCGGCGCCGACTGGACGAAGACGAAGGCGCGGGCGAAGAAGGCGGTCAAGGAGATCGCCGCGGACCTCATCAAGCTGTACTCCGCGCGCATGGCGGCGCCCGGCCACGCCTTCGGCGCCGACACCCCCTGGCAGCGCGAGCTGGAGGACGCCTTCCCCTACGCGGAGACGCCCGACCAGCTCACCACGATCGCCGAGGTCAAGGAGGACATGGAGAAGACGGTCCCGATGGACCGGCTGATCTGCGGCGACGTCGGCTACGGCAAGACGGAGATCGCGGTCCGCGCGGCCTTCAAGGCGGTGCAGGACGGCAAGCAGGTCGCCGTCCTGGTCCCGACCACGCTCCTGGTGCAGCAGCACTTCGGCACCTTCTCCGAGCGCTACTCCCAGTTCCCGGTGAACGTCCGGGCGCTCAGCCGCTTCCAGACCGACATCGAGTCCAAGGCGACCCTGGAGGGCCTGCGGGACGGCTCCGTCGACATCGTCATCGGCACCCACCGCCTCTTCTCGTCCGAGACCAAGTTCAAGGACCTGGGCCTGGTCATCGTCGACGAGGAGCAGCGCTTCGGCGTCGAGCACAAGGAGCAGCTGAAGAAGCTCCGGGCCAACGTCGACGTGCTCACCATGTCCGCGACGCCCATTCCCCGTACGCTCGAAATGGCCGTGACCGGCATCCGCGAGATGTCGACGATCACCACGCCGCCCGAGGAGCGCCACCCGGTGCTCACCTTCGTCGGCCCCTACGAGGAGAAGCAGATCGGCGCGGCCGTGCGCCGTGAACTGCTGCGCGAGGGCCAGGTCTTCTACATCCACAACCGCGTCGAGTCCATCGACCGGGCGGCCGCCAGGCTCCGGGACATCGTGCCGGAGGCCCGGATCGCGACCGCCCACGGCCAGATGTCCGAACAGGCCCTGGAACAGGTCGTGGTGGACTTCTGGGAGAAGAAGTTCGACGTGCTCGTCTCGACGACGATCGTCGAGTCCGGCATCGACATCTCCAACGCCAACACGCTGATCGTGGAGCGCGGCGACAACTTCGGCCTCTCCCAGCTGCACCAGCTGCGCGGCCGGGTCGGGCGCGGCCGCGAGCGCGGCTACGCCTACTTCCTCTACCCGCCGGAGAAGCCGCTGACCGAGACCGCCCACGAGCGCCTCGCGACCATCGCCCAGCACACCGAGATGGGCGCGGGCATGTACGTCGCGATGAAGGACCTGGAGATCCGCGGCGCCGGAAACCTGCTGGGCGGCGAGCAGTCCGGGCACATCGCGGGCGTCGGCTTCGACCTGTATGTGCGGATGGTCGGCGAGGCCGTGGCCGACTACCGGGCCTCCCTGGAGGGCGGGGTCGAGGAGGAGCCGCCGCTGGAGGTCAAGATCGAGCTGCCGGTCGACGCGCACGTCCCGCACGACTACGCCCCCGGCGAGCGGCTGCGCCTGCAGGCCTACCGTGCCATCGCCTCGGCCACCACGGAGCAGGACATCGCCTCGGTGCGCGAGGAACTCACCGACCGCTACGGCAAGTTGCCGGAGCCGGTGGAGAACCTGCTGCTCGTGGCGGGCCTGCGGATGCTGGCCCGCGCCTGCGGGGTCGGCGAGATCGTGCTGCAGGGCACCAACATCCGCTTCGCCCCGGTGGAGTTGCGGGAGTCGCAGGAGCTGCGCCTGAAGCGGCTCTACCCCGGCACCGTCATCAAGGCCGCCGCGCACCAGGTCCTGGTGCCGCGCCCGAAGACCGCGAAGGTCGGCGGCAAGCCGCTGGTCGGACGCGAACTCCTCGGCTGGGTCGGCGAGTTCCTGACGTCGATCCTTGGGTCGTAGGCGCAGGCGCAGGCGCAGGCGTAGGCGCAGGGCCGGGGCAGGGGGCGGTCAGGCCGCGGGGGCGCAGGCCTGCGCGATCGACAGGCCGTTCTCGTAGAGGTGGTGCCGGGTGATCCGGCCCTCCTCGACGGTCAGCCGCAGGGCGAAGGGGCCCTCGAAGGACCTGCCGGTGGCGCGCACGGTGCCCGAGAGGTGCCCCATCAGGACCGCGTCGGCGCCGTCGACGAGGAAGGTGTCCAGGCTGGCCCGGGCGTCCTCGGCGACGGTGTGCTCGGCCAGCTCCGCGGCCTGGGCGGCGCACTCGGCGCCGGTGGAGCGCGGCCGGATCCACGGCGCGGCGGGGTTCTCGGCGAGCAGCCAGTCGACCCGGTCGGCGAAGAGCTCGGTCATCCGCGCGGTGTCCCCGGCCATCCGGGCCGTCAGGAACTCCTGCACGACGGCGCGGGTGCGGGCAGCCGTCTCGGTGGCGACGTCGGCGGTCATGGGGTGCTCCTCGGGTTCGGCTCCGGCTGACGGCCCCGATCCTGCCGGGGCGGCGGTGGCCGGTCGATTACCGCCGGGGTAATGCCGGGGTGGCGGGGCGCGTCAGGCGGGCCGCCGGCCGCGCGGGGCGTCCGGCTCCTCGGTGCCCGGGGCGTCGGCGTCCGGTGCGTCGGCGGCCGGTCGGCCGGCGTCCGGCTCCTCTTTCCCGGCGGACGGCTCGTCGCGCGGCCGGTCCGGGCCCGCGGGCGCGGCGCCGGTCTTCCCCTCGATCTCCGCGTCCATCGCCTGCGCGACGTCCTCCCCCTTGTCCTGGGCCTGGTCCTTGAACCGGTCGAAGATGCCCATGGGGAGAACTCCTTGAGAGGCGGGGGAGGGGAGCGGACTCACCGACGACGATACGTCCGCCGTGTCCCGTTTGCTCGACGAAGAGGCGATATGGTCTGGACCACTTGGCCGCTACCGTGGTGGCCGCGAGAGTCCGCCCAGGGGAGGGGAGAGCGCCGTGCCGCTCAAGGTCGTGAATCTGCGCCGGTTCCCGGTGAAGTCGATGCTCGGGGAGGAACACGACCGTCTGGAGTGCCATGCGCGCGGCGTGGCCGGCGACCGGCTGTGGGCCCTGCGGTACGCCGACGGGAAGCTGGGCAGCGGCAAGAACCACGCGCGCTTCCGCCGTACGCCGGGGCTCCTGGAGCACTGCGCCACGTACGACGCGGACGGCCTGCCGGTGATCACCGCCCCGGACGGCGCGACGCTGCGCCCCGGCGACCCGCGCATCCCCGAACGCTTCGGCGCGGGCGTCGAGTTGGTCCGTGAGGGCGAGGACAGCCACAAGGACGTGTCGGCCGTCTCGATCGTCGGCACCGCCTCGCTGCGGGCGCTGGCCGACCTGCTGGGCGAGAGCGAGCCCGTCGACGTACGGCGGCTGCGCAAGAACATCGTCGTCGAGACCGACGAACCCTGGATCGAGGAGGACTGGGTGGACCGCGAGATCGTCATCGGGGGCACCGCGGGCGCCCCGCCCCTGCGGCTGCGCGGCCTCAAGCGGGTCAAGCGCTGCGTCATGGTCACCCAGGCCCAGCCCGGCCTCGCCGCCGACAACCGCATCCTGAAGACCCTCACCACCGAACGCGACATGTGCATCGGCCTCCACACGGAGATGCTGGCGCCCGCGCCGGTCTCCCTCGGCGACGCGGTGGTGGTCCGGTGAACCGGCGCACCGCACCGGCGCTGCTCGCCCTGCTCGCCCTCCCCGCGCTCCTCACCGGCTGCGACCAGGCCGACGACCTGAAGGACAGGGGCGTGGGCGGTCCCGGCGCGAAGGCGGGCTCCGCGCTCGCCGCCGTCGACGCGCTGACCGTCAAGGGCCGGGCGCCCAAGACCGGTTACGACCGCGCGCGGTTCGGCAGCGCCTGGGCCGACACCGACTCCAACAGCTGCCCGACCCGCGACGACATCCTCAAGCGGGACCTGAAGGACGTCCGTTACCAGGGCGGCGACTGCCGGGTGGCCTCCGGGACGCTGTCCCCCGACCCCTACACCGGCAAGGACGTCACCTTCCGGCGCGGTCGCAGCCAGGTCGACATCGACCACCTCGTGGCCCTGTCGGACGCCTGGCAGAAGGGCGCCTTCCGGTGGGAGCCCGGCAAGCGCATCGCGTTCGCCAACGACCCGCTCAACCTCCTGGCGGTCGACGCGGGCCCCAACCGCGGCAAGGGCGACGGCGACACCGCGACCTGGCTCCCGCCGAACAAGGCCTACCGCTGCACCTACGTGGCCGGGCAGGTCGCGGTGAAGAAGAAGTACGGGGTGTGGGTGACCGGCGCCGAGCGGGACGCGATGAAGAAGGTCCTCACCACCTGCCCCGGCGAGAAGCTGCCCGCGGGCAACGCCCCGACCCTCGCCCCGGGCCGCTTCCACGCCCGCTGACGTGCCCGCTGACGTGCCCGGCCCGCGCGCCGGGCCGGGCCGGGGCCCCGGATAAATCGGATGCCGTGCCGGGAGGGGCCCCGTAGCGTGCGCCGCATGGACCTGAAGATCACGACGCTGGCCGAGCGGCCCGAACTCACCCTCCCCCTCTGGAGCATGGCCGAGGACTGGCCGGAGTTCATCCAGCACGACCCGGTGGGCTGGTCGCTGATCGGCCGGATCGTCGCGGAGCTGCCGGAGTACGTCCTGGTGGCCACCGATGCCGGGGGCGAGGTCGTCGCCCGCGGCTTCAGCGTGCCGTTCGCGCTGCGTGCCCGCGGGGACGGCGAACTGCCCGACGGCGGCTGGGGCCAGGTCCTGCTGTGGGCCTTCTCCGACCTGCGGCACGGCGCGGAGGCGGACACGGTCAGCGCGATCGAGATCACCGTGGCCGAGAGCGCGCGGGGCCGGGGCGTCTCCGCGCGGATGCTCGCGGCGATGCGGGACAACGCCCGCGCCCACGGCTTCAGCGAGGTCGTCGCGCCCGTGCGCCCCAACGCCAAGCACCGTGAACCGGCCGCCCCGATCGACGAGTACGCCTTCCGCACCCGCGAGGACGGTCTTCCGTACGACCCGTGGCTGCGGGTGCACGTACGGGGCGGCGGGATCGTCGACAAGGTCGCGCACGCCTCCATGACCGTGTCCGGCTCGACCGCCCAGTGGCGCGAGTGGACCGGGCTGCCCTTCGACGAGGAAGGGCCGGTCGAGGTGGCGGGCGCGCTGGTGCCGGTGCACTGCGAACCGGCGCGCGGCTACGGCGTGTACGTCGAGCCGAACGTGTGGGTGCGGCACGCCCTCTGAGGCGCCTGCCGCCCGCCGTTAGAGCTTGTCCAGGTCCAGGACGTCACCGGTGGGCGGGGTCGCCCGCACCGGCTTGCCGTAGTCGGTGAACGTCAGGGACTCGGGCTGCGCGGCGCGGTCCCGCGAGTCGATCCGCAGCAGGTAGGGCTTGCCGCGGGTGGCGACGTACAGCGTGTACGTCGCCTTGCCGTCGCTCTCGGTGAGTTTGATCGCCGGGGTGCCGCCGACCGTGGTCGTCGCGCCCCTGCGGGCCAGCGTGCCCGAGTCCTTGAAGTCGGCGAGGAGCACGTCGAGGTCGCAGAACGAGCCGATCTCCTTCGCGTCGGCGCTGGTCGTCCGCGTCTTCGCCCAGCGGCCCGCCACCATGTCCACCGCCGCCTGCACGTCCGCGGCCGGCTCCCCCTTGCTCTGCGCGCGCAGGAACTTCTCGTCGTACTTCATGTAGACGGTGCCGCCCGCGGCCGGGCCCGGGATGCGCAGCTCGACCGAGCCCTGCCCGCTGCCGATGGTGCCCGCGCAGGTGCCCGAGGTGTTCAGCGCCATGTCCAGCGACATCGGCCCGCTCTCCTCGTCCGTCACCTTGCCCGCGATGCGCAGCGAGGTCGCCTTCGAGGTCGCCGCGATCGCCTTCTGTGCGATGTCGGCCCCGGACAGTCCCGCGAAGGGACCCTTCGGCGTCCCGCTCCGCTCCGCCGCCGTGCCGGCGGACTCGGTGCCGCAGGCCGCGAGGCCGACGGCCGCCGCGGTCAGGCAGGCGGCGACGGCGGCGGAGCGGCGCAGGCGGGCGCGCAGGTGGTGACGCGGGTGGTGACGCATGGAGATCCCCCCAGGGAAGTCGTTCGGTGAGACACATCAGAGCAGGAGTGTGTGAACCGAGTCAACACGCGTTTGTGTGAACCGTCGGTTAACGGCCGTGAAGCGGTACGTGCGGACCCGCGCCTGGGTATGCTCGACGCCGCGCGAGGACCCCGCGCGACGAGGGGAGCAGCCAGATGACGCCGCGGGACGACACGACCGAGGTCACCGCCGCGGGGATCGCCCGCCTCGCCGGGGTCGGCCGGGCCGCCGTCAGCAACTGGCGCCGACGGCACGGCGACTTCCCGCGACCCGTCGGCGGCACCGGGAGCAGCCCCTCCTTCGCGCTCGCCGAGGTCGAACAGTGGCTGCGCGACCAGGGCAAACTCGTCGAGGTCCCGCTGCGCGAACGCGTCTGGCAGCAGCTCGCCGGACACCCCGCGGGCCCCGTCACCGCCCTGCTGCACGCGGGCTGCGCCCTGCTCCTGGTCCGCGACAGGCCGCCCGCCTGGCTCGCGGTGAGCGCCGTCTCCGACGAGCGGATGGCCCGGCTGCTGCCCGCCGAGCTCGACGGGGTCGTCACCCCGCGCCTCGGCGCCCGGCGCGAGCGCGCCGTCCGCGTCCCCGACGCCACCGCGCTCCTGCCGTCCGTCCCGCTCCTGCGCGGCGTCGCCGAACTCGCCGCCGAACTGGGCGCCCGGCAGACCTTCGAGTTCCTCCTCGGCCGCCACACCGACGCCAACCCCCGCCAGTACACGCTCACCCCGGCCGGACCCGCCGACCTGATGGCCCGCCTGGCCGGGACGCCCCGCACCGTCCTCGACCCCGCCTGCGGCACCGGCGCCCTGCTGCGCGCCGTCCCGGCCCGCCCCGGCCGGCACCTGTCCGGCCAGGACAGCGCCCCCGAGCTCGCCGCCCTCACCGCGCTGCGCCTGGCCCTGCACTCCGACGCGACCGTGCGCACCCTGGCCGGGGACACCCTGCGCGCCGACGGCCACGAGGACCGCAGGGTCGAGGCCGTGCTCTGCCACCCGCCGTTCAACGAACGCAACTGGGGCCACGACGAACTCGCCTACGACGCCCGCTGGGAGTACGGCTTCCCGGCCCGCGCCGAATCCGAACTGGCCTGGGTCCAGCACGCGTTGGCCCGGCTCACCGACGGCGGCACCGCCGTCCTGCTGATGCCGCCCGCCGCCGCCTCCCGCCGCTCGGGCCGCCGCATCCGCGCCGACCTGCTGCGCCGCGGCGCGCTGCGCGCCGTCATCGCGCTGCCCGCCGGCGCCGCACCCCCGTACAACCTGCCCCTGCACGTCTGGGTGCTGCGCAGGCCCGACGCGGCCGCGCGGCCCGCGCCCGAGCTGCTGCTCGTCGAGACGGCCGGGCTGCTCGCCGCCGACGGCCGCGACCAACAGCTCTGGCCCGCCGTCCAGGACACCGTCCTCGACGCCTGGCAGCACGTCGACCGGCACGGCACGCTCGACGAACGCCCCGGCGTCGCGCGCAGCGTGCCGGTGCTCGAACTCCTCGACGACGAGGTCGACCTGGCGCCCGCACGCCGCCTCCCGCCGCCCGCCCAGGGCGGCGGCACCGAACTCGCGGCCGTGCGCCAGGGCCTGGGCGAGGCGCTGCGCCGGGCCGTCGACCTCACGCCGCGCGCCGAGGACCTCGCGCCGCCCGCCGAAGGATCCGGGCGCCCCCCGCTCACCACCGTCGGCGAACTGGCCCGCGCCGGGGCGCTCGCGCTGCACACCGGCACCGGCGCGGGCCCCGCGGGCACGCCCGTGCTCACCGACCACGACGTGCTCGGCGGCGGCCCGCCCACGGGCACCGCCCAGGACGGCACGGCGGACGACGAGCCCGTACGCACCGCACCCGGCGACGTCGTCGTCCCCGTCTTCGGCGGCGGCGCCGCGGCCCGCGTGATCGACGAGGCCGCCGCGGGCGCCGCGCTCGGCCGGGGCCTGGCCCTGCTGCGCCCCGACCCGGCGGCCCTCGACCCGTGGTTCCTCGCGGGCTTCCTGCGCGGCACCGCGAGCCACCGCAGGGCCAGCAGCTACGCCTCCACCTCCGCGCGCCTGGACGTCCGCCGCCTGGAGCTGCCCCGCCTGCCGCTCGCCGGACAGCGCGGCTACGCCGAGCGGTTCCGCGAACTCGCCGCCTTCGAGGACGCGTTGCGCCACGCGTCCCGGCTCGGCGAGCGGCTGGTGCGCGGCCTGCACGACGGACTGACGGAGGGAACCCTTCCGCCGGGCACCGCGTGACCAGTACGACAACGGTTCGGTACAACCCTGGACCGGTTGTCCGAGTCGGCCTATACGCTCGAACCAGCACGCTTTCGTCCACGCCCTTTTCGTCCACTCCCTTCTTCAGGCACCAGGAGCAGCCATGCACGGCCACGGCTATGCGACGCAGCCCCCGCCGCCCCCGGCCGGGAACACGCACGTGACCCTGCGCGTGGTGTTCGTGGCCCTCGCGGTGGTCACCTGCGGGATGCTCGCGTGGGCGCCGATGCTGCGGCTCGGCCTGGTGACCCGCAAGGCGCACGACTGGGTGCTGTTCGCCGCGGTCACGGCGCTGGACGTGACGGCCCTCGTGCTGATCGGCATCGACCCGGGCGAGGAGGACTTCCAGGGCCCGGGGAACGCGGGGATGATCGTCCTGCTCAGCACCCTGCTGGCCGCCGTCGCCTACTACCTCTTCGCGGACATCCGCCACTTCAGCGCCCACCGGCGCTTCCGGCCCGCCCCCTTCACCGGCTACGCCCCGCCCCCGGCGGCCTACGGCTACCCGCAGCAGCCCACCCCGCCCGGCCCGGTCCACCTCGCGCCGACCCAGTTCGGCGCACCCCCGAACACCCCGCCCCCGACGCACACCCCGCCCCCGTCGAGCCACACCCCGCCGCCCGGGCGGCCCGCGCCCGCCCGCATCAACCAGGTCCGGGCCGAGCTCGACGAGCTCAGCGACTATCTGCGCAAGCAGGAAGGCGGCAGCTGACCGTGACACCGGGCACGTCGCCGGGGACCGGGGCGACCGGCGGCCCCGGCGGCCGCATCGTCGCGGGGCGCTACGAACTCGCCACGCTCATCGGCCAGGGCGGCATGGGCCAGGTCTGGACGGCGTACGACCAGCGCCTGGACCGCCGCGTCGCCGTCAAGCTGCTGCGCCCCGACCGGGTCGCGGGCGCCGAGGCCGAGGAACTGCGCCGCCGCTTCGTGCGCGAGTGCCGCGTCACCGCGCAGGTCGACCACCCCGGCCTGGTCACCGTGCACGACGCGGGCACCGAACCCGCCGAGGACGGCGCCCTGTTCCTCGTCATGCAGTACGTCGACGGCGCGGACCTCGGCGACCACCTCGCCGAGCACGACCCCTACCCCTGGCCGTGGGCCGTCGCCGTCGCCGCCCAGCTGTGCGCGGTGCTCTCCGCGGTGCACGCGGTGCCGATCGTGCACCGCGACCTCAAGCCGCGGAACGTGATGGTCAGGCAGGACGGCACCATCGCCGTCCTCGACCTCGGCATCGCCTCCGCCATGGACACCGACACCACCCGCCTCACCCACACCGGATCCCCGATCGGCAGCCCCGCCTACATGGCGCCCGAACAGGCGATGGGCGGCGCCGTCGGCCCGTACACCGACCTGTACGCGCTCGGCGTGCTGCTGCACGAACTGCTCAGCGGGGACGTGCCGTTCTCCGGCTCCACCGCGCTCGGCGTCCTCCACCGCCACCTGTACGAACCGCCGCTGCCGGTCCGCAGGCTGCGCCCCGAGGTGCCCGAGGCCCTGGAGTCCCTCGTCCTGCGCCTGCTCGCCAAGGACCCCCAGCACCGGTACGCCAGCGCCCAGGAGGTCTACGCCGACCTGGCGCCGCTGCTGCCCGCCCGCGGCACCCCGTCGGGCCACCCCCTCGACCCCACCCGCCCCTTCCTGCGCCCGCACGCCCCCTGGCCGGACCGCGCCGCGACGCCCGCCGCCGCCCCCGACCTGCCGGCGCAGCCCCCGGGCGGCCCGCCCCGCCAGGACCTCGCCCGGGCCGTCGAGGACGTCCGGCGCCTCCTCGGCGAGGGCCGCATCACCCAGGCCGTGGACATCCTCGGCGCGATCCTGCCGGCCGCCGCCGCCAAGCACGGCGAGCACTCCCCGGTCGTGCGCACCCTGCGCAAGCAGTACGCGGCCACGCTCATGGACGACGGCCAGTACCGCAGGGCCCTGCCCGAACTGCGCCGCCTCGCCGACGAGCGGGCCGCCGAGTCGGGCCAGGCCGACCCGCACTCGCTGCAGTTCCGCTACGAGGCCGCGCAGTGCCTCGAACAGCTCGGCGAGGCCGCGGCGGCGCTCGCCGAGTACCGCACGCTGCTCCCCTATTACGAGAACCAGTACGCGACGGAGGACCGCCACCAGTCCCTGGAGATCCGCCGCCGCATCGGCCATCTGCTGCTCGCCCTCGGCGACCGGGCCGCCGCCCACGACACCCTGGCCCGGCTGCTGCACGACGCCGAACTGCTGCACGGCCCGGGGCACCCCTTCCCCGCGGAGGTCCGGCGGACCCTGCACTGGCTCGGACAAGTGCGCGGCTAGCGCTCGTACGGCGGGGTGGAGAGTGCCTCAACTCCCGGGAAATCGTTGGTCGAATAGGTGTCGAATGGCTGGCCCGGAGGACGGGCACTGCCTACCATCGATCACCGCAAGACCTCGTGCGCCCGCCCGTCGCCCGACCACCGCCCCAGGTGGAGGCGCTCGCGCGCCACAGCGAATTGCACCATCTCCAACGGGAGGCTCACTTGCACCGCCGTCGTCGCACAGCGCTCATCCTCTCCGCGGCCGCGATCGCCGCGGCTCCCCTCCTGACCGCCTGCGGCAGCGAGGCGCACCCAGGCGCCGCGGCCGTCGTGGGCGGTGACCGCATCACGGTCGCGCAGTTGGAGGGCCGGGTGAACGAGGTGCGCGACGCCCAGCGGGCCGCCATCCCCGACGACGCCCAGTACGCGCAGGCCATCGCCAAGTCCGGCGGCCTCACCCGCAGCACCCTGCACACGATGGTCCTGGACAAGGTCCTGCACCGGGCGGCCACCGACGCCGGGGTGAGCGTCACCCGCCGCGACATCCAGACCATGCGGGCGGGCCTGGAGCAGCAGGCGGGCGGCAAGAAGGCCCTGGAGGAGGGCTGGCTGCAGCAGTACAGCGTCGCGCCCGACCACCTGGAGGACAGCCTGCGCACCGAGATCGAGGCGCAGAAGCTCGCCCGCAAGCTGGGCGCCGACATGAACACCCAGCAGGGCCAGGCCGTCTTCTGGAAGGCGCTGTCGGCGGCCTCCAAGAAGCTCGACATCGACCTGAACCCGCGCTACGGCACGTGGGACGTCGACAAGAACAAGCGGGCGGACGCCCGCACGCCGTGGGTGCGCGAGGTCACCGACGCCGGGGCGCCGCGGCCCGAGCAGCCGGCGTGACCGTCCTGTGAGGCAGGGGGCCGGGGTGCTGTCGGTGGGCTGGGTTACGTTCGAGGCGTGAACCAGACCGAGACCCCGCCTCCGGCCGACGCCGCGGACGCGCCCGCCGGCCGCGTCATCCTGCTGACCACCAGCCACCGCGTCGCGCCCGGCCTGCTGTCCTGGCCCGCCTGGCAGGCGCTGCACGCCGCCGACGCGGTGCTCTGCGCCGACGCCGACCACCCCCAGCTGCCCTACCTGGCCGAGGCCGGCGTGCGGGTCGAGCGGGCGGCGCCCGGCGCGCAGGAGCTGGTGGACGCCTGCGCGGGCGGCCGCACGGTCCTGGTCGTCGCCACCGCCGAGGGCGACCGCGCCCTGACCGACGGCCTGGCCAGGCTCGCCGGATCGGGCCGCGTCGCCATGCCGGACCTGGAGCTCCTGCCCGCCTCGTACGACCTGCCGGGTGCCCGGCTGCTCGACCTGGTCCAGGTGATGGACCGGATCCGCGAGGAGTGCCCCTGGTCCTCGCGGCAGACCCACAAGAGCCTCGCGAAGTACGGCATCGAGGAGGCGTACGAGCTGGTCGAGGCGATCGAGGAGGGCGACAGGGACGAGCTGCGCGAGGAGCTCGGCGACGTCCTGCTGCAGGTCGTCTTCCACGCCCGCATCGCCGAGGAGGCGTCCGGCGAGCCGGGCGACGAGGCGTTCTCCGTGGACGACGTCGCGGGCGGCATCGTCGACAAGCTCATCCACCGCCACCCGCACGTCTTCGGCGACGACTCGGCGCAGACCCCCGAGGACGTCAAGGCGCACTGGCTGCGCACGAAGGCCGAGGAGAAGCAGCGCACGTCGCTCACCGAGGGCATCCCGCTCGGCCAGCCCGCCCTGGCCCTGGCGGCCAAGCTGGCCTCCCGCGTCCGCACGGCGGACCTCGACGTGCCGGTCCCGACCGGCGAGGGCATCGGCTACGCCCTCCTGGCCCTTGCCCTCCGGGCCGAGGCGGAAGGCACGGACCCGGAAGCGTCCCTCCGCGCAGCGGCCCGCACCTACCGCACGGCAATCCTCACCAAGGAACAAACCCCCGACTAGCCCCCCAAAGCGGCGCGAGCAACCACGAACCACCCGCACCCAACACTCGACGGGCAGCCCTTCCAGGGGCGCGGGGAACGGCGCAACCAACCACGAACCACCCGCACCCAACACTCGACGGGCAGCCCTTCCAGGGGCGCGGGGAACGGCACGAGCAACCACGAACCACCCGCACTCAACACTCGACGGGCAGCCCTCCAAGGGGCGCGGGGAACTGCGCAACCAACCACAGCCCACCCGCACCCAACACCCCGCGGGCAGCCCTCCAAGGGGCGCGGGGAACGGCGCGGGCAACCACAGACCACCCGCCCCCAACACTCCACGAACAGCCACCACCCCACCTCCGGATACCGTCGAGAGGTGACCGACAAGACCAGCCAGACCCCGGCCCCACCCCACCCGCCCAAGGCCCAGGGGCCAGACCTCTTCACGTGGGAGTTCGCCACCGACCCCTACCCCGCGTACGCCTGGCTGCGCGAGAACTCCCCCGTGCACCGCACCACGCTGCCCAGCGGCGTGGACGCCTGGCTGGTCACCCGCTACGCCGACGCCCGCCACGCACTCGCCGACCAGCGGCTCAGCAAGAACCCGGCGCACCACGCCGAACCCGCGCACGCCAAGGGCAAGACCGGCATCCCCGGCGAGCGCAAGGCCGAGCTGATGACGCATCTGCTCAACATCGACCCGCCGGACCACACCCGGCTGCGCCGCCTCGTCGCGAAGGCGTTCACGCCCCGCCGCGTCGCCGAGTTCGCGCCCCGCGTGCAGGAGCTGACGGACCGGCTCATCGACCGGTTCGTGGCGGAGGGCAGCGCCGACCTCATCCACGAGTTCGCCTTCCCGCTCCCCATCTACGCCATCTGCGACCTGCTCGGCGTCCCGCGCGAGGACCAGGACGACTTCCGCGACTGGGCGGGCATGATGATCCGGCACGGGGGCGGCCCGCGGGGCGGCGTCGCACGGTCGGTGAAGAAGATGCGGGGCTATCTCGCCGAGCTCATCCACCGCAAGCGCCTTGACCCGGGCGACGACCTGATCTCCGGCCTCATCCGCGCCTCCGACCACGGCGAGCACCTCACCGAGAACGAGGCCGCGGCGATGGCCTTCATCCTGCTCTTCGCCGGTTTCGAGACCACCGTCAACCTCATCGGGAACGGCACGTACGCCCTGCTCACCCACCCCGAGCAGCGCGAACGGCTGCAGCGGGCGCTGGCGGCCGGCGACACCGCGCTGCTGGCGACCGGCGTGGAGGAGCTGCTCCGCTTCGACGGTCCGGTCGAGCTCGCCACCTGGCGGTTCGCGACCGAGGCGCTGACGATCGGGGGCCAGGACATCGCCGCGGGCGACCCCGTCCTCGTCGTGCTCGCCGCCGCCGACCGCGACCCCGCGCGGTTCGCGGAGCCGGACACGCTGGACCTCTCCCGCACCGACAACCAGCACCTCGGGTACGGGCACGGAATCCACTACTGCCTGGGCGCCCCGCTGGCCCGCCTGGAGGGGCAGACCGCGCTCGCGACGCTGCTGCGCCGCCTTCCCGACCTGCAACTCGCGGGGGATCCGGCCGATTTGCGCTGGCGTGGTGGGCTGATCATGCGTGGACTGCGCACCCTGCCCGTGGAGTTCACGACCGCACAGAGGACGGTGCCCGGAGAAGCCCACGGTGACGGTCCGTCAGGAATGTGACTTTCACGTGATCTCCGCTGCATCGACTTGTGACAAGCGTTCGAGTGCGGCTACGTTCACGACGACTTGGGCGCCCCCGGCGCCCCGGTAGTCGCAGCAGTCTCCTGAAAGGCAACCGCATGCTCTCCGGCCATGGTCGTCACCGACGCCCCCGCCAAGCCCCGGCCCTCATCGTCGCGGCAGGAGTCACCGGATCCGCCATCGCCATCCCGCTGCTGGGCGCCACCGGCGCCAGCGCCGCGGACACCACCACGTGGGACAAGCTGGCCGAGTGCGAGAGCGGCGGCGCGTGGAGCGCGAACCCCGGCAGCGGGTACTACGGAGGGCTCCAGCTCTCCCAGGAGACGTGGGAGAGATACGGCGGCCTCGCGTACGCGCCGAGCGCCGAGCAGGCCTCCAAGTCCCAGCAGATCGCCGTCGCCGAGAAGATCCTCGACGCCAAGGGTCCGCAGGCCTGGCCGAGCTGCGCCCCGATCGCCGGTCTCACCGACGGCGGCGCCGCGGCCGACGTGGACCCGGGCGGCCCGGTCACCCCGCAGCCCTCGGACCCGTCCGGCGACGCCGAGGGGTCCGACGGCAAGGACGCGAAGGGCTCCGGGGGCACGAAGGGCTCCACGGGCTCCGAGGACGGCAAGGGCGGCAAGGACGGGAAGGACGGCAAGGGGTCCGGCGCGACCGACGAGCCGTCCGGTGACGCCCCGGACTCCGCGGACCCGTCCGGCGACGCGGACGACACGCCCGGCTCCGGCGACGGCGCCGGAGACAAGAATCACGACGAGTCCGGCGAAAAGGGCGGCAAGGGCGACGCCGGGGGCGAGGACGACTCCGACAAGTCCGGCGAGAAGGACTCCACTTCGCCGGACCCCGAGGACTCGGCCGACCCCGCCGGCGGGTCCGACGAGGCCGGCGAGGCCGCGGGAACCGGCGGGAGCGACGCCTCCGACGGCTCCTCCGGCCGCCACCGCGGCGACCGGGCGGACGAGGGCGAGAGCGCGGACGGCCGCTCCGGACGGCACGCCTCGCGCGGCGCGGAGCGCACCGGGAAGGTCGCCGACGGGACGTACACGGTGCGCTCCGGGGACAACCTCTCGGTCATCGCGGACGACCTGGCGGTCGACGGCGGATGGCACCGGCTCTACAGCGCGAACAAGAAGACCGTCGGGGGCGACCCGGACCTCATCCTCCCCGGTCAGAGCCTCGATCTGGGCGAAAAGTAACGGAAGTTGACGAAGAGTCGGCCGGGGACTTCGTGCCGTATGTCCCGTTTGGTGCGAGTGAGAGATGGGTCTCAGAAGCCCTGATCGTCTTTGAAATTCCGGCGAGCGCGTGTCTACGGTCGTGACCGCTCGCCACTGGTGGGCCCCGCCGGTCGGTACGCCGAATCCTGCCAACGGCCGGACGGGAACAGTCGTCGCTCATGAGCGCCGTAGGCAGGAGCGGGGGACCCAAGGTTTGTGCCGGGTCCGTCCGTTGAAGGGCCA
The DNA here is from genome assembly GCF_042889645.1 of Streptomyces sp. NPDC002564. Classification (NCBI taxonomy): domain Bacteria; kingdom Bacillati; phylum Actinomycetota; class Actinomycetes; order Kitasatosporales; family Streptomycetaceae; genus Streptomyces; species Streptomyces sp. NPDC002564. The sequence goes on along the minus strand of NZ_JBIARE010000012.1, from coordinate 98,345 downwards.
CCAGCCGCAAGGCGGGGAGGCCGGGAGACGGGCGGGAACGGCTAGGGGTGAAGTCGCACTCAAGGAAGCGCGACCGGGCAACCACATCGGCCCGAACCCGACAGCTCACCTCGCAGGCGTCGGTGTAGGGGATCAACTCATGCTGCTTAACGGCAAGGGCAAGCACCGTCGCGCATCCAAGGCCACCCGTGTCGCCACGCTCGTCGGCGTCACCGGTGCCGCCGTCGCCGCCCCGCTGATGGCGGCGGGCTCGGCCAGCGCGGCCACCGCCTCCGAGTGGGACGCCGTCGCCCAGTGCGAGTCCGGCGGCAACTGGTCGATCAACACGGGCAACGGCTTCCAGGGCGGTCTGCAGTTCACGCCGTCCACCTGGTCCGCCTACGGCGGCACGAAGTACGCGCCGACCGCCGACAAGGCCTCCAAGGCCCAGCAGATCGAGATCGGCGAGAAGGTCCTGGCCGGTCAGGGCAAGGGCGCCTGGCCGAACTGCGGCACCGGCCTCTCCAACGCCTCCGGCGGTGGCGGCGGCTCGCAGGAGCAGGCCCCGCAGCAGGAGCAGACCAAGCCGCAGCCGCAGCAGACGCAGCCGCAGCAGGCTCCGCAGCAGCAGGCTCCGCAGGAGCAGGCCGCGCCGAAGCCGCAGCCCACGCCGCAGACCGACAGCAAGAAGACCGTCGAGACCCCGACCGGCAAGACGGTCAAGAAGGGCGACGGCGAGTACAAGGTCAAGACGGGCGACACCCTGTCCAAGATCGCCGAGGCGAAGCACGTCAAGGGCGGCTGGCACAAGGTCTACAAGCTCAACGGCGACATCATCGACAACGCCGACATGATCTACCCCGGCCAGCAGCTGCACCTCAGCTGAGGCTGACCGGCCCTCCCGGCCGTGCCTCGGCGGACGCACGGCCGCCCCGTCCCCACGGGCTCCCCGCCCCGGTGCGCGTATCCCCCGTACGCACCGGGGCGGGGCCATGTCCGCGTCCGGTGCCGCCCGCGGCCGGGCACCGGCTGTTCGCCCCTAGCGAGCTACCGGCCAGTAGAAACGCGGGCTTCCGTCCTGTTTCCCGGGTATTTGGGCCCGCGCGCGTCCCACGGGACGGGCGGTCGGCTGGCCGAAGCCCCGGAGCCCGTTAGGCTCAGGAGACGCAGGGCCGAAGCGGCTCGCGTAAATGCGTCACATCCCAGAAGGAGATGCTCGTGCCGTCCATCGACGTCGTCGTAGCCCGGGAAATCCTGGACTCCCGAGGCAACCCCACGGTCGAGGTCGAGGTCGGCCTCGACGACGGCAGCACCGGTCGTGCCGCCGTTCCGTCCGGTGCCTCCACCGGTGCCTTCGAGGCCATCGAACTCCGTGACGGTGACCCCAACCGTTACCAGGGCAAGGGTGTCGAGAAGGCCGTCCTCGCCGTCATCGAGCAGATCGGCCCGGAGCTCGTCGGCTACGACGCCACCGAGCAGCGCCTGATCGACCAGGCCATGTTCGACCTGGACGCCACCGACAACAAGGGCTCGCTCGGCGCCAACGCCATCCTCGGCGTCTCCCTCGCCGTCGCGCACGCCGCCTCCGAGGCCAGCGACCTGCCGCTGTTCCGCTACCTCGGCGGCCCGAACGCGCACCTGCTGCCCGTCCCGATGATGAACATCCTGAACGGCGGGTCGCACGCCGACTCGAACGTGGACATCCAGGAGTTCATGATCGCCCCGATCGGCGCGGAGTCCTTCTCCGAGGCCCTGCGCTGGGGCACCGAGGTCTACCACACCCTCAAGAAGGTCCTGAAGGACAAGGGCCTGTCCACCGGCCTGGGCGACGAGGGCGGCTTCGCCCCGAACCTGGACTCCAACCGCGCCGCCCTCGACCTCATCCTCGAGGCCGTCAAGCAGGCCGGTTACGTCCCCGGCGAGCAGATCGCGCTCGCCCTCGACGTCGCCGCGTCCGAGTTCTACAAGGACGGCACGTACGAGTTCGAGGGCAAGTCCCGCTCGGCCGCCGAGATGACCGAGTACTACGAGGAGCTCGTCGCCTCGTACCCGCTCGTCTCCATCGAGGACCCGCTGTTCGAGGACGACTGGGCCGGCTGGAACGTCATCACCGAGAAGCTCGGCGACAAGGTGCAGCTCGTCGGCGACGACCTGTTCGTCACCAACCCCGAGCGCCTGGCCCGCGGCATCGAGGAGAACTCGGCCAACGCCCTGCTCGTCAAGGTCAACCAGATCGGTTCGCTGACCGAGACCCTGGACGCCGTCGAGATGGCCCAGCGCAACGGCTTCAAGTGCATGATGTCGCACCGCTCCGGCGAGACCGAGGACGTCACCATCGCCGACCTGGCCGTCGCCACCAACTGCGGCCAGATCAAGACCGGCGCCCCGGCCCGCTCCGAGCGTGTCGCCAAGTACAACCAGCTCCTGCGCATCGAGGAGATCCTGGACGACGCCGCGGTCTACGCCGGCCGCAGCGCCTTCCCGCGCTTCAAGGGCTGAGCTCTTAGCGCCACGTAGTTACCTACGTCCCCGCACCCGGTCCCGTACCGTGTGCGGGGACGTACGTACGTATACGCGCTGCTCTGGGGAGGCGGAACCATGCCCAAGGCCGGGACCAAGGACCGGTTCTCCACGGCGACCCGCCTGCGGCTGCTCGGTGAGCAGACCGCCGAGCGGGTCTACCGCTCCCAGACCAAGCGCCAGGCGCGCCGCTCCCGGCTCACCGGCCGCGCGGCCCTGCTCGCGCTGGTGCTCTGCTCCCTCGTGGTCGCCCTCGCGTACCCGATGCGGCAGTACGTGTCGCAGCGCGCCGAGGTCGACGACCTGCGCAGGCAGCGCGCCGAGCACCGGGCCGACGTCGAGAAGCTGCGCGACGAGAAGGCCCGCTGGCAGGACGACGCGTACGCGGAGCACCGCATCCGGGACCGCCTGCACTACGTGCTGCCGGGCGAGACCGGCTTCACGGTGATCGACCCCGCGGCGGCGCAGAGCCGCCGCGCGGACCAGGGGGCGGCGACGCGCCCCTGGTACTCGAACGTCTGGGACGGCGTCGACAAGGCCGACCGACCCGACGACTGACCCAAGGACACGGAAGACAGGCATGGAAACGCCCCCGCCGACCACTGAGCGCACCGAGCCGACCGACGCCGACGTCGAGGCCTTCAAGCAGCAGCTCGGCCGCCCGCCGCGCGGCCTGCGGGCCATCGCGCACCGCTGCCCCTGCGGGCAGCCGGACGTCGTCGAGACCGCCCCGCGCCTCCCGGACGGCACGCCGTTCCCCACGACGTACTACCTGACGTGCCCGCGGGCCGCGTCCGCGATCGGCACCCTCGAGGCCAACGGCGTCATGAAGGAGATGTCCGAGCGCCTGAAGACGGACCCGGAGCTGGCGGCCGCGTACCGCAAGGCGCACGAGGACTACATCGGGCGCCGGGACGCCATCGAGGTCCTGGAGGGCTTCCCGAGCGCGGGCGGCATGCCGGACCGCGTGAAGTGCCTGCACGTCCTGGTCGGCCACTCGCTGGCCGCGGGCCCCGGCGTGAACCCGCTGGGCGACGAGGCCCTCGCGATGCTGCCCGAGTGGTGGGCCAAGGGCCCGTGCGTCACGCCGTGCGCCCCCGAGGGGGCCGCGTGACCCGCGTCGCCGCCATCGACTGCGGCACCAACTCCATCCGGCTGCTCGTCGCCGACGCCGATCCGGCCACCGGTGAGCTGGTCGACCTCGACCGCCGGATGCGGATCGTCCGCCTGGGGCAGGACGTCGACCGGACCGGGCGGCTCGCCCCCGAGGCGCTGGAGCGGACCTTCGCGGCCTGCCGCGAGTACGCCGAGGTCATCAAGGAGCACGGCGCCGAGCGCGTCCGCTTCGTCGCCACCTCCGCCTCGCGCGACGCGGAGAACCGCGACGAGTTCGTCCGCGGCGTCCTGGACATCCTGGGCGTCGAGCCGGAGGTCATCACCGGCGACCAGGAGGCGGAGTTCTCCTTCACGGGGGCGACCAAGGAGCTGACCGGCCGCGCCGACCTCGCCACGCCGTACCTGGTCGTGGACATCGGCGGCGGGTCCACGGAGTTCGTGGTCGGCGTGGAGCGGGTGGCGGCGGCCCGCTCCGTCGACGTCGGCTGCGTGCGGATGACCGAGCGCCACCTCGTACGCGACGGAGTCGTCACCGACCCGCCGACCGAGGCGCAGCTGGAGGCCATCCGCACGGACATCGAGGCGGCCCTGGACCTCGCCGAGCGGACCGTTCCGCTCAAGGAGGCGCGCACCCTGGTGGGCCTGGCCGGATCCGTCACCACGATCGCGGCCATCGCGCTCGGCCTCGACACCTACGACTGGCGGGCGATCCACCACGCCCGGATCTCCTACGAGCAGGTCGGCGCCATCGTGGAGCGGCTGACGCACGCCACGCACGCCGAGCGCGCCGCGATCCCGGTGATGCACCCGGGCCGTGTCGACGTCATCGCGTCGGGCGCGCTCGTGCTGCTCGCGATCATGGACAGGGTCGCCGCGCGGGAGGTCGTCGTCAGCGAGCACGACATCCTCGACGGCATCGGCTGGTCCCTCGCCTGAGGGCCCGCCGCGGGCCCGCCAGGGGGTACGCCTGAGCGCGTCCTGTAGCGTCTGAGCGGTCGCCAGGGGGGTCGAAAGGCCCTCCGGCGACACTCCGTCGGAAAACTTCGTGAAGTTCTTCACAAGGAAAAGGGCCCCGATGGGCGAGGTTCGGGGGCGTGGGACCCCCGAACGGGGTCCGTGGGGCCTCCACGGCGTGTGACCGGAGCGCTTCGCGCGGGTGTCGCCCGTGTTGCGCGGCCGGCCGGTCCGTCCCCCGCGGGGCCTCGGAGCGCAGCTCACGAGGGGTGGACAACGACTCGCGTGCCGTCCTGGTTCCCCGCCGTCACCATGACCTCGGTCACGTGGGCGGCGAAGTGTAGCAGAGGGGGTGCGCATGCTTGTGAAGGGGCGCACGAGCGACCCCCGGCGGGCAGGTGGATACTCGATGGCATGAGCACCACGGAGCGTCCCAGGATCCTCGTAGTAGGCGGTGGGTACGTAGGCCTGTACGCAGCTCGGCGCATTCTCAAGAAGATGCGCTTCGGAGAGGCGACCGTCACGGTCGTCGACCCCCGGTCGTACATGACCTACCAGCCCTTCCTGCCCGAAGCCGCCGCCGGCAGCATCTCGCCTCGGCACGTCGTCGTACCGCTGCGACGCGTACTGCCGAGGGCCGAGGTCCTCACCGGCCGGGTCACCACCATCGACCAGGACCGCAAGGTCGCCACGATCGCGCCGCTCGTCGGCGAGGCGTACGAGCTGCCTTTCGACTACCTGGTCATCGCGATGGGCGCGGTCTCCCGCACCTTCCCGATCCCCGGCCTCGCCGAGCAGGGCATCGGCATGAAGGGCGTCGAGGAGGCCATCGGCCTGCGCAACCACGTCCTCGAGCAGCTCGACAAGGCCGACTCCACGAAGGACGAGGACGTCCGCCGCAAGGCGCTGACCTTCGTCTTCGTCGGCGGTGGCTTCGCGGGTGCGGAGACCATCGGCGAGGTCGAGGACATGGCCCGCGACGCGGCCAAGTACTACAGCAACGTCAAGCGCGAGGACATGCGCTTCGTCCTCGTCGACGTCGCGGACAAGATCCTCCCCGAGGTCGGTCCCAAGCTCGGCCAGTACGGCAAGGAGCACCTGGAAGGCCGCGGCGTCGAGGTCTACCTGAAGACCGGCATGGACTCCTGCGTGGACGGCCACGTGGTCCTGAACAACGGCCTCGAGGTCGACTCCAACACCATCGTGTGGACCGCGGGCGTCAAGCCCAACCCGGCGCTGTCCCGCTTCGGTCTGCCGCTCGGCCCCCGTGGCCACGTCGACACCCAGACGACCCTCCAGGTCCAGGGCACCGACTACATCTGGGCCGCGGGCGACAACGCCCAGGTGCCGGACATGGTCGGCCGCAAGGCCGGCAACGAGAACGCCTGGTGCCCGCCGAACGCCCAGCACGCGCTGCGCCAGGCCAAGGTCCTCGGCGACAACGTGATCTCCGGCATGCGGGGCTTCCCGCAGAAGGAGTACAGCCACGCCAACAAGGGTGCGGTCGCCGGTCTCGGCCTGCACAAGGGCGTCGCGATGATCGTCATGGGCAAGATGAAGATCAAGCTCAAGGGCCGTCTCGCCTGGTACATGCACCGCGCGTACCACGGCATGGCGATGCCGACGTTCAACCGCAAGATCCGCGTCTTCGCGGACTGGACGCTCGCCATGTTCCTCAAGCGCGAGGTCGTCTCGCTGGGTGCCCTCGAGGCACCGCGCGAGGAGTTCTACGAGGCGGCCAAGCCCGCCCCGAAGCCGCCGGTCGCCGCCGAGCCGGCGCCCGCGGTGAAGACCGAGGAGCGGGCGAAGGCCTCCTGACCTCGCGTCACTGATCCACCCCGAAGGGGGCCGTCCGCCATCCGTGGTGCGGGCGGCCCCCTTCGGCGTTCCCGGACCGAAGTAGATGCCTGAACCATCTATTTTGCCGATCCGTGACGCCGCACCGGGACTGCGCACCCGACCCTTTGGTGTTTACGTGGTGTCGGACCGTTCACTTCGGAGGTGTGCGTCATGCAGGACGCCGCACTGCGGCTGAAGAATCTCGCCGAGCAGCTCATCGGAGCCCCGCTGCCGGTGCGCATCCGCGCCTGGGACCGGTCGGAGGCGGGGCCGCCGGGCGCCCCCGTCCTGGTCGTGCGCGACCGCCGCGCCCTGCGGCACCTGCTGTGGAAGCCGGGCGAGCTGGGCCTGGCCCGCGCCTGGGTGGCCGGCGACCTGGACGTCGACGGCGACCTCTACCGGACCCTGGACCTGATGGCCGGGTTCATCTGGGAGCGCGGCGAGGACGCGCGGAGCCTGCGTGAGTCGCTGCGCGACCCGAAGGTGCGGGCCGCGATCCGCTCGCTGGTCGCCCTCTCCGCGCCCTTCCTGCCGCCCGCCCCGCCGCCCGAGGAGACGCGCCGACGCGGCCGTCTCCACCTGCACACCAAGCGCAGCGACCGCCGGGCCATCAGCCACCACTACGACGTCGGCAACGACTTCTACGAGCTGGTGCTCGGCCCCTCGATGGTCTACTCGTGCGCCTACTGGGAGTCGCCCGGGTCCACCCTGGAGGACGCCCAGCGCGGCAAGCTCGACCTCGTCTGCCGCAAGCTCGGCCTGCGGCCCGGCATGCGGCTGCTGGACGTCGGCTGCGGCTGGGGCTCCATGGCCGTCCACGCGGCCCGCGAGCACGGCGTGACCGTCGTCGGCGTCACCCTCTCCCAGGAGCAGGCCGCGTACGCCAGGAAGCGGATCGCCGAGGAGGGGCTGACCGACCGGATCGAGATCCGCGTCCAGGACTACCGCGACGTGCGGGACGGCCCGTACGACGCGATCAGCTCCATCGGCATGGCCGAACACGTCGGCGCCGAGCGCTACCTGGAGTACGCGCAGGACCTGTACGCCCTCCTCAAGCCCGGCGGACGGCTCCTGAACCACCAGATCGCCCGGCGCCCGCAGGCCGACGAGTCGGCGTACGCGGTGGACGAGTTCATCGACGCGTACGTCTTTCCCGACGGGGAGCTCGCGCCCGTGGGCAGCACGGTCACCCTGCTGGAGCGGGCCGGCTTCGAGGTCCGCGACCTGGAGTCGCTGCGCGAGCACTACGCCCTCACGCTGCGGGGCTGGGTGGCGAACCTGGAGGCGCACTGGGCTCAGGGGCAGCGGCTGACCTCGCCCGGCCGGGCGCGCGTCTGGCGGCTCTACATGGCCGCCTCCGCGCTCGCCTTCGAGCGCAACCGCATCGGCGTCAACCAGGTCCTCGCGGTGAAGACCCCTCAGGACGGCGCCGCGGGCCTGCCCCTGCGCACCAGGGACTGGCGGGACCGGTGACCGGGCCGTCCGGCGCCTGAGGACGAGCCGCGCGGCGGCGAAGTGCCGGACACGCCGAAGGGCCCCGGACGGGATTCCCCGTCCGGGGCCCTTCGGCGGTCGCCCCCGGCGGGAGCTACTCGCTCTTGATCGCCATCAGCGGGTTCAGCCGGGCCGCGCTGCGGGCGGGCCACATGGCCGCGAGGACACCGACCGCCGCCGCGATCACCAGGAAGATCGCGATCCGGCCGACCGGGACCTCCATGGCGTAGGTGGGGACCTTCTCGGCGATGCCGCCGCCCACGGCCCAGCCCATGAAGAGGCCGAGCCCGATGCCGAGCACCGCGCCGAACAGGGAGATCACCACCGACTCCAGGCGCACCATCTGCTTGACCTTCGCCCGGTCGAGGCCGATGGCCCGCAGCATGCCGATCTCGTGCTTGCGCTCGAAGACCGACATGGCCAGCGTGTTGATGACGCCGAGCACCGCGATCAGGATGGCCATCGCGAGCAGGCCGTACAGCATGTTCAGGATCATGTTGATGCCGCCCGCGACCGCGTTGCTGATCGCGTCCTTGTCCTGGATGGTGATCGCCGGGTTGTCGCCGAGCGCCTTGACGATGGCGTCCTCGGCCCGGTCCGACGTGCCGCCCTTCATCTTCACCAGGACCTGCTTGTCGACCACCTTGGAGACGTGCGGGTCGACCACGGACGTCGGCGTGAACAGGCCGCCGAGCATCTCGTTGCTCTCGTAGACGCCCGCGACCTTCAGCCGGACCGTCTTGCCGTCGTCGTCGAACTTCAGCGGGAAGGTGTCGCCCGCCTTGAGGCCCTTGTCCTTGGCGGTGTCCGCGTCGACCAGCGCGGTGCCGGCCTTCAGGTCGTCCGCCGAGCCGCTGGTGAGGTCGAGGCCGACGAGCTTGCCGAAGGTCTTGGGGTCGACGCCGTTGATGTTCGTGTAGCTGCCGTCGACCTCGCCGTAGGCGGTGCGCAGCGGGCTGCTCGCCTCGACGTCGGGGAGCTTGTCGATCTTCTCGCGGACCTCCGGGGTCAGCGGCTGGAAGTTCGCCATGGAGACGCTGTAGTCGGCCTTCAGGGAGCCCGCCGCCATCTTGTTGATGGCGCTGCCCATGGAGGTCGCGATGACCGTCATCGCGGTGATGAGGGTCAGGCCGATCATCAGGGCCGCGGCCGTGGAGGCCGTGCGGCGCGGGTTGCGCACCGAGTTCAGGCGGGACAGCTTGCCGGTGACCCCGAACGGCTTCAGGAGCGGCGCGGAGGCGGCGATGAAGGGCCGCGACAGCAGCGGGGTGAGCACGATGACGCCGACCAGGATGGTGCCCGCGCCGGCCGCCTTCACGTAGTTGTCGTCCATGAACAGCAGGACCGTGCCGAGGGCGGCGATCAGCGAGCCGAGGGTGTTGCGCACGACCAGGCCGCGCGTGGTGGGCGTCGCGTGGACGCTGTTCATCGCGGCGACCGGCGGGATCTTCGCGGCGCGGCGGCCCGGCAGCCAGGCGGCCAGCATGGTCACGCACACGCCGATGACCAGCGCCACGACGATCGTGGTCGGCGCGATCACCAGGGGGCCGTCCGGCAGCGAGGCGCCGCCGGAGTTCATCAGGGCCTGCAGGCCGACCGAGACGCCGATGCCGAGCCCGAAGCCGGCCACGGCGGCGATCAGGCCGACCAGGAAGGCCTCGATGAGCACCGAGCGCGTCACCTGGCGGCGCGAGGCGCCGACGGCGCGCATCAGCGCGAGCTCCTTGGTGCGCTGGGCGACCAGCATGGTGAAGGTGTTGGCGATGATGAAGATGCCGACGAAGAGCGCGATGCCGGCGAAGATCAGCAGGACCTGGCTCATCGAGCTGGTCTGCTGCTCGATCATGCGGTCCTGGTCGGCGGAGAGCCGGGCGCCGGTGACCGCCTCGGTGTCCTTGGGCAGGATCTTCTCGACGGAGTCCTTGAGCGCCGTCTCGGAGGTGCCCGCGGCGGCCTTGACGTCGATCTCGTCGTACTCGGACTTGTTCAGGGCCTTGAGGGCGGTCTTGTTGTCGAGGACGACGAGGCTGCCGCCCGCGACGACGCTGCCGTCGTCGGTGTCGAAGATGCCGCTGACCTTGGCGGTGCGCACCGGCCCGTCGGTGGAGTAGCGGACGCTGTCGCCGACCTGGTAGCCGGTGCGTGCCGCCGTGCGGGAGTCCAGCGCGATGTCACCGGCGGACTTCGGGGCGCCGCCCTTGGCGAAGTCGTAGCGCGGGTCCTTGCCGTCCTTGCCCGGGTAGTAGTTGGCGCCGGTGGTGCCCCACTCGCCGCCCACCAGCTTGCCGTCCTTGTCGGCGAGCGCGGTGAAGCCGGAGACGGCGCCGATGGCGGAGTCGGTACCGGGCAGCGACCCGGCCTTCTTCAGGAGGCCGTCGGTGAGCCGGGCCGGGCCCTTGGTCTCGCCGTCGTCGGAGGAGGAGCCGCCGTCGGGCCGGACGGCGACGGAGACGTGGTCGAAGCTCTTCGCCGACTTGTTCTTGTAGGCGTTGCCGAAGGTGTCGGTGAAGACCAGGGTGCCGGAGACGAAGGCGACGCCGAGCATGACGGCGAGCACGGTCATCAGCAGCCTGGCCTTGTGCGCGAGCACGTTGCGCAGGGCGGTACGGAACATGGGTGTGAGTCCAGGGTGAGGAGAGGGGGAGGAGGGCCCGCAGGGGCCTCTCCAGGGGCGCGGGGAACTGCGCGACGAGCCACGACCGGCCCGCAGCGGTCCCGACACACATGCCCGGCCGGGCAGGCGGAGAGGGAACCGCCTGCGGCCGGGCGGCCACTAGCTCGTGCGGCCCTTCGCGTCGAAGTGCTTCATCCGGTCGAGCACCCCGTCCGCCGTCGGCCCGTGCATCTCGTCCACGACCCGCCCGTCCGCGAGGAAGATCACGCGGTCCGCGTACGACGCGGCGACCGGGTCGTGCGTGACCATCACGACGGTCTGGCCGAGGTCGCGCACGGAGTTGCGCAGGAAGCCCAGGACCTCCGCGCCCGAGCGCGAGTCGAGGTTTCCGGTGGGCTCGTCACCGAAGATGATCTCCGGCTGGGAGGCCAGGGCGCGGGCCACGGCCACGCGCTGCTGCTGGCCGCCGGAGAGCTCGGTGGGCCGGTGGCTCAGGCGCCCGGAGAGGCCGACCATCTCGATGACCTGTTCGACCCACTGGCGGTTCGGCTTGCGGCCCGCGATGTCCATCGGCAGCGTGATGTTCTCCAGCGCCGTCAGCGTCGGCAGCAGGTTGAACGCCTGGAAGATGAAGCCGATCTTGTCCCGGCGGAGCTTGGTGAGCTGCTTGTCCTTCAGCGTGGACAGCTCGGTCTCGCCGATGCGCACGGAGCCGGAGCTGAAGCTGTCCAGGCCGGCCACGCAGTGCATGAGGGTCGACTTGCCGGAGCCCGAGGGGCCCATGATCGCGGTGAACTCGCCCTGCCCGAAGTCGACGGAGACGTGGTCCAGGGCGACCACCTGGGTCTCGCCCTGTCCGTACACCTTGGAGAGGTCCGTGGCACGCGCGGCCACGGTGGTGGCGCGGGCGGCGAAGGGGGTGGTGGTCACGGGACGGTGCTCCTGTCGGGACGACGAGTGGGGACGTAGTCCATCCTCTTGCCCGATCGGCGCCGTGTAGTCAGCCGCTGTTCCGGTTCGGGTGGCCCTCTCCGGTCGGACTCCGGCCCGCCGTGTCATACCTGGGGATGAGGAGCGTCCCTGATGCCGCCGAACTCCCGGACGCCTCGAGAACGGCTCAAGGCGGACTCGGGGCGGAAAGGAGGAGAAAGCGGGACCGGGAACGTCCGGACGGCTAAATTCCGTCATTCCGCGCAGAGGCCCACGAGACAGGGCGGGCCCAGGGATGGGCCTCCGGCAAGTACCGATGGGGCGTGCGGCGGACTGATGCTCCCTCAGGCGTCAATAAAATAAGACAACATCGGTCTGCCCGCCCGCTGTGCGGGGGACGCCTCCCGATAGGGTCGAAGCCTCGACGCGGAGCCCACATGGCCTGCCCGGATGGTGGAATGCAGACACGGCGAGCTTAAACCTCGCTGCCCCTCGGGGGCGTGCCGGTTCGAGTCCGGCTCCGGGCACATCCGCATATGCCTGACGGCGCGTCAAGCACTCCGCCGCGGGACCGCTCGGCACCCGCGCGCGACGACCGGGTACGGGCGGCCGGGTGAGAGAGCGGACACCGAGCGTCACCGCATCGCCCCCGTCGCCGCGTCGCCCGAGCCGTGGGCCGCCGCCCCCGGGCACCCCGTCGCCCGAGCCCCGTGAGCCACTCTCCTCCCACCCGGGTCCCGCCCGGGCCACCCGAGCGGCGGAACGGTACCGATCCGGGAACAGTGCGGCCCTCGTCACGCGTTCTCCGTCACAGTGAGGGAAAGATCCTCCCCAGGCACTAGGCCCATCCCTTTGCCTACGCATTACTCTTGTACCAAAGCCACGCACGGTGGCCATGGAGGAGTGAAATGAGGAGCAGTAACCCGGTCTTCTCGCGACGGGGGTTCAGCCGCGACAACGGCTTCGCCGGCTTCGGCCAGCAGCCGCAGGCCGGGGGACCCGCAGCCGCGACCCAGACCCAGCAGGGCAACCCGTACGCGCAGGGCAATCCGTACGCCGGTGGTCAGCAGGCCGCGGGCACCCCCTACGCCACCAACCCGTACGCCCAGCAGGACGTGCAGCACGGCGTCCCCCAGGCGCCCTCGGCGTCCCGCATGACGATGGACGACGTCGTCCTGCGGACCGCCACCACGCTCGGCACGCTGGTGGTCACGGCCGCCATCGCCTGGGCGCTGCTGCCGGTCGACGACGCGAACATCAGCAAGTCCTACGGCATCGCGATCGGCGCCGGCCTCGTCGCGATGGTGCTCGGCCTCGTCCAGGCCTTCAAGCGCAAGGCCTCGCCCGCGCTGATCCTGACGTACGCGGCGCTGGAGGGTGTCTTCCTCGGCGTCGTCTCCAGCGTCGTGGACAACCGCATCGCGAGCGGCGCGGCCATGCAGGCCGTCCTCGGCACGATGGCCGTCTTCATCGGCGTCCTCGTGGCGTACAAGGCGGGCTGGATCCGCGTCAACCGTCGCTTCTACGGCTTCGTGATGGCCGCGGCGATGGGCTTCCTGCTGCTGACCGCCGTGAACCTGCTGTTCATGGTCTTCGGCGGCGGTGACGGCCTCGGCTTCCGCAGCGGCGGCCTCGGCATCGTGTTCGGCATCGTCGGCATCCTGCTCGGCGCGTGCTTCCTGGCCCTGGACTTCAAGCAGGTCGAGGACGGCATCGCTTACGGAGCGCCGAAGGAAGAGGCCTGGCTCGCCGCGTTCGGTCTGACGATGACGCTCGTCTGGATCTACATGGAGTTCCTGCGCCTGATCGCGATCTTCTCGGGCAACGACTGAGACTTCTCGGCCCATGGCTGAGACGCGTGACGCACGACCGAAGGGCCCGCGGACCGGAAACGGTCCGCGGGCCCTTCGCCGTCGTGTGTGAGGGACGGGTGTGAGGGATGAACGCAGGTCGGGCCGGTCAGAGCAGGTTGCGGGCGGCCCGCCTGAGGTCGTACTCGTGGATGATCGCCTTCGCGTGGCCGTACGCGAGGTTGTGTTCGGCGCGGAGCCAGCTGACCTTCTCCTCGAAACGGAAGAGAGAGGGGCCGTCCTCCACGGCGCGGAGCCAGTCGGACACTTCACGACCGGTGCATTGGGGGATTCGGGCGAGCAGGTTGCGGTGGGTCTCCTCGGAGAAGACTTGGGACATCGGCGCCTCCGGACGCGTCGCGATGTGTTCCGTCCTTCACGACACCGTGCCTGAGGGTTGGGACGTTGGCAACAGTCCCGGAAAGGCGCATAAGGTCGCGGGGTGCTCGATACGACGCCTTTGACGGCCGCAGTGGACCATTTCGCCGACCGCCTGCGGGCCGCGCCGCAGAGCCGCCTGCAGCGCGGGGCGGCGACCGAAGCGCTCGCCCTGGCCCGCGAGTTGGCGCTGCGCACGCAGCGCATCGAGGAACCGGAAGCGGAGCCGCGGCAGATGCCGGACGCGGGGATGTTCGCCGCGGCCGACCAGATCACCGTCGCCGGGCGCGACCTCGCCCTGGTCCTCACGGACCCCGAGGAGCTGGCGCGGGCGCTGGAGCTGGTGGAGGAGGCACAGAAGCGGGCCGGGGTCTGAGCGACCTCGGCCCTGTCCGTCAGACCGAGGCGATGACGCGGTCGGCCAGGATGTAGATGTTCTCCGAGCCGCACTCGAAGGTCAGGGCGTACGCGCCGGAGATGCCGGAGCCGCCCAGCAGGAACGGGGTGCGGCCCTCGCGCAGCGCGGTCGCGAGCAGCTCCGCGGTCTCCCGGTGCCCCGGGGTCATGCACAGCGTCGTGCCGTCGGCGAAGACGTACACGTCCAGGGTGCCCAGCGGGCCGGGGCGGACGTCGGCGAGGGCGGTGCGGGCGTCGGCCAGCTCCTCCAGACACGCCACCGTGCGCTCGTGGTCGCCGTGCCCCTCGGCGGCGGGCGACTGCACCGGCACGAAGTCCGGGTGCGAGGGGTGGCGGCGGCGGGCCGCGGCCAACTCCGGCGAGTCCCCGGCGAATTCGTCGGTGACGGCCGGGTCCGCGAAGGACTCGGCGACCGGCTCCAGGCTGTCCGCCTCGAGGCCGGCGAAGTCCGCCTGGCGGGGCAGGAACAGCTCGTCGGCGATGCCCTCGGGCAGGCCGGTCAGGCCACCGAGCAGGCCGGGGCCCTCGACACCCTCGCGGGCCTCCTGGGCGGCCCAGAACGCCCGGGCCTCGGCGAGCTCGCGCTCGCGCTCCTCGGCGAGCGCCTCGGTCACGGCCGCGCGTATCTCGTCCGTGTCCAGCGTGCCGCGGGCGCCCGGCACCGTGGGGTGCGGACCGCTCAGGGCACGGCTTTCGGCCAGCTCGGTGTGCAGGGCTGTGATCTCGGCGAGCTGCTTCCGCAGGCCGTGCACCGCGTGCAGGGCAGCGACGCCCACGGCCGTGGCAGCGGCCGTGGAGAGCAGCAGGGCAAGAGGCAAGGCGCTCACTGACGTACTCCCGGTTTCAAGTCGACCCCCGACTTCCTACATCAGCTTGAAGCCTGCACGATCCACCTGTCAGTGCATTACGTCACGAATTGGACAGGTCTTTGGGCCCGGGGTTTACCCACAGATGTGCTCTGAGCTGGGCATATGTATCTCCCCCAGGAGATAGGTCACATCCTGGGGGAGATTGGGTCACGAAGTGATGCAGCGACGGAGCGTCAGCCCGGCGCACGCTGAGTCAGCGGGGACCGGGGTTTTCCGGGGGTCAGCTGAGGCGCTCGATGACCATGGCCATGCCCTGGCCGCCGCCCACGCACATCGTCTCCAGGCCGAACTGCTTGTCGTGGAACTGGAGGGAGTTGATGAGCGTGCCGGTGATGCGGGCGCCGGTCATGCCGAAGGGGTGGCCGACCGCGATCGCGCCGCCGTTCACGTTCAGCTTGTCCAGCGGGATGTTCAGGTCGCGGTACGAGGGGATCACCTGGGCGGCGAAGGCCTCGTTGATCTCGAAGAGGTCGATGTCGTCGACGGTGAGGCCGGCGCGGGAGAGGGCCTGCCTGGACGCCTCGACCGGGCCGAGGCCCATGATCTCGGGGGAGAGGCCGGTGACGCCGGTGGAGACGATGCGGGCGAGCGGGGTCAGGCCGAGCTCACGGGCCTTGGTGTCGCTCATGATCACGAGGGCGGCCGCGCCGTCGTTCAGCGGACAGCAGTTGCCCGCGGTGACCAGGCCGTCGGGGCGGAAGACGGGCTTGAGGCCCTGCACGCCCTCCAGGGTGACTCCCGCGCGCGGGCCGTCGTCCTTGCTGACGACGGTGCCGTCGGGGGTGGTGACCGGGGTGATCTCGCGCTCCCAGAAGCCGTTCTTGATGGCTTCCTCGGCGAGGTTCTGCGAGCGCACGCCGAACTCGTCCATGTCCTGGCGGGTGACGCCCTTGCTGCGGGCCAGGTTCTCCGCGGTCTGGCCCATCGCGATGTACGCGTCGGGGACCAGGCCGTCCTGGCGCGGGTCGTGCCAGGACGAGCCCTCGGTCTGGGCGACGGCCGCGGTGCGGGCCTCGGCGTCGGCGAAGAACGGGTTGTGGGTGTCGGGCAGGCCGTCGGAGGTGCCCTTCACGCTCCGCGAGACCATCTCCACGCCCGCGGAGATGAACACGTCGCCCTCGCCCGCCTTGATGGCGTGCAGGGCCATGCGGCTGGTCTGCAGGGAGGACGAGCAGTACCGGGTGATGGTGCAGCCCGGGAGGTGGTCCATGCCCATCTGCACGGCCACGATGCGGCCCAGGTTGTGGCCCTGCTCGCCGCCGGGGAGGCCGCAGCCGAGCATCAGGTCGTCGATGTCCCTGGGGTCGAGCCCGGGGACCTTGGCGAGGGCGGCCTCGATGATGGTGGCGGTCAGGTCGTCCGGCCGCAGGTCCTTCAGCGAGCCCTTGAAGGCACGGCCGATCGGGGTGCGGGCGGCGGAGACGATCACGGCTTCGGGCATCAGGGCGCTCCAGGGGCGAAGGGGCAGGACTCACTGGGAAGTTACCTGCACGTATTGCTGTGGGTCATCGGGTGGGGGGTGTGAGACGGGACGCATTTCTAAGCGGGCGCTCAGGCCGCGGGGCCCGGGGCGGGAGGGGGGTGCTTCTCGGCTGCGGGTCCGGTGGGGGCTGGTCGCGCCGTTCCCCGCGCCCCTGGGGGGTGCTCGTTGCTTTTTGGCTGCGGGTTCGGTGTGGCTGGGCGCGCAGTTCCCCGCGCCCCTGCTGGGGTGGGTGCTTGTTGTCTTTGGCTGCGGGGCCGCTGTGGCTTGGCGCGCAGTTCCCCGCGCCCCTGGGGGGCGGGCCTTGCGTTTTGGGTTTCTGGGGGTGCGGGGCGTTGCCGGGGGCGGTGGAGTGGTTGGGGGCGCGGGGAACTGCGCGACCAGCCCCCACCCGGCCGCGGGCGGGATGGACGAGTCCCCACTCGGCCGCGGACGGGATTGACCAGCCCCCACCCGGCCGCGGACGGCCGCGGAGGGGAGTCGGGGAGAGGTCAGTGGGGGAGGGGGGCGTGGTCCGGGGTGTGGATGCGGCGGCGGCGCCGGCGCTTGAGGAGCGCCCACGGGCCCCGCGGCCCCGTCGGCATCGCGGCCGTGACCTCCGTACCCCCCTCCGCCGCGGCCTGCGCCGCGGCCCGCGCCACCGGCAGGAACCCCTCGCGGCGCGAGACGTCCGGCCGCTCCTCCTCGGGCCACAGCCCGAGCGCCGCGCACAGCGTCGGCAGCACCGCCATCGCCGCGGTCGCGTACCCCTCCGCCGAGGGGTGGTAGTTGTCCGGACCGAACAGCTCCCGCGGATTCGCCGCGAACTCGGGCCCGAGCAGGTCACCGAGCGACACCGTCCGCCCGCCCTGCTCCACCGCCCCGATCGTCTGCGCCGCGGCCAGCTGCCGTGAGACGCGGCGGGCCATCCAGCGCAGCGGCTGGTAGACGTTCTCCACCGTGCCCAGGTCGGGACAGGTGCCCACGACCACCTCCGCACCCGCGGTACGCAGCCTGCGCACCGCGGAGGACAGATGCCGCACCGACCGCGTCGGCGGCATCCGGTGCGTCACGTCGTTCGCGCCGATCATGATCACGCAGACGTCCGGCACCCAGGACGGGTCCGAGAGGATCAGCGTCACCTGCCGGTCCAGATCGTCCGACTGGGCGCCCGGCAGCGCCACGTTCCGCAGGTCGACCGGCCGCTCGGCGACCGCCGCGAGACCGGAGGCGAGCAGCGCCGCCGGGGTCTGCCGGGCCCGGTGCACACCCTGTCCCGCCGCGGTGGAGTCCCCGAGCATCGCGAACCGCACCGGTTCGGCGCAGGCCGGACGGTCCGCGAACACCCCGCCGTACCGGCCGTCCGCCCGCGGCGGATCCGCGTGCCCGCCGTTGCCCACGTTCCGTTTCGCCAGCTGTACCTCGGCGAGCACCACGCCCACCGTGGCCGCTCCGAGCAGCCCGATGCCACCACCGCCGTACGCCGCGCCCGCGGCGATCCGCCTCGCCACCCTCGCCCTCGACATGCCCTGCAGCCACCTCCTCGTGCCGTACCGGTTCGTACGGCCGTACATCCACTCATTGCCCCGTAAGCACGGTCGGCCAATCGCAAGCGGAGGTGAACGGATGAGTCCGCCCCTTAGGCTGACCGCACCAATTCGTCGCACTACATCGCAGCCCGGAGACAACGGTGCAATTCCACGACTCGATGATCAGCCTCGTCGGCAACACCCCGCTGGTGAGGCTCAACAACGTGACCGCGGGCATCCAGGCGACCGTCCTGGCCAAGGTCGAGTACTTCAACCCCGGCGGTTCCGTGAAGGACCGCATCGCGCTGCGCATGATCGAGGCGGCCGAGCAGAGCGGGGACCTGAAGCCCGGCGGCACCATCGTCGAGCCCACCTCCGGCAACACCGGGGTCGGCCTCGCCATCGTGGCCCAGCAGAAGGGCTACAAGTGCATCTTCGTCTGCCCCGACAAGGTGTCCCTCGACAAGATCAACGTGCTGCGCGCGTACGGCGCGGATGTGGTGGTCTGCCCGACGGCCGTCGACCCCGACCACCCGGATTCGTACTACAACGTCTCGGACCGGCTCGTGCGCGAGACGCCCGACGCCTGGAAGCCGGACCAGTACAGCAACCCGAACAACCCGCTCTCGCACTACCACTCCACGGGCCCCGAGCTCTGGGAGCAGACCGAGGGGCGGATCACCCACTTCGTAACGGGCATCGGGACCGGCGGCACGATCTCCGGGACCGGCGGCTACCTGAAGGAGATCTCGCAGGGCAAGGTCACCGTCGTCGGCGCCGACCCCGAGGGGTCCGTGTACTCGGGCGGCTCCGGGCGGCCCTACCTGGTCGAGGGCGTCGGTGAGGACTTCTGGCCGACCGCGTACGACCGGAACGTCACCGACGAGATCGTCGCCGTGTCCGACAAGGACTCCTTCCAGATGACCCGGCGGCTGGCCAAGGAGGAGGGCCTCCTCGTCGGCGGGTCCTGCGGCATGGCCGTCGTCGCGGCGCTGCGGGTCGCCGAGCGGCTCGGCCCGGACGACGTCGTCGTGGTGCTGCTGCCCGACTCCGGGCGCGGCTACCTCAGCAAGATCTTCAGCGACGAGTGGATGAACGACTACGGCTTCCTGGAGGAGGCCGGCGACCAGCCGCGCGTCGGCGACGTGCTGAGCCGCAAGGAGGGCGGCGAGCTGCCCTCGCTGGTCCACATGCACCCCGAGGAGACCGTCGGCGAGGCCATCGAGGTGCTGCGCGAGTACGGGGTCTCGCAGATGCCGATCGTGAAGCCGGGCGCGGGCCACCCCGACGTCATGGCCGCGGAGGTCATCGGATCGGTGGTGGAGCGGGAGCTGCTCGACGCGCTGTTCGCGCAGCGTGCCTCGCTCTCCGACCCGCTGGAGAAGCACATGTCGGCGCCGCTGCCGCAGGTCGGCTCCGGCGAGCCGGTCGCGGACCTGATGTCGGTGCTGGGTGCGGCGGACGCGGCGATCGTGCTGGTCGAGGGCAAGCCGACGGGCGTCGTCAGCCGCCAGGACCTCCTCGCGTTCCTCGCGGAGCAGCAGTCGCAGTGACCGCGGCGCGGCGGGGCCCGGGGTGAACTTCGCGCAAGCGGTACGCGTACGTCACGTCCGCGCAGCACCCGCTTAACAAGGCTCCGGCACATTGGTGGTTGTCGGCGTCAGGACCTCCGGAGCGGCTCCCGGACCTCCAAGGACGCCTGGACGTGGCCTGGCCCTGACCCGGTACGCGTCCCTCGCGGGGACCGCCGTCGTCCCGCCCCCTGGGGAGACCCGGGGGTGCGGCGGTCCCCGCGACCGCTCCCCCCTGGAGGGTCAGGACGGGGTGGCGGTCCAGCTGGAGAGGAGGGCCAGGCGGTCCGCGCTGTCCGAGCCGGGCTCGGGGGTGTAGACGACCAGGAGCTGGTCGGGGTCGCCCGGCAGCGTCAGCGTCTCGTAGGGCAGGACCAGTTCGCCCACGACCGGATGGTCGATCCGCTTCACCCCGTGGGTCTTCTCCTTGACCTGGTGGTCGGCCCACAGCCGACGGAACTCCGCGCTCTTGACGGAGAGTTCGCCGACCAGCGCGCACAGCCCCGCGTCCGAGGGATACCGCGCCGCGTCCAGCCGCAGATACGCGACCGTCTCCGCGGCCACCGCCTCCCACTCGGGATAGCACTGCCGCCCGGCCCCTTCGAGGAAGACCTGCCGGGGGATGTTGCGCTCGGCGGGGGACAGCCGGGAGAAGCCGTTGACCGCGTCGGCGAGGTCGTTCCAGGCCAGGACGTCCATCCGGCGCCCGAAGACGAACGCGGGCGCCCGGTCGATCGTGTCGAGCAGCAGCCGCAGCCCGGGCCGGACCCGCTGCGCGGCGGCCCGCGGCGCCCGCGCCCGCGGCACGGGACGGGCCACCGCGCGCAGATAGGCGTGCTCGGTCCCGTCCAGGCGCAGCACCCGCGCGATCGCGTCGAGCACGGCGTCGGACACGGAAGGGCCGCGGCCCTGTTCGAGGCGGATGTAGTAGTCCACGCTCACGCCCGCGAGCTGCGCGACCTCCTCGCGCCGCAGGCCCGGCACGCGGCGCCGGCCGTGCGCCACGAGGCCCACGTCCGCGGGCTGTATGCGGGCGCGCCGTGAGCGCAGGAAGTCACCGAGATCGCCGTCCATGCGCCCGATCCTAGGCGGCGGGGCGGATCGGATCCTGGTACTGCCGGACCCAGGAAAGGCTCGGCCCTGGGTGGGTCGGCACGGGCCGCGCACAGTGGTGACCGCCGCCGGGGACGACCCCGGACGGCCGCAACCGCACCGGGAGTTCACCCATGTCGTACGAGACCGCGCAGGACCGCACCGCCGTCGTCACCGGAGCCGCGAGCGGCATCGGCGAGGCCACCGCCCGGCTGCTCGCCGCCCGGGGCGCCCGGGTCGCGCTGCTCGCCCGCCGCGCGGACCGGCTCGACGAGCTGGCCGCCAAGATCGAGGCGGACGGCGGCCGGGCCCTTGCCGTGCCCGCCGACCTCACCGACCAGGCGTCGGTGGACGCCGCCGCCGAGCGCGTGCACGCGGCGTACGGCCGCGTCGACCTGATCGTGAACTCGGCGGGCGTCATGCTGCCGAACCCGGTCACCGACCACCGCGTGGACGAGTGGCAGCGCATGCTGGACACGAACGTGGCGGGCGCGCTGCGGATCATCGGGGCGTTCACCCCCGACCTGATCGCGGCGGCGGCCGACGGCCGGGTCGCCGACCTGGTCAACATCTCCTCGATCGGCGCGCACATCCCGTTCACCCACTACGCGGTGTACGGGGCGACGAAGGCCGCGCTGACCTACCTGTCGGAGTCCCTGCGCACCGAGCTCGGCCCGCGCGACGTGCGCGTCACCAACGTCGAGCCGGGCTTCACCGACACCGAGCTGCGCGGGCACATCGACAACGCGGAGCTCGGCGGCCAGCTGGAGGGCATGTTCGGTGCGGTCGGGTCGCTGGCCCCGGCGGACATCGCCGACCTCATCGCGTACGCGACGAGCCGTCCGCGCCACGTCAATCTGCGTCAGCTGATCGTGCTGCCCACCCGCCAGGCGTGAGCCGCCGGGGCGCTCGGCGGCTCAGTCGTCCCACTCCGAGGCGCGCTCCCTGCGGCGGCGGCCGAAGTCCAGGCCGCGCAGGGAGTGCACCGCGTTCACGCCGAAGATGCCGGCCCAGGAGACCAGGAGTCCGGTCAGACCGGCGTTGACCACGGCGATCGCGGAGAGCGGGATCGCGAGGATCAGCGAGATGACGCCGAAGCCGAAGCGCTCGCTCCAGGAGTCGACGGGGTTGCCGGGGGAGCGGGCGCCGCGGGCGACGACCATCTGCTGCTCGGCCAGATGGCGGCGCATCCGGCGGTCGATCGTGCCGTCAAGGCGCTGCTCGACCTTCCCGAGGAACGAGTCGACCAAGGCGGAGTCGTACTCTTCGCCGAGCTCTCTGCGGGCGTGCAGAGTGGCGTCGAGTTCCTTCTTGAGTTCGGCGTCACGGGCTTCCATACCCGGTCACGTTACGGCGCGGAGGCCTCCGTGGCGGTGGGGCTAACCCCCCTTTCCGTCCTGGGCCCTGCCCCCGGGACGGGCGGATTGCGCCGGGCCAGCGCCCAGTACAGGACCGCGGGCACCACGAGTCCCACGATCCACGAGATGTCGGCGCCGCCCAGCGGATCGACCAGTGGCCCCGTGTAGAAGTGCGTGACGAGGAACGGCAGCTGGGCGAGCAGGCCCACGCCGTAGACCAGCAGCGCGTCCCGGCGCCACGCGCCGTACCGGCCGTGCGGGTCGAAGAGCGCGGGGATGTCGTACCGCTCGCGGGAGATCAGGTAGTAGTCGACCAGGTTGATCGCCGACCAGGGCGTGAAGAAGGTCAGCAGGAACAGCAGGAAGTCCTTGAAGGACGTCAGGAAGCTGTCCTTGCCGAGCAGCGCGACCGCGGTGCCCGCCACCATGATCACCGCGATGTACGCGGCCCGGCCGCGCGGCCCGAGGACCTTCTGGCCGCGGAAGCCGCTGATGCTCGTGACCATCGACATGAAGCCGCCGTAGGTGTTCAGCACGTTGATGGTCAGCTTGCCGAGCGCGATCACGAAGTACAGGAAGGAGGCGATCAGGCCGGTGCCGCCGAGGCCCACGACGTAGCCGACCTGGTCGGTGAGGAAGGCGTCGCCCGCGCTCGCGGCGACCAGGACGCCGAACGTCATGGACCACTGCGAGCCGAGCGCCGAGCCCGACAGCGTCCACCAGAAGGTGGCCCGCGCCGATGTGGTGCGCGGCAGGTAGCGGGAGTAGTCGGCGACGTAGGGGCCGAAGGCGAGCTGCCAGGACGCCGAGAGGGACACGGCGAGCAGGAACATCGGCAGGTCGAAGTGGGCGTCGGAGAGCAGCGCCGACAGGTCCACGCGGTCCAGGAGGCGGATGCCCAGGTAGACGAAGGCGAGCGCGCAGATCACGCTCGCCACCCGGCCGAGGACGTGGATGACGCGGTAGCCGACCGCGGCCATGACCGCGGTGAGGGCGGCGAAGAGCACGATGCCGGTGGTGTCGTCGGTGTGCGTCAGCCGTGCGGTGGCCTGTCCGGCGAGCACGCTGCCGCTCGCGAAGAACCCGACGTACATCACGATGACCAGGAGCAGCGGGACGACCGCGCCCTTCACGCCGAACTGCGCCCGGGACTGGATCATCTGGGGCAGGCCAAGCCGGGGGCCCTGCGCCGAGTGCAGGGCCATCACCGCGCCGCCGAGCAGGTTGCCGAGGACGAGGCCGGCCAGCGACCAGACCACGTCGCCGCCGAAGACGACGGCGAGGGCGCCGGTGACGACCGCGGTGATCTGCAGATTGGCGCCGAGCCAGAGCGTGAACTGGCTGACCGCCGTGCCGTGCCGTTCGTCGTCGGGGACGACGTCGATGGAGCGCCGCTCCACCAGGTCCTCTGCTGCCATGCCGATCGGCTCCCCTCGCCGTGCCGCCAACTTCCGTGTCGCCCCGGCCTTTTGACCGGGGCGCTGTCGGGCCGGGCCTCCTGTCGGGCCGGGCCTACTTCTTGGTCAGGCCGTGCCGGGACGCCCAGTCGTCGGCGACGTCCTCGGGGTCCTTCTTGTCCTTGTCCACCAGGCGGTTGAGCTCGGTGAGGTCCTCGGTGGTGAGCAGCGCGCCGAGCCGGGCGAGCGCCTTGCGCACGGCCGAGTCGGCCCTGCGGTCGGCGACGAGCGGGACGACGTGCTGGCCGGGCACGAGGTTCTTGGGGTCGGTGAGGACCACCCAGTGCTCGGCGGCGATGTCGGTGTCGGTGGTGAAGAGGTTCGCGACGTCGACGTCGCCCTTGCGCAGGGCGCCCTTGACCAGCGGCCCCGAGGAGTCCAGGGACTTGAACTCCTTGAACTCGACGCCGTACACCTCCTTGAGGCCGACCGCGCCGACCGTGCGCTTCTTCACCTCGGGGGCCGCGCCGATGACCAGCTTGCCGTTGTGCTCGGCGAGGTCGGCCAGGGACTTCAGCCCGTACTTCTTCGCGGTCTCGCGCGTGACGACGAACGCGTCGGAGTCCTCGGCCCGCCCGTAGGGCAGGATCTGCAGGCCGCGCGGCAGCCGCATGGCGAGGGCGTTCTGCATCTCGCCCTCCTCGGTGGCCTTCGCCTTGGGGTCCAGGTAGTGCAGCAGGGCGCCCTGGTACTCGGGCAGCAGGTCGATGTCGCCGCCCTTGAGGGCGGGGATGAGGATCTCGCGGGTGCCGAGGTTGGGGCGGACGTTCGTCTTGATGCCGTCGGCGGCGAGGGCGGCGGCGTAGAGGTACCCGAGGACCTGGTTCTCGGTGAAGTTGGCGGTGCCGATGGTGACGCCGTCCTTGCTGGAGCCGCCGCCGCCCCCACCGCCGCCGTCGCCGTTGAGCGAGGTGATGCCGCCGCTGCAGGAGGCGAGCGCGGGGACGGACGCGGTGGCGAGGAGGCCGCCGAGGAGAGTTCTGCGGTTCATGGTGGGTGCTCCTAGGCCTGCGGGGCGGGGCGGTGGCGGAAGAGGGCGCGCTGGAGGGCGGAGAGCGCGAGGTCGAGGACGACGGCGACGACCGCGACGAGCACGGCGCCGCCGAGCACCTGGACCAGGTCGCGCTGGGCGAGCCCGTCGAAGACGTACCGGCCGAGCCCGCCGAAGGAGACGTACGCGGCGATGGTGGCCGTCGCGACGACCTGGATCAGCGCGAGCCGCAGCCCGGTCATGATCAGCGGCAGCGCGAGCGGCAGCTCGACCTGGAACAGGACCTGGTGGCCCCGCATGCCCTGGCCGCGCGCGGCGTCCCGCACCTCGGGGTCGACGGCGGTCATGCCCGCGTACGTGTTGGTGACGATGGCGGGCACCGCGAGGGCGACCAGCGCGATGTAGACGGGCCACATGGACAGGCCGCTGGCGAGGAAGACCAGCACGACCAGGCCGACGGTGGGCAGCGCCCGGCCGAACGAGGACAGGTTGATGGCGACGAACGCGCCGCGGCCGGTGTGCCCGATGAGCAGGCCGAGCGGCAGCGCGATGGCGGCCGCGACGAGGGTGGCGAGCAGCGAGTACTGCAGGTGCTCGACCAGGCGGTGCCCGATGCCGTCGGCGCCGGTCCACTGTTCGCCGCTGACCAGCCAGGCGCCGAGGTCCTTGAAGAGTTCGTACATGTCAGGCACTCCTGCGGCGGCGGGTCCAGGGCGTCAGGACGTACTGGAGGGTGACGAGCAGCGCGTCCGCGACGAGGGCGAGCAGCAGGGTGAGGACGACGCCGACGATCACCGGGGTGGGGAAGTTGCGCTGGAAGCCGTCGGTGAAGAGCTGGCCGAGGCCGCCGTCGCCGATGTACGTCGCCACCGAGACCAGCGAGATCGACATGACCGTCGCGATCCGTACGCCCGCCATGATCACCGGCAGGGCGAGCGGGAGCTCGACGGTGAGCAGCGTGCGCAGCGGGCGGGTGCCCATGGCCTTGGCGGCTTCCTTGGTCTTCGCGGGGACGGAGTCCAGGCCCTCGACGGTGTTCCGCAGCAGCACGACGAGCGTGTAGAGGGTCAGGCCGACGACGGTGGTGGTCCGGGTGAGGCCGCTGACCGGCAGGAGCAGGACGAAGACGGCGATGGAGGGGATGGTGAACAGGATGTTGGAGAGCCCGAGGAGGAGGCCGCGCAGCGGCCGGACGCGGTGCGCGAGCACCGCCAGCGGGAGGGAGATCAGCAGCCCCAGGGCCACCGCGGAGAGGGCGGCCTGGAGGTGGGTGAGGGTGAGGCTGGTCAGATCGTCGGTGTGGTCGCCTATCCACGACCAGTCGACGGTCACGAGGTCTCCTTCAGGGGCGTCGCGGCGCCGGATGCGGGGGACGGCCCGGGGGCGCGGGGTGCGCGGTCGGCCCCCACCGGCTCGCGGTCGGACACCGACCGGCCCTGCTCGTGCGCCGCGCCCGCGGACGCGTGGATGTCGTCCCGCGACGAGACCCCCGTCAGGCGGCCCTGCGCGTCGACCCGGGCGACCAGACCCGCCGGGGCGGATATCGACTCGTTGAGCGCGGAGAGCAGCGAGTCGCCGTCGCGCAGCGGGCGTACGGGGACGTCGGCGGACTCCCCGTCCTTGTGCCGCCAGGCCAGGGGAGCCCCCGCCGGGTCGAGGCGGAGCGTCCATGCGCCGCCCTCCGGCGCGGGACCCTGCGGGACGCCCTTCAGCGTCGACAGGGACAACAGCTTCAGGCCGCGCTCCGCGCCCAGGAAGTCCGCGACGAAGTCGTCCGCGGGGCGGGCGAGCAGCTCGGCGGGCTCGGCGCACTGCACGAGGTGGCCGCCGGTGCGGAAGACGGCTATGCGGTCGCCGAGCCGTACCGCCTCGTCGATGTCGTGCGTGACGAAGACGATGGTCTTGTTCAACTCGCGCTGCAGGCGCAGCAGTTCGTCCTGGAGCTGGGTGCGCACCACCGGGTCGACCGCGCCGAAGGGCTCGTCCATGAGCAGCACGGGCGGGTCGGCGGCGAGCGCGCGGGCCACGCCGACGCGCTGCTGCTGGCCGCCGGAGAGCTGGTGCGGGTAGCGCTTGCCCGCGTCGGGGGCCAGGCCCACGGTCTCCAGGAGTTCGGCGGCGCGGGCCCGCGCCTTGCGGCGGCCCCAGCCGAGCAGCAGCGGCACGGTGGCGACGTTGTCGAGGACCGTGCGGTGCGGGAAGAGGCCGGCCTGCTGGATCACGTAGCCGATGGAGCGGCGCAGCTCGGCCGCGTCCTGCTCCAGGACGTCGCGGCCGCCGACCCGGATGGTGCCCGAGGTCGGATCGACCATCCGGTTGATCATCCGCAGGGTCGTCGTCTTGCCGCAACCGGAAGATCCGACGAGGACGGTCACGCCGCCGTCGGGCATCTCCAGGGTGAGGTCGTGGACCGCTGTGGTGCCGTTCGGGAAGCGCTTGTGGACCGTATCGAATTGGATCATGTGGAGTCCCTTGCCCGGCTGTATATCGTCATGCAGAGTTCTTGCTGTCTGAATAGGTTGTCAATGCCCCGGCGTGAATCGCTCGTCATCGGTGGCCGACGGGCAAGACGAAGAGTCCGGTTGAGGAGGATTTGCGAGTGAAGTCGTCTCGTATCGCGGACACGGCGGCCGGCGACAGGGAAGCGGTCGTCGTCCTCGACGGCCGGGGACTGATGGTCGCAGACGTCGTACGCCTGGCCGAATCCGAGGCCCGCCCGGTGCCGGCCACCGACGGCATGAAGCGCGCCGAGGAGTCCTGGAACGCCGCGCGCGAGATCGCAGCCTGGGGCCGCGTCTACGGCCGGTCCACCGGAGTCGGCGCCAACCGGAACGAGGCCGTGCCCACCGAGGCGGCCGCCGACCACGGCCTGCGGCTGCTGCGCTCGCACGCCGGGGCCATCGGCGCCGAGCTGCCCGCCCGCCAGGTCCGCGCCATGCTCGCGGTCCGCGCCAACCAGCTCCTCGCGGGCGGCGCGGGACTGCGCCCCAGCGTCGTCACCGCCCTGTGCCGGGCACTGGAGACCGGCGCCCACCCCACCGTCAACGAATTCGGCTCGGTCGGCACCGGCGACATCGCCGCCCTCGCCCAGATGGGCCTCGCGCTGGCCGGTGAGCACCCCTGGCGGGGCACGGGCGCACCCCCCGAGCCGCAGCCCCTGGACAACAACGACGCCCTCGCCCTGATCAGCAGCAACGCCCTCACCCTCGGCCAGTCCGCGCTCGCCCTGCACGAGCTGCGCGGCCTGATCGGCGCGACCCAGGTGGTCGCCGCGCTCTCCCTGATGGCCGTCGACGGGTCCTACGAGGCGTACGCGCTGCCCGTCCACGAGGCCCGCCGCCACCCCGGCTCGTACGCCGTCGCCGAGCGCATGCGGACCCTGCTGGGCGCCCCCGACCGGCCCACCCCGCCGCTCGGCCGCATCCAGGACCCCTACGGCTTCCGCTGCGTGCCGCAGATCCACGGCCCCGCCCACGACGCGGCCGACGCCCTGGAGGACGTCCTCACCGTCGAGATCAACGCCGCCGCCGAGAACCCGCTGATCTCGCCCGAGGACATGGCCGCCTACCACCACGGTGGCTTCTACCTCGCCCAACTCGCCCTGGCCCTGGACCACTTCCGGCTCGCCGTGACCCAGGCCGCCCGCCTGTCGACCTCGCGCCTGTCCACCCTGAACGAGCCGGCCTTCACCCGCCTGCGCCCCTTCCTCGCCGACGGCGAGGCCGCCTCGTCGGGCGTGATGATCCTGGAGTACGCGGCCGGGGCCGCCCTCGGCGACCTGCGCGCCTTCTCCGCGCCCGCCTCCCTCGGCCACGCGGTGCTCTCCCGCGGCGTCGAGGAGCAGGCCAGCTTCGCCTCGCTCGCCGCCCGCCAGACGCTGCGCGCCTGCGAGGCCTACCGCATGGTGGTGGGCTGCGAACTGGTCGCCGCCATCCGGGCGTTGCGGCTGCGTGACATGCGCCTCGACCCCGGCACCCCGCTCCTCGAAGCCTTCGAACTCGCCGACTCCGTACTGGAAGCGGAGGTCGCGGACCGGCCCCTGACGGATGATGTGACGGCGGCGGCCGCACTGCTCGACCGGTTCACCCGGCTGTGGTCCGGGCTCGGCGCGGGAACGACTGCGGGTACGGACATTCTGAGGGGGACGGCATGAGCGACAGCCCGGCCGCGCGACTGCAAGTGCTCTTCGAGGGCCACCGGCTCACGCCCACCCAGCGGCGCATCGCGCACTGCATGGTGCGCAGGGCCGCCGACGCGCCCTTCCTCTCCAGCGTGGAGCTCGCCGAGCTCGCCGGGGTCAGCCAGCCCTCCGTCACCCGCTTCGCGGTCGCCCTCGGCTTCGACGGCTACCCGGCCCTGCGCCGGCACCTGCGGGACGTCGCCCCCGCCGGGGCCACCGGCGCGACGGCCGCCAACGAGTACCAGCAGGCCGTCGAGGCCGAGATCGAGAACCTGCGCCACCTGGCCGAGGTCCTCGCCGACCCGGCGCCCGTCGAGCGCGCGGGACGGCTGCTCGCCGCCTCCCGCCCGCTGCCCGTCCTCGGCCTGCGGGCCGCCGCCTCCCAGGCGTACGGCTTCTCGTACTTCGCCGCCAAGGTCCACCCCGACGTGCGCCTGCTCGACGAGGGCGGCACGATGCTCGCCGACCGCGTCGACGCGGCGGTGCGGGCCGGCGCCACCGCGCTGCTCTGCTTCGCGCTGCCCCGCCACCCCCGCGAGGTCGTCGACGCGCTGTCCTACGCGCAGGGCGCGGGCCTGACCGTGGTCACCGTCGCCGACTCCGCCTTCGCCCCGGTCGCCGCCCACTCCGACCTGCTGCTGCCCGCCGCGGTCGGCACCGGCCTCGCCTTCGACACGGCCTGCGCGCCGATGCTCCTGGGCCGGGTCCTCCTGGAGGCCCTGTGCGACGGGCTGCCGGACGCGCAGGCCCGCCTGGAGGAGTTCGACGCGGGTGCCGCCGCCCGCGGCCTCTTCGTGGAGTAGCCCGGAACCCGGCCCCCGCACGCACGACGGCGACGCCGCGCCCGGGGGGAGCGCGGCGCCGCCGGGCGGCCCGGAGTCCTCAGACGTCCAGGCCGGTCTCGATGCGCCGCAGCTGGTGGCGGGCCATGGCCAGGTTGGCGCGGTCCTTGTCGAGGGCCAGGTAGAGGAAGAGGCCGTTGTTGTTGCGGCCCTTCATCAGCCGGATGAGGTGGTACTGGCTGCCCAGCGAGATGAGGATGTCCTCGATCTCGTCCTTCAGGCCCAGCAGTTCCATGGTGCGCAGCTTGGCGCGCACCACGTCGGTGTTGCCGGCCGCCGCCACCTGGAGGTCCATCTCCTTCCCGCCCCCGATCGTGCCGAGAGCCATCCCGCTCGTGTAGTCGACCAGGGCGGCACCGATGACGCCCTCGATCGAGGTGGTCGCATCCTTGAGTGCGGTCTCCGTGTCGGTCATGTGCTTGGCACTTCCTTTCCGTCTGCTGCCGGTCGCCCGCGGTGAGGGGGACGACGAGGGTGTGGTGGGGGTCATGGGTCAGGTTTCCTCCGCTCGTTCGACGGCGGCGTCGACCAGCTCTCCGATGAGCGCGCTGGAACGGCGGGCCTCCAGGTGCAGCCGGCCCACGTTGATACGGGGCTCGGCGAGCAGCGTGAGCACGGCGGACGAGCCGGCCGCGTACGTGGCCACGTAGCCCTGCTCGCCCCGGATCAGCAGTTCGCGGAAGCCGCCCTGGTGGGTGGCGTCGGAGAGCCGCAGGGCGACGCCGAGCGCCGCCGCGGTGAGCGCGCAGACGCCCTCCGCCTCCACGTCCCCGGCGTCCTGCGCGAGCAGCAGGCCGTCGACGCTGGCGGTCAGGGCGCCGCGGAGCTGGGGCATCCGGGTCCGCAGCCGTTTCAGTTCGCCGAGTACGTCGGCTTCGGCAGCCACCAGCTCTCTCCTCCCTGCGCGCTTCCAGGGCGCGAAGAACTTCATGCGGACGGGGGCCCGGGCCGGGTGGCGACCGCGGGGCACACGGCGCCGGCGGCACCGGCGTTCACAGCGCCTCCAGTGCGTCGCGGAGCCGCCGCAGCAGGGCGATGTCGGGCTCGGTGTCGTCGGCGGGGCCCGGGAAGGGCAGGACGGCGGGCGCCGGTCCGGCCGTCGCCACCGGCGGCTCCGGGGGCTCCACCAGGCCGGCCGCGGCGAGCCGCCTGACCTCGATCAGGGTGTGGAACGTGGGGCGGCCGAGCGCCCAGGCGATGGCCGTCGGGGTGCGGATGCCGTCCGCGAGCCGCAGCAGGGCCCGCTGGCGCACGGTGACGGGCTGCCCGGGGGCCGGCCGCCGGGGCACGACCGGGGCGGTGTCGAGGTCGGGGCAGGGCCAGATGCTGTCCAGGAGGGCCCGGCGCCGCCAGGTCTCGCGGACGACCGCCGCGGCGGGCACCGGGCGCACCCGGCCCAGCCAGTGCGCGACGCCGTGCCGGAACCGGGTGGGCCCGCCGGCCGCCCCGAGCACGAAGAAGGCGGCGTCGAAGAGCGCGCCGAGGTGGCACACCTCCAGCTCGCCCGCCGCGACCCGGCCGCTGTCGACCAGTTCCCGGCCCACCTCGTGCCGGGTCCCCGCGCGGGACAGGGCGTCCTGCCAGCCCTGTGCGGCGAGTGCGCCGCCCGCCGTGAGCAGGACGTCGATGCCGGGTGCCGCGGGGCTCTCGGCGTGCACGACCCGGCCCTCGACGAGGTAGAGGGTGCCCTGGTCGCGCAGGAAGGCGCCGGTGGCCCCCTCGGCGGCGAGCCGGGTCAGCAGCGGCGAGGCGACGAAGGCGTCGGCGGAGCACGGGACGACGGCGGGCTCGGTGGCCTGGAGGGCGGTCATCCCAGCACCAGCCGCTCGGCCAGGCTGCGCAGCCGCAGCCGGGCCATGGCGAGGTTCCCGGTGTGCCGGTCGAGCCAGAGGTAGAGGAAGACGCTGCTGTCGAAGGTCGTCTCCACGTAGCGGATCAGGTGGAATCCGGTCCGCGTGGTGAGCATGAGGTCCTCGACGGGCAGGCCCTTGGGGTCCGCGCCCTCCCCGGACGCGCCGCCCGCGGGACCCGTGCCGCCCGTATCGCCCGTACCGCTCGGCGCGAAGTCGTCGTCGGGGTCCTCGACCGGGGCGAACGCCTGGTACTCGGCGGCGGAGCGGGCCACCTCGGCGGTCTCGGCGGCGGTCGCCTCGTAGTCCCCGTTGGGGGAATCGCCGACCGAACCGAGCGCGAGTCCGCTGGTCCAGTCGACGATCGCGGCTCCACGGGCACCGGGCAGTGTCATGGCTTCGTACAGACACTCGTCGATTCCGGGCACGCGGCCTCCCCATCCCCAAGGTGAAACCGGGTGGTCCCCACCACCCGACCGGGCGGTTCCCCACCACCCGGTGGGGAGGAAAGTACGCAGCGGAGCCGAAGTCCGGTGCCGATTGGGCATATTCCGCGGGAAGGCGTTCGAGGCCGACAGGACGCGTTCGAAGACGGTCCGTCAACGGTCCACCCCTGACCGAATGTGTCGGTCAGGGGATCGAGTCGTCCCCCGCTGCGATGCTCACTGTTCGCCGCGGGCCTTGAGTACCACCTTGTTCACGCCCCAGAGCCCGATGCCGATGGCGATGAGCACCCCGGCGCGGATGTAGACCTCGGCCGGGCGGTCCGCCAGCGGGCTCGCGAGGATCAGCGCGGTGATCGCGCCGAGCACCGGCAGGACCGTCGGCGCCCGGAAGTGCCGGTGCTCGACCGGGTCGCGGCGCAGCACCAGCACCGAGACGTTGACCACCGCGAACACGCACAGGAGCAGGAACGCCGTGGTGTCGCCGAGCCCCTCGATCTCGCCCGTGGAGACCAGGCCGATCGCGAGCAGCGAGACGAAGACGATGCCGACGACGGGCGTGCGGCGCTCGGAAAGGACCCGGCCCATGGCGCGCGGCAGGATGCGTTCGTTGGCCATGCCGTAGCAGAGCCGCGAGGCCATCATGATGTTGATGAGCGCCGAGTTGGTGACCGCGAACAGCGCGATCAGGGCGAACAGTTTGTGCGGGAAGTCGACGCCGCCGGCCTTCACGA
Source organism: Streptomyces sp. NPDC002564 (assembly GCF_042889645.1). Lineage (NCBI taxonomy): Bacteria > Bacillati > Actinomycetota > Actinomycetes > Kitasatosporales > Streptomycetaceae > Streptomyces > Streptomyces sp. NPDC002564. The sequence goes on along the minus strand of NZ_JBIARE010000012.1, from coordinate 65,879 downwards.
CCTCCAGGAGCGGGCCGCTGGACCCCTCCAGGGTCTTGTAGTCGACCAGGAGCGAGGAGACGAGCGCGACCAGGACGTAGATGGTGCCGGTGACCGCGACGCCGATGAAGATGGCGCGCGGGAAGGTGCGGACGGGGTCCTTGGTCTCCTCGGCCATGTTGACCGAGTCCTCGAAGCCGACGAAGGCGAAGAAGCCGAGCGCGGTCGCGCCCAGCACGCCGGTCATCAGGGCGTAGCCGGTGCCGTTCGCCTCGAAGTCGGTGAGCCGCGAGGGCTCGCCGTCCCCGGACAGCACGGCGTACGCGCCGATCGCGAGGATGATCATGAGGCCGGTGAGCTCGACGAGGGTGAGGACCACGTTCGTCTTCACCGACTCCGAGACGCCCCGCATGTTGAGCGCGGCGAGCAGCACGATGAAGGTGATCGCGATCAGGGTCGGCGGCAGCGCGTCGTTCGTCAGCTCGCCGAGGTAGTCGCCGCTGAAGGCGCGGGCGGCGGCGCTCGCCGAGGAGAGCCCCGAGCACATCACCATGAAGGCGATGATGAAGGTGAGGAAGGGCGTCTTGAACGCCTTCTGGGTGTAGAGCGCGGCACCGGCCGCCTTCGGGTACTTGCCGACCAGTTCGACGTAGGACGCCGCGGTCAGGATGGCCACCACGAAGCCGATCGCGAACGGCAGCCACAGCGCGCCGCCGACCTTTCCCGCGACCTTGCCGGTGGTGGCGTAGATGCCGGTGCCGAGGATGTCGCCGATCACGAAGAGGATCAGCAGTCTGGGGCCGATGGCGCGGTGCAGCGCGGGTTCCTCTTCCGGCTGCGGTGCGGTGGTGGACGGGTCCGACGTCGTCACGTGAGCCTCCCCCGAGAACGTGGCCTGGGAGAGTGGGTCTGCCCGTGATCCACGTCACTATGCGCGAGTTGAGGAAGCTCAGAGCCTGCGGGCGGCCCGGCCGCGGCCCGGCGGGCTCACAGGTGCCGCAGCGCGTCGCGCTCCGCGCCGCCCGCCTCGGCCACGATCTCGTCGGTCGTCTGCGGCGCGCGCACCACGGCGAACCGCACCGTGTCGCCGTCGATGGCGAAGCCGTGGACACCGGGCCGGGTCAGGCTGTTGTACGAGTAGTGCTGGGCGAAGTAGTAGGCGCCGGTGTCCAACGCCGCCACGTAGTCGCCCTGTTCGAGCAGCGGCAGCGGGCGGTTCTCGGCGAGCAGGTCGCCCGCGAAGCAGGCCGGGCCCGCGACGTCCTGGCCGACGACCGGTCCGCTCCTGGGGCGGCCCTGCGCGTCGAACGCGGCGATCCGCAGCGGCCACGACGCGGGCGCGTACACGGTCCGCGTCGCCACCTGCACGCCCGCGTGCGTCACCGCGACGGGCCTGCCGCCCGCCTCCTTGGCGTACTCGACGCGGGCGAGGACGGTGCCGTGCTTGGCCAGCAGCGAGCGGCCGAACTCGGTGACCAGGCCGTAGCGCCCGTCCAGCAGTCCGGGCACCCGGGCCTTGAGGCGGCGCGCGTACTGCGCGTGGGTCGGGGTCTCCTCGTCCGAGCCGAAGTTGACGGGCAGGCCGCCGCCGATGTCGACGGTGTCGACCTGGCGCCGCCCGGCGCGCCCGTTGATCTCCTCGGCGAGTTCGTACGTCGCCGCGACGCCCCGCACCATCATCTCCAGGGGCATGCCCTGCGAGCCGGAGTGCGCGTGCAGGCGGGTCAGCCACGGCCGGTCGAGGAACGCCCGCACCACCCACTCCCGCGCGCCCTCGTCGCGCAGCGGCACACCGAACTTGGAGGTGGCCGTCGCCGTCGACAGGGCGCCGATCGCGCCCCCGCCGATCTGCGGGTTCACGCGGATGCCGACGGGCGAGCCGGTGCGGGCCGACTGGATCATCGCGTCGATCCGGGTGAGCTCCTGGGGGTTGTCCGCGTTCACCGCGATGCCGAGGGCCAGGGCCTCGCGCAGTTCCGCCGGGGTCTTGGCGGGCGAGTCGAGGACGGTCTCGGCGGGGGGTATCCCGGCGGCCCGGGCCAGGGCCAGCTCGCCGGGGCTCGCCACCTCGGCGCCGATGCCCGCCGAGCGCAGCAGCCGCAGCACCGGGACGAGCGGGGTCGCCTTGACCGCGAAGGCGTGCAGGACGGGGGTGCCGGGCGGGACGACGGCGTCGAAGGCGGCGTGCAGGGCGGCGGCGCCCGCCCGGATCCCCGCGGTGTCGAGCAGGCCGGCGACGGGGGCCGCGGGGCCCACCACGCCCTGTTCGACGGCGGCGCGCACGGCCCGGTCGCGGCGGGCGGCCGCCTCGGCGCCCGAGGTGGTGGCGGTGGCCGCCCGGAGGTGCTGTGTGCGGTCGTCGTCGTGGCCCATTGATCCATCCCATCATCCGGGGCGGGGCCCTGCTGCCGTACTCGTGCATTCGTTCGCTATTGACTAGCTCTATTCATGACCTCAGGATGTGAATAACAAGGTCACATCGAGCGGGTGCGCAGCGGCCGGACCGGGCCGGCTCGCCCGCGGCTTCACCGAGGAGGCACCGCCATGTCAGGACCCCGCCCCGTACGGGCCCCGCGCGGTACGGAACTGAGCGCCCTGGGATGGCAGCAGGAAGCCGCCCTGCGCATGCTGCAGAACAACCTGGACCCCGAGGTCGCCGAGCACCCCGACAAGCTCGTCGTCTACGGCGGCACCGGCAAGGCCGCCCGCGACTGGCGCTCCTTCGACGCGATGGTCCGCACGCTGCGCACCCTCAAGCAGGACGAGACGATGCTCGTCCAGTCCGGCCGCCCCGTCGGCGTCATGCAGACCCACGAGTGGGCGCCGCGCGTCCTGATCGCCAACTCCAACCTGGTCGGCGACTGGGCGAACTGGGAGGAGTTCCGCCGCCTGGAGCAGCTCGGCCTCACCATGTACGGCCAGATGACCGCCGGTTCATGGATCTACATCGGCACCCAGGGCATCCTCCAGGGCACCTACGAGACGTTCGCCGCGGTCGCCGCCAAGCGGTTCGGCGGCACCCTGGCCGGCACCATCACCCTCACCGCGGGCCTCGGCGGCATGGGCGGCGCCCAGCCGCTGGCCGTCACGATGAACGACGGCGTCGCCCTCTGCGTCGACGTCGACCCGCGCGCCATCGAGCGCCGCATCGAGCACAGGTACCTGGACGTGCGCGCCGACTCCCTGGAGCACGCGCTCCAGCTGGCCGTCGAGGCGCGGGACGCCCGCCGCCCGCTCTCCATCGGCCTGCTCGGCAACGCGGCGGAGCTGTTCCCGCGGCTGCTCGCCGAGGGCGCCCCGATCGACATCGTCACCGACCAGACCTCGGCGCACGACCCGCTCTCCTACCTCCCCCTCGGCGTCGACTTCGACGACATGGCGACGGCCGCCGAGAAGGACCCGGCCGGCTTCACCACCCGCGCCCGGGAGTCCATGGCCCGGCACGTCGAGGCCATGGTCGGCTTCATGGACGCGGGCGCCGAGGTCTTCGACTACGGCAACTCGATCCGCGGCGAGGCGCAACTGGCCGGGTACGAGCGGGCGTTCGCCTTCCCCGGCTTCGTCCCCGCCTACATCCGCCCGCTCTTCTGCGAGGGCAAGGGCCCCTTCCGCTGGGCCGCCCTGTCCGGCGAGGCCGCCGACATCCACAAGACCGACAAGGCGCTCCTGGACCTCTTCCCGGAGAACGAGTCACTGCACCGCTGGATCAGGATGGCCGGCGAGCGCGTCCACTTCCAGGGCCTGCCCGCCCGCATCTGCTGGCTCGGCCAGGGCGAGCGCGACAAGGCGGGCGACATGTTCAACGACATGGTCGGCAACGGCACGCTCGCCGCGCCGCTCGCCATCGGCCGCGACCACCTGGACTGCGGCTCGGTGGCCTCCCCGTACCGCGAGACGGAGGCCATGCTGGACGGCTCCGACGCGATCGCCGACTGGCCGCTCCTGAACGCCATGGTGAACGTCGCCTCCGGCGCCTCCTGGGTCTCCCTCCACCACGGCGGCGGCGTCGGCATGGGCCGCTCGATCCACGCGGGCCAGGTCTCCGTCGCCGACGGCACGGCGCTCGCGGGCGAGAAGATCCGCCGCGTCCTGACGAACGACCCCGGCATGGGCGTCATCCGGCACGTGGACGCGGGGTACGACATCGCGGAGTCCGTGGCGGACGAGAAGGGCGTGCGGATTCCGATGCGGGAGGGTGACGGCGCGTGAGCCTGCCGCACGGCCGGGGGGCCGACGAGCCGGCCCCGTCGCCTCCGTCGCCTCCGTCGCCTCCGTCGCCCCCGTCGTTCCAGGAGATGTGGCGGGACCTGGCCCCCATCGGGCGGGACGCCGGTTCGCTCGGCTACCGCCGCTACGCCTGGACGGAGGCCGACGCCGACTGCCGTACCTGGTTCAAGGCGCAGGCCGAGTCCCGCGGCCTCGCCTACGAACTGGACCGCAACGGCAACCAATGGGCCTGGCTCGGCGACCCGAAGCAGGGGGACGCCGTCGTCACCGGCTCCCATCTGGACTCCGTCCCCGACGGCGGCGCCTTCGACGGCCCCCTCGGCGTCGTCTCCTCCTTCGCCGCCCTGGACGAACTGCGCTCCCGGGGCGCCGAGTTGACCCGGCCGCTCGCCGTCGTCAACTTCGGCGACGAGGAGGGCGCCCGCTTCGGCCTGGCCTGCGTGGGCTCCCGGCTCACCGCCGGACAGCTCACCATCGAGGCCGCGCACCGGCTCAGGGACGGCGACGGCGTCACGCTGCCGCAGGCGATGGAGGCGGCGGGCTACGACCCGTACGGGATCGGCCCCGACCCCGAACGCCTCGCCCGCATCGGCGCGTTCGTGGAACTGCACGTCGAGCAGGGCCGCGCCCTGGACCTGACGGGCGACCCCGTCGGCATCGCGAGCGCCATCTGGCCGCACGGCCGCTGGCGCTTCGACTTCCGCGGCGAGGCCAACCACGCGGGCACCACCCGCCTGGTCGACCGCCGCGACCCGATGCTCACCTACGCGGAGACGGTCCTCGCCGCCCGCCGCGAGGCCGAGCTCGCGGGGGCGGTCGCCACCTTCGGCAAGATCTCCGTCGAGCCGAACGGCGTCAACGCCATCCCCTCGCTCGTCCGCGGCTGGCTCGACTCGCGCGCGCCCGACCAGGAGTCCCTGGACACGGTCCTCGCGGGCATCGAGAAGGCCGCCCGCGGCTACGCGGACCGGCACGGCATCGACCTCGACGTCGTCCGCGAGTCCTTCACGCCCGTCATCGACTTCGAGGACGCGCTGCGCGACGAGCTCGGCGCGATCCTCGGTGCGGGCGCCGCGCGGCCGCTGCCCGTCCTCGGCACCGGCGCGGGACACGACGCGGGTATTTTGTCCGGCTCCATCCCGACCGCCATGCTGTTCGTACGGAACCCCACGGGCGTCTCGCACTCCCCGGCCGAGTACGCCGCCGAGGACGACTGCCTGGCCGGGGTGACGGCACTGGCCGACGTACTGGAAGGGCTGGCGTGCAGGTGACCACGGAGACCTACTGGCTGGAGCAGGCCTGGCTCGACCCGACGGTGGAGCCGGGCGTGCTGGTGGAGGTGACGGGCGACCGCGTCACGGCCGTCCGCAGGGGCGTCGACGCGCCCCCGCCCGGGGCGGCCGTGCTGCGCGGCCTGACCCTGCCGGGCCTGGCCAACGCCCACTCGCACGCCTTCCACCGCGCCCTGCGCGGCACCGTCCAGGTCGGCTCCGGCACGTTCTGGACCTGGCGCGAGGTCATGTACGCGGTGGCGGACCGCCTCACCCCGGAGTCGTACCACCGGCTCGCGCGCGCGGTGTACGCGGAGATGGCGCTGGCGGGCATCACGACGGTGGGGGAGTTCCACTACCTCCACCACGGGCCCGGCGGCGTCCCGTACGCGGACCCCAACGCGATGGGCGAGGCGCTCGTCCAGGCCGCGGCGGACGCGGGCGTGCGCATCACGCTCCTCGACACGGCCTACGTCGCCTCCGGGCTGCTCGACGCGGAGCGCGGCAAGCCGCCCAACCGCCACCAGCTGCGCTTCTCCGACGGCACGACGGACGCCTGGGCCGAGCGCGTCTCCTCGCTCAAGGAGCGCCCGCACGCCCGGATCGGGGCGGCCGTGCACTCCGTACGGGCCGTCCCCGCACGGCAGTTGGGGACGGTGGCCGAGTGGGCGGCGGCCCGCCGGGCGCCCCTGCACGTCCACCTCTCCGAGCAGACCGCGGAGAACGACGCGTGCCTGGCGGTGCACGGCCGCACGCCGACCCGGCTGCTCGCCGACCACGGCGTGCTCGGCGCCCGCACCACGGGCGTCCACAACACCCACCTCACGGACGAGGACATCGCCCTGCTCGGCGGCACCTCGTCCGGCACCTGCATGTGCCCGACCACCGAGCGGGACCTGGCGGACGGCATCGGGCCCGCGGCGCGGCTGCAGCGGGCGGGCAGCCCGCTCTCCCTGGGCAGCGACAGCCACGCGGTGATCGACATCCTCGAAGAGGCCAGGGCGATGGAGCTGAACGAACGGCTCCGCTCGCACACCCGAGGGCACTGGACGGCGGCGGCGCTGCTGCGCGCGGCCACGGCGGACGGCCACGCGGCGCTGGGCTGGCCCGACGCGGGCGTCATCGAGCCGGGCGCGCTCGCCGACCTCACCACGATCGCCCTGGACTCGGTGCGCACGGCGGGACCGGTGCCGCGGCTCGCCGCGGAGACGGCGGTGTTCGCCGCGACGGCGGCGGACGTCCGGCACACGGTGGCGGGCGGCCGTCATGTCGTACGGGACGGGGCGCACACGCTGGTGCCCGACGTGGCGGGGGCGCTGGCGGAGGCGGTGGCGGCGCTGAGAGATTGACGCGCTTCCCCCGTCCGAGCCCCTGCCACCCCGGAGCCCTCATGACCACCACCGTCATCACCAACATCGCAAGCCTCGTCACCAACGACCCCTCGCAGGGCGACGGAAGCCCCCTGGGCCTCCTCACGGACGCGGCCGTCGTCCTGGACGGCGAGCGCGTCGCCTGGGTGGGTCCCAGTGCCAAGGCCCCCGCGGCGGACCAGGCCCACGACGCGCAGGGCCGCGCCGTCATCCCCGGCTTCGTCGACTCCCACTCCCACCTGGTCTTCGCCGGCGACCGCACGCAGGAGTTCAACGCCCGTATGTCGGGCCGCGCGTACTCGGCGGGCGGCATCCGCACGACCGTCGCGGCGACGCGGGCGGCCACGGACGAGCAGTTGGAGGCCAACGTCACCCACTACCTGGCGGAGGCCCTGCGCCAGGGCACGACGACGTTCGAGACGAAGTCGGGCTACGGCCTGACCACCGAGGACGAGGAGCGGGCCCTGCGCATCGCCGCCCGCCACACCGAGGAGGTCACCTTCCTCGGCGCGCACATCGTCTCCCCGGACCACGCCGACGACCCGGCGGCGTACGTGGAGCTGGTGACGGGCGAGATGCTCGACGCCTGCGCCCCGCACGCCCGCTGGATCGACGTCTTCTGCGAGAAGGGCGCCTTCGACGGCGACCAGGCCCGCGCGATCCTGACGGCGGGCCGGGCCAAGGGCCTGCACCCCCGCATCCACGCCAACCAGCTGTCGTACGGCCCCGGCGTGCAGTTGGCCGTCGAGCTCGACGCGGCGTCGGCCGACCACTGCACGCACCTCACGGACGCGGACGTGGACGCCCTGGCCCAGGGCGACACGGTCGCCACGCTCCTGCCCGGCGCGGAGTTCTCCACCCGCGCCGCCTGGCCCGACGCCCGCCGCCTCCTGGACGCGGGCGCCACGGTCGCCCTCTCCACGGACTGCAACCCCGGCTCGTCCTTCACCTCCTCGGTCCCCTTCTGCATCGCCCTGGCGGTACGGGACATGGGGATGACCCCCGACGAGGCGCTCTGGTCGGCCACGGCGGGCGGCGCGGCGGCCCTGCGCCGCACCGACATCGGCACCCTCACCCCCGGCACCCGAGCCGACCTCACCCTCCTGACCGCCCCCAGCCACGTCCACCTGGCGTACCGGCCGGGGGTGCCGTTGGTGGGGGAGGTGTGGCAGCGGGGGCGCCGGGTCGGCCACGAGGCATGAGGACCATCGGACTCATCGGTGGGATGAGTTGGGAGTCCAGTGCCGAGTACTACCGGCTCGTCAACACGTTCGTGCGGGAGCGGCTCGGGGGGCTGCATTCGGCTCGCTGCGTGTTGTACTCCGTCGACTTCGCCGAGATCGAGCGGCTGCAGGTCGCGGGGGAGTGGGAGCGGGCCGGGGACGTGCTGGCCGGGGCGGCGCGGGGGCTCGAGGCGGCCGGGGCCGAGCTCGTGCTGATCTGTACGAACACCATGCACAAGGTGGCCGCGCAGGTGGCGGACGCGGTCTCCGTGCCGCTGCTGCACCTCGGCGATGCCACCGCCGGTGCGGTGCGCGCGGCGGGGGTGCGCCGGGTCGGGCTGCTCGGCACCGCGTTCACCATGGAGCAGGACTTCTACCGGGACCGCCTCACGGGGCACGGGCTCGACGTGCTGGTGCCGGACGCGGCGGGGCGCGCGGTCGTGCACCGGGTGATCTACGAGGAGTTGTGCCTCGGCGTGGTGCGCGAGGCCTCGCGGGACGCATACCGGGACGTCATCGGGGAACTCGTACGTCGAGGGGCCGAGGGCGTGATCCTCGGGTGCACCGAGATCGAGCTGCTGATCGGGCAGGAGCACAGCCCGGTGCCGGTGTTCCCGACGACGCGGCTGCACGCGCGGGCCGCGGTCGAGGCGGCGCTCGCCCCCGACGGGTGACATCCGGGACAGAGCAAACAGAAGAACAGCACACCGAGTACACCGGGTGCGCGGGGGCGGATACGGCTGTGGGGCCCGCCGTGTTCGTCCGGCGGGCCCCACAGGGGTGTTCAGCTGCCGCTGGGGGCGGCGGGGTGCGTCACTCCTCGACGGTCAGGCCCTTGCGGAGCTTGACGAGGGTGCGCGAGAGCAGCCGCGAGACGTGCATCTGCGAGATGCCGAGCTCCTCGCCGATCTCGGACTGCGTCATGTTGGCGACGAAGCGCAACGAGAGGATCTTCCGGTCGCGCGGCGGCAGTTCGGCGATCAGCGGCTTCAACGACTCGACGTACTCGATGCCTTCGAGTCCGTGGTCCTCGTAGCCGATGCGGTCCGCGAGGGCGCCCTCGGAGTCGTCCTCCTCCGGCTGCGCGTCCAGCGAGCTCGCCGTGTAGGCGTTGGAGGCGGCCATCCCCTCGACGACCTCGTCCTTGGAGATGCCCAGGCGCTCGGCGAGCTCGCCCACCGTGGGGGCGCGATCGAACTGCTGGGCGAGTTCGTCGCCCGCCTTGGCGAGGTCCAGTCGGAGCTCCTGCAGGCGGCGCGGGACCCGCACCGACCAGCTGGTGTCACGGAAGAAGCGCTTGATCTCGCCGACGATCGTCGGCATCGCGAAGGTGGGGAACTCGACGCCGCGGCTGAGTTCGAAGCGGTCGATCGCCTTGATGAGGCCGATGGTGCCGACCTGGATGATGTCCTCCATCGGCTCGCTGCGGGAGCGGAACCGGGAGGCCGCGAACTTCACCAGGGCGAGGTTCAGTTCGACCAGGGTGTTGCGGACGTACGCGTACTCGTGCGTGCCTTCCTCGAGCGATTCGAGACGCTCGAAGAGGGTCTTGGACAGGGCCCTCGCATCCAGCGGCCCCACCTCGTCGTACGGCGGGATCTCGGGGAGCTCGGGAAGGCCGTGGGTGCCTTCCGGGGCGTCCTGAGCCGGCAGGGGCTCGTGGGCAGGGCCCGGGATCTCGGTTGCGGAGTGGTGCGGCGGGAGTGTCGACGTCGCCTGGTCAGTATGCGATTCGTCGAGCCGGGGTGACATGGTGTCCTCCATCGTTCTCGGCATATGGCTGCCGATGCCAATACGTGCACTGCGGTGTGCGGCGCCTCCGAAGCCGTCCGTGTCGATTGCTGTCTCTTCTACCCCTACCCGCTTCCGCGCGTCGGTCGCAAGTGCCTTCTGAGGCTAAATGTCCGATTTCGGGGGGATGTTCGGCTACCCCGGACCGTAGGGAGGGCGTAATGTTCAGGGGCGTCATCAACAGCCACGACGGTCGGAAGAGAGTGACGGCATGGACCGCGGGACGGTCGGCAGCGCGCACAGGGGCCGACTTCTGGTCGAAGTGCGGAAGGTGGGCACGAGTGCCGTCGTGACACCGGCGGGTGAGTTGGATCACCACACCGCCGATGTGTTGCGCGAGCCACTCGAGAACTGCCTGGAAGAGGGCTACGCACGGCTTGTCGTCGACTGCTCGGGTCTGGAGTTCTGCGACTCGACCGGGTTGAACGTCCTGCTCGGCGCGCGGCTCAAGGCGGAGGCCGCGGGCGGCGGTGTGCACCTCGCGGGGATGCAGCCGGTGGTCGCCCGGGTCTTCGAGATCACGGGGGCGGACGCCGTCTTCACGGTCCACGAGACGCTCGAAGCGGCCCTCGGTGACTGAGTCCGCGGCGGGGTCCTTGCTGGTCACGCGCGAAAGTTACGTTTCAGTTGTCCCTGCGTGATCATGGCGTTACCAGCGTCACACGGACCGTGTCGAAGAAGTGGGTGTTCTCACGGTTCGTCCGGGCAGGAGAGACCTGGATCCGTCGACAGCGGTCCTCACGCCCACAGTCAGAACGGCAAGCAGCCGATGTCCCCTTTCGCCCCGAGTTCTCTACGTCTTCCAGAGTCCTCAGTCCCCTTGTCGGTGAGGTGAAGCGCTGATGAGCACCACCCGGCCTTACTCGCCGGGCGACCGTGGCCCGGAGTCCGAGGCCGCCGTCGCGGACGCTCCCGCGGACCAGGTCTCCCAGGCGCCCGCGGGCCGGCAGGTCCGCAGGCTCAGCCTGATCGGGGCGAGCGGCATCGTCCCGCTCGCCCGGGACTACACCCGCGAGGCGCTGCACGCGTGGGGCTGGCTGCCGGCCGACGGCGCCGACCGGCGCGCCGCCGCCGAGGACGTCCTCCTCGTCGTCTCCGAGCTCGTCACCAACGCCTGCCTGCACGCGGAGGGGCCCGACGAGCTCTGGCTCTCCTGCGACGGCAAGGTGCTGCGCATCGAGGTCTCCGACCGCGGCACGGGCCAGCCCGCGCCGCGCACCCCGCACCGGGCCGGGCGGCCCGGCGGCCACGGCATGTTCATCGTGCAGCGGCTCTGCATGGACTGGGGCGTCGTCCGCACCCCGGGAGTCGCGGGCAAGACCGTCTGGGCCGAGCTGGGCGCCCCCGCCTAGGGCCTGTCCGGCGGATCCCGTCGCGGGCGACCCCGGCGGATCCCGTCGCGGGCACGCCCCCGGCGGAGAGCGCCGGGCGACCCCCGCCGCCGGCCCATGGCCACGGCTGTTACCCACGGTTCGCACACGCGCCGGATCACTACGGATCCGGCGCGTCCTTTGTCTTCCCTCCACAAGGCCCCGGGCGTACCTTGAGCGCCCAATCTGATGTGCCGTCAGTAACACCTGTACCTCCGCACCGCGGCACGCCACGACCGGCATGAGGGGACAACGAGGTGTCGCACACGAAGAAATCGGCCGCGCTCGCGCTTGCCGCCGCCCTGGCCGGCGGCTCAGCGGTGCTGCTGGCCGCCCCCGCCGCGCAGGCCACCGTCCAGGACGTCAACTACCAGTGCAAGACGCCGATCGGGGACAAGAGCGCGGTCTCGCCGATCGACATCAAGAGCGTCAAGAGCGGCAGCGGCTACAAGCTCACGATGTCGTTCCAGAAGGGCGTCTCGTCCAGCCCCGTGGAGCTCGGCAAGGGCGCGATGAAGCCCAGCGCGGTGATCAAGCTGGGCGGCGCGGAGAGCGGCACGGTGCCGGTCTCCGGCGCGACGAACGCCGAGGCGATCCCCGCCAACACCCCCATCAAGATAAGTGACTTGTCGGGGACGTACACGCCCAAGAAGAGCGGCAAGGTCACCTTCACCGCGGGCGTCCTCACCATCAAGGCGCTCGGCACGACCACCACCTGCACCCCGTCCAACAACCCCAAGCCGTCCCTGGAACTGGACGTCAAGGGCTCCGGCGGCGGCTCCGGCGGCTCCGGCGGTTCCGACTCCGGCTCCGGCGGTACGACGGGCGGGTCCGGCACGAGCGGCGGCACCGGCGACTCCGCGTCCGGCGGCGGCGAGCTCCCGCAGACCGGCCCCGCGGACTCCGCCGTCGCGCTCGGCACCCTCGGCGGCACCGTGCTGCTCGCGGGCGCGGCCGGCACGCTCTGGCTGACCCGCAGGAACCAGGCGGCGCGCTCGCGGTAGCCCGGCAGGACCCCGCAGGAAGATCACGTACGGAGATCAGGAGCCGCCGATGCCGCCGAAGCCGCATGCGCCGATGACGTCCGCCGCACGGGTCGCGCTGTGCGCCCTCGTCCTGGCGGCGGCGGGGGCGGGCCCCGCCCTCGCGGACGACGGCGGCGGCTCCGCGCGGTGGACCGTCGCGCCCCTCGCGGGAGGCGGCGGCCGTGCCGTGCGGGACGGGCGGCCCTCCTTCTACGCGGAGGGCGGCCCCGGCACGGTGCTGCGGGACACCCTGGCCGTCACCAACCCCGGCCCGAAGCCCCGCACGGTCACCCTGCGCGGCGCGGACGCGGCCAACACCGGCTCCGGTGCCCTCTCCGTCACCTCGGCCGGGAAGCACCCCGAGGACACCGGGGCGTGGATCACCTTCGCGAAGCGGCGGGTCGAGGTGCCGCCCCGGACCCGCGCCGAGGTGCCGTTCACCGTGACCGTGCCCGACACCGCGGTGCCCGGCGACCACCCCGGCGCGATCGTCGCCAGCGGCGGCGGCCGCACGGTGGGCGTGCGCGTGCACCTGCGGGTCGGCGGGCCCTCGCTCTCGGCGCTCACCGTCGAGCGGGTCAAGGTCGACACGGGCGCGAAGCGCATCTCGTACGACCTGGTCAACCGCGGCAACACCGTGCTGACGCCGAAGCTCGCGGTGCACGCGAAGGGCGTCCTCGGCGCGCGTCTCGACCGCCCCGCGCGCACCCTGCCGGTCGAGCTGCTGCCCGGCCGGCGCGTCTCGCTGACCGAGCCGTGGCCGCACCCGCCGGCGCTGGACGCGGTCGACGTGGAGCTCACCGCCACGGCGTCGGGCGGCGCCCGCGACACCGCCACCGCCTCGGCCCGCTTCGTGCCGTGGGGCGCGGTCGCGGGCGGCGGCGCCCTGCTGCTGGCCGCCGCGGCCGGCGCGGTCCGCCTCGTGCGCGGGCGGCGGCGCCCCGAAGGGCCGGAGCCGGCGGACGAACAGGAGCACGGCACACGGGAGTTGGCCCCGGTCGGGGCGGCGGTCGCGGGGACGGGAGAGGAACTGTGAACGGAAAGAACAGGCCCGGCGCGGCCGGGGCCGTACTGGCCGCACTCGCGCTCCTCGCTCTCGCGCTGCTGCCGCAGGCCACGGCGTCCGCCGCGGACGGGCCGACCGTGAAGCTCTCCGCGTCCCAGGCGGGCAAGGGCGGCTCGGTGACCGTCAAGGGCGCGGGATGGCGGCCGGACGCGCTGCTGATGATGCTCGTCTGCGGACGGTCCGCGCCCGGCAAGGGGGTGCTCGGCGGCACCAACTCCTGCGCCAACGCCGAGGGCCGCGCCGTCACCACCGACAAGAAGGGCGCCTTCGACAAGAAGCTGCCGGTCGCCGAGCCGCCGGAGCCCTGCCCCTGCGTCGTCCACGTCGCGACGGTCACCGGCGAGAAGCAGCAGGTCGACGCGGTGCTCAAGGTCGCGGGCCATCCCGTGAAGGCACTGCCCGCGCAGGCCGGCGGCGGACGGCTCTCCGTCCTGACGGACACCGGGCTCGAAGGCTCCAGCGGAGTGCTCACGTGGTTCGGCGCCCCGCCGCAGCGCAAGCTGGAGTTCACCGTCGGCAACGTCGGCCCGGCGCCCGTCAAGGACCCCGTCTTCCAGGTCGGCACCTCGCACGGCGTGTTCGCCCCGCAGTGGGAGGAGCAGCAGTGGCGCGGCACGATCGCGCCGGGCAAGAAGGCGCGGATCACGCTGCCGGTGGAGCTCTCGGCGGGCGCGCACGGCGACTACCTGGTCTCGCTGAAGTTCGGCGGGAAGGTGCTCGCCGAACAGCCGTGGGGCGTGGGCCGCCCCTGGGGCGTGACGCTCTTCTGGATCCTGCTCTGCGTCGTGGTGCCCGCGGCCGTCTTCCGCATCGGCATGGCGGTCGTCGACCGGCTCCGCCCGCACCGGCGCGGGGCGGGCCGCCACCGCACCGGGCGCTTCGCCGAACTGGTCCGGCGGATGCCGCAGTTGAGGCTTCCGCAGGGCGCGGTCGACGCGGACCGCAGGGCCCGTACGCCCGGTGGCGGCGCCCCGGCCCACGCGGCGCGCCCCTCCCGTACGAAACCTCCGGGGGACCCCGGCGCGAGCGGCGCGGGCACGACGGAGGCGACCGCCGCGCTGCCCTGGTTCACCCCCGACACCGACCCCGGCGCACCCGCAGGCCGGCTCTCCGCACCGTCCGACAACCGTCCGACGAAGGGAACCACGTGATCACGCAACGACGGAGAGCGGGCGCGGCCTCGGTCGCGCTCCTGCTGGGCGGAGCGGGTCTCCTGCTGACCGCAGGGCCCGCGCAGGCCGCCGAAGTCGCCTACAAGACCGAGTGCATCCCGCCGGCGATCTCCGGCCTGCCGCCCGTGCAGGGCACCACGCAGGTGCAGATCACGGCACCGGCCACGGCCAAGGTGGGCGACCAGGTCGAGGTCGTGTGGAAGACGACGCAGGCCGCGTCCAAGAACCCCGATGTGCTCGACCTCGACAAGGACACGGTCAAGCCGTCCGGCACGGTCAAGGTGGCCGGCGGCCAGACCGGCAGCCTCGCCGTGGCGGGCGAGCGCACGAACCCGCCGATCAAGAAGAACAGCCCCATGCTCCTGTCCGACATGAAGGGCAAGCTGAAGCTGACCGCGGCGGGCGAGGTGACGCTCACGCCGGACGCGTACACGATCAACGTCAGCAAGCCGATCTCCACGGACACCAAGTGCACGCCCAAGGAGCAGGTGAAGGCGGGCGCGACGATCAAGGTGACGGACGGCAGCGGGGGTTCCGGCGGCGGTTCGGGCGGCAACGGCGGCGCGAACGGTGGCGGCAGCGGTGGCAGCGGCGGCAGCGGTGGTTCGGGGGGTGCCGCCGGTGGCGGTACGTCCGAGGGCGGTACGTCGGGTGGCGGCGGCGGAGGGAGCGACTTCCCCGGCAAGGAGGTCCAGACCCCCTACAAGTGCAAGACGCCGATCGGCGACAAGGAAGCCACCTCGCCGGTGCAGATCAACGCCAAGAAGGACGGCGGGAGTTACGGCCTGACGGTGCAGTTCAAGAAGGCCGTGATGGACAGCCCCGCGGACATCCCGGCGGACTCGGTGAAGCCGTCGATGGAGGTCGCGCTGGGCGGCGCCGACAAGGGCACCGTCCATGTCGAGGGCCCGACGAACAAGGCGCCGATCAAGTCCGGCGACCCGATGACCATCCCCGACCTGACCGGCACGTACAAGCCGGGCGCCGACGGCAGGTCGACGCTGTCGCCGGGCGTCCTGACGGTCAAGGCGCTGGGCACGACGACGACGTGCACGCCCACCAGGAGCGAGGTCTCCCTGGAGATCGACACGAAGGCCCAGCCGGGCGGCGCGTCCGGTTCCGGCGGCGGGTCGGCGGGAGGCGCGGGGGGCTCCGCGGGTGGTTCGGCGGGGGGCTCCGCGAGTGGTGGCGGCCTCGCCGAGACGGGGGCCGGACACGACGGTGCGTTGCGGGCGCTCGGACTGGTGGCCGGCACGGTGATCCTGCTGGGCGGGGCGGTCTTCACGTTTCTCCCCCGGCGCAGGGGAGGGCTCCGCTGAGCAGCAGCCGTTGAGCACCCGGTGCGGGGTTCGTGTTCGTGCCCCGTCAGGGGCGCGGGGGACTGCGCGAGCGGCCCGCAGCGGCCCGCGGTGACCGCGTCTGCGTGGCGCGGGTCCGTGGCCCGCCGCGGGTTCGCCGTGGCTTGTCGCGCAGTTCCCCGCGCCCCTTAGGGAGCCCTGGAGCGCCCGGCGCGGGATCTGCGGGCCCCGTGCCCGCCCGCGGGTTCGTCGTGGCTTGTCGCGCAGTTCCCCGCGCCCCTTAGGGAGCCCTGGAGTGCCCGGCGCGGGATCTGCGTGTCCCTGAGGGAGCCCTGGAGTGCCCGGCGCGGGATCTGCGTGTCCCTGAGGGAGCCCTGGAGTGCCCGGCGCGGGATCTGCGGGCCCCTGGGGAGCCCCGGAGGGCCCGGCGCGGGTTAGGGCCGTTTCCGGAGCCAGCGGAGGATTTCCGATGCGGTGCCCGGGGTCTTGAGGAGGGGGCCTCCGTGGGCGGAGCCGGGGAGCGTGCGGACCGTCACGTCCGTGAGGCCCGCCCGCCGCTGCGCCGCGGCAAGCTCCGCCGAGTGGGCCGGCGGCACGAAGTCCCCCGCCGAGTGCAGGAGCAGCAGCGGCGCGTCGTCCGCGCCGGAGGCGTGGGAGGCGACGGAGAGGTCCGCCCACCGGTCCTCGCAGCGCCGCACCCCGCGATCCGGCACGCACCCGGCAAGCCGCTCCGCGGCCCTCCGCAGCTCCCGCCGCTCGGCGGACGCCCCCCGCTTCGCCCCGTCGCGCCAGGCCCGCCGCGGCGACGCCACGGGCGACAGGGCGACCACCCCGCGGACCCGCGTATGCCCCGCCCCGTACGCCCCCGCCTGGAGGGCCAGGTGCCCGCCCGCGGAGGAGCCGAGCACGAGCGGCCGCTCGCCGCCCTCCCGCCGCCGCACCCAGCGCACCGCCGCCAGCACGTCGTCGCGCTGCGCGGGCCACACGGCGTCCGAGGTCAGCCGGTAGTCCGTGTCGTACACGGTGAAGCCCCGCGCGGCGAACCACCGCGCCCAGCCGCTCCAGTCCGTGTCCTTGGACCAGTAGCCGCCGTGCACGATCATCAGCGCCGGGCCCTTGTCCCCGTACACCGTGATGTTCTGGCGGGCGTGGCCGCCGTAGGGGAAGAGGCGCCCGGCGGGCGGCTCGGGGGCCGCGCCGGCGGCGGCAGTGGAGGAGAGCAGCGCCCCGCACACGGCGAGGGTCAGCAACGTACGACGCATGGCCCGATGCTGCACCGCCCGGCCGCCCCGCCCGCCCAGAAACGCTCGGCGCCACCGCTGCGGGTGGCCGAACGGTCCTCTGTTCGTACGTATCGGGTGATCGTCCCGCGGGAACCCCGACGGGATCGCACGGAACCCGTACGGGAAAGGGCCGCCGCTCCCCGGAGGGAACGGCGGCCCTTGAGCACGTCAGGTCAGGACCGCACGGGTCAGTTGACCGACCCCATCAGCTGCTTGACCTTCTTGCGGGACGTCCAGATGCCGAAGCCCGCCGCGACGGCGATGAGCGCCTCGACGGCCACCGCCCCCGAGTTGTTCAGGTCCACGCCGAGCTGCGGCGAGGTGAGCAGACCCGTGACGGAGTCGCCCGCGGTGACCGCGAGGAACCAGACACCCATCATCTGGGCGCTGTACTTCTCCGGGGCCATCTTCGTGGTGAGCGAGAGACCGACCGGGGAGAGGCAGAGCTCGCCGACGGTCTGGATGAAGTAGATCGCCACGAGCCACATCGGGCTGACCCGGCCGCCGTTGTTGGCGGTGTCGATCAGCGGGATGAGGAAGACGGCGAAGGAGATGCCGATCAGCGTGAGGCTGGAGGCGAACTTGACCGCCGTGCTCGGCTCCTTGCCCCGCTTGTTCAGCCAGAGCCACGCCGAGGCGACCACCGGGGCGAGCGCCATGATGAAGATCGGGTTCAGCGACTGGTACCAGGAGGTCGGGAAGTCGAACCCGAGCAGGTTGTTCGTCGTCGCGGTCTTGCCGAAGATCGACAGCGTGGAGCCGTTCTGGTCGTAGATCATCCAGAAGACGGCGGCGACCACGAAGAACCAGATGTAGCCCGACAGCTTGGACTGCTCCAGCTGCGACAGCTCCTTGTCCCGCTTCATCCGGGCGAGGACGGCGATCGGGATGATCAGGCCGGCGATGATCAGCGGCATCAGCGCCCAGTCGGCGAAGTTCCCCGTCACGCCCATCAGCGTGTAGAGCGCGGCGGCGACGATCAGCCAGATCAGGCCGTTGCGCAGGGCCGAGGCGCGCTGCTGCGGCGTCGCGGGCTGCGAGACCACGCTGCTCTGCGCGCTCAGGTGACGCGAGCCGATCATGAACTGGGCCAGGCCCAGCGCCATGCCGACCGCGGCGAGCGCGAAGCCCAGGTGCCAGTTGACGTTCTCGCCGACGGTGCCGATGGACAGCGGGGCGAGGAAGGCGCCGAGGTTGATGCCGATGTAGAAGAGCGTGAAGCCACCGTCACGGCGCGGGTCCTTGGGACCGTCGTAGAGGTGGCCGACCATCACGGAGATGTTCGCCTTCAGCAGGCCGGAGCCGAGCGCGACGAGCGCGAGACCGGCGAAGAAGGTCGCCGAGCTCGGCAGCGCGAGCGTGATGTGGCCGAGGATCACGACCGCGGCACCGATGACGACGGTCTTGCGCGGACCCCAGAACCGGTCGGCCATCCAGCCGCCGGGCATGGCGAGCAGGTAGACCATCGACATGTAGACGGAGTAGATCGCCGTCGCGGTGGTGGCACTCATGTTCATGCCGCCGGGCGCGATCAGGTACAGCGGGAGCAGTGCCTTCATGCCGTAGAAGCTGTAACGCTCCCACATCTCGGTCATGAAGAGTGTGGCCAGTCCGCGGGGGTGGCCGAAGAAGGTCTTCTCGGAGCCAGGGGTACTGGCGGAGTCCTTCGTCAGGCTGGACGCCATGGGTCGATCCTCGTGGGTTCGGGACGCGCGGCAGGAGCGTGTGCGCGCCCGGTGGGGGGCGGTCGGCACCGTTGTCGCGGCGTCCAACCCCACGCCCAGGGGAGGTTCACCCCCGCGCGGGGGAGTGAGGGACGGCGACTCCGGGATCCACACCCTGGGCGCATCCTCGCGCGCAGGGCCCGACCACAGGTCATTCCTTTCAAGGCTGGCCGCAGCCGGCCCGCACATAAAAGAGACCTAAGGCGCGCACAGCGGGCCAAAGGTCCTTGAGTAGTGCATCAGGCGTTGGGTCACCATACGACACGTCAGGGATGCATATGGAAGGACTTGAGACATGGATCACAGGTGTCGCTGGAACCAATGACACACAATCAAAGGTAATTCTCAGAATCCCTTCCCACAGCCGCAGGCGCGATCCTTCACCGTCCGATCACCTCCCTGCCCTTGTCCGGCGCGGACTACCATCACCCCATGACCCGTGTACTGCTCGCCGAGGACGACGCGTCCATCTCGGAGCCGCTGGCCCGTGCCCTGCGCAGGGAGGGGTACGAGGTAGAAGTGCGTGAGGACGGTCCCACCGCCCTCGACGCAGGTCTGCAGGGCGCCGTCGACCTGGTCGTGCTCGACCTCGGGCTGCCCGGCATGGACGGCCTGGAGGTGGCGCGCAGGCTGCGGGCCGACGGGCTCACGGTGCCGATCCTCATCCTGACCGCGCGCGCGGACGAGGTGGACACCGTCGTCGGTCTGGACGCGGGCGCCGACGACTACGTGACCAAGCCCTTCCGCCTCGCCGAGCTGCTCGCCCGGGTCCGGGCCCTGCTGCGCCGCGGCGCCACCGAGCCCAAGGAGGCGCCCGCCACGCACGGCGTGCGCATCGACGTCGAGTCGCACCGCGCGTGGATGGGCGACGAGGAGCTGCAGCTCACCGCCAAGGAGTTCGACCTCCTGCGGGTGCTGGTGCGGGACGCGGGCCGGGTCGTCACCCGCGACCAGCTGATGCGCGAGGTCTGGGACACGACGTGGTGGTCGTCCACCAAGACCCTCGACATGCACATCTCCTGGCTGCGCAAGAAGCTGGGCGACGACGCGGCGAACCCGCGCTACATCGCGACGGTACGGGGCGTCGGCTTCCGCTTCGAGAAGAGCTGACGCCCGACCCCGCGGGCACGGGCAGCCCTGACGGGGCACGACATCCGCGACACTGAGTAGATGCGCCGTCGCCTGATCAACAGCACCCTCGCCGTCGTCCTCGTGGTGATCGCCGTCTTCGGCGTCAGCCTCGTCATCGTCGAGACGAGGACGATCAGCAGCAGCGCCCAGGAGCGCGTGGACTCCGAGGCGCTGCGCCTGGCCAGCATCGTCGACAGCCGCCTGATCAGCGAGGAGCGGATCAGCGGCGACATCCTGCGCGACCAGGTCGCCACCGACCGGTACGCCCGTATCGACATCCCCGGCCGCCGCCCCATCGAGATCGGCGCCCGCCCCTCGGGCGACGTCATCAGCGCCACCCGCCCCGGTGAGCAGGGCGAGAAGGTCACCGTCGAGGAGCCGCGGGCCGCGGTCACCCGCGAGGTCGGCCGCACCCTGCTGATCATCGCCGCGGTGGCGCTGCTCGCCATCGTCGCGGCCGTGCTCCTCGCGGTGCGCCAGGCCAACCGCCTCGCCTCCCCGCTCACCGACCTCGCCGAGACCGCCGAGCGCCTCGGCTCGGGCGACCCCCGGCCCCGCCACAAGCGGTACGGGGTGCCCGAGCTGGACCGCGTCGCCGACGTCCTGGACGGGTCGGCCGAGCGCATCGGGCGGATGCTGACCGCCGAGCGGCGGCTCGCCGCCGACGCCTCGCACCAGCTGCGCACCCCGCTGACCGCGCTCTCCATGCGCCTGGAGGAGATCACCGTCACCGAGGATCTCGACACCGTGAAGGAGGAGGCGACGATCGCGCTGGCCCAGGTGGAGCGGCTCACCGACGTCGTGGAGCGGCTGCTCACCAACTCCCGCGACCCGCGGACCGGCTCCGCCGTCGCCTTCGACCTGGACGAGGTCGTCAAGCAGCAGCTGGAGGAGTGGCGCCCGGCCTACCGCAGCGCCGGCCGCGCCGTCGTCAGCTCGGGCAAGCGGCACCTGGAGGCCGTGGGCACGCCGGGCGCGGTGGCCCAGGTGCTCGCCGCGCTGATCGAGAACTCGCTGATGCACGGCGGCGGCACGGTCGCCCTGCGCACCCGGGTCACCGGCAACCAGGCGGTCATCGAGGTCACGGACGAGGGCCCGGGCGTTCCCGCGGACCTCGGCGCGCGGATCTTCGAGCGGACCATCAGCGGCCGGAACTCGACCGGAATCGGCCTCGCGGTGGCCCGGGATCTGGCCGAGGCGGACGGCGGACGCCTGGAGATGCTGCAGACGAAGCCGCCGGTCTTCGGGCTCTTCCTGTCACGGACGCCGCTGCCGAAGGGCACGCCCGCCGAGGCGGAGGACCGCACGGTCCGCTAGCGGGCTCGGGCGGCAGGAGCGGCAGGCTCGGCCCGGGCGGAAAGCGCGGGCTCGGCCCGGGCGGAAAGCGGCGGGCTCAGCTCGCGCGCCGCACCACGGGCTTCTCGTCCGTCTCCTCCAGGAACGATTCGGCATGCGAGACGGCATCGCGGGCGGGCAGCGCCTTGAAGACCCAGCTGCGGTACGACCAGAAGCGGAAGAGGGTCGCGATGCCCATGCCGAGGAACTTGAAGAAGTTGGCCTGCAGCCGGCCGTCCCAGCCGAACCAGTACGTCGCGGCGTAGAGCACGCCGTTCTCGATCACCAGGCCGACCGCGCTGAACAGCAGGAACAGCGTGAGTTCCTTGGTGCGGCCGCTCTTGTCGCGGTCCCGGTAGGTGAAGTACCGGAAGCCGACGTAGTTGAAGGCGATGGCCACGACCGTGGCGATCACGCTGGCCCGCACCACGTGCAGGTCGGTGACGTGCCGCACGAGGTTGAAGACGCCGAAGTTCACCAGCGTCCCGACCGCCCCCACGGCGCCGAACTTGGCGATCTCGCGCGTGAGGCTGTCCAGCCGCACCCGCAGTGCGCCTCGTTCCGTCATGGTGTCGCCCCAGCCCCCGTCGATGCGGACCGGCCCTGCGGCCGGTCGGTTACGTGCCGACGGATTGGTGTTTCGGTCGTGTCGACCCCGCCATGCTAACCAGCGGGCCCCCCGGGCGCTCGCGGGCGCCCGGACACTGTGGCCGCGCTGTGACAGGACCGGCCGCGGGGCGCCGTATCCGGCCGCTGCCGGGTGGCCGATACCGGCCGATACCCTGGAGGCGTGACGTTCCCGGTAGTCGGCATGGTCGGCGGCGGTCAGCTCGCCCGCATGACCCACGAGGCGGGCATCCCCCTCGGCCTTAAATTCAAGCTCCTCAGTGACACCCCGCAGGACTCCGCGGCCCAGGTCGTCGGCGATGTCGTCATCGGCGACTATCGCGACCTGGACACGCTGCGTGACTTCGCGCGGGGCTGCGACGTGATCACCTTCGATCACGAACACGTACCCACCGAGCATCTGCGGGCCCTGGAGGCGGACGGCATCCCCGTCCGTCCGGGGCCCGACGCGCTGGTGCACGCCCAGGACAAGGGCGTGATGCGCGAGAAGCTCACGGAGATCGGCGTGCCCTGTCCGCGCCATCGGATCGTGCGGGACCCGGCCGACGTGGCCGCCTTCGCGGCCGAGGGCGCCACGGACGGCGGCGACGGCTTCCCCGTGATCCTCAAGACGGTGCGGGGCGGCTATGACGGGAAGGGGGTGTGGTTCGTCCGTTCCGTCGCGGACGCCGAGGATCCCTTCCGGGCCGGTGTGCCGGTGCTCGCCGAGGAGAAGGTCGACTTCGTGCGCGAGCTGGCGGCGAACGTCGTCCGCTCGCCGCACGGCCAGGCCGTCGCCTATCCCGTCGTCGAGTCCCAGCAGGTCGACGGCGTCTGCGACACGGTGATCGCGCCCGCCCCCGGCCTGTCCGAGGCCCTGGCGGGCGAGGCGCAGGAGCTCGCGCTGCGCATCGCCCAGGAGCTCGGCGTCGTCGGCCACCTCGCGGTCGAGCTGTTCGAGACGCACGACGGCCGCATCCTGGTCAACGAGCTGGCGATGCGCCCGCACAACTCCGGGCACTGGACCCAGGACGGCGCCATCACCTCGCAGTTCGCCAACCATGTGCGCGCCGTGCTGGACCTGCCGCTCGGCGACCCGCGCCCGCGCGCCAGGTGGACCGTGATGGCGAACGTGCTCGGCGGGGACTTCCCCGACATGTACACCGCGTACCTGCACTGCATGGCCCGCGACCCGCAGCTCAAGATCCACATGTACGGCAAGGACGTGAAGCCCGGCCGCAAGGTCGGCCACGTCAACACCTACGGCGACGACCTGGACGAGGTCCTTGAGCGGGCCCGTCACGCAGCCGGCTACCTCAGAGGAACGATCACCGAATGAGCAGCACGTCTCCCCTCGTCGGCATCGTCATGGGCTCGGACTCCGACTGGCCCGTCATGGAGGCCGCGGCCAAGGCCCTCGACGAGTTCGAGATCCGCTACGAGGTCGGTGTCGTCTCCGCCCACCGCATGCCGCACGAGATGATCGCGTACGGCGAGCAGGCGGCCGACCGCGGCCTCAAGGCGGTCATCGCGGGCGCGGGCGGCGCCGCCCACCTGCCCGGCATGCTCGCCTCGGTGACCCCGCTGCCGGTGATCGGCGTGCCGGTGCCGCTGAAGTACCTGGACGGCATGGACAGCCTGCTGTCCATCGTGCAGATGCCCGCGGGCGTCCCGGTGGCGACGGTCTCCGTCGGCGGCGCGCGCAACGCGGGCCTGCTCGCGGCCCGTATCCTCGCCGCGCACGACGGTGAACTCCAGTCCCGCATGCGGGAGTTCCAGCAGGAGCTGAACGACCAGGCGACGGAGAAGGGCAAGCGGCTTCGCGCCAAGGTCGAGGGCGCGGGTTCCGGATTCGGCTTCGGCTCGGGGAAGTGAGCGGCACAGTGACGGGTATGACGCATCCGCAGAAGCTGGAAGAGGCGCGGGCCCTGCTCGCCGAGTTCCCCGTGGCCGACGGGCACAACGACCTGCCGTGGGCGCTGCGCGAGAAGGCCGGTTACGACATCGGCCGCCTCGACATCGCCGCCGACCAGACGGGCAGCCTGCACACGGACATCGCCCGGCTGCGGGCGGGCGGCGTCGGCGCGCAGTTCTGGTCGGTGTACGTGCGCACCGACCTGACCGGCGACGCGGCGGTCAGCGCCACCCTCGAACAGATCGACTGCGTCGACCAGTTGATCACCCGCTACCCCGCCGACCTGCGCCGCGCACTCACCGCCGCGGACATGGAGGCGGCCCGCGCCGAGGGCCGCATCGCGTCCCTGATGGGGGCCGAGGGCGGGCACTCCATCAACAACTCCCTCGCCACGCTGCGGGCGTTGCACACGCTGGGCGTGCGCTACATGACGCTCACGCACAACGACAACATCGCCTGGGCGGACTCGGCGACGGACGAGCCGGGCGTCGGCGGCCTCTCGGCGTTCGGCCACGAGGTCGTGCGCGAGATGAACCGGGTCGGGATGCTGGTGGACCTCTCGCACGTCGCGGCGACGACGATGCGGGCGGCCCTGGACACCTCGGTGGCGCCGGTGGTCTTCTCCCACTCGTCCTCGCGCGCGGTGTGCGACCACCCGCGCAACATCCCGGACGACGTCCTGGAGCGGCTGCCCGCCAACGGCGGCGTGGCGATGGCGACCTTCGTGCCGAAGTTCGTCCTGCAGGCCGCGGTCGACTGGACGCAGGCCGCCGACGAGAACATGCGGGCCCACGGCTTCCACCACCTGGACACGACGCCGGACGCCATGAAGGTCCACGCGGCCTTCGAGGAGTCGACCCCGCGCCCGGTCGCGACGGCCGCCACGGTCGCCGACCACCTCGACCACATGCGCGAGGTGGCGGGCGTCGACCACATCGGCATCGGCGGCGACTACGACGGCACGGCGTTCACCCCGGACGGCCTGGACGACGTCGCGGGCTACCCGAACCTGATCGCGGAGCTCCTGACCCGCGGCTGGTCGCGCGCCGACCTCGCGAAGCTGACCTGGCAGAACGCGGTACGGGTGCTCGGCGCGGCGGAGGACGTGGCCCGGGACCTCCAGTCCCGCAGGGGCCCGTCGATCGCGACGCTGGAGCAGCTGGACGGCTGAGGCGGGGCGCGCCCCGTCAGGGGCGCGGGGAACTGCGCGAGCAGCCAGGAACAAGGCCGCACCCGCGCGGAGACCGCCGTGGGCAGACGCGACGGTGCCCTCCCCCCCCCGAAGCCGGGGAGAGGGCACCGTCACCGCTGAAGCGCCGCAGGCTACGGCAGGTTCCGCGCCATCACGATGCGCTGGACCTGGTTCGTGCCCTCGTAGATCTGCGTGATCTTCGCGTCGCGCATCATGCGCTCGACGGGGTAGTCACGGGTGTAGCCGTAGCCGCCGAGGAGCTGCACGGCGTCCGTGGTGACCTCCATCGCCACGTCCGAGGCGAAGCACTTGGCGGCCGCGCCCTGGAAGGTGAGGTCCTTGTCCCCCCGCTCCGACTTGGCCGCGGCCGCGTACGTGAGCTGGCGGGCGGCCTCGATCTTCATCGCCATGTCGGCGAGCATGAACTGGATGCCCTGGAAGTCGGCGATCGGCTTGCCGAACTGCTTGCGCTCCTTGACGTACCCCTTGGCGTAGTCGAGGGCGCCCTGGGCGATGCCGAGGGCCTGCGCCGCGATGGTGATGCGGGTGTGGTCCAGGGTCTTCATCGCCGTGGCGAAGCCCGTGCCCTCCTCGCCGATCATGCGGTCGGCCGGGATGCGGACGTTGTCGAGGTAGACCTCGCGGGTGGGGGAGCCCTTGATGCCGAGCTTCTTCTCCGGGGCGCCGAAGGAGACGCCCTCGTCGCCCTTCTCGACGACGAACGCCGAGATGCCGCGCGAGCGCTTCTCCGGGTCGGTGACGGCCATGACCGTGTAGTACTCGGAGACGCCCGCGTTGGTGATCCAGCGCTTGACGCCGTTGAGCACCCAGGAGTCCCCGTCGCGCACGGCCTTCGTCTTCATGCCCGCCGCGTCCGAACCGGCGTCCGGCTCGGAGAGGCAGTACGAGAACATGCCCTCGCCGCCGGCCAGCGGCGTCATGTACTTCTTCTTCAGCTCCTCGGAGCCGGAGAGGATCACGGGCAGCGAGCCGAGCTTGTTCACGGCCGGGATCAGCGAGGAGCTGGCACAGACGCGCGCCACCTCCTCGATCACGATGACCGTGGCGAGGGCGTCGGCGCCCGCGCCGCCGTAGCTCTCCGGGACGTGCACGGCGTGCAGGTCGTTCGCGACCAGCGCGTCGAGGGCCTCCTGCGGGAAGCGGGCCTCCTCGTCGACCGCGGCGGCGAACGGCGCGATCTTCGCCTCGGCCAGCGAGCGGATCGCGTCGCGGAGCATGTCGTGCTCCTCGGACGGGCGGTACAGGTCGAAATCAGCCGATCCGGCCAAGGTCTCTCACGCTCCAAGGACGCTAATTACCGTTAAGTAACCCAAATTTTAGTGGTGCTCCCGCGAGACCGGTACGTGAGCTTGCCGACAGCGGCGAACCGGCCCGGTGCGCGGCCGGGAGACGCGGGACCGTGCGCCGCGACACGCGGGACTATGCTCGGTCAGCGCACCGAAGCCCCCGCACCTCTGGAGCACGCATGGCCCTCAAGATCACCGTGATCGGCACCGGCTATCTCGGCGCCACGCACGCCGCGGCCATGGCCGAACTCGGCTTCGAGGTGCTCGGGCTCGACGTGGTGCCCGAGAAGATCGACATGCTGCAGCGGGGCGAGGTCCCCATGTACGAGCCCGGCCTCGAGGACCTGCTGCGCAAGCACGTCGCGGGCATCGAGGGCGCCAGCGGACGGCTGCGCTTCACGATGGACTGGGCCGAGGTCGCGGACTTCGGCGACGTCCACTTCGTCTGCGTGAACACCCCGCAGAAGCACGGCGAGTACGCGTGCGACATGAGCTACGTGGACAGCGCGGTGGAGTCGCTGGCCAAGCACCTCACCAAGCCCGCCCTGGTCGTCGGCAAGTCCACCGTCCCGGTCGGCAGCGCGGACCGGCTCGCCGCCCGCCTGGCCGAGCTCGCCCCCGCGGGCGACGACGTCGAGCTGGCCTGGAACCCCGAGTTCCTGCGCGAGGGCTTCGCGGTCAAGGACACCCTGCACCCCGACCGGATCGTCGTCGGCGTGCGCAGCGCGCACGCGGAGAAGCTGCTGCGCGAGGTGTACGCGGCGCCCGTCGCGGAGGGCTCGCCCTTCGTCGTCACCGACTTCCCGACCGCGGAGCTCGTGAAGACCTCGGCGAACTCCTTCCTCGCCACGAAGATCTCCTTCATCAACGCCATGGCCGAGGTCTGCGAGGCGGCGGGCGGCGACGTCGTGAAGCTGGCCGAGGCCCTCGGCCACGACGACCGGATCGGGAAGAAGTTCCTGCGGGCCGGCATCGGCTTCGGCGGCGGCTGCCTGCCCAAGGACATCCGCGCGTTCATGGCGCGGGCCGGCGAGCTCGGGGCCGACCAGGCCCTGACCTTCCTGCGCGAGATCGACTCCATCAACATGCGCCGCCGCGGCCAGATGGTCGAGATGGCCCGCGAGGCGCTCGGCGGCGGTTCCTTCCTCGGCAAGCGGGTCGCCGTCCTCGGCGCCACGTTCAAGCCGGACTCGGACGACGTCCGCGACTCCCCGGCGCTCAACGTCGCCGGGCAGATCCACCTCCAGGGCGGCCAGGTCACCGTCTACGACCCCAAGGGCATGGTCAACGCCCGCAGGCTCTTCCCCACCCTCGGCTACGCGGACACGGCCCTGGACGCGGTCCGCGGCGCCGACGTCGTGCTGCACCTCACCGAGTGGCGCGAGTTCCGCGAGCTGGACCCGGCCGAGCTCGGCGCGGTGGCCACCTCCGCGGTGATCCTGGACGGGCGCAACGCGCTGGACCCCGCGGTCTGGCGCGCCGCCGGCTGGACCTACCGCGCGATGGGCCGCCCGGCCGCCTAGCGCGCCGCCCCACCCCTGGCGCCGCCCCACCACGAGGCCGTCCGGCGGACTCGTCGCCCGGGTGTGAGCATGGGGGGAGCGGGCACACGTGCCGCCCGGGCGCCGTCCGCGCGCCCGGCGCCACGAGGAGAGGAGTACCCCCATGACGGAGACGACGGAGACGACGGAGACGACGAACCCGACGGAGCCCGTCGCCCGACTGCGCAACGTCGTCCTCGACTGTCCCGACCCGCGCGCCCTCGCCGAGTTCTACGCCGCGATCATCGGCGGCACGATCGAGGACGACGGCGACTGGGTGGACCTGGTGGCGCCCGGCCGCGTCAAGGTGTCCTTCCAGCGGGTCACGGACCTGCGCCCGCCGCGGTGGCCGCACTCGGACGGGGACGCGCAGCAGCTCCACCTGGACCTGGACGCGGGGCGCACCGACGCGGAGATCGACGCCGCCCAGGAGAAGGTGCTCGCCCTCGGGGCGCGCCCCCTCGACCTGGACGACGACGGCGGCAAGCGGGACTTCCGCGTGTACGCGGACCCCGCGGGCCACCCGTTCTGCCTCTGCAAGATTCCCTGACCCGCCGGGGAGCGGGCGGGCCGGTCAGCCGTCCAGCCGGTCTATCGTCGCCGTCGACGCGGCCCGCCGCTCCCGGGTCGCCCGCGCCGTGAAGTCCGCGCCGCGCAGCGCGCGCTGGACGTTGCCCCAGGTGAGCATCGCCAGGTCGGCCTCGGGCCAGTCGCGCGCGAGGAGCTCGGCGACCAGCCGCGGATAGCTCGCCGTGTCGGCCAGGCCCTCCGGGTGCGACTCGGCGGTGTCGTACGTCCCCGAGAGCCCGACGGACTGCGGGCCCGCGATCCGGCGGACGTGGTCGATGTGGTCCGCCACCTCCCGCACCGTGGAGCCGGTGCGGTCGGCGGCCAGCGGCACCAGGCACAGGCCCTTGGCGGCGCCCAGCGCGGCCAGCAGCTCGTCGGAGAGGTTCGCCGGGTGGTCGTTCAGGGCGGCGACCCCGGACCTGGTGAAGATCACCGGGGCCTTGGAGACGGCGAGCACCCGCCGCGCCGTCGCCTCGGTCGCCCCGGACAGGTCCGCGATGACCCCGAGCCGGTTCATCTCCCGCACGACCTCCTCGCCGAACGGCGTGAGGCCGTCCGCGCCCGCCCAGGACGTGCCGGAGAGGGTGACGGCGCACAGGCCCAGGCTGTGCAGGGCGCGCAGCGCGCCCAGGGAGTCGCCGATGGCCGCGCCGTGGGCCGGGCCGATCAGCGTGGCGATCCGGCCGCAGTTGCGCGCGTCGGCGGCCTCCGAGGCGTTGCGGGCCAGCCGCAGGCTCTCGGGGTGGGCGGCGACGACGTGCTTGACCAGGTCGATCTGTTCGAGCGTCGCGGCGACGGCCCGCGCGGAGCCGGACCCGTCCGGCACGTGCACGGACCAGAACTGGGCGCCGACCCGGCCCACCCGCAGCCGCGGCACGTCGCTCTCCAGGCCGCAGTCGCCCGTCTCGAAGTCGTGCCAGGGCAGCTCGCGCAGGGCCCAGGGCAGACCGCTGTAGCCGTCGGCGACCGGGTGCGCGGCCAGCAGCGCGCGGGCCCGCTCGGCCGGGTCGGCGGCACGCACCGGTTCGTGCTCGTGCTCGGGGTCCGCCACCCGGCCGGGCGCGGGCCCGGGCGGGGGGAGGGGTTCGGGCGGGGCGGGGGGCAGGTCGAGATCCCCCACCTCGGCGGTGGCGTTGAGTTCCTCCTGCAGGTCTGCCATGGCAGGGCTCCGGACGTCGGGTCGTGCAGTCCGGACCACCGTGTCACGGAGCGGCCGCGGCTTCGCGGCGGGCGAAGCGTTCGGGGTACGCGGCCGTCGTCAGCTGCCCGAGACGGTGACCTTCTCGTCGTTGTTCAGCTCTTCGACGAGCTGCTTGACCTTGGCCTTGTCCCACAGCAGGTTGCCGCCGGCGGTGCCCGCGATCGGCATGTTCATCGACTTGCCGTCGCCGCCGCTGACGCCCTTCATCGCCCAGAACATGGAGCCCACGTCGGTGAGGCCCATGTCCTTGTCGACGATCAGCGTGTCCAGGCCCGCGCCCATCGTGGGGTAGAGCTTGAACGGGTTCATGATCGTGCCGGGCGTGGCCACCTGGTTGGCGAGGGCCGAGAGGAACTTCTGCTGGTTCTTCGTGCGGTCCAGGTCGCTGCCCGCGAAGGCGTACCGGGTCCGGACGAAGGCCAGCGCCTCCTGGCCGTTCAGCGTCTGCTTGCCGGCCTCGAAGTCGGCGCCGGACTTCTTGTCCTTGAAGGCCTTGGGGATGTCCATCTCGACGCCGCCGACCGAGTCCACGATCTTGGCGAAGCCGCCGAAGCCGATCTCGGCGTAGTGGTCGATCCGCAGGCCGGTGTTGAACTCGACGGTGCGCACGAGCAGCTCGGGGCCGTCCTCCGCGTACGCCGCGTTGAGCTTGGTCTGGCGGCCGGTGCCCGGGTAGAGCTTGCCGGACTCGGCGCCCTTGAAGGAGGGGATCGTGACGTTCGAGTCGCGGGGCAGCGAGACCATCGTGTTCCCGCCGTCGTCCGCGACGTGCAGGATCATCATCGAGTCGGTGCGCTTGCCCTCGGCGGAGCCGGTGTGCAGCTCCTTCTTCTCCTCGGCGGACATGCCCTCGCGGCTGTCGGAGCCCACGATCAGGTAGTTCGTGCCCGCGCCGCCCTCGGGGCGCTCGATGACCTTGGAGAGGTCGACCTCGCGCTTGAGCTTGGAGTCGGCCCAGAAGTAGGTGACGACGGACGTCACGACCAGCACGGTGACGAGCGCGATCGACCCCCACTTGAGCCGCTTGCGCCAGTTCGGCGCGGGGCGCGGGCCGCGCGGCGGGCGCCCGGTGCCGCCCTGCCCGCCGTTGCCGGCGGGCTGGCCGTAGACCTGGCCGGTGTTGTAGCCGCTGTCGTACGCGTTGTCGGGGCCCTGGGCGTACGGGTCCTGGCGGGCGGCGCGCGGCTCGAAGACCTCGTCGCGGGCGTCGCCGTACGGCTGGCCGTTCCCGTACCGGTCGCCGTACCCGTCGTCGTACGCGGGCTGCGGCGGGACCCCGCCGGGCGGCGGACCGGCCGGACGGGAGGGCTGGCCGCGCTGGACGTGCCGCATCACACGGGCTCCGTCGGGCTGGGAGTTCCCGTTGCCGCGGCCGTATCCCCGGCCGCCCTGATCGTCAGGCCAATCGCTCATGTGGCCCAGTGTGCCGTCTTTTGACGGCTGCCTTACAGGGCGGTCGGTAATTCGGGTCAGGGCTGTTGCAGAGCTGATGCAAAGCGACCGGGGAGGGCTCGGACATACGTCCGGCATAGGGTGGAGGGATGACAGACCAGGCTCCCCGCTCGGAATCGGAGATTCCGGGCAAGCCGACTTCGGCGTCCCGCACCACGCTCAGCCACATCATGACGCACGGTGACACCAACCTCCTCGGCACGGTGCACGGTGGCGTGATCATGAAACTGGTGGACGACGCGGCGGGGGCCGTCGCCGGACGCCACTCCGGAGGCCCCGCGGTCACCGCGTCCATGGACGAGATGGCCTTCCTCGAACCCGTCCGGGTGGGCGACCTCGTCCATGTGAAGGCCCAGGTCAACTGGACCGGACGCAGCTCCATGGAGGTCGGCGTCCGGGTGCTCGCCGAGCGCTGGAACGAATCGACGCCCGCCCAGCAGGTCGGCTCCGCCTACCTCGTCTTCGCGGCCGTCGACGCCGACGGCAAGCCGCGCACGGTCCCGCCCGTCCTGCCCGAGACGGACCGTGACCGGCGGCGCCACCAGGAGGCCCAGATCCGCCGCACCCACCGGCTGGCCCGCCGCCGGGCGATCAAGGAGCTGCGCGAGTCCCGGGTCGCCGAGGGCTTCGACGACTGAGCCCCGGACGGCCGCTCAGGGGCAGACGACCTGGTCCCCGGTGACCGCGCCGAACTCACCCTGGTGGATGTCCTCGGCCCGCACCGGGCGCACCGCCTTGAAGTCCGTGCCCGCGATCACCTTCAGCGTCGGCCCCTGCCCCGGCACCCGGCGCATCTCGCACCCCGGCAGGGACGTGGCCAGCGCCTTCGCCGAGCGGTCCCACCGCGGGTCGTAGGCGACGACGGTGCGCCCGAGCGGCTTCTGCTCGGCGCCCGGCACGTTCCCCGGCAGCCGCGAGGTGCGGAAGCCGGTCGAGCGCAGTGCCGCGTCGACCCGCCTGCCCAGGCCGGGCGCCCCCGTGCCGTTGTCCACCTGCACCCGGATCTGCTGCGGCGCGACGCCGACCAGCGCGGCCCGGGAGCGCGAGCGGTGCGGCGCCAGCGGCCGGTCCTCGCGCAGCGCGTCGAAGAGCCGCTCGGCCTTGACCGGGTGCCACCGCAGCGTCGAGCCGATGCCCGGCAGGAGCGTGCCCCGGGCGCTCAGCGGCACCGTCGTGAACTCCGACGAGGACGGCGAGAAGCCGCGCATCGCCCGTCCCAGGTCCAGCATCTCGCCCGTGCCGAAGCCCTTGTCCGCCCGGACCGAGCCGAGCAGCGTGCGCGTCACGTCCCGGAACTTCACCGGGTTCAGCAGCACCCCACTGCTCGTCGCCTTGGCGATGAGCGCCGCGAGGAAGCGCTGCTGGCGCTGCATGCGGCCGAGGTCGGACGCCCCGTCGACGTACCGGGAGCGGACGTACTGGAGGGCCTCGCCGCCGTTCAGGAGGTGGGTGCCCTCGGCCATGTCGAGGCCGGTGTGGGAGTCCTTCAGGGGGCGCGCCGTGCAGATCTCCACGCCCCCCAGCACGTCCACCGTCTTCATGAAGCTGGTGAAGTCGACCTCCAGATAGTGGTCGATCTTGACCTTCGTCATGTGCTCGACGGTGCGCACCGTGAGGTTCGGGCCGCCCTCCGCGTACGCCGCGTTGATCTTGTTGGGGTGCTCGTGGTGCTTCTTGCGGGTGTTCTGGTCGGTGTGCGCCGGCAGGTCGGCGTAGCTGTCCCGGGGCAGGCTGACCACGCTGGCGCGGTCCCGGTCCTCCGAGATGTGCACGATCATGATCGTGTCCGTGCAGTGGCAGGGCACACCGCCCAGCCGGTACTTCTGCTTCTCCGCCGGGGTGATCTTGTCGCGCCCGTCGGTGCCCACCATCAGCACGTTCATCCCGTTGCCCTGCTCGGGCCGGTTCTTCATGTCCTTGAAGGCGTCGACCCGCCGGATGCCGGTGTCCAGGCTGGTGACGACGGAGTGCCCGATGCCGGCCGCGGCAAGCACCGCCACGGAGAACGTCGTCGCGACGCGCATGGCCCAGCGCGGCCGTCTCGTCCGCCGTACCGGCCGCGGGGCCGCGGCGGCGGCCGGTGGTCGGGGGCGGCGCGGTGGGCGGGCGGGGGAGCGGGGCGGTGTGGGCACGAGCGGGACACCTCCGCGGGAGACGGGCCGTGGCCGGAGTGGGGGCGAGCCGGGGGACCCGAGAAACGTAATGCCATACGAAATGCGGCCCGGGGTAGCGACCCGGACGGCGCGCGCCCGTGTCCCCCATTCGCGGTAACGTGACGCCTGATGAACGCGAAGTCTGAGGTGCAGCCGCCAGCCGTATCCGTGATCATGCCCGTCCTCAACGAGGAGCGGCATCTGCGCGAGGCCGTCCACGCGATTCTCCGCCAGGAGTACGCCGGTGAGATGGAGGTCGTGGTCGCGCTCGGCCCCTCCGTCGACCGCACGGACGAGATCGCCGCCGAGCTGGTCCGCGAGGACCCCCGGGTGCACACGGTCCCCAATCCCACCGGGCGCACGCCCGCGGCGCTCAACGCCGCCATCAAGGCCTCCCGGCACCCGGTCGTGGTGCGCGTGGACGGCCACGCGGCGCTCTCGCCGGGCTACATCACCACCGCCGTCCGGCTCCTGGAGGAGACCGGCGCGATGAACGTCGGCGGCATCATGCACGCCCAGGGCACCAACGCCTGGGAGCAGGCCGTCGCCGCCGCCATGACCTCGAAGATCGGCGTGGGCAACGCCGCCTTCCACACCGGCGGCGCCGCCCAGCAGGCCGAGACGGTCTACCTGGGCGTCTTCCGGCGCGAGGCCCTGGAGCAACAGGGCGGCTACAACGAGGAGTTCATCCGCGCCCAGGACTGGGAGCTGAACTTCCGCATCCGGGAGGCCGGCGGCCTGATCTGGTTCTCGCCGGAGCTGAAGGTCTCCTACCGCCCGCGCCCGAGCGTGAAGGCGCTGGCCAAGCAGTACAAGGACTACGGCCGCTGGCGCCACGTCGTGGCCCGCTACCACGAGGGCTCCATCAACCTGCGCTACCTCGCGCCGCCGGTCGCGGTCTGCGCGATCGCCGCGGGCGTCGTGGTCGGCGCGGCCCTCACGCCGTGGGGCCTGGTCGTCCCCGGCGGCTACCTCGCGGCCATCGCCGCCGGGTCCGTCCCCGCGGGCAAGGGCCTGCCGCTGAAGGCCCGCCTGCAGATCCCGGTGGCCCTCGCCACCATGCACATGTCCTGGGGCTGGGGCTTCCTGACCAGCCCGCGCGCGCTGGCCAGGAAGGTCATCGCCTCGCGCCGCCCCGCGGTCATGGGGGAGACGCAGGAGGCCTGAGCGCCCCCTTGGCGACGAGCGGACGGCCCGGCCCCACCGGTGAGGTGGGGCCGGGCCGCCGTCGTTCCCGCGCGCCGTGCGCTACCAGGTGAAGTTCGGGTCCACCTTCATGCACGCCTTCTTGTCGGACCCGCTGAGCGCGTCCGCGGAGTCCGGCGTCCTGTCGTCCTTCTTCTTCGGCTTGGGCGGCGCGTCGCCCTCGCGCCAGTCGGCGCCGACGATCAGCGTCACCCCGGAGACGTCCGTGGACTTCTTCGCCGAACTCAGCGGAAGACCCAGCGACTTGGCGATCCGCTGGGCGTCGCCCTCCAGCTCCTTGCTGGGATAGCGCACGACCGTCCGCTCCTCGGCGAGCGCCGTCGTGGTGTCCGGCGTGGCCTTGGTGAAGCCCTTGCCGGTGAGCAGCTGCGCCACCGTGCCGGCCCGGCCGCTGACCGGCGGCTCGACGGTGCTGCGCGTGCCGTTCTGCACCTGCACCGCGATCTCGCCGTCGGCGGCCGCGGGGTCGTCCGACGGCTTCTCCGCCGCGGGCTTCTTGCGGCCCTTGCCGTCCAGCGGGACGTCGTCGCGGACCAGCCGGAAGAGCTGCTCGGCGTCGCCGGGCTTGGGCACGACGCGCGCCCCGGCGTAGTCGAACGGCATCGTGGTCATCGTCGTACGCGCGGGGGAGACCTTCTTGAGCTCGGCGCTCAGGTCGTACAGCTTCTTGATGGTGTCCAGGCCGTCGTCGACCTTCAGCGCGGCCGTGGCCTTCTCGGCCAGCTTGCGCAGCTGGTTGGGGTTGGACAGGCCGGTGTTCTCGCGGAGCTTGCGGACCAGCGCGTTCATGTACATGTGCTGGGCCTTGGCGCGGGAGATGTCGGTGCCGCCCTCGAAGCCGTAGCGGGTGCGCAGCCACTGCAGGGCCTGCTTGCCCTGGACCTCCGTGGTGCCCTTCTTCAGCTTCAGGCCCGAGCCGTGGCCCTGGCTGTCGCGCGAGTGGATGTTCCTGTCCACGCAGACCGGTACGCCGCCGATGGCGTCCGCCATGGCGACCACACCCGCGAAGTCGACCATCATGAAGTGGTTGATGTGGATGTTGGTGAGCTTCTCCCAGGTGGCGACCGTGCAGCCGGGGCCGCCGCGGCCGAGGGACTCGTTGGTCATGGTGCGCGGGCCGGACTGCGCGTAGACCTTGCCGTCGTCCGGGTCGGTGCACTTGGGGATCTGCAGCAGGGTGTCGCGCGGCATGCTGATGACCGACATGTTGGTGCGGTCGGCCGACAGGTGCAGCAGCATCTGCACGTCGGCGAGCGGCGGCGAGCCGAAGGTCTCCTTGGCGCCGCCCAGCTTCTGGTTGGCCTTGGAGTCCCGGGCGTCCGACCCGATGAGGAGGATGTTGATCGGGGTCTGTCCCGCGGCGTTGGGCGTGGGCTCGGGCGCCCGGTGCTCGCCGAGGTTCAGGTCGTCCGTCTCGATGTTGCCGTTGAGGTGCTGGTAGTACAGGTATCCGGCGCCGGCCGTACCGAGTATCAGCACCGAAAGGATCGTCGCCGACCAGCGCAGGACGCGGCGCTTGCGGCGCGGCGGACGCTCCGCGCCGCCCGTGCCGCGCCGGTGTCTGCCATTGCCCTCGGGGGGCTCACCCCCACTCCCCGAGGACGCGTCGGGGCCGTCGTCGCCCCCGTGCCGGGTGCTGTCCCAGCCGTGATCACTTGCGTGCGGGGCACGCTGTCGCGCCCCCTCCTTACGCACGCTGTTCTGCCTCATCCCCAGCCCCTCCCCGCCCCATTCCTGAACTGCGGCCGCTCTGCGGCGCCTTGGCGCATTGTTAGACGCAGAACGACCGCTTCAGGTCACTTGGCACACACAGTCTTGTCGGCTTCGACTTTCTGGATCCCCTCCGGCGCCTTCGACGGAGCGGAGACGGGCACCCCCGCGCCCTTGAAGTCTCCGCCGAGCGTCAGCTTCATGGCCGGGAGGCCCTGTGCGTTCTTCTCACTCTTGCCCGGCTTCAGGGCGGAGCCCGAAAGACCCATGATGTCGGCGAGCCGACGGGCCTGATCGGCCTGGTCGGGCGCGTACTCGAGCGTCGTCTTCTTGATGTCCGAGGGCGCGTTGCCCAGCTGGCTGGACTTGAGCACGCCCTCATTGTTCTGCAGCCACGTGAGAGTTGTCTGAGCGGCGCCGGTCTTCCCGCTGCCGTTGTAGATGTCGACGCGCACCTCGGAGGCGTCGGCCTTGGGGCCCTTGAGCCGGGCGGCCACCTCGGCCTTCTCCTTCTTCTGCTTCTTCTTCACCTCGGTCAGCGACTCGTCGGCGCGCATCATCGCGAACAGCTGCTCGGACTTGGCCGGGTCGGGCACGACCGTGGTGTGGACCTGCTCCTCGGGGTTGTCGATGACCGGCACCGTGGCGAAGCTCAGGTTCTTCACGTCGAGCTTGCCGAGCTCCATGCCGAGGTCCTTGAGCTTCATGATGTCGGCGATCTTGGAGTCGACGGCCAGGGCGTCGGTGCCCGCCTCGGCGAGGCTGAACATCTTCTTCGGGCTGGTGAGCGTGTCGTTCGACTTGAGCTTGCGCATGAGCGCGCTGAGGAACTGCTGCTGCAGCTCGATCCGGCTCAAGTCGCCGCCGGTGCCCACGGAGTGGCGGGTGCGGACGAACGCCAGCGCGTCCTCGCCCTCGATGGTGTGCTTCCCCTTGGACAGCTTCAGGTGCGACTTGGGGTCGTCGATGTCCTTGGCGAGGCACACCTCCACGCCGCCGACCGCGCTGGAGAGCGTCTTCACCGCGTTGAAGTCGGCCACCATGAAGTGGTCCGGCGTGATGCCGGTGATCTTCGTGACCGTGCGCATGGTGCAGCTCGGCGTGCGGTCGTACTGCCCGAGGCTCTCGTTGAAGCGGGACTTCGGCGTGCCCTTGATGGTCTTCTTGGTGCCGTCCTCCATCGTGGTCGGGCAGTCCGGGATGTCGACGATCATGTCGCGCGGGATGCTCAGCGCGGTCGCGTTCGTACGGTCCTTGGAGACGTGCAGCAGGATCGTCGTGTCCGCGTGGCCGACGCTGCCCTCGTCCCCGTAGCCCTTGTTGCCGCTGCCGCTGCGCTTGTCGGTGCCCATCACGAGGATGTTGATGGCCCGGTCCTTGCTGAAGCCGCCGGTGCCCGCGCCGTCGTCGTCTATCGACGTGATGTTGTCGTTGAGGTGCTGGTAGTACAGATAGCCGCCGGTGCAGCCCGCGACGAGCAGGAAGGCCAGCGTGCCGCCCGTCCAGATCAGCACCTTCCTGCCCTTGGCCTTGCGCGCCTTCTGCTTGCGCCGGCCGCCGCCCGAGCCCGGCTCGGGCTCCTTGACGCGGCGCCTGCGCTGCCCGGGCACCTCGCGGCGCTCCTCGCGCTCGTCCTGACGTGATCGCTCACGGCCCGGCGCCGAGCGGCCGCGGCCGCCCTGACGGGTCGACGATCCACGGGGTCCCGGTACCGACGACTGCCCTGCGGAGGGGCTCAGTCGCAGTTCGTAGTCGCCGGTGTCCGGGTTGAGCACCCACTGGTCTGCGGGGTCGATGTTCTCCGCCCGCCCACGGCCTTGCGCGTCCACGGTTGTTTGCGTCCTCCGTCGGGGCCACGCGGCGCCTTTCCCCCCTCAAGAAGGCGCTCGGTCAGTCGATCCAGCGGTGCGCGGCCACAAGGCCCGGCGCACCGGATCGCTCACACTATCCGCCCAGTTCAGCGTTGGACG
Organism: Streptomyces sp. NPDC002564; assembly: GCF_042889645.1. NCBI lineage: Bacteria > Bacillati > Actinomycetota > Actinomycetes > Kitasatosporales > Streptomycetaceae > Streptomyces > Streptomyces sp. NPDC002564. The sequence continues at coordinate 27,791 of NZ_JBIARE010000012.1, read as the reverse complement.
ACGCCGGTGACAAATTCCACTCCCCTACAACTGGGCAATCCGCCCTATTTCTTTGTGGGGTGCCGTCTTCCCTTGGGCATCGTTTTACCCACAGGTGGATCCCGCGGCCGTGTTGCCCCGGAATGTCGGCGCGGGCGACGGCGTATGGGAAGGGTCGTCCGGCTTCTCGTCGTCCTCGTGGTCGTCCTCGTAGCCCTCGTGGTCCTCGTTGTCCTCGGAGTGCTCCTCGTAGTTCTCTTCGTACGAGGAGGACTCCTCCTCCCCCGACCCGGACGTGGCGGGCTTCTGCCGGGCCACGGCGACCGGGGTGTCCGTGCGCAGCCGGGTGAAGAGCTGTTCCGCGGCCGGTTCGACGAGCTCGTCGCGGTTCGCGTCGTAGGTGTACGACTGCCGGGGAACGGTGAGGAACTGCACCCGTTCCGTGGGGATGTTGCGCATGCCGCGCACCAGTTCGTACAAACCCCGCAGACTCGCGAGTCCCGGGTCGGTCGTCAGCGAGGAAGTCGCCGCGTCGAGAACGGGATAGAGCTTCGTCGGATTCAGCAGGACGTCATTGCTCTGCACCTTGTTGACGAGTGCGCCGAGGAACTCCTGCTGGCGGTCCATCCGGTCGGTGTCGCTGCCGTTGCCGAGGCTCTTGCGGGCGCGTACGTAACCCAGTGCCTGTTCCCCGTTGAGGGTCCGCAGGCCCGGCGCGAGCTTCACGTGGGCGTCGGTGTCGTCGATCGGTCCCTTGATGCAGACCTGCACCCCGTCGACCGCGTCGACCATGTCCTTGAAGCCGGTGAAGTCGACGACCATGTGGTGGTCGACGCGGATCTTGGTCAGTTTCTCGACGGTACGGATCGTGCAGGCGGTCCCGCCGAATTCGAACGCCCAGTTGAACTGCGCGAATTGGGCCTGGGTCCGGGAGCCGTCCGGCTTGCGGCAGCCGGGGATGTCCACCATCAGGTCGCGGGGGATCGACACGGCGGTCGCGCTCTGCCGGTCGGCCGCCAGGTGCAGCAGGATCGTGGTGTCCGAGCGCTGGGTGCCGGGATCCCTGCCGTACTTGCGGTTGCCCTTGCCCGCACGGGTGTCGGAGCCGAGCAGCAGGATGTTCTGCGCGTCCTGCACCAGCGGCGTCGGCCGCTCCTTCTCGTAGCGCGCCAGCTCGGCGGCCGCGTCGGTGTCCTTGGTGATGTTCCCGTTGAGCTTCTCGTACGCGGCCCAGCCGACGCCGCCCGCGCCGAGCACCAGGACGGCGACGCCGAGCGCGGTCCAGCGCAGCCAGCGGCGCCTGCGCCGGGCGACGCCCGCGCCGGTGGGGCTCGCGCCCGCACCGGGTCCGTACGTGGCCCTCGGCTCAGGCGATGTGCCCTCCGGGCCCGGGTTCTCGTCCGGTCCGGAAGGCGTGCCCGCGGTCTCGGTCACGTGTGCGTCCACCCCTCATGGCTGCGTCGGTGCATGGTCCGTCCTTACGACCATGGACCGCCGCGCCACGAGGGGCCTCTGGACCACCCCCCGGCATCGGCCGAATGGGCGAGCCAAGCCCCCTCAGAGCAGCCGAAGCCCCGAGGGGAAAGCCCCAAAGAGGGGGCGAGCCCTGAAGGGGGGGCGAGCCCCGAAAGGGGGGGGCGAGCCCCGAAGGGGCAAGCCCCAGGGGCGCGGGGAACTGCGCGCCCAGCCCCCACAAACCCGCACCGAATCCCCCCGAGGCCCACGGCCAGTCACCGCAGGGTGAGGTCCACCCGCTCGTCCCCCACCCGCTTCTCCAGCCCCTCCTCGGCAAGCTGCCCCAGGTGACGGCAGAGCACCACGGACCCGTCCATGGCCAGCGCCCCGTAGAGACCGGCGCTCAAGCCCTCCCACGTCCCGTAGGAGAGCCCGGACAGCACCCGCCCGCCGGTCCCCACGCCCAGCCGCCGCGCGTCCTGGTACGCCCGCTCCGAGACCTGCGCGCCCGTCAGCTCCTCGCCGCCCACGACGAGCGCCGCGTCGCCCGGGTCGACCGGCGCGTACGGCGCGAACCGGTCGCCCTGGCCCGGCACCTCCACCGCGTAGTCGGCGAAGCCGGCCGGCGGCGCGGGGAAGCGTCCGCCCAGCGGCCGCAGCGCGAGCGCCACCCGCTCCCCGGAGCAGGCGCGCGCGGCATCCAGCGAGTCCGGGCCGCTGACGACGAGGTCGGCCTCGGCCGGGTCGCCGCCGACGTCCGCGACCACGCCCGCCGACGAACAGGCCAGCAGCCACACGGCCGTCTGCCAGTGCGCGGGCAGCAGGAGGACGAGCCGGTCGCCGGGCTCGGCGTTCAGGTCGCCCTGGAGCAGATTCGCGGTCTTGGCCACCCAATTGGCGATGGTGGCGACGGACAATTCCACGCGCTCGCCCGTGGCGTCGTCGTAGAAGGTGATCAGTGGGCGGCCCGGGTCCGAGGCGAGCGCGGATCGCAGCAGGTCGGCAGGGGTGCGGTCGTTGGCGTTCACGGGCGCAAGGGTACGCGCGCACCGGCGCGCCCCGCGGCGTGGCGGGGGAGCGCGGACGGCGGGAACGCCCGACACGGCCGACGGTCCGTCAGTTCCCCGATGGACAGATATGTCCCGTTGTGCCAACTATCAGATGCATGCGTGGATTCCTTGCTTCCTCGATCGGCGTCACGTGCGCGGCCGCCCTGGCCCTGCCCCTCACCCTGCCGTCGTCCGGTGCCCGAGCCGCGACGCCCGGCGCACCGTCGGCCGCCGGGCCCGCCGCGGAGGCGGTCCCCGGCAGCACCCAGTCCCTCCCGCTCACCCCGCTCGGCTCCGACCGCTCCCTCGGCTCCGCCGGGGCGGGCGAACAGGGCCTGGCCCGGCGCGATGTCCGCCCCTTCTCCCTCGTGGGCGTCGTCTGGAACGACCCCGAGGCCGAACTCCACGGCACCGTCCAGGTCCGCACCCGCGCGACCGGCACCACCACCTGGTCCGGGTGGCAGAACGTCGAGACGCACAACCACGAACACGCCGCCGACCCCGGCACCCCCGAGCGCGCCGCCGGTGCCGTCCGCGGCTCGACCGCCCCGCTGTGGGTCGGCGACTCCGACGGCGTCGAGCTCCGCGTCCGCGCGGAGCGGACCGGGAGCACCGACCGGGCGGCCACCGCCCCCGAGGGCCTGCTCCCCGAGGGCCTGCTCCCCGAGGGCATGCACCTCGAACTCGTCGACCCCGGCGACGAGGCCCCGCCGCAGGGCCCCCAGGCCGAGGTGCCGCGCGCCACCGCGCTCAGCGCCGCGTCCGCCGCCGCGTCGGCGGTGAACGCGGACCTCGCGCCGATCGGCGCCCCGGTCATCCCCGAACTCACCAAGAAGCAGACCGAGGACGACCTGATCGCCGCCCGCGGCGGCCCGCCCGCCAAGGCGCGCCCCTTCGTCGGCCCGCGCCCGCGCATCATCACCCGCAAGGGCTGGGGCGCCGACGAGAAGCTCCGCGAGAAGGACTTCGCGTACACGAAGACCGTGAAGGCGGCCTTCGTGCACCACAGCGCGTCCGGCAACAACTACCGCTGCGCGGAGGCGGGTGCGGTGCTGCGCAGCATCTACCGCTTCCACGTCAAGAGCAGCGGCTGGCGTGACTTCGGCTACAACTTCGCCGTCGACCGGTGCGGAAACATCTACGAAGGACGCGCCGGAGGTGTGGCCAAGCCGGTCCTCGGGGCCCACACTCTCGGATTCAACACCGACAGCATGGGCATCGCCGTCCTCGGCACCTACAGCAACTCCACCCCGCCGAAGGCGGCCGTGAACGCCGTCGCCCGGCTGACCGCCTGGAAGCTCGGCCTGTACGGCGCCAATCCGCGCGGTACTACCTACCTGAAGTCGGGCGGTGGCAATCTGTACACGAAGGGCAAGAACGTCCGGCTCAACGTGATCTCCGGGCACCGGGACGGGTTCGCCACCGAGTGCCCCGGCAGCCGCCTGTACGGCAAGCTCGGCAAGGCCCGGTCCACCTCGGCCCGCTTCCAGGGCCGCTGAGGCCCGACGCACCGCTCGCACGGTACGACCTGCACGACCTGCACATCAGTCTGCATACACTGGCCGGCCGAAACTCAAGTTCGGCCGGCCCCAGCAGGAAGCAGAGACGACAGGTGACAGAAGCGATTCTCCTGGTCGGCGGCAAGGGGACCCGGCTGCGGCCCCTCACGGTCCACACCCCCAAGCCGATGGTTCCGGCGGCGGGCGTCCCGTTCCTCACCCACCAGCTGGCGCGGGCCCGCGCGGCGGGCGTCGAACACATCGTCCTCGCCACCTCCTACCTCGCCGAGGTCTTCGAGCCCTACTTCGGCGACGGCTCCGCCCTCGGACTCCACATCGAGTACGTCACCGAGACCGAACCCCTCGGCACCGGCGGCGCCATCCGCAACGTCGCCTCGCGCCTGCGCTCGGGCCCCGCGGATCCGGTGCTGATCTTCAACGGCGACATCCTCACCGGCCTGGACATCCGCGCCCTGGTCGACACCCACGAACGGTCCGGCGCCGACGTCTCCCTGCACCTCACGAAGGTCGACGACCCGCGCGCGTACGGCCTGGTCCCCACCGACGCGACCGGCAGGGTCACCGCCTTCCTGGAGAAGCCGCAGACCCCCGAGGAGATCGTCACCGACCAGATCAACGCGGGCGCGTACGTCTTCCGGCGCTCGGTCATCGACACCATTCCCGCGGGGCGCCCGGTCTCCGTCGAGCGCGAGACGTTCCCCGGCCTGCTCGCCTCCGGCGCGCACCTCCAGGGCATGGTCGACTCCACGTACTGGCTGGACCTGGGCACGCCCCAGGCGTTCGTACGCGGCTCGGCGGACCTGGTCCTCGGCCGTGCGCCCTCCCCGGCCGTGCCCGGCCGCTGCGGCGACCGCCTGGTCCTGCCCAGCGCCTCGGTCGCCCCGGACGCGAAGCTCACCGGCGGCACGGTGGTCGGCGAGCACGCGCGCGTCGGCGAGGGCGCGCGGATCTCCGGCAGCACGATCCTGTCCGGCGCGGTCATCGAGCCCGGCACGGTCATCACGGACTCCCTGATCGGCGCGGGCGCGCGGATCGGCGCCCGCTCGGCGCTCTCGGGCGCGGTCGTCGGCGACGGGGCGACGGTCGGCGCCGACAACGAACTGCGCGAGGGCGTGCGCGTCTGGTGCGAGGCGACGCTCCCGGCGGGCGCGGTCCGCTTCTCCTCCGACCAGTAGCCCCCCGGCCCGGGGATCCGCCCGGCGGGGGTGAGCCGTCCCCTACCCTCGTACAGATGTCGTCCCGTTTCGCCCCGCGCCCCACTCGCACCACGGTGCGCGGTGGCGGGACGGTCGTGCCCCGGGGCGTCCCGCGCCCGGCCACCGCGGCCCTGACCCGCGTCTGGCGGCCGCCGTACGCCCTCGACCTGGGTCTGACGCTCGGTCCGCTGCGCCGCGGCCCGGCGGACCCCACCTTCCGCGCGACCCCCGACGGCTCCGTCTGGCGCGCGAGCCGCACCCCGCAGGGCCCCGGCACGCTCCGGGTCGCCCAGCGCTCCGGCACCGTCGAGGCCGAGGCGTGGGGCCCGGGAGCGTCCTGGCTCCTGGACCGGCTCCCCGACCTGCTCGGCGAGTCCGACGACCCGTCGGCCTTCGAGCCGCGCCACCGTCTGGTCGCCGCGACGGCGCACCGCCGCCCCGGCCTGCGGCTGACCCGCACGGGCCTGGTCCTGGAGACCCTGATCCCCTCGATCCTGGAGCAGAAGGTCACCACGGACGAGGCCTACCGCGCCTGGCGCCTGCTGGTCCGCGCGTTCGGCGAGCCGGCCCCCGGTCCGACCCCCGCCCAGGCCCGCATGCACGTGATGCCCGCCCCGCGCGCCTGGTCCCTGATCCCGTCCTGGGAGTGGCACAAGGCGGGCGTGGACGACAAGCGGGCGGCCACGATCCTGCGCGCGGTCGCGCGGGCGTCCCGCATGGAGGAGGCCGCCACGATGGAGCCCGCGGCGGCGCAGGCCCGTCTGGAACTGATCCCCGGCATCGGCCCCTGGACGTCCGCGGAGACCGTCCAGCGGGCCAACGGCGCCCCCGACGCGGTCACGGTCGGCGACCTCCACCTGCCCGGCATCGTCGGCCACGCCCTGGCGGACGACCGCGACGCGGACGACACGGAGATGCTCCGCCTCCTGACCCCCTACGAGGGCCAACGCCACCGAGCAACCCGCCTGATCCTCCTCAGCGGCCGAACCCCCCCAAGAAGAACCCCCAAAATGCGCAAAACCAACATCGCATCCTGGTAGCCCCCGGCACACAACCACGGCTCCAGGCGCGCGGGGAACTGCGCAAAACCCCCAGCGCACCCGCACGAGCAATCACACGGCCGGAGGGCACCCCCCAGGGGCGCGGGGAACTGCGCAAATCCCACAGCGCACCCGCACGAGCAATCACACGGGCGGAAGGCACCCCTCAGGGGCGCGGGGAACTGCGCAAATCCCACAGCGCACCCGCACGAGCAATCACACGGCCGGAGGGCACCCCTCAGGGGCGCGGGGAACTGCGCAAATCCCCCAGCGCACCCGCACGAGCAATCACACGGGCGGAAGGCACCCCTCAGGGGCGCGGGGAACTGCGCAAATCCCCCAGCGCACCCGCACTCAAAGACGCACGGCCGGAGGGCACCCCCAGGGGCGCGGGGAACTGCGCAAAACCCCCAGCGCACCCGCAGCAAAAGACCGTCCGGACGGAAGACGCACAAGGGGCGCGAGGAACGGCGCAAAACCCGCCCAAGCCCCACAGGGACCTAGCGGAGGACCACGAAGTCCTCCACCCCCCGCCCCCCACGCGCCGCAGGCTCACTCAGGGGATGCCCCACGGCCACCGCCCCCATCGGGTCCCACCCCGCAGGCAGCCCGAGAACCTCCCGCACGACGTCCCGGCAGAACATCGTCGACGAGACCCACGCGGAGCCGAGCCGCTCCCCGGCCAGCGCGACCAGGAAGTTCTGCACTCCCGCCCCCGCCGCCACGACGAACATCTCCCGCTCCGCCGCGTCCCGCCGCGCGTCCCCGTACGTGTGCGAGCCGTCCATGACCAGGCACGGCACCACCAGGTAGGGCGCCTTGCGCAGCACGTCCCCGCGCCGGACCCGCCGCGCGACGGACTCCTCGGACTTGCCGTCCCGCCGCAGATCCGCGATCCACGCGTCCCGCATCGCGTCGAGCAGCTCGACCCGCGCCGCGGCGGACTCCAGGAGCACGAACCGCCAGGGCGTCGTGTGATGGGGCGCGGGCGCGGTCACCGCCGCGGCCACCGCGCGCCGCACCGCGCCGGGGTCGACCTCCTCGTCGGAGAACTCCCGCACGGTCCGCCGCCGCGTCACCGCTTCCCGTACCGCCTCGGACGTGCCGAGCCGGAACATGTCGTCCCGCGCGTCCCGCACCAGCGCCGACGCGCCTACGTCGGGGTCCGTGCCGCCGACCACGTGCGGCAGCCCGCGGAGCACCGCGACGGGCAGCCCCGCCGCCTTGCCCTTGACGAGGTCGCCCGCCGCGGCGAGTTCGTCCGCGGTGGCGACGACGGTCGCGCTCAGCGGATTGCCGTGCGCGTCGGTGCCGCCCCGCAGATCGTCGAGGACCCGCACCCCGGCGGCCCCGATGGCGACATCGGTGAGCCCGGCCCGCCAGGGCCGCCCGAACGTGTCGGTGACGATCACGCCGACGTCCACGCCGAGCGCGTCCCGCAGCCCCTCCCGCACCGCGCGCGCCGAGGCGTCGGGGTCGGCGGGGAGCAACAGCACGGTCCCGGCGGGCGTGTTGGACGCGTCGACGCCGGCCGCGGCCATCACCAGGCCCTGCCGGTTCTCGACGATGCGCAGCGGCCCGCGCCGCGCCACGACCCGCACGGTCTCCGCGTCGATGGCCGCCTCGCGGTCGTCCGCCCGGACGACCCGCCCCTCGGCCTTGCTGACGATCTTGGAGGTGACCAGGACGACGTCACCGTCGGCGAGCCCCGGCTCGGCCGTGGCCACGAGCTTGGCGAGGTCGTCGCCCTCGCGCACCTCGGGCAGGCCGGGGACGGCCCACACGCGGTACGACGGCGCCGTCACGCGCGGACCTCCGAGGCGAGCGCGAGCGCCTCGCGGGCCATCTCGGCGGCCGCGTCGACGTCGGTCATCATCAGCGGCACGGCCCGGCACCGGATCCCGGCGCTCTCGACCCGCTCGACGGCGCCGGTGTCGACGCTGTCGACGAGCCAGCCGTCGAGCAGCCCGCTGCCGTAGTGCTCGGCGACGGCGGCGGCGCTGGTCTCCACGCCGACGGCGGTGAGCACCTTGTCGGCCATGCCCCGCACGGGGGAGTCGCCGACGATGGGGGAGAGGCCGACGACGGGGACGCCCGCGTCGGCGATGGCCTCGCGGATGCCGGGCACGGAGAGGATCGTGCCGACGCTCACCACCGGGTTGGACGGCGGGAAGAGCACGACGTCGGCCTCGGCGATGGCCTCCAGGACGCCGGGCGCGGGCTTGGCCTGCTCGGCGCCGACGGGCACGACCGCGTGCGCGTCCACGGAGGCGCGCAGCCGGACCCAGTACTCCTGGAAGTGCACGGCCTTCTGCTCGCCGTCGACGGTGACGGCCACGTGCGTCTCGACGCGGTCGTCGGACATGGGGATGAGCCGCACCCCGGGCTGCCACCGCTCGCACAGCGCCTGCGTGACGGCGCTGAGCGGGTAGCCGGCGCCCAGCATCTGCGTCCGCACGATGTGCGTGGCGAAGTCCCGGTCGCCGAGCCCGAACCACTCGGGCCCGACCCCGTAGGCGGCGAGCTCTTCCTTGACCTTGAACGTCTCGTCCGTACGCCCCCAGCCCTGCTCTTCGTTGATGCCGCCGCCCAGCGTGTACATCACGGTGTCGAGGTCGGGGCAGACCTTCAACCCGAAGAGGTGAATGTCGTCGCCGGTGTTGCCGATGACCGTGATGTCCGCGTCGGGCGCGGCCTTCTTGAGTCCGCGGAGGAAACGGGCGCCGCCGATGCCGCCGGCCAGAACCACAATGCGCATGGACCCAGCATGTCAGGCGGGTACGACAGTGCGTCAGGCGGTTACGACATCCTCGGTGGTGTCCGGCGCGACGGCGGCGGCGCACCGGGCCGCGTGCATCGGCATCTCGGTCAGGCCCGGGTAGTAGATGTGCAGGCTGACGGCCGGCTCCAGGGAGTCGTTGACGACCTCGTGGGCGTACCCCGGCGCGAAGACGCGCTGCGCGCCCGCGGCGAGCGCCCGGGTGCCCCGCTCGGTGCGTTCGGTCAACTCGCCCTCCAGGAGGGTGAGCACGCCCGACGAGGGCCCGTGGTCGTGCAGTCCGCTGCCCTGTCCCGGCACCCAGGAGAGCAGCCACACCTCGTAGCCGGGACCGGTGGTCAGGCGGTGGTACCAGCGGCTGGCCGCGTCGTAGCGCACCAGGTGCGCCCAGCGGGAGCGGTCGGCGGCGATGGCGCGGGCGAGGCCGACGAACTCGGCCACGGTGGCGGGGTGCTCGCGGGCGGGCTGCAGGAGGTGCGGGACTTCGAGGATGTCGCCGGCGATCTGGAGGTCACTGTCGCTGTTCATCGTGCGGTGGTTCCTCAACGTAAGAAGGCTGGGGTGTCGCGGGGGAGGTGGGGCGCGGCGCGGGAACGCGGGGGGCTTCCCGCGCCGGGAGAAACGCGGAGAGGTGCAGAGAGGTGCGGGGAGGTGCGGGGAGGTGCGGGAGATGCGCGGTGGTGCGGGAGAAGCGGCTCGACAGCTGGAGAAACTCAACAGCTGGAGCAGGAACAGCAACAGCGCGCGTGGGCAGCACCGATGGACCCGCTGGTGCGGGTCATCGAAAGAGCCATGTTCGCGAGCATGCCCACCAGAACACCGGGTCACACCTTCGGTGTCAACTCGGTGTCCGGTATGTGGGATATGTTTCACCTCATCCGGTTGTTCTGGCAGGCGAAAGGTTTGTGCAGTCGAACCAGGGGACACATGGCGCAGCAACCGGCACTCAAACATCGACGTCCTTCCTAGTGAGGCCCCTCGGGGTCCGGCGGAAGGGAACGTATGACGCAGTGTCGGACGGGTCGCCGAAGCTGTCCGGGTTTATGCCGATTTGAACACTTACCGCATAGCCTTGGTTCCGCAGAGTGAATAAGGGGCCCAATAGCAGATCTCGGCTTGACTGGCCCGGATCGGCACACTTGTAATTTCACTCGTGTCGTTCAGCCGAAATCGGTAACGGCAGCACCACGGGGACGCACAGACAGACGAGGGGCGCACATGACCGAGCTGGTTCAGGAACTGCTGGTCGAGGACGCGGACGAGGAACTCGGCTGGCAGGAGCGCGCGCTGTGCGCCCAGACCGACCCCGAGTCCTTCTTCCCCGAGAAGGGCGGCTCCACGCGCGAGGCCAAGAAGGTCTGCCTCGCCTGCGAAGTCCGTTCGGAATGCCTCGAATACGCACTCGCCAACGACGAACGCTTCGGAATCTGGGGCGGCCTGTCGGAGCGCGAACGCCGCCGCCTCAAGAAGGCCGCGGTCTGAGCCCACGCGCTCACCCCCGCGTACGGGAACAGGCGTACGCGACGGCAGTACGAAGGAATCACGTGCAGGAACCGGACCCTGACCCCGTCCATGGGTGCCGCCCGACCAATTCGGCACACACCTCCCTCAACCAATGCGCATCGAACGGCCCGTCACCCGTGGGTTATCCACAGGCGGCGGGCCGTCCTCATGCCAGCCGTTAGTGTGGGGCCCCGTCCGAGACGCCCCGGCGCCCCCGCAGGCGCAGGCGTCCACCGCAGTCCATCGAACCGGGGCCCGTACCTCGATGTCCGTGCACAGCCATTCGGCAGCCGCTCACCACGACGCTGCCGCTCCCGAGTTCCCGCGGCACGTCGTGACCGCCGTGCTCGTCTCCCACGACGGCGCCCGCTGGCTGCCCGACGCCCTGGCCGGGCTCCTCGGCCAGGAGCGCCCCGTGCAGAACGCGGTGGCGGCGGACACCGGCAGCGCGGACGACTCCGCCCGCCTGGTCACCGAGGCCATCGGCGCCGACCGTGTGCTCCACCTGGCCCGCCGCTCCGGCTTCGGCACCGCCGTCGACGAGGCCGTCCGCACCGCCGCCGTGCTCACCCCCGAAGAGCTGCCGTACCTGAAGCGCCCCAGCGGCTGGGACCCGGTCAGCCGCACCTGGCGCGACGACGCCTACGACCTCCCCGACCTGCCGCACGGCGAGCCCGTGCAGTGGCTCTGGCTGCTGCACGACGACTGCGCGCCCGACCCCGACGCCCTGACCGAACTGCTCCGCGTCGTGGAGAACGAACACGAGCTCGGCAAGGACGTCGCCGTCGTCGGCCCCAAGCTCCGCGGCTGGTACGACCGCAGGCAGCTCCTGGAGGTCGGCGTCTCCATCGCCAACAGCGGCCGCCGCTGGACCGGCCTGGACCGCCGCGAGCAGGACCAGGGCCAGCACGACCACGTACGGCCGGTGCTCTCCGTGTCCACCGCGGGCATGCTCATCCGGCGCGACGTCTACGAACAGCTCGGCGGCTTCGACCGCCGTCTGCCGCTCATGCGCGACGACGTCGACCTGTGCTGGCGCGCGCACGCCGCGGGCCACCGCGTCCTGGTCGCCCCCGACGCCGTCGTGCGGCACGCCGAGGCCTCCTCGCGCGAGCGCCGCACCGTCGACTGCGTCGGCCGCACCGCCACCTCCCCGCACCGCGTCGACAAGGCGGGCGCCACCTACGCCCTCCTGGTCAACGCCCGCGCGGCCGTGCTGCCCTGGGTCCTCTTCCGGATCGTCGTCGGCACGCTCCTGCGCACCGTCGCCTACCTCGTCGGCAAGGCCCCCGGACAGGCCCTCGACGAGATCGCCGGCCTGCTCGCCACCCTGCTCCGCCCCGGCCGCGTCCTCGCCGCCCGCAAACGGCGCGGCACCCCGCTGCCCGACGCGGGCGAGATGCGGGCGCTCTTCCCGCCGCCCGGCGCCACCGTGCGGGCCACCGTCGAACAGGCGGCGGGCAGCCTGGTGGGCCGCGCCGACGCCGAGGCCCCCGCGGGCGCCGGACGGCACGGCGCCGTCGAGTCGGGACCCGGCGGCGACGACGCCGACTTCCTGGAGATCGAGCAGTTCGCCCGCCTCAAGCGCATCGCCCGCAAGCCGGGCCCCGTGCTCTTCGTCGTGCTCCTGTTCGCCGCGCTCATCGCCTGCCGCGCCCTGCTCGGCACCGGCGCGCTCGCGGGCGGCGCCCTGCTGCCCGCGCCCGCCGACTCCGCCGACTTGTGGGCGCGCTACCTGGACGGCTGGCACCCCGTCGGCACCGGCGGCACCCAGGGCGCCCCGCCCTACCTCGCCCTCGTCGCCGGCCTGTCCTCGCTGCTCCTCGGCTCCACCGGGCTCGCGGTCACCGTGCTGCTCGTCGGCTCCGTCCCGCTGGCCGGCTTCGCCGCGTACTTCGCCTCCCGCCCGCTGGTCACCTCGCGCCTGCTGCGCGCCTGGGCCTCCGTCGCGTACGCCTTCCTGCCCGCCGCCACCGGCGCGCTCGCGGGCGGCCGCATCGGCACCGCGGTCCTCGCCGTCCTGCTGCCGCTCATCGCGCGCGCGGGCATCGCGGCGAGCGGCCTCGCCGCCCCCGGAGGCACCCGCGGCACCTGGCGCGCCACCTGGGCGTACGCCCTGCTGCTGACCCTCGCCACCGCCTTCACGCCGATCATCTGGCAGATCGCCCTGGTGCTCGGCCTCGCCCTGCTCGTGGTGCGCCGCGCCGACCTCACCGGGTACGGCCCGCGCGTGCTCGCCGCGCTCGGCACCCCGCTGCTCGTCCTCGCCCCGTGGTCGCTGACGCTGCTGCCCTTCGGCTTCTTCGAGGAGGCGGGCCTGGAGTTCGGCTCCGGCTCGGCCGGCGCCCTCGACCTGCTCGGCGCGAGCCCCGGCGGACCCGGCACGGTGCACGGACTGCTGCTCATCGGCATCGTCCTCGCCGCGCTCGGCGCCCTGCTGCGCGGCGAGCGGCAGCGCGCCGTCCGTACCGCCTGGGCCGTCGCCCTGGTCGCCCTGGTCTTCGCCGTCCTGTCGAACGGCTCGGCGTGGGCCGGACCGGCCACCCTGGCCTACGGCATCGCGCTCCTCGCCGCCGCCGCGCTCGGCGCCGACGGCGCCCGCTCCCGGGTCGCCGAGCAGAGCTTCGGCTGGCGCCAGCCGGTCGCCGCGCTCATCGCGTTCGCCGCCGCCGCCGGGCCGCTGCTCGTGGCCGCCGGATGGATGATCGGCGGCGCCGACGGCCCGCTGGAGCGACGCGACCCGGTGCAGGTGCCCGCGTTCGTCGCCGAGGAGAGCGGCACCGAGGACCAGGCCCGCACCCTCGTCCTCGACAGCGACTCCGCCGCCGAGGTCGCCTACACCCTGGTGCGCGGCTCCGGCGGCCGCCTCGGCGACGCGGAACTGACCGCGGCCGCCGCCGACGACGAGCAGCTCGACACGATCGTCGCCCGCCTGGTCGCGGGCTCCGGCGCCGACCAGGCCGACCAGCTCGGCGGCTACGCCGTGCGCTACGTCCTGGTCCGCGACGGCGCGCCCCGCCAGATGAGCCGCACCCTGGACGCGACGCCGGGCCTGTCCCGGCTCAGCCAGGAGGACGGCAGCGCCCTGTGGCGGGTCGACCGGCAGGTCGCACGCGCCACCGTCGTCCCGAAGACCGGCGACCCGGAGCCCGTCGCCGCGGGCCCCGTCGAGCTGCACACCACGCTCAAGCCCGGTGCCGCGGGCCGCGTGCTGCGCCTGGCCGACTCGGCCGACCCGGGCTGGACGGCGACCCTGGACGGCCGCCCGCTGACCCGCACCACCGTGGACGGCTGGGCACAGGGCTTCGAACTGCCCGCGACCGGCGGCCGCCTGGACGTCACCTTCGACGCCCCGCTGGGCCACACCGCCTGGCTGTGGGCGCAGGGCGCACTCGCCGTCGTCCTGGTGGTGCTCGCCCTGCCGGGCCGCCGCCGCCACGTCGACGACGACCTGCCCGACGAGCCCGTCATCCCCGCCCCGGCGGTCGAGGGCGAGGGCCGCAGGGCCCGCAGGCTGCGCGCCCAGAACGAACAGGCCGCCCAGGACGCACCCCCGCAGCCTCCCTCGGAGGAGGCCCCCGAGGCCCCCGCCCCGGTGCCGCAGCAGGCGCAGGGCTACGAGGAGTGGGACGCCCCCGCGCACGCGGGCGCCGAACAGGGGGCGTACGGCGGACAGCAGTACCAGGCCGGGCCGTACCAGGGCGGGTCCTACGACCGGTCCGCGTACCAGCAGGACGCCTACCAGGGCGGCCAGTACGACCCCTACGCCTCCTACGGCGGGGCGGGCGGTGGCTACGGGGGCGAGCAGCAGTACGGGCAGCCCGGCGACCAGCCGTACGGCCGGGCCTACGACGCCGCGTACGACCAGCAGCAGCCCCCGGTGCCGCCGCAGCCCCCGCGGCCGCCGCACGGCACCGACAGTGAGCGCCCCGACGGGAGCCAGCAGTGAACCGCACCACCCAGTCCCTGATCGCCGTCGTCGTCGCGCTCGGCGCCGTCACCGGGTTCGCCGCGTTCGGCGGCACGGACACCGCCGACGACGGGGCGAAGGCCGCGGCGCACCAGCCCGTCGAGCGCACCAGCCTGCTCTGCCCGGTGCCCAGCGGCTCCGACCTCGCCGAGACCTCGTACACCGCCTACACGCCCGGCGGCAGCGGCGGTGACGCGGGCGGCTCGGCGCGACTGCTGCCGGTGAGCAAGGCGTTGACCGACGCGGCCAGGGAGAAGGACAAGAAGGCCAAGCCCTTCCTGACCCAGAAGGCCCCGGGCAAGCCGGTCGCGGGCGAGGCGTCGGGCGCCGAGTCGCCCGCGCTCATCGGCACGGCCGACGGCGGTCTCGCCCCCGGCTGGACCGTGCAGCAGACCACGACGTACGCGGCGGGCAGCGGCCGCGGCATGCACGGCACCAACTGCACCGCCCCCGACACGGACTTCTGGTTCCCCGGCGCGAGCACCGCCAAGGACCGCAGCGACTACATCCACCTGACGAACCCGGACGACTCCGCCGCCGTCGTCGACGTCGAGCTCTTCGGCCCGACCGGCGAGGTCACCTCCCCGGTCGGCGACTCGATCCAGGTCCAGCCGCACTCCAGCGTCCCGGTGCTGCTGTCCACGCTCGCCGACAAGGCGTACCCGAACCTGACGATGCACGTCATCGCGCGCAGCGGCCGGGTCTCGGCCGCCGTGCAGTCCTCCGACGAGAAGCTGGGCGGCGACTGGCTGCCGGCCGCCGCCGACCCGGCGGGCAGCCTCGTCCTGCCGGGCATCCCCAAGGACGCCACCTCGGCCCGCCTGGTGGCCTACGCGCCGGGTGCCGACGACGCGGACCTCAAGCTCCAGCTGGCCTCGCCGACCGGCACGATCACCCCCGCCGGGCACGAGAGCCTGCACGTGAAGTCCGGCATGACGGCCGCCGTCGACCTCGGCGACGTCACCAAGGGCGAGGCGGGCTCGCTGCTCCTGACGCCGACCGACGACGCGGTGCCCGTCGTGGCGGCGCTGCGCGTCACCCGCGGCAAGGGCGCCCGGCAGGAGACGGCGTTCATCCCGGCGACCGGCGAGGTGGGCGCGCGGGCGACCGTCGCCGACAACCGCGCCAAGGGCTCCACGCTCTCCCTGGTGGCCCCGGACAAGTCGGCGCGGGTGAAGGTCACGGCGTCGGCCGGCACCGAGGGCGGCTCCCCGGCCACGAAGACGTACACGGTCAAGGCCGGCACCACCCTGGCCCTCACCGACCCGCCGGTGCCCGCCGGGCTCAAGGGGTCCTACGCGCTGACGGTGGAGCCGGTCTCGGGCGGCCCGGTGTACGCGTCACGGATGCTCGCGGTCCCCGAGGAAGGCATCCCGATGTTCACCGTCCAGACGCTCCCGGACGACCGGGGGACGGTCGAGGTGCCGCATGCGGAACGGGACCTGGCGGTGCTGCAGAAGTGAGCGGTGCCGCGGAGGTCCGGAGCGGTCAGGCGGACACGAGGTGACGTCGGCGGGGCGGGGTCACTCCTCGTCCCCGTAGCGCGGGTCCACCGACTCGGGGGACAGGCCGAGCAGTTCGGCGACCTGCTCGACGACCACCTCGTGCACCAGGTGCGCGCGCTCGTCGCGGCCCTTGGTGCGGATCTCCACCGGGCGCCGGTAGATGACGACGCGGGCGGGCCGCCCCTCGGACGCGGTGATCGTCCCGCCGAGCGGCACCACCTCGTCCTGCCAGTCCCCGTCGGCCCGGCCCAGGGGCGGCACCTCGAGGACCATGAACTCGATCTCCGTCAGCTGCGGCCAGCGCCGCTCCAGGCGCTCCACGGAGTCCTGCACGAGGTCGGTGAAGGCCTCGCCGCGGCTCGCGGAGAGCGGCACCTGCGGCGGCGCGACAGGGCCGCGCATGCCCCGGCCGTGGCGGTCGCGACGGCGGGGCCTCGGGTCTGCTGAGCGGGGCTGTACGGGGTCGTCCATCACTGACGAAGAGTAGTCCCCGAGATCGACCTTTCCGCGATGTGCGCGACATGTCGCTTCCTGACCGTTCCGGCCGGGCTTGGACTCGATTCCATATCTCTCCGGGACCGCCGGGCTCGCGCCAAATGACGTGATCCACACCATGTGGTGACCGGATTCAATACGGTCCGCCCGTGCGGTACCCGGTGTCCGTGCAGGTCAGCGCGTTCCCGGCGGGGGGTGTCCGGGGGCGGGCCGCGGCACGACACGGTGGGGTGACCTCGTGGAGAGTCGTCGCGGCCCGCTCAAGAGTGCGGTACCGTCCAACGTCGTGAGCCCTGTACGTCGCTGTTCGCGCACCGCTTGCGGCCGTCCCGCCGTCGCGACGCTGACGTACGTCTACGCCGACTCGACCGCGGTCCTCGGCCCCCTCGCCACCTACGCCGAACCCCACTGCTACGACCTGTGCGCCGAGCACTCCGAGCGCCTCACCGCCCCGCGCGGCTGGGACGTCGTCCGGCTCGCCGACGCGTCGGGTCCGGCCCGCCCCTCCGGCGACGACCTCGAAGCGCTGGCCAACGCCGTGCGCGAGGCGGCCCGTCCGCAGGAGCGCGCGGCCGAGGCGGGCGGCGGCCCGCGCGCCGCGGACCCGATGGAGGTCGCGCGCCGCGGCCACCTCCGCGTCCTGCGCTCACCGGATTCCTGAGCCCGCACCCGAGCCCGCTCCCCTCTCCTCCCGAGTCCGTGCCTGCCCCGCGCCCGGCGCGCCCTTCACCGGATCTTCTCCTTCCGCCTCGTTGACGCGCGTTCGCCCAGGCCCTGAGGATTTCGCCACCCCACAGCCGGGAGGCGCCCTGTGTTCGTGCAGCAACTGGAGCCCGTGGCCGACTCGCTCGGCCTGTCCGCACTCGTCGCGACCCTGCCCCTGCTGACCGTCCTCGTCCTGCTCGGCGCCGTCCGCATGAAGGCCCACCGCGCGGGACTCATCGGCCTCGCCGCCGCCGTCCTGGTCGCCTGGCTCGTGTTCGGCATGCCGCTCGGCCAGACCGCGTCCGGCGCCGCGCAGGGCGTCCTCTTCGGGCTCTTCCCCATCCTGTGGATCGTCGTCAACGCCCTGTGGGTGTACCGGATGACGGTCCGCACCCGGCACTTCGACATCCTGCGCCGCTCCTTCGGCCGGCTCTCCGACGACCCCCGCATCCAGGCACTCGTCGTGGCCTTCTGCTTCGGGGCCCTCCTGGAGGCGCTCGCCGGCTTCGGCGCGCCCGTCGCGATCAGCGCCGTCATGCTCGTCGCCCTCGGCTTCGACCCGGTGCGCGCCGCGGTCGTCTCCCTGGTCGCCAACACCGCGCCGGTCGCCTTCGGCGCCATGGGCACCCCCGTGGTGACGCTCGCTCAGGTGACGGGCCTGCCGCTCGACTCCGTGGCCACCGTCGTCGGCCGCCAGACCCCGCTGCTCGCCCTGGTCGTACCGCTGCTCCTGGTGATCCTCGTGGACGGGCGGCGCGGTCTGCGTGAGACCTGGGTGCCCGCGCTGGCCTGCGGATCCGCCTTCGCCGCCGCCCAGTTCGCGGCCTCCAACCACGTCTCGGCCCAACTCGCCGACATCGGCGCCGCCCTGGCCGGGGCGGGCGCGCTGATGGCGGTGCCGCAGGCCCGCAGGCCCGCCGCCGAGCCCGTCCGCGCCGCCGTCCTGACCGGCGCGCGCAGCGACGACCTCGACCACGCCGACCCGCGCCCCCAAGTGCTGCGCGCCTACGCCCCGTACGCCCTGATCGTCGCCGTCTTCTCGATCGCCCAGATCCCCGCCGTCAAGGACCTCCTCGCGCGGGCGACACGCACCGTCGACTGGCCCTTCCTGGACGTCGCCGACCCCTCGGGCAAGCCCGTCGGCGGCAACGTCTTCTCGCTGCCGCTGCTCTCCACGGGCGGCACCCTGGTGCTGCTCGCCGGCATCGGCACCGCCGCCGTCCTCGGGGTGCACGCGCGCGTGGCGGTGCGCGAATGGGCGGCCACCGTCCACGAACTGCGCCACGCCATCCTCACGGTGACGTCCGTGCTGGCGCTCGCGTACGTCATGAACCTCTCCGGGCAGGCCGCCACCATCGGGCACTACGTGGCCGCCGCCGGTGCCGGACTCGCCTTCCTCTCACCCGTCCTCGGCTGGTTCGGCGTCGCCGTCACCGGCTCCGACACCTCGGCCAACGCCCTGTTCGGCGCCCTCCAGGTGACGGCCGCCCGGCAGTCCGGGCTCTCGCCCGAACTCCTCGCCGCCGCCAACAGTTCGGGCGGCGTCCTCGGCAAGATGATCTCCCCGCAGAACCTCACCATCGCCTGCGCCGCCGTCGGACTCGCGGGCAAGGAGGGCGACCTGCTGCGCAAGGTGCTGCCCTGGAGCCTCGGCCTGCTCCTCGTGATGTGCCTGATCGTCGTCGGACAGAGCACGGCGGTGCTCGGCTGGATGCTGCCGTGAGACGCCTGCCGGGGACGCCCGGTCCAGCACCGGTTCCAGCGGGTAGCTTGGTGCTGACCGCGGAGGGCTCTCCGTACCCGCTGAGCTAGCAGAACCTGCAGAGAGGGTTGGCCGTGACTGCTGATCTGTCCCAGATCGTGAAGGCGTACGACGTCCGTGGAGTGGTCCCGGACCAGTGGGACGAGTCACTGGCCGAGCTGTTCGGGGCCGCCTTCGCGCGGGTCACCTCGGCGGACGCGATCGTCGTCGGCCACGACATGCGCCCCTCCTCGCCCGGCCTGTCCCGGGCCTTCGCGCGCGGGGCCGCCGCGCTCGGCGTGGACGTCACCGAGATCGGCCTGTGCTCGACGGACCAGCTGTACTACGCCTCGGGCGCGCTGGACCTGCCCGGCGCGATGTTCACGGCCTCGCACAACCCCGCCCGGTACAACGGCATCAAGATGTGCCGCGCGGGCGCCGCCCCCGTCGGCCAGGACACCGGCCTCGCGGAGATCCGCGCCCTCGTCGAGGGCTGGCTGGAGACCGGCGCCCCGCGGAGCGCCGCCACCCCCGGCACCCTCACCCGGCGCGACACCCTGACCGACTACGCCGCCCACCTGCGCGGCCTGGTCGACCTGACGGCCGTCCGCCCCCTCAAGGTCGTCGTCGACGCGGGCAACGGCATGGGCGGCCACACCGTCCCCACCGTCTTCGACGGGCTGCCCCTCGACGTCGTGCCGATGTACTTCGAGCTGGACGGCACCTTCCCCAACCACGAGGCCAACCCGCTGGACCCGGCCAACATCGTGGACCTCCAGGAGCGGGTGCGCGCGGAGGGCGCCGACCTCGGCATCGCCTTCGACGGCGACGCGGACCGCTGCTTCGTCGTCGACGAGAACGGCGACCCGGTCTCCCCGTCCGCCGTCACCGCCCTGGTCGCCTCCCGCGAGCTCGCCCGCCACGGCGGCAAGGGCACCGTCATCCACAACCTGATCACCTCCTGGTCGGTCCCGGAGGTCGTCAAGGAGAACGGCGGCACGCCCGTGCGCACGCGCGTGGGCCACTCCTTCATCAAGGCGGAGATGGCCACGACCGGCGCGATCTTCGGCGGCGAGCACTCCGCGCACTACTACTTCAAGGACTTCTGGAACGCGGACACCGGCATGCTCGCCGCGCTCCACGTCCTCGCGGCCCTCGGCGGCCAGGACGGCCCGCTCTCCGGCCTCGTCGCCCAGTACGACCGCTACGCCGGATCCGGCGAGATCAACTCCACGGTCGACGACCAGGGCGCCCGCCTCGCCGCGATCAGGACGGCGTACGAGGGCCGCGACGGCATCACCCTCGACGAGCTCGACGGCCTCACGGTGACCGCCGCCGACTGGTGGTTCAACGTCCGCGCGTCGAACACGGAGCCGCTGCTCCGCCTGAACGCGGAGGCCCGCGACGAGGCCACCATGGCCAAGGTGCGGGACGAGGCCCTGGCGATCATCCGCGGCTGACGGCACACCACCGACCACCGCGCGGCCGGGGCGGGGGACCGTGCCCCCGCTCCCGCCCCGCGAAAGCCCGCGCCCCGGCCGCCCGTCCGCACCCCCGCGCCACGCCCCGCACGGAGGTAGGCTGACCAGGCCGCATCCGGTGCGGCGGCGGCGCGGTCCGCGGCGCACGCGGTGTGCGGACAGCTCACCGCGCGGCCCACGGCCCACCCGCTCGTGACCCCACCGCATCCGCTCGAAGGGACCCACCCCATGCCGCTCGAAGCCGGCCTCCTGGAGATCCTCGCCTGCCCGGCCTGCCACGCTCCCCTCAAGGAGTCGGAGACCGAGCTGGTCTGCACGGCGGACGCCAAGGAGTGCGGTCTGGCCTACCCCGTCCGCGACGGCATCCCCGTCCTCCTGGTCGACGAGGCGCGCCGCCCGGCCTAGGGGATGGCCGTGGGGCCCCCGCGGACCCGTGGCGCCCGGCACGGCGCCTCGGGCCGATCCAACGCACGCGGCCCACGCGGCCACCGTCTGGACCGCCCGCGACACCCGCCGGGAGCACTCCCGCCCCGGCACCCCGCAGGAACCCGCGCACGGCGATCGGAGACCTGACCCCATGCTCGACGAGTCGCTGCTCGACGCCCCCGAGGCGCTCGCCCGCGCCGACCGCCGCGGACTGCTGCGCGGCGCGGCGGAGGCCGGCGCCCGCGTCCGCACCGCGATCCGGCACGCCACCGAGGCCGGGCTGACCGAGCTCAAGCCGGACGGACGCCCCCGCGCCGTCCTCGTCGCGGGCCCCGGCACCGCGGCCCTCTGCGTCGCCGACCTGCTGGACGGCCTCGCGGGCACCGGCTGCCCGGTGATCCGCCTGGCCCCCACCGGCGTCGCCCCCGCGGGCGGCGCCCTGCGCTGGGCGCTGCCCGGCTGGGCCGGCCCCGTCGACCTGCTCCTCATCGCCACCCCGGACGGCACCGAACCGGGCCTCTCGCTCCTCGCCGACCAGGCGTACCGCCGCGGCTGCACCGTCGTCGCGGTCGCCCCCGCGCGCACCCCGATCGCCGAGAGCGTGGACGGCAGCCACGGCCTGACCGTCCCCATGGCGACCTCGCCCTACGGCGCGTTCGAAGGCGCGCACGACGACGCCGACCGGGACTCCGCCTCGTACGAGGCCCGCCGCGTCGAGGACGAGGCCGCGCCCGGCGCCCCCGGCACCCTGTGGGCCCTCCTCGTCCCGCTGCTCGTCCTCCTGGACCGCACCGGCCTGCTCGTGGCACCCGTCGACACGCTCCAGAAGGTCGCCGACCGCCTCGACCGCGTCGCGGAGCGCTGCGGCCCGGCCGTCGCGACGTACGGCAACCCCGCCAAGACGCTCGCCGCCGAACTCGCCGACGCGCTCCCGCTGATCTGGACCGAGGGCAGGTCCGCCGCGGCCACCGGGCGCCGCTTCGCGGCCATCCTCGCCGAGCTGTCCGGGCACGCGGCGCTCGCCGCCGAACTGCCCGAGGCGCTGCCCGCGCACGGCGCGCTGCTCGCGGGCAACCCGGCGGGCGGCGACGACACCGACGACTTCTTCCGCGACCGCGTCGACGACCCGGCCGCCCTGCGCGCGCGCGTGGTGCTGCTCCGCGACCGCCCCGCGGACGCCGGCGGCCTCACCGCGGCGCCCGCCGCCCGCGAGCTGGCGCACGGCCACGACATCGCCGTCAGCGAGCTGGAGCCGGAGGACGGCGACGAGCTCGAAGCGCTCGCGGACCTGATCGCCGTCACGGATTTCGCCGCCGTTTACCTGGCGCTCGCCTCGGGGGACGGATCATGACCGCACCGGCCGTGATCCCACCGACCGTGCCCGCGCGGACCGCCCCCGGCGCCGCACCGGCCACCGCCGCCACCGCACCGGCCACCCAGGTGTCCGCACCGGTCGCGGCCGCAGTTCAGCACTCTCGTACGTAGCAAGGGAGACCCCCTCCGTGGACCGCCTCACCAACACCATCCGCCCCTACGCCTGGGGTTCGACCACCGCCATCGCGGAGCTCCTGGGCGTGGCGCCGAGCGGTGAGCCGCAGGCCGAGATGTGGATGGGCGCCCACCCGGGCGCGCCCTCGCGCACCGGGCGCGGCGCGCTGAACGAGGTCATCGCCGCGGACCCGGAGCACGAGCTCGGCACGGCGGCGGTCGCCAAGTTCGGCCCGCGCCTGCCCTTCCTCCTCAAGCTCCTCGCGGCCGGCGCCCCGCTCTCCCTCCAGGTCCACCCCGACCTCGCGCAGGCCAAGCAGGGGTACGCCGACGAGGAGCGCCGGGGCGTCCCGATCGACGCCCCGCACCGCAACTACAAGGACGCCAACCACAAGCCCGAACTGATCTGCGCCCTCACGCCGTTCGACGGCCTCTGCGGCTTCCGCGCCCCCGGCGAGACCGCCGACCTCCTGGAGGCACTCGACGTCGACTCCCTCAAGCCGTACGTCGACCTGCTGCGCGCCCAGCCCGAAGAGGCGGCCCTGCGCGAGGTCCTGACGGCCGTGCTGAGCGCCGACCCCGAGCAGATGGCCGAGACGGTCACCGAGGTCACCGCCGCGGCCCAGCGCCTCGGCGGCGTCCACGAGCCGTACGCGAGCATCGCCCACCACTACCCCGGCGACCCGGGCGTCATCGCCGCGATGCTGCTCAATTACGTCCAACTGCAGCCCGGCGAGGCCCTGTTCCTCGGCGCCGGCGTCCCGCACGCCTACCTGAACGGCCTCGGCGTCGAGATCATGGCCAACTCCGACAACGTCCTGCGCTGCGGCCTGACCCCCAAGCACGTCGACGTCCCCGAACTCCTGCGGATCGTCCGCTTCGAGGCCACCGACCCCGGCGTGCTGCGCCCGGAGGGCTCGTCCACCGGCGAGGAGGTCTACGAGACGCCGATCGACGAGTTCCTCCTCTCCCGCTTCGTGCTGCCCGAGGGCGCGGCCCCGCACGACCTCACCGCCGCCACCCCGCAGATCCTGCTCTGCACGGCGGGCTCGGTCCGCGCGGGCGAACTGACCCTGGAGCCCGGACAGTCCGCCTTCGTCCCCGCGGGCGAAAAGGCCGAAGTGTCCGGTGTGGGCACGCTTTTCCGTGCCACTGTGGTGGCCTGACGCACCAGGGCCCTCCCGTGCTGCAACAATGACCCACCGCAAACGGCGGGCAAAGAGCTGCCCGCCCGCGATGGCAGAGAACGTACGAAGGCGAAGGGACCCGGGGCACTCATGAGCGCGTCAGGCGGAACAAGGGCGATCGTCGCGGCACTCGCCGCGAACCTCGCGATCGCGGTGGCGAAATTCGTCGCGTTCATCTTCAGCGGCTCGTCCTCGATGCTCGCCGAGAGCGTCCACTCGCTCGCCGACTCGGGCAACCAGGGCCTGCTGCTCCTCGGCGGCAAGAAGGCCCAGCGCGAGGCCACCCCGCAGCACCCGTTCGGCTACGGCCGCGAGCGCTACATCTACGCCTTCCTCGTCTCGATCGTCCTCTTCTCGGTCGGCGGCATGTTCGCGATCTACGAGGGCTACGAGAAGATCAAGCACCCGCACGAGCTGGAGCACTGGTACTGGCCCGTCGGGGTCCTGGTGTTCGCGATCATCGCGGAGAGCTTCTCCTTCCGGACCGCCATCAAGGAGTCCAACCCGCTGCGCGGCAACCTCTCCTGGAAGGAGTTCGTCCGCCGCGCCAAGGCGCCCGAGCTCCCCGTCGTCCTCCTGGAGGACTTCGGCGCGCTGGTCGGCCTGATCCTCGCCCTCGGCGGCGTGGGCCTGGCCCTGGCCACCGGGGACGGCGTCTGGGACGGCATCGGCACGCTCTGCATCGGCATCCTGCTCATCGTCATCGCGATCGTCCTCGCCGCGGAGACCAAGTCCCTGCTGCTGGGCGAGGCCGCGGGCGTCGAAGAGGTCGGCAAGATCGAGAAGGCCCTGGTCGACGACGACACGGTCACCAAGGTCATCCACATGCGCACGCTCCACCTCGGCCCCGAGGAGCTGCTCGTCGCCGCCAAGATCGCCGTCCGGCACGACGAGACGGCCGCCGAGGTCGCCGCCGCGATCAACGCCGCCGAGGAGCGCATCCGCGCCGCGGTCCCGATCGCCCGCGTCATCTACCTGGAGCCGGACATCTTCAGCGAGACGGCAGCGGCCCGCGGCACCAACCCGGCGAAGTCGCCCGGCGGCCACTGAGCCTTCGGCGGCACGTCCGCACGGACCGCCGCACGACGACGGGCCCCGCACCGGTTCAGGTGCGGGGCCCGTCGTCGTGGGCGTACCGGTCGTACGCGCCCTGCTCGCCGTGAGAGCTACCGCACCTCACGCAGGACGTCGAGGATCGCGGCGTCGTCCGGTGCCGCCTCCAGCCGCTCCCGGAAGCCGGTGTCCATCAGCTTGCGCGACAGGAGCGCGAGGATCCGCAGGTGCTCGTCGCCCGCGGCGGCCTCCGGCACGGAGATCATGAAGATCAGCTTGGCCTTCGTACCGTCGAGCGCACCCCACTCGATGCCCTCGGGCGACCGCGCGAAGCCCACGAGCGGGGAGTCCACGGCGTCCGTCTTGGCGTGCGGGATGGCGATCTCCTCGCCGAGCCCGGTGGTGCCCTGCGCCTCGCGCCGCAGCGCGGTCTGCACCAGCTCCTCGACGTCGTTGACCTTGCCGGTGGTGGCGAGGAGCCCGGCCATCTCGCGGATGGCGGCCTCCTTGTCGCTGGCGTCCAGGCGGACCTTCACGGTCTGCTCGGTGAGATAGCCGGAGAGGACCTCGTCGGCGGGCTCCGGCTCGGGGGCGGGGGCCGCCGCCGGTACCGGGGACGCCTTCGGCGCCGTGGCCTGCGGGGTCTGCGGGGCCTTCTGGAGGCCGCCTGCCGCGCCGCCCGCGGTCGCGCCGACCCCGGCGAGCACCGGCTCGGGCCCGCCCGGCACGTCGACCAGGGGAGCGCCGCGCCGCTTGCGCTCGCTGAGGTCGACCAGCGTCACGGTGGCGAGCGCGGTGACCACCGAACCGATGGCGATGGCGATGAAGAACATCGGCACGCCGCCGACGGCACCGAGCACCGCCACGATCGGGCCGCCGTGCGGCACCGCGTCCTTCACGCTCGCCATGCCGGCGATGGCACCGGCCACGGCGCCGCCGAGCATGTTGGCGGGGATGACCTGCGCGGGCCGGGCGGCGGCGAACGGAATGGCACCTTCTGAGATGCCGAAGAAGCCCATGAACAACGACGCGAGACCGGTCTCCCGTTCCTGCTCGGTGTAGAGCCGCTTGCGGATCAGCGTGGCCAGGCCCTGCCCGAGCGGCATCACCGGGATCGCCGCGGCACACATGCCCATGACGGTCTGGTTGCCGGTCGCGATGAGCCCGGCGCCGAAGAGGAACGCCGTCTTGTTGACCGGCCCGCCCATGTCGAACGCGATCATCAGTCCGAGGATCGCGCCGAGCAGGATCGCGCTGGTCCCCGTCATGCCGCTGAGCCAGCTCGTCAGGTGCTCGAAGACCCACGAGATCGGCTTGCCGATGACGTAGATGAAGAACAGGCCGAGCGCGGTCGTCGCGATGATGGGGATCACGATGATCGGCATGATCGGCTGGACGAACTTCGGGACCTTGACCTTCTTGATCCACAACACCAGATAACCGGCCAGGAAGCCGGTGACGATCGCCCCGATGAAGCCGGCGCCAGCCTTGGAGTCGTACAGATCACCGGTGTTGGCGATCCAGCCACCGATCATGCCCGGCACCAGCGCGGGCCGGTCGCCGATGGCGTACGCGATGTATCCCGACAGGATCGGCACCATCAGCGTGAAGCCGATCGTGCCGATCTGGTTCACGTGCATCCAGAACGAGCCGTCCGGGATGACGAGCCCGCCCTTGGGGTCGGTGTGCCCGCCGAGCGACAGCGAGATCGCGATCAGCAGACCGCCCACCACCACGAACGGAATCATGTACGAGACGCCGTTCATCAGCGCCTTGTACGCGACGCTCCGCTCCCGGCCGCCGCCGGAACCACCGGCACCGCCCGACGACGCCGCGGCGGCGCCTCCACCGGCACCCCCGCCGTGCACGGGCGCGCTCCGCACCCGCTCGATCAGGCCCTCCGGGTTGCTGATGCCCTCGGACACGCCGACGGACAGGACGCGCTTCCCGGCGAACCGGCTGCGGTCCACGTCCTTGTCGGCTGCGATGATGATGCCGTCGGCTTCCCTGACATCGTTGTCAGTCAAGACGTTCTCGGCCCCGATGGAGCCCTGCGTCTCCACCTTCATGTCGATGCCGAGACCCTCCGCGGCCTGCGAGAGCTTCTCGGCCGCCATGTACGTGTGAGCGATGCCGGTCGGGCAGGCGGTCACCGCGAGCAGTTTCAGCCTCTTCTGCCCACTGGTGTCCCCGCCTATGGGGGGATCGGCCGGACTGGTCACGTGGATCTCCTAACGCCTTTGCCGAACAAGATCGCGCAAATGTTCCCGATCTCAAGGCATCCTGCAACACATAAGCGCAGGATCAAAAGCGCAAAGGTCCCATATCGTCCGGGTCTGACGGCCTATCCGCCAGTGATGGCGTACCTGACGGCGGGCTGGGGCTTGCTGGGCCAATCGGTGTAGCTTGGAGACCGAGCCAGACGTCGCTGCTGATGGCGGTCGGGCGGTCCGCGTGCGGATCGTCCGAGGGAGAGAGGGCCTCCGACGGACTGCGCTGCGCGCGTCGGAGCACCCGTGTGTCCGATGCCGCAGGTCAGCCATGTCCACCCTCGAACCAACCACGAGGAGCAGCTCACACATGACTCTCATCAACGGCAAGGACTTCAAGGTCGCCGATCTCTCCCTGGCCGAGTTCGGTCGTAAGGAGATCACGCTGGCCGAGCATGAGATGCCCGGTCTGATGTCGATCCGTAAGGAGTTCGCGGCGTCGCAGCCGCTGGCGGGGGCCCGGATCATGGGTTCCCTGCATATGACGGTGCAGACGGCGGTGCTCATCGAGACGCTGGTGGCGCTGGGTGCGCAGGTCCGCTGGGTCTCCTGCAACATTTTCTCCACCCAGGACCATGCGGCCGCGGCGATCGCGGTGGGTCCGCAGGGCACGGCGGAGGATCCGCGGGGTATTCCGGTCTTTGCCTGGAAGGGCGAGACGCTGGAGGAGTACTGGTGGTGCACGGAGCAGGCGCTGACCTGGCCGAACACGCCGACCGGTGGTCCGAACATGATTCTGGACGACGGTGGGGATGCCACGCTGCTGGTCCACAAGGGTGTGGAGTATGAGAAGGCCGGTGCGGTTCCCGGGGTGGAGACGGCGGAGAACGATGAGCACCGGGTGATCCTGCAGCTGCTGAACCGCACGATCAGTGAGGGTTCGCAGAAGTGGACGCAGCTGGCCTCGGAGATCCGTGGGGTGACCGAGGAGACGACCACGGGTGTGCAC
>NZ_JBIARE010000011.1:178191-250823 GCF_042889645.1 Streptomyces sp. NPDC002564 | reverse complement strand
TCGTACCACCAGTACGAGGGCGGCCCGGCCGCACGGCGATGCACCGCACCAGACGCCGCGGCCTGTCCACGAAGATCGGAGAGACGCCCCCTAGGGCCTGGTCGGCCGCGTCCGCACCGCCCCCACGCTCGCCGCCACCACCAGACCGATCGCCAGGCACTGCGGGAGCGACAAGGTCTGCCCGAGCACGAGGAACCCGGCCAGCGCCGCCACCGCGGGGGCCACACTGGTCAGCACCGCGAACGTCTGCGCGGGCAGGCGGCGCAGCGCCAGCAGCTCCAGGGTGTACGGCAGCCCCGAGGAGAGCAGCGCCACCGCGAGACCGAGGCCCAGCACTCCCGGTTCGAGCAGGGTGGACCCTGCCGAACCGATCCCGAGCGGCAGGCTCACCAGCGCGGCCACCGCCATGGCCACGGCGAGCCCGTCCAGGCGCGGGAAGCGTGCGCCCGTACGGGAGTTGAAGACGATGTACGCCGCCCACATGGCGCCCGCCCCGAGGGCGAAAGCGGCACCCGCGGGACTGAGCTCGTCGAACCCCTCCTGCCCGAGCAGGAAGACGCCCGCGAGCGCGAGCCCGGCCCACAGCAGGCTCACCGCCCGGCGCGCGGCCACGGCGGACAGCAGGAGCGGCCCGAGGACCTCCAGCGTCACCGCGGGGCCGAGCGGGATCCGGTCGATGGCCTGGTAGAAGAAGATGTTCATGCCGCCGAGCGCGAGACCGAAGGCGGCGGCGACGGCCCAGTCCGTACGACTGTGCCCGCGCAGCCGGGGACGGCAGACGAGGAGCAGCAGGACGGCGGCGATCGTCACCCTCAGCGCCACCACGCCGAGGGCTCCGGCGCGCGGGAAGAGCAGCGCGGCGACGGCGGAGCCGAACTGCACGGACAGGGTGCCCGCCAGCATCAGCCCGATCCCGGCGAGGCTGCCGGTGCCGGTGCTGCCTGTGGTGCCGGTGTCGCCCTTGCTGCCGGTGCTGCCGGTGCCTCCCGTAGCGTCGGTGCGAACCGTGCTGCCCCTGCCACCCGAGCTGCCCGTGGTGGCCGGTGCGCTCGCGGGGCCCGCGCCTGCGGTGCCCGCCCGGGACGTGGTCGATGTCATGCCCTCAGGCTAGGAAGCGGCCCTTTCCGTGTGAAATGCCGATTGAGCAGTGGCTATGCTTGCCGAGCATGACCATGGAGCTGCGTCATCTGCGGGCCTTCCTCGCCATCGCGGAGGAGGGCACGATCACCCGCGCGGCAGAACGGCTGCACATCGGCCAGCCCGCGCTCTCCCGTACGCTCCGCCAGCTCGAGGGGCATCTCGGCGTACGGCTCGTCGACCGCTCCACGCACCACCTGGAGCTCACGGCGGCGGGCCGGACCTTCCGAAACAAGGCCGCCGCCGCGCTCGCCGCCGTCGACGCGGCCCTCGACCCGCGCGCCCTGTCCACCGTGCCGCTGCGGCTCGGGCACCCCTGGGCCGCGCTCGGGGACCTCACCATTCCGCTGCTGCGCCGCTGGGACGAGGAGCACCCCGACGTACCGCTGGAGCTGCGCCGGATCGACGACCGCACGGCGGGACTCACCCAGGGCAAGGTCGACGTCGCCCTGCTGCGCGGCCGGGTGACCGCGCCGGGCCTCGTCACGGAACTGCTCGTGGAGGAGGAGCGGGTGGCCGTGGTGCCGGTGGGCAGCGACCTCGCGGACCGGGCCCGCCTGACCCTGGCGGACCTCGCGGTATGGCCGGTCGCCCTGAACACGGTCGCGGGCACGACGACGCTCGACCTGTGGCCCGAGGGCGCGCGGCCCACGGCGACGATCGAGGTCGGCAACACGGACGAGTGGCTCACCGCCATCGCCGTGGGCCGGGCCGTGGGCATCTCGACGTCGGCGACGCCCCGCCTGCACACGCACCCCGCGATCGTCTACCGCCCACTGGCCGACGCCCCTCCGGTGCCGCTGCTGCTCGCCTGGCAGCGCGGCGCGCCCGGCCACCCGGCGATCCCGGACCTGATCCGGCTGGCCCGCGCGATGGTCGCCGAGAGCTGACGTCACGGACGCCGACCGGAGGCGCCGATTTCCGGCGGGCGGCGAGCGGCGGGCGGTGGGCGGTGGGCGGCGGGCCCGGGTCGTCGCTTCACCCCGCCGACGCCCGGCCGCCGCGCGGACCAGGACCATTCCGGGCGCGGCCGGGTGGAGGCGCCGGATCAGCCCCCGGCCGGAACCCGGCTGCGCGCCGCGCAGTCGAGGAGGGTCGGCAGCGCCCGCTCCAACGCGTCGACCCCGTGCGCGTACGGCAGCCGCAGCCGGTCCCGGAAACCGTCCACCGCCGAGAACGCCGAGCCGGGCACGACCGCCACGCCCCGCCGCCGCGCGAGCTGCGCGAGGGCCTCCGTGTCGGTGCCCGGCACCCGCACCCACAGGGCCGGGCCGCCGGCCGGGCGGTCCCACTCCCAGTGCGGGGCGAGCGCCGCCAACAGCGCCTCCGCACCCGCACGTTGCTCGCGCAGCACCGCGCGGCGCGCCGCCCGCGCCTGCGGCAGCCCGGCGAGAAGCCGTACCGCGACCAGCTGGTCCACGACCGAACTCGACAGGTCCACCGACGTCTTGATCTTCCCCAGGCGCGCCACGACATGCGGCGACGAGCGCACCCAGCCCACCCGCAGCCCGCCCCAGAACAGCTTCGACAGCGTGCCCACGGTGATCGTGGACGCCATCGGGAGGCGGGCCGCGAGCGGCACCGGAGCCCCGTCGCCCGCGAGGCCCAGCTCCGCGCACGCGGTGTCCTCCACCGTGAACAGCTCGCGCTCACCCAGCGCGGACGCCCACTCCCGCAGCGCCCCGCCGTCCAGGCTGCGGCCCGTCGGATTGTGCACGGCGGGCTGCAGATAGACGAGCCGGGGCCGCACCTTCGCGCCCAGGCGCCGCAGCGCCGCCGCGTCCGAGCCGTCGACGCCCGCCCCCGGCCGGTCACCGCCGACCGGCACGAGCCGCGCGCCGCGCGCACGCAGCGCCTCCAGGGCGCCCCGATAGGTGGGGTTCTCCACCACGACCGTGTCCCCCGGGTCGACCAGCGCCTGCGCGACCAGCCACACGGCCTGCTGCGAACCGGAGGTGACGAGGATCTGCTCGGCCTCCGTGGGCACGCCCGCCGCGCGGTAGTACGCCGCGATGCCCTCGCGCAGCGCGGGCAGGCCGTGCGGCAGATAGCCGTCGGCCCCCAGCAGCGGCGCCAGGTCCGCACCCGACAGCGCGCCGACCGCGTCGCCCACCGCACCGAGCCCGTCGAGCGCGCCGCTCGACAGGTCGGCCAGGCCCGGCCGTTCCCCCGGGCCCGTCGGATCGGCAAGCACCCTCCGCGCGTCGAAACTGGCCAGCCGCCCCTCGCCCGTCTCCCGCTCCGGCGACCCCGAGCCGCGCAGCCGCGACCCGCTGCCCCGGCGGCTCTCCACCCACCCCTCGTGCTCCAGGAGGCTGTACGCGGCGGTCACCGTGGAGCGGCTCACCCCCAGGACGCCCGCGAGCTCGCGCTGGGACGGTAGCGTCGTGCCGGGGGCCACGTCCGCCCGCTCGGCCAGCTCCCGCAGGGCGTCCGCGAGCCGCCGCGGGAGCGGGCCCGTGCCCTCCGCCGACCAGCCGGTGAGCAGCCGTGACAACCGGGCCGTCGGGATCTTCGCCATACCCCTCATCTTCGCCCATGCGCAGGCCAATCCGGCCCCACTGGTCGTTGTCACCCGCCTCCGGCGGCCGCAAGATCGGCAGCACCGGGCACATGAAGGGGTGAAGGACATGGCGACCGTTGTCCTCGTCGGAACGCTGGACACCAAGGGCGAGGAGTACGCCTGGCTGCGGGAGCGGCTCCGGGAGTACGGCAGCGATGTCCTGCTGGTCGACGTGGGCGTACTGCCGCCGCCCGCACACGGTCCCGCGGCCGACGTCCCGGCCGAGGCGGTGGCCCGCGCCGCCGGGCACGACCTGGCCGAGCTGCGCGCCTCGGGCGACCGGGGCGCCGCGGTCGTCGCCATGGCCGACGGCCTGACCGCCGTGGTCCTCGACCTGCACCGCGAGGGCAAGCTGCACGCGGTGCTCGCCGCCGCCGGCAGCGGCGGCTCCGCCATCGCCGCCCAGGCCATGCGCGCCCTGCCCATCGGTGTGCCGAAGGTCCTGGTCAGCACCATGGCGGGCGGGGACGTGGCACCGTACGTCGACAGCAGCGACCTCACGATGATGTACAGCGTCGTCGACATCTCCGGCATCAACTCCGTCTCCCGGCACATCCTCGGCAACGCGGCGGCTGCCGCGGCCGGGATGGCCCGGCGCCAGGAGCGGAACCTGGAGGAGCTCGCCGGGCCGCGGCGCAAGGTCGTCGCCGCCACCATGTTCGGCGTGACCACCCCCGCCGTCGACGCGGCCCGCGCCCGCCTCGCCGAACTCGGCTACGAGGTCCTGGTCTTCCACGCCACCGGCGCCGGGGGCCGCGCCGTGGAGAAGCTCGCCGCCGACGGACTGCTGGACGGCGTGCTCGACCTGACCACCACCGAGCTCGCCGACGAGCTCGTCGGGGGAGTCCTCAGCGCGGGCCCCGACCGGCTCACCGCCGCGGGCGCCGCGGCGATCCCGCAGGTCGTCGCCCCGGGCGCCCTCGACATGGTCAACTTCGGCCCCGCGGCCAGCATCCCCGAGCGCTTCGCCGGACGCCGCTTCCTGGTGCACAACCCGACCGTCACCCTCATGCGGACGACCATCGAGGAGATGACCGCGCTGGGCGCCCTGCTCGGCCACAAGCTCGCCGCCGCCCGCGGACCCGCCGAACTGTTCTGGCCGCTGCGCGGACTGTCCGCCGTCGATGTCGAGGGCGCCCCCTTCGCCGACCCGGCGGCCGACACGGCGGGCCTGGACGCGCTGCGGTCCACGGTCCGCGGCAGCGGCGTCCACCTGCACGAGGTCGACGCCCACATCAACGACGCGGTCTTCGCCGTCGCGATGGCCGACCGCCTGCACCGACTGATCGGCGAACGCGCCGCCTCACCGGCCGCCCGCCGACCCACCCCCACCCCTTCGAGGAGCACCCCATGAACCGCAAAGAAGCACTCGCCCGGCTGCGCGCCCAGGTCGCCGCGGGACGGCCCGTGATCGGGGCGGGGGCGGGCACCGGACTGTCCGCCAAGTGCGCGGAAGAGGGTGGGGTCGACCTGCTCATCATCTACAACTCCGGCCGCTACCGGATGGCGGGCCGCGGCTCCCTGGCCGGACTCCTGCCCTACGGAGACGCGAACGAGATCGTCGTCGACATGGCCCGCGAGGTGCTGCCCGTCGTCCGCGACACCCCCGTCCTCGCGGGCGTGTGCGGGACCGACCCGTTCCGCCGCATGGACCTCTTCCTGGACCGGCTCAAGGCCATGGGGTTCACCGGCGTGCAGAACTTCCCCACCGTCGGCCTGTACGACGGCACGTTCCGCGTGAACCTCGAGGAGACCGGCATGGGGTACGGCCTGGAGGTCGACATGGTCCGTGCCGCCCACGAGCGCGACCTGCTCACCGCGCCCTACGTGTTCGACCCGGAGCAGGCCGCGGACATGACCAGGGCGGGCGCGGACGTCCTGGTCCCGCACGTCGGCCTGACCACGAAGGGCTCCATCGGCGCGGGCACCGCGATGACCCTCGACCAGGCGGCCACCGCCGTCCAGGCGATGCACGACGCGGCCAAGCGCGTCGACCCGGACGTCCTGGTGCTGTGCCACGGCGGTCCCATCGCCGAGCCCGAGGACGCGCGGTACGTCCTGGAGCACACCGAGGGCGTCGTCGGCTTCTTCGGCGCCTCGTCGATCGAACGGCTGCCCACGGAGCGGGCCGTCGTCGAGCAGACGCGGGCCTTCAAGTCCCTCGGCCTCCGGTCCCCGGGCGCCTGAGGCACCCGGGGCCGGGCCCTCACCGCAGGCGGGCGCCGCGCCGGGCCAGGTAGCGGTAGGGATTGACGTCCGAGCCGTAGTGGCGCCGGGACCGGATCTCCAGGTGGAGGTGGGGTCCGGTGGCCCGCCCGGTGCTGCCGCTGCTGCCGATCCGCGTCCCGGCGCGGATCCTGGCGCCCTGCCGCACCCGGATCCGGGACAGGTGCCCGTACACCGCGTAGTGCCCGTCCGGCATCCGCACGGTGACGGCGTTGCCGTACGCACCCGACCAGCGGGCCAGCACCACGACCCCGCCGCCCACCGCGTACACCGCGGTGCCGCTGGGGACGGCCAGGTCGATGCCGGTGTGGTGGCCCGCGAGCCAGTCGCCGCGCACGCCGTAGCGGGTGGAGATCCGGAAGCGGCGCCGGAGCGGCAGCGTGAACCGCCGGGGGCGTTCGGCCGGGGCGAGACCGCGGGCCTCGTCCTCCGGGAACGCGGCGTCGCCCTCGGCGAGCGCCGTCTCGAAGTCGGCGTCGTAGGTGGCCTCGCAGCCGTCCTGCGACTCCGGGTCGGCCCGCGGCCCGCTCCGTGGCGTGGCGGCTCCCGTCGAGAGCGCCCCGCCTGCCAGCAGCACAGCGGCCATGCCCAGTGCGTCACGTCGTGTGGGGCCCGCTGCACGCGGGCCGTCTATGTCGTAGTCCACCTCAGTCAGCACACCGTCAGTGGCGGCCGAGCGCACGCCGACTGCGCCATCCGGTGGACAAGGCGGCCGGCGTGCGCACGGGTGCGGCGCATCGCGAGGACATCCCCTAGAGGGCGATCCACTCCGTCGCGGTGGTCACCTCGTCGAGGACGTCGGGCAGCGGGTCGACGCCGAGGCCGGGCCCCGTCGGGACGTCCAGGTGGCCGTCGTCCAGGACGAACGGCGCGGTGATGTCGGTGGCGAAGTAGCGGCTGGAGCCCGATGTGTCGCCGGGCAGCGTGAACCCCGGCAGCGCGGCGAGCGCGACGTTCGCGGCCCGTCCGATACCGGTCTCCAGCATGCCGCCGCACCAGACGGGGATGCCGTGGGCGCGGGCGATGTCGTGGATGCGGCGGGCCTCCAGATAGCCGCCGACCCGGGCCGGTTTGACGTTGATGACGGAACAGGCGCCGAGCGAGATCGCCGCCGCCGCGTGGGCGGCGGACTCGATGGACTCGTCCAGGCAGATCGGGGTGCGCAGGAGCTTGGCCAGCTGCGCGTGCTGCACCATGTCGTCGTTGGCCAGCGGCTGTTCGATCAGGAGCAGGCCGAACTCGTCGAGCTTGGCGAGGTGCTGGGCGTCGACGAGGGTGTAGGCGGCGTTGGCGTCCACCTGGAGGAGCAGGTCGTCGCCGAAGCGCTCGCGGACCGCGCGCACGGGCCCGACGTCCCAGCCGGGCTCGATCTTCAGCTTGATCCGGACGTAGCCCTCGGCGACGTACTGCTCGACGGCGTCCAGGAGTTGGGGGACGGAGTCCATGATGCCCACGGAGACACCGCAGGGGACCCGGTCGCGGGCCGCGCCCAGGTAGGACCCGAAGGACTCGCCGGTGGAGCGCAGTTGCGCGTCCAGGACCGCGCTCTCCAGCGCGGCCTTCGCCATGTGGTGGCCGGTGAAGGGTTCGAGGGCCCGGCCCACGGCGGCCGCGTCCACGCCCTCCTTGGGGAGCGCGGGGACGAGGAACCTGCGCAGCACGTCCTGGGCACCGTCGACGTATTCGGCGCAGTAGCGGGGCTCGGACATCGCGGCGCACTCGGCCCAGCCCTCGCCGTCCGCGGTGACGACCCGGACGAGGAGGACGTCCCGGCTGGTCTCGACGCCGAAGGAGGTGCGGAAGGGCGCGACGAGCGGCATCGCGATCCGGCGCAGCTCGATGCCGGAGATCTTCGTCTGGGTCACTGGTTGCTCCCGGTGGGCAGGTGGGTGGAGGTGGCGGGGAAGCGGCGCACGACGTAGCTGCGCCGGTCGTGGAAGCCGAGAACGCGGGCGCCGTCGGCGAGCAGGCCGCCCAGGGTCTCCCGGACGGCGAGCCGCCAGGCGCGGGCGGCCCCGGGGTCGGTGCGGCGCAGGGCCTCGATGTCGTCGGGCAGGTCGACGAGGACGAACTCGGCGTCGGTCGAGGTGAGTTCGGGGCGCCCGTCGACGTCGCGGACGGCGTGCGCGGCGCCTGCGGGCAGCGGGACGCCGTCGTGCCCTGCGGTCGACAGCGGGACGGTCAGGTCCCAGGCGGTCAGGACCCGGTCCGACTCGTCCCCGCCGTTGATGGCGTCGTCCATCGCGCCGTAGAAGGACTCCAGGTACTCCTCGGGCCGCGCCCCGAGCTTGGTGAGGTTGAAGTGGGCGTTGCGGCGGATCAGCGGGTCGTAGGTCCAGGTGATGCGCTTGAGGCCGCGGTCCAGGGCCCACTGGCGCTGGTGGAGTTTGAGGGCCAGACCGATGCCGCCGCCCATGACGGCGCCGGTGATGTGCGAGTGCAGGGTGGTGCCCGCAGGCTCGCCGAAGAACGCCACGGTCGCGCCCGTCAGCCGGCCGTCCGTGTAGGCCCCGGCGACGTAGTTGCCCGCGTGCGACAGCGCGCGCATGATCTCGGCGGAGACCGGCTCCGCGCCGGGCTCGGGGCCCCAGATGTCGGCGTACAGACGGCAGACGCTCTCGAACTCCGCCATGGAGTGGAGTTCGCGGATGTCGTGGTGGTTCACAGCAGGGCTCCGACGAGGTGGGAGAGGAGGTGGGCGCGGGTCGGCATGTCGGCGATGATCACATGTTCGTGGTCGGCGTGGGCGCCGTCGCCGACGGCGCCGAGGCCGTCGAGGGTGGGGCAGCCGACCCCGGCGGTGTAGTTGCCGTCGGACGCGCCGCCCACGGAGGCCTGCCGCAGCGGGCCGAGACCGATGCGGTCGGCCGTGTCGCAGGCCAGGGCGAACAGGCTCTGCGAGGAAGCGGCGTCCAGCGGCGGGCGGTTGGGGCCGCCGCCGACGACGAGGCGGGCCTCCGGGTGCCGCGGCGCGAGGCCCCGGACGAGGTCGTCGACGGCCTCCTGCGCCGCGGGGGAGGGGACCCGCACGTCGAGGCTGAGGTCGGCGCGGGCGGGGACGGTGTTGGTGGTGGTGCCCGCCGACAGCACGGTCGGGGTGATCGTCGTGCCGGGCCCCGTGCGGGCGTTCACCGTGTCGGTGATGTCCTGGAGGGCGAGCAGGTGGTGGGCCAGCTCCGTCGCGGCGTTGACGCCCTTCTCGGGTTCGAGGCCCGAGTGGGCGGCGCGGCCGTGCACGGTGAGGTCGTAGTGCGAGACGCCCTTGCGGCGGGTCTTGAGGGCACCCGCGACGGATGCCTCCAGGACGAGCGCGGCCCGGCATGCGCGCGCGGTGTCCTCGATGAGTGCGCGGGAGGTGTCCGAGCCGACCTCCTCGTCGCCGGTGACCAGGACGCAGACGCCGTCCAGGGACGGCAGCCCGGCCAGCGCGTGGAACATCTGGACCAGGCCCGCCTTCATGTCGAAGACTCCGGGACCGCGGGCGACGCCCTGTTCCACCGAGAACGGATGGGTCGTGAGGGTGCCCAGGGGCCAGACGGTGTCGTGGTGGCCGAGCAGCAGGACCCGCGGGGTGCCGAAGCTCCACCGCAGGTGTGTCACTCCACCGCTGACCAGCGTCTGCGGCCGGGCGCCGAGCAGGCGACCGCCCTGGTCCGCGACGACCCGCGCACTGCGGGCGACGGCCGCGTGGTCGGCGGAGTACGACTCGCAGGTCACGAGCTCTTCGAGGTCGGCGAGCATGGCGTCGAGGTTCGGCGGCGCGGGGCGGGGATCGGGTGCGGCCTGCACGGATGTCCTCCAGGTGGTGGGGTGCGGGGTGCCCTCCACGCTAGGCAGGGTGCCGGATCCGGAGTTGGTACGAGGGTCACAATCTGCGGCGCGGATTCGTGTCGTCGTACGAAGAGGGTCCGGGACGCGCGGCGCGCAAGGGGCCGCGGGCCGGGACGGAGGGGTGCGCGGCGCGGGAGAAAGGGGCCCGATCACGGGCCGGGCTGATCTGCCACTTCCCGGTCCTCGTCCATGAGCCGGCCGCGGCGAAGCAGCGAGGGCACGCGTGTTTGCCGTGGAGGGTTGCGGACAGTCGGACGGTGGAGGCAACGGCAGCGCATGATGCACCTGCGCTGGAGCAGTTGAAACGCTGTAACACCATGGAGGCGGGAATATGAGCGAGAACCTGTGGAATTACGCGTCCACGGCTGGTTACACCCCGGACGCCGACCTGACGGGTTTCAAGGTCGAGGCCACCGACGGCCACATCGGCAAGGTGGACAAGCATTCCAATGACGTGGGCTCGCAGTACATCGTCGTCGACACCGGCGTCTGGATCTTCGGCAAGGAGGTCCTGCTGCCCGCCGGCACCATCACCTTGATCGACGCGGAGGCGGGGATCATCCAGGTCGCCCGGACCAAGGACGAGATCAAGTCCGCGCCCGAGTTCGACAAGGAAAAGCACCTCGGCGACGCCGCCTACCACCAGCAGCTCGGCACGCACTACGGTCCCGGACCCGCCGCCCGACCGTGACGGCTATCCCGTGTGGGGGTGGCACCCGTACTGCGGGTGCCACCCCCACACGCGGCCCCGGCCGATCGCGTGCAAGGTGACATCGTCCCCCGCACGCCCCACCGGGCGACCCTCGGCTACGCGGCGGGCACCTTGAAGCGGAACAGCCTGCCCGACCAGGCGGCATACAGGTCACCGCCGACGGGCTGCGCCGACCAGGCTCCGGAGCCGCCCGTGGCCCGGTGCCGCCAGACCTGCTCGCCGGTCTCGCCATGGAAGGCGTACAGGCCCTTCGTCCCCGCGGCGAAGAAGAGTCCGCGCACGGCGCCCAGGAACGCGAGATCCCCCAGGCCCGACCCGGCCTTCCAGCGTGCGGCGCCGGTCTCGGCGTCGACCCCGTGCAGCACGTTCTTGTCCAGATAGCAGACCGTCCCACCGGCCCGCGCGAAACCGCGGTTGCCGCGGGCGGCGGTCCGCACCGACCACAAGGTCTTGCCGGTCGCCGGGTCGAAGGCGGCGAGCAGGCCGCGGGTCGACCCGCCGAAATTCGTGCTCGGATAGCAGAACAGCGTGCCGTCGAGCAGGCTCAGGGCCCCCGTGTAGCCGAGGATCTCGCTGTTGGTCGGGGGGAGTTCGGTGGGCCTGCTCCAGACTGTCCTGCCGTCGTCGGGGTCGAGGCCGAGCAGTTTCATGTCCGCGTCGACGCCGTAGAGCACCTTGCTCTTCTCGCCCTTCAGCGGCGGGCGGAGCGTCACGAGGTCCTTCGCCCACACGCGCTCGCCCGTGCGCCGGCTCAGCGCCGCGTACCCCCTGAGCATGGCGGCCGGATAGACCTTCGACGGCCCGCCCCACG
This sequence comes from Streptomyces sp. NPDC002564, assembly GCF_042889645.1. NCBI lineage: Bacteria > Bacillati > Actinomycetota > Actinomycetes > Kitasatosporales > Streptomycetaceae > Streptomyces > Streptomyces sp. NPDC002564. The sequence goes on along the minus strand of NZ_JBIARE010000011.1, from coordinate 239,543 downwards.
CGAGGGGCGCGCCCGCCGCGGTGACGCCGATGACCGTTCCCGGGTCCTTCGTGTCCCGTGAGGTCCACCGCACCTCGCCGCTCGACGCCTCGAGGGCCAGGAAGTGCTTGCCGCTCCGGGCCATCACCAACGTGCCGTCGGAAAGACTCAGTTCGGGGGCGCCGTCCCCGCCCGGCGCCTTCCACATCTGCCGTCCCGACCGGCCGTCGAACGCGTACACCTTGCCGTCGGTGCGCACCGTGCAGACCCGCTCGTCGTCGGCGATGGCGTCGGTGTTCTGGCCCCCGGTGTCCTTCCACAGGAGTCGGCCGGTGCTCCGGTCGAAGCAGGCGCCGGAGGCCTTCTCGGTGCACAGCAGCGTGGTCCGGGTCACCGCGCTCAGCGACATGCCGGGCTGCGGAAGCTCTTTGGTCCAGGCGAGTTCGGGCACGGCCGCCGTGCCCCCGTCGCCGCGCGAACGCAGGAACCACGCGCCGCCGCCCGCCGCCGCGCCCACCCCGAGCACGGCCCCGCCGATCAGCAACCGGCGCCGACCCAGCAGCGGACCGCGCAGCGCGCCCGCCAGCGTGGCCTGCTCCTGCGCGACTTGGAGTTCGACCGCGCCGAGCCAGCCGGCGGTGGTCTCCGGACGCAGCCAGGTCTGCAGCTGCTCGACGGTGGGGCGGCGGGCGGGGTCCTTGTCGAGGCAGGCGGTGACGATGCCGAGCAGGCCGTGGGGGACGCCGGTCAGCTGCGGTTCCTCATAGGCGGCCCGGTAGAGCAGGGCGTGGACCGCGCCGGTGCCGAAGGGCGGCACGCCGGTGGCGGCGAAGGCGAGCACGGCGCCGAAGGCGAACACGTCGCTCGCGGGCGTCAGTTCACCGCCCCGGGACTGTTCGGGCGACATGAAGCCGGGCGAACCCGCGACCTGGCCCTCCGCGGTGAGGACCGTCCCGTCGACGGCCCGGCTGATGCCGAAGTCGATGACCCGGGGGCCTTCGAGGCTGAGCAGGATGTTGGACGGCTTCAGGTCGCGGTGGATGAGACCGGCGCGGTGGATCGCGGCCAGCGCCTCGGCCAGGCCGCCGCCCAGGACGCGCAGGGTCGGCTCCGGCATAGGCCCGTGGGCGGCCAGGGCGTCGGTGAGGGAGGGACCCGGTATGTACGCGGTGGCCAGCCAGGGCTGCGGCCCCTCCGGGTCGGCGTCGACGACCGGCGCCGTGAAGGCCCCGGACACCGCGCGGGCGGCGTCGACCTCCGCCTTGAAACGCCGCCGGAAGTCGGGGTCCGCGGCCAGCTCCGGGCGCACGACCTTGACGGCCACCGCACGGCCGCTGCGCGACGCGGCGAGGTGGACACGGCCCATGCCGCCCGCGCCGAGCTCCCGGATCACCCGATAGGGCCCGATGTACGAGTCCGGGGCGGGCGAGGCGTCCTGCGGGGGCGGCGGCGCCGCAGGCCCGGGCGGATGCGGCGCGGACGGCGGCAGGGGCGGTGTGGGCGGCACGGTCACGGGGTCTCGATCCGGAAGGCGTGGAGGGTGGTGTCGGAGGCGGCGAAGAGCGTGCGGCCGGAGAGCTGGAGCGACCAGTCGGCCTTGCCCCCGGTGTCGCTCCCGCTCTTGCCGCCGGCGGGCTGGTGCGCCCAGAGCGGCTTGCCGTCGGAGGGGCGCAGGACGACGAACCCCGGCACGTCGCCGGTGGCCCAGGTGGCGAGGGCCAGCACGGACGCGCCGACGACGGGTCCCTGGTCCCGGGCGCCGCCGGTGGTGGTCAGGTGCAGCGGGCTCGCCCGGTGCCACACCTGCTTGCCGCTGCGCATGTCCAGGGCGAAAACGGTGCCCGGGCCGTCGTGGAGATACGCCCGCCCGCCCCGGACCCGGGCCGCGCCCAGGGTGGTCGTCTCGTTGACGGCGGTCCACAGCTTCTCGCCGTCGGTGACGCGGAAGGCCTGCACCTTGGTGCTGGTGACCAGCAGCGTCTTCCCGTCGGTGGACAGACGGGGATAGGCACCGGGTTGGGCGACATCGCGGACCGTCCACTGTTCGGCGCCGGAGCGCAGGCCGAGACCGCGGAGTGTGCCGTTGTCCTGGACGAAGCAGCGGCTCCCGTCGGCGTACGCCTGGAAATCGCTGCCCTTGACCCGGCGCGACCACAGCACCTTGCCCGAACCCAGATCGACCGCCAGCACCCCGTACCCCTCGTGACCGCTGGTCCCGACCAGCGCGACGGAACCGGCCACGGACAGGACGCTCTCGACGAAGTCGGCGAACCGGGGGCTACGGCCCTGCTCGGTGAGCGTGTACGTGAACTTCTGCTTGCCGTCGGCGCCGACGCCCAGCAGGAGACCACGCTCGCCGCCCCAGGCCGAGGCGCACAGCGTCCGCCCCTGCACGCCCAGCCACTTCGGCTCCCCGGACATGTCGGAGGGCAGGCGCAGCGACCCCGCCCAGCGCTTCTTCCCGGTGGCGGTGTCGTAGGCGGTCGCGCGCCGCTGCTCCCAGTGCACCAACACGTCGCCGAGAAGCTGGAGTTGCGGACTCGACAGCTTCCGCAGCGGGACCGACCACCGCGGCTTCGGTCCTGCCGGGACCTTGGGCGCGGCCCTCCCGGTGCTGCCCGCGTCGCTGCCGCGGTCCGGTCCCTTGCCGCGCTCCGGCCGCCACCCGGCCAGGGCCGCGGCCCCGCCGCCCGCCACGACGGTGGTGCCTGCCGCGGCGATCCACAGGAACCTGCGGCGGCTCGGCCCCTCGGGCGCGGCGGTGGACGGATCGGTGGGCGGCGCGAGGGACGCCATGGGCACGGGCGGCGCGGCCACCAGGACGGCGGCGTGCGCCTGCCGCCGCGCCAGATCGTCGCGCAGGCCCGGCGTGAGGAGCGCGGCGGGCTCGGCGGCCCCCAGCGCGGTGAGGACCGAGGCGGCGGTCGGCCTACGGGCGGGATCCTTGTCGAGGCAGGCGCCGACCACCGCACGCAACGAGGCAGGGACGCCGTCCAGCCGGGGCGGATGGTGCACGGCCCGGTAGAGGATCTCGGCCGTCCCTCCCGAACCGAAGGGGCCCTGCCCGGTGGCCGCGAAGACCAGGACGCAGCCCAGCGAGAAGATGTCGGCCGCGGGCCCGGCGTCGCGGCTCGACATGATCTGCTCGGGCGCCATGAACCCGGGCGTCCCCATCACGGCCCCGGTCCGGGTCACCTGGGTGGCGTCCACCGCGCTGCTGATGCCGAAGTCGATGACGCGGGGCCCGTCCCCGGTGATGAGGACGTTGCCCGGCTTGAGGTCCCGGTGCACGATGCCGGCGTCATGGATGGCCGGCAGCGCCTCCGCGAGACCGCAGCCCAGAGCCCGCAGGCCGTCCTCCGCCAGCACCCCGAAGCCGCGTACGACGTCGTGCAGCGACGGCGCGGGGACGTAGGCCGTGGCCAGCCAGGGCTGCGGGGCGTCCGCGTCCGCGTCGAGCACGGGCGGGGTGAAGAAGCCGCTCACACGGCGGGCGGAAGCGGCCTCGGCCCGGAACCGCCCGCGGAAGTTCGGCGCCTCGGCGTACTCGGGCCGGATGACCTTCAGGGCGACCAGCCGCGACCCCGGTGACCTGGCGAGGTACACCTGGCCCATGCCGCCCTCGCCGAGGAGCTGGAAGACCTCGTAGGGACCGATACGGGCGGGGCCCTGCCGCGGACGTTCCTGGGCGGGCGACTGCCACTGCGACTGCGACTGCGACTGCGGCTGCGGGTGGGCGGTGAGCGGGCGGGTCGGCGTGGCCGGAGGGCGCTGGACGGTGGTGTGCGGGCGGGTCGGGGCGGCGGGCGGCTGCGGCCCAGGCGGGTGCAGGGGGTGCCCGGGGCTCTCGTGGCTCCCGGGGCTCCCGGGGCTCCCGGGGAGCGCCGAGTGCTCCGGGTGCGCGGACGCGGGCGTGACCCCGGGAGCGCCGCCTTCGCCGCCTTCGCCGCCTTCGCCGCCGTCGTGCGGGTGGGTGTACACGTCGTCGCCGCGGCGGTCAGCTCAGCGAGCCGAGCACGTCACGGGCCGCGGTGATGGCGTCGTCCTCGGTCTGCTCCTGCGTCCTGTCGGAGCTCGTCGTGCTGTAGACGAATTCGGTGCGGACCTTCGCGTTGCCGTCGCGGACGATCACCTTCACCCAGACCAGCGAGTCGTCGACGGAGTGGACGACGAAGGCCTCCTCGCCGAGCCCGTCGACCGGCCCCGAGTCCGTGACCTTGTGCGTGGGCCCGATCTCCTTCATGGCGACCTTCTTGTCCATGTCGTACAGGGTCTTGGCCGAGGTCCCGACCGTGAGGCTCACGTCCAGGCTCTGAAAGTCGCCGGTTCCCGCGGGTTCCCAGCTCGGCATCCTCGTGATCATCGAGGCCAGATCCTTGTCGTCCATCAGGCCGGGCGTGCACTGCCCGCCGGGCGCGATCTTCGCGATGGTCGACGCCTTGATCAGCTCGCATCCCTTGGGTGCCTTGGAGTACGCCTTGCCCCCGGCGGGCGCCTCGTCCGACGGCCCCTTCGGCTTGGCGGCGCCGCCCGGCACCCCGGCAGGCTTGCCCGACGCGGTGTCCTTGGCGTCGTCCCCCGACGTGACGACGACCACGCCGACGACCACGGCGGCGACGAGCGCCACGGCGCCACCGATCAGCCAGGCGCGCGAACGGCCGCCGCCGGGGCCGGAGGTGCCGGGGCCGCCGGGCGGGACCGGCTGCGACCAGGCCGAGGGCGCGCCCGGCGCCTGCGGCGGGACGGGCGGCGGCGCGTGGCCGGGCGGGGGCGGCGGTACCTGGCCGGCGACCGGATGCGGCGCCTGGCCGGGGCCCTGATAGGGCTCGGCGAAGCCCTGCCGGGGATCCACCTGCGGGTTCTCACTCACGGGGCAACTCGCTTTCCTACGATTCACACCCCCGGGACCGGCAGGAACCCGTCCCGGGGCAGGCCGGAGCGGAGATCGACCGGGACCGGACACGACGCGCCGAACCCTCTCGCGAGACACTGCAATGCCGATGAAATCCTGATGAAGGAGAGGGCACGGCCGCCGCGGGGAATACGGGGAACCGCGGCAACGCACGGACATCACGGGGGAGTTCACGATGGACGAGACGAACGAGACGAGCACACCGCCGACGGCGCACACGCGCGTGCGCGAGCCGGGCGCACCAGGGGGGCCGGACGTACCGGCGACACCAGACGCACCAGCGGTGCCAGGCATACCGAGCGCGTCAGCCGCGCCGGACGTGGGCGGCTCCGGCAGAGGGCTCGGGCGTCCGGCCGGTGGGGGCGGTGCTGCGGATGTGACCGGTGCGTCCGGTGTGCCTGGTGTATCCGGTGCGGCCGGAGCTGAGGACCCCGGCGGCGCGGGGTGGCCGCTGCGGCTGGCCCTGCTCGGCCCGGTCGCCGCTCATCGCGACGGGACGCTGCTCGACCTGGGACCCGTACGGCGGCAGGCGGTCCTCGCCGCGCTGATCCTGCGCGCGGAGACGCTGGTCACCCACCAGCAACTCCTCGACGACGTCTGGGGACTCGAACCGCCGGGCACCGGCCGCCGGGTTTTGCCCAGTTACGTCTACCCCCTGCGCAAGGCGCTGGACGCGCCCGGTACCGCACCCACCGCCTCCGTCATCCGCGGGGAGCGCGGCGGCTACCGCTTCGTGCCCCGCGAAGTCCGCACGGATCTGCGGGAGTTGGCGGACCGGAACGGTGCGGTGCGCGGAGCGAGGGCGTCGGGCGATCTCGGCGCCGCCCTGGAAGCCTGCACGCGGGCGCTGCACCTGTTCCGCGGGGAGCCGCTGGCCGGTCTGCCCGGCCCGCTGGCCGACGCCGAGCGGCAACGCCTTGCCCGGCAGCGGCGCACCCTGCACCAGGAGCGCGTGGAGTGCCTGGTGCTCCTGGGCCGGTACGCGGAGGCCCTGGACGAGCTGCTGGCCACGCCCATGGCGCACCCGCACGACGAACCGCTCGCCGCCCTGCGCATGCGCGCCCTGTACGGAGGCGGGCGGCAGGCCGAAGCGCTCGCGGCCTACCGGGCGACGCGGGACCGGCTCCGCGACGAACTGGGCGTGGAGCCCGGCGAGGAGCTGCGCCGCGTGCATCAGGGCGTGCTGCGCCGGGACGATCGACTGCTGCTCGGCGCGTCCGCGCAGCCGCGCTCCGCAAGCACCCCCACCGCGGGGTTCCCACCCCTGGCACCGACACCGACACCCACACCTGCAGCCCTACTGACACCCGCATCTGCTGCCCTACCGACCCCCGCCCCCGCACTGCCCTCCGGAGGCCCCCTTCCCCCGCAGCGGCCCCGCCGCAACGAGCTCCCCGGCGACACCGCCTGGCTCGTCGCCCGGGAGGCGGAACTCGCCCGGCTCACCGCACCGGTGCCCGCCGGCGCCGTCTCCGTGGCCGCCGTGGACGGCACCGCAGGCGTGGGCAAGACCGCGCTGCTGGTCCGCGCCGCCTGGACGCTGCACGACCAGTATCCGGACGGCTGCCTGTTCGTGGACCTGCACACGCACGGCGCCCCGCACGAGAGGCTGCGCCCGCAGCGCGCCCTGCACCAACTGCTCCGCTCCGTCAACGGTGTCGATGACGAACTCCCGGATGAACTAGACGACTTGGTGACCGCATGGCGTGCGGCCACCAGCTCCCTCCGGCTGCTGCTCGTCGTGGACGACGCCCACAGCGCGCAGCAGGTACGTCCCCTGTTGCCCGCGGGACCGGGCAGCCGTGTTCTCGTGGCGGGCCGCCAGCGCCTGTCCGGCCTCGACGCCGACCGTCGGCTGACCGTGGAGCCGCTGGGGACCGGTGACGCGGTCGCCCTGCTCACGTGTCTCCTCGGTGAGGAGCGCGCCGGACAGGAGCCGGCGGCCGCGCAGGACCTCGCCCGCCGCTGCGGCGGCCTCCCGCTGGCGCTGCGGATCGCCGGGGCCAGGCTGCAGAACCGGCCGTCGTGGACCGTGGCCCACCTGGTCGGCCGGCTGTCGGACGGCGAGAGCCGACTCGGCGAGCTCCGGGCGGAGGACCGCAGCGTGGAGGCCGCCTTCCGGATGTCCTACGACCTGCTGGCCCCTGAACTGCGCCGTGGCTTCCGCGCGTTGGCCCAGGCCCCGACCGCCGAGTTCGACGGGCTGGCCCCCGCCGCCATGCTGGGCCGCCCGCTCCGGGACGCCGAGGACGTGCTGGAACGGCTGGTCGACGCGAACCTGTTGCAGCAGCCGAGACCTGGCCGCTACCGGTTGCACGATCTCGTACGCGACCACACGCGCCGTCTCGCGACCGACGTGCCCGAGGAGGCCGCGGCGGACCGCGCCGCGGTACTGCACCTCTACATCGCCGCCGGGCGCATCGCCAGCGACTGGGGGCCCGAGGGCTACCCGACCGGCCCCGACGTCTCCGGCGCTCCCTTCGCGGACTGGCGGGAGGCCGACGCGTGGCTGGAGGCCGCCGGAGGCCAACTGCTCGACGTGGTGGCCTTCGCGGCGGCCACCGGGCAGCGCGACCAGGCCTGCTGGATCGCCGAGTCGCTGGTCGACCCGCTGGTGCGCCAGGGCCGCTTCCACGAGTGCCGCGCCGCCCTGGAGCTCGCGCTGCCCGGCGCCGACCTGGCCGAGGACCGGCGGATGCCGTCCTCCCTGCGCAACTGCCTGGCCATAGCGGACATCTATCAGGGGCGCTTCCGGCAGGCGTACGCCTGGTGCGCCGACGCGCTGAGCATCGCCCGCCCGCGGGGCGACCTGCGCGAACAGGCCCGGGCGATGGCCGTCATGGGTGCCGCGGCGCGGGCGCTGGGACGCCTTCCGGAGGCGGCCGCCCATCTGAGCGAGGTCATGGGGCTGGCGTCCCGGCTGGACGACGACTGGCTCGCGGGAATGTCCAGCTGCCAGCTCGGCGCCCTGCACGACCAGGAGGGGCGGCACGAGAAGGCGCTCACGTACTACGCCACCTCGCTCGCCTTCGCCGAGAAGATCGGTCGTCCCCGGATGATCAGCAAGACCCTGTGCTTCACGGCCGAGGCGCACCTGGCCCTCGGCCGGCATGCCGAGGTCAGGGACCTGACGCGGCGCGCGGCGGAGCTGGCCCGGGAGGTCGGCGATCTGCAGCTGCACGCGACGAGCCTGTCCCTGCTCGGTGCGGCGGAACACGGTCGCGGAGACCTGCCGGTGGCCATCGCCCTCCAGCTGGAAGCCCTGGCGACACTGACCGAGCACACCAGCAGGCCTCTGGAGATGGAGGTCCGCCGCAGGCTCGCACGCACCTACGAGGCGGCGGGCCGTCCGGCCGACGCCGAGCGGCAGTTCCGCATCGCCCGGTCCCTGGCCGGGTCGGCGTAGCCGAGGTTGGTGCGTATCCCCACGACTCCTGGCGCGACCCGGCCGGAACAGTCCGACTGCGCGAGGGTCAGCCGGCGAGCTGCTGACCGAACTTGGCGTCCTTCTCGGGGTCGCCGAGCTTCGCCGGCGCGAGCGTGGTCGCGCCGGTGGTGGTCAGGCCGCCCGGGGCGCCGTACAGGTTCCACAGGGCGCCTGAGTCGGTGAAGGTGCCGTCCTCGCCGGGGGCCGTCGCGGTGAGGTCGGCGTGGCCGTCCTTGTCGAGGTCGGTGAGGCGTACCTGGCGGCCGAAGTCGTCGCCGCTCTCGGAGACGCCGGGTACTCCGGCGGTGGTCTGGTTGTAGGCGACGGCGCCCTTGCCGCTCATGCCGCCGTCGGCCTTGGACGCGCCCTTGAGCAGGACGACCGCACCGGTACCGGTACTCGCGTCCAGGCTCTCGCCGGGGACACCGACGGCGACCTCCGCCCGGCCGTCGCCGTTCACGTCGCCCGCGCTGAGGGAGGCGCCGAACGCGTCGTCGTCCTCGCTGGCCCCGGGGACGCCCGCGGTGGCCTGCGTGATGACCTTCTTGCGCGCGTCGGTCGGTCCCGCCGCGCTGCCGTACTGGATGGTGATGCTGCCCGGGGCGGAGTCGATCACCTCGGTGACGCTGCCGATGTCGCGGGTGATCAGGTCGCCGTACCCGTCGCCGTCGACGTCTCCGACGGTCCCGCTGTAGGCCGTGCCGAGCTTGGTGGAGCTGTGGCTGACGCCGGTGCGGCTCCCCTTGAAGAAGCGGGCGTCGTGTGTCATCTCCTCGAAGCCGTGCGTGCTGACGATGTCGTCGACGCCGTCGCCGGTCAGGTCGCCCGTGATGAAGGAGCGCAGCCCGGTGGGCCCGTCGCTCGTGACGATGCTGTCCTTGGACGCGGGCTTCCCCGCGCGGGTGAACGGGCCGTACTCGATGGTCATGCCGGAGACGTCGGGGTCATCGCTCGGCACGTCGTTGACGACCAGGTCGCGCTTGCCGTCGCCGTTGAAGTCGCCCGTGGCGAACTCGGAGTTCGCGTGGGGCAGGAGGGTGTCCGCGCCGGTCAGCCCGGAGGCGGAGCCCCACAGGACGGTCGCCTTGTTGCCGTTGTCGTCGCCGCCGGTCACGAGCAGATCGGTGTAGCCGTCGGCGTTCAGGTCGGCGGGCACCGTCTGGTAGCCGAAGGCGAACGAGCCCTGGAGCTCGCCGGGAACGCCCGGGGTGGCGCGGCTGATGCGCTGGTGGCGTGCGGTGCCGGGCCCGGAAGCGGTGCCGTACACGAGGGAGAGGTAGCCGGCGTTCTCGACACCGTCGACGGTTCCGTTCGGCGCGGCGACGGCGAGGTCGGCGTATCCGTCGTGGTTGAAGTCGGTGACCGGGGTGCGGGGCGGCTGCGGGGCCGCGGCCGCGGTGCCGGTGGTGACGGAAACGGCCAGGGGCGCGGTCAGTGCGACGACGGCGATGGCACTGATGAGGGTGCGGCGGGGCACGGGTCCTCCTGTCGGGAACGGGTGTGACGCAGGAGGTGACAGGCCCCTGAGGGTGATGGTTGTGCGTTCTACGAACTCCGTTACATGATCCGGACGTTCGGAGGCCGCCGAACCACCCTGCGCCCCGAGGGGCCGTCGCCGCGCCGCCTGGCGATGCCACGAGGCGACGCCGCGACGATGCCTGATCGTGATCCACGGGGGGACAACCCTGCGTTGATCCCGGATGTCTGAGAAACGCGCCGGGGAACGAGTCTCCGGCGCTTGCGATACAGAGATCGGAAAACACGTGGGAAAGAAGCTCTGGAGAGCTGTCGTGGCCGGTGGCGCGACCGCACTGTTCACCGGCATGGCCGCAGTTCCGGCCGGCGCGGCCGAGGGCGGTGCCTCGTTCACCCGCGTCCAGGTGAACGGCGGCAAGCCGATCGTGATCGGGGTGTCCAACGAGGTCGCGGTTCCCGCTTCCTTCAGGGTGACGGCCGCCCACAAGGTGAAGTGGACCGATGTGTTCCTGTACCGCGGCAACACGATCGATCGGTTGTGGCACTCCATCAGTACGAACGACTGCGTGCAGGACGGCTCGGGCGCCTGCGACATGAAGGAGACGATGTACTTCGACCCGAGCGTGTGGGACATGGTCAACAGCGAGGCAGGGGCCTGGAAGGTCGCGGGCGAGGTGTCCTTCCGGAGCGGAGGCGGTGACGTCGACGACGAGGGACTCACGGCCTACGTCAAGCGCAACTCCCGCCTGACCGTCAACGCCTCACCCGAGCCGGCGGCCAAGGGCAGCACCATCACGGTGACCGGGAAGGTCACCCGGGCCAACTGGGAGACCAGGAAGTACGGCTCCTACGCGGACCGCCTGGTGACCTTGCAGTTCAAGCCCGCCGGAGCCACCTCCTACACCACGGTGAAGAAGGTGCACGCGAACGGTTCAGGGACCCTGCGGACGACCGTGAAGGCCGCCAAGACGGGCATGTGGCGCTGGGTGTACTACGGCAACACCACCACGGGGCCGTCGACCTCGACCGGCGACAACGTCGTGGTGCGCTGAATCTCCCCGGCTGCCTCGCGTCCCGCCGGGCAGCCGGTCCCCCTTCCGCCCGCCGTGTCGCGTCGAGCGGTCTCCGGGCGTCTCCGGGCGTCTTGGGGCAGGACCGGGGGGCGTACGGACAGGGCCCGGCGCCGGTCATGCGGTGTCGGACGAGCCCGCGCCCCCCTCGTACCGCCCCATCAGCCGCAGCTGCAGCATCGCGGCGAACCGCTCGGAGGGGTCGCGCAGGTCGATCTGGCCCACCTCGGCGACCCGGCGGATGCGGTAGCGGAAGGTGTTCGGGTGGACGAACACGCTCGCCGACGCGGCGATCACGTCGCCGAACGCGTCCAGCCACGCCCGCAGCGTCTCGACCAGATGGGCGTTGTGCCGACGGTCGTAGGCCGCCAACCGGGCCAGCGGCCCCGAGAGTTCGTCGCGGTTGGCGAGCGCGAGGTCCCGCATCTCCAGCAGCAGCGCGTCGACGGAGACGTCCGCGATGGACGCCACCCGCCGCGCGCCCCGGCCGTCGAGCAGCACGCGCAGGGCGCGGTCCGCGTTCGTCCGGGAGCGGGCCAGGGCGGCCGGTTCGGGCGCCACCGAGCCGATGCCGACGACCGCGCCGGGACGGTCCCCGGTGCGCCGCAGGAAGTTCTCCGCCACCTGCTCGGCGCGCTCGCGCGCGGCCACCGAGCCGTCCGGCACGGGGAACAGGGCATAGGCGACGTCCCCCAGCAGGGCCACCGCCGAGCGTGGCCGCACGGCCGTCAGATGGACGGCCAGCGCGGTGGTCAGACGCTGCCGCTCGGCCGCCACCTGGGCGTGGTCGCCGTCGGCGGAGGGGGCGAGGCCCATCGCGAGGACCAGGAGGGGTTCGTCGGCGAGCCCCAGCCCGCCCAGCGCCCGGACCGCCCCGGGCCCGCCCTCCAGCGCGGTCGTCACCAGGTCGGCGCGCAGCCGGTTCTCCGCGTCGGCGCCCGCCCGGTAGCGCAGCATGTGCAGGGCGACCAGCTTGGCCGCCTCCCGGAACGCCCGCTCCCGCTCCGGGGTGAGCGGCTCGCGCAGCGCCGCCCAGACCGAGCCGAGGATCTCGTCACCGGCCCGCACGGCGATCGCGGTGCGGGGCAGCGCCACCTCGTCGCCGAGCGCGGGCGGCGGGATGTGCACCGGGCCCGGACTGCGGTAGAGCTCCTTGAAGACGCCGTGCTCCTCGTGGATGCGCCGATAGCGCTCGGGCACCCGCCGGGCGAGGATGCTCGCCACCCGCGCGGGATCGGCCTCGTCCTGCCGCCCGGAGAACGCCAGGATGCGGGAGCGCCGGTCCTCGATGGTGATCGGCGCGTCCAGAAGCGTCGCGATCGCGTTGGCCAGGGCGAACAGGTCCCCGGACGGCACCCCGCCCAGCGTGTGCCCCTCGCCGAGCTCGCCCACGTCCCCCTCGGCCAGCAGGGTCCGCAGCATCGCCGCAAGCTGGGCCCAGGACGCTCCGCGGGTCAGCGCCAGGAGGGCGATCCCCGTCTCCGCGGCGACGGCCTCGAGCTCCGTGGTGTCGACGGGCCCGCGCACGACCAGCGCGGCGGCCCCCGCGTCGCGCAGCTCGCGCAGCAGCCGGGCGATCTGCTCCGGCCCGTGCACGCCGACGCCGAGCACGATCGCCCGCTCCGGGTAGTGCTGCTCGTCGTACGGATCGTGGATGCCGACGCCGCCGAGCTCCCCGGCGGTCGCCGGGTCGCCGTGCAGCAGGTCGAGGAGGGCCGAGCCGAAGTCCTCGAGCACCCGGCTCAGGCCGCGGGCGGGGTGCGTGGACATGTGCCTGATCATCTCCGCAGGTGAGGGCCGGTGAAGGCCGGTGAGGTCGAGTGTTTTCGTACGCGAGTACGAGGCTACGCGGCGGTTTCCGCAGCCCTGGACGAAGGGGCCCGCATGCCCTCCGCCCCGGGCGGACCGGAGGGCATGCGGGCTGCCCGTCGGGGCAGCCGGGTCTGCCCGGTGGGCTCCTGACGTGTGCGGTGGGGTCTCCTAGCGTCATGGGGTGAGCCTTTGGACCTCCCTGGAACCTGTTTCCGCGACCGTCGACCCCGGGAGCAGCACCACCGTGCGGCTGCGGGTGCGCAACACCGGCGACGTCGTCGACGCATACCGTCTCGACCCGGTCGGCGACCTCGCGCCCTGGACCACGGTGGAGCCGTCGGTGCTGCGGCTCTATCCAGGGACGATCGGCACGGCGGAGGTGACGTTCGCGCCGCCCAGGACATCGGACGTGCTCGCGGGCCCGCATCCCTTCGCCCTGCGGATCACCCCGGCCCAGCACCCGGGCGAGGTCTCCGTCCCCGAGGGACAGCTCACGGTCACCCCCTTCACCGAGGTGCGCGCCGAGATGGTGCCGCCCACGGTGAAGGGATGGTTCCGGGGGCGGCCGCAGCTCGCCGTGGACAACCTGGGCAATACCGGCGTGACCGCCTCGCTCAGCGGCAACGACACCGGCGACCGGCTGTCGTACGACATCGAGCCGAGCACCCTCCAGATCGAGCCGGGCCGGGCCGCCTTCGTGCGGGCGACGCTGCGGCCCCGGCAGGTCACCTGGTTCGGGTCCCGGCAGGAACTGCCCTACTCCCTGGCCGTGCGCCGTTCCGGCACCGAGCCGATGGACGTGCCGGGCACCTTCGTGCAGCGCGGGGTCCTGCCGGGCTGGCCGGCCGCCTGCCTCGGCCTGGTCCTCGCGGTGACGATCGCGTTCGTGACCGTCTGGCTGACCTACCGGCCCCAGATGCAGACGATGGCCCAGGAGAAGCCGCAGGAGGCGGGCAAGGTCGTGCCGAACAGCCCCTCGCCCCCGGCCGGCGCCGCGCCCTCAGAACCCCCGAAGGAGCCCGAGGAGAAGCCGGACACGTCCGGCGACGAGGGACCCGAGGAACCCGAGGGCGGGGGCGGCGGTGGCGGCGGGGACGAGGAGCCCGCGGAGCGGACGGCGGCCGACGCGGTCGGGGAGCTCGGCGAGGGCCGGCACATCTGCTACCGCGCCTACGTCGGCGACGCCTGGCAGGCCCCCGTCTGCGACGGCGAGGAGGCGGGGGCGGCCGGTGGGGGCACCCCGATCAAGGCGCTCAACATCGCGGTGTCCGGCACCCGGGGGGTCAGCGGCACCGGGGCGTTCGTGGGGGAGGGCTGGCGCACCGGGATCCCCTGGTCGAACGCCGAGGACGGCAAGGACATGGTCTTCGGCAGCACCAAGAGCGACGACCCCGCCCTGGAGGCCTACACCTTCAAGGTCGTCGACGGCTCGGCGTGCAGCGACGCCTTCGTGCAGGGCCGGGACTGGATGGGCGAGGTGTGCACCGATCCGGGGAACTGGAAGTACCACGGCAGCCCCATCGAGCAGTACCAACAGCTGGAGTCGGTCCGCTTCACGGTGTGACCGGACTCCGGCACCTCGGTCCGGTGGCCCGCGCCGTGGGGGGAGCGGGCCACCGGGACCAGGTGTCCAGTCCTGCCCGCCCGTCCCGGCACGCGGTGCGGCGGCCCTCACACGCGGCGGCCCTCAGATATAGCCCTCGCGCACGGCGTACGCCACCACGTGCGCGCGGTTGCGCAGGTGCAGGCGCGTGGTGAGGCCGTACATCACGTTCTTGACGGTGCGTTCGGAGTACGACAGCTTCGTGGCGATCTCCGACGTGTCGAAGCCCTCGGCCACCAGGCGCACCACGTCCAGCTCGCGTTTGGTGAAGCTCGACAGGACGTTCGGCTGCTCGTCGCCCCGGTGCAGGCGCCGCACCTGGCCGATGAGCTGCCCCAGGAGGTCCGCGGGCAGATCGCCGTCCCCCTTGGCGGCGGTCACCACCGCCTGCACGAGCCGCTGCGCGGTCGCCTCCCGGCGCCAGACGACGGCCCTGACCCCGCACTCGATGACGTCGAGGAGCTCGTGCTCGCGGACCGTGCCCGCGACGAGGACGCCCCGCGCACCCTCGCTGCGCACGGCACGCCGCAGCCGGGTGAAGGCGGCCTCGTCCAGGGTGTCCTCGATGAGCAGGGCGACGTCGGCGGAGCCCGGGCCCTCGCACAGTTCGACCTCGGGGTGACGGCGCAACTGGCTGCGCACGCCCTCCCGGCTGATCGGGTCGGGGGCGCTCACGGCGACCCGTACCCGGTGCGGTGACGGCAGGGCGGTGGGCGGGCCCACGAGGGCCAGGGGCGAGGTGGACAAGCGATCTTCCTCACTGTCTGTGGCGGCACGGTGCGCGACAGCGGCGTGCCACCGTGCCGGGTCCCGCCCGACGGGGGCGCGGGCGGGACCCGGCAGGGGAGAACGGGGGCTACGGGTGCGCCCCGGGAGCCGGCCGGCCGGGCGCCGCCGGGCTCCGGACGGCCGGGGGCGGCACCCGGGGGACGTCAGGAGCAGGACGTGTAGAAGTGCTTCCAGCCGTCGGTGGGCATGGTCGGCGGCTCGGCCGGGGTGCCCGAGTCGCCGTACCTGCTGTTCTGGTCCGCGTCGTACGCGCCCGGGCCGGTGGTGGCCTTGGAGAGCCGCACCTCGCGCTCCAGCACGCCGTCGCCGGCGTTGTTGAGGATGGCGAGGTCCGGGTAGACGTCGCCGCCGTAGTTGGCGACGCGCAGCTCCTTCGCCTCGCGGACGTCGCCGATATCGAGGTGCCGGGTGCGGGTGGAACCAAGGTTCGTCCGCTTCAGGGGCCCCGGCCGGAAGTCGGAGACGCGGGCGGTGTTCGGGTCGTCCACGCCCGAGGGCTTGACGATGTTGACGACGATGTCGAGCTTGCCGTCCTTCTGGAAGTCGGCGACCGCGGCGGTGGCGACCTCGCCCGGCTTGGCGCCGACCAGCTTGCCGACGGACTGCTTCTCGCCGAACGCGCCGGTCGCGGTGCCCCACTGGACCGTCATCCTGGTGCCGGTGTGACCGGGGTTGATGATCTTGTCCGGATAGCTGTCCCCGTCCAGGTCGCCGAGCAGCGTCGTGGTGCCGGACAGGCACGGGGCCGCCGCGGCCGCCGTCCCGGACCGGTCCGCGCCGCCCGAGGCGGGCGCTCCGGCCGCACTGGCCTGGTGGCCGGCCACGGTCAGGGTCAGGGCGACCGCCGCGACGGGCGCGGCGATCAGGCATGAGCGCTTGCGAAGCATGTACGAACTCCCAAAGTCGATACCGCTGATCCGTGCCCGTGGGCCAGGCCGGCGGACGGGCACGGTCCGAGCTTGCGGGGTGCCGTGCTCCGCAGGCCATGAATGCCGGTCAGTTAGGGACGCTGGAACGCGAGAATGCCCTCTGACCTGCTGGAATGCCGGGTGCCTGGAATGCGTGACTGGAACGCGCGACGGCGTGCGACGTCACCGGGCGACCCGCTCCCTCGCCGCTTCGGTCACCGGGGTGAAGAAGTTGACGAGGTTCCCGTCGGGGTCGCGGAACAGCAGCGACCGATTGCCCCAGGGCATGGTGGTGGGCCCCGCGACGACGTCGGTCACCCGGTCGGCGAGCTCCCGGTGGACACGGTCCACGTCGTCCACCAGGAACTCGGTGATGACGCTGTGGTTGTCCGCGGGACGGGCCGAACCCGGGGCGAACAGCGGAACGGTGCGGGTGCTCGCGAGGGCGAGCGTGGCGGTGGGCGTGACGATTTCGGCGAAGTCGTCGGTGGCCCACCGCGCCCGCACGCCGGTGGCCCGCTCGTAGAAGCCGACGAGGCGCGGCACGTCGCCGGTGATGATGCGGATCGAGACGAAGTCCATGGAGATCTCCCCGGCGGCCGCGGCCGCCCAAGTCGTCGTGCTGGTCGATGCACTCCGCAGGCTAGGGAAAATAGCGGACGGAATCGGTCCGGTATCCGCGCTAGGTTGGTGACCATGTCCCGACCGACCGGCCGCGTGCTGACCCTCCTGGAGCTGCTGCAGTCCGGCGGCATCCGCACCGTGGCCGAGCTCGCCGACCGGCTGGGCGTCGAAGGGCGCACGGTACGGCGGTACGTGGAGCAGTTGATCGACCTCGACGTGCCCGTGGAATCGGTGCGCGGACGCCACGGCGGCTACCGGCTCGGCTCCGGCTACCGGCTGCCGCCGCTCATGCTGGGCGAGGAGGAGGCGCTGGCCGTCCTCCTGGGCCTCGCGGCGGTCCGGCGCGCGGGGCCGGTGACGGGACTTCCCACGGCCGGCGAGACGGCGGCGGCCAAGATCCGGCGGGTGCTGCCCCGGCATCTCGCCCACCGCCTCGACGCGCTCCTGGAGACCGTCGCCCACACCGGGGAACCCCGCGAGCTCCCCGCCCCCGACGCCGACACCCTGCTCACCGTCGCCGACGCGGTGCGCCACGGCAGGCCGGTCTCGATCGGCTACACCGACCGCGAGGGCCGCCGCAGCCGACGCGTGCTGCACGCGTACGGGATCGTCGCGCACGCGGGCCGCTGGTACGTCACCGGCGCGGAGCCCGTGACCGGCGAGGAGCGGACCTTCCGCCTGGACCGCGTCACGGAGGCACGCACCCTGCCCGGCTCCTTCGAGGCGCCCGTCGGCCGCAGCCCGCGGGACCGCGTCCTGGCGGGCTTCGCCACGGCCGGGTACCGGCACGAGGTGACCCTGCGGATCAGGGCGACGGCCCGGCACCTCCGCGCCCATCTTCCGGCCGCTGTCGCCGTGTTGCACGAGGAGGCGGGGGAGTCCGAGGAAGAGGCGGCGGTGGCGGTCGAGGCGGAAGGGGCGGATGCGACGGGAGAGGCGGGCGGCGAGCGCTGGTGGCGGGCCGAGGTGCGGGCGGAACGCCTGGACTGGCTGCCGCCCGTACTGGCCGCGCTCGACCGGCCGTTCGTCGTCGAGCGCCCCGACGAGCTGCGCCGACTCATCGGCGAGCTCGCCGACCGTCTCGCGTCCCGCGCCCGGCGGACGCCCTCCGCGTAAGGCCTGGGACGCCCTCCGCGTAAGGCCTGGCGCGAAACCGACCTTGACCGGGCCGCGCCAAAGTCTATGGTCCGGACCAAGTGGCCGTCGCGACCATCTGGCCCCACCGACCGGCCACACCCCGCACGACACTCCACCCTCAGGCCCGCCCCACGAGAGCACTTCACGCCGCACACCCCCATGAAGACATGCCGTGAAGGAGTAGGAATGGACAAGAAACGCAAGACAGCCGCCGCCATCGGTGCCGGTCTCGCACCGGTGCTCGCCCTCACCCTGCCGACCGGTTCCGCGAGCGCGCACGGATACGTCAACGCGCCCGCAAGCCGCCAGGCGCAGTGCGCCGCCGGCACCGTGCAGTGCGGCGAGATCAAGTACGAGCCGCAGAGCGTGGAGGGCCCCAAGGGCCTGCGCAGCTGCAGCGGAGGCAATGCCAGGTTCGCCGAGCTCGACAACGACGGCAAGGGCTGGCGGGTCAGCGACGTCAGCCGGACGCAGACGTTCACCTGGACGTTCACCGCCCGGCACCGGACGGCGAACTACGAGTACTTCGTCGACGGCACCAAGGTCGCCACCATCGACGGCGGCAACCAGCAGCCCCCGCAGACCGTTTCGCACCAGGTGAACCTCGGCAGCGCCACCGGCCGCCACAAGGTCCTCGCCGTGTGGAACATCGGCGACACCTCCAACGCCTTCTACGCCTGCATCGACGTGAACATCCGCTGAGTCCGCCCGGCAGGGAGGCCTCCCTCTCCCCGTCCCGCCCGCCGCCCCGTGTCCGGGGCAGCCGTGAACTCCGCCCGAGCCCGCCCGAAGACCGCCCGATGGGGGCGCCGGACGGGAGATGCGGATACGGTGCTGACGTGATGATCGAGAGGGAGGCGCCCATGCCTGGAACCGTGCTGCTCATCGCGGCTGCCCCGGTGGGCAGGGGACGCCTCGTGGACGCCGCCTCCGTGCTTCCCGTCCTCGCGGCGGTGCCCCCGGAGACGCTCGCGGGCACGCCGACCGCGAGCATCGTGGAACTCGCGGACCCGCTGGATCCGCAGACGCTCCTGACCCGCCTCAGGGCGGCGGCCATGACACCGGGGCCCCTGACGGTGTACCTCGTCGGACAGGTCCATCTCGACCGACGCCAGCGGCAGTTGCACGTCGGGCTCGCCCGGACCACCACGGCCACCGTGCGCTACACCGGATTCCCCTGGCACTGGATCACGCAGGAACTGCGGCTGCGCCCGGCGGGCAGCACCAGCGTCCTCGCCGACCTGCACACGGACCAGGAGAGCTGGCAGGCGCTCACCGCGCAGCCGCTCGACGCGGGCCCGGGCGTCGCGCTCTACGGCCGCATCGCCCCGCCGGCCCGGCGTCGGACGCCCGCGACCCCCGCGTACATGAAGGCCCTCGCGACGATCCTGCGCAGCGGTCACCGCCCGCCGCTGCCCCAGCTCCACCAGCACGCCGCCGCCCAGAGCGTCGCCGACGACGCCCAGGACCTGCTGCTCGCCCACGACCCGGCCGCCGCGCCCACCGCCGCACCCGTCCCGCCGCGCCCCCGGGCCGAGGACAACGGCATGGACCCGCACGCCGCGATCACCGCGGCCGTCGAGGCGGGCCGGCACGGTGAGGCGGCGTCGCTGGCCGCGTCGTGGGAGCAGAGCGCGCTGCGCATGCACGGCCCGGGCTCCAAGGAGGTCATCCACTGGATGGAGGTGCGGGCGGACCTCGCGCGGTTCGCCGGTGATCCGGCGCGCAGCTGCGAGACCTGGCTCGCGGTGGCCGCCGCCCGCATCACGGCGGGACAGGCACTCGACTCCGCCGAGGTGGAGGCCGCGGCCGACCGTGCCCATCACCTCTGGGACCGCATCCGCGACCCCGAGGCGGTCCGCGCGCTCGGCCCCGCCCTGGTCACCCTGCGCCGCCAGGTGCCCGGCCGTCAGCGCGGCACGCTGCTGCTCGCCCAGCGACGCCTGGAACAGTTCCACACCCAGCAGGTCGGCTGAGCGGACCGCCCGGCCATCAGGTCAGCGCGCCGTGCCGAACGCCTGCGTCCACCACGGGCCGCCCGAGCCGTTGTGGATGCCCACGCCCAGCTCCTTGAAGTCGCAGTTGAGGATGTTGGCGCGGTGGCCGGGGCTGTTCATCCACGAATCCATCACGGACGCCGGGGTCTGCTGCCCGCGGGCGATGTTCTCGCCGTACGTGCTCCAGCGGTAGCCGGCCGCGGTGATGCGGTCGCCGGGGTCCTTGCCGTCAGGGCTGGTGTGGTCGAAGTAGTCGCGGGCGGCCATGTCAGCGGAGTGCTTGGTGGCGGCCGTCGCCAGCTTCGCGTTGGAACCGACCGGACCGCAGCCCGCCTTGGCGCGCTCGGTGTTGACCAGGGCGACGACCTGCTCGGCGGTGCCGCTCGGCTTCGGCGGCGCGGGGTCGGGCTGCCGGGGCTTCGCGGTCGGCTTCGGCTCGGCGGGCTTGGTCCTGGTCCGCGACGGACCGGGCTCGGGCTTCTTCTTCTTGTTCTTCGCCTTCGACTTGCTGGGGGAGGGCTTGGCGCTGGGGGACGCCGAGCGCTCGGACGAGGGCGAGGCGCTCTTCGACGGCTCCCGCGGGGTGGGGGAGGCGGGCGCGGCGGCGGTCGACGGCGACGTCTCGTCCGCGTCCGGGCCGGTGAGCAGGTGCACGGCGGTGCCGCCGATGCCGAGGGCGACGACCGCGGCGGCCACGCCGGTGGCTCTGCGGCGGCGCTTGGCGCGATCGCGGCGGGCCTGCGTCCGGGCCGAGACCGGAGCGGCGCCGTGGGCGGCGTAAGGAGCGGTCGCGCCGACCTCGCCGAGATCGGGCACCGCGGTCATGCCGGTGAGCGCGGCACCCACCGGGACCAGGCCGAGACCCACCAGAAGGCCCTCGGCGGGCACGAGGTTGGACCAGTGGCCCTCGCAGGCCCCGCAGTCGCGGGCGTGGCGGGCCAGTCGCTTGCGCCAGAGCGCGGACGGTATCCCGTCCCAACCCGCGGTCATCTGCCGCAGACCCGTGCAGGGCGGCTGCGCCGACAGCGCGCGGACGACGACGCGGGCCGTCTCCAGCTGCGCCTTCATCCGCTGCACCCGCACGGCGGCGTGCTGCGGGGTCAGCTCCAGCGCGTCGGCGACCTCGGCCCGGGTGAGCTCGCCCGCGGACTCCAGCCACCACAGGGACAGCAGCGCCCGGTCGTCCTCGTCGAGCCAGCGGGTGGCCTCGGCGGTCTCCCGCCGCTGCCCGGAGAGGCCGAGCCGGGTGATGGTCAGGTCCACGAAGTCGGCGCCCGGGTCCACCACGTCGTAGCCGTCCCCGAGACCGCCGCCGGCGGGTATCGCGCCCGTCGCGCGCTCCCGCCAGTGGCCGCGTATCTGGTTCATGGTGATGGCGACGAGCCAGCTGCGGAACTGCCCGGGGTCGCGCAGACCGTCCAGGCCGCCCAGCACGCGGAGCATGGTCTCCTGCACGACGTCGTCCACGTCCGTATGGCCGTTCAGGGCCCGCCCGACGATGTTGTAGACCAGCGGCAGGTACTCCGCCACCAGCGCGTCCTGCGCCCGCTGGTCCCCGTCCTGAGCTGCCCTGATCATCGCGATGTGGCGTTCGCTGCTCACGCTGTGTCCACTTTCTGTGTGGGGGGTTTCTCCTCCGACACAGGGGAGACGCCCTGCGCCCACCTCGATAACAGAAACCGCGCGATTTCTGTCGGCGACGGTCCACTATGCCCGGGGGCCCGGCTCCCGACGACAGGGGTGCCGTCCGGGGAGCGGGTCTGCTGACCGTATCGAGTGAAGTCTGACCCTCTACGTGAGGGTGAGAAGTCAGGTCGGGCCGTCCGCCCGGAGGCTCACCGGGTTCCTGGACGTCATCGCCGTGGCCTGCCGTGCGGCGCGGCCGGCCGGGAGTCGTCGGCCCGGCCGGCCGCGGACCTCAGGAGCCCGCCGAGACCGGCGACTCGGTCCGGTCGCCCACCGACTGCCGGGTGGCGTCCTTCGGGATGGACCGGTCGTGTCGCAGCGCGCTCCACACCTGGTGCGAGGCCTTGTCCAGGGGCAGCACCCGCCCCGAGTCCTGCGCGTCGTAGGTGACCGGCATCGTCACCATGTCGGTGCGGTCGGGGCTGATGCCCTTCAGCTCCTTGGCGAGGCCGATCAGCTTGTCGGCCGAGGCCAGGTCCGAGTCGGCACTGATGGTCTTGGTCGCGGTGTCCGCGAGGTCGTAGGACTTGGCGGGGCTGCTGAGCGGGTCGACGGCGTTGGCGCGGTGGATGAGCGCCTTGATGAAGGCCTGCTGGAGCTGGATCCGCCCCAGGTCGCTGCCGTCACCCACGCCGTGCCGGGTCCGCACGAGCGCCAGGGCCTGCTTGCCCTTGAGCGTGTGCTTGCCCGCGGTCAGCGCGAGGCCGCTGTTGTGGTCCTTGATGGCCTTGTGGGTGGTGATATCCACGCCGCCGAGCTCGTCGATGAGCTTCTGGAAGCCCTTGAAGTCGACCTCAAGGTAGTGGTCCATGCGCAGGCCGGACATCTTCTCGACCGTCTTGACCGTGCACGCCGGCCCGCCCACCTGGTACGACGAGTTGAACATGGCCTGCTGCGCGCCGGACGCGCTGCCGCCGTGGGACTGCGCGCACTGCGGCCGCTCGACCATCGTGTCGCGCGGAATGCTGACGACCGAAGCCTTCTTGTGGGTCTTGTCGACGTGCAGGACCATCGCCGTGTCGGCCCGCGCCCCGCTCACGCCCTCGCCGTACTGGCCGTGCGTCCCGGCCCGCGAGTCGGAGCCGAGCAGCAGGATGTTCATCGACCCGTCCGCCTGCTCGGCGGGGCGGTCGTGCCCGAGGGCGGCGTTCACGTCGGTGCCCTGGATGTTGCCGTTGAGGTGCTGCCAGGCGTAGGCCACTCCTCCGCCGGCGACGAGGACCGTGCCCAGGGCGGCCCAGGCGGTGTACCGCAGGGCCTTCTTCCGGGGCTTGCGCCGGGAGCCGCGGACGCGCGCGGGCCCGTAGTCGGGCACCGCGGGGCCTGCGACCTGGTGCGCGGGGTACTCGTTCCCGCTCTGGTGCGGCATGCGCTGCCTCTCTTCGTGAAGCTGGGTGAAGCGGTGACTCAGTAGGCGGAGTCGACGTTGTCGATGGAGCCGTACTTGTCGGCGGCGTAGTTGGCGGCCGCGGTGATGTTGGCGACCGGGTCGGTCAGGCTGTTCGCCGTGCCGTCGACGTGGTAGGCGTCGAACGTGGGCTGGATGACCTGGAGCAGGCCCTTGGACGGGGTGCCGTTCTGGGCGTTGACGTCCCAGCCGTTCTGGGCGTTCGGGTTGCCGGCGGACTCGCGCATGATGTTGCGGTGCAGACCCTCGTAGGAGCCCGGGATGCCCTTGGACTTCATGATGTCCAGGGACTGGCGGATCCAGCCGTCGAGGTTGTTGGCGTAGGACTTGTCGCCGGCCTGGGCCTGCGGCGCCGCGGCGGCCGCCTTGGCCGGCTCGGCCGCGTGGGCGGCGGTGGGGACCAGCGTGAGGGCGGCGGCCGCCGCACCGGTGGTGGCCAGGCCCGCGAAGGAGATCCGGCGGAGTCGGGTCGTGCGGGTCGAGGTCCGGGTGCTGCGCATGCGGGTGTCACTCCTCTGGGGTGTGTGGTGGCTCGCTCGGTGCGGGCTGCGATGCCCGGTGCGATCCCGGCGAGCCGAAGACTTCAGCCAGGGTTAGCGCCCGCCGGTCGGGGGCGCAAAGGTGTGACGTACTACCCGCTTACGCAGAGGGAGCCGCAGGTGGGGCCGCGGATCTGCCTCCCGGCCCCCGGGCGCGGCCCGCAGGCCACTACTACCGTCCTTAGCATGTGACGTGGCCCCTATGAGTGGGCTCACAGGCCCGGAGCGCCCGGCGTGGCCCGCGTCACGCCGCTCGGCCACCGCTGACCCCGCCGTGTCGGACCCACGGGGACGCAGGCACGGGGCACAGGGAACGGCCCGGGTCCCGACGTCGGTCGTCGGAGCCCGGGCCGCTGCCCTCCTGCGTGTGTCCTCCTAGGCGTCGACCTCGGAGCGGTCACCGCCCCAGAGCGTGTGGAACGAGCCCTCGCGGTCGACCCGCCGGTAGGTGTGCGCGCCGAAGAAGTCCCGCTGGCCCTGGGTGAGCGCGGCGGGCAGCCGCTCGGAGCGCAGCGCGTCGTAGTAGGCGAGGGCTGCGGCGAAGCCCGGCGTGGGCACGCCCTGCGTGGTCGCCGCGACCAGGACCGCCCGCCAGTCGTCCTGCGCCGCCCCGATCTCGTCGGCGAAGCCCTTGTCCGACAGGAGCGAGACCAGCTCGGCGTCGGCCTCGTACGCGGCGGTGATCCGGTCGAGGAAGGCCGCCCGGATGATGCAGCCGCCGCGCCAGATGCGGGCCACCGCGCCGAGGTCGATGTGCCAGTCGTACTCCTCGCTGCCCGCGGCGATCTCGTGGAAGCCCTGCGTGTACGACACGATCTTCGAGGCGTACAGCGCCTGCTCGACCTGATCGGCGAAGGCGGCGGCCGCCGACTCGTCCAGCGTGCCGGCCGCCGGACCCGCGAGCCCCTTGGACGCGGCGCGCAGCCCCGCGTGCCCGGACAGCGAGCGCGCGAACACCGCCTCCGCGATCCCCGACACCGGCACGCCCAGGTCGAGGGCGATCTGCACCGTCCAGCGCCCTGTGCCCTTCTGCTCCGCCTGGTCCTGGACGACGTCCACGAAGGGCTTGCCGGTGGCCGCGTCCACATGGGACAGGACCTCGGCCGTGATCTCGATCAGGTACGAGTCCAGGCGGCCCGTGTTCCACGTACGGAAGATGTCCGCGATCCGCGCGGGGGAGTACCCGGCCACGTCCCGCAGCAACTGGTAGGCCTCGCCGATCAGTTGCATGTCGGCGTACTCGATGCCGTTGTGCACCATCTTGACGAAGTGGCCCGCGCCGTCCGGACCGCAGTGCGTCACGCAGGGGGCGCCGTCCTTCGCCTTCGCGGAGATCTTCTCCAGCATCGGGCCCAGCGACGCGTACGACTCGGCGCTGCCGCCGGGCATGATGCTCGGGCCGTGGAGCGCGCCCTCCTCGCCGCCGGAGACGCCGGTGCCCACGAAGTGGATGCCCTGCTCGCGCAGCTCCTTCTCCCGGCGGCGGGTGTCCGCGAAGTGCGCGTTGCCGCCGTCGACGATCATGTCGCCGGGTTCGAGGAGCGGCGCGAACTCCTTGATCACCGCGTCCGTCGGCTCGCCCGCCTTCACCATGATCACCAGTCGTCGCGGGCGCTCGAGAGCCGCCACGAACTCCTCGGCGGTCTCGGTAGGGACGAAGATGCCCTCCTCGCCGAATTCCGTCACCAGGTCGTGCGTCCGGGACGCGGTCCGGTTGTGCAGGGCGACCGCGTAGCCGTTGCGGGCGAAGTTGCGGGCGAGATTGCGCCCCATGACAGCGAGGCCCGTGACGCCGATCTGGGCTGTAGTGCTCATGCCTGACGCTCCTGAGAAGAAGAGGTGGTTTCCCCATTGTTCAGTGCGGCGGGATGCCGCGCATCGAGTCTGCTTCCCGGGCGGCGTGTCTTATGCGTGGTGGCGGAAGGTGATCTCGGGATTCCCGGGGGTGGGCCCGTCGAGCAGGGGCTGCGGCACGCCGCGCAGGTGCCGTGCGAAGAACGCCCCCACGTACGCCCGCGGTATCTGAGCCGAGCGCTCGCCGGACAGCGGCACCTGGGGGTCGACCACACCGGCCTGCCCGGCCAGCACGGGCACGTCGGTGAACGAGTAGTGCCCGGAGCCCGCGACGGTGAGCCAGCGCTTCCAGCCGTCCAGCTCCCGCCAGGTCTCGTCCCAGTTCTTGCCGTCCTCGATGCCGGGGGTGTGCTGGACCTCGGTGCCCAGCATCAGGAAGGGGCGGCCGTCGATCCCGGCGGGGCCCGTGTGGAAGCTGCCGTCCATGTTCACGCCGGCCCGCACCCGGCGGTCGGCGGTCATGGTGGCGAGCGCGGCGGCCCCGCCGATGGAGTGGCCGCCCGCCCCGATCCGGGTCGCGTCGATCATCCCGGAGCGCTGCCAGGCGGCACCGCGGCCGGTGAGCCGGTCGATGACGTACGAGAGGTCCTCGGCCCGCCCCTCGGTGACGCGCCGGCCCCCGCCGGGCTCCGCCGCCGGTTCGCAGGCCTCGCAGGTCAGGATGCGCCCGCCGGGGAAGGCCGTGCCGATGGACTCGTACGCGTGGTCGACGGTGGCCACGACGAAGCCGCGGCTCGCCAGGTCCTCGGCGAGGTGCGTCAGCGTGGAGCGGGGCGCGGTGAAGCCGGGGGAGAGGACGATCAGGGGGAAGCGGCCCGGCGCGGGTCGGATCCCGGCGCGCGCGAAGGTGCGGGTGGCGCTGTACGCGGCGGCGGGGATGCGCCGGTCGAGCCCGCCGTACGCCAGGAGGAGCTCGGCCTCCCGCCGGGAGGTGTACGCGGTGGGGCGGCCGCCGCCGTGCCGTCCCGGGTAGGAGAGGTCCACCATCAGCTCCCGCGCGCCGGCCGACGGCACCCAGGGGTCGCGACGGTCCCGGTCGACCAGGTGGAGCGTGTCGCGGCCGACCGCGAACGGGCCGGTGGGGCGGGGCAGGCGGAGCTTCTCCCGCGGGGCGTCGCGCACCGACGTCCCGCCGGTCGTGTCGTCCGCTCCCGCGGCGAAGGCGGTGGCGCCGCCCGCGAGGGAGAGGACGACGGCGAGGGAGAGGGCGGTGACCGGGCCCCGCCGGGGTCGGGTGGCGCGGAGCCCCGGCGTCCGCGGGACCCGCACGTGGTCCGCCCCGGTGCCCGTCGCCGCCCCGCCGCCTCGCACCGCCCCGCCGCCTCTCACCGCGCCGCCGCCCCTCGTCGTCGCGTCCATCGGCTCTGTCGGCCCTGTCGTCCCGTGCGTCTTCGTCATGTCAAGTGACGCTAGAACAGGGCGTGTTGACGTCACGTCGGCCCTCGGTATCGCGTGCCGCCAGACCGTGGACGTATGCGCGGTGCCGACGTCAGCTTCTGGTATGACGTCGGCCGCCCCGACCGGCCAGGTCGTCGGTTGCTCAGTGGTCGACCGTGACGACGATCTTGCCGACCTGCGCGCCCGCCTCCATGTAGCGGTGGGCCTCCACGATCTCGTCGAGGCGGAAGGTGCGGTCCACGACGGGCCGGAACGCCCCGGTGCTCAGCCCGGAGGAGACGAAGGCCTCGGCACGCCGCAGGCGCCGTGCGTCGCGGGTCGTCTCGTGCAGGGTGTAGGTGCGCATGTTCAGGGCGGGCATGCCGAGTTCGAACCCCGGGTACGGCGTCGGCCGGCCGCTCACCGCGCCGTACAGGAACAGCGTGCCGCCGGGGGCGACCACGCGGGCCAGGTCCACGACGCCGGGTCCGGCCACGGCGTCGAAGACGAACTCCGCACCACGGCCCCCCGTCAGCTCCCGCACCCGGTCGGCGACGTCCTCCTCGTCCGTGACGATTACCGCGGCCGCCCCCGCCGCCAGCAGCGCGTCCCGTTTGGCCCGGCCGCGCGTGGTGGCGATGGGCACCGCGCCGACGCGCCGGGCGAGCTGGATCGCGGCCAGGCCCACGCTGCTCGACGCGGCGGTGAGGACGACGGTGTCCCCGGCCCGCAGGCCGCCGACCTCGACCAGTGCGCCGTAGGCGGTGACATGGGGCATCCAGACGGCCGCGCCGTCGACCGCGCCGACGCCTTCCGGGCGGTGCAGCACCGCCGCCGCGGGCACGATCGCCTGCTGTGCGTACACCGCGTAGTCGTTCATCGAGAACGCCGGCACCACGCTGACCGGCCCGCCGACCTCGAACCCGGTCACCCGCGGCCCGACGGCCTCCACCACGCCCGCGGCCTCGGTGCCGAGCCGGGCCGGGAACTCCTTGACCGGCTCGATGTAGTGCCCGCCGCGGAGCAGCACCTCGGCGCGGTTGATCCCGATCGCGTCCACCCGGATGCGCAGCTCCCCGGGGCCGGGATCGCCGACCGGAACCTCTTCGAGCCGCAGTACCTCGGGCCCGCCGTGCTCGTGGAACCGCACCGTTGTGGCCATCACGCATCCCCCTCCGACCGATGACGGCTGCGCGTGGACCGCGTCGCCGACCTCACCCAAGCGCACAGTTCGACGGCTGTCAAAGTTCGATGTCGGTCAAAGTTCGGCGGCGGTGATACTTTGACCGCAGTCGCACGACGCGGCCGTCGCTCCCGGCGGACAGCCGCACCACGCACCCCACGGCAGGAGGTCGGCGACGCATGGCCAGCACACGGTCCAGGGGCGGGAGCGACCGCGTCCCCGCCCACCCCGACCTCGACTCCATCGGCCTCCAGCAAGTGCTCGAGGCCCTGGTCGATCCGGTCCGCCGCCACATCGTCGGCGAGCTGTACGCCGGTGACCAGGACCTGGCCTGCGGCACGATCGACCTCCCGGTGAGCAGGTCCACCGCCACGCACCACTTCCACGTGCTGCGCGAGGCGGGCCTGATCCGCCAGTACTACGTGGGTACCTCCCGCATGAACGCCCTGCGCCGCGACGAGATGGACGCGGCGTTCCCGGGCCTCCTCACGGCCCTCGTGGGGCGGCACCCGCGCGCGTGACGCGCCCGCCGCGCACGACCGTCGCCACCCGGGCACCGCCACCGCGTCACGGACGCCCACGCCCCTCCCGTACACCCAGGTCACAGGGCTTCACCCCGGTCACCGAGTTGGCACCAAACCGCACCAGCCTCGGCTCCGAATTACTCCACGAGGGGCGTTCGCGCCCGCATCGAGGAGGGGAGCGGCATGGAGCGACGACCGCGTACAGCGGTGATCGGCAGCGGGATCGCCGGACTGACGGCGGCCCACATCCTGCGCCGGGCACACGACGTCACGCTGTACGAGTCCGACGACAGGACCGGCGGCCACGCCCACACGCACGACATATCGGCGGCCGACGGACTGGTGCGCCAGGTCGACTCCGGGTTCATCGTGCACAACGAACGGACCTACCCCCAGCTCCTTCGCCTCTTCCGCGAACTCGACGTGGCCACCCAGCCGACCGAGATGAGCATGTCGGTCCGGTGCCAGGGCTGCGGCCTCGAATACGCGGGCGCCCGCGGCCCGCGCGGCCTGTTCGCCCAGCCGCGCAACGCCCTGCGCCCCGCCTACCTGCGCATGCTCGCCGAGGTCCCGCGCTTCCACCGGGCGGCGCGGACCCTGCTCGCCGCACCCGACCACGCCACCGGCGGCACGCTGGGGGAGTTCCTCGCCCGGCACCGCTTCTCCGACTACTTCGTACGGCACTTCGCGATCCCCGTGGTCGCGGCCGTCTGGTCCTGCCCGCCGGGCACCGCCCTGCAATACCCCGCCCGCTACCTGTTCCGCTTCCTCGACCACCACGGCATGCTCAGCGTGACCGGCTCGCCGACCTGGCGCACGGTGACCGGCGGCTCCCGCGAGTACGTGAACCCGATCGGGAAGCAGCTCGCCGCGGTCCACACGTCGACGCCGGTGCGGGCCCTGCGCAGGACCGGGGGCCGCGCGGAGATCACCACGGACGACGGCACGGTCACGACGTACGACTCCGTCGTGATCGCCACCCACCCGGACCAGGCCCTGCGCCTGCTCACCGACCCCACCGAGGCCGAGACCGGTACCCTGGGCGCCTTCCGCTACTCCGCCAACCCGACGCTGCTGCACACCGACACCACCGTGCTGCCGCGCAGCCGGGGCGCGCGGGCCGCCTGGAACTACCTGCTGCCGTCCTGCGCCTCCACCGAGGACCGGGTGCGGGTCAGCTACGACATGAACCGGCTCCAGCACCTGGACGCGCCGGAGACCTACGTGGTCACCCTCGGCGACGACGGGCACGTGCCCCAGGACCGGATCCTGGCCCGCATGCGCTACGAACACCCCGTCTACACCGAGGAGTCGGTGGCCGCCCAGGACCGACTGCCCGCGCTCAACACCCCGGTCACCGCTTACGCCGGGGCGTACCACGGCTGGGGATTCCACGAGGACGGCTGCCGCTCCGGTGTCCGGGCGGCCCAGGCGCTGGGGGTGGAGTGGCGATGACCCCGCCCGCACGGCATCCCACGGCTCCCGCCCTGTACCCGAGCGAGATCACCCACGTCCGCACCCTGCCGCGCCGTTACGCGCTCACCCACCGCACCTACCTGTGGCTCGTCGACCTGGACCGGCTCCCGGCGCTGCCCGCCGTGCTGCGCCCGCTGGCCCGCTTCCTGGGCCGCGACCACTTCGCCGGACGGGACCCCGGCATCCGGACCGGTCTCGAACGCTATCTGCGGGCGCACGACATCGACCTGGACGGCGGGCAGGTGCTGATGCTCGGCAACGCGCGCGTGCTCGGGCACGTCTTCAACCCGCTGACGGTCTTCTGGTGCCACGACCCCGACGGCACGCTGCGCTGCGTGGTGGCCGAGGTCCACAACACCTACGGCGAGCGCCACTGCTACCTGCTGTACCCGGACGCCGGGGGACGGGCCGACACCGGCAAGGACTTCTACGTCTCCCCCTTCTTCGCCGTCGACGGCGCCTACCGGATGCGACTGCCCGTGCCGGGCGAACGCCTCTCCCTCACCGTGCACCTGGAGCAGTCCGGGGCCCGCCCCTTCACCGCCACCGTGCGGGGCGAGCGCCACGCCGCGACCCCCCGCTCGCTGCTGCGCGCGGTCGCCCGGCGCCCCTTCGCGACCCTCGCCGTGAGTCTCGCCATCCGCCGGCACGGCATCCGGCTGTGGCTGCGCGGACAGCCCGTCGTCCCCAGACCGGGCCATCGCCCGCAGAAAGGAATGCAGTGACCACTTCCGTATCCGCATCCAACAGCGCGTCGGACGCCGCGCGGTGGACCGACGTGACGACCGTGCCGCAGGTGCCGGCCTGGCGGCGGACGGCGGCCCGGGCGATCCTCACGCAGGCGTTCCGGCGGCTGCCGCTGAGCGTGGTCACGGCCGGCGGCGAACGCCTGGGCCAGGGCGGGCCGCTGCTGCGCGTGCACGACCCGGACGCCTTCGTGCGGCGGATCGCCGACCAGGGCCTGATCGGCTTCGGCGAGTCCTACATGGCCCGCGAGTGGGACGCCGACGACCTCGTCGGCGTCCTGACCGTCCTCGCGGGGAACGCCTCGACCCTCGTGCCCGCGCCGCTGCAGCGGCTGCGCGGCCTGTGGGCGCCCCGCCAGCCGGACGCCCAGCGCAACACGCTCAACGGATCGCGCACCAACATCCACCGCCACTACGACCTGTCCAACGACCTCTTCAAGCTCTTCCTCGACGACACGCTCACCTACTCCTCCGCCCTCTTCGAGACGCTGCCGGCCGGCTGGGACGACCTGCCCGCCGCCCAGCACCGCAAGATCGACCGGCTCCTCGACCTGGCCCGGGTGGGCCCGGGCACGCACCTGCTGGAGATCGGCACCGGCTGGGGCGAGCTGGCGGTACGGGCCGCCGAGCGGGGCGCCCGCGTCCGCTCCGTGACGCTCTCCGCCGAACAGCTCGCCCTGGCCCGCCGACGGGTACGGGAAGCCGGGCTGCAGAGCCGCGTCGACATCGACCTGTGCGACTACCGGCAGGTCACGGGACGCTACGACGCGGTCGTCAGCGTCGAGATGATCGAGGCGGTCGGCGCCGAGTACTGGCCCGCCTACTTCCGCCGCCTCGACGCCCTGACCGCGCCCGGCGGCCGGATCGCCCTGCAGGCCATCACCATGCCGCACGACCGCATGCTCGCCTCCGCGGGCACCCACACCTGGATCCAGAAGTACATCTTCCCCGGCGGCCTCATCCCCTCCGTGCAAGCGGTGCAGGACACCGTCACCACACGGACCGGCCTGCGCGTCGCGGCGTGCGAGGGATACGGGCCGCACTACGCGGAGACCCTGCGCCTCTGGCGGGAACGTTTCGGGGAACGAGCCGACGAGGTGCGGCAGCTGGGCTTCGACGCCACGTTCCGGCGGATGTGGACCTTCTACCTGGCCTACTCCGAGGCCGGCTTCCGCTCGCGGTACCTGGACGTCCACCAGTTCCTGCTCACCCACGCCGACGACACGCCCGCCGACGACGCACCCGGCGCGGCACGGAACGGAGCCCAGCGATGACCACGACGGCACAGCGGCTGACCGCCCTCCTGCACGAGGTGCTCGGCGGGCCGCCCCCGGTGCGGCTGCGCGCCTGGGACGGCAGCGAGAGCGGCCCGCCCGACGCCCCGTTGGTGATCCTGCGCTCCCGCCGCGCCCTGCGCCGACTCCTGTGGCAGCCCGGTGAACTGGGCCTGGCCGAGGCGTACATCACCGGCGACCTCGACATCGAGGGCGACCTCGCGGACGGCCTGCGCGCCCTGTGGGAGAGCCCGGTCGAACGGCCCAGGCCCACCGCACGCCACCTGCTCAGGGCGGGCGCCACGGCGGCCCGCCTCGGCGCCGTGGGTCCGCGCCCCGTCCCGCCCGCCTCGCGCGCCGCACTGCACGGCGCCCGGCACACCCGCTCGCGCGACCGGGCCGCGATCAGCCACCACTACGACCTCTCCAACACCTTCTACGAACGGCTCCTCGACCCGACCATGGCGTACTCCTGCGCCTACTGGACCCGCGAGGACCCGGACTACACGGTGGCCGACGCCCAGCGCGACAAACTCGAACTCGTCTGCCGCAAGCTCGACCTGCGGCCCGGCGCCCGGCTGCTCGACATCGGCTGCGGCTGGGGCGCACTCGCCCTGTACGCGGCAGAGCAGCACAAGGTCCAGGTCACCGCGGTGACGCTGTCCGGTGAACAGCGCGACGCGGTGCGTGCCCGGGCCCGCGAGCGCGGCCTGCACGCACTGGTCGACGTGCAACTGCGGCACTACCGCGACATCGAGGGCGGCGAGTACGAGGCGGTGTCCACGATCGAGATGGGCGAACACGTCGGCGACGAGGAGTACGAGGCCTTCGCGGCCCAGCTGTACCGCTCGCTGCGCCCGCGCGGACGCGTCCTCGTGCAGCAGATGTCCCGCGGCGCGGTGGCGCCCGGCGGCGGCGCCTTCATCGAGTCCTACATCGCGCCCGACATGCACATGCGGCCCCTGGGCCAGACGGTGTCGCTGCTGGAGGCCACCGGCCTCGAAATCGGCTCCGTCCAGTCCCTGCGCGAGCACTACGTCCGCACCGTCGCCGCCTGGCACCGCACGCTGGAGGACAACTGGAGCTCCTTCGTCGCCCTGGTCGGCGAGGAGACGGCCCGGGTCTGGCGGCTCTACCTGGTCGGCGGCGGCCTCGCCTTCGAGGCCCGGCGCATGGGCGTCGACCAGATCCTCGCGGTCCGCCCCGACCTGCGCGGCGGCTCGGGACTGCCGCCCACTCCCGCCGACTGGTACCGCACCCCCGGCGGTGCCACGTGAACGGCTTCGCCTGGGGCGACTTCGCCCTGAACCTCGCCGCCGCGGCGGGCGCTGCCCTGGCCGTCCTGCTCGTCACCTTCGCGGTGGCCCTGCGCAAGGGCCTGCACCGGATCGTCGACGTCGCCTGGGGGCTCGCCTTCGCCGCCGTGGCCCTGACGAGCCTGGCCGTGGCCGCCGGGCAGGGCGACGGCGCACGGCAGGTCCTGGTGACCGTGCTCACCTGCGTATGGGGGCTGCGCCTGGCCGGGCACATCGCCCGGCGCGGGCGCGGCCACGGCGAGGACCCGCGCTACGAACAGATGCTGGCGAAGGCGCCGGGCAGCCGCGCCGCGTACGCCTTCCGCAAGGTCTACCTCCTGCAGGCCGCCCTGGTGTGGCTGGTGTCGCTGCCCGTCCAGGCCGCCTACTACATCAGCGGCCCGATGTCCGTCCTCGCCGCGGTCGGCACGGCGCTCTGGCTCGTCGGCCTCGTCTTCGAGGGCGTCGGCGACTGGCAGCTCGCCCGCTTCAAGGCGGACCCGAGCCACCGGGGCCTGGTCATGGACCGCGGGCTGTGGTCCTGGACCCGGCACCCGAACTACTTCGGGGACTTCTGCGTCTGGTGGGGTCTCTTCCTGATCACCTGTGACGCACCGGCCGCCGCGGCGGCCACCGTCGTCGCACCCCTGGTGATGAGCCTGCTGCTGACCCGCGGCAGCGGTAAGGCGCTCCTGGAACGCCACATGGCGGAGCGGCCCGGTTACGCCGCCTACCGCAGGCGCACCAGCGGCTTCTTCCCCCTGCCGCCCCGCACGGACCGCCCCGACCGGAATGCGTCATGATGGCCGGTCCGGCCGAACCGACGCCCTGACGTCCAGAGGAGAACTCGTGCCCGAGTCCGCCGACCGCATCCGGTCGCCGCTGGTTCTTCCGCGCGGCCCCGGCTCGCCCGCGGCCGCCGTGCTGTTCCTGCACGGCGGCCGGGAGTCCGGGCTCACGGAGCCTCCCGGATGGAATCTGCCGGGCCTGCGGATGCGGCCCTTCGCGCGCCGGGTCCGGCGGGCGTACGGGGCGCGGGGCGTGCTGGTGGGCCGGGTCCGCTACCGCTGCCGGGGCTGGAACGGCGAGCGGGCGGACGCCGCCCAGGACGCCCGGCGCGCCGTGGACGACCTGGCGGCGCGGTACCCGGACGTGCCGGTCGTCCTGGTCGGCCACTCCATGGGCGGCCGCGCCGCCCTGCGCGCGGCCGGGCACCCGTCGGTCCGCGCCGTGGTGGGCCTCGCCCCCTGGTGCCCGAAGGGAGAGCCGGTCGCGCACCTGCGGGAACGCACCGTCGTCGTGCTGCACGGCGACCAGGACCGCACGACCGACCCGGCGGCCTCCGAGGACTTCGTGTCACGGGCGGTGGCAGCGGGCGCCACCGCGCGCCTGCTCCGGCTGCACGGAACCGGCCACACGATGCTGCGCAGGGCGGGCGCCTGGCACTCCCTCACCACGGACACCGTGGGCGGGCTGTTGGGCCTCGCGCCGCTGCCCGACGCCGTCGAACGCGGCCGGGTCGCGCAGGAACACCCGCAGGAACCCTGAGGCGCGGGGCACCGGGCGGTCGGCCGTCGCCCGGTTTTTCCGTCCGGCGGTCATGGTTCGTAGAGTCGCGGTGTGAACGAACACCACGCATCCGACCCGCACCTGCCGATGCTGACCTTCCCGCAGGCCGAACACCTGCGAAACCTGACAGCCGATCACTTCCTCGCCCGGCTCGGGATACCCCCGCGGCTTGAGGGCGACGCCGTCGTCTCGGCGGACGGCCGCCGCTACCCGCTGTCCAACCTCGCGCACCAGTGCCGCGGAGTGTCCGACGCGCACTGGCCCGACCTGGTCCAGCAGCACTTCACCGCGCTCGACAACGCCTCGCGGGGCGACGAGAGCCCGGCGGAACTGCTGGCCGGTGCCTACCTGCGCCTGCTGCCCGCCGACGCCTTCCCCGGCGACGCGGCGGACTCCTTCCGCTACACGCGGCCGGTCGCCGACGGGCTGCTCCTGGCGCTCGCCCTCGACACCCCCGTCTCCGTGCGCATCCTCGACGACCACGACGTGGCGCGCGCCGGCCTGGACCGGCTCTGGGCGGCCGGCCACGAGAACCTGATCCGTGAACTCGTGGAGCACGAGGAGGTCACCGGCCCGCAGGGCGCGCGGCTGTGGTCCGTCTACGGCGACTCCCCGTTCGTGGCGAGCAAGGCACTCGTGCTGCCCGAACTGGCCCGCGCCACCACCGGCAACGACCTGCCGGACGCCGGCGCGCTGGTCGCCCTGCCCGGCCGGAACCTGCTGGCGTTCCACCCGATCGAGGACGGCACGGTGGTGGACGCCGTGAACGACCTCAGCGCGTACGCGCTGGGCGCCTACGAGGACGGGCCCGGCGCCCTGTCCCCCCGGCTGTACTGGTGGTACCAGGGGCAGTTGACCTCGCTCACCGTCATCGACGACGAGACCCGCTCCTTCTCCGTGGTGCCGCCGCCCGAGCTGATGGACGTGATGAAGAGGCTGCACGCGCAGAGCCCGCCCGCGCCGCAGGCCCCGCCGCCCGCCGCCCCGACCGCCACGGCGCACGGCGCCACCGACGAACTGGGCAGCGACACCACGGCCGAACACGTCGCCCGCCTCGCCGGGCGTCCGGGCGCCCTCGCCGCCACGTTCGCCGCCACGAAGCGGCTCAGCGACGCGCGCCTCGCCGCCGACCCCGACGCCGGGGCCCTGGAGACCTGGGAGGCGTGGGTGTGGGCGATGCAGACCGGGTCGGCGCTCTTCGCCGCCGCGGCCTCCCCGGCGGGCACGGTGGACTGCCGCGTCGCCGACGAGGTCCTGAGCCTGCCCGTGACCCGCCCCATGCCGGGCGCCGACGCCCGCGCCTGGCTCGACGCCTTCTACCTGGCCGTCGTCTGCCGGGAGCAGGACCGCCTGACGATGCTCTGCAACGTGCCCATGGACGACCTGCGCCGGGCAGCGTCCTGCGACGCCTACGTCTTCCACTGGATCGAGACACTGCGCGCCTTCTGGCTGAGGCGGCCCATGGACGACGTCGTCCAGCACCTGATCGCCACCATGGAGGCCTCCCACCCGCACGTCGCGACCGGCACCCCGAGCGACTTCCTCAACCTGATCGACTATCAGCCGATCGCCGTCTTCCACCGGCTGATCGCGGGCGACCGGCCGGCCTTCGCCGAAGCGCTCGCCGAGGCCCTCTCCCACCACGACAGCTACTGGGCCGCCCGGACGGCCGCCTCCGGGGACGCCACCCGCCACGGCCGCGCCGCGCTCGGCCCGCTCGCGATGGCCTGCCTGGGACACGACTCGGAGTTCCCGGTCGACACGACGGCGCCGTCCCTGCCCAAGCACCTGGTCGCACGCGCCTGGCTCGGGGAGTTCCCGACGTAGGGATACGGCATCGGGGTAAACCCGCGTGTTGACGTGGAGTGGTGTTGTCCACGACGGCCGCGATGGGCGAGTGTGCTGTGTCATGGACCGTGACCGGCACGACACCGTGTTGCCTCTGTCCCGACGTCAGCTGTTCGTCGCCGCGGGCGCGTCCGGAGCGGTCGCCGCACTGGGCACCGCCCCGGCGCCGGCCGGGCCCCGCACCACGGTGCCCCTCTCCTTCACCCGCGTCACCAACGGCTCGGCGACGCTCTCGCCCGCCGCGGACCGACTGATCGTCGAGGCGCAGGCCACGCTGTGGTCCCTGCCCCGCACCGGCGGCGAGGCCACGCCGCTCACGCCGGCCGGACTCGAACCGAACCGGCCGGTCCACGCCCCCGACGGCAGGTCGGTCGCCTTCTGCGCGTACCAGGGCGGCGGCTTCCACCTCTGGACGATCCGCCCCGACGGGTCGGGGCTGCGACAGCTCACCGACGGGCCCTGGGACGACCGAGGGCCCGCCTGGTCGCCCGACGGCTCCCGGCTCGCCTTCGCCTCCGAGCGCGGCGGCGACCCGGTGCGCGGCGCCTCGTACCGCATCCACGTCCTGCACCTCGAGAGCGGCCGGCTCACCCGCGTGACCGGCAGGCCCGGACAGGACGGGCCGCTGCAGGACGGACCCTGGGAGGACTTCGACCCGACCTGGTCGCCGGACGGCACACGGATCCTGTTCGTCCGGGGCACGCCCGTCACCACACCGCAGGGCACGACGCTCGACTCCCGGACCGTCGCCGCCGTGCCCGCCGGGGGAGCGGGCGCCGTCACCGTCGCCCACACCGAGACCGGCACCGCGCAGGTCATGACCCCCGCCCTGGCCCCGGACGGCCGACGCCTCGCCTACCTGCGCACCACACCGGCCCCCAGCGCCTCCTGCGCCCTCGTCGTCGACGGCGAGCCGGTGGCCCTCGACGGCGGCGACCTGGCGCCCGTGCCGCCACGCTGGACCCGGGACGGGGAACTGCTGCTCACGCTGGACGGCCGCCCGACGCTCGTACGCCCGCCGGGCCCGAGCGGGCAGGACACCGGGGCGGCCGAGGTGATCCCGTTCGCCGCCACCCTGCCGGTGGAGCGCCCGCGCCACCGGACCAAGGAGTACGACCTGGGGCTCGGCCGTGCCCGCCCCACCCGCGGCATCCACCTGCCCGCGCTCTCCCCGGACGGACGGCGGATCGCCTTCGCCGCCCTCAACTCCCTCTGGCTGGGCGCGGCCTCGGGCGGCCGGCCACCGCGACGGCTGCGCCGGGCGGCGGCCACCGGCTACCTGCTCGGACCGGCCTGGGCACCGGACGGCGCCTCGCTCGTGTACGCCGACGACCGCGACGGTCTGCTCGGCGTCTACCGCCACGACCTCGCCACCGGGGCCGAGACCGCCCTGGCGACCGGCGGCCGGGTCCACCCGGCGCTCTCGCCCGACGGCGCACGCCTCGCCACCCTGGACATGACCGGCCGGCTGATGGTGCGCGACCTGGCGTCCGGCACCGAACGCGCCCTGGCCGCCCCGCTCGGCGGCGGCGGGCTGCCCGGCAGACCCAGCTGGTCGCCGGACGGCCGCCACCTCGCGCTCTGCGACCGCAACCGCCTCAACCTCCGCTTCCGCGAGGGCTACAACCTCATCCGGATCGTCGACAGCACCACGGGCGCGGACCGCCTGCACGCCGTGGCACCGCACGCCTCGCTCTCCGACCGGTACGACTCGGGACCCGTCTGGTCACCGGACGGCCGCCACCTCGCCGTCATCGTCGAGTCGGCGCTGTGCCTGCTCCCCGTGGACGCGGACGGCACCCCGACCGGCACACTGCGCCGGCTCACCGCCGAACCCGCCGACCACCCGTCGTGGTCGGGCGACGCGGCCCATCTCCTCTACCTGTCGAGCGGCCGACTGCGCCTGATCGACGTCGACGGCGCGAGCCCGCGGACGGTGCCCATGCCGGTGGACGGACGCAGGCCAACGCCCGCCGACACCGTGGTGCACGCGGGACGCCTGTGGGACGGCACCGGCGACGAGGCCCGCGAGGACGTCGACCTCGTGGTCCGCGGCGGTCGCATCGCGTCCGTACGACCGCACCGCCCGGCGCGCGCCACCCCCGCCGTCCGCAGGATCGACGCCGCACGGCACACGGTCGTCCCCGGCCTGTGGGACACGCACACGCACCCGTGGCAGACCACGTACGGCGGCCGCCAGACGGCAGGCCAGCTCACCTACGGGATCACCACGGCCGTGTCCCTCGGCGGCTTCGCCTACGAACAGGCCCGGATCCGCGAGGCGGTGGCGGCGGGCGAACTCGCCGGGCCCCGCCTGCTCACGACCGGCGAACTCCTGGACGGCTCCCGCGTCGCGTACAGCATGGGCCGCGCACACCGCGGCAGGGCGGCGCTCAGGCGTTCCCTGGAGCGCGGGGCGGCCCTCGACTGGGACTTCGTCAAGACCTATGTGCGTGCTCCCGGCTGGGTGATGGAGGAGGCGGCGCGCTTCGCGCACGAGCGGCTCGGGGTGCGCGCGGGCAGCCATCTGCTCTCGCCCGGGATCCAGCTCGGCCAGGACCTGACGACCCATCTGCAGGCCACCCAGCGCGCCGAGTACGGCCACGCCACGACCGCCACCGGACGTGCCTGGGACGACGTCATCGAGATCTACGGCGCGGACGGCGCCCGCTTCTCGCTGATCGCCACCCCGTTCACCTCGGCGCCGCTCCTCGGGGCCGAGCCGGGGCTCGCGGACGACCCGCGGGTCACCGCGGTGATGCCGCCGTGGGACGCCGCCGCGGTCAGGGCCGGGGCGCGACGGCCGCCGAGCGTCGCCCAACTGGCCACCCTCCGCAGGGAGACCGACATCTACCGGCGCGTCCTGGCCGCGGGCGGCCTGGTGGCCCTCGGC
Organism: Streptomyces sp. NPDC002564; assembly: GCF_042889645.1. Taxonomy (NCBI): domain Bacteria; kingdom Bacillati; phylum Actinomycetota; class Actinomycetes; order Kitasatosporales; family Streptomycetaceae; genus Streptomyces; species Streptomyces sp. NPDC002564. Next base: position 200,137 of record NZ_JBIARE010000011.1, on the reverse strand, counting down.
ACCGACCAGCCCCTCGTCCCGGTCGGCCTCGCCCTGCACCTGGGACTGCGCGCCCTGCACCTGGGCGGCCTCTCCCCGGCGGCGGCCCTGCGCACCGCGACGGTACTGCCGGCCCGAATGTTCGGCCTCGAGCGGGACCTGGGCACGCTGGAACCCGGCAAGATCGCCGACGTGACGGTGGTCGACGGGGACCCGTTCACGGACTTCGCCGACATGGTGCGGACGGTGTCGGTGCTCAGGGGCGGCACCCCGTACGCGACGAAGGACATCACCGACGCGTTCGGGAAGCGGACCGGCCGCGGTCCCGGCACGCCGGGGGCCGGCGGCGCGGGGGCCGACGAACGGCACTGGCTGGAGGTCGGCCGGCTGATGCGCAGGGACGGGTGCTGCGCGCCGCCGGCCTGAACCGGCGACGGCCCGCTCCCCGCGAAGGTCCGCTCCCCGCGGGTCCGCCCCCCCGCGAAGGTCCGCTACTCGAAGCGCGAGGTGTCGCCCGCCCCGCGCCGCACGATCTCCGCCTCGCCGTCGGAGAAGTCGATGACGGTGGTGGGCTCCGTACCGCAGTCACCGGAGTCGATCACCGCGTCCACCAGGTGGTCCAGGCGCTCCTTGATGTCCCAGCCCTGGGTGAGCGGTTCCTCCTGGTCGGGCAGGAGCAGCGTGCTGGAGAGCAGCGGCTCGCCGAGCTCGGCCAGCAGGGCCTGCGTCACGGTGTGGTCCGGGATGCGGACACCGACCGTGCGCTTCTTGGGGTGCATCATCTGCCGCGGCACCTCTTTGGTGGCGGGCAGGATGAAGGTGTAACTGCCGGGCGTGGCCGCCTTGATGGCACGGAACACGTCGTTGTCGAGGTGCACGAACTGCCCCATCTGCGCGAAGCTCTCGCACATCAGGGTGAAGTGATGGCGGTCGTCGAGCTGACGGATCGACCGGATGCGGTCCATGCCGTCACGGCTGCCGAGCTGGCACCCGAGCGCGTAGCAGGAGTCCGTCGGATAGGCGACGAGCGAGCCGGAACGGATGCCGTCGACCACGCTGGCGATGCTGCGCCGCTGGGGGTTGTCGGGGTGCACGTCGAAGTACTTGGCCATTGGTCGAGTCTAGGTGACCTGGGCGGGGACGCCCGGCAGCAGGCCGCCCGGCGCCCCGGCCGGCCTGCTGAGACCGGGCGCCCGGGGGCACGGCACGGAAGCTGCCCCGGCAACCGCGTCCCCCGCCTGCTCAGTGGACGAGCAGGGCGTCCATCTGCCCCACGGCCTCGTTCAGGCCGTCCGCCATGCCCATGTGCAGCAGCTTCTCCATCTGCTCGCGCGAGTCGAAGGCGGAGAGCAGCTCCATGCGGGTCCCGCCGTCGTGCTCGGTGAGGCGCAGCTGCATGGTCGTCACCGGCTGGCCGACGTCCGGCTGCCCGTCCTGGTCGGCGAACCCGTCCGTGAAGTCCAGGCCCGTCGGCGCCCGCACGGCGGCCACCCGCCACCACCCGCGGTGCAGCTCGCCCTCGGGGCTGGTCATGTAGTACGTGACGTCGCCACCGGGCGTCAGGTCGAACGCCTCGAAGGTCGCCGGGAAGCTCGGCGGACCCCACCAGCGCTCCAGCTGCCGCGGGTCGGCCCACAGCTGCCACACCTGCTCGACCGCGGCGGCGAAGTCGGCGGTCAGCGTCAGCGTGTGACTGTCGAGATCCTTGTCGATGGTGATGACGCTCATGGGTCGTCTCTCCTTGCGGGGCGTGTCCTCTGCGGGGGCGGGCGCAGGGCCGGTCCGGTCGCGCGGCCGCCGCGCCCGCGGCAGGCCGTCACCGTGGGCGCGGACGGCCCGCTCGCGCCCGCGCCGCTGCCTGCCGGCCGTCCACCGCGTCGTCCCGTTCGTCGCCCACCTCACCCACCAGCATGTGGTTGCACGTTAACGCGGCCCGCCCGGGTCGGCGACCGGGCCGCGAGCCCGCCCGAGACTGCCGCGAATCCGCAGGTCGGAGCCCTCTTGCGGGCCCCCGCTCCGCCCCACCGAATACCGGGTGCGGACGCGGGTAGGGTGAGGCTCTACTGCGGTCCACTCCGGCCGCGCGCTGCGAATTCTTAACAAGTGCAGAGGTGTGGCGAGCGCATGAAGCGACCTGATCGTCGGTGGAAGGTACCGGGACCGGGCAAGCGGCTGACCGCCTCCCTTGCCATGGTGCGCCCGGCTCGCGGCAGCGCCACGGCGCGGGTGCTGCGGGCCGCGGCCGAGCACGAGGCGGTATGGCTGGGGGTCGCGACCGCGCTGGCGCTCTCGGGCGACCGGACCGCCCGCCGGGCGGCCCTGCGCGGCATCGGATCGGTGGCGATCGTCACGGCCGTCAACCACGCCCTGGCCAAGCCGGCCGCCCGCAGCGCCCGCCCCGTCCTGGACGGCCTGCCCTCGGTGTTCCCGCGCCCGAGCACCGCCTCCCTGCCCGCGAGCCCGATCGCCGCGGCGACGGCCTTCACCTCGGCCGTCGTCATGGAGTCGCCCCGGCACGGCCTGGGCGTCCTGCCGTTCGCGGCGGGACTGGCCTACGTACGCGGCCAGAAGGGCCTGGACCACCGCGGCCGGGCCGCCGCGGGAGCGGCGATCGGCGTCGGAGCGGCCCTGCTCACGGCCCGCTGGTGGCCCGTGAAGCCCTCGGCGGCCGCCGCCGCGGCCCCGCCGCGCAGGCCCGCCCCCACCCTCAAGGACGGCCAGGGCCTGCACCTGGTCGTCAACCCGTCCTCCGGCGTCGCCTGGAGCCGGGACACCGCAGAGACCCTGCGCACCCTGCTGCCCGAGGCGAAGATCACGGTGTTCGAGCAGGGCGACGACCTGGTGGCGCTGCTCGACGCCGCCGCCCAGCGGGCCGTCGCCGACGGCGGGGCGCTCGGGGTGTGCGGCGGCGACGGCACGGTCAACGCGGGCAGCGAGACGGCGGCACGCCATCAGGTGCCGCTGGCGGTCTTCCCCGGCGGCACGTTCAACCACTTCGCCGTGGACCTCGGCAACCTGACGCTGGAGGACGTCGCGCGGGCCATAGCGGCGGGCGACGCCGTCACGGCCGACGTGGGGCGGGCCTCCGCGTACCAGCGGCCCGACGGCCCGCAGGACGACGCCGTCGGGGCGGCTCCCGCCGGCGCGACCGTCGGCGACGGCGAGCGGCGGCTCTTCCTCAACACCTTCAGCATCGGCGTGTACTCGGACCTGGTGCATGCCAGGGAGCGGCTGGAGAAGCGCATCGGGAAGTGGCCCGCGCTGGTCATCGGCCTGGCCAACGTCCTGGCGACCGGCAGCCCCCTCTCGGTGGTCATCAACGGCCGTCCGCGCCGCATCTGGCTGCTCTTCGCGGGCAACGGGATCTACCACCCGGCCGGTTTCGCCCCGACCTACCGCACCCAGCTCGACGACGGGCTCCTCGACGTCCGCGCGGTCGAGGCCGGCACCCCGCTGGCCCGCACCCGGCTGCTGCTGGCCGTCCTGACGGGCACCCTGCACAACTCCCGCGTCCTGACCACCGCCCAGGTGCGCAGGCTGGAGCTGGAGGTGCTGGAGGGCGACCCGCACCTCGCCTACGACGGAGAGGTGACCGACGCCACCTACCGGCGTCTCGTCCTCGACAAGCTCCCCAAGGCGCTCACCCTGTACCGGCCCGCCGACCAGGACCAGTGGCTGCGCTGACTCACCGGGCCGCGGGAGCCGTCCGCCGGGACCGGGGGACCGGCGGGCGGCGCCGCGCCACCCACAGCAGCAGGACCACCGAGCAGACGGCGGCGGCCGCGCACCAGGTCGAGATGTACTCCTGCCGCCACAGCGCGAACGACACCGCCGCCCCGACGGCGACCAGGACGCCGAACAGGACCAGGCCCCGGTCGCCGGACAGGAGCAGGGAGCCGATCGTGGCGAAGAGGTAGCCGGCGACGACCAGCTCCGCCTGCGGCAGTCCCAGCGAGTAGCCGACGGTGTGCCCGCGGATCTCAGCCGTCACGGTACGGGTGGCCAGGGCGTACGCGAGTACCGCCGCCGTCGCGGCCCCCACGGCGAGCGGGACCAGCAGTCTGCGCCGGGCGCCCGGTGGCGCCGCGCACAGCACGGCCGCCGGGACCCACAGCGCCAGCAGCGGCAGCGCGATGACCGCCCAGGCCACGGTGGCGGGCCCGGTGCCGCCGTCCTGATGCCAGACGGCGGCCTCGACCATCTGGTGGGCGCCCAGCAGGAGCGGCAGCGCGGCCAGCGGAAGGTCACGGGGGCGGCGGGCCGCCAGGGTCACCGATGCGGCCCCGACGGCCGCGATGCCCGCGCCCGCGATCAGGTCGGCCGTCGCACTCCAGCACATGGCGGCCACGGTACGGCCCCCGGAGCGGCACGTCGCCCGGAATCGGGCTCCGGCGCACGCCCCTGCGGCAGACGCGTCAGACCGTGCTCAGGGGATGGGCCGCCGTGGCCGAGCGCGGCGGCCAGGCGCCGGGGGAGAGGATGCCGAGGACGTAGGCGCGGGCCACCAGCGCGGGGCGGGTCGCGGCGCCCAGGAGGTGGCGCAGCCGGCCGAGGTGGTAGTCGACGGTCTGCCGGGACAGCTTCAGCGAGGTGGCGATGTCGCTGTTGCTGCTGCCCTCTGCCAGGAGGGTGAGGATGCGGATCTGCGCGGCGGTCAGCGCGGGCCGGGCCTCGTGGGCGAGGCTCTGGTGCGTGACGACGGCCCAGACGTGCCGGGCCCGGTCGGCGGTGTGGCCCACCGTCGTCAGGTGCAGCCGGGCACGGCGCTGCAGCCCCGGGGTACCGCCCAGCAGCACCGAGGCCTCCACCCGTCTGGTGCGCCGGGCTATCAGCCCCCGCCATCTGCGGTGCAGCCGGTCGAGGCCCGGGGCGGGCGCCAGCAGCGTGTGCCCCCGGCGCCCGACCAGGTCGGGCAGGGCGAGGTCGAACAGCTCGGCCGCCGCCGCGCTCGCCTCGATCACGCGGCCGCCGGCCGAGAGCAGCGCGCAGGGCAGTCCCGTGTGGTCGCGCAGCGCCTGCAGATGCTCCTCGGCCTCCTGCCGCTGGACCATGGCGCGCAGGTGGTCCGTGATGTCCACGTAGATCCCGGCGACGCAGGTCTGCGCGTTCTCCCGGACGGGGAAGCGGTGGCCGACGGCGTGGCCCGCGCTGCCGTCCGGGCGGCGGTAGTCCAGGGTGTGGCGGACCGGCGTGCCGCGGCGCAGGATCTCCTGGTCGAGCGCGCGGAACTGCACGGCCTCCTCGGGGGCGTCGAAGTCCTCGATGCGCCGGCCGGTGAGCTCCTGCGCGGTGGTGCCGTAGAGGTGCGCGTAGGCGTGGTTGGCCCACAGGTACCGGCCGTGCCGGTCCCGTATGAACGCGGCGGCCGGGGCCAGGTCGACCAGGTCGGCGAAGGCGGCGTACCGGCGCGGGGCCTCGGGGTGGACGTCGACCTCCACCGCGAGGCCGCGGGTGCGGCGGTGCGCGCGCGTCGCGTCCGGCGGACAGCTCACGTCGAAGGTCCGGCCGTCGAACCGGGCCAGCCAGCGGCCGTCCCGCGGCGGCCGGCCCGGGTCCGCGATCTCCTGCCGGATCCGGTCCAGGAACCGCTGTGCCGTGCCGGTGTCGGCGAAGGCGCCGCCGCCCCTCTCCCGCACCTGCCACGGCTGGTCGACCTCCCACCAGAACACCGGCAGATCCTCGAGGAGAGCCTTGAGGCTGGAATCGTCCACAGTTGTTTCTCCGTCCGTATACGTGTGGTTGACGCACAGTCACCACGCGATGCGTATCCCGTCCTCCGCTCGCGCATGCCTGGTTCTCGGCCGAAGTGGCCCGGCGGGGCGGGGGAGTTCGTGGGCGGCCGCAGGTGCGCGCGGCACGTGCCCGCGGTCGGACTCAGGCATTTGCCTGAACGCCGGGCCGCCGTGGCGGGGCGACGGGCGTGCGACGCCTGTTCCCCTTGGAAGAGCGGGTGAACACGCCCCGCCCTCATCCCCGGTGTCCCTCCGCGCCCGGCGCGTGACACCGATCCGTACGGCGACCCGTACCAACTGGACGAAACGGAGACGAACTTCAGTGAGCAAGGTGCTGTTAGTGCATGCCAAGGGTGGTCCGCCGCTCGGTCACGTCCTCTCCCGGGCGGCCGCGAAGGCGCAGGTGCACCTCCTGGCGCTCAGCGCTCTTCCTCCCGCCGTGGCAGGTGACGCCCGCAGACTCTGCGCCTCGGTGGTGACGCCCACCGACGCGGAGCGCGGTGACCTGGTGTCCCTGATCGTCGCGCGGGCCCGGGCCGTCGGCGCCGACGCGGTGTTCACCTGCTCCGAGTACGCCGTCGTCGCCGTCGCCGAGGCGTGCGAGGCGCTCGGCCTGCCGGGCGCGGGCGGTGCCGCCGCGCTCGCCCGCGACAAGCGCCTGATGCGGCGCACCTGGCACGAACACGGCCTGCCCCAGCCCGCGTTCCGGCCGGTCGCCACGGAGGCGGACCTCCACGAGGCGGCCACCCTCCTGCCCTTCCCGCTCCTCCTCAAGGCGGCCTGGAGCGCGGGCTCCACCGCCCACCAGATCATCCGCGCCCCGCACGAGGTGTCCGCCGCCTGGCGCCGGTCGCGCGACGTGATGGCCGAATCGGCCCAGTTGGGCTACGCGGAACTGCACGTGGCCGAGGCCGACGCGGACTTCGTGGTCGAGCAGATCGTCACCGGCACCGCCGCGGAGTGGTTCGACGACGCCGGCTGGGGCGACTACGTCAGCGTCGAGGGCGTCGTGGCGCGGGGCGTGTTCCACCCGGTGTGCGTCAGCGGCCGGATGCCCACCGTCGAACCGTTCACGGAGCGCGCGGGCATCACCCCCGCGCAGTTGTCCCCGGACGCCCAGAACCGGGTCGTGGCCCTGGCCAGGGAGTCCGTCGACGCGCTCGGCCTGCGCGACTGCGGCATCCACACCGAGATCAAGCTCGGGGCGGACGGCCGCATGTGGCTGATCGAGACGGCCGCCCGCTTCGGCGGCGCGATGACGGTGCCGCAGATCGAGGAGGTCTTCGACCTCGACCTGATCGGCATGCTCGTCGACCACCTCCTCGGCCGGCCGGTCCACTGGCCCGAGCGCGCCCTCGCCCCGGCGCAGGCGCGCGGGGCGGCGGGCTCCCTGGTCGTCCTCGCCGTCGACGGCGCGGGCGAGGCCTGGCAGGACCGCAGGACCTGGGACTTCCCCGCGGTCGCCGACCGCGTGCCGCTGAGCCGGGACAGCCGCCTGTCGGTCGTCGCCGAGAGCTCCCTCGCGGACGGCAGCACCGTCCCGGTCTACGACCCGGCCGCGGGCGCCAACACCATGGCGGCCCTGTGCCTGCTCTCCGCCACCGACCCGCGCACCGTGCTCCGCGACTTCGAGACCCTGGTGGACGCCCTGCCCCGGGTCCTGCCCGCCGCACAGCCCGAGGAGGTCTCCCGATGACCGCCCCCCTGCTCACCGGCGCGCCCGAACCGGCCACCGACCGCACGGTCGTCGGGGAGAACCTCTCCCTGCCGCTCTTCCGCACCCTCTCGGGCGTCCTGGCCGGCCACCAGTACCTCAAAGTCGTCGTCGACCGCTCCGAGGACACCTGGCACCTGCTCGACACCGCGGCCCATCCCTTCCACGTCAACTACGTCGCCACCCGTGTCCTGGGCATGGAACTCGGCGCGCTGGACGCCGAACTGGACGCGTTCAACGCCTCCGTCTACACGGACCCCCGGCGCCGCTTCCTGCTCGGTGTGCTGTCCCTGCACGCCGAACAGGACGCAGAGGGCCGCGAACGCCCCTTCCTCGTCCTGGAGACCACCGAGGCCGACACCATGCACGGTGACCTCCTCGCCTGGTTCTACGAGTACGTACGCGTCCGGGTCGACGGCCGGCTGCCGGTCCTCCTCAAGCCCGCCAACCACGGGCAGGAGGAGGAGCTCGCGGCGGTCAGCGAACAGCGCGTGCCGCGCATCCTGAGCCACGAACTGTTCGGCAACAGGACCAGGACGCCGCTCAACTCCGGTGAGGCCACCGGGCGGCTGCGCTACTTCCGTACGCACGAGGAGTACGCGGCGGCCGAGGCCGGACTCGGCTGGGCCGACATCGTCGCCATGCCGTGCCTGCCGGACGACGTGCCCCGGGTGGCCGGCTTCCTCAACACCGCGCCGATCACGCCGCTCTCGCACACCAACGTCCTGGCCTCCGGCTGGGGGATACCCAACGCGATCGTGCGCGACCTGGAACAGCTCGTCGAGCGGGACGCCCTGGACGGGGCGTGGGTGAGCTACCGGGTGCGCGAGGACGAGATCTCCCTGGAGCGCCTGGACCACGAACCGGCCCTGCGGGCCCCGTCCTGGCACCAGCAGCGCATCCGTCTGGAGCCGCCCCTGCTCGCGGACACCCCCGTCCTCGCCCTGCACCGGCTCCGCGGCACCGACCGGGACCGCTACGGCACCAAGGCGGCCAACCTCGGCGAGCTGCACCACGTGCTCGACAGCCGCACCGCGGACCTGACCGCCTTCTACCGGCAGCCGCGCCCGCCGCGCGACAACCTCTGCGGGCACCTCGCCGCCCGGTTCGGCCTGGACGCGCCCGCCGCGGGCGAACTGCGCGCCGCCGCGGCCCGGTTCGTGGCCTCGACGGTCGGCGCCCCGGCCGGCGTCGCGCTCCCCTTCGCCCTGCAGCAGAACTTCCTCGCTTCCTCCGCCCCTCTCCAGCAGGGCATCGGCAAGCTCAAGATGGCCCTCGAACTGGACGCCACCGACGTCCTGGACGCGCTCTGCCTGCAGCTCCAGCACCTCATCCGGCACACGCCCGTCCCCGAGTCCGTCACCCGGCAGATCAGCCAGGCCTTCCCCGCCGCCACGACGCCGGGCGGCCGCCTCGTGGTGCGCTCCTCGTCCAACGCCGAGGACCTGCCGGGGTTCTCCGCCGCGGGCGTCTACGACTCCGTCACCACCGTGCACGGCACCGACGAACTCCTCGACGCCGTACGCCAGGTGTGGGCCTCGCTGGTCTCGCCCCGCAGCGTGCGGCTGCGCCACCAGGTCGGCATCTCCCTGGACGACACCTACATGGGCGTGATCATCCAGGAGTACGTGCCCGCCTCCCTCGGCGGCGTCCTGGTCACCTGCAACCCGACCCGCGGCGAGGACTTCCGCAACGTCTACCTCAACTGCTCGCCGGGCTCACCGGAGCAGGTCGTGGACGGCTCGGTGCTCCCGCAGCAGTACCTGTACAACACGGTGGAGGGCGGCGGCCGCACGGTCGCGCTCGGCTCCTTCGGCGAACCGCTGTCCGCGGCGACCCGGGCCCGGCTCGCCGACCTGTCCCTGACCGGGCGGCTCCTGCAGTCCCACTTCAGCGGGTCCGAGTGCGGCGGGGCCGACGTCGACAAGCCGCTGGACATCGAGTGGCTCATGACCGAGCAGGGCGACTTCCGGCTGGTCCAGATCCGCCCCTACGCGCTGTGAGCCCGCGCATCCGCCGCCCCGCCGCCCGGGCGGACGGCGGCCTGACCGACACCGCACGCCGCATCATCCGGCTCAACTACGGCTTCCAGCTGCTGTTCAACCTGCTGTGGTGGATGCCGGTCTTCTACGCTTACCAGAAGACGGCGGGCCTGACCGACGCCGAGATCTTCGGCATCCAGAGCATCTACTACGTGGCGTTCTGCCTGTTCGAGATCCCGACCGGACTGATCGCCGACCGGATCGGCACCCGCAACTGCCTGCGGGCGGGCGCGGTGGTCATGACGGCGGCCAACCTCGCCCCGGTGCTCAGCGCCTCGTACACCGGTTTCCTCGTGCACTTCCTCGCCATCGCCGCGGGCCGCTCGCTCACCTCGGGAGCGGCGAGCGCCTATCTGTACGACGGGCTGCGGGCGGAGAAGTGCGACGAGCACTACCTGAAGGCGGAGGGGACCGCGCGGGCCCTGGGCCTCGGGGCGAAGGTGGTGTGCTGGCCGCTGGTCGGGCCGCTGATGGCGCTCGCCCACGCGGCGCCGTACCTGCTCAGTGCCGTCAGCGCGGCGGGCTCGCTGGCCTGTGCCGTCGCGCTGCCGCGGCTCGCCGGTGCGGACGGCGGCGGGAAGGCGGCCGACCGGTCGGGCGGGGGGCGCAGGGGCGGCGCCTTCCTGCGGGACGCGGGCGCGGCCCTGCGCTGCGTCGCCTCCTCGCGCTGGCTGGCCCTGCTCATGGTGCAGGGCGTGGCGGTCTTCACGCTCTCCCGCATCTGCCAGGTCAACCTCTTCCAGCCGATCCTGCTCGACCACGGCATCGCGGAGGCCTCGCACGGCGGTGTGCTCGCGGCGATGACGGTGGCGGAGGCGGTGGGCTCGGCCCGCCCGCAGTGGCTGAGCCGCCGGCTGACACCGGTGGCCTGGGTCTCCCTGCTCAGTCTGGTGCTCGCGGGCACCCTGGCGGGCATGACCGTCGGCGGACCGTGGTCCGTGGTGGTGCTGCTCTGCCTGTTCGCCGCCGCGACCGGCTTCGCCTACCCGGTGCAGCGCAAGCTGGTGAACGACGCCGTGCCCGCGAACGCCCCGCGCGCCACGCTGCTTTCGGTCGAGAGCATCGTGGACCGCGCGGTGTGCGCGCTGGCCGCGGTCGCCGTGGGCGCGTACGTCTCCGCCGGACACCTGGACGCCCTGCTGCTGCACAGCGCGCTGGCGACGGCGATCCTGCTCGGCGGGTTCCAGCTGGTGCTGCACACGCGGCCGGTGAAACGCAGCCAGGAGGCCGCCGCCCCGGATTCTCTCCCGGCGGCGCGGGAGGCGCCGGACGAGGCCGTCCGCGCCGCCCCCGGAGCGGAACCCGGCGGGGGACGGCGCGGCTGAGCAGGCGTCAGCGCGGCCGGTGGCCGAGGAGCTCGATCAGCCCGACCGGGAGGTACGCGGGCCGGTGGGGCCGGTCGACCTGGTACGCCAGGTAGCCGAGCGAGGCCGCGACGTCGGTCTCCTCGGCCGTCTCCGCCTGGTAGACGAGACGGCAGCCCCGCGACACGTCCTTCGCGCGCTGCCACAGCACCGGCGCCGGCTTGCGCTCCGCCTCCGTGCGGGGCGTCAGGATCCGGTCGCCGAAGTCCTTCCAGGCGAAGGGGGCCGAGCCCCGCCAGGTGGCGTCGACCTCGGTCCGCAGCCGGGCGGCCCGTTCGGCGTCGGTCGCGCCCCAGGAGGGCGGCACGTTGGTGAGCAGGCCGACCTTGATGTGGCGTTCGCGCAGGGAGCGCAGATAGGCGGCGGCACCGGGGTGGTAGCTGGTGCCGCCGTCGTCCGCGGTGTGCACCAGGGTCTCGCCCAGGTCGAAGTAGACGACGGGGCAGGCGCGTTCGACGCCCACCCGCCCGGCGGAGCCGCGGGCCGCGCCGCCGTTCTCGTGCGCGGGCACGGCCGCACCGGCCGTCGCGCACAGCACGGTCGACACCAGGGCCGCGCCGAGCGCGAGGCTCAGCCGGACCGGTCGCTTCAAGGCGGATCTGTACATGGCGTTGTCGCCCTTCTCCCGGCGCACCCCCGAGGGCGCGCGGATGTCCCGTTCATGACAGCCGGGCGCCGGTGGTCCCGTGGCACCGGCGACGTCCGCAGACCGCCCCGGCCGTCGTGTCCTGTCCTGTCCTGTCCTGTCGTACGTCGATCCCTCGCGCTCTACCCGTGAACACCGCCCGGCACTCAAGTCACAGGGCATCCCGGGGCGACGGGACAGGGGAGCGGTCGTCGGCCGGACGCGCGCGGCGGCCCCGACGCGTACGCCGGACCGGTCCCGTCCGACGACTGACCGGTCCCGTCCGACGACTGACCGCGACAGCAGGGCCAATGGCATAATCGCCTGGCCCTCTACCGCTTCATCCGCAGCACGCGACGCCGGACTCGGTGAATCGGTCAGCGATCCCGCACACGCTGGAGTCACCCATGACGTCACCGTCCTCCGCAAGCCGTATCGACACGAGCAGGGCCCACCCGGCGCGCGTCTACGACTGGTTGCTGGGCGGCAAGGACAACTACCCCGTCGACCAGGAAGTGGCGGAGAAGCTGCCGCGGGAGGCGCGGCTCAACGCCCTGCGCAACCGGGCGTTCATGCACCGGGCGGCGGCCTGGCTGGCGAGCGAGGGCATCGACCAGTTCCTGGACGTCGGCACGGGCATACCGACCGAGCCCAATCTGCACCAGATCGTGCAGCGCATCGTGCCGTCGGCACGGATCGCGTACGCCGACAACGACCCCATCGTGCTGCGGCACGCCGAGGCGCTGCTCGTCAGCAGCCCCGAGGGGGCCACCGACTACATCGAGGCCGACGTGCGCCGCCCGGCGGAGATCCTCGACCACGCCCGCACGTTCCTGGACTTCGACCGGCCCGTCGCGCTGTCGATGATCGCGCTGATGCACTTCATCACCGACGCGGAGGACCCCTACGGGCTCACCCGCACCCTCCTCGACGCGCTGCCGTCCGGCAGCTACTTCATGTTCTCGCACGGCACCGCCGACGAGCACCCGCACCTCGTCAAGTCGGTGACCACCACGTACAAGAAGGGGGAGATTCCGCTGCGCATGCGCACGCGGGCCGAGATCGAGCCCTTCTTCGAAGGACTCGACCTGCTGGCTCCCGGACTGGTCACGGCGACCAAGTGGTACAAGGACTCCCCGGCGCCCGCCGAGGAACTGAGCGGCTTCTACGTGGGTGTCGCCCGCGTGCCGTAGCCCCTCACTGCGAGCAGTCCCTTCCCGGAGGCCTCACGCGGCGGCCGGGGCCGCCAGGGCGTCCCGCAGCGTCTTGGCGAAGGGCTCGGGCGCGCCGTGCTGGCCGAACTCGCCGCCCAGGAAGCCGCCGTGGTGGCTGGGGAACACCGTCAGGCCGGTGCCCAGCGACTTCGCGATCTCGGCCGCCGCACGGGCCGTGAACCGGCCCTCGGACTCCTCGCCCGCGGCGACGACGATGCGGGTGGGCGCGGCGCGCAGCGCGTCGATGTCGGGCCGGTAGCCGGTGCAGCCGCGGATGTTCTGCCCGAGCAGCGGGTCGTCGCGCGATCCGTCGTCCTCGGTCGGCAGCCCGAAGTCGGCCGGGGACGGCGTCGGCTCGTCGGCCCAGGTCGCGGGGAAGGGGCCCTTGCGGCTCGTCACCGCGATGAACTTCGCCATGGCCGGGCCGCTCCCGCCGCGCAGATAGGTCTCGTGGATGTCAGCGCAGACCGCGAGCATCGCCTCCCGGTCCGGGACGACCTGCGCCGTCGGCGGCTCGTGGGCGACGAGGGTCCGCACCAGGTGCCCGTGCCGCTCCACCAGCGCGAGGGCGTTGACGGCGCCGCCACTGCTCGCGAAGACGTCGACCGGCCCCGCGCCGAGCGCCTCGACGACCCGGCGCAGGTCGTCGGCGTGCTCCTCGACCGTGGTCTCGGCGGCCCCGTCGGTGCGCGGGCTGCGGCTCACGCCCCGCGGGTCGTAGGTGATGACGGTCCGGTCCGTGAAGTACGACGCCAGCGTGGCGAACCCGCTCGCGTCCATGGGCGAGCCGATCAGGAACAGCACGTCGCTCCCGGCCGGGCCGGCGTGGACGTCATAGGTCAGGGTGGCGCCGGGCGCGGACAGCGTGCGGGTGTCTGGCGTGGTCATCACGGTCTCCTCAGCGTGCGCGATCTCATCCGGTAGGACCGTCCGGACCGGCAGAAGTCATCGGTGAGGGCCGTCGAGGACGTCAGGGGCTCCCCGGCGGCCGGGCCACGCCCCGCCGCCGGGACGGCGCTCGAAGACGGGCGTCACGGCCGCCTCGTACGCCTCACCCGGGCCCGTCGCCCTCCGCCGCGCGCAACAGGACCGGCAGACTCCGCACGCTGTTGCTGATGAACGAGGGCAGCGGCTCCAACGCCTCCGGTGCGGTGGCCAGCCGCAGGTCGGGGAAGCGTGCGAAGAGGGCGGGGAGGGCGATGCCCGCTTCGAGCCGGGCCAGGGCCGCACCCGTGCAGTAGTGCGGCCCGTGCCCGAAGGAGAGGTGCCGGGCGGGCGGTCGGCCGATGTCGAACTCGGCGGCGTCGGTGCCGTACCGGCCCGGATCCCGGCCCGCCGCCGCGTACGACGCAAGGATCGCCTCGCCCCGCGGGATGACCACGTCTCCCGCGGGGATGTCCTCGGCGGCGTACCGCAGCGGGAAGTGGGCGACCGGTGAGTCCCAGCGCAGGGTCTCCTCGATCACCGCGCTCCACTCGTGTGCGCCCGCGGCGAGCGCCGCCCGCTGCCCGGGATGGGTGAGGAGCCCCCGCACGGCGTTGGTGATCAGGTTCTGAGTGGTGCCGTGGCCTGCGACGATGACGAGGACGAGGGTGCCGATGAGCTCCTGTTCACTGAGCCGGTCGCCGTCGTCGCGGGCCGCGATCAGGTAGCTGGTGAGATCGTCGCGCGGCCGGGCGCGCCGGGCGGCGACGAGGTCGGTGAGGAGCGCGTGGAGGCGCTGCCGGGTGGCCAGCGTCTGCTCGGGCGTCGTGCTGGCGCTGACCAGAGCGGCCGACAGGTCGCGGAAGTCGTCGAACCGCTCCGGCGGCACGCCCATCAGGGTGCCGACGGTGTTCATGGGCAGCGGGTACGCGAAGTGGCGGCGCAGGTCCACCGGCCCGGGGCCCGCCGCGTCGAGCCGGTCGAGGAGGGACCGTACGTCGGCCTCGATGCCCTGCCGCATCGCCCGGACGCGGGGCGGGGCGAACGCCTGGGAGACCAGGCCGCGCAGCCTGCGGTGGTCGTCGCCGTCCGCGGTGGTCATACCGGGGTTGGTCACGAAGTCGATGAGCGGCCAGCCCTGCGGCACCTGCCCGTCCCGCAACGCCTGCCAGTGGGCCGGATTCTTGACGACCCGCGGATCGGCGAGCAGGTCCTGCAGGAGACCGTGCCGGGTGATCACCCAGGCGGCCACCCCGCCCGGGAGTTCGACCCGCACCGCGGGGCCGATCGCGCGCAGGCGCTCGGCCTCACCGTGCAGGTCGGCTGCGGTCACGTCGAGGCGTACGGGCGGGGCGTGGAGGTTCACGGGGCACCTTCCGCTGGCGGGCGAGGGCGGACGCGGGACACGTCGGCAGGGGCGGGGCGAGGACTCAAAGGCACACACTGACACCCGAGTTCGGGCTCGGGAAGCCACCGTCCCCGAGTTATGGCCAGAGCTTGTCCGGGATGCCCTTGGCGCCCTCGCGCGGCGGGGCTACATTGACGACGCGGCCCGTGGCCCCGGCAGCATGGAACCGTCCGCTCTTGAGGAGCCGCCCCATGTGCATGCCGCAGTCGTCCGGCACCACCGCTTCCGCCGGTCCCGGCACCGGCCGCCTCGCGCGGCGGGCGGGACACGGCCGCCGCGACGAGGGGCGCGGACGATGAGCCCGCAGCGGGCCCCCTGCGCGACGCCTCCGCCGGCCGCGCCGGGCGCGCTGTTCAACGGCACCTGCGCGTCCGCGTCGGACGCGGCACTGCTCGCCGACAACCACAGGCTGCGGACGGAGAACGAGCAGTTGCGCCAGGCCCTGGCCGGCCGGCCCGTGATCGATCAGGCCCGCGGCATGCTCATGGCCATGGTGCCCTGTACCGAGGCGCGCGCCTGGGAACTGCTGGTGGACGTCTCCCAGCACTGCAACATCAAGCTCCGTGACGTGGCCGCGGCGCTGGTCGCCACGACCGAGGACCGGCCGCTGCCCGAGGGCATGCGGCGGGAGTTCCGGCGGCTCTGGCGGAACCTGCGGGCGCACGCCACGGAGGACGGCGTACGACCGCCCGCCCTCTGAGTACGCCGTACGACCGCCTGTCTTTCAGGGACCCGTAGGACAGGGGCCCGTAGGACAGGGACCCGTAGGACCGTCCGTCCTTTGCGGATCGCCGCTCACGAGCCGCCGTTCCCGGTGAGGACCGCCGCTCAGGAGCCGCCGTTCCCGTGCGATCCGGCCTCCCCATGGCCGGGCACACACCCGCGGCGCACCGCCATGTGCACGCTAGAGGAGTAGGCTGAGGGGACCGAGGCTGATTCGCTCGGTTTCGCGCGCCCTTCTTCCGGACGGGAGGCAAGCCCGCCCCCAGGCGCGCGGCATGCGTCATCGCCCCAGGCCCCTGACCCCGGTCGTCCGAACCGACCGATGCCCAGGAGCCCCCGATGAGCACCAGCACCAGCCCCCTTCCGCGTCCCACGGCCGAAGCCCCGCCCGGGGCACCCGCGCCCGCGCCCTCCCGCCCGTACGACGGGTCGGGCCCCTTTCCCGTCGAAGGACCACCGCCTCCCGCGCGCGTCGGCGCGGACCGCCTCTACATCGCACTGACCGGCACCATCGTCGTCCTGCCGTTCGTGGCCCTCGGCCTGGCCTGCTGGCTGCTGTGGGGGCGGCTGATCGGCCCCACGGACGTCGTGCTCGCCCTCGTCCTCTACCTGCTCACCGGCCTGGGCGTCACGGTCGGATTCCACCGCGGCCTGACCCACGGCGGCTACACCGCCGTCCGGCCGCTGCGGACGGCGCTCGCCGTCGCGGGCTCCATGAGCTTCCAGGGCGACGTCATCGGCTGGGTCGCCACCCACCGCCGCCACCACGCCTTCACCGACCGCCCCGGCGACCCGCACTCGCCGTACCGCTACGGAACGCACCTGCGCGGCCAGTTGCGCGGACTGGTCCACTCGCACGTCGGGTGGCTGTTCCGCAACGACCCGACATCACCCGAGCGTTACGCCCCCGACCTGCTCGCCGACCCCGACCTGCGGGCGGTGGCCCGCGCCTTCCCCGCCCTGTGCCTGCTCACCCTCGCCCTGCCGTTCGGCCTCGGCTGGGCCATCGGCGGCACCTGGGTGCACGCCCTGACCGCACTGCTGTGGGCGGGACTCGTCCGCATCGCCCTGCTCCACCACGTGACGTGGAGCGTCAACTCCCTCTGCCACCTGATCGGCGAGCGCCCCTTCCGCACCCGCCGCCACGACCGGGCGACCAACCTCTGGCCGCTCGCCCTGCTGTCGTTCGGAGAGAGCTGGCACAACCTCCACCACGCAGACCCCACCAGCGCCCGGCACGGTGTCGACCGCGGACAGATCGACCCCTCGGCCGCCGTCATCCGCCTCTTCGAACGCCTCGGCTGGGTGTACGACGTGCGCTGGCCCACCCCGGACCGCATCGCCGCGCGCCGCACCTGAGGCCCGGCCCTCGCCGCAGGAGAACCCCCATGACCACACCCGCAAGCCCCGCCACCCTCACCCCCCTCACCCGCCTGACCCTGGCGCCGAGCGACGGCCGCCCCCACCGCATCGACGGCGTCTGGCGGCCCCGGACGACCGACCTGGTCGCCGAACTGCCGCGCCTGCTCCAGGCGTTGCCGAGCAGCTGGTCGCAGATCGCGCACGTCACCGTGAACGGCTCGCTGTGGGACGACTTCCCCGGGCGCATGCTGATCGCCAACCAGGTGCTCAACCTGCACCGCGGCAGCGCCGACCGGCGCCCGTACACGATCTGCCTGCTCGCTCCCGGCCGCGGCAGGTGGGACCTCCAGGTCGTCCCGCCGCACGCCGAGGAGACCGCGGCCGTGCGGCCGGGCGAGGGCTCGATGGCCTCCGGGGCCGGCCCGTCCTGATCCGCGCCGGACGGCTGTCGGGACCCCCCCGGGCATCTCCCGGCGACGAGGCCGGGCGGCCTCCCCGGCTCACTGCCGAACCAGGGAAGCCTGGACCGATCAAGCCCCCAGGGAAACGCAGCCGCCGAACCGGCCCTGCACACCAGGTCCCCAGTCCCCACGCCTTCATGCTCGGCGAGCGCGGCGGATCGGGACGGCCCCGGCGAGCCGGTGGGGAGGGGAAGGAGCACGGGCCGCCGGGGGGCGCGTTTCGGCCGATCCGCGGGCGCCGGCGCGGGAGCCGCCTCACAACTTGGCCCTCTGGTTCGTCATTAGAGCGAGACGACATCCCCACCAGAGCGAGCCCGCACCCCGGATCGCGGCGGCAGATCCCGCCGGCACACCCCCACGACCACGACCCTTCGCGTACGTACACCAGGTCCGCGGCCGGCCCACCCCCAGGGCAGGCCGGCCGACCTGCCCCCTGTACCGCCCACCCGCCTCCACAGCGCGGCTCCGCTCCTCCAGCCGCCCACCGAGGGAGTAGACGCCATGAGCATCACCGTGCTCCTCGTAGACACCGACGCCCTGCTGCGCACCTGCTGCGCCACGTTGCTCGCCGCCCAGCCGGACATAGACGTGGTGGGGGAAGCGGAGGACGGCGCACGGGCGGTCGAGCTCGCGGGGCGGCTCCGCCCCGACGTCGTCCTGATGAACCCCCGGCTGCCGGTCCTGAGCGGCGTCGAGGCGACCCGGCAGATCACCACGCGGCCCGACCTGGCCGGCGTACGGGTCCTCGCGATGGCCACCGGGGCCGCGGACGAGCAGGTCTTCGAGGTGCTCTCGGCCCACGCCTCCGGATTCCTGTTCGAGGACGCCGAGCCCGAGGAACTGCTGCGCGCGATCCGCGTCGTCGCCCGCGGCGAGGCCCACCTGTCGCCGCGGATCGTGCAGCGGGTGATCGACGAGTGCGTGCTGCGGGCCCGGGTGCCCGAGCCCGGCCCGGAGATCCTCACCCCGCGCGAACGCGAGCTGCTCGCGCTGATCGGCACGGGTCTGTCCAACGAGGAGATCGCCCAGAAGCAGTTCATCTCCCGCACCACGGCCAAGACCCACGCCTGCCGCATCATGGCCAAGCTCGGCACCCGCAACCGGGTGGAGCTCGTCTCCGTCGCCTACCAGTGGGGCCTCGTCCGACGGCGGCCGATGTCACTGAACTGACCGGGCACCCCGGCGACGACGGGAGCGGCCGACCGGAGCGATCCGGCGCCGCGCACCGTCATTGCCGGGTTCGCGGCGGCGAAAGAGGGAAGCTGGACGGGACGTACCCGCCGTCCGATGTGAGGAGTCGCCATGACCACCTTCGTCATCACCGTTCCCGGTACCTTCATCACCGGCATCGACGACTCGGCCCGATCGCTCATCGAACGGAAGCTGGCCGCACGGCACACCGACGTGAGCGAGAGCGAAGGCCTGGACCTGCTGACGCTGAACGACGACAACACCTTCTCGATCCGCCTCGAGGTCGACGCGGCCGATCAGTACGAGGCGGAGCTGAACGCCACCGGTCTGGTCGCGAGCGCGCTGCGGGAGGCGGGCGTCGCGCAGTCGGACGCCCCGCTCGGTCCCCCCGCGGTCACCGGCATCGACAGCGACCTCTGACCGGACCGCCCGGACTGCCCGGACCGCGCGCCCCGGCGCCGTGTCTCAGCGTGCGGGCTCGATGCCCCACGCGGCCGCCCGAGCCGCCGCTGCCGCACGGTTGGGCAGATCCAGCTTGGCGAGGATGTGCTCGACGTGCGTGCCGACGGTGCGCGGCGTGACGTAGAGCCGTTCGGCGATCTCCCGGTTGGTGCGGCCGGCCGACAGCTCGGCCAGCACTTGGAGCTCCCGCGGGGAGAGCCCGCCGGGGCGCCGCGACGGCGACGGCCCGGCGGACCCGTGGGCGCCGGTGTCCGGGGCCCGTTCGGGACGCGTGCCGGTGCGGGGAGCGACGGCCGAGGCCAGGGCCTCGGTGAGCAGTGTGAGCACGGCGCGGGCCGGATCGGACGCCCGCCGCGGCCCGCGGACACTGACGTTCAGCATGCCGACGTACCGGCCCTCCGGGTCGAACAGGCACTGCGCCACCCCGTCCTCGATGCCCAGCGGGTCCAGCACGTCCTGGAAGCCCGGAGAGGCCGCGAGGAGGTGGCGGGGAGCGTCGCCGAGCCACAGGCCGCCCCGGGCGGGGCTGTGCAGCACGGGGAACATCGGGTCACGGTGCAGGCGGGTCTCGATGTAGCGCGTCGCCCCGGCGGGGTAGCTCCCGGCCAGGGTGGTGTGCCGCCTGCGCACCGGGTCCCAGCGGGACAGGGACGCGTGGTCGTACTCCATGACTCCGGACAGCGCCGTGAGGACGGCGTCGGCGCCCGCCGTGCCGCTCGTGGCGTTCCGCGCCGCCGCACGGACGCGGACGGCCGCTTCCAGGATGTCTGCCGCGCTCATCGGCCAAGGATGATCATGAGTCCGGGGTACGTCAACCACGAGCCCGGAGCACGTCAGCCGGACAGCGTGTCGTGCACGACCTGTCCGCCCACGACGGTGAGGACGACGGGCATCTCCGGTATGCCGTGCGGATCGGCGCCGAGCAGATCCCCGTCGAGCACGCACAGGTCGGCGACCTTGCCCGGTTCCAGGGAGCCCTTCCAGTCGTCGGCGAAATCCTGCCAGGCCGCCTCGACGGTGTACGTCCGGATCGCCTCCGCCAGGCCGATGCGCTGCCCGGGGCCGCTGACCCGGCCGGTGGCCTTGGACTCGCGCAGCACCATGGTGGCGACGCCCTGGCGCCAGTCCGGGTGGGTGACGGGGGCGTCGGACCCGCTCGCGACACGGACACCGGCGTCGACGGCGTCGCGGTAGGGCCAGGCGTAAGCGGCCCGTTCGGCGCCGACGAAGTCCGCCTCCATGTCGGCGACGGTCCATTTGATGGTCGGGTTCATGTTGACGCCGAAGCCGTGCGCGGCCAGCACCTCCATGCTGTGCGCGGTGAGCAGGTCGCCGTGGATGAGGTAGTGGCGGGCGTCGGACCGCGGATGCGCGGCCACGGCGTCGGCGAGGGCGTCCGCGACGGCGTCGCAGGCCCGGTCCCCGGTGACGTGCACGCCCACTTGGTACCCCGCGGCGTGGGCGTGCCGGACCATGGCGGCGATCTCCGCGGTCCGCTCGGCGTCCGTCGCGCCGCCGACGCACAGGGAGCCGCAGCCACCGCCGACGTACGGATCGTGCACCCAGGACGTCTTGTTGGGCACGATGCCGTCGGCGAAGATCTTGACCCCGTGGACGGCGAGGCGACGCGGGTCGGCGGCACCGGAGCGGTCCAGGCCCGCGAGGGTGCGGGCGAACTCCCCGGCGGTGCCCGCCATGCCGGTGGGCAGCAGCAGGACGCCGACACGGGCGGTCAGTTCGCCGTCGGCCAGCAACTGCCGGTAGACGTCCAGGGTCTGCGAGCCGAGCGCGCCCCGCATGATGCCGTCGCCGCCGGGGCCGAGCCCCGGCTCGGTGTAGCTGGTCACGCCGAGCGCGGCGAGCGTCGCGAGGGCCGACCTGACCGCGTCCGTCCGCTCCTGCCTGCTCAGCGGCGGAAGCGCGTGCTGCACGAGGGCCTGGGCCCCCTCGTGGAGCAGTCCGGTCGGCTCCCCTGCGGCGTCCACGACGACGGCGCCGCCGGCCGGTGCGGCGGTGTCCCGGTCGATCCCGATGAGTTCGAGGGCCTTGGAGTTGACCCAGGTGGCGTGCCCGGAGAAGGAGTACAGGACGACCGGATGGTTCGGGCTGGCCCTGTCGAGGTCGCGCCGCGAGGGCAGCCGCGACGGATCCGCCACGCACTCGCCGAGATAGCCGGGATCCCAGCCGTGCCCGATGATCCACTGCCCGGCGGGAACCCGCCCGACGGCCCGCGCCACCGCCTGCGCCACCTCCGCGAGGGACGTCACGGCGGGGTGGCCGACGTCGAGGGAGAGCGGCGGCGTCGCCATCCCGAAGGCGCAGCCGTGCAGGTGGGAGTCGTTGATGCCGGGCAGCAGCGTCGCACCCCGCAGGTCGATCACCCGCGTGCCGGGCCCGACGAGGGGCGCGACGTCGTCCCGGCCGCCGACGGCCGTGATGATCCCGCCGGTCACGGCCAGGGCCGACGCGACGGAGAACTCCGCGTCGACCGTGACCACTTGGCCGCCGAGAAACACCAGATCCGCATACGTGCCCGCAGAGCTCACAGAAGTCCCCTTCGAAGACCGGGCGGACCGGGCGCACCACGGCCGCCCGCGAACGATCTCCCGAGGACTATGTCCGCGGACCCGCGGGGGGGGGGGGGGGGGGGGGGGCCGCCGGCGCCCCCCCCCCCCCCCCGCCGCCGGGGGGGGGCCCGAAACCCGGGGGGTGGGCCACCAACCCGCAGACAGACCCCCCCACAGG
>NZ_JBIARE010000011.1:0-178181 GCF_042889645.1 Streptomyces sp. NPDC002564 | reverse complement strand
GCCCCCGGGGCCCCCCCCCCCCCCCCCGGCCCCCCCCCCCCCCCCCCCCCCGGGCCGGGGGGGCGGGCCGGGGGGGGGGGCGGGGGGGGGCCCCCCCCCCCCCCCCCCCCCCGGAGCCCTTCGCGGGCCGGTCTCAGCCGATCCGGTGTGTCAGGACCACACCGTGCATCAGGACCACACCGTGAAGGTGACGTTGACCGATGCCTTCTTGCCCGCCGCGTCCGTCACGGTCAGCGTCGCGTTGCGGAAACCCCAGCTCGTGGGGGTGCCGGAGACCACGCCCGTGCTCGGGTCGACGGCCAGGCCGGCGGGGAGGTTCGTCGCACCGAAGGTGTACGGGGCCGTGCCGCCGGTCGCCTTCAACGGCAGGTTCACCGGCCGCCCCAGGTAGACGTTCTGGCTGCCCGGATTCGCCAGCTGCGGCGCGCCCGTGCCCGGCGCGGTCACCTTCCAGGAGAAGGACGTGGACCCCTTCTTCCCGGCCGCGTCCGTCGCGGTCAGCGTGACCTGGGACGTGCCGGCGGTCGTCGGGGTACCCGTCACCGTGCCGGTGGACGACGCGAGGGACAGCCCCGCGGGCAGCCCGGTGGCGCTCCACGTGTAGGGAGCCGTGCCGCCCTCCGCGCTGTTGCGCAGTTCCACCGGGCTGCCGGTCACGCCGGTCTGCGCGGACACCGCGGCCACGGTGACCTCGCCGGGCTGCGGGTCCGACGTCACCAGCCGGGCACCGAACTTGGCCAGCGCCTCGTTGACCGGCTGGAAGATCGTGAACTTCTCGCCGCTGCCACCGCTGCAGGTGGCGCTGCCGCCGCCCGAATGCAACCCCACGGCGCGCCCCCCGGCCGCCGTGACGTAGCTGCCGCCGGAGTCGCCGCCGGCCGAGCAGGCACTGGAGTAGGACAGCCCATCGATCACCACGCTGCCGTAGTCGACGCTCTGGTCGACCTTCGTCACCTCGCCGCACTGGTAGCCGGTGGTCTGGCCCGAGTGACAGATGGCCGTCCCCACGACCGCCTCCGCCGAGCCCGTCACGGGCACGTCCCCCTTGCCCCAGCCCGCGACCTTGCCGGCGAGCGACCAGCCCGACTGGTCGACGTCGACGATGCCCATGTCGCCCTCGCGGGCGTTGACCGACCCCGAGCCGTTGCTGTTCGAGGTCCCGACGCGGGTGCCGTCCTTCCCGTACGCGGGCTGGTTGACGTCGTTGGTGCAGTGTCCGGCGGTCAGGAACGCCTTGCCGCCCCCGCTCGTGCGCGTCACGGGGAAGCCGATCGAGCAGGGCGACTCGCTGCCGGGCGTCCACTTCTCGCCGCCCACCACGTCGCCGCCCTGCTGGCGCGGCACGTCGTGCGACTCGACCACGCGTATCAGGCCGCCGAGCGAGGCGAGGCGGG
Organism: Streptomyces sp. NPDC002564; assembly: GCF_042889645.1. Lineage (NCBI taxonomy): Bacteria > Bacillati > Actinomycetota > Actinomycetes > Kitasatosporales > Streptomycetaceae > Streptomyces > Streptomyces sp. NPDC002564. The sequence goes on along the minus strand of NZ_JBIARE010000011.1, from coordinate 176,787 downwards.
TACGCAGCGCCCGGGTGGCCGCGGTCGACGCGGCAGGGTCGACGACGACCTCGACGCGTCCCGTGCGGGCGTCCGGGCCCCACGACCGCACGCCGGGCACGCCGCGGCTCCACGCGCCGACGGTCCGGGCCGTCGACGCCGCCTCGGCCCGGCTGTGCGGCGTCCGGTGCGGCACGGCTCCGGCGGCCCGCACGTCCGCGGCGGCCTCGTCCGTGGTGACGGCCGCGTGCAGGCGCCCGTCGGCCGCGTCGAACCAGAGCGCCGTGGCCCGGTCCCCGACGGTGGCGCGGACGGCGGTCGCCGCGCGCTGCGCCCGGCCCTCGTCGGCCAGGCGCTCGCGGACCCCCGCGGGGTCGAGGCCGAGGTCGCGTGCCAGGGCGGCGCGCAGTCCGGCGGGCAGTGGTGACTGGGTCGTCGGCCCCGGCGACGGCGGTGCGTCGGCGTGGGCGGTGGGGACCGGCAGCGCGGCCAGCCCGGCGAGGGCCGCCGCGGCCACGAGGCCGGTCAGGAGCGGCCGGTGGGAGTGAGAGCGCATGGGGTGCGTGCCTTTCGGGGGAGGGGGAGCGGGCCCGTCGGTGACGGGGTGTCAGTCGTGGTGCGGTGTGCCGTCCGGGCGGACGTGCACGGCTCGTGGCTTGCTTGCCGCCCGGGGGCCGGTGCCGTCGAGGACGCGGGGTGCGCGGTCCAGGACGGGCCACAGCGTCCTTGCGCCGGGGCGTCGGCGGTATCCGGGAAGGCCCCTGTCGTCGACGGCTCCGGAGGCGGGGCATGACAGGGGCGGGGGTGGGGCGCTCGTGCGGCGCGGAGCCGGTTCGGAGAGCGACCGCGCCCTTGTCGACCACGAGGTGACGGGCTGCGTGGTGGTGCGGACGTATCAGGGAGTTCCCTTGTCCGGTCCGCGGGCCGTGCCCGGGCGTTGTGGCGGACCGGACGTGCGCCTACGGTGCCCGGTGTGCGAGGACGGGCAGGTGCGGACGGCGAGGCGCGCGCGGCGGAGGACGGCTGGGCCGCGGTGGTCCGCGACGCGTCCGCGCTGCTGGAGCGCGACGGCCGCCTGGCGGTCAGCGGCCCGTGGGGCGCGGGCAAGAGCACCTTGCTGGACGCCCTGGCCGAACGGGCGTCGGCCGCACAGGGGAGCCCTGCGGCACGGCGCTGCCTCCGCGTGCGGACGCAGGAGGGGGATGAGGAGGTCGCCTACGGGGCACTGGTCCAACTGCTCAGCGCGGCGGACGCCGAGGGCGCGGAGGGCGCGGAGGGCGCGGAGGGTGCGGCGGGCGCGGCGGGCGCGGCGGGCGCCGAGGACGTCGCTGCGGACGACGTGCGGCGGGCGGCCTCGGGGCGTCGGGGCGGGTCGCAGGGCGGCTTGGGGGAGCTGGCGCAGGGGCTGCCGGTCGGCTCGGACCTGCCCGGTGTACCCGTCCGGGAGGGCTCGGCTGATGACACGGGCGGCGCCGCGCGGGCGGCGGGGCTTGCCGACGTGCCCGGCCGACGGTCCGCGGGCCCTGGCGCGAAGCCGCGTCCGGACGCTGCCGGGCCGCCGACCGCGCCCGCACCCCCGGCCCCTCGCGGCGGCGGGCCCCTCCGCCCAGCGCTCCCGGCGCCGCCCGCCGCCATGCGCCCGACGGACCCCGAGGCGGTGGCGGACCCCTCGGCGTCGGCACCCTCGGCAGCTCCCGCGGCCGACGGCTCGGGCGTGCGGAACGGCGGCTCGCCGCTGCCGGATCCCGTCCCGCTGCCGCACGTCGACCCGCCGACCGGTGAGGGAACGTCCTCAGCCTCGCCAGCCGCCCCGACACCCCCTGACGGCCCCGGCACGCACGCCACCGCCCCGGCGACCCCGCGGCCCGTCCCACCGCCACGCCTCACCCCCGCGACGGTTCACGCGCCGACCTCCTCGACGGCGCGGTCCACCGTACGAGCACACGCCGCCGCCCGGGACCTGGCGCAGCTGACCGGCCTCGCCCGGCACGACGGAGGCGCTGCCGACGACCCGCTGCGACTGCGCCTCGCGCTGACGCGGCTGCTCGACCAGGGCCCTCCGGTCCTCCTCGTGATCGACGGGGCCCAGTGGGTCGACCCCGCCAGCGCGTCCCTCATCGGCTACGCCGTCCGCACGCTGCCCCCGGCGCGGCTGACCGTCGTCGCCGCCGAGCGCACCAGCGGCCGACCCGCCGCCGCGGCCGCGCTGCTCGGCGGGCATCCGGCCGTCCTTCCCGTGGCCCCCGCGGACCTCGCCGAGACGGCCGCGGCCTGCGCGCGGCTGGGACTGCCCGCGCGCTGGGCGGCCCCCGTCCACCGCCACTGCGGCGGCCACCGGGCGCTGCTCGACGCCTGGCTCACCTCCTTGCCGACCGCGGCCACCCGGCCCGGCGACACCGACGCCAGCCCCGGACCGCCCGCCCCGCCCCGGCAGGTCCGCGACCTCGCCGCGGCCTGGCTCGGCTCCGTCCCCGCCGACGTCCGCACCACCCTGCAGGTCGCGGCGCTCGCGGGCACCTGCGACGCGGACCTGCTGCGGCACAGCGGGCGCCGCGACGCCGAGGACCACCTGGCGCACGCCCTGGACGCCGGACTGCTCGCCGCGGACGACACCGCGCACCACGCCCCGGCCGGTGCCGCCCTGCCGGGCACGGCCCCGCCCCACCGGTTCGCCGCGACGGCCCTCGCCGACGCCGCGACCGCCACGGCACCCCGGGAACGGCGCACCGCGATCCACCGCGCCCTCGCCGCCAGCTCCCACGACCCCGTCGCCCGTGCCCTGCACACCGCCCTGGCCCAGGAGTCCCCGGACCGCGCCGTCGCCGAGGACACGGCGCGGGCGGCGGACGCGGCCCGCGCGGCGGGGCAGCGCCCGCGCGCGGCCGAGCTGTTGTTCCTCGCCGCGCGGCTCACGCCCGCGGACCGGCCCCACCTGCGCCTGGACCGTCTCGCCGAGGCCGCGCAGGAAGCCGCGGCCGCCGGGTCCGCGACCCTGACCCGGCTCGCGGCGGACCGGATCGTGGCCGAGCACGGCACCCCCGCCCAGCAGGTGCACGCCCTGCTGGCCGTCGTCGACGCCCACGGGCAGGACACGGCCGGCACCCGGCCCCTGCTCGCCACCGCCCGCAGGACCGCCGCGGACGACCCCGCGCTGCTCGCCGCCGTGGAACTGCGTACGGCGGTGCAGGAGAACATCGCCGGTGAGGACTACGCCCGCGCCCTGCACCACGCGCAGGCCGCCACCGCGCTGGCCGAGCAGTCCCGTGCCGTGCCGCTGGAGGCCGCCTCGCTCACCATGACCGCCCGGATGCAGCGTGTCCTCGGCCGTCTCGACGCGGCCTCCGCGACGCTGGAACGCGCCCTGTCGCTGGCCGTGCCCCCGGCCCGGCTGGGGATACGCAACAGCCCCCAGTACCTCGCGGCCCGCCACGCGGTCTTCGACGCCCGGCTGACCGAGGCGCGCACGCTGCTCCTCCCGCTGGTGCCCGTCGCCGAGGAGTCCGGGGAGGCGGAGGACCTGGTGGACCTGTGGCGCAGCCTCGCCGAGGTCGACGCGGGGCGCGGCGCCTGCGGCCAGGCCCTGCACTGGTCGGCCCGTGCCGTCGACCTCACGGCGGCCGCCGGCCTGTCACCGGGCCCCGCCTGGTACACCGCAGCCCTGGCGCAGACCTGCGGCGGCACCTTCGCCCGTGCGCTGAGCCTCGCCGCGCACGGCGTCCGTGCCTCCCGGGAGGAGCGGGACGCGCTGCACACGGCACGCGGTCTGTGGGTCCTCGGGGCGGCCCTGCTGCACACCGGCCGTGTCGAGGACGCCGCGGGCACGCTGGCGGAGGTCGCGGACCTCGAATCCAGGTCCGGGGCGGCGGACCCGGCTCTGCTGCGCTGGCAGGGCGACGCCGTGGAGGCGTACGCGCTGAGCGGGCGCACGGAGCAGGCGCGCGACCTGCTGGAGCGCATGCAGGAGCAGGTCGGCCCGCACCCCGCGCACGCCGCGCCGCGGGCCGCGCTCACCCGGGCCCGCGGGCTCTGCCGGCATCTGGACGGCGCGGGCGACGAGGCCGCGGAGCTCCTTGCCGACGCCGCGGGCGTCTTCGCCGGGCTGGGGCTGCCGGTCGAGGAGGGCCGTACCCATCTGCTGCGCGGCCGTGTCGAGCGCCGCAGGCGACGGGCCGCCGCCGCACGGTCCGCGTGGGAGGCGGCACGCACGCTCTTCGAGAGCGCTCAGGCACGCCCGTGGACCGCGCTCGCGGACGACCACTTGTCCCATCTGACGGGCCGGGCGTCCGGGCCGAGCACACCACAGGGACCGGCGGGACCAGCGGCCCACGGACTGACCGAGCACGAACTGCGGCTGGCCCGGCTCGTGCGCGCGGGTGCGACCAATCAGCAGGCGGCGCAGCAGATGTTCATCTCGGTCAAGACCGTGGAGACGGTCCTGAGCCGCATCTACCGCAAGCTCGGCATCCGCTCCCGGACCCAGCTCGCCACCGCGCTCACCGCGGAGGGAACGGCGCGGCGGAGTCAGTAGATCACTGTGGACCACCGGTTGCAGCAGACCGGCGGATCGCTGTCGGGCGCCGCCGTCCCGCGGGCGGGCGGCGCGGATCGGTCGGCGTCGGCGCGGCCCGCCGACCGCTCGGGACCGCCTGCCGCTGCCGGCCCCTCGGCACCGTTTCGGCTGTGACGCGGATCGGTCGGCCGCGGCGCATCGGATGTAAAGCCTTTGATCACATGAACGGACGTCATGTTCGTCCAACGAGGCGACGCCGCCGGGGAAACGCGGGGGCGGGCACCGTTCTCCGCCCGCGAGCGGCAATCGGTCGGCGCGGCGAGGAGCGAACGCGGGATCGACGGGTTGGACATCGCCGGGAAACCTCTGACAGGGTCGCCTGACCGTCCCCTCCATACCAGTTCCGAAGGGAGAAACACGATGATCGAAGTGAGCACGCGCAGCGTGAAGGAAGCGGTGGCCGCCGAGCAGCTGCGTGCGAGCACCACGACGCTGGACATTCCAAAGGGTTTCGACCTGTGGACGCCCGAGGAGATCTCGGAGTGGCTCGACCGCGTCGAGGACGATCCGGGAGTGTCCGACGCCGATTTCTACGCGGCGCAGCAGGCGGTGCAGCAGGTGCTGGACGGCGCCTGACCGGCCCCGTTCCCGGCCTCGGGGTAGGCGAAAGCGGCTCCCCCTCCGGGTGGGAGCCGCCTGCGGCGTCAGACGCGGGTCCGGCGCCGGTCGCCGGGCCCGGCTTCGGCGCGGCCGATCCTGCGGTCGGCAGAGGAATCTGCGGCAGGGAACGGCACGAGGAAAATCAGCGCAGGGAAACCAGGGGGAGCGCCGGGAAACAGTGGGAGGAGAATCGGCGCGAGGGAATCAGAGCATGATGAGCAGGCGCGTGTTCGGCTTGAGCTTCCTGTTCACGGAACGGCTCTGTACGTAGACCTCCAGCTTGGGATTGTTTCCCGCCTTCACCGATACCGTTCCTTGAATACCCGTGCCGAACAGAAGATTTCGCGCCGCGTCGCCCGTATACGCGCGATCGGTGTCCTTCTCCACCACGACGACTTCCTTGTTCGCCTGGACCTGGGCGCGGGCGCCCAACTGGTAGTAGCAGGAGCCGCGTTCATAGGTGACGCCGGGATGGGAGTCGACGAAGGGGCGGATCTCGATTTCCTTGTCGACCTTCAGGAGCCGGTACTTGTCGGCGGGAATGGGGTCGAGGTTGGCCCGCACCTCGTCGACGGATATGTCCTGGCCGACGGCGAAGAGGTTCTTCGTGCCGCGCACGCCCTGCTCGCGGGCGCGCAGGAAGCTGGTCGCGGCGGCGCGCACGGTGCCGATGGCCTCCTCGACGCCCTCCTGGGAGTCCGCGTCCCAGATGGCGATGTTCCCCGCGGGGAAGCCGTAGTTCTGTGCGGTCCGCTTGGCCAGGGAGTTCGGCACGAGGATCGCGGACGTCCAGTGCTCGGGGAGTCCGCCCATCTTGGCCGAGATCCGGTCGAGCCAGGGGCCGAGGATGCGCATGTCGCCGTCGTGGCGACGGTCGCCGCCGGAGGCGTTCTCCTCGCCGTCCGTCACGACGATCTGGAGGAAACTGTGCTCCCCGTATTCCTCCCATATGTGTCCCAGGTCGTCGAGGGACTTGAGGGAAGCCTCGATGAGGGCGGTGGCGCCGTTGTTCACCTGGTAGAGGCCGCGCATGGACGGGAGGTGTTTCACGTCCATGTCCCAGACCAGATTCTCCACCCGGTGGTCGAAGGAGTAGAGGCTGATCCGCGTCTCGTGGCCGAGGCTGTCCGATTCGGCCTTCAGCCCCGCGACGAATTCGTCGACCACGCGCACCAGTTGATGCTGGTGCGGACGCATGGAACCAGAACAGTCCACTACCAGCGCGACGTGATTCACCTTGTGCTGGATTCTGTTGGCGGGCATGATTCTGCTCCTTCTCCGAAGCTTTCCGAGTGATTTCACTCTAGAGGGAGGCACTGACAACGGGCCCTGACGCCGGATCACCCGACGTCGCCCGGGGCGGTGTTCGGGTCGGGGTTCGGCGTGCCGCACGACGCAGCGCGCCGGCTCGAGGAGTCCGAGCCGGCGCGCTGCGTCCGTCGGGGAGGAGTGACCAAACGGGGAGGAGCGACCGGAACCGTGACGGTCGGGGGCGGGTCAGTCGTCCGCGGCGTCCCGGCACTCGACGTGGCCCCAGCCGTGGGCGTTCTTGGCGATCTTCTCCCCGGCGGCGTACGGCTTCTGGCAGTGGCAGCGGCCGGGGTACTTGGCCTTGATGACGGCGCTCGAACCGGCCTTCTTCGGGCGCGCGGCCGTCTTCTTCGCCGTACGCCCCGCGGGGGAGGCGGTCATGCGCTCCGCGCGCGGCTCGGGAATCTCCCGGGCGCCGTGGCGGGTGCCCGCGGGCTCCTGGGAGGTCGCGGCGTCACTGGCCGCGACGTCGGCGATCGCGTTGAGATGGTCGCCGTCCACGCGGTGCGCGGCCACGTGCCGGAACGTCACCGCACGGTCCTGCAGCAGCGCGTCGATGCGTACGACGAGCTCCTTGTTGGCGACCGGCTTCTTCGACGCGGTCAGCCAGCCGTTGCGCTTCCAGGAGGCGATCCACTTGGTGACCGCGTTCATCGCGTACTGGCTGTCCATGCGGACCTCGATGGGCACCGCGGGATCGGTGGCCTCCAGGAGCTCGGCCAGCGCCGTCAGTTCGGCCACGTTGTTCGTGGAGTGGCCCAGGGGGCCCGCCTCCCACCGCCGCGGGGTGCCGTCGGCGTCGGCGACCACCCACGCCCAGGCCGCGGGCCCGGGATTCTTCTTCGCCGCACCGTCACAGGCGGCAATGATCAAGTCAGACATCCCCCGATAGTTTCATTCGGCGGCCGTGATCGAGACATCGTGCGCCCGCGACGCGCACGGAACACCGGCGAGCCCCGCCGTTCCCGCTGCCCAGCCTGGGCCGGCCCGGGGCGGGGAGTCGGCCGTACGGGAGACTCCCCGCCCCGTGGACCGGCGCGGTCAGCGGCGCCGCGCCGCTCTCACCCCTGCTGCCACGGCCCGGACGGCCGCAGTGAGGCGGCCACGTCCAGGAGGTGGCGGACGGCGCGGGAGCGGGTGGCGAGTCTGAGGCGGCGGCCTCGGCGGGGCCACCAGTCGAGGACGGCCAGGAAGTCCGAGTCGCAGAAGGTGACGTGCTGGGTCTCCAGGACGAGGCCGGTGTAGCCGTCGGCCGCGGCCGAGGCGACCAGGGCGCGCAGCGGACTCACGGTGTCGTGGTCGATCTCCCCGGCGAGATGGACGACCAGGGTGGTGCCGAGGGTGGTGCAGGAGCGGATGACCATGACGTCGGGCGAGATCTCCGCGCTCGCGTCGCGCACGGGGGCGCGGGCTGTGGTGACGGGCAGTATCGGGGCGGTGCTTGATCTACTCACACCCCCACAACGTGCTCCGGCGTGCCCCGGGACACGAGTCGCCCGCCCGTTTCACCCCATGTGACCAGCGCGGATCGACCGGGCCCGGACGGCGGCGCGGCCGATCGCGCACCGTCCGGGCCCGGTGTCCGTCCGCTCGGGGTGGGCGTTTCAGTCCCTCGTGGAGCGGCTCAGCGCCCCCGGCCACCACGCGGTACGGCCGATGTCACGGACCAGTGCCGGCACCAGGAGGGAGCGGACGACCAGGGTGTCCAGGAGTACGCCGAACGCCACGATGAAGGCGATCTGCACCAGGAAGGCCAGCGGGATGACGCCCAGGGCCGCGAAAGTGGCCGCCAGGACGACGCCGGCCGAGGTGATGACGCCGCCCGTGGCGGTGAGCCCGCGCAGGACGCCCTGGCGGGTGCCGTGGCGCACGGACTCCTCGCGGACCCGGGATATGAGGAAGATGTTGTAGTCCACGCCGAGGGCGACGAGGAAGACGAACCCGTACAGCGGTACGGAGGAGTCGGTGCCGCTGAAGCCCAGCACGTGCTCGAAGACGAGCGCGGACACTCCCAGCGTCGCGACGAAGTTCAGGGCGACCGTGGCGACCAGGAGCAGCGGCGTCAGCAGGGAGCGCAGCAGCCCGACGAGGATCACCAGGATGATGGCCAGGACCACCGGGACGATCAGCTTGCGGTCGTGCTCCGCCGTCTTCTGGGTGTCGTACTGCTGGGCCGTGTACCCGCCGACCAGCCCCCGGGCGCCCTCCACGCCGTGCACGGCGTCGCGCAGCCGGACCACGGTCCGTTTGGCGGCGTCGCTGTCCGCGGGGTCGTCGAGCGTCACGTCGAGGCGTACGCGACCGTCGACGACGAGGGGCTTTCCGGCCCCGGGACGGCCGGACGCGGTCAGGGCCGACACGTCGGACACTCCCTCGGTCCCGGTGGCCGCCGCCGTCACCCGGTCGAGGCGGGCCGCGTCGGCGATGACGACGGCCGGGTTGCCGGAGCCGCCGGGAAAGTGCCTGCTCAGCGTCTCCTGCGCCGCCACGGACGGGGCGTCGTTGACGAAGATCTCGTCCAGCGGCACGCCCTTGGAGGTGAGGCCGGGGGCGAACGCGGCGCACAGGCACAGCGCGGCGAGCGTGCCGGCCCAGACCTTGCGCGGTGCCCGGTCCACGAGCGCGGCGACCCTGCCCCACACGCCGTGCCCGTCGGATCCGTCCCGCGGGGTGCGGGGCTTGGCGGGCCAGTACGCGGCGCGCCCGAGCAGCAGGAGCGCGGCGGGCAGGAAGCTCAGCGCGCTCAGCACGGCGCACGCGATGCCGATGGCGCCGACCGGGCCGAGGGCCCGGTTGTTCGTCAGGTCGCTGAGGAGGAGCGCGAGCAGGGCGAGGGCCACCGTCGCGCCACTGGCGACGATCGGGCCGAAGGAACGGCGCAGCGCCGCACGCATGGCGGCCGTGCGGTCCTCGGAGCGGGCGAGTTCCTCCCGGAAGCGGGCGGTGAGCAGGAGGGCGTAGTCGGTGGCGGCGCCGATCACGAGGATCGACAGGATGCCCTGCACCTGGCCGTCCACGCGGACGACGTCGTGATCGGCGAGGACGTAGACGACCGCGCAGGCCAGGCCGAGGGCGAACACCGCGCCGACGATGATGACGAAGGGCAGCAGCAGGCTGCGGTAGACGAGCAGCAGGATCAGGAGCACGGTGGCCAGGGCGACGCCGAGGAGCAGGCCGTCGATGCCGGCGAAGGCGTCGGACAGGTCGGCCTGGCTGGCCGCGGGGCCGCTCAGCTGCACGTCCGTGCCGGACACCTGTGACGCGGCCCGCCTGACCCGGTCGAGGGCGGTCGGCAGTTCGTCGCCCAGGTCGGGCCGCAACTGCACGACGCCCTGGAGCGCGCGCCCGTCCTTGGAGGGCAGCGCGGGCGAGGCGCGGCCCGTGGTGCCGGGCGCGTCGTCCAGCGAGCGCAGGGCGCGCGTCGCGGCGTCCCGCTGGGCGCGGTCCAGTCGCCCCGCTCCGGCGGAACCGTCCGCGGTCCATACGACGACGGCGGGGAGCGACTCGTCCCGGTCGAAGGCGCGTTGCGCGTCGATCACCTGGGTCGACTCGGCGTTCTGCGGGAGGAAGGCGGCCTGGTCGTTGGTGGCGACCTCACCCAGCTTCCCCGCGTAGGGGCCGAGCGTTCCGCCGATGCCGAGCCACGCCACGAGCAGGACGACGGGGACGAGCCAGCGTGCGAGGCGGGTGCCTGAGGACATGGGTCTCCTCGACCTGTTGATGCAGGAACAACAATCTCAACGAAAAACAATCTCAATGATTGAATCAAATGCCCCGAAGGGCGGATCGTATGCCCCCTCGGCGAGCCTGAGTTCAGTCGAGCCAGGTGAGCCTGAGTTCAGTCGAGCCAGTCGAGCCAGTCGAGCCAGTCGAGCCAGTCGGGCCAGTCGAGTCAGTCGCGTCGGTCGCCCGACGCGCGATCGGCGCGGGGGGCATCGGCGGCCGGGCGCCGGATCTCGGACAGTTCGCCGTTGAGCTCGGTGAGGAAGCGCATGACGACGGCGAGTTCCTCGGGGCTGAAGCGGGTGCGGGCGCTCTCCGTGGCGACGGCGAGCGGCTGGAAGAAGGTGCGCGCGGCGGCGCGGGCCCCGTCCTCGTAGTGCAGGTGCACGACCCGGCGGTCCTGGCTCTCCCGCGACCGGCGGATGTGGCCCGCCCGCTCCAGCCGGTCCAGGCAGGCGGTGACCGCACCGGACGTCAGTCCGAGGTGTGCCCTGAGCCGGCCCGGCGTCATCGGCTCCTGCGCGTCGAGGATGGCGCCGAGCGCCTGGACGTCGGTGGCATGCAGGTCGTGTCCCGCGGCGAACGCGTGCACCACACGGTTGATCTCGCCGTTCATGCGGCGCAGTTGTACCGCGAACGACAACAGGTCCGTCGCCGTACCGCTCTCAGGTGCTGGTTCTTCCGAAAGTGCCACGCGAGCAGCCTATAGAGCGCCCCCGGCGACCCGTGCACGCGACCGCCGTGCCCGGCTCCCTCCCGCCCGGGCGGGACCCCGCCCCTCACGCGCGCAGGCAGCGCACCGCCCCCACCTCGCCCCCGCTCTCGAAGGCGCGGCGCAGCCGCAGCAGACCGCGCCGGGCGTGGCTCTTGACCGTGCCCAGCGGCCACCCCGTGACCACGGCGATCTGCGGCTGGGTGAGGTCGTCGTAGAAGGCCAGGCGCAGGACCTGCCGCTGCGGTTCCGGCAGGCGGCTCAGCTCGTGCTCCACGAGCACCTGGTCCAGTACGCCGTCCAAGGGCGACGCGGTCTCGGCGCGCACCGCGAGGGCGGAACCCGCGGCGTCGACGAGGGCGGCCCGGCGGGTCCGCGCGGACAGCGCGTCGGCCACCTTGCGCCGGGTGATCCCGACGAGCCAGCCCGCCAGGGTCCCCCTGCTGGGGCAGAAGCCGTCCCGGCCGCGCCAGGCGGCGATGAAGACCTGCTGGGTGACGTCCTCCGCCTCGCGCGCGTCGCCGAGCGAGCGCCGGGCGACGGTGTTCACGAGCGCTCCCCACCTGCTGTACGCGGCGGCCAGGCAGTCCTCGTCCCCGGCCATGAAACCGGCGACCAGGTCCTCGTGGTCCGCGGTGGCCGCACCGCCCGGGGCGCGGGCGCTCTCGTGGGCCGGATGGCTGGCGATCATGGCGGCGGCTCCTTCTGCCCGTGGGCCGCATCTCCCACTCCGGGGCAGTTCGGGTCGGGCGGTCGGCCTTGTCGCCGATCCTTCGCGGGGGAGACCCTCGGGGCAACGTGCATCGATTCTGCGTCGTATTTTGGAGACATGAACGATGCAGCCGCCGCGGAGCCGTCGGGGGCGCCCCGGGCCGCGATGACCTCGGGCGCCGTGGCCCGGCGCCTGGGCGTCTCCCCGACCACCCTCAGGAGCTGGGACCGCCGCTACGGACTCGGTCCCGCCATCCGCCCCGAAGGGCGGCACCGCCGCTGGACGCCCCAGGACATCGCGATGCTGGAGCAGATGTGCCGGCTGACGGCCGGCGGCGTACCGCCCGCCGAGGCCGCGCGCCTGGTCAGGAGCGCGCCCGAGCCGACAGCCGCACCCGTGCCGGACGAGGCCTCCCCGCCGGAGGCCGCCCCGCCACCCGACGACGCCCGGCCGCCCGCCGACGCCGCAGCGGCCCCGACGCCCGGACGGCGCTACCGGAACGCCAGCAGCGCCCTGCCGCTCGGCGACGTGCGCCGCGAGTGCCGGGGGCTCGCCCGCGCCGCGGTCCGCCTCGACGCCCAGGAGGTGCAGGACCGACTGAACGCGCTGGTCGGCGAGCACGGCCTCGTACCGGTCTGGGAAGAGGTCATGGTGCCCACGCTGCGTGCGGTGGGCCGCAAGTGGGAGCTGTCCGACGACCGCTACGTGGAGGTCGAGCACCTCCTGTCCTGGCACATCTCGACCACCCTGCGCAGCGCCCCCCTGCTCAGGCCGCGCGGCCTGCCGCCCCGGGACAGCGCCCCGGTCCTGCTCGCCTGCATGCCGAACGAGCAGCACACCCTGCCCCTGGAGGCCCTCAACGCGGCCCTCGGCGAACACGGCCTGCCCACCCGCATGTTGGGCGGCGCCGTCCCCTTCGAGGCGCTGGTCGCCGCCGTGCGGCGCACCGGCCCCTCCGGCGTCGTGCTGTGGTCGCAGGCGCGCTCCACGGCCGGGACGGCCCACGCACGTCACGTGGCGGGCATGGAGTGGGGGCCCGCGGGAGCCCGCCGCCGCGCCCTCGTGCTGCCGGTCGGACCCGGGTGGGGGCGGTCGGTCCCGAAGGGGTTCGCCCACTGCGGCGGGCTGCGCGAGGCCGTCGCCCTCCTGAGCCGGGCGCACAACGGCACGGCACAGCCGCCCCCTTGATCCCCCGCGGGTGCATCCACGTCCGCCGCCCGAACCGAAGAAGGGGCGAACACAGCAGCAACGGGCGTGTCGTGGAGGTGGTCGCCGTGTTCTGGAGCCGGGGCGGGCCGGATGTCCTCGTGGTGGGGGCCGGGCTCGCCGGGCTGGCCTGCGCCAAGGACCTGGCGGACGTGGGACTGGACGTCCAGGTGCTGGAGGCCGCCGAGGCCGTGGGCGGCCGGATGCGCTCGGACCGCGTGGGCGGATGCGTGATCGATCGCGGTTTCCAGGTGTTCAACACCGCCTACCCGCAGGTCCGCGAGCGCCTGGACCTGCGCGCGCTGCGGCTGCGCCCGTTCACCCCCGGAGTCCTGGTCCACACCGATCGGGGGAGGCTGCGCCTGAGCGACCCCACCCGTGCGCCGCGGGACGTCGTGGACCTGGTCCGCGGCCGGGCGGCGGGCCCGCGCGATCTCGCCGCCCTCGCGGTCCTGTCGGGCCGCGACGCCCTCCTCCCCGCCGGACGGCTCAAGCACCGGCGCGACCACGACACCCGAACGGCCCTGGCCGCGGCCGGATTCTCGGCCCCGTTCGTCGAAGGCTTCTTCCGGCCGTTCCTGTCCGGCATCTTCCTGGAGGAGGAGCTGGAGACGTCGAGCCGCTTCTTCCATCTCGTCTGGCGCAGCATGGTGCGCGGCACCCTCTGCCTGCCCACCGACGGCATCGGCGCCGTACCGGCGCAGCTCGCCGGCCGACTCCCCGCGGAGACGGTGCGGCTGGAATGTCCCGTCGAAGGCCTCACCGACGGCGGTGTGCTGCTCGGCGGCGGAAGCGGGGGAGCGGAGGTGAAGGCGCCCGTCGTGGTCGTGGCGACCGGACCGGGGCCCGCCGCCGCCCTGCTGCCGGACCTCGCCCCACCCGCGTACCGCACCGTCACGACGTACTACCACCTGTGCGAACGCAGCCCGTTGGGCGAGCCGACCCTGCTCACCGACGCGCGCCGGCGCTTTCTGAACACCTGCGTGCTGAGCGAGGTCGTCCCGTCCTGTGCGCCCGACGGCTGCAGCCTGGTGGCCACGTCGGTGCTCGGCGCGGACCGGCCGGGTCGCGAGCACACCGTGCGGGCCGCGCTCGCGGAGGCGTACGAGGCGGACACGGCGGGCTGGGAGCTCCTGACGGTACGCACCGTGCCCGCGGCCCTGCCCGCCATGCTGCCGGGGCACCCGCTCAGCCGCACCAGCCGGATCGCCCGGGGCCGCTATGTCTGCGGCGACCACCGGGCCACCGGATCGGTGCAGGGGGCGCTGGCCTCCGGCGCCCGCGCGGCCCGCGAGATCATCGCCGACCTGCGCAGGGGCGCCGCCTGACCGCCTCGTCCAGGACTCGGCGGCGGGTCACGGCGCGCGGTCGCCGCGGTCGGCGTCCTCCCGCAGCAACTGGTCCAGATCACCCAGGCGTTCGAGGCCGCGCACCGCCTGGACCATGCGGGGGTTGCCGCCCAGGCGCTGCCGGTGCCGGTGCAGGAAGGCCCAGTACCCGGCGGTGTAGGGGCAGGCCTGTTCCCCGGTGCGCCGGGTGGGCCGGTAGGCGCAGGGGCCGCACAGGTCGCTCATGCGGTTCAGGTAGGCGCCGCCCGAGGTGTACGGCTTGGTGGTCATTCGGCCGCCGTCCGCGTACTGGGACATGCCGACGACGTTGGGCAGCATCACCCAGTCGTAGCCGTCGACGAAGCAGCGGTGGAACCAGTCGGTGACCGCGCGCGGGTCGTAGCCGCGCTGCAGCGCGTGACTGCCGAGGACCATCAGGCGCGGGATGTGGTGGGTCCAGCCGGTGTCCCGCACCTGGGCCAGCACGGTGGACAGGCAGCGGGCGGTGACCGCGTCCGCGTCCAGGTCCAGGAACCAGTCGGGCAGCGGCTCGTGGTGGCGCAGCGCGTTGCGGTCGCGGTAGTCGGCGCCGAAGTACCAGTACACCTGCCACACGTACTCCCGCCAGCCCGCGACTTGGCGGACGAAGCCCTCCACGCTGTTCAGCGGGGCCCGGCCCGCCCGCCAGGCGTCCTCGGCGAGCTCCACGACCTCCGCCGGGTCGAGCAGCCCCAGATTGAGGGAGGAGGAGAGCAGGCTGTGGCTCATCACCGGGTCGGCGGCGAGCACCGCGTCCTCGTGCGGCCCGAATCCGGCGAGCCGGTGCTCGACGAACCGGGACAGCGCCGCACGTGCCTCGCGGCGGGACGCGGGGAACAGACGCGGCCCGTCCCGCCCCACGAACTCGATGCCGTCCTCGCGCTCCCAGCGGTCCAGGTCCTCGCGCACCTGCTCGTCGATGTCGTCCTCGCGCGGCCGGTAGGGCGCGGGGGCGTCCAGGGTCCCGGTGCCGCGCGGCGGCGGCTCGCGGTTGTCGTGGTCCAGGTTCCAGCGGCCGCCGACGGGCGAGTCGCCCTCCATGAGCAGGTCGAGGCGGCGCCGCGTCCAGCGGTAGAAGTCCTCCTGCCGCAGCTTCGTCCCCGTGTGTCCGTCGGCCCAGGCACGGAACGCGTCCTGCTCCACCAGGAAGCCCCGGGCGGGCAGCACCTGTACCTGCGGCAGCCGCCGTACGAAGTCGAGTGCGGCCCGCGAGGTGGGGTGATGCACCGTCACATCACTGTCTCCGCAGGCCTCTCGCAGACCCTCCCGGTAGGTCTCGGCCCGGACGTGGCGGGCCCGGTCGCCCAGCTCGGCGGCCCGGTGGCGCATCGCGGACAGCACGAGGTGGGCCTTGGCGCGGTGGAACCTGCGACGCCGGAAGACCGACTTGGCCTCGATGAGGACGACCGGTGCGTCGGGGGCGGGCCCCTGGTCGCCGGGGCGCAGGAAGTGCGGGCCCAACTGGTCGCCGAAGAGCCAGTGCGCGGTGCTCATCCCTTCGCCCCCGTCGTGCGCCCACGGGCCTGCCGGAAGCGGTCCAGGCCGTCGGACAGGTCGACGATCGGATCGGGATAGTCGTAGGCCGCGCGGTCGGGGCCGGACAGCTTCCACGGCTCGTGCACGGCGGGGGCGTCCAGACCTTCGAGTTCGGGCACCCAGCGGCGGACGTACACGCCGTCCGGGTCGTGCCGTCTGGCCTGGGCGAGCGGGTTGAGGACCCGGTTGGGCCGGGTGTCCGTGCCGGTGCCCGCCATCCACTGCCAGTTGAGCTGGTTGTTGGCGATGTCGCCGTCCACCAGCAGGGACAGGAAGTGCCGGGCGCCGACGCGCCAGTCCACGTACAGCGTCTTGGTCAGGAAGCTGGCGGTGAGCAGGCGGGCGCGGTTGTGCATCCAGCCCTCGTGCCGCAGCTGGCGCATCGCCGCGTCGATCACCGGGTAGCCGGTGCGGCCCTCCTTCCAGGCCGCGATGTCCTCGTGCGCCTCTTTCGTGTCGCGCCACCGGTCGTGCCGGCCGCGGTAGTCGTCGGCCGCGGCGTCCGGACGGGCCGCGAGGACCTGCTGGTAGAAGTCCCGCCAGGCGAGCTGGCGTACGAAGGCGGCGGGCCCGGCGCCCTGCTTGTCGCGGAGCCGGTGCAGGATCTCCACGGCGGACAGCGTGCCGAAGTGCAGATGCGCGGAGAGCCGCGAGGTGGCGTCGCCCGGCAGGTCGTCGTGGCGCTCGTCGTACTGACCGACTCCGCCCCGCAGCCAGGCGTTGAGCTGCCGCCGGCCCCGGCTCTCGCCGCCCTCGGCCAGACCCGGCGACACGTCGTCGACGTCCGCGCGGTCCGGCAGTTCCTCCGAGCGCACGTCGTCGGGGACCCGCACGACGCGCGGCGCCGCGAGGGCGTCCCGCCGGGTCTGCTGCGACCAGTGCCGGTAGTAGGGCGTGAAGACGGCGAAGTGGTCCGACGACGCCGGCGTCACCGCGCCCGGGGCGACCGCCGTCCCCACGGTCTCGTGGACGAAGAGCCGGATCCCCTTGGCCTCCAGCGCCTGGTGGAGGCGCTCCTCACGGCGGTGCGCGTGGCTGCTGTACCCCGCTGCCAGGTGGACCTCGTCGGCGTCGGACTCGGCGGCCACCTTGCACACCTCGTCCACGAGGTCACCGGACCGCAGGACGAGCCGCCCGCCGCGTTCGCGCAGGCTGCGGTCGAGGTCGTGCAGGCAGTCGGCCAGGAACGCCAGCCGGTTGGGCGCGGCGAAACCGGCGGCGTCGACCGCACGGTCGCGTACGAACAGCGGCACCACCCGGTCGGCGCCGTGCAGTGCGGAGCGCAGCGGCGGATGGTCGTGCACCCGCAGGTCCGAGGTGAAGAGGACAACGGAGATGATCATGGCGCGGCTCCTCGACGGCGGGCAGGTCTCGCATCAGTGGTTCCGCCCCTGGCCACCGTCCAGATGCGCCGCACGGGGGTCCCTGGTGGGCCGGTCGGGTGATGTGGGAGTGGTGGAAGGGCTCGGGAGCCGAGGAGGAGCGCCGCAGTCGGCCGGGGGAGCCTCAGTCGGCCGAGGGGGCCTCCGCCGGGCCGCCGGCCGGTCGCGTCTGGCCCATCGCCCAGCGGATCAGGCCCGTCGCGGCCCGGCCCACCGGTCGTACGAGCCATCGTTCGGCCGGGTCGAAGCGGGTCAGGCCCAGTTCGGTCGCCGCCCAGTGGGGGAGGAGGGCCACCGCGTTGGAGGCCAGTGCCGCGTAGAAGGGGAGCGCGGGAAGCGGGACGGGAGGCCTGAACAGCAGGTAACGGGTGGTCTCCAACGCCTCGGGCGTGCCGCGCAGTTCGCCGCGGTAGCCGGCCATGCAGTCCGCCAGCGCACGCACCGACTCCGGCGGGTCCGGCACTTCGAGGGCCCGCGCGATACGTGCCGTTTCGGCGATGTACGTGTCGCACTCGTCCCGGGTCAGCGGGTGCGCGCCGAACTGCTGGTGCGCCCGCAGGAAGCTGTCGACCTCGGCGACATGCACCCACTGCACCAGATGCGGGTCCGACGCACGGTAGGGAACGCCCCGGGACGTCCTGCCGCTGATCCGGGCGTGGACGGCGTTCACGCGGTCGCAGGCCGCCTGCGCGCTCCGTGCCGTGCCGTAGGTCGTGGTCGCCAGGAACGTGCTGGTGCGCTGCAGGCGTCCCCACGGATCGCCGCGGAACCCGGAGTGCGCGGCCACGGCGGCCATCGCCTGCGGATGCAGCGACTGCAGCAGCAGCGCGGACAGGCCGCCGATGAACATCGAGCTGTCGCCGTGCACGCGACGGACGGGACTGTCGGGCGCGAACCAGCGGGGGCCGGGGGTGGTGTGGATCCGCTCCCTGTTACGGGGGCCCTCGGGGCCCGCCACCCGCGCGAAGAGCAGGTCTCCGGCGCGCGCCCGTACCGCGTCGAGCCCGCGTGCCATCGTCGTGATCATCGGTCCTCCCGGTCCTCCCGGTCCACCACCGCGCCGCGCGGACGCCCGCGGCGGGATCCGCTGCCCGTGATCGTGCCCGCCGGGGCGGCCCGGTAGCCCCTGTCAGGGATACCGGCGCGCATACGCCCCCGGATGCACCGCCCGGCACGCGGGTCCTGCCTCCGGCCCCGGCCCCGCGCGCCGCGAAGAATCCCGCGCCGTCGGTGCATCCGGGAAGCGGGCGCGTACGGAATGCTGGGCACACGCAGACGACCGGCGAGGGGCTTCATGCGGGACACGGACATCGCCATCGTGGGGGCCGGCGCGGCGGGGCTCTCGCTCGCCCACCGCCTGGCCACCACCCGGCCGGGCATCCGCAGACCGTCCGTGGTCCTGGTCGACGCCCCGGCGGGCCCGCTGCGCCCCGCGGAGCGCACCTGGTGCTTCTGGGAGGAACCGCACGGCGAGTTCGACGCGGCCCTGACCGCGGCCTGGGACACCCTGCGCGTCCACGCCCCCGACGGCACCGCCGTCGCCGCCTCGCCCGCACCCCTGCGCTACAAGATGCTGCGCTCCACCTCCTTCGAGTCGCTGGTCGACGCCCGCCTCGCCGCGGAGCCGAACGTGGCCCGGCTCGCCGCCGTGGTCGAGGAGATCCGCGACGCGGACGACGGCGCCGAGGTCCGCACCCGCACCGCGGCCGGACACCCCCTGACGCTGCGCGCCCGCTGGGTGTTCGACTCCCGGCCGCTGCGGGTCCTGCCACCGGCCCGGACGACGCTGCTGCAGCACTTCCACGGCTGGTTCGTCACGACCGACCGGCCCGCCTTCGACCCGCGGGTGGCGGACCTCATGGACTTCCGCACCGCACAGCCCGCCCAGGGACTCTCCTTCGCCTACGTCCTGCCCACCGGCCCCCGCCACGCCCTCGTCGAGTACACCGAGTTCTCCCGCCAGGTCCTCGACACCGCGGAGTACGAGCAGGCGCTGAACCGATACCTCACCCACGAACTCGGGCTCCGGCACTACGACGTGGCCCGCGTGGAGCACGGCGTGATCCCCATGACCGACGCGCGTTTCCCGCGCCGCGCGGGCCGCTCCGTCTTCCGCATCGGCACCGCGGGCGGCGCGACCCGCCCCTCGACCGGGTACACCTTCGCCGCCATCCAGCGCCAGGCCCGGGCCATCGCCGTCGCCTACCACCGCGGCCGCACCCCCCAGCCGCCCCCGGCCCACTCACCGCGCTCCCGCGCCATGGACGCCGTCCTGCTGCGGGCGCTGGACACCGGGCGGGTGAGCGGCGCGTCGTTCTTCACGGGCCTGTTCCGCCACGTCCCCATGGAACGGCTGCTCCGCTTCCTCGACGGACGCACCAGCGCCTACGAGGACGTGACGATCGGACTGCGCACCCCCGTCGCCCCCATGCTGCGCACGGCCGCCGAACTGCCCCGGCTGCCCAAGCGCCGCGCACCCGCCCCCGTGCCCGGGGCGGCGAGCCGCCCGGCCGACCGGAAAGAGACCTGAGATGACCGTGCTGCGCGACGACACGCTGTCCGCCGCGTTCGACCACGCCGCCCGCACCTACGACCGGCTGGTCGCCGCCAACCCCGGCTACCACGCCCACCTCCGCCGCTCCGCCCGCAGGTTGCGGCTGCCGCGCGGCGGCGCCGGTCTGCGCCTGCTCGACCTGGGCTGCGGCACCGGCGCCTCCACCGCGGCCCTGCGGCACGCCGCGCCCCTGGCCGAGATCGTCGCGGTCGACGCCTCCGCGGGCATGCTCGCCCAGGCCGAGGCCAAACCCTGGCCGCCGGGCGTCACCTTCGTGCACGCCCCCGCCGAACACCTCGCCCAGGCAGGCGTGAAGGGCCCCTTCGACGCGGTGTTCGCCGCCTACCTGTTCCGCAACGTCGCCGACCCGGACACCGTCCTGCACCAGGTCCGCGCGCTCCTGGCACCCCGGGGCCGCCTCGCCGTCCACGAGTACACCCTGAGCGGACGCCTGACGGACCGTCTGGTGTGGACGGCCGTCTGCAAGGCGGTCGTCCAGCCCGCCGGCACCCTGACCGGTGACGGGCCCCTCTACCGCCACCTGTTCCACAGCGTCGCCGACTTCGACACCGCGGACGCCTTCGCCGACCGGACCCGACGGGCCGGATTCTCCGGCGTACGCGTCCTGCCGATGCCCGGCTGGCAGACCGGCATCGTGCACACATTCCTCGCCTCGGCCGACGACGCCGCGGCGGACGCCCGATGACCCGGAACGCCCCCGCGCCCCAGGGACCCGCCCCGCGCCGTGGCCGCGACCGCCGCGCCCGGGTGTGGCGGGCGGCGCCCGGCCTCGCCCGGGTCCCGCACGGCCACCAGGCCCCCACGACGGCGGTCGTCGGCGGCGGCATCGCCGGCCTGGCCGCCGCCACCGCCCTGGCCGAACGCGGCGTGCGCGTCACCCTGTACGAGCGCGAGTACCAGCTGGGCGGCCGCCTGGCGGGCTGGCCCGTCGAGCTCGCCGACGGCTCCACGGCGACCATGAGCCGGGGCTTCCACGCCTTCTTCCGCCAGTACTACAACCTGCGGGGCCTGCTGCGCCGGGCGGACCCCGGGCTGAACATGCTGACCGGCCTCGCCGACTACCCGCTGCGGCACAGCGCGGGATTCGAGGACAGCTTCGCCAAGGTGCCGCGCACACCGCCGTGGAGCGCGCTCGGCTTCGCCGCCCGGAGCCCCACCTTCGGCTGGCGCGACCTCACCGGGATGAACCCGCGCGCCGCCCTGCCCCTGATGGACGTGCGCGTCCCCGACGTCTACCGGCGGCTCGACAAGGTCAGCGCACAGGACCTGCTGGAGCGGATCCGCTTCCCCGAGGCCGCCCACCACCTGGCGTTCGAGGTGTTCTCGCGGAGCTTCTTCGCCGACCCGAGCCGGCTCTCCGCCGCCGAACTCGCCCTGATGTTCCACATCTACTTCCTCGGCTCCAGCGAGGGCCTGCTCTTCGACGTGCCGCAGGAGCCCTTCCCCGCGGCGCTGTGGCAGCCCCTGGCCGCCTACCTCACCGGACACGGAGCCGACCTGCGTACCGGGCAGGCCGTGGAGAGCGTCCGGCCGCAGGGCGACGGCGGATTCCGCGTCGCCACCCAGCACGGCGAGCTCCGGCACGACGCCGTCGTGCTCGCCCTGGACACGGCGGGCCTGCAGTACGTCGTCGCGCGCTCGCCCGGACTCGCCGACCGCGACTGGCGCGAGCGGGTCATGCGCCTGCGCACCGCCCCGCCCTTCCTCGTCTCCCGGCTGTGGCTGGACCGTCCCGTGGCCGCCGACCGCGCCGGGTTCCTCGGCACCAGCGGCTACGGCCCCCTGGACAACGTCAGCGTGCTGGAACGCTGGGAGGGCGAGGCCATGCGCTGGGTCGCCCGCACCGGCGGCTCGGTCGTCGAACTGCACGCCTACGCCGTGGCACCGGGCACCGACCGCACCGCCGAACAGGACCGGCTGCTCGTACAACTGCAGCGCCTCTACCCCGAGACGCGCGACGCCAAGATCGTCGACGAGCGGCACGAATGGCGCGCCGACTGCCCGCTGTTCGCGGTCGGCGGCTACGACGACCGGCCCACCGTGCGCACCACCGACCCGGCCCTGACCGTCGCGGGCGACCTCGTGCGCACCGAGCTGCCCAGCGCCCTCATGGAACGGGCCGCGACCACCGGATTCCTCGCCGCGAACGCCCTGCTCGAACGCTGGGGACTGCACGGCCAGACCCTGTGGTCGGTCCCCGACCGGGGCCGCGTCGGAGCGCTCCGGGCCCTCAACCGGCTGGCCGGAACGTGACGCCCCCGCACGGCGCCGCACGCCCTCACCCCGGAAAACGACCCGTGCTGCGCAGATTCCAGCGGCGCTCCGCGTAGGCGATGTCGTCCCGCCACAGCCGCGCGGCCGCCGCCCGCATGACGGGCCGCAGCGCGGGAGCGGCGCCCTGCGCGACGAGGAAGCCGGGCCGGTGCGAGGTCGCGATCACCGCTTCGACGACGGCGGTGCGCGGCCGCCCCGCCCGGTCCGTGCCCAGCGGCGTCGCATGCGTCTCCACCACGGAACCCGCGCCCTCGCCCCGGGTGATGTGCATGACGACGGTACGGGGCTCCGGCGCGGTGAAGACCGCCCGCACCGGCACGACCGCGCGCCCCGCCACCTTGAACGACACGTCGACGGTGAACGCGTCGTCCTGCTCGTCCCCGGTCAGCGGCGCCACGGTCAGGTCGACGAAGGAGTACGGGTGGAACCAGGCGCCGTGCCAGGGATCGAGCCGGTTGGCGACCACGTCCTCGGGCTCGCAGGTGCCGCTGGTGGTCACCACGGCCGCGACGCTCTGCGCCGGGTCGGGCCGCGGGGGGAGCACCGGCTGCGCCAGCGCCTCCTCACCGCCGACGTCGTCGAGACGCACCCAGGCCAGCACCCCGTCGTCGTAGGCCGGCCAGGGCTGCCAGTCCCCGAACGCCCGGCCGTCCAGGGCCAGTCCGTGCCAGTGGCAGATCAGCGTGCCGCAGCGCACCCGGCTGTCCTTGAGCGGGGCGCCCAGGTGCGGGCAGACGCCCGGGCCCGCCCGCAGGCCGCCGTCCGCGCCGCGCCACAGGACGATCTCCCGGCCCGCCACCGTGCGACCCACCGGGCGGTCGTCCCTGATCCGCCGACTGGCGCCGACCACGTACCAGTTGCCGGACGGCCGGGCCTGGGCGCGCTTCAGGGCCGTCGCGATCACCGCGGGCCGTGCCTCGCGCCAGGTCGGCCGCTGGTCCTCCCAGGCCACGGGGCGGCGGCGCAGCCGCAGCGGGTAGCGCCCGGGCCGGGAGGAGCGCGCGCCTGTCATACCGGTTCCTTCCACGAACGGTGGGCCTGCACGCCGGGAGCGCCGTGCGGCACGGCGTGCGCGGGCGGTGCGGCGAGCGGTGGCACGCCGCCCGGGCCGCGGTGGCGCAGCCTGGCGACGGCCAGCCGGGCCAGGCCGTCGCAGGCGACGGCGGCGCGGCGGCGGCGGGCGACGACCGCCCTGCGGTGCAGCACGGCGTACCCGTCCTCACGGATGGCGTCCAGAATGCCGCCGTAGAGCACGAACGCGGTGCGGATGCAGGGGCGGGAGACGGGGTCGAGCATGGCAAGTCCCGGGGCGGCCGTGCGGTACACGTCGCGGGTGAGGGCGGCGGCGGCCTCCAGCGCGGCCGTGATCCGGCGGTCCCGGCGCCCGCGGGCGCGGCTCCAGTGCAGCAGCGCGCGGTCGACGCCGTGCGCGTGCAGCAGGTCCTGGGGCAGGTAGACGCGGCCGCGGTCGAGGTCCTCACCCACGTCCCGCAGGAAGTTGGTGAGCTGGAACGCGACACCGAGGGCGGCGGCGTGCGGCGCGGCCTCCTCGCGGGGGACGACGGTGCCGAGCACGGGCAGCATCTGCAGGCCGATCACGGCGGCCGAGCCGTGCATGTACCGCTCCAGGTCACCGTAGGTGGCGTACTCGCTCACCTCCAGGTCCAGGCGCATGGACGCCATGAAGTCGGTGAAGTGCGCCGGATCGATGGCGTACCGCCGCGCGGTGTCGGCGAGCGCCCGTACGACGGGCTCGCCGCTCACCCCCGTGCGGATTCCGGCCACCAGCTGCTCTTGGAGCCGGAGCAGCGCGGCGGCCCGCTCCGCCGGAGCGGCGGGGGAGTCGAGGTCGTCGACGATGTCGTCGGCCCAGCGGGCGAAGCCGTACAGGGCGTGCACGGCGGGCCGCCGTTCGACCGGGAGCAGCCGCGTCGCCAGGAAGTAGGTCTTGCCGTGGCGGGCGTTGAGGCGGCGGCAGTGGCCGTACGCGGCGCGCAGCGCGGGATCCGTGATCGCCGCCGCGTCCAGCTCGCGGGCGGTCACTCCGCGCCTCCCGCCGCCAGCGGGCGCCCGGCGGTGCGGGGGCGCCCGCGCGGCGGTCCGGTGATGCGCGCGGCGGCCAGCTTGCCGGAGATGAGCACCGTGGGCACGCCCACGCCGGGCGTGGTGCCGCAGCCCGCGAGTACCGCGTTGTCCGTGCCCCGCACCAGGTTGCGGGGCCGGAAGGGGCCGGTCTGCGGGAAGGTGTGGGCGGCGGAGAAGGGCGTGCCGGCGGCGTGCCCTTGAGCTGTCCAGTCCGCGGGGGTCACCAGGCACTCCTCTTCGATGGCGGCGCCGATCCCGGCGAGACCGCGCCCCTCCAGCTCCGCGAGGAGACGGTCGCGGTAGCGGGGCGCCAGGTCCGTCCACGCGTGGGCGCCGGGGCCGATGTCGGTGTTGGGGCAGGGGGCCAGTACGTAGTGCAGATGCCGTCCGGCGGGGGCCAGGCCGGGATCGGTGGCCGTGGGGCGGGTGATGAGCAGGGAGGGGTCGGACATGAGGTGCCCGCTGCGGGTCAGTTCGTGGAAGGTGCGCTTCCAGGCCGACCCGAAGGAGATCGTGTGATGCGCCAGTTGGGGCCATGTGCGGTCGGTGCCCAGGTGCAGTACGACCGCGGACGGCGAGTGGCGCAGCGGCACCGGCCGTCGCGGGGCCCGGCCGAGCAGCTCGTAGGCGACCGGCAGGTCCGGGGTCAGGACCACCGCGTCGCAGGCGATGCGCTCCTGGTCGGTGACGACGGCCGTGATCCGGCTCCCGGAGCGCTCCAGGCGCCGCACGCCGTGTCCGTAGCGGAACGCCGCGCCCGCGTCGGCGGCGGCGTCCGCCATGGCCCGGGGCACGGCGTGCATGCCGCCGCGCGGGAAGTGGACCCCGGCGACGGTGTCCATGTAGGCGATGACGGCATAGGCGGCCAGGGCCCTGGCCGGTGGCACGCCCGCGTACAGCGCCTGGAAGGAGAAGACGCGCCGCAGCCGTTCGTCGGAGATGAACGACGCGATCCGGGCGTCGAGCCGGCCGAACCCGCCGAGGGCGGCGAGCCGGGCCAGGTCCGGGGTCAGCAGTTCCAGCGGCGAGTCGAAGTTGGTGTCGATGAACCGGCGCATCTGCACCTGGTAGAGCCGGGTCAGCCAGGTGCGCAGCCGCCGGTAGCCGACGGCCTGGCGGGCACCGGCGAAGCGTGCGACCTCGGCCTCCATGGCGTCGGCCGCGGTGTGCACGTCCAGGCTGCTGCCGTCCGCGAACCGCGCCCGGTAGGCGGGGTGCAGCGCGACGAGGTCGAGGCGGTCGCGCAGCGTCTCGCCCACGGCGGCGAAGGCGTCCTCCAGGAGGTCCGGCATGGTCAGCACGGTGGGCCCGGTGTCCATCCGGTAGCCCGCCCGCTCCAGGAGCCCGGCCCGGCCGCCCGGCCGGTCGGCCCGTTCGACGACCGTCACCGCGCGGCCGGAGCCCAGCAGATGCAGGGCGGCCGACAGGCCCGCGAGTCCGGCGCCGACGACCACCACGTGATCGGTGCGCCCGGGAAGGGTCTTCATCGGCTGCCGCCTTCGGCACAGGGGACGCGCGGACCGGCCGGTCCGCCCGCGACGGAGAGGGGACCGGGGGCGGTGGACGGCGCAGCGGGCTCGTCCGCCCCGGAGAGGCCGGCCACGCGGTGGAAGAGGTCGCGCAGCCGCCGGTCGGCGTGCGGGACGAACGCTCCCGCGGAGAGGTGCCGGTTGGCCTGCCCGATCAGCCGGCGGATCTTGTCCTCGACGATCGCGTGGGCCCCTGTCGACACGAACGCCTCCCGCACCCTGCGCACGTCGTCGTCCGCCAGGTCGGCCCGGCCGACGCAGGAGTCGAAGAGGGCCAGCGTGGCACGGTCGCCGGTGGCCTCGGCCCGTGCCGTGGCCACCGCTAGGAGGTAGGTCCCCTTGCCGTCGCGGATGTCGTCCCCCGAGGGTTTGCCGGTCTCACCGGGCTCGCCGAACGCGCCGAAGAGATCGTCGCGCAGCTGGAAGGCGATTCCCGCGCAGCGACCCGCCGAGCACAGCGCCCGGGTCGCGCTCTCGTCGGCGCCCGCGAGCGCCGCGCCGAAGGCCAGCGGACGCTCGACCGAGTACAGGGCGCTCTTGAGCGAGGCGGTGCGGACGGACCTGACCATCGACCGCGAACCGGTGACCTGTCCCTGCAGGTCCAGGTACTGGCCCGCCACCATCTCCGCCCGCATGGACTGCCACAGGGCGCGCACCCGTGGGCCGGTCACCGGCCCGAGCTCGACCGCGGCCAGCACGTCGTCGGCCCAGCTGAGCGCGAGGTCACCCACGAGAATGGCGGCGGCGGCGCCGAACGGCTCCCCGGGCCCGCCCGCCCCGCGCCCCGCGTATTGGCGCTGGATGTCCACGTGGACGGCCGTCCTGCCCCGGCGCAGCGGTGAGCCGTCCATGACGTCGTCGTGGACCAGGGCGCACGTCTGGATGAGTTCGAGCCCCGCGGCGAGCCGCAGGGCCGCCGTCACCTGGCAGGGGCCGACGCCCCTGGCGCTCGCCCGCAGTCCCCACCACAGGAACCGGGAGCGGATCCGCTTGCCGCCCCGCAGCGTGAAGTGGGCGGCCCTGGCCGCGATGTCCTCGGCGAACGTGGGATCGAGGGCCCGCGCCTCCTCCAGGCGTCCGTGCAGGATGTCTTCCAGCGTCCGTCCCACCGCGGCGCCCACGTCGGTGTCGACGACGTGGGCGCGGTCCTTCGGCGCGGCCGGGTCGTCGTCACCGGACGTCACGGCCGGGCCGTCGCCACTGGAAGTGGAGGTGAGTGCTCCTGTCCCCGGGCGCATGGCACGTCCTCTCAACCGTCGGATGGACACGGGTTACAGGACGCTTCCGCCCGCGGGGCGCGCCTGGATGCACCGGCGAGCAGTCAGCCGTCGGCGGACGCGGCCCGGGCGAGGGCCCGCAGGTCCAGATAGGCGCGCTGGATGAAGGCGCCCGTGAGCACCGGGGCGGTGTTGGCCAGCGCGGCGAGCGCGACCCCGGTCCGCGGGCTGAATCCGGCGAACGTGGTGAAGCCCCGGGTGCCGCCGGAGTGGTGGTAGAGGTCGTGACCGGGGCGGGGCCTGATGTTCCAGATCAGGGCGATGCGCCGGCCGGTGCGCGGCAGAGCGATCCGGGGCGTGGTGACGTCGGCGAGCGCGGCGCGCAGGGTGCGGGCGAGCGTGGGCGGAGCGCCGGGGTCGAGGAGGGCGCCGAGGACCGTGAGCAGGTCGCGGGGGCTGGAGCGGACGGCTCCCGCGGCGGGCAGGGCGGGCATCTCCCATGCGGGGCGCGCCCTGCCGTGCCAGAACCCGGTGGCCTGCGGCCCGCCGGGGGCGCAGCCGGTACGGGTGAGGCCGAGCGGGTCCAGGACGCGGTCGGCGAGCAGCGCGGCGAAGTGCTCCTCGACGCGGTCCGCCGGGACCGGGCCGTGGACGGCGCGGGTGAGCAGCTCGCCGAGCAGGCCCGCGCCGAAGTTGGAGTAGCGCATCCGGGTGCCGGGAGCGGCCCGCGACCGGGTGCGCGCCAGGGCGCGGCGCAGGTCGGCGGGGGAGTAGTCGGCGTAGGGGTTGCTGAACCAGGCCGGTGCCCCGCGGCGCAGGAAGCCGGGCGGGAGGCGGGGCAGGCCCGAGGTGTGCGTGGCCAGGTGCAGGAGGGTGATGCGGTCGCCCGGGAGGTGGGGCGCGGCGGACCGGGGCAGGAAGCGGGAGATCGGGTCGTCGTGGGCGACCTCGCCGCGCGCCGCCATCTCGGCCAGCAGCAGCGCGGTGAACGTCTTGGTCAGGGAACCGATCTCGAACCGCGTGTCCGGGTCGGCGGCCGTCCCTCCGTGCCATGCGGTGTCGCCGGAGACGAGCACGGTGTCCTCGCCGCCGCGCCGCACCGCCAGGGCCACCGTGCTCGCCCCCGGCGCGGCGGCGCGCAGCCCGGCGAGCAGGTCCGCAGCCCGGGCGGGCGCGTCGGTGGCCGGCCCGGGGCCGGGGCGCGCGGTCCCGCGCGGGGTCACGGGGCCGCTGTCCCGCCGCCCAGCGTCCGGGACACCGCGAGGGTTCCGGCGATGGCGGCGACCACGGCGGTGTGCTGGTGGTCCGCGAATCGGCGGCCGGGGTCGTCGGGCACCGGGTCGCCGTCGCGCGGCACCAGGCCGTCCGGGTGCTGGGCGCGGGCCAGCCGCTCCCAGTCGGCCGCGGTGCAGTAGGGCTCCACGAGGCAGCAGCCGACGATCATCAGCTCGGCGACGAGGTCCCACTGCTCGATCTCGGCCCAGATGTCGATCCAGGCGGGGAGCCAGGCGGTGACGTAGGCGGTGAGGTCGGCGGGCAGGCCCTCAGGGCGGGCGCCCCAGTCGGTGAGGTGGAAGACCGTGTGGGTGAGGCAGTAGGCGGTCATCCAGTCGATGAGCCAGGGCTCGGGCGTCGCGCCGAGCCAGGTGGCGCGGGTCAGCGTCGCCCAGTCGTACGAGCGCCCTTCCGGGTCGAGGCCCACGACGCGCGCCGCGTTGGCGACGGCGAGCCGCCGGTTGGGCAGGATCTCGACGGCCCGTACCGAGCGCAGCGCGCTGGTGTGGGCGAGCAGGTTCTCCAGGGGTTCGTGCCGCAGCCCGCCGCGTGCGAAGGGGGCGTACGTCTCCAGCGGGTCGGTCATCATCGAGTACCGCAGGAGCCGTTCGTAGAGCATGTCGCCGTCGCCGAGCTGGCGCCAGCAGAAGCCGATGAGCTCGTGGGCGAGCCGCAGGTCGGTGCTGCCGGCCGCCGACTCGCGCAGGACGAGCGAGGCGGCGAGGGCGCTCTCGCCCAGCGGCTTGTACACGCTGTCGGGTTCGCCGAGTTCGGCGGTGGAGTCGGCGGGCAGGGCGCCGAGTTCCCGCTGCGCGTGCAGCCACCCGAGGGCCCGCGAGCTCACTTCGTGCGCGGTGCGTGTCACGGACGTCGTCATGCACCCTCCTGGGCCAGCAGTCGCCGACTGATCGCGACGTCGAGAGCGAGCCGCGCGCCGCCGCCGTGCAGTCCGAGGTAGTCGACCAGGGGCACCGGGTCGAGCGGTACGTGGACGCCTTCGGCGGCCAGCAGGGCGAGCCAGCGGGTGATGCGGGCCGCGGTGGCGAAGTCGCGCCGCAGTACGGCACGGGTCGCGCCCTGCGCGAGGGGCAGCGGGGCCGCGCGGGCCGCGTCGTGCACGGGTCCGTCGAGTCCGGGCAGGGCGAGCGGCGAGAGCTGGCCCATCCGCACCGACCAGGCCTGCCAGGGTGTGCCGGCGTCGGCGTCGGCGTCGGCTTCGGTGAGCTCGGGCGCTCCGGCGGGCCGCTGTACGAGCGCGGTTCCCGCGTCCAGGTCCGGGTCCGCCCCGTGCCGTGGCACGACGGAGGGATCCGCTCCGGTGAACCGGTCGAGCAGCGTGGTGGTGGCCCAGTCCCGCCAGGCGACGATCCAGGGCTCGGCGGGACCCGCGGGGGGCGGGTCGGGTGTGCTCACCGGGGGCGGAAACACCTCGAAGGACTGGGACACGGCCACCGCGTCCTGCGGGTGGAACATGGCCCCGGCGAAGAGGTACGGGGCGAAGGCGTCGGCCCCGACGATACGGATGGCCGCCAGCGCGGCCCGGGGGTCGTCCGCCTTCTCGACGTGCTCGGCGATCGTGGCCGTGCCCTCGATGCCGCGCAGGGCATCGAGGGCACGAAGAGCCAGATCGGCCGCCGACCCTACATACGTGGCCTCCGACCGATCAGGACTCAC
Organism: Streptomyces sp. NPDC002564; assembly: GCF_042889645.1. Classification (NCBI taxonomy): domain Bacteria; kingdom Bacillati; phylum Actinomycetota; class Actinomycetes; order Kitasatosporales; family Streptomycetaceae; genus Streptomyces; species Streptomyces sp. NPDC002564. Next base: position 147,060 of record NZ_JBIARE010000011.1, on the reverse strand, counting down.
TTATCCTTCGGCTCCTTCGGTTCCTTCGGCGAGACCAGCGCCAGGAGCAGCAGCAGGCCGGCAGCCTCGGGCGCGTACGTCGGAGCGTCGCTCAGGACCGCCTCCGGCTCCACCATGGCCGTGCCGAGCGCGGTTGCGTCCGTCGGAGTTGTCAGAAGCGGTGTGTGCTGAGCAAGCATCGGTGCCTCCTCGTTGAAAGTCGCCACTATGACCAGTGACGCCCACCCCTGGATTAGTTTAGGGCAGTTAGTCCCATATGTCTGTTCAGAGAGGGAGTCGGTTCCCGAACGGGCATCCAGGGTTGCGTGTTGTTGCCGCGTCAATGTTTGAACCTTCGGCAAAACGGCGGGCCGCCGGACGGCCGCCGAGGGGCGCGGTTCCTCCCCGGGCTTCCAACCTGCTTGAAACGCAGGCAAGTTGGCGCTCGGCAGCCCTCGCGCTGGCTCGTCATACGGCATGGGGCCCGCCCACGCACCGCGGATTGCTGCGACCGGGTGACGGGGCGCACGCAGAGCACCTGCCGCACGCAGTGTGACGTGCGGCAGGTGCCTGGCGGAGGTCGCGGTGCCCGCCTCCGGGCGGAGGAGGCCGGACGCCTCACTGTCCACCGGGAGCGCTCATGGCGCCGACTGTCTCCGCGTGCGGGATCCCTCACGAGCCCGACACCGGTAATCCGTAGCCGCCCCCCGGGCGGATTGGTCGGGAGGTCACCCGAATCAAGGGGTCACCCGAAGGTGAAGACGTAGGCCTGGATGCCGGGGGTGAGCCGGACCTCCAGCCGGGCCTCACGCGCGTTCCCGTCGTCCACGAGGCGGTGCATGGTCGGTGTGCCGTCGATGTCCAGCTTCTTGACGACCTTGCCGTCCTTCAGGACGGTCACCTGTCCTTGTCCCGCCAGGACGAGATTGACGTTCTTGGCCTTGTACGTGAGGGCGAGACGGGCGTCGCGCCCCGCGGTGAAGTACTCGTAGCCGGCCGTCCAAGTGCCGTCCAGGGAGACCCGGTTGACGGGAATGTCGGACGGGAAGCGGTACGCCTTGGGCTTGTCGTCCAGGAGCGGGTCGCCCACGTAGCCCTCGATGAGGTGGTTGCTCAGGTACGTCTCGGGCGTGCGGTCCGCCGTGAGTTGCTCGTCGCCCCGGTCGGTCTTCGGCGGCAGGGTGACCGTGGGGTCCGCCTCCCGCAGCAGGGTACGGATCAGGTCCTCGGTCTGCGCGTACTGTCCCTCGCCGAACTTGAAGTAGCGGACGGTGCCCTCGGCGTCGACCAGGTACTTGGCGGGCCAGAAGCGGTTGCGGTAGTTGTTCCAGGTGGTGAGCTTGTTGTCGAGGGCGACGGGGTAGGTGACGCCGAGCTTCTTCGCCTGGCTCGCCACGTTGCCGGTCTTCTTCTCGAAGCCGAACTCGGGGGAGTGCACGCCGATGACCTCGAGACCGGCCTTCTTGTAGGCGCGCTCCCACGCGGTGATGTGCGGCAGGCTGCGCTGGCAGTTGATGCACGAGTACGTCCAGAAGTCGATCAGGACGACCTTGCCGCGCTCCTGCTTGAGGTCGACCGGGCGCCCGCCCGGAGTGTTGAGCCAGGCACTGATGCCCTCGATCGGCGGGGCCTGCCCGCAGGAGCGCAGTTCGTCCACGCCGTCCGCGCAGCGTGACAGTTCCTTGTTGGAGTCGTCGTAGAGGCCCGAGAGCTGCTGCCGGGCGACATCGCTGTCCTCTATCTTCCGCTGGGCCGCCGAGGTGTAGTCCGGCAGCGCCCGCTGCACCGCGGACGTGACGTCGAGGGCCAGCGCGAGCGCCAGGGCGATCATCAGGCAGCCCGCGACGATCCGCAGCTTCCTGGCCCGCTTGCGGAAGGCGCCGATGCGCTCCGACACGCGCCGCCCGGCCAGGGCGAAGACGAGCAGCGGCAGCGCCGTGCCGACGGCGAACGACACCGTCAGGGCGACGATGTCCATGCTCAGCCGCCCCTGGGCGCCGGCCACGGTGATGGCGGCGAGCACGGGCCCCGCGCACGGCACGTACAGCAGTCCGAGCCCGAGACCGAGGACGAAGGCGCCCCCTTCCTTGTTCACCTGCCGCTGCGGAATACGGGCGAACGGCTTCTCCAGGATCCGCTCGACCGGCGGGAAGATCAGGCCGAGCCCGATGAAGACGAGCAGGGCGAGCCCCACGTACCGCAGGATGTCCTCGGGCAGACCGAGGGCGGTCACGATCGTGACGCCGAGCAGCGTGAAGAAGCTGAAGCTGAGGACGAGTCCGGCGACGACCGCGTACGGACGGCGGTTGCGGCGCCGGGGCGCGGGGGCGGGAGCGGGCGGTTCGTCCGCGGTCCGGCCCGCGCCTCCCGAGGCCGCCGCCCCGACGGGGACGGCCGCGCGCTCCGGGGCGTCAGGTGCTGGTCCGCCCGCGAGGAACACGACCGGCAGCACCGGCAGGATGCACGGGGAGACGGCTGTGATCAGCCCTCCGAGGAGTCCGATCAGGATGAGGATGACCATGGGATGCCGCCTCTGCGTGTGTGCCGAACGTTTCGGCAGGTCCCATGGGTGATTCGGAGCCGGGGGCGGCCGCGGATTGCCGTGCGGCCCCTCCGGTTGTTCCGTCGGCCGGTGTGCTCAGCCGAGCGGTGCCGACGATGCGGGGCGTTCCCGTGGTGTCTTCTCGGCGGGGCGGACGTGCGGGCAGGTGCGCTGAGTCTGCGTCTGGGGCAGGCGCATGCGGTGGGCGAGATCCCGCGTCATGCGCTGGGGCAGGCGGCTGCGCCAGGTCACGTCGGGATAGCAGGACCGCAGATGGGAGATGGCGCGGGTGCCCAGGCCGCTGCTCTGGAGAGGGGCGACGACATGGACTTCGGTGATGACACCGCTCGCGCACTGTTCGCACACCTCGTACGTCAGGTGGCCGACGATGCGCCGGGTGTACACCAGCAGCAGGCTGTCCGCTCTGGCATCGGGCGCGAGGGAGTGCAGGATCTGCACATCACGGTAGGCGAGCAGGCGGCGGTGAAGCCGGCCGCGACGGCGGTTGGATCGGGCGTGCCGGGGCGTCTTGCTTCGCTGTATGACGCGTGCGAGAGATTCCGGCACCCACGCAGGTGTCTCAGGCATGAAGTGCGGCTACCCCTGGTGCGCGGGGTCAATCGTGATGCGGAGGGAGGAGACCGTGGCGGGACGACGGACACGGGGCGCGGCGGGGGCGCGCGCGGACGATTACGTTCCGCGGGGCGCGTCGTCGGACAGCACGATGGCCGCCGTGATGCGCTTGCCCACCGGCACGGCGTGCACCTGGAAGCTCCGGCACACGTTCTTCACGATCTCCAGGCCGTGCTGGCCGACCCGGTCCGGATTCGGCGGCAGGACCGCGGGCAGCGTCGTACCGCTGTCCCACACGCTCACCTCGACCGAGTCCTCCAGGGCCTGCAGCGTCAGGAGGAAGGGGCCGGGGGCGTACTTGAGCACGTTGGTCACCAGTTCGCTGACGACGAGCTGGACCATGCCGGTCACCCGGCCGGAGACGGGCAGGCCGTGGGCGTCCTGCATGTCGGTGAGGAAGGTGCGGGCCAGGTCGCGGGCGGCGGCGATCTCCTCGCTGCCGTCGAACGCGGTGGAGACGGACACGAATTCGCCCAGCCAGGGCGCTCGCTCGCTCTCGTCCACCAATTCGGCCATGGATTCCACCTTGCTTCTCGTGCAGGCCTGCCTCACATGCCCCCTTCCCCCGAACGCACACCTCACCCCGGTCCCCCGGCCCCCGGCACGGCGATCGGGGCCGGCCTCGACGGGCTGCGACACCCGGGGCGGGGGAGCGGGACCGGGCATGGGCCCCGCGGTACGCCAGAAGCGACCCCGAAACCCTAACGGGTACCCGTCCCACAGCCGAAACCGCCTGCCTGCCGCGCCCGCGCACCCCCGGTGACGGGGCGCGCGAACGGCGCGGGGGACCGCGGCAGCCTCGCGCGGGGGGCGTGCGACGGCCGCGGTGATCCACCAGCGTCTAGGCTTCGAGGCATGGAGCAACGGGAGATCATGCAACGAGTCGTCGGCATCCTGACCGAGGCGCTCGAGATGCGCCGCCAGGCACGCGAGAGCCCGGACGGCGAGGTCAGCGACAGCCGGGCGGTGGGCGCGATGCTGGAGGAGATGCTGCCGCCCATCGAGATCCCCACCGACGCCACACCGATCGAGGTGGCCGCGGTGGTCGGTCACGAGCTGGGGCCCGTCATCGAACACATCACCTCGGCCTTCGCCCTTGCGTTCGCGCAGCTCGCCGAGATCCACGACGAGGGGCTGACCGACGTCTCCTCCGCCGACGTGCTGCGGTCGATCGCCCTGCACTTCGAGAACGAGGAAGAGGCGTGACCGAGGAAGAGGCGTGACGGTGGAAGAGGCGTAGCCGGGCGCTCCCCGCGCCGGGAGCGCCCGGCTACGCCTCTTCCGGCTTCCGGCCGCGGCGGACCGACGGGTCAGGACCGGGTGAAGACGGCCTTGAGGGTGTGGGGCCGGTCCATGGTCACCGTGACGTGCTCGTCCGTGATGCCGTGGCGCCGGCCGTCGACCAGCCAGGCGCCGACGTGGTAGCCGTACGCCGGTTCGGCCGTCACCGCGACGGTGCTGCCGGGCGTGTAGGGCCCGTGGACGGCGGGCCGGAGCGTGCCGTTCGGGCCGGCGCCGAGGGTCAGGCGGTGGCGGGCGCGCTGCACCTTCAGGGCGCGGTAGTCGGCGACGACGGGGGTCGTCCTGCGGGCCAGCGCGGCGTTGTTGTTGCGCGCGTCGCCGAGCGGCTGGCCCTCGACCATGTTCTCCGTGTTCGAGTACTGGTTGACCGGGGTGCAGAGGCCCCCGCAGCTCTCCGCGTACGCCATCAGGGTGTGGTGGTCGCGGCGCGGGGTGATCCACCCGGTGCCGCTCGGCGAGTTGAGCAGTTGTTCGTACCCGCCGGGGACCTGCCGCTCCAGGGTGGCGCGGTCGTGGAACATGCCCAGGTTGTGGCCGATCTCGTGCCCGAGGTTGTACCACTCCGTGAGGGACTGCACGTCGACGGCGGAGTAGGCCAGTTCGCTGTCCATGCGGCCCCGCGTGGGCAGGCTGCCCTGTCCGGAGGAGCCGTCGGGCACGTCGTTGATCACGGTGACCAGGTCGACACCCAACTCCTCGCGCCGGCGGTGTGCCGCCTCGCCGAGCTCCGGGTCGTCGGGCCGGGAGAGCTTGTCGAGCATGCGGCGGGCCGTCTGGTCGCCGCGGTATCCGGTGTCGTAGCTGTCGACGATGTCGATGCTGGCCGCGACGTCGCTGTCCGCCAGGGCCTGGTTCATGTACGACTCGGCCAGCCGCAGCCGCGTCAGCATCGCCTGCTCGCTGCCGAGGCGCTGTACCGCGGCCGGGGTGTACCCGGCGAGGACGTCGATGACGACGGGGGCGTCCGCGGACGCGGGGGCGCGGTGCTTGAGGGAGTCGCGCAGCTCGCGGGCGCCGTGCTGGTCGAGCACGGCGTTGTCGGGCGTCGGGTGGCGGCGGGCGTGCGGGTCCTCTTCCGACACGCGGACCCGCGCCCGCTCGCCGGGCAGCGTCGTCAGGTGGTAGGCGCGCGCCCCCACATGGACGAGGCCGTCCAGGACGGGCGTGGTCCCTCTGGCGGGGGCGCACACGTGCCGTGCGGAGATCACGGCCGCCTCCTGCGGTGCCCCCTTCACGTGGCCGGTCCACGTGATGGTGCCCTTGTCGGACTCGCGGCCGTCCTGGACGAGGGTGACGCGGACGCCGGGGAAGGGCTCGAGGGTGTGCTCGGGTGCCTGACCGAAGCGACCGGCGCCGCACAGCCACTGGTAGTCGGCGGCGTTCAGGTCGGCGGTGCGCTGGCGCAGCACGTCCTTCTCGTTGGCGGGCGGCCCCGGCTCGGCGGGTGCGGGCGCGGCCGCCGCCGCGGGCATCAGGAGGGTCAGTGCGGCAGCGCAGGTCAGAGCGGGCCAGAGGGGGCCACCGGGGCGAGGACGTCGCGTCGAGAACATGGCGCTAGCCGTTCCACTGCGCCCGCGCCCGGCAAGCGAGTGCCGTGATCACGTCACCCGACCGCGCCGGGCCAGGCACTCACATGGCGGCCACGCACTCCTCACGCCGTGTATTTGTACCATTACCCTACGAAATGGGTCGGCCGGTGCGGCGCGGTGTGCCGCACCGGCCCCGAGGCGTCGCAGGTAAGGCAGATATCACAGGCGGTGCAGGCGGTGCAGGCGGTGCAGGCGGTGCAGGCGGTGCGGGCGTCACAGGCGGAGCACGCGCTCCGTCGTCTCCTTGTACTGCTGCAGTGCGATGCGCAATTCTTCGGTGCGGTCCTTGGCGTCCTTGTTCGGCCGTCCGTCGCGCAGCCCATGGTGCCGCTCGGTGAGCGCGGCGGTCAGCTGGGCGATGGCTTCCGCGAGGACGCCGTCGGCCTCCTCGACGGCCCTGAGCGGGTTCTCCACAAAGGAGTTGAGGGCCTGCTGGAGGCGCAGGGCCAGCTTCTCCCGCTCTCCCTGGGGCACGAGCAGCGCCCCCGGTGCGCGCATGGGCAGACCGGGGCGGGGTTCCTGCAGGGGCGGACGGGCGGACTCGTGGCGGGGATCCTGCGAGGCGTGCTGCTCGGCGAGGTTCGGATTCCGGGCCTGGGGCGGCTGTTGGGAACGTTCTCTGTCGTACATCATCGTGTGCCACTTCCCTTCGTGCGGCGCGGGCTCAGTGCTCGCGCCGGAAGGCGTCCTTGGCCTTGGTGCCGGACTGCTTCAGATTCCCGGAGACGCGGTCGGTCCTGCCCTCCCGCTGCAGTCGCTTGTTGCGGGTGTTGCGGCCGATGCGCTCCGTGATGCGGCCCTTGAGGGCCTGCGCCTTGTTCCTGAACGAGTGTGCGGAACTCATGTCTGTCCTTGGCTTGTTCGCCGGATGGAGGGAGGTGAGAGGTCACCTGTGGCCGAACCTGCGGCCGCCGCCGCGTCCCCCGCTGGTGCCCCCGCGCCCCCGCATGACGAAGCCGATGATCCAGAGGATCAGCAGCGCGGCGGCGACCCACCAGAGGATCTGCAGGGTGAAGCCGAACCCGAAGATCACCAGGATCAGCAGAAAGAGGAGAATCCACATGAGCACGGCCGGGCCTCCAGGACGCGCGGAGTCGGTCTTCATCCGCGGGGTCCCGGCGAATCGGGAAGGTGGAATGCGCCACCGAACGGTCCGGAGTGGCATGGCCCTACACCGTGCGGCCAGTCAACGCTCGGCCCGACCCGATGTCAATGGCCTTTGAACGGCGTGGGGTTGGAGGCGGCGGGAAGGGTGGCAGAGGCCGTCGAGACGGGGACGGGCGGGTCTTCCCGGCGGGGCGGCGGCAGGATCCGGTCCTCCCACCAGGAGAGGCCCATCACGGTGGCGAGCAGGACGAACGGGACGAGCGCGACCAGTGCGTACATGGGTATCGCCTGCTGAGGGACGCGTGCGGCGAGACGGGCTCCGGACGGGGGCCCGCACGGACGCATCGGGACAGGCCCCTGCTCGCCGTGGGCGCGGCGAAAGGCGAGGGCGGCAGCACGGGTGAGGCGGCGATGGCCGGCTCCGATGCGTGGGGCGCGCCCGGGGCGGGCGCGACAACCAGTGAGTGCTGCCGGGGACAGGGGCTGCGGTGTGCACGCTAGTCGCGCCGTGCACGGCTGAACAGGGCTCGTGCGCCGCGGCGGTTCCGGGCAAGCGGAGCCGTCGACGACCGGAGCTGCCGAGGCGCTAAGGGAGGGGCGCAGGACCAGCGCAGTGGCGGTTGGGGGAATCGAGAGGGGAGGGGGAGTCGGGGGACCGGTCAGGCGGTCCGGTGGTCCGCCCCTGGGAGGCGAACTGCCTGCGCCGGTACGGCCTTTGACGCGCCCCCTTCGTACTCCCACGCCTGTGTGGAGTCCACGGACTGATCGGCGGGCGCGACGCCGTGCTCTTCCGCGTCGGCGGCCATGAGCATGCTCGCGGTCAGCGGCGGGCCGTCGCGGACCGCCGCGGCCGCCATGAGCCGCGCCGCCGCCTCGGCCCCCACCTCGGGCGGGACGACGAGCAGATCCCAGCGGCCCGAGCGGTACGAGAACAGCATCAGCTTGTGCGGGTCGATCTCCGGGGTGAACCAGCCGGCCCTGACGACGTGGCCCGCCACCGGGATCTTGCGCGGCACGACGGGCCAGTGGGCCGGGTTGACGGCGATGCGGGTGATGCGGCCCCACGAGGAGTCGAGGACCTTTACCAGCGCGGGCAGTTCGGCCATCAGGTCCCTGGAGCGGGGCCACCAGGCGCCGTCCAGGAGTCCGCCCGGTGCTCCGGACTTCAGAGTGAGCTGAACCGGCGGGGCCGGCGCGGGCTCGGCGTGCGGGACAGTGGGGTACAAGGTCGCCGACATGGCGCGGACCCGTCTCCGGGCCGACCGGGCGCGATCGGTCCGGGGTCTCAGCTCTCGCCGAGAACGACACGGCGTGGTGCCGGTGTACGAGATGCCCTCGGTGACGCCCAGGCTACTCCCCGGACCCGCGGTCCGGGCGCACGCCGACGTCGCGGGATGCGGCACCCTGAGTACGCCGCGCGCCCGGCGTGACCCCGCTGCCACCGGCCGGCGCGGCAGTGCGAGGATCGGGCGCGTGAACAGTGACGACTCCGTGCTCGAGAACCCCGTGGCCGAATCGCTGCTCGGGCAGCACGCGCAGCTGGGCCGACGTCAGGGGCGGGCGGCCACGTATCTGCCGGGTGTCGCGACCTTCTGCGCGCTGCCGACCGCGCCCGACGCCGCCGACTGGGCCGACCTGGCGCGGCTGCTCGGCAGCGGCGGTTTCGCGGACATGTTCAGCAACCCGGCGCTCCCGCCCTCGGGCTGGGAGCCGGTCTTCGTGCTCGAAGGCCGACAGATGCTCTGGGCGGGCGACCGGGCCCCCGACGCGCCGGTCCCGCCCGCGACCGCCTCCCCGCCCCCGGCCGCCACAGCCTCCCCGGCCGCGCCCGCGACCGCCTCCCCGGCCGACGTCTCGACCGTCGAGCTCGGCCCGGACGACGTGCCCGAGATGCTGGCCCTCGTCGAGCGCGCCGCGCCCGGACCGTTCGGCCCCCGCACCCGCGAGCTCGGCACCTATTTCGGTGTCCGCGCGCACGGGCGGCTCGTGGCGATGGCGGGTGAGCGGCTGCGCCCGCCGGGCTGGACCGAGATCAGCGCCGTGTGCACGGACCCCGAGGCGCGCGGCCAAGGGCACGCGGCCCGGGTGGTGAGCGCCTTGGTCGACCACATCCGGTCCCGGGGAGACAGGCCGTTCCTGCACGTGGCCGAGGCGAACACGGGCGCCATCGCCCTCTACGAGAAGCTCGGCTTCGAGAGCCACAAGCCGGTGACGTTCCGCGGTTTCCGTACGCCCTGACGCGACCTCTCCGAACGCCCTTCCGATCGGCCTCGCCGAACGACCTCCCTGATCACCCCCCAGATCGACACCCTGAGCTGGGGGGTTTCGCACGCGCACGGTTGACATCACCTCGGCACCCGTTACTCTCAATATTGCTAAGAAAATTGGTAATCAATGAGCTGAGGCAAAATGAACGGCGACCGGACCACCCAGCCGTACCGGTGGCGTTGGCTGATCCTGGTGGTGATGATCGTCGCGGAGATCATGGACCTCCTGGACGCGTCGATCGTCAATGTCGCGGGACCCGATCTGGAGAAGTCCCTGGGAGCCGGCTCCGTGGGCCTGCAGTGGGTGATCGGCGGCTATGCCCTCACGCTGGGTTCCGGCCTGGTTCTTGGCGGCCGTCTCGGCGACCGTTACGGGCGCCGCCGCATGTTCCTGACGGGCCTCGCCGCGTTCACCCTGAGCTCGCTGTTGTGCGCCCTGGCGCCGAACATCGGATCGCTGATCGCCTTCCGGCTGCTGCAGGGCGCCGCCGGAGCGGTGCTGCTTCCCCAGGGGCTGGGGCTGCTGCGGGAGAACTTCTCCGGACCCGAACTCACCAAGGTGTTCGCGATCTTCGGGCCCGTCCTCGGTCTGGGCGGCATCATCGGCCCGGTCCTGGGCGGCTTCCTCATCGAAGGGAACTTCTTCGGCCTGGGCTGGCGATCGGTCTTCTTGATCAATCTGCCCATCGGTATCGCGGCCCTGGTCATCGCGGCGAAGTTCGTTCCGAGGAAGCCCGGTGACCGCACCGTGCGGGTCGACGTGACCGGCGCGTCCCTGGTCGTGGCGGCCTGTGCCCTGCTCGTACTCCCGCTGAACCAGGGGCAGGAGGAGGGCTGGCCGCTGTGGACGTGGCTGTGCATGGCCGCCTCGGTGATCGGCTTCGCCCTCTTCGCGCTGCAGCAGCGCCGCACGTCCGCGGCGGGCCGCGAGCCCCTGGTCACCCCCGGTCTGCTGCGCAAGCCCGCCTTCACCGTGGGGCTCGGCGGGATCGCCCTGTTCTTCGGCGGACTGATCGGCACTCAGCTCGTGCTGACCCTCTTCCTGCAGATCGGCCGGCAGTTCAGCGCCGGGGGCGCGGGTCTCGGCAATCTGCCGCTCGCGGTGGGCACGGCGGTCGGCGGCGCGGTCAGCGGAGCGTTCCTGGCCGACCGGATCGGCCGCAAGGTGATCCAGGTCGGACCGCTCGTCCAGCTCGCCGGAGCGGCACTGCTCTGGTTCGAGCTCGACGCGTCGAGCGCCGACACGTTCTCCATCTGGGACATCGCCCCGGGAGTTGCGGTGACCGGTGTCGGGGCGGGCATGGTGATCGCCGCCCTGTTCAGCTTCATCCTCGCGGCGGTCGACGACGAGGAGATCGGCTCCGCCTCCGGCGTGCTGTCCGCGGTGCAGGCCATCGGCGGTTCCATCGGCGTGGCCGTCTTCGGCTCGGTCTTCTTCGCGCAGGCCCGGACCGGCGACTTCACCACCGGTTTCCACCACGCGCTGATCGTGCAGGCGTGCCTGCTGCTCGCCTTCCTGACCATCACCTTCCTCCTGCCGAAGAAGGGGCGGCCCGAGGAGGAGCAGCACGGCAGCACGCCCGCGGACCCCGGAGCCGACGGTGACGGTGCGGTCGGTTCCGGTGCGCGGCGGGACGTGGCGGTGTGAGCGGCCCTCGTGTGTGAGGTGGGCACAGGGCGGGGTGACACCTGCGCCCCGGGGCCTGGGGCGAGGTGACCCCTGCGCCCCGGGTCGTGAGGCGGGGTGACACCTGCGCCCCGGGTCCCCTGCGCCCCGCGCGCCTCCCGCATCATGGGGAGTCAGTGCCTTGAGCGATGCAGGGAGCAGCTTCCACGCCATGACCGTCAACCAGCCCGCCGACCCCGGCCCCGACGCCCCGGACCAGGACCCCATCCGGGAGCGGCTGCGGAGCCTGACCCGCCGCCAGCAGCGGTTCGAGCGGTACCTCGGCCGCCAGATGCACGTCGACCCGGCCGGTCTCGCGGTGATGGATCACCTCGTCAGCGCCGGACCGGCGACGCCGAGCGAACTGGCCCGTGAACTCAGCACGTCGACCGCGGCCATGACCCTGGTGATCGACCGTCTCGTGGACGGCGGCCACGCCGGCCGCAGCCCGCATCCGAGCGACCGGCGCAAGGTGCTCGTCACACCGGCGGAGCACTGGGAGCGGGCCGCGTACGAGCACGTCGAGCCCCTCGTCACGGGTATCGGCGAGATCACCGCGTCCATGACGGCACAGGAGCAGGCCACGGTGGCGGCGTTCCTGGAGCGAGCGGTGGCCGCCTACGACCGGGCGACGAAGGCCTGACGGGCAGTCGGCCGAACCGGCCTCAGGGCAGGACCCGGTAGGTGATGTGGGTGACCAGGCTCGCCGCCCGCGACGCCACCTGTTCCAGCTTCAGCGCCGGGACGCCGTCGAACAGTCGGCTCCCCGCGCCCAGGGTGAGCGGCACGACGTGCAGTCGCAGCTCGTCGATCAGACCGGCGGCGAGGTACTGGTTGACGGTGACGGCGCCGCCCTGGACCGCCACATCGCCGTCACGGGCCGCCTCCCGTGCCTGTGCCAGCGCCGACGCGATCCCGTCGGTGACGAAGTGGTACGTGGTTCCGCCCCGCATCGGCCGCGGGGCGCGCGGATGGTGGGTGAGGACGAAGACCGGTGCGTGGAACGGCGGATCCTCCCCCCACCAGCCGTCCCACTCCCGGTCCCATGCGCCCCGCACCGGGCCGAACATGTTGCGCCCCATGACGAACGCCTTCGCGGCGCCCATCCGGGCGATCTCGTCCCGGTTCTCGTCGGGGGTGTCGAACATCCAGGCGTGCAACCGGTCGCCCGTACCGTCGCCGCCGTCGTCACCGAACGGCCGCTCCTCGCTCTGATGGAGCCCGGCCGCGTACCCGTCGGCCGAGACGGTGATGTCGCAGACCACTCTGCCCGCTCGCTCGCTCATCGCGCACTCCCTCGTGCTTCGCCGTGCTCCCTCGTGACGTGTTCCCACCTTCCCGGTCCGTGGCGCGCGCCGCACCCTTGTCGGGACCGGCCGACGCTTCGACACTTTCGGTACGGGCCGGTACAGGAGGGTAAGCGCGGATACGGGCGGATACGGGCAGTGGGGGAAGGCGGGGAGCGATGGCGGCACGGCGCCGGGGGCGGCGGGTCCGGCGGATCCGGTGGATGAAGAAACGCACGCGCAGGCGCTTACAGGTCTGGGGCGCGGTGGCGGTGTCGGTCGTTCTCGTGGGGTCGGCCGTCGGCCGCGCGGCTGTGTGGCCCGTCCTCGCGGCCGTGCTCGGCACCGTCCTGGTGGGCGGGGCCGCAGCGGGGATCTGGCGCGCACACCGCCTCGCGGTCGCCCGGGACCGGCAGTGGCGCGCGCAGGAGGAGGCGAGGGCCAGGGAGTTGACGATGGCTGAGGTCGACGCCCTCTCCTGGCAGGACTTCGAGGTGTACGTCGCCGACCTGTGCCGCAGGGACGGCTGCACGCAGGTCGTCGTCAGCGGCAAGAGCGGCGACCTCGGGGCCGACGTCGTCGGCCACCTCGCGGACGGCCGCAAGCTGGTCGTGCAGTGCAAGAAGTACGCGCCGCACCGCAGCGTGTCCTCGCAGGACATGCAGAAGTTCGTGGGCACCGCACGCCTGGAACACGGCGCGGACGTCGCCCTCTTCGTCACCACCGGCCGCACCTTCACGAAGGCCGCGCTCGGCCTTGCGGTACGGCAGGACATCGTGGCCGTGCACCGCGACCTGCTGGGCGCCTGGGCCAAGGGCGCCCGCCTGGAGACGCTGCTCCCGCTGAACGGCCGGGGCGGGGGAGCAGTACCGCGGAGCGGGCGCTCGTCGGCGTGAGCGCCCTAGCGCCGGATGACCGAGCGGATCCAGGCGAGTTGCCGGGAGACCTCACCGGCCTCGGCGATCTCCTCGCGGTCGGAGCCGTCGAAGACGCCGACGAGCCTCTCGGTGCCGCGCGGGCCGATGCTCATCACCGGGCCGCCGGAGTCGCCCCCGGCGGGGATCCCGGTCACCTTCTCCATACAGAAGTCGGAGCCCCCGGGGGCGGTGTAGCCCTTGCAGCCCGGGTCGTCGGGCCGCACGACGCGCAGGTCGGACTGCTTGAGGACGGGGGACTGGCAGGTGTTCTCGTCCGTCGTGCAGGTGGCGCCCCACCCGTACTGCCGCACCTTCTGTCCGGGACGGACGGGGGCGGTGGCCAGGCGGGCCGTCGGGATCCTCAGCGGGGGAACCTTGATGAGGAGCATGTCGGCGCGCGCGCTGCCGACGCGCTTGCCGCGCAGCGGGCGGACCTTGGTGCCCTTGCGGATGTCGAGGTCGCCGACCCGGAAGGAGATCCGCTTGTCGGCGACCGGCCGGCCCTGTTCGAAGAAGCAGTGCGACGCGCCGATGATCCACTGGCGGCCGACCGCGGTGGCGGTGCACACCGGGCTGCCGTCGACGAGCATGCGCACCGCCCAGGGCCCGTAGTGGCTCTTCGAGCCGCCGATGACGGCGGAGGCGGGAGCGGGCGACATCATCGAACCCGCCACCAGCAGCAGGGCGGTGAGGACCAGCACACGGACGCGGCGCACCATGGGGAACGGTTCCTTTCGTCGGTCATGGCCGTACGGGTAGTGAGATACCCCGCCGGGCCGGAACGTTCCGGATGATGCGAAGACAATGACCGAACAGCGGACGCCACGTCGTGTGGACGGACATCCTCGCGGACGGATCATCCCCGGGCAGCGGCGTGGGCGGCCTCCCAGGCCGCCTCGATCAGCCCGAAGATCTCGTCCACCGCGGTCTGCGGATCCGCCTCCTCCCTGGCCAGCGAGTACGCGTCGACGGTGAAGCGTGCGATGGCCCGGCAGACCGTCGGGCGCGGCGCGCCGGGTTCGGCGGCGATGGCCGTGGCCAGCGACTCCGCGTGGCGCAGCCGCATCGACTCCTCGTACTTCCGCAGCGCGGGCGATGCGTCGATCATGCGCCAGACCGGGGAGGCGTCGTCCGCCGCGCAGTGGCGGACGAGGGCGTGGATCTCGTGGCGCAGCGCGGGGATCAGTGACTCGTCCTGCGCGCGGCCGGTGACCGCCTGAGCGAGGCGGTGCTCGAAGTCCTCGTCCTGTTCGAAGACCAGGGCCTCCTTCGAGGCGAAGTGGGAGAAGAGCGTGGTCACGGCCACGTCGGCCTCGGCGGCCACGTCACGGATGCCCACCGCCTCGTATCCGCGTTCCAGGAAGAGCCGCAGCGCGGTGTCGGCGATCTTCTGGCGGGTCGCGGCCTTCTTGCGTTCACGGCGTCCGGGCGGCTCGGTCATGCGGTGACGCTATCAAATCCAAAACAACAACCGTTGTTGAAAGCTAACCGTTAGTGCTACGTTCGGCGGCATGAAAAAAGTGAGCTTCGCCGAGTTCGGCGGTCCTGACGTGCTGCACCTGGTGGACGCCGAGGAGCCCCACGCGGGCCCCGGCCGGATACGTATCGCCGTGCGGGCGGCGGGCGTGAATCCCGTCGACTGGCGGATTCGTGAAGGCCAGGTCCTCGGGGCCCATCCGGTCGAGCTGCCCGCCGGGGTCGGCCTCGACGCCTCAGGGGTGGTGGACCAGGTCGGTGAAGGCGTCGAAGGGGTGGCGATCGGCGACCACGTCTTCGGCGAAGGCGCCGACACCTACGCGGAGTTCGCCGTGCTGTCGGCCTGGGCCCGGATGCCCGAGGGCCTGACGTTCGAGGAGGCGGCCGGCTACCCCTCCGTGGTGGAGACCGCGCTGCGCCTCATCCGCGAGGTCGGGGTACGGCCCGGACAGACGCTCCTGGTCAGCGGCGCGTCGGGCGGAGTGGGGTCGGCGGTGCTGCAGATCGCCCGGGAGCGCGGGATCACGGTGGTCGGCACCGCCGGGGCGGCGAACCAGGAGTATCTGCGGAGCCTGGGCGCCCTCGCGACGACGTACGGCGAGGGCTGGGTCGAGCGGGTACGAGGGCTCGGCGGCCCCTTCGACGCGGCTCTCGATCTGGCGGGCTCGGGCGTGATCCCCCAGCTGGTCGACCTGACCGGCGACCCGCACAGAGTGCTGTCCATCGCCGATCTCGGCGCCCCCGACTTCGGCGTGCGCTTCTCGGGAGTGGCCGGGAGCGTGCCGGACGCGCTGGCCGAGGCCGTCGACCTCATCTCCCGGGGGAAGCTGCACATTCCGGTCGAGAAGTCGTACTCGCTCGCCGATGCCGCGGCGGCGCACATCGACAGCCAGGCGGGTCACACGCGCGGCCGCCGGGTCATCGTCGTCTGAGCCCGCCTATCGGTCCGACCGACCGTCGGTTCGATGGTCCGAGGCGCGTCCCTCGGCGCGGCAGTACGCCGGTGGGGCGGCCCCTCGAAGAAGGGGCCGCCCCACCGGCGTATCCGAGTGCAAGGGTCAGTGCTTGCCGATGTCCTTGGTCTTTTCCTTGGCCTCGCGGGCGTCGCCCTTCATCTGCTGGGCGTGACCCTTCGCGACGAGGCTCTCATTGCCGACGGCGCGTCCGGCCGCCTGGGCGGCGGCACCGGTGGCCTGCTCGAACTTGGCCTTGGCCTTCTCGTTGGCGGTCATCGTCCGCTCACGCTCCCTTGGCTCGACATCATGTGCTGCTCATCCGTCTGGCCGCTGAGTCGCCCGGCAAACATCATCTCCGTCATCGGATCACGCTCCGGCCCGGCTCGGCCCCGGACCGGGAGGGGTGCCGCCGTCCTGCAAAGTGCCCTGCTCGCAGAGCTGCCGGGCGACTTCGCGCAGCTTGACGTTGTGTTCCTGCGAGTAACGCCGCAGCACGTCGAAGGCGCCGTCCTCGTCGAGGCCGTGCCGGGCCATCAGGATCCCCATGGCCTCCCCGATGACGTGCCGGGTCTCCACCGCCCGCCGCATCGAGGCGTGCTCGCGGGCACTGGAGAAGGCCACGGCCGCATGGGAGGCCAGGAGCCAGCCCGCGGTCTCGCACGCGTCCGTGAAGGCCCCGGGCCGCTTGGAGTACAGGGTGAGCGCGCCCAGGTGGTCGTCGTCATCGGTGTAGAGCAGGAAGCCCATCACGCTGCCGATGCCGAGTGCGTGGGCCTGCGGCGCGTACGAGGGCCAGCGTCCGGGCTCGTCGTCGAGATCGGCGATGCGGAACACCGGGTGTCCCGCGCGGGCCGCGTCGAGACAGGGGCCTTCGCCGAGCTGCTCCTGCAGCCGGTCGCTGTCGTTGACGAGCCGGTCGGTGGGCGCCAGGGTCTCCGCCCTGCCGTTGCCGAGGACGAGAACGCCCGCGGCGTCGCAGCCGTCGATCAGCTCCACGGCCGACGACGTGATCCGCTCCAGGGTGGCGGACACGGATTCCTGGGCCAAGAGCTCGCGCGCCATCGAGGCCATCTGCACGGCAAACTCGCGCCAGTCCATCGAACTCCTCGTGTTGATTGTGTGCTGACACGGCGCCAGCCTGCCAGGAACGGCAGCATCGAGGAGTACGGATTCCGGGCTCGGGCACGGGTGAGTGACGCCACATACGGGAGAGCGGCGCCTGATCCGGACAATCGGCGCCCCGCGCGGCCGGTTTGACGATATTCACGGACTCCCCTGCACCTGTTCGGGAGCAGGGGAGCAGGGGAGCCGGCGAGCGGGATCGTCCGGGCCGGTACGCCGGTGCTGGTACGCCGGTACCGCGCGGGTACGCCGGCCCACGGAGCGGCTGTCTAGACGCGGGGCTCGTCATCCTTCGCCGCTTTGGCCTCGGCCTTGAGGATGCGGGCCGACTTGCCCGCCGAACGGGCCAGCCCCGGCAGCTTCTTGGCGCCGACGACGGCTATGACGACGATGAGGATGATCGCGATCTCACTGAGTCCGAACACGTCGGTCCTGTCTGGTCATGGGCGCGCACCCAAGGGGCGCGCGCCAAGCGGGGACAGCGGAAAGCAGCACTACGGGAACAGCGGAAAGCGGCAGCAGCAGCGGTAAGGGAGGAACCTCGCGAGGAGGGGCGGCCTAGCCCTCGTCGCCCTCTTCGTCGTCGTCCCCTTCGAAGAAGTCGCCCACCTCGTCGACGACTTCGGCCGCGACCATGCCGCCGACGACGCCGACGGCGAGCCCGGCGGCGCCCGCCGCCACCGCTGTGCCCATGCCGGGACCGGACCGGTGGCCGCCCTCGTGCCCGTGGTGGTGATCGCTGTGCCCGTGCGCTTGGCTGTGTCCGTGCCCGTGGCCATACGGGTCGCCGTGCCCGTAGGAGGCGTGGGCGTCGTACGACGCCCGGTGCTCGACCAACTGCTGCACCCAGCCGTCGACGAGGGCGTTCCAGTCCTGCTGTTCGGCCCCGTCGTGACCGACGGTGAAGCGGGTGACCGTGTCGTGTCCGCCGGAGAAGAGGCCGCCGCGCCGGTCCGCCTCCAGGACGACCTCCAGCCCGCCGGGGGAGGCGAGGAAGGTCAGCTCGATCTCGTTGACGGCGTGGGCGTACCGCCCGGGCGGGGTGAGCTCGATCTCCTGGTAGAAGGGCAGTTGCTGACCGGTGCCGCCGATGCGGCCGTACTCCAGGTCCGCGGACTTGAACCCGAAGCCCAGCTGTCCGAGTGCCTCCAGGACCGCCTCCTGCGCGGGCAGCGGGCGCACCGCGAGCTGGTCCAGGTCGCCCTTGTCCTTCGCGCCCGCCACCGAGAGCTCCGTGCGGACGCCGAGGACGACCCCCAGGCCCTGGCCGTGGAGCTCGGTGACGGGGGTCTCCCACGGCAGCGTCACACCGAACGGCACGCTGCGGTGCTCGCCCTCGGACAGCCGGAAACCGCCGCCGACGGTGAAGCGGTCGAAGACGACGGTGCCTCGGCTCTCACCGTCCTCGTGCTCGGCCTCGACCCGGGCGACCAGCTCCAAGGTGATGAGCTCGATGTCGAAGTCGGCGCTTCCGCCGACCAGTTGTACCTGTCCGGAGAGCGGGCCGCCGGGCAGCGAGGGCCCCGGGTCCAGAACGGTGTCGACCGTGGGTCCTCCCACGCCGAGCGAGCCGAGCAGTCGTTTGAACACCATCGCGGCGTTCACTCCTTTGATGTGCTGATGTGCGGGCGATTCTCGTGCTGCGTCGGAGTCGCGTGCCCGGGTACGGCCACCCTCTTCCTCTACAAGCGAGTAGAAGCATAGGGCTGGTGAGTTCCCGTCAGGCCGCAACCCGAGGCGCCCGACGCGAATGTCCGAAAACCGCTGCCACGCCGTCCGGGGGCGCCCCTGACCAGGTGGCTTTGTCCCACCTTTACGAAGACCTCGACCGCGCTCATCCGCATGCGCGGCCACCGGTCCGGTCCTACGCGGTCCTACGCGTGGGATACCCCCCGCCGTGCTGTCGTCGCCGTCACCCGGTCGGAGCTGCGCGTGTTCCCTGCGGCGTCCGGAAGCGCCGCGATGGCCGGATGCGGTCTGTTCGCGGGCGGGTGAACGCCCATAGGCTCTGCGGCCTTCGCGTTCTGGGGGTCTCGTGAACAGAAATGGTCTCCGTGCGGTCATGGTCGGTCTGGTCATGGCGTGTGCCGCGGTCGTGTCACCGGCGGCGGCTGTGACTCCCGTCGCGGCGCCTCCTGCCCCCACCACGCCTTCCGCTCCCGCCATGGAGGCGCCGCCTCCGGCGGACGCGGCCGCGCGGCCGAGCTGGTCGGCGCTGCCGGTGCCGGCGGCCACCCCCTCGGTGACCGTGCTGGACCTCGCCGCTCGCGGGCCGCGCGACGCGTGGGCGACGGGGTACGAGCAGGTCGCCGACGTGATGCGGCCGATGCTGTACCGGTGGGACGGCACCGCGTGGAGCCGGGACGCGACCTTCCCCGGCACCGGCGACGCGGGCTGGCTCGGCAAGGTGCAGTTCGTCGGCAAGGAGATGTGGATCCTCCGCAACCGCGGGGGTGAGGGGGAGATCCTGCGGCGCTCGGCCGCGGGGTGGAGCTCCGTTCCGCTGCCGCAGACCCTCTGGACCTACCAGGACTTCGCCGCCGCACCGGGCGGCGCGTGGGTCGTCGGCGAGGACGAGACCGGCCTGAAGGTGCTGCACTACGACGGTTCCGGCTGGACCACGCAGTCCACCCCGGACGGCGTGCTCTACCTGATGGGGATCACCGCGCGCTCCGCCACCGACGTCTGGGCCTGGGCGGACACCACCACCGGGACGGCCGTCCTGCGCTGGAACGGCACGCGATGGCGTGACGCGAAGGTCCCGCTGCCGCCGAACAGCAACGTCCACACGATCCTCCTCGACCCGTCGGGCCGGGCCACCGTCGGCGGCAGCCGGTACACCGACGGCGTGAACCGTACGTATCTCATGGACTGGGACGGGAGCACCTGGTCCACGAGCGACCCGGGGCTGGGCGACACGTACACGGAGGCCATGGTGCGCGGCCCGGACGGCGCGCTGTGGCTGCCGGTGACCAGCGACCGCGCGTTCCGGTCGAAGTACGCGCGCGTGGACGGCCTGCGCACCACCTTCTCGTACGGGCCGAAGCGCACGAACGCGATCGACGTCAGGCCGCGGGCGCTGGCGAAGGCCGGATCCTCGCTGCTGTCCTTCGGGACCGTCGAGATCTACGGCTCGAAACCGAACCTGATGAGCGAGCGGCTGGGAGGCTGACCATGACACGGCGACTTCTCGTCGCGGCTCTTGCCGTCGTCCTGACCGTCATCACCGCGATGACGTCGGCCGCGGCGGAGCCCTCCTCCTGGCGGCACGTCCCGGTCCCGGCTCAACTGCGCCCCCAGGCCGCGCTGAACGAGGCGGTGGCGTTCGGACTGGACCGGGCGTGGGCGGTGGGGACCGACGCCGTGGGCCGCGAGGCGCCCGGCTTCCCGCTGGTACTGCGCTGGAACGGCACCGCGTGGAAACGCCAGAACCTGCCCGGGATCCGCTGGCAGGGCGAGCTGCTCTCGGTCGCCGCCACCTCGCCGACCGCGGTGTGGGCGGTCGGGCGCGACGCGGCGGGAGCCGCCCACCTGCTCCGCCACGACGGCAGCGCCTGGCGCGAGAGCGGGGTGCCGAGCGGTGTCGCGCTGTCCAAGGTGGTGACCGGGGGCGGGGAGACCTGGCTGATCGGATCGCGCGGCGGCGGACAGGCACTGCTGCGCTGGGACGGCAAGGGCTGGGCGGACGTGCCGGTGCCGCCGGGGTCCGTGTACGGCCTGCACGTCCTGGCGGCCGACGACGTCTGGGCCGCGGGCAGTACGGACTCGACCGCGGCCGTGTCGCACTGGAACGGCACGACGTGGGAGCAGACGATCGTGGACGGATTCCCGCGGTCGTCGGTGGGCGTCGTGCTGGCGGTCTCGCCGACGGAGGTGTGGGCTGGCGGTACGTCGGGATTCGTCGGCGGACCGGTCGGCAAGCCCATTCCGCCGCTGCTGGTCCGCTTCGACGGGCAGCAATGGAACCACGTGACGCTGCCCACCGGCTTCGGCTCGGTCACCTCGCTGACCCCGGCCGCGTCGGGCGCCCTGGGCTGGGTCTCGGTGTCCGGCTCGCAGAAGTTGGCCCCGCCGGGCACGTTCCCGCCGATCGTCCCCGGGCCGGACTTCTTCGCCTGGAACGGCCGGTCCTTCGCCGAGTACAGCGAACCGGCGGTGGCCGGTGAGGGGGAGTCCTCGGTCGTGCGGCTCGCGCCGGTGCCGGGGACGGCGACGGTGTGGTCCGTCGGCCGGGCGGCCGGACCCGAGAACACCTTCGCCCCACGCATCCTGCGCTACGGGTGAGGCGCGCGTTCCGCGGGCGGTCGGGGCCGGCCCGCGGAACGCGCGGACTCGACTCAGCTGTTGCCGGCGCCGTTGCCCGACAGGGCCGAGATGTCGCTGAGGACGTGCGAGATCGGCTCGTCACCCTTGGCCTGGGTGGAGTTCTCGACACACTGCTGGTTCTGCGGCGCCGACAGGATCGGGATGTCCTGCACCGCGATCGGCACGAGGCCCACGAGGGAGCCGACGTTCGCCTTCACGGGCACGCCGGCGCAGAGCTTGTTCAGCGAGCCGTCGACGAGCCGCGTCTGCGGGCTCATGTTCCCCTCGGTCGAGCTGTTGCCGAAGGACTGACCGGCGTCGTTGCCGCTGAGGCTCTGGGTACCGGTGTCGTTGCCGGTCGCGGCCGCGCTGCCGGCGCTGCCTGCCAGTGCGACGGCGGCGAGACCCAGGGCGAGGGGGATGTTGCGCGTGCTCATTTCACTCCAGTGGAGAACGTGAGGTGCAGGAGGGGCCAGTACACCGGCCCCTGCGTTCGCTCTGTGGTCATTCGCCCGTTGGTGGAGTGTCGGCGGATCAGCGCTGACGCGCCGGAATGCGCCCGGGGATCAGGGGGGTTGGGGTGGGTAGGCGGTTCTATCGGGGCGCTGGGCGCCTGTCGCCGCCGCCTCCGAGCGCAGACGGAAGGAGTGGTGAGATGGATGTATTCATTGTGGGAATCACAGGAAAGGTCGGCGGGCTCCTTGCGCGGGATCTGCTGTCGAGGGGGGACACCGTGCGCGGTCTCGTGCGCCGGGAGGAACAGCGCGCGGAGCTCGCGACGCACGGCATCGACGCGGTGGTCGGCGACATCGCCGACATGTCGGCGGCGGAACTGGCGGCCGCCTTCGGGCATGCCGACGCCGTCGTGTACGGCGCGGGGTCCAACGGCGGCGCCGCGGAGGTCACCAAGGCCGTCGACGGCGAGGGAGTGGCGAAGGCGATCGAGGCGACCCGCCGCGCGGACACCGACCGCCTCGCGCTCGTCTCGGTGCTGCCGGAGTCCTGGCGCGAGCGTGAGCTCGGCGACGAGGTCGAGTACTACTTCGCGGTGAAGAAGGAAGCGGACATCGCGCTCAGCCGCAGCGATCTGTCCTGGCTGATCCTGCGCCCCTCGCTGCTCGTCGACGACCCCGGAACGGGTGCGGTGTCGCTCGGACCGGCCGAGTTCCACGGCCAGATCTCCCGCGCCGATGTCGCCGCGACACTCGCCGAGTTGCTGCACGAGCCGCGCATCGGCCGCCAGATCCTCGAACTCAACACCGGGGACACCCCGATCCGGGACGCCGTCCGGGCCAACGTGCGGCCCTAGGCCCCACCGACGCCCGCCCCGTGCACCGGAGGGGCCGACGACTAGCGGCCGTCCAGCAGCGATCGCAGGGCCACCGCGAGACGTTCGTACTCCTCGGGCGCGTTGTAGATCTGCCCGCAGACACGGATCCCGCCGCCGTCCGGCCAGGGCCAGATCAGCACGCGGAAGCCCAGCCGGGCGGCGATCTCCTCGCGCAGCGCGGCGGCCTCGGCCGGAGTGCGGGCGAACCCGGACGGCAGCCGCAGCGCCCGCATCGCCAGCCGGTCGTCGGCGGGCAGCGGACTCAACGACGGCAGCCCGGAGAGGAGTTCGGCCCCGTAACCCGCCAAGGAGCTGTTGTGCGCGCGTACGAGGCCGGGGCCGAGGGAGTCGATGAGGTCGAGGCCCTCGGGCGCGGCGAGCAGGCCCGTGTAGTCCGCGGTGGCGCGGTACTCGACCGAGCGGGGGAAGCCGCGGCCGTCCTCCCAGGAGGGCACCGGCGCGGGGACCCGGTCCCGGTACGCGGCGGCCACCGCGAGGACCGCGCTGCCGGGCGGGGCGTACCCCCACTTGTGGAGGTTGCCGAACCAGAAGTCCGGTGCGCCGGCCAGCGGTTCGGCGAGCATGCCGGGGGCGTGGGCGCCGTCGACGACCGTGGCCACGCCCCGCTCCGCGAGGTCGGCGAGGAGCCGTGGAGTGGCGATGAACCGGGCGGTGGGCGAGCTGATCTGGTCGAGCAGCGCGACCCGCGTACGCGGTGTGACGGCGGCGAGGACGGCCTTGCGCACCGCTTCCTCGTCGGGCAGCGCCGGATTGAGCGGAACGGTGACGACGCGGGCCCGGCGGGCGGCCGCCGCGACGACCGTGCCGTACCCGTGGTCGGTGACCAGCACCTCGTCGTCGGGCGTGAGCCGCAGCGCGTCCAGGGCGAGCCCCGCGGCCTCGGTTGCGTTGGTGACGAGCGCCGCCCCCTCGGATGCGACGCCGAGCCGGGCGGCGATACGACAGCGCGCCTCGGCGAGCCGGTCCGCGACCCCGAGGAAGAAGGTGTCGGGATTGGCCGTTGCCTCCTCGGCCAGACGCCGGTGAACCCGCCCGACCGGGACGGGAACGGCGCCGAACGACCCATGGTTGAGGTGCGCGACGTCGGTACTCAGCCGAAACAGCTCGGGACCGCCGGGAAAGACACCGGGCGCGCTCACAGCGCCCTGCCGACGGCGATGAGGGCGAGGGTGGGAGTCCGGTCCCCGGCCGGGGCGGCGGGATGGTGGGGGAGGGGGACGCCAGTGGGGGTGGTGTGGGTCATGCCGTCGATCGTCTCAGGCGCGAGCGACGCCTGTCGCACTGGTGGTCGGCCCCTCCGTGACCGAGCCGAGTGACGGCCGGCGGGCGCCCGGTCGGCGCTCGCCGGCGAAATCCGCACGGTTTCCTATGGCTTGACGTCGATGGAGAAGACGAGTCGCTGGTTCCGCGCCGAATTGATCTTTTCGTTGAGTCCCCAGAGGCGGCCGGAATTAGGGGCGTACGAAAGGTTCTGCGTCATACGTGGCGCCATGGTGAAGACCTCTGAATTCTCGCCGGGTCGGGCGCGGTGAATGCAGCTGAACGCTTCCCCGGAATCCGCCGGGACATCCGGCGGGTTCCAGCGGGGCGGGCATTGGCCGGCCATGTAGTAGTACTGACCGTCCGTGGCCACGCCCTGCATCGCCCATACGGGGGTGGCATAGGCGGCACTGGCGAACGCCGTCCCGATGCCGCTGCCGTCTTGCGCCCGGGGAAGCGCGACGGCGGCATTGAGCGGCCAGCGCACGACACGCCCCCCGGCTCCGCGTTGGACGTATTCGCCCGAGACCAGCGAGTCGTCTCCGCTGCGGTCCAGACTGAGGGAGCCGAGGCACAGATCCGTTTCACCCTTGCTGCACGCGCGGGGGTCGGCCCCTTGGGCGCCCGTCCAGTAGCGGCCGATCATGGGCATGGCCCACTGGTGCCAGCGCGCGGAGGAGACGCCGTCGTGCACGCCGACGGCTTCGGAACCGGTGGTCTTCATCCTCCACAGGTGACGCATGTCGTACACCTGGAGCTCGCCGCCATTGGCGACGAAGAGCCGATTCCCGTACCAGACCATCCCGTCGGCATGCGTGTTCTTCACCGCCCGGAAGGATCCGTCGGTGGGCTCCACCAGGAGGACATGGCCATACGTGGTCACGTTGTTCACGCCGTCGTTCTTGACGAAGGAAACGCGGGCGAACTCGTTCTGGCTCTTGTTCTTCCCGTAGTACCAGGAAGCGGCGTAGAGATGGCGGCCTTCGACCGTCCCGCCCGGTACCGCGTCATGGCTCGCGGTCAGGCCTTGAGGAACCCATCCGCCGACCACGGTGTCCCAGTTGCTGCTCCTGCCGTCCTTGTCGTCCCAGCAGAAACCATCGGGTACGTACCGGGGATTGAGCTTGTGCTCGGTGGCGCCCAGGCACAGACCCGACTGGCCTTTGTGCTGAGCGGACTCGGCCACCGTCAGGGGGGAGGCGTTGGTGACGGAGCCGCTCTCCTCGATGCTCTTGATGAGGCCCTGGTTCTTCCCCCAGATGTTGCCGGGTGAGGTGTCGTCGGTGGTCAGGTGGAAGCCCGAGGGATTCCCGATTTCGGCGAACAAGGGTGGGGCCGCGGTCGCGGGAGGGGTCGCTACGAGACCGCCGGTGGCGGAAAGGGCGCCGAGGAACAGCGCGAGTGCTGAGCGGTAGCCAAATCTGCGCGGCCGCCGAAATGAGGATCGCTTGACCATCCCATGACAGTAATAGAACTGTAGTGCGGGTTGATGGAACTCTCGGAAATTCAACCGTAGCTTGAGTCCGGCACGGCATGGCACGGCATCGCCCGCAGCCCGCAAGGTCATCGCCGTCGTCGGGGCTCGGACGAAGGCTCGGTCCTACGCGTCGTAGCGGGCGGCCATCGTGGAGGCTCGGTTGCGGAGTGCCCTGCGCAGTGACGCCGGGGCCAGTGCCTCCGCGTCCGTGCCGAGCTGCCAGAGCGCCCACTCGGCGTGCCGCAGATCCTGGAACGTCACCTCCAGCCGCAGCCAGCCGTCCGTGTCGGGTTCGGCGGTGCGGACGGCCACCACCGTGCTCAGCAGGTCCTCGCGCCGCTCGGGGGCCACCCGTACCAGGACCGGGATGTGGCCGTCCGACAGGAACTGCGCGCTGCGTTCCCGCCAGACCCGGTCCAGGTCGACCGCGTGCGGCCGCTGTGCCGGTTCGGGCAGCTCCTCGGCGGCCCGCACCCGCGAGAGCCGGTAGGTGCGGTCCTCGCCGCCCCGCGTGGCGAGCAGGTAGCCGCGGTCCCGCACCGTGACCAGGCCGATCGGGTCCACCGTGCGCCACTGGGGTGGCTGGTCCGTGGCCGCGTAGTGGATCCGGAGTTTGTGTCCGGCGAGCACCGCGCGCCGGATCTCGACCATGGTCGTGCCGGGCACCTCCTCGGTCGCCGGCCGGCGGGAGAGCAGGTCGGTCTCCGGCTCGACGAGGAAACGCCGGGCGGCGTCGCTCGTGGAGGCCTGGTGGCTTTCGGGCAACGCGTCGACCACCTTGCGCATGGCCGAGGCGAGCGCCGAGCCGAGGCCGAAGGCCTGCTCGGCGCGCCCCGATCCGGCCGTCAGCAGGGCGAGGGCCTCGTCCTGGTTGAGCCCGGTGAGCTCGGTGCGGAAACCGGGCAGCAAGGCGAATCCGCCGTGGCGGCCGCGTTCGGCATAGACCGGGACCCCGGCGGCGGACAGTGCCTCGATGTCGCGCAGCACCGTACGGGTGGACACCTCGAGCTCACGGGCCAGCGCGTCCGCGGTCAGTCGACCGCGCTGACGCAGCAGCAGTACCAGCGAGACCAGCCGATCGGCGCGCATGCGGGGACCTTAGCGAATACATGACCAAGGGTGTCACCTTTTGTTGGGAGGGTCATGAGCGTCGACGGCGCCGACGTCCCATGACGGAGCCCGGGCCGTCGGCGTCCGTTCGTATGCGCGACGAATCACATGGAGCTGATGTGGCAGTGGAAAGAACCGCAATGAACCCGGTGACCTGGTCCGTGGAGATGGGATTCAACCAGGGGGAGCTCGTCTCCGGGCACACGCGCACCCTGTACTGCTCCGGGCAGACCGCCATGAGCAGCGAGGGAAAGCCGGAGCATGACGGCGACATGGCGGGTCAACTGGCCCTGAGTCTCGCCAACTTGGAGGCGGTGCTCGCCGAGGCGGGCATGTCCCTGGCGAACCTCGTCCGGCTCAACGTCTACACCACCGACGTCGACCTGCTGTTCCCGCACTACGGCGTGCTGGCGTCGCGGCTGGGTGCCGCCGGGGTGGCGCCGGCCACCACGATGCTCGGGGTGACACGGCTGGCGATCCCCGGCCAACTGGTCGAGCTGGAGGGGACCGCGGTCGCCTGACTCCCATCGCCGCGCCCCTCGCCGAGGAGGACGGCGCGTCGCGGGAAGGGGAGAAAGTGACGGCATCTGACCGGCCGTCGGCTTTCCGCGCGGGTGCGCGGCGGTGAGCATCATTGAATGTCCATCAACAATGAGGGGGCGCGGCAGGCCGATGGTGGTGCGGACGGATCCGTGGTGTCCGCGAGCACCGACGGGGTTCCGGCGGGGGAGCGGTTCGACTGGTGGGTCGACATGGTCGGCACCGAGGTCATGCCCGTGACGGTCCGCAGCGCGCACGCGCCGCGTTTCAGGGGCTCGGTGGAGGCCGTCGGGCTGCCGCACAGCCAGGTGGCCGCGTTCACCTTCTCCCCGATGGCGGCCCACCGTTCGCCCCGGCAGATCCGCCGCCACGATCCGGAGGAGTACTACCTGGTCCTGGTCCACGGGAGCCCCATCCGGCTGGAGCAGGGCCGCGGGGTGGCCTGCCTCGGAGCCGGCGACATGGCCCTGTTCTCCACGTCGGCGCCCCTCGCCTGCGACTTCCTCGACGAGGGCCGACAGACCCGCCTGACGCTGCTGCGCCTGCCGCGCAGGGTCCTGCCCCTGGCAGGCGGCCGGGCGGACCGTCTGCTGGCGGAATCGCTGTCCTCGCGGCCCGGGTCCGGGTCGGCCGCACTCCTCGGCGCCTACCTGACGGGGCTGCCGACGGCCGCCCGTGCCTGCGGTCCGGCCGAGCTGGCCCGCCTCGGCGCGATCGGGGTCGACCTTGCGGCGACCGCGCTCGCGGGGCGGCTCGGAGCGCAGGACCGGCTGCCGACGGAGACCCGCAAGGGCGCGCTGCGTGCCCGGATCACGGCCTTCGTCGAGCAGAACCTGGGCGACCCGGAACTGCTGCCGCAGGCCGTCGCCGCCCACCATCACATGTCCGTACGCGGCCTCCACCTGCTGTTCCGCGACGAGCCGGAGACCGTGGGCGCCATGATCCGGCGCCTGCGCCTGGAGCGCTGCGCCGCGGACCTGGCCGACCCGGCCCTCGGCCACCGCACCATCGCCGCGACGGCCGCACGCTGGGGCTTTCGCAGTCCCGCGGACTTCAGCCGCGCGTTCCGCAGGACGTACGGATTCCCACCGAGCGAGATGCGCGCCGGCGGCCGGACACAGAGGCGTGCGCCGGATGTCCAGAAGCGCGCGCCCGTCGCCGACGCCACGACGCGCCGCGACTGCTGAGCGTCTGCCGGCCGCTCCGGGTCCGCGCTGCCGGATCGCACGACCCGGGTTCACGCGGCAACGTCCTTTCCGAGCCGACCAGTTCGCTCTCGTCGACGCTGAAGGGAGCGACGCGTCCACGGCCCTGCCGCTCGGTGGGGCCGTGGATGTGCCGCTCGGCGGGGCCGTCGACGCGCGGCCGGAAACCGTTCACTCGTCAGGGTGACGAAAACTGCCGGTCCGAGCTGCTAGCGTGCCGCAGCGACCACTTCTCCTTCTTCGGTCTCCGCCCCGGCAGCTCGCCGGGCGGCGGACTCCACGACGCTCCAGTGCGCTCCAGCCAGGCGATTCGTCATGCGCTGAACATGGCGACGCCGCCGCAGTTCGAGGGGGACGACGGCATGACCGGTCTGACCAACTCCACCCGGGCGATCCTCAAAGCGACCTACACCCAACCCGCCCCGTCGGCCGTACCGGCCGAACCCGGCGCCGCCGGCGTGCGGGGAACATCGATGTCGGTGTTCGCGAAGCTGAACTTCATGCGGTCCCTGAGACTGACCCGCTCCGAGACCGAGGCCCTGGGAGAGCGCCTGCGCGGGCGGAGCGGCGAGCTGGCCGAGGCGTTCGAGACCGTCCTGCCGTCGCTCCTCGACAGCGACCCGGCCACCGCCGCGAGCACCGCCCGGCTGTACGCCGAGGTCGCCCCCGAGACCCTGGCAGCCCTCGGCAGGGGAGCGGCGGAGCTCCGTACGGCGGATGGCACGGCGACGGCCGACGCCGACGCCGACGCCGTCGCGGTCGCCGAACGCCCCTGCGCGGCCGAAGTCGGCGTGCTCGTCGACCGCTTCGTCGAGGAAGCGGGCATCCAGCCGGTCGGCTGGCTGCATCTGGAGCGGATCGAGATGCAGCCGGTCGGCCTCGAGCGCGGCGAGCTCGTCTCCACCCTTCCGATGGCTCCGGGCGAGACCGTCCGCGTGAGCCACAAGGAATGGTCGACACAGAGCGAGGAGCTGTCCCGCATCGTCACGGACGAACTGGAGACGTACGCGGAGAAGGGCGTGGCCGAGAAGACGGACGTGGCCATGTCGACGACCAACGAGTCCAAGCGCGACACCAATCTCAACTTCGGCGTCACGGCCAGCGGCAGCTACGGCACGGTGTCGGTCACGAGCACCTTCAACTACGGCGTCTCCACCTCCGACCACGAGTCGCGCCAGGCCAGCAACAAGCACGCCACCGAGATCACCTCGAAGGCGTCCTCCCGCTCCCGCAAGGAACACAAGGTCTCCTTCCGCACCGAGACCCGGCGCGGCGAGGAGGACGAGGCCGCCCGCGTGATCACCAACAACTCGCCCCGCG
The DNA here is from genome assembly GCF_042889645.1 of Streptomyces sp. NPDC002564. Lineage (NCBI taxonomy): Bacteria > Bacillati > Actinomycetota > Actinomycetes > Kitasatosporales > Streptomycetaceae > Streptomyces > Streptomyces sp. NPDC002564. The sequence goes on along the minus strand of NZ_JBIARE010000011.1, from coordinate 117,650 downwards.
TACTGCGCCTCGACTACTACCGGATCATGCGCAAATGGCGCGTGGACCTCATGCGCTACGGCCTGCGCATGACGTACGACCTGGTCGTGCCCGACCCGGGCGGCGCGCTGCGGCGCCAGCTCATGGAACTCGCCGAGATCGACAGGACGCTCGCCACGCCGTACGAGTTCGCCTTCGGCATCAGCCAGATCGACCGGGACAACTGGATGACCCTCGCCGCCCGCTACGGCGCCTCCGTGGCCGCGCCGCCGGACGAGTACCTCAGCCCGCCCGACTACACCTACGAGTTCCCCTCCATCATCAACGAGGACGACGCCGCGACCACGCGGTACCAGTCCTGGCAGATCGACCTGCCGGAGGGCTACGAACTGGTGCCGATCCTCTTCGAGGTCAACTACTACGGTTGGCGCCCCGCCGAGCTGGCGCGCTTCGACGTGATCGGCGACGAGGCCCTGGAGGTCACGGCGACCCCGGTCGGCGCGGAACTCAAGGGCCGCTACCAGTCCCAGCTCCTGCACCTGAACGGCAAGGTCGGCCACCTCTCCATCCAGTACACCCACCGCAACATCAGCTGGGCCGGATTCCGGCTCGCCACCACCCTGCGCCTCTCGGAACAGGCGTATCTGGCCTGGCAGGTCGCCACCTGGCAGAAGCTGCGCGAAGCCGCCGAGCAGCAGTACTACATGCTCCAGCAGCGGCTGCGGGACCGCCGCGAACAGCTCCTCGCGGAGCTGAACCGCGACGACACCCTCACACTGCGCCGCGCCGAGCGCGAAGAGCTGATGAAGCGGTCCCTGCAGTGGCTCTTCGGCCGCGACTTCGACACGGCACCCGACGACATCGACTCGGTGCTCGCCGGCCTCGGCACCAGCGGCACTCCGACCTGGACCGACGACATCGATCCGTCCACCCTTCCGGTCGACGCCGAGATGTGGCTGAAGATCCGGAAGTTCGGCGAATTCGTCAAGTTCCTCCACCAAGCCGTGGAGTGGGAGAACGTCCTCTACTTCTTCTACCCGTACTTCTGGGGGTCGGAGAAGCTGGCGGAGACCAAACGGCTGCTGTGGCACCCCGATCCGCTGCGCCGCGAGTTCCTGCGGGCGGGCGCCGCACGCGTCGTCCTGCCGATCCGGCCCGGATTCGAGCGGTCCTTCTCCCGGCTGATGTCCACCGGCCGTATCGACGGCGACGGTTCACCGGACCCGCAGGACCCGCCGTACATGTCCATCGCCGAGGAGATCCAGGCGTACGCGCGCACCAACTATCCCGGCATCCCACCCGCCAACCCCGACATCGCCGCCCGGGCCCGGCCCCTGATCACGGTCAACCAACAGCGGGCATGGCGCGAGATCGAGGCCGTCGTCGATGCCCTGGAGGCGTACGCGGAGAAGGCGAAGCAGCGGACCGACCCGGCCTGGCGCGGCGCCCCCATCGAGCCGGAGTACTACCCGACCACCCGCCAGGGTCTGCGGGTGCTGCTCGACACCCGTCCGAACCTGGTCCTCACCGACCCCTGGGGCAGGCCCTACCTCTACCAGAACCCGGGGCGCACCGCGCCGTTCGTCGTCACCAGCCAGGGCGCGGACTCCTCGGCGGGCGGCACGGACGAAGGGCTGGACATCTCCACCGACGCGGAGGGCAACCTCGTCGGCACCTGGTTCGAATACACGCCGTGCAGCGGTCTCGACATCGAGGCCGGGTCCGACTTCGGCGAGAACGGATAGCGGGAGAACCATGGCGGACATCCGGCTCCTGGACTCCTTCTGCTCATTGCCGACCCGCAAGGTCGGCGCGGACGCCAACGGCGACATCAGCGGCATGCGCAGCCACCTGGAGTCGCTCACCGCGGAGTACTACATGGTCGAGTGCTTCACGAAGTACTACAGGCAGCGCCATCCGGACTCCGAGGTGATCAGCGCGATCAGCTTCCTGAACACCAAGCGGTACCGCGGCGCCATGGAGATCCTCGCGAAATGGATCCTCGCCGAGTACCGCAACGCGCTAAGCCGCAAGGCGCTCAAGGGCGACATCAAGACGCAGACGTCCGGCCGGGCGTTGCGCTCGGACATCCTCGGTGTCCGGACCGAGGGGACGACCATGCTCCTCGAACTCGTCGAGGTGTCGACGGTTGACCAGGCCGACAAGACCGAGGTCGAAGACATTCAGCACAAGATGGACACCCTGAAGCGCTTCGTCGTCGAACCGGCCCTCCAGGAGATGCTGACCCGCCAGCGAACCGGGCAGGTGAGCATCGGCGCCCCGACGTCCATCGAGGTGCGCCGGTCCACCTGGCGACCGTACTGGAACGAGCTGTACTACCCGCTCCTCCCGACCCAGGCCTCCACCGGGCAGCCCGGCAGCGTCACGTACGAGTGGATCTGCTACAAGCCCACCTTCCGTCCCGACGGCGTCGGCAAGGACGGCTTGGTGCTGTACGAGATCCACACCACGCGCCTGCCGCAGGGCGCCCCCCTCGAAGTGCTCAGGAGGGTCGCCCGCCGCCTGCGCGACCTGGAGAACCAGCACCAGCTCGTCCTGCTGCCCGCGATGCAGCAGTACTGGGAGGACAACGCCGCCGACAGCAGGGAGCTGAAGAAGTGGCTGGCCATCGGCCTCGGCGCGGCCCTGCTCGTCACGCTCGTGGTGCTGGCCTGGCCCGTGGCGGCACCGCTCGTGGCGGCGACCGCAGAGACCGCGGGAGCCGCAGGCGCCGTCGAGGCCGCGACGGCGGAGGCGGCGGCCGCGGCCCAGGCCGCGCAGTTGGCGAACGCCGTCCGGTACACGGAGCAGGCGACGAAGGTTCCCGGCTACTTCGCCCGGGCACAAGAGGCCCTGCGCCCCCTCCTGCACAACGGCCCGGGCCTGGGCCTGGTGGGAAGCCACTGACGACGCCGCAGGCGCGGGGACCACCACGTCGATGCCGCGGCAGGAACGCCGGGACTTCAACCCTGCCGTAGGCCCTGAACGCGCCAACTGGCCAGAGCAGCTATGACGCTCAGCCCCGGAATGAGCGCGAGTGCCGTCGAGCCTCCCGTCGTCTCGGCCAGGGAAGCGAACATGGCCGCCCCGGCCGCACCGCCGACCGTGTCGAAGGTGCTCAGCCAGGACATGGTTTCGGTGGCCTGCCGGGCCGGTGCCAGATCACCTCCCGCCGTGCGCAGGACGGTGAAGAGGGACCCGGTGACGAGACCGGCGACAGGGCACACCGTGAGGACCACCACCGGGGAGAGTCGGGCGGCCACGGCCAGTGCGCCGCATCCGAGCGTGAACAGGCCGAGCAGCAAGGGGAGCACAAGGCCTCGTGGCAGCCGCCTTGCTGCCGTAACCAGCGCAAAGCTGCCGATCACGCTACCGGCCGCGAGGCTTCCCACGTACAAGCCGGTGAGTTCGCCGGCACCTTCCTGACGCGCATGGATCGGCAGCACCACGTCCATTGCCGTCACGGCCATCACAAAGATGGCGTCGGCGGCCAGCAACCGCCGTAACGGAGACGACGACAAAGGCCCCAGCCAGCTCTTCGGCGCGGTTGAAGTCGGTAGGACGACCGAGGTGGTGGTCACGGTCGTCGCGACGGCCACGACCGTCATGGCTGTGATGGCCGCGTAGGGCAGCAGGGGCGAGAGCGACAGACTGAGCCAGCTGGCGAACGCCGGGCCGACGATGAGAGCGGCACCCATCATGGACGTGTCGAGTGCCATGGCGGTCATGAGGGTCGAGGCGGTGGTGACACTGCGCCAGATGGAACGCATCATCACGGCTATGGACGGGACGCACACCGGGCCAGGTGGGCCTGGTGGCGAGGATCCACGGGAGCGACCTGATGAAGATTGTCTTGCCCGGCGGGACCGGGCAGGTGGGTGCGGTCCTGAGGCGGGCCCTGACCGGCGCGGGGCATGAGGTCGTGGTTCTCACCCGGGGAGTGGTGGGGGACCGGGAAGTGAGCTGGGACGGCAGGACCCTGGGGGCGTGGGCCAAGGCCGTGGACGGTAGTGACGTCGTGATCAATTTGGCTGGACGCAGCGTCAGTTGCCGCTATACCCCGGCGAACCTTCGGGCCATGATGGACTCGCGTGTGCAGTCCGCCCAGGTGGTGGGCGAGGCCATCGCGACCGCGGCCCGGCCGCCTCGGGTCTGGCTGCAGATGAGTACCGCCACCATCTACGCCCACCGCTTCGACGCACCCCATGACGAGGCGACGGGCATCATCGGCGGGAGGGAGCCCGACGTTCCCGGCTACTGGGCCTACAGCGTCGAGATAGCGAAGAACTGGGAGCGGGCCCAGGAGGAAGCCGATACGCCACATACGCGCAAGGTCGCCCTGCGCTCCGCGATGGTGATGAGCCACGACCGTGGCGGGGTCTTCGACGTGCTGCTGTGGCTGGCGCGCCTCGGACTCGGAGGGCCGGTCGCCGGCGGTGCGCAGTACGTGTCCTGGATTCACGCCGAGGATTTCGCCCGCGCCGTCGAGTTCCTCGTCGAGCAGGACGGCATCGACGGGCCGGTGAACCTCGCGGCGCCCGGTCCGCTGCCGCACCGGGCGTTCATGCGTGCGGTACGCGCCGCGTGGGGTGTCCCGGTGGGGCTGCCCGCGACGAAGTGGATGGCCGAGCTCGGCGCGCTCGGGCTGCGTACGGACACCGAGCTCCTCCTGAAGAGCCGTCGCGTGGTCCCTGGCCGGCTGCTCGAGGCGGGTTTCTCCTTTCGTCATGGCGCATGGCCTGAGGCCGCCGAGGACCTCGTGCGTCGTGTGCGCAGTACCCGAGGCCCACGGTGAACCCTCCTCCCAGGACAGAGGTATCGGTACTCAGGTATCGGTAGAGAGGTATCGGGAACAGAGGGTCGGCCCGGAACTGTTGCAGCGACCGAGAGGCCGGCGCCACGCAGGGAACATCAGGACCACACAGAGGGTCGTCATCCCGGCGGGATCCGGCCCTCTGGGGGCGCGGCGCTGCTGCCGCGGGCCCGTATTCCGATGTTTTCTGCAGGAGGACTCCCATGACGAACCGGCCCTTGACGCTGATGGCAGTGCACGCCCACCCCGACGACGAGGCCACGGGGACCGGTGGCGTCCTGGCGCGCTATGCGGCGGAGGGCATCCGGACGGTCCTCGTGACCTGTACCGACGGCGGTTGCGGTGACGGGCCGGGAGGCGTGAAGCCGGGCGATCCCGGGCACGACCCGGCGGCCGTCGCCGTGATGCGCCGCCAGGAGCTGGAGGCGAGCTGCGAAGCCCTGAAGATCAGTGATCTGGAGATGCTGGACTACGCCGACTCCGGGATGGTGGGCTGGCCGAGCAACGACGCCCCCGGATCCTTCTGGCAGACCCCGGTGGAGGTGGGCGCCGCCCGGCTCGCGGAACTCATGGAGCACTACCGCCCCGATGTGGTCGTCACCTATGACGAGAACGGGTTCTACGGTCATCCCGACCACATCCAGGCCCACCGCATCACGATGGCGGCGCTGCAGCTGACCGAGCTGAAGCCGAAGGTGTACTGGACGACGATGCCCCGCTCGATGATGCAGCGGTTCGGGGAGATCATGCGTGAGCTCGGTGCGGACATGCCCGAGCCGGATCCCGCCGAGGAGGCCGCGATGGCCGAGATCGGCCTTCCCGACGACGAGATCTCCACGTGGGTGGACACGACCGCGTTCAGCGGCCAGAAGTTCGACGCGCTCGCCGCGCACGCCAGCCAGGGCGAGAACATCTTCTTCCTCAAGATGGGCAAGGAGAAGTTCGGCGAACTGATGGGCACGGAGACCTTCGTCCGCGTCCAGGACGCCACCGGCGCGCCGCTCCCGGAGAACGACCTCTTCGCCGGACTCCGCTGACGGGGGTCTCGGCGGGGTCTTCGGGCGTACGACGCGAAGGTGGCGTACGCCCGAAGGCTTGGCGGGCTGCCGGGTGGCGCCCCGCGTGCGGCGCCGTGCCCCACCGGCCGCTCAGGCGCGTCCCGGGCTAGTGGGTGTCAGAAAGCGCTAGGGGGCGTCAGGAGACGGGGGTCGGCAGGACGTGCCGGTGCGCATGTTGCGGGTAGCGGCGGTGATGACCGTGCCGAGCCGGTCCCGGGCGGCCTGGAGATCGGTCAGGCGCTTGTCGATCTGCTCGCGCTCCGCGGTCAGCCGCGTCAGCAGGGCCGGAGTGGCCCGGCCGTCCTCGACGCAGGGAATCAGGTCGGCGATCGTGCTGCTGGACAGTCCGGCGGTGTACAGCTCCTGGATCAGCCGGACCCGCTCGACCGCGCCGTCGTCGTAGTGCCGCTGTCCGCTGGGGCTGCGCTCGGCGGAGAGCAGGTGCTGCTCCTCGTAGTAGCGCAGGGACCGGACGCTCACGCCGGTGCGGGCGGCGAGTTCTCCCACGCGCATCTCGTCTCCCGATGGGACGCGGCAACGGGGTTGCCTCTGACATTGATGTCAGGTTTTAGCGTAGCGGAGGCGGCTTCCCGGAGAGCCCCGGAGGCGGCTCCTTGGAGACCCTCCGAGGCGTGACGCCGATCGCCGCCGTCCGAAGGCGCGGCGTTCGAGGCCGCCGCACGCACCGCACCCGATGGAGGCAGCCCGCATGATGGTTCCGCAGCAGTCCGACCTGACCGGCCCGCCGCCGAGCCCGATCGTGTCGGTCAGGCCGATCGTGCTGCCCGCGCCGAGGCGCGACGTCGACCTCGAGGTACGCGTCACCGCACCGCTCGTCGGCACCGGTCTGCCGCTCGTGCTGTTCGCGCACGGGTTCGGCTCGCATCTCGACGCCTACGCGCCCCTGGTCGACCACTGGGCCGCCGGAGGGTTGGTGGTCGTCCAGGCCACCCACCTCGACTCCGCCCGCGTCGGCATCGCCGCGGACTCCTCACGCCGGGCCGACCTGTGGCGCTCCCGCGTGCGGGATCTGCAGCACCTCCTGGACGAGGTCGGCACCCTGGAAGCAGCCGTTCCCGGTTTGGCGGGCCGCGTCGACCGCGGCCGTGTCGTCGTGGCAGGGCACTCCTTCGGCGGCCAGAGCGCGGGCGTTCTGGTGGGCCTGCGGGTCACGGACCCGTCCACCGGGATCGCCGAGGACCTGTCCGACCCCCGGGTGACGGCCAGCATCCAGCTCGCCACCGCCGGCAGAGGCGGACAGGAGCTGACGCCCTTCGCCCAGGAGCACCTGCCATGGTTGCGGGACCAGGACTTCTCCCACATCGGTGCTCCCGGGCTCGTCGTCGCGGGTGACCGCGACGACCTGCCGCTCTCCACCCGGGGCCCGGCCTGGACGACCGACCCCTACACCCTCAGCCACGGCGGCAAGAGCCTGCTCACCGTCCGCGGCGGCGAACACTTCCTCGGCGGGATCTCCGGGTACGGGGCGGCGGAGACCACCGACGAGAGCCCGGAGCGGGTGGCTCTGGTCCAGCAGGTCACCCTCGCCTACCTCCGGCACGTCACCGGCATCGACGACACCGACTGGGACCGGGCGAAGGACGTCCTCGCCGGGGACACCCACCCGCTGGGACGCTTGCAGTCGAAGTGACCGTCTGCGGCCGCCCGGCGCAGCCTGCACCGGGCGGCCCCGGGCCGTGCTGCGTAGCCTTCGTCCCGGGAAGCAGGGAAGGGAGTTCCGCATGACGCCGAAGCCGCCGGAGTCACCGGAGTCACCGAGGACGCCGAAGGCGCAGGGCTCGCAGACGACGCCGAAGCCGCCGGAGTCGCCGAGGACCGAGCTCGACGCCCGCTACAGCTCCGCGCTCAACCCGCGCCCGGGTGCGCAGGACGTCACCGCGACCGACTGGGACGAGGTCCAGCACCGACTGCGGGCCGCCGAGGTCTTCTGGATCACCACCGTGCGGCCGGACGGCCGGCTGCACGTCACGCCGCTGATCGCCGCCTGGCACGACGGGGCACTGCACTTCAGCACCGGCCCCGGCGAGCAGAAGGCGAAGAACCTGGCCGCCGACGCCCACTGCGTCCTCACCACCGGGAACAACTCCCTCTCCGAGGGGCTCGACATCGTGGTCGAGGGCATGGCGGAGCGGGTGACGGATCCCGCGCGGCAGAACGACGTCATCGCCGCGTTCGAGGAGCAGTACGGGGATCACATCACCGCACCGGAAGGGGTCTTCCACGGCTTCGGCGACAGCATCCGCGAGGGCAAGGACCTGCTGTTCGCGGTGGCGCCGGGCACGGCGTACGGCTTCGGGCACGACGGCCAGGTGTTCAGCCACACCCGGTACACCTTCTAGCCGCCGGTCGCCGAGCGGGAGACGGCCTGCGGGGCCGCCCTCCGGCCCGGCGACCGGAGCGGTCACCCGCGTGTCCGCCGCGCGTGGCGGGCCGCGCCGTCCGGGTCCGGGTCCACCCGCTGGATACGGGCGCGCCGCACGACCTCCGGTCCCACCTCGGCGGCCTTGCGGACCAGCGCGGGGCCGTCCCAGGTGGTGGGCCAGCCCTGCCACAACCGCAGCTTGCCGTCGACGAACACCGCGCTGATCTGGTCACGGTCGGCCAGCCGGACCAGCTCCCACGACAGGTCGTAGGAAGGGGTGAGTTCGGGCACCCGCAGGTCGACGAGCAGGAAGTCGGCCGCCTTGCCGACGGCGATCTCGCCCGTCACCTTGCCGAGCCCGACGGCGTCGGCGCTCAGCGCGGTGGCGTGGGTGAGCCACGTACGGCCGGCGCCGCACGCCGAGTCGCCGGAATGCAGGCCGTAGGCCAGGCGCTGTGCGCTCTCCGCCGCGTCGACCAGGCGGAAGCCGGCGCCGCGGGTGCCGTCGGTGCCGGTGCCGAACCGGATGCCCATCGCCTGCCACATCAGCGCGTGGGCGACGCCGTTGCCCTTCCAGGCGCTGGCCACCGGGTTGTAGCTGACCGCGGCCCCCGTGTCGGCGAGCATCCGCATCTCGTCGGGGGTGAGCAGGGTGGCGTGCGCGCCGAGGGTGTGCGCGTTGAGGGCGCCGATGTGGTGCAGGTAGGACACCGGGCGGCGGCCCACGCTCTTCAGGGAGCGTTCCACGGAGGCCAGGTGTTCGTTGACGTGGATCTGGAAGACCGCTCCGGCGTCCGCGCACTGGTCGGCGGTCCTCTTCAGGATCTCCGCGGAGGCGTCCTCGGGGACGGGGATCGCCAGCGAGGGGTGGACGAGACGGGAGTTCTGGAAACGCTCCAGGTGCTCCTTGCCGCCCTTGCCGTTGGAGACGACCTTCGAGAGCACGCAGCGGAGCCCGGCCTCCTCGGTGGCCTTGGCGATGACCCCCACGTCGACGGGCGCGCGGGTGCCGGCGTCGGCTGCAGTGGTGAAGCCGCCGCGCAGTGCTTCCAGGGCCGCGAGCTTCGCCGACAGGTGGACGGTCTCCTCGTCCAGGGCGTGCTCCAGTGGCTCCCAGACGGTCTTGAAGATCTCCGACGGCTGCCCGAACGCCTGCGCCTTGCCGAAGCTCTGCGTCAGATGGTGGTGGGCGTCGACGAAGCCCGGCATCAGCAGGTGGCCCGTGAGCCGCACCTTGCGGGCGTTCCGGTGGGCGTGGGTGAGCTCGCGGACGGGTCCGACGGCCCGGAAGGTACCCCCTTCGACGAGTACCCCGCGGTCCTTGACCGGCCCCTCGGGCAACAGCACCACGTCCGGTACGAGCAGGAGCCGCCCGGCACGGAAGTCGTCGGGCCCGAAGGTGTCGCGACCGCTGCGGTCTTCGTGGCCCGGGCGGCCGTCCCGGTCGTCCCGGCCGTCCCGGTCGTCCCGGCCGGCGCGTCCGGCGGCGGCTGCCGGTGCGGCTCCGGCGGCGCCGAGCAGCCCGCCGGTACCGACCAGACCGGCTCCGACGACGAAACTGCGCCGGCCCACGCCGGACGCCGGGCCGGACGCCGCGCCGGACGTCACGTCGGACGCCGCGCCGGACGTCACGCCGTCCTCGCGGCCGGTCTCCGGCTGTATCTCCCGCGCCGTTTCCGCCGGGAACGGCGCGCCCGTGTCCCGCCCGAAGGTGTTCCTTCCCGGTGTGTCCCGCCCCGTTCCGTGGTTCCGACCGCCGTTGCCGTGCCCGTCGTCCTCGCCTGACGACCCGTACTGCCACGCCTGCTGTGCCACCGCACGCTCCTTCGTGTTCGCACAGGGAAGGCCCGGCCGCGTGGGGCGGCCGAGCCTGGGCGCTGACCCTAGGCGAGCCCGGACAGCGGAACAAGGGTTTCGGCAGGCGGAAATGGACCGCGGGATTCGGGACGCAACGCCATTCCGTCCCACCCCGCCGCGGACGGGTGGCGCAACTGCTCCCAGTTCCCCACCAAACCGCACGTCACGGGTGTCGTCGCAGGTCAGGGTAGGTGGCGTAACGTGCCGGAAACGTCGGCGGCCTAGCTTGGCGGTCAACGGGCCGCGCCTGGTTCGGCGGTCAACAGGCCGCGCCTGGTTCGGCGGTCAACGGGCCGCAGAGTTACGGGGGTACGGCGTCCGGTCGGCAGCGGCGGCCGGCGTTGTGGGTCGGCGCCGGCCCATCCCTCGTCCCTTCCCGGTCCCGGCACCCGGCGGAGGCCCCGACACTCAGCGGAGGATCCATGAACGCCTCACCCGCCGACGGCGAAGCGCCCGCCCCCGGTCCGGTTGCGGAAGGCCGTCGGCGGAGCCGGGCCGACCGGGCCCGGCAGGTCGCCGAGGTGCTGCGCCGCCAGATCGCCTCCGGCGCGTTCGCCTCGGGCGTGCTGCCGGACGAGCGGGTGCTGATCGCCGACTTCGGGGTGTCGCGCAACACCGTCCGCGAGGCGCTGGGCGTCCTGCGCGACGAGGGTGTGGTCGAGCGGCGCCAGGGCGTGGGCACGGTGGTCGTGCGACGGCCCTACGAGCACACCTTGGAGCGGCTGACCGGACTGGCCGAGACGCTGGGCACGCACGGCGAGGTGACCAATCAGGTGCGGGTCGCGGACGTGGTGCGCCCGCCCGGGGAGGTGGCGCGCAAGCTGCGCGTTCCCGAGGGCGGGCGGGTGGTCCACATCGAACGGCTGCGATTCCTGGACGGTGTGCCGCTGTCCCTGGATCTGACGTACCTGGCCGCGGACATCGGGGAGCCGCTGCTGGCCGAGGACCTGGCCGGACGGGACCTGTTCGGCCTCATCGAGCAGTCCACCGGTGAGCGGCTCGGCTCGGCGGGCGTCGCCGTGCACGCGGTGAACGGTGATCCGCACACCTGCGCGCTCCTGGGCATCCCGGCCGGTTCGGCGCTGTTCACCGTCGAACGGCTGACCAGGATGCCCGACGGGCGCCCGGTGGACCTGGAGTTCCTGCGCATCCGGGGGGACCGGCTCGCGTTCTGCGCCGAACTCGTCCGCACCCTCCCGGACACCCCGTACGCGGCCGTCGCCCCGGGCCCGAACGCCGCCCCGGCCCGCCAAGGCGGTGAATCGGCCTCAGCAGACGTCGAAGGCGTGCGGCGGACAGGAGACGACCAGTGAACCCCGGCCTCGGTTCCCACCACGCTTCCGGTTCCCACCGCGCTTCCGGCAGCATTTTCGGTTCCCGCCGCACTTCCCGCTCCGCCGCCCACCGCAGCCGCGGCGCCGAGAGCGCGGAGGAACCGCACTGCGGGAGCACGCGCGGCCCCAGCCCCCTGACCGTCGCCGTCATGTGCCTGTGCGTCACCCTCGTGGTCGGCATGGTCTCCGCGGTGAACCTGGCCATCCCCGCGCTGTCGCGCAGCGCGCTGCGCCCGTCCGCCGAGGCGGTGATGTGGGTGGTCGACGGCTACGTGGTGTTCTTCGCCTGCCTGCTCGTCCCGGGTGGCGCGCTCGCCGACCGGCTCGGCCGCAAACGGGTGCTGGCCGCGGGCATGGGCCTGTTCACCGCCGGGTGCGTGGGATGTGCCGTGGCGCCGGACATCGGCGCGGTGATCGCGGGCCGGGTGGTCAGCGGGGTGGGCGCCGCCGCGGTGCTGCCGACGACGCTCGCCCTGATGGTGGGCGGTGCGCCCGCACACCGCCGGTCGCGGCTGGTGGCGTTGTGGGCGTCGATGACGGGACTGGCGGCCGTGCTGGGCAACGTCGGTGGCGGCGCGGCGCTGCAACTCGGGTCGTGGCGGGCGCTGTTCTGGTGCGTGGTTCCTTTGGCGGTGGCGGCACTCGTCCTGGTGGTGGTGTTCTCGCCGGCGCCCCCGCGGTACGACCGGCCGGTGTCGGTGGTGTCCGCCGGCCTGCTGACGGCCGGGTTCCTGGCGCTGCTCTCGGGCATCGTCTCGGGCCCGCAGGCGGGTTGGGGCAGTGCGCGGGTGCTGGGCGGGTTCGGAGCCGCGGTGATACTGCTGGCGGTCTGGACCCGCGGGGAGCTGCGCCGCGAGCATCCGATGCTGGATCCCCGGCTGTTGACCGTGCCGGTGGTGCGGGCGGGGGCGATCGGCATGGCCCTGGTCTTCGTCGGGATGTTCGGCCTGTTCTACGTCAACGGCCAGTATCTGCAGTACGCCAAGGGCCTCTCGCCGCTGGGGGCGGGCGTGCGGCTGCTGCCCATGGCGGGCGCGCTGTTGCTCGCTCCGCGCTGCGCGGTGGCGCTGGAGCGGCGCGCCGGCCCGCGGCCGACGCTGGGGGCGGGTCTTGCGGTCCTCGCCGCCGGTCTGGGCACGGTCTCGTCGGTCGGCCCGAGCACCCCGTATCCCCTGTACGCGCTCGGGGCGACGCTCACCGCGGCCGGGTGCGGTCTGGCCACGCCGTTGCTGTCGCACGGCATGATGTCCGCGCTCCCGGCGCACCGGGCCGGGGTGGGCTCGGGGCTGCAGAGCCTGGCGCGGGAGCTGGGCAGCGCGCTGGGCGTGGCGGTCGGCGGAAGCGTCGTGGCCGGGGCGTTCACCGCGGGCCTCCCGGCGCCGCTGCGCGGGCCGGACGTGCCGACGACCGTCCCGGCCGCCGAACATCGACTGGCGGCGCAGGGGCTGACGTCACCGGAATTGCGGCACGCCGTCATCACCGACTTCACCGACTCCCTCGACACCGCGATGCGGGTGCTGGCCGTCCTGGTGGTGACGGTCGGCGTGCTGGTGGTCGCGTGGTATCCGCGCCACAACTGCCGGGAGGCGGACGGGCAGGGTGCGTAGCGGGCGAGCAGAGGGCGTAACGGCTGGCGGCCGAAGCACCCCTGCGGCCGGACGCGGCCGCACCCGACGGCGCCCCGGCGGCCTTCGTGGTCGGGATGACGGATGAAGGATGCCGGGGCGTCGTCGCCGCTCGCAGACCGGTGGACGGAGCACAGCGGTCGACCGGCGGAAGCGGAATCAGTGGGTGCGGTGGACGAGGTTCACCGCAGGTCGCGGACGGGGTTCAGTACAGGCGCCGGACGAAGACGTCCGACTTGCCGTTCGTGTCGCCCGGCACGATGTCGTCGGCCGTCGACTGGAAGACGACGTCGCGTCCCCCGGAGCTGACGGCGTCGGTCCCGGCCGTGGCGGGCTGGGTCGAGACGGTCTCGTCGGTGCCGGTCCGCAGGTCGCGCAGGACGAGGGAGGGGCCGCTCGTGTCGTTCGGGGCGTACAGCAGGTACCGGCCGGTGGGGTCGATGGCCACGCCCCGGACGTTCGGCACGAGCCGGGACGTGCCCGAGCGCAGGTCGTGGACGTAGGTGTCGGCGCCCGCCACGTAGACGACCTGGTTGCCGTCGTCGCTGAGCTGCACCAGGGCCGCGTCCTTGGCGGGGCCCTCGATCGGACCGGAAGCGGTGCCGGTGGTCCGGTCCCAGACGAGGACGTCCTTCGTCTGGGCGTCCTGATAGGCGACATACCGGCCGTCGCCGCTCATGGAGGGCCGGGACACCTGGGTGTGGTCGAGGGTGGCGACGGTCTTCTTCGCGCCGGTGTTCCAGTCCTGTACTTCGATGCGCTGTCCGGTCAACGGCGGCTTGAGGCGGATGACGAGGGCGATGTGACGGCCGTCCGCGCCGAGTGAGGGCTGGTTGCAGCTGTAGGCCGAGCAGTCCGCGCTGATCGTCCGTCCCGTGCTCACCTGGTACTGGCGGATCCGCACGTCGTTCACCCACTGCACGGGGTAGGCGGCGTGTTCCCCGTCACCGCTGATCACCGGGGGCTGGAGCGTGGTCAGATATCCGATCCGCCCGGTCTGGCCCGTCCGCCGGTCGCGGACGAAGACCTTGTCACCTCCCGTCGATTCGTCGGCCGTGAGGTTCTTGGCCGACGAGGCGAAGACGACGCTCCGGCCGTCGGGCGTGATCGAGGCGCCGGTGGAGTTGTCGTCGCCCTGGGTGCCGTCGGCGGCGACGCTGATCCTCTCGACACCTGCTCCGCCTCCGTCCGCCCCGGCCGTCGGACCGGCCGAGGCCACGCCGGGCAGTGCCGCCGTGAGCGCGCAGGCCGCGGCCGCCGCGCCGACGGCCGCCCGTAAGCGTCTGGTGGAGCTCCTGTTCGTGTTTCCCCGCATTTTTCCCCCAAGAAAAGGATGTGGTCCGCCTCCGGCGTCCGACCGGAAGCGCACAAGAATGCAACCGTGATCGTGCAGTGGGGTCAATGCGTCACATGACGTATTAAGAGGCGCAGTTTCGGTCATGTGAGAGGGGTCAACTTTGCGCCTCGGTCGCGGCTGCCCGGCCGCGGGCGCGGCGGCGCCGGTCCACGGCCCCGCGGGCGCCGGGCCGGAGCCCCGTCGGCCCAAGGTCTTTGGTCACCACCACTGAGGCCCTTCGGCGGGGGTCCCGCGGGATCCGGTGGCCAAGACTGAACTCCTGACCGAAACCTACGGAACCGTAGGTTGTGGAGCGCGAACAGCGAGGTGGTGGGGCATGCCGATGGCCACGACGAGCGGGGAACTGCCCGAGATCATCCAGGGCGGGATGGGTGTCGGAGTCTCCGGCTGGCGACTGGCCCGGGCCGTCAGCCGCTCCGGGCAGCTCGGCGTCGTGTCGGGCACGGCCCTCGACGCGCTCCTGACGCGCCGACTCCAGTTGGGCGACCCGGGCGGCGACGTACGCCGCGCTCTGGCGGCCTTTCCCGTACCGGAGTTGGCGGCCGCGGTCCTGGACCGCTTCTACGTCGAGGGCGGAGTCGATGCGGGGGAGCGCTTCCGTGCCCAGCCGATGCTGCGCGTCGAGCGCGGCGACACGGCCGAACTCCTCACCGTGCTCGGCAACTTCGTCGAGGTGTGGCTCGCCAAGGAGGGGCACGGGGGCCCGGTCGGGATCAACTACCTGGAGAAGATCCAACTGGCCCTTGCTCCGGGCCTGTTCGGCGCGATCCTCGCGGGAGTGGACTGCGTGCTGGTGGGTGCGGGCGTCCCCGGGCACCTGCCCGAGCTGGCGCGCCGGCTGGCACGGATGGAGCCGGTGAGCGTACGCGTCCGCCTCGACGGCGCGGAAGAGGACTACGTCCATCACTTCGACCCGGCCGCCCTGCTGGCCCGTACCGGAATCGGCGCGGAGCCGCAGGGCTGCCGGTGCGGAGGCGGGGGAGGAGGGGCCGGATGCGAGGGGAAGGCGTCGGCCAAGGCGGAGCGGCGGGTGCAGGCCGTACGAATCCAGTCGTTCGACCCCGCCGTACGGCCCTCCGCGGCCCCCGAACCCCCGGCCGCCGCGCCGACGGAATTCGCCGGCCCGCTGCGACGGCCGCAGGTTCTCGCCATCGTCTCGCTGCCGCTGCTCGCCTCCTACCTGGCCCGCGACGAAGCCACGACGCCCGACGGATTCGTGATCGAGACCCATGGCGCGGGCGGTCACAGCGCCCCGCCCCGCGGCGCCCTGCGGCTCGACGCGGAGGGGGAGCCCGTCTACGGGCCGCGCGATCACCCCGACCTCGCCAAGATGGCGAAGATCGGCATCCCCTTCTGGCTCGCGGGCGGCGCCGCCCACCCCGAACGGCTCGCGGCAGCCAAGGCCTTGGGCGCCGTCGGCGTTCAGGTCGGCAGCGCGTTCGCGCTCTGCGAGGAGTCAGGCCTGCAACCCGCTCTGCGCCGGACGCTGCGGGCCCGGGCGCGGGCCGGTGAGCTCAGGGTGCGCAACGACCCGATGGCGTCCCCGACCGAATTCCCCTTCAAGGTGGCCGAGGTGGAGGGCACCCTGTCCGAAACCGGCGTCCGGGCGACGCGTCGACGGGTCTGCGACCTCGGATACCTGCGCGTCCCCTACCGCACCGCGAGCGGCACCATCGGCTACCGCTGCTCCGCGGAACCGGAGGCCGCCTACCGCCGCAAGGGCGGGGCCGCCGCCGACGCCGAGGGCAGGCTGTGCCTGTGCAACGGCCTGCTGGCCACCGTCGGGCTCGGTCAGCGCACCCCTCGCGGCCACGACGAGCCGCCGGTCGTCACCCTGGGGCAGGACCTCGACTTCCTCGCGGACCTGAGCCCGGACGGCGAGCCGTACCGGGCGGCCGAGGTGGTGGAGTGGCTCACCGGAAAGCGCGCGGTCGAAGGCGCCTGCGCCGGGGCGGCGAGGTAACCCTTACCTCCTGCCCTGGTTGCGACGGTGGTTCCGGGGCGTACGGCAGAAGAGCGAGTCGGCAATTCGTGCGCCGCGGATGTCGAGAACGCCCGGCCGGCTCCGTCCCAGGAGTAGGAGCAGCCACGGAACGGGTTGCTCGACGACACCGACGACGGAGCGATCACCATGAAGCAGGCCGAGATCACCGAGATCCTGAACCGCCCGATCAGCCAGGAGCTGCTCGCCCGCGACCTGACCCGCCTGGCCTATGTCGCCAAGGACGGCACACCGCGCAGCATCCCGATCGCGTTCGCCTGGAACGGCACGGAGATCGTCCTGTGCACCAGCAAGAACGCCCCGAAACTGCACGCGCTGCGTGTCAACCCGATGGTCGCCATGACCATCGACACCGAGGTCCACCCGCCGAAGATCCTCCTCATCCGCGGTCGGGCCGCACTCGACGTCGTCGACGGCATCCCCGACGAGTATCTGCAGATCAACGGCAGCTACGAGATGACGCCCGAGCAGCGCGTCGAGTGGGAGGCCGAGGTCCGCTCGCTCTACGACGGCATGGTGCGGATCGTCGTCACCCCGACCTGGGCGAAACTCATCGACTTCGAGACCACGCTGCCCTCCGCCGTCGAGGAGCTGATCAGGGAACGGGCGGAACGTCAGAGCGCCTGAGGCCGGTGCCGCAGGGGTGTCATCCGCGGTGGCCCGGGGTCGGATGCTTGAGTTCGATCTCGACGAAGGCGAGGTCGGAATCACCTGCGTTGACGACCTCGTGCTCGCCTCCCGCCGGGCGCGTGTAGGACTGTCCCGCCCGGAGTTCGGAGCTGGTGGTGTTGCCGTCAGGGGTGATCACGTCGGTGCGGCCGTCCGTGACCGGCACGACGACGTAGTCGTACGCGTGGCGGTGCCGACCCGTGGTGTCGCCCGGTGTGAAGTCCCAGCGGGTCACGCGCAGGTGCTCGTCGTCGTGCTGCACCGTCGGGCGCGCGGTGGTGGTCATGGTCGCTCTCCTCGTCCGGGACGGTGATGGCGGCGCTGTCGTCCCAGGTCAGGCTAGCTGTAAGGGGTCGACGAGGGGACGGCCGGGCCTATCGGTCCGTGCGGCTGCTGCCGCCGTCGTCCGATTCCGCCCAGTCCTTCGAGTGCGGGGGGCGCGGCCCGCCGACCGGTCGGCACAGGGGGATGGCGAGGAGCCACAGCGCCGCGTAGGCGATCCCCCAGCCCAGCGTGACTCCGCCGCCGTGATCGGCGGCCGTCAGCAATACCGCGCCGATGACCATCAGGGTGACGTCCCCTGCCAGAGCGACTCCGGCCAGGGTCCAACGGGTGCGTGGTTTCCATCCGTTGGCGTGCCCGGCCTTCTCGAAGGCCTTGCGTACCGCTCCCCGCACACCTTGCCGCCGCTCCTTGAACCCCCACGAGACCCAGAGGCTGAGCCCGATGACGTTGGCGATGAAAACGGCGTTGAGGATGATGTCCAACCACAGCACGTCGGTGTAGTCGATGAACTTTCCTGCGCTGACTTCCATGCGGCACTTGTTGCCCGGATGTCGCGGCACTACCGCTTCCGCTTCGCCTGCGCAGCGTGACGGCGCCCGGACGATGCGGTTGGGTGCATGCCCGGCGCGAGAGAGGGCAAGCGCATACTTGGGGACGGGCGTTCGCGCCCCGGGAGTCCGCTCCAGGCGGAAACATTGCGGGATGCACAGGCCTGGGCATGGTGGACTTGAGTGACGCGGGAGTCCTCCCCCCAGGTGTGTCGGCCCAGCTCAACGACGAGCCGTCGACAGCTCCCCTGTTCGGCCCGGAACCTCCACACGATCGCGGCGGCTTGGGTGGCCTCTCCAAGCCATTCGCCTGAGACGACTTCCCCTCGTGGGCAGTTCGACATGGAGCTTGCAGTGACCGATGCCTTGTGGGTTGTGATCCCCTTCAGCGCCGTCGCGATCTTCGCCGCCGTGTCCTGGTGGCGCCACCGCCACGTCAAGGCTGCCGAGCAGCGTGCCGAGCTCCTCTACATCCACGCCCGCGACCACTACGCCCACGGTGACGCGGAGGTGGGCTCGCGGTTCCTCGTCTCGGCGTACAAGGCCCGTACGGTGCCCGCGCACGTCGAGGCCGCGCACGCCACCGCGCTGCTCGCCCTGCTGTTCGCCCTGGCGGTCGCCCTCATGCGGTGAGGGCGTCTGGTCTCGTGCGGTCGTCCGGACACTTCCACTTCCGTACGTGAGTCTCTCTGGGATCACCAGGGCGCGTCACTCACAGGAGTGAACCTGCGGCCCACGGCGACATCGCCGGTCATGTCGGGGCATGCGATCCACGACGTGAGAGGAGTCGATGCCCAGTGGACGGACCTGGGTGTGGCCCGCTCCCGAAGTGAGGTGAGATCGTGACCGGTCAGGCGTGTGTAGGGGACGAGGTCCGTGAGGGTGCGAGCACCGCGCTCGTGACCGACATCCGGAACGGCGTGGTGTGGCTGCGCTCGCCCGGGCGCGAGGAGTGGCCGGCCGACGACGGACGAGCCCTGCGGGTCACGCGGACCCGGGAGCAACGGATCGCTGCGGGTGACGTGTCGATCTAGGCGAGCTGGGTGGGCTGGGCGGTCTGGGGGAGCTGGACGAGCTGGACGACTTGGGTGACCTTGACGCCGAGGGGGACCGGCCGGGCGCGCCTGCGGCGTCTCATTCAGGCGTGGCTTCCGCGTGCGGGACGCGCCGCATGATCTCGTGGGCCGCCCGGACCAGTTCGGCGTTGCCCGGGGCGTCGGATCCGTCCGGAAGGTGCAGCACGTCTTCCAGGCCGATGCGGGTGTCCAGGCCGCGCGTGGCCGCGATGCGGAGCACCGGCCAGGCGGCGGCGTCCTCCCCGTGGAGGAGGATCGGCGACGTGACGGAGCTCAAGCTCTCCAGCAGGTCGGCCGCGGCGCGGGTGGCGGTCTGCGGGTCGGTCTCCGTGACTTCGGCGAGGACGCGCAGCACTCGGTGGGAGTGCGGCCAGCCCAGGAACCGCCCGGCCGCCCGCGTCGCGGAGTAGATACCGGCTTCGATGCCGACGCCCCTGCTCAGGAGGGCCGCGGCGACGTCACCGGCGCCGTCCTCGTGCCAGTTCACCGACGCGTGGTCGGGCAGGACGGTCCAGGACCTGACCTGGATGGCGCGGTCCTGGGGGTCGGGCGTGGCCCAGGCGCCGGTGGTCACCCCGACGGGGATGCCCGGGGCGGCGGCCCGAACCGCCGTGACGGCGGCGGCGACCGCGTCGGCCTCCAGGGTGTCAAGGCCCGCGTGGTCCTTGGGGTGCAGATGGATGTCCTGGGCTCCGGCGACGACGGCCGCGCGGGCCGCCCGCGCCAACTCGTCGGGAAGCAAAGGGAGATGAGCGTGGGAGGTGCGCTCCCGCGCGCCGTTCAGGCAGACCTGCAGCATGCCGCCATCCTCGCATCCGTGCCCGGCCGGCCAGCCGCACGCACCCGCACACGCACGTGTACGCGTGCCCGTCCCGCGGCGTGCGGCTGTACGCGACCGGGGACTTGACCGAACCCCGCGCCCCGAACCCCGAACCCCGCGCTTGGAACTCCGAACTCCGAACCCCGAACCCCGAACCCCCGCCCCGCGCCGAACCCCCGCCCCCCGCCCCCGCCCCCTCGCCTCAGTGCTCGTCGGAACGGCGTGCCTGGAACCACACCGCGCCCCAAACGGCCGCGACCAGGCCAGCGCCGAGGCCGATGGCCGCCCATGCGGACCCGTCGCCGACGGAGCCGCCGACACCGGCGTGGGAACCGCGCGTGGGCCTGGGGTGCGGGGAGGGCATCGTCGAACCGGATACGTTCAGCGTGTATCTGGACTGACCGCCCTCGCAGTCCACGTCCACGGTGTAGGACCCCTCCTCCGTGCCGGAGCGGATCTTCGCGGTGCCCGTGTAGATCCCGGCCGAACCGGTGGAGAGCGTCACCTGCGACTCGAAGGCGTCGGAGTTCGCCGTCGCGGACCGGGCCTCGCACCCGCCGGACACCGAGAGGAGCACGGATTCCCCCGGCTTGGCCGGGTCCGGCGTCGCGGAGAACGACGGCTGATCGCCCGCGGCCGCCGAGGGTACGGCGGTCGCGAAGACGGTGGCCGCGGTCAGGGCCGCGGTGGCGACGGCGGACATGGCACGCATGATCCCTCGATCCGGGCGCGGCCGGACCCGTCGGGTCGCTGGGTGCCGCGCGCACCTCTCATGCAAGCCACAGGCGTCCCGCCGTCGCGCGGCGAGGGAGCCACCTGGAGTACGGGCGGACGACGTCCGGGACCGGGTGGTCACCGGGCGGGCGTCGGGCGGTGCGGGGGCGCCGCCGGGAGTACCGGGCCGGCCGGAGGACGCATCAGCCGCCCGGCGTGGCGGGTATCCGGCGCCGGACGTCCTCGTACAGGTTCCGCATCGCCATGCGGTAGAGCTCCGCCTGGTGGGTGCCGAGGAAGCCGGTGTGACCGAACACCTCCAGGGCGACCATGCCGTGGACGTACCCCCACACGCTCAGCATCAGGGCCGTCGCGGGGGCAGGGAGTGCGTCGGGGCCCGGCGGCGCCATGCCGTCCAGGGCCGTCAGGAACGCGGGGGAGAGCGACCGGACGTCCGCGGCGGCCAGCTCCGCCCGGGTGAAGCCGCGGAACAGTTCGCGCTCGAAGACCGCGCCCATCCGGCGGTTCGCCTCCGTGGTGGGGCCGTCGACGGGCGCGTGATAGTGCCGCAGCGGTGCCCCGTAGAGGAGTTGGAAGCGCTCGGGGTGGTCGATGGCCCACCGGCGGTACCCCTCGGTCGCGATGACCATGGCCGGCAGGTCCGGGTCGTCCCGCGCGGCGTCGGTCGCCGCCTGCACCGCGTCCGCCAGGTCGTCGTACGCCTTGGTGACGAGCGCCGTCACGAGGTCGTCGCGGCTCGGGAAGTAGTGGTAGAGCGCCTGCACGGTCATGCCGAGGCTGCGGGCCACCGCGCGCAGGGACAGCGCGTGCGGGCCGTGCTCGACGATGTGGGACTCGGCGGCGCCGACGATCTCCTGGGCGGCCACGGCCCGGCGGCGCTCACGCAGGGTCGGCCGGACCCCGGGGGCTTCATCAGTGGACATGCGCCGACGGTACGTCCGTCGGCCCTTACGGCGCACGGGAATTGGCACACCCGTGAAGAAAATCTAACACTGCCAAATTGAGTTGAGCCCCGCTAACTTCGGTCACGGCGACGAGGAGCGCGGCACCGCGTTCCGGGCACGACCGGGGGCGACACCCCGCGTCGTCGCTCCCGTACCGGTTCAGGAACGCGCGAGCCCCACCTCCCCGTGCACCCGCGGACGCCGCATGTCCTTTCACCGCACGATCCGAAGGAGAGAGCTCGTGTTCGAACGCATAGCCGAGCTGACGATTCGCCGGTCCCGGCTCGTCCTCGTCGTCACCGTCCTGGTCGTGGCCGCCATGGGGGTCCTGGGCGCCGGAGCGTTCGGGAAGCTGCTGGGGGAGGGGTTCGACGACCCTGCCTCCCCGTCCTCCCGGGCCAGGGCCGTCATCGACGACAAGTTCGGCGGAGAGACGAACCTGGTGCTGCTCGTACGGGCCGCGCAGGGCCGCGTCGACACCCCCGCCGCCCGGCGCAGCGCCGAAGCCCTGGTGGCCGACCTCAAGGGGGAGAAGGCGCTGGACGACGTCGTCTCGTACTGGGACGGGAACAGCCCCTCCCTGCTCTCCGAGGACGGCCGCGAGGGCCTCGTCCTCGCCCGCGTGAAGGGCCACGACGCGGAGCGGAAGGAGAACGCCGAGAAGGTCATCGGTGCCTACGGCGGAACGTACGAGGACACGCTCACGGTCAAGGCAGGAGGCAGCGCCGGCGTGGGCAACGAGATGGGGCCCCAGACCGAGAAGGATCTCGTCCTCGCCGAGTCCATCGCGGTACCGCTGATCCTGCTGCTGCTCCTGGTCGTCTTCGGCACCGTGGTCTCCGCGCTGCTGCCGCTGGCCATCGCGCTCATCGCCATCGTGGGCGTCTTCGCGGAGCTGTCCCTCGTCGGCTCCGTCACCGACGTCTCCCTCTTCGCCATCAACCTGACCACGGCCCTCGGACTCGGACTCGGCGTCGACTACGCCCTGTTGATGATCAACCGGTTCCGCGAGCAGCTCGCGGCGGGCGCGAGCGTGGAGGACGCCGTCCGAACGACGATGAGCACGGCCGGACGCACCGTCGCGTTCTCCGCGGCGACCGTGGCGGCCGCGCTCGCCGCACTCATGGTCTTCCCGCAGTACTTCCTCCGCTCCTTCGGTTACTCCGGCGTCGGCGTGGTCGTCATCGCGGCCCTCGCCACCCTGTTCGTGATGCCGGCCCTGCTCAACGTGCTCGGACACCGGGTCAACAGCGGCCGCATGCCGTGGGCCGCACGGCGGCGCACCGGTGCCGCGACCTCCGTGTGGGCACGACTGGCCCGGACCGTCATGCGCCGACCCGCGATCACCGCGCTGCCCGTGCTCGCGTTCCTGCTGCTGGCCGCGAGCCCGCTGCTCGGCATCACCTTCGGCACCGCGGACGAACGGGTGCTGCCCGAAGGCGCGGAGAGCCGTCAGGTCTCCGTGTCGCTGCGGGAGAACTTCGACGGCAACGACGCCGCCGCACTGCACGTCGTGATCGACCGGGCCGTGTCCAAGGCGCCGCTGGAGGCGTACGCCACCCGGCTCTCCGAGCTGGACGGCGTCGCCCGCGTCGAGACCGCAACGGGCGTCTTCGCCGACGGCGGGACCGAGCCGACCGGCCCCGGCAATCCGGCGCTCGGCCGCCCCGAAGCGCAACAGCTCAACGTGGTCGGCGACCTGACACCGAAGTCGGACGAGGCGAAGGATCTGGTGGCGGACGTCCGCTCCGCCGCCCCGCCTGCGGGAACGCACCCGCTGGTCGGCGGCGCCGACGCCGAACTGGTCGACTCCAACGCCTCCATCGGCGGCCGGCTCCCGCTCGCCGTGGGCCTGATCGCCGTCACCACCTTCGTGCTGCTCTTCCTGTTCACCGGCAGCATCGTGCAGCCGCTGCGCGCGCTGGTCCTCAACCTGGTCAGCCTGGGCGCGACCATCGGGGCCATGACGTGGATCTTCCAGGAAGGGCACCTCTCCGGACTCCTCGGCTTCACCCCGCAGCCGATGGAGACGTCCATGACGGTGCTGATGTTCTGCGTCGCCTTCGGGCTCTCGATGGACTACGAGGTGTTCGTCACCAGCAGGATCAAGGAGCTCCACGACCTGGGCGAGGACAACGAGTCCGCCGTCGCCGACGGCCTCGGGCACACCGGCCGGATCGTCAGCGCGGCGGCCGTCCTGATCGCGGTCAGCTTCTTCGCCTTCGGGACCGCCGAGATCAGCTTCATGCAGCTGTTCGGCCTGGGCAGCGGACTGGCCATCCTCATCGACGCGATCGCCGTGCGCGGCGTCCTCGTACCCGCCGCGATGCGCCTGCTCGGCCGCTCGGCCTGGTACGCGCCGCCGTTCCTGCGCAGGGTCCACGGGCGAATCGGGCTCAGTGAGGCCGGCCCGGACACGGCGTCCGGGACCGCGGCGGCGGAGCGGGAGCCGGTGGGCGGACCGGGCCGCTGAGGACGCCGGAGGGAACCACCGGGCGAGCGGTGCTCGGCCGGTGGCCCGCATGGCGGTGGGGCAGACGCCGGTGAACGGGCCTCTGCCCCACTCGTCTCGTCCGGTACCCGGTGGTTCAGGGGGCGCGGCGGATACGGATCGGGCCGCGCGCCTCGGCCGGGTCCACGGCACGGCCGCCCTGGGTGATCTCCACCTCGCCCGCCGCGACGAGGCGCCGTGCGGCGCGGCGGGCCGGCTCCATGAGCGCGCGCCAGCCGTCGTCGTCGCCGTCGTACACCGCCCGCGCGGCGTCGGACGGGCAGATCGACGAGCCCGGGTCACGCCGCTCCAGGAGCTCCAGAATGGCTTGCTCCAACCGCCGGTCCACCGCGTGCGCGCCGTGTCCCTCACCGTGCCGGTCCGGTCGGCCCGCGTCGTGCCGGTCCGTCCGCCGTTCGTCGTCGGTCACCACGTCAGTGTCGCCGGGCCCTGAGGGGAACGAGGAGAGGAACCAGCCTCCCCGACCGGAGGGCCACCGGGATGGAGCACAGGCTCCATCCCGGTGGCCCGGGCGCGTGCGGTCGGGATGGCTCGAAGCGAGCCTCTCTGAGCCCTCAGCGGCCGCCGGGGCTCGTCAGGTTCTCGCGGATCTTGGCGATGGCGAACCCCCAGCCCTGCTGGAGGGTCGGCTTGCCCGGGACGGCGATCTCCTCGGGGTTGGTCAGGACGTCCAGGAGGACCGGGCCCGGCGTGGCGAAGGCACGGGCGACCCCGTCGGCGAGCTCCTCGGCCTCGGTCACCCGGATGCCGGTGATGCCGAGGGCCTCCGCCACCGCCGCGAAGTCCGGGTTGTCGAGCTCGGTGCCGAACTCCGCGAGCCCCGCCTGTTCCTGTTCCAGCTTCACCATCCCGAGCCGCTGGTTGTCGAAGACGACGAGCTTCACCGGCAGATGCCGACTACGGATGGTCATGAGGTCGCCCAGCAGCATGCCGAGCCCGCCGTCGCCGCAGAACGCGACGACCTGCCGGTCCGGGTCGAGGAGCTGGGCGCCGATCGCCTGCGGCATCGCGTTGGCCATCGACCCCAGGTTGTACGAGCCGAGCAGGCGACGGGATCCGCGCATCTCGACGAAGCGCGAGAGCCATACGGTGGCCATGCCGGTGTCCGAGGTGAACACGGCGTCGTCGGCCGCCACGGCGTCCACGGCCGCGGCCAGCGCCTCCGGGCGCACGAGGTGGTCCCGGTTGTCGAGGGCGGAGCGGACCTTGCCGATCAGCCCGTGGTCGTGCCCGGGCGCGGCGAGCCGCTGCTGCCCCTCCTGCCACTTCACGAACTTCTCCCGCGCACCGTCCAGATGGCCGCGCTCCGTGCGGTGGGCCAGCCGTTCGAGGAGCCCGCGCACGGTGGGGCCGACGTCCGCGGCGAGGGCCACGTCGACCGGCACCCGACGGCCGATGTGCTCGGCGACCCGGTCGACCTGGACGACCTTCTTGCCCTCCGGGTACCACTCCCGGTACGGGAAGTCGGTGCCGAGGAGCAGCAGGGTGTCGGCGTGGTCCATCGCGTGCGCGGCGGCCGGGTTGCCGATCAGGCCCGTCTGGCCGACCTGGTAGGGGTTGTCGCCCTCGAAGCCTTCCTTCGCCTTGAGCGTCAGCACCATGGGAGCCCCCAGCCGGTCGGCGAGGGCGAGCACGTCCTCGCGGGCGCCGCGCGCCCCCTTCCCGACCAGCATGGTGACCTTGCCGCCGTCGGCGAGAGCGGTGGCCGCCTCGTCGAGGTCCGGGTCGTCGGGCCGGTTCGCGGACCGGACGACGGAGAGCCGGGTGGGCCGGTCCGCGGGCAGCTCCTGGTCGCCGAGGTCGCCGGGAACCGTCAGCACGGCCACGCCACGCCGCCCGATCGCATGGCGTACGGCGATCTCCAGAAGGCCCGGGAGCTGTGCGGGGGAGGTGACGGTGGCGCGGAAGACGGCGACGTCACGGAAGAGGAGGTCGTTGTCCACCTCCTGGAAGTAGTCGGACCCGACCTCCGCGAGGGGCACCTGCCCGGTGATGGCGAGCACCGGCGTGCCGCTCTTGGCGGCGTCGTACAGCCCGTTGAGCAGGTGCACGGAGCCGGGTCCCACGGTGCCCATGCAGACGCCGAGCGTGTCGGTGAGCTGCGACTGGGCGCCGGCCGCGAACGCGGCGGCCTCCTCGTGGCGGCAGCTCACCCACTCCACGGACTTGCTGTCGCGGATGGCGTCGGTGAAGGGGTTCAGCGCGTCGCCCACCACGCCGAAGACGTGGCGTACTCCGAGTTCCTCCAGGGCGTCGATCGTCACGCGGGCGACGGTGCGGGTCATCAGGTGTTCCTTTCGGTGGGACCAACAGGGGGTGGTGGGGGTGGGGTCGGTCAGCGGACGGCGAAGGTGCCGGGGTCGGCCACCGGTCGGCGTCGCCGCGCCATGTCGCCCCTGCCGGTCGGCGACATGGCAAGGAGGACGGCAGCGGCGGAGCAGCACCACGGGGCTGTCGGAAGGGCGGGCAGTACGCCGCCCGTCGTGCAGACCATCAGCAGGCCCACCGCCACAAAACGCGTCATACCTGCACGTGTGACCAAATTCCACTCGGTCACACGTCCAGATGATCAACATCTCCGAGCGCGCTGTCGTGCGACGACGCGACGTGGCCCGACGGAGCAGCTACCCCTTCATGCCCTCCAGCCACGCTCTCATCCAGGCGAACGCGGCGGCGCCGAGCGCCCCGGCGCCTCCGAGGGCCACCTGCTGAGTCAGCCGCCGCCAGAAGGGCGCTGCGTTCCGTCCCGGTTGCGGGTCACTGTGGTCGGTCATGCTGTCCGTGCCTCCCTGCGCGCGTGCCGTCCTGATCGACCGGCTCGGATGCCCATGGTGTCCGCCGACGCGGTCGCCGGGCGTGGATCCTCCGTTGCCGTCGTGATCGGCACCGGCAGGGGTGTTGCCGAGTACGACCGTCAACGCTTTCCGTCTGCCCGAGGGCCCAAAGGCCCTGATACTGGAGGGTGTTGACCAACCACGGGTGGTGGGATGAGTACCAACGGCACAACGGGAACGGCGCGCCTGTCGCCACTGAGTCAGGACCTCTCGGTGGAGAAGCGCGCCTTCGTCGAGGACCTGCGCATGGTCTTCTGCAGCCTGGGCGCCGGTGTGCGGCGCTACGCCGCGCGGCGCCACCTGGACGCCAGCACCCTGACCCGCTACCTGAAGGGCGACCGGATCCCGCAGTGGGACTTCGTCGCCACCCTGATCGCCGACCTGCGGGAGATCGGGTCACCGATCACCGTAGAGGCCGAGCAGCGCATCCGGGAGCTGCACCGGGAGGCGCTGCGGTCCAACAAGCCGGCCAGCAAGAAGCAGAAGCTCGAGGACCAACTGGCCGCCGCCGACGAGGAAGCCCGGCGCAAGCGTGCGCACGCCCAGGTCCTGGAGGAGGCGCTGCTCGACCGGGTCCAGCGGTTGACGCACGTGGAGGCGCGCTGCCACGGCCTGGTCGTCGAGCTCGAGCAGCAGACCCTGGCTCACCAGGCCGAGGTCGACGTGTGGCAGGGCGAGTACGAAGACCTCGGGCGGGAGTGCGACGAACTGCAGCAGGAGATCAACGACCTGAAGGAAGTCCTGGCCGTCACCCAGGCCGAGCTGATCGCCGCCGAGAACCACTGCCACATGCTGGAGTCCCAGCTGGAGACCGTGCAGGGACTGTGGCAGGAGGCGGTGGGAGCGTCCTCGCTCATGGCCGCGCTGGAGGCCACCGACCGCAGCGCGTCCGTCCCCGAGCTCGTCACCGTGGTCAGCGATCTGGAACTGCGGACCCAGCGGGCCATGGCCAGCGAACTCGTCACCTCCGTCAGCAAGTCCCGCCCCGTCGCCGAGGTGGCGGCACTTCTGGCGGGACTGGACGGGGCGGGGCTCGGGGCACACGCCAAGGCGGCCCTGCCGGTGCTGGTCCTGACCCGCACGATCAGCGATCTCGGCTCCTTGACGGCGGAACTCGACCGACTCGGCCTGGTCGAGTGTGCGGCCGAAGTGCTGCAGGCGGCCGTGGAACTCCACACGGCGCAGGATGTCGTCGCGTTCGCGTCGGCGCTTGAGCTCAACCGGCTCACCGAGCATGTCGTCGTCCTGCTCGGGGCGTTCTGCGCCACCCGCCCCGTACCGGACGTGCTGGAAGCGGTCACCGCGCTGGCACCCACGTCGGTCGGCGGCCTGCTCACGCAAGGCCTGCGGTCCGCGGCCGTCGAACGATCCGCGAGCGACATCGTGGAGCTCAGCCGGGGCCTCGGCGCCGCGGGCTGGGGCAGCCTCACCGACGAACTCCAAGCCGCCGCCGTCGCGGCCCGCCCCGCCACGGACGTCACGGAGATCATCGAGAGCCTTTCGCGCCACGGACTCCTCCAGGACGCCGACTTCGTCTTCGACAGCGCCCAGTCGCGCAGCACGGGACATCTCGTGGCGCTGGTCTCCGCCCTGCGCATGGTGCGCAACCATGTGGCGGCCGCGGCCGTTCTCCAGCGGGCCGCCCGCACGCGACGTCCGGGCGACATCGCCGGCCTCATCAACGATCTCCACGCGACGGGCAACCAGAAGCTTGCCTGCGACGTCCTGATCGAGGCCGCTGCCAGTCGTTCTCCGCAGGACTTCCTGGCCGTGCTGGGCGCTCTGGACGAGGGGCACCGCGAACTGGACTGGGTGCTCAACCACGCGGCGAGGACCAGCAGCGCCAATGACGCGGCGCTCCTCTTCCGTGCCGTCGACGGAGTCGCTCTGGCCGAGCAGGCCGAACTCGTGCTCACCTGCACGCTCAAGGAGCGGCCCACCGGCCACGCCGGGCACTTCCTGAGCATCCTCCACCGCTCGGGGACAGCGGCGCTGGAGGAGCGGGCGCTGCTGGCCCGCGCCCGTGCGATGCCCCCGACGGCCGTGGCCTCCCTGGCGCTTGCCCTTGCCTCGGCCGACCTCGACGAACAGCTCGACGTCGTCCTTCGGGGAGGAGGCGCCGAACGCGAGGCGGCCGAGATCGCCATCATGCTGCGCCAGATGGAGCGGGCGGACAGCCAGAACGCGCCCATGAGCGGCAGGATCTTCGACCGTCTCGTGTGCGTCTTCCTCGCCCTGTGGCAGGTCGAGGACCTCGCACGCCTGGTCCTCGACCTGCAGGCGGCCAGTCTCAGCCTGCATGCCGCCACTCTCGTGCAGCGTGCGTCGGCCCACCACAAGGGCGCCTTCACGTCGAGCCTGCACCGGGAACGCACCAAGAACGAGCAGAAGGTGCTCTCCACCAGGTTCTGGCGCCGCGAGAGGGCCGGCGGGGGCCGTTCCGTCCGCATTCCGCCGGCCGGCGGAACCTCCGCCGAGGCGGGGCCCGGAGAGAACCGGCGCGGGCGACACCGGCGCACTCAGGGGTCGTAGCCGTCGCTCTGGGATCGCAGCCGCCGGAGAGCCATGGCGCACCTGACGGTCTGCCACCCGGACCACGACCCTCCCGGCCGCGCAGGTCAGGCGTCGGAGGTCTCCGGCTGCTGCTGCGACGGGAGCTGCGCCTGCGGTGCGGCGGCGGCGGTGTAGTACACCGAGGAACCCTGCTTGTTGCGCTGAGCCTGCGCCTTCGCCACCAGCCCCTCCACCGTCGTACGCACGACGGTGGCCTTGATGGTGCGCTCGGGGTGCGCCTTGGCGAGGGCCGAGGCGATCTCGGCGGCGGAGCGGGGCTCGTGCTGGGCGCCGAGGTGCTCACGGATGAGGTCGACGAGGGTCGGTCCCGCGGACCGGGCGGCGGGCACCTTGGGTGCCGTCTTCGATTTGGCCGCGGCCTTCTTCGTGGCGGCGCCGGACTTCTTCGTGGCCGCCGGGGAGCCGGCCTTCTTCGTGCCGGTGTTGGCTCCGCCCTTCGCGACGGTCTTC
Source organism: Streptomyces sp. NPDC002564 (assembly GCF_042889645.1). NCBI lineage: Bacteria > Bacillati > Actinomycetota > Actinomycetes > Kitasatosporales > Streptomycetaceae > Streptomyces > Streptomyces sp. NPDC002564. The sequence continues at coordinate 87,795 of NZ_JBIARE010000011.1, read as the reverse complement.
GCCGCGGTGGTGCTCAAGTCGCTCTTCGCATCTGCCTTGGCATCCGTCTTGGCATCGGCCTTGGTTTCGGCTTTGGTGCCGGCCTTGCCATTGGTCTTCGCGTCGGTTTTGGCCGCGCGGGGCTTCGTGGCCGCGGGCGCCTTCTTGGCGGAAGTGGCCTTCGTGGCGGCGCCGTTCACGGGAGCGGCGGAGGACAACGCCTGCTGCATGCTGACCAGCAGCGCGTGGTCGCTCTCCAGTACCTGGAGTTGGTCCTGCAGTGCCGCCACCTCACTCCTGATGCGCTCTCGTTCCTTGAGGTTGGCATCGAGGTCGGCGGCCACCTGGGCGGCGTACTGGGCCTGAACTTGCGTGGTTTCCGACGGAATTGCGGACATGGCGGCAACCCTTCATCTAGGTGCGCTGAGCGCGTGCGCGTGGGGGCGCGGGGAGGGTAGTGGGGGGCGAATGTGAGGGTGATGTTCTCGGCAGCCTATCTGCTATTGAACTATCCCAGCCCCCGTCGTGCTTATGAGCTTGGCGGATCCACACGGTCGGAGTGCGCGCTTTGGCCGTTGGGTCGCACGCGAGAGCGAACAGGAACGGAGAGCGCGTCGCACGCAAGCGCGAATGGACGGACTGCTCGGGTGTGCCTCAGATGGGGGAGATGAAGGCGTCATCCGCATGATGAGCGGCCCGTTGCGGAGGGCTGCCTTTCGGTACCCATTCGCTGAAGATGCCGCTTCCGCCGATGTGTTGGCCGCTGTCGGCAGGCCGGAGATGATGCGCCGCGCATCGACGTTCGATTCACTCGGCGGGAAACACGAACTCGGCGGCGGGATACGGGATACATGAACGCGGGGGATTCGCGCACCTAGGGGCGGGACGGTGAGCGAGGCGTGACATCGGCGCGGGCGGCGCGGCCCGTACGGGGGTGGGGTCGCGCCGCGCGGGCGGGTCAGAGCGCCGAGTCGAGGTGCCCGAGGTGCTCGATGAGGTTCATGTTCTCGGCGTAGTCCACCGGGCAGTTGATGATCGACACGCCCGGGTCCGCCAGTGCCTCACGGAGCGTCGGCAGCAGGTCCCCGGCGGACTCGATCTGGTAGCCCTTCGCGCCGAAGCTGCGGGCGTACTGGACGATGTCCGGGTTGCCGAAGTCGGTGTTGGAGTTCTCCCCGACCTCCAGGTCCATCTTCCACTTGATGAGCCCGTAGCCGTTGTCCTCCCAGATCAGCACGGTCAGCGGGATGTTCTCGCGGACCGCCGTCTCGATCTCCTGGGAGTGCATGAGGAACGAGCCGTCGCCGACCGCCGCCAGTACCTTCGTCCGCGGCCTGGCGAGCTGGACCGCGAGCGCGCCCGGCAGCGAGAAGCCCATGGTGGACAAGCCGTTGGAGATGAGGCAGGTGTTCGGCGCGTACGTCGGGTAGAGCCGGGCCATCCACATCTTCAGCGCGCCGGTGTCGACCAGCACGATGTCGTCGCGACCGAGCGCGGCGCGGGTGTCGGCGATGACGCGCTGCGGGGCGAGCGGGTAGCGCTCGTCCGCGGCGCCCTGCTCGAGTTCCTTGGCCAGCAGCGCGCGGGTGGCCGTGGTGTCCTCGTCGTCGACGGTCCAGCGCAGGCCGTCGAGTTCGGTGGCGAGGGCGTCGAGGGAGGCGGAGATGTCGCCGATGATGCCGACGTCGACCGAGTAGCTGTCGTCCACCTCCGCCGGGAAGCGGTGGATGTGGATGATCTTCTTGTCGCCGTCCGGGTTGATCCGCGACGGGTCGAACTCCTGCAGCTCGTAGCCGACGGCGATGACGACGTCGGCCTTCTCGAACCCGAAGTTGGTGTAGTCGCGCCGCATGAAGCCGAACGTGCCGGTCGCGCACGGGTGGTCGTCGGGCAGGACGCCCTTGCCGTGGAAGGTGGTCGCCGTCGACACGTCGAGTGCGGTGGCGAACGCCGCCAGCGACTCCTCGGCGCCGCCGCGCGCCGCGCCGTGTCCGGCGAGGATCACCGGCCGGCGGGCCTCCCGCAGCAGCTCCACCGCCCGCTCGATCTGCCTCGGGGACGGCGCCTCGGGCTGCACGACGTTCCTGCGCAGCGGGCCCAGGTCCGAGCCGTCCGTCGCCTCGTCGACGTCCTCGGGCACGGCGAGGTAGACGGCGCCGGGCCGCTCGGACTCCGCGGTCTTGAACGCGCGCCGTACCATCTCAGGGATGGCCTGGGTGGCCGGGACCTGCGCCGACCACTTGGTGACCGGGGCGAACATGCTCACCAGGTCCACGAACTGGTGGGACTCCTTGTAGTTGCGCTCCTTGCCGACCTGCGCGGTGATCGCGACGACGGGCGTGCTGTTCGTCATGGCGTCGGCGACGCCCAGCATCAGGTTGATCGCGCCGGGCCCCAGCGTCGCGGACATCACCCCCGCCGAGCCGGTGAGCCGGCCATACATCTCCGCCATGAAGGACGCGGCCTGCTCGTGCCGGGTGAGGACGTAGCGGATCTTCTCCGAGCGGGCGAGGGCGTTGGTGAAACGGATGTTCTCCTCGCCGGGGATGCCGAACACCACCTCGACGCCCTCGTTCTCCAGGCAGCGCACCAGGAGTTCGGCCGCTCCGTCGGGGGTCTGCTTCCGGTGCTCGGCGTCGCTCACGTTGATCGTGTCCTCTCCTGGGTGTTGGCCGCGCCGATGGGCGGGCCGGTCAGCCGTCTACCCCGGCCGGCCGGACGGACGCCTGCGAACCGGGTCCAAGAGAAGGACAGTTGGACCGGGAACGGGCCGTCCGGCCCGTCGGCGCCGCCTGACGGGGCTGGTACGGGCGGTGCCGCGCGCCCTCGCAAGTGGGGCCGCGGAGCCGATGCCGTGGAGGCGCAGGGGAGGGGAGTACGTCAGTGAAGAGGGGAGTACGTCGGCAAAGAGTCGGATCGCGTCTAGGCCGCGTCGTAGCGATGCGCCCGTCCGCCTCGCCACGTCACCCACAACGGATCGTCGAGCAGGTCTTGGGCGCTCGGCAGGCCGACGGCACGCAACAGCTTCACGACATGGTCGTCCGAATGCGCGAGACCGAGGATCCGTCCGCGCACGGTCACCCGTCGGCCGCCGGTGCCGGTGGGGGGACGCACGACTATGGGGGCTGCGGTGGCCAGGACTTCGCTGGCTTGTGCCGTCATCGCTTGCGCGACTTCATGTACCAGGCCGCTGCGAGGCCGATGACCACAAGAACGATCAAGATCTTCATGACGCCCTAGTGCCCCGGATCGTGTTCTTGACTCCTGCCTGTCCGCAAGAAGCTGAGAGGCGGGTGAGCCGGGTGAGGGGCGCCCGCCGGCTTTCCGGTGGTCACCCGTACTCGCGGACCGGAAAGCAGGGGGGGGGGGGGGGGGGGGGGGGGGCCCCCCCCCCCCCCCCCCCGAGCCCCACGGTCTCCTTCGTCATCCCACGGCTGCCGCCTGCGGCGCCGTGGGAGTCACCTCGACGAAGCTGTAGGGCGGCAGCGGCCCGTTCACGCTGAAGAGGATGTGCGGGGAGGACTGCCGCAGCTCCTCGACCGCACCGAGGATCCGCTCGGACGAGGCGCGGTCCACCAGGAAGGACAGATTGGTGATCCAGCCGGAGCTCTCGGGGCCCGGACTGACGTCGTGAGCGTGGGGCTCGAGCGACGCGCGTATCAACTGGGCGTCGAGGAGCTCGCGGTGCTGGACGGCGGAGGCGACCATCTCGCCGAGCCGCAGCTTCTCCCCCTGGCTTCCGCCGCCATTGGCCCGGTTGCGCTCCACCTGGGCCTGGACCTCGGGGTGTTCCGTCATCACGGTGCGCAGCACGGAGTCCTCGTCGTGCTGTGCCTTGACGTTGTACTCGACCCGGTCGCGCAGCGCTTCGAGGCGCTCGTGGTAGTGCGCGGCACGCTCTTCGAGGGCCGCGGTGACGGCGTCGTCGTCCTCCGCGACGCTGGCGAACCGCATGGGCAGGACGGTGCCGCCTCCGCCCGCCTCGGACAGCACGTTCTGGTGCGCGAGGAGGTCACGGCGCTTGGGCCGCAGGTTCTCCGGGGCGTCGCTGACGATCGCCGCGAGGCCGCCACCGGTCACGGTGCGCACGGTGAGGGCGGGACGTCCGATGCCCTCCATGCCGTCGGGCAGGCTGGGGTGGGCGGCATCGGCGATGCCGTAGACGTACGTGCTCATTCCTTTTCCTCCGTGCGCTTGGCCGTGCGGCGCTGCCGCGGCCGGGACGTGCTCTTCTCCTCTTCGCGGTCTCCGCCGAAGGCGTCGGACACCGCCTCCACGGCACCGGACAACGCACCCTTGGTCTTGCCGTGGGCGCCCGACTCCATGGTGTCGCCGAGGACGTCGGTCAGCCCGGAGGGCTTCTTCTGGCCCGTCTCCAGGTCGAGGCGGTTGCAGGCTTCCGCGAAGCGCAGGTACGTGTCCACGCTGGCGACGACCACGCGGACGTCGATCTTCAGGATCTCGATGCCGACCAGCGAAACACGTACGAACGCGTCGATGACCAGGCCCCGGTCGAGAATCAGCTCGACGACGTCGTAGAGGCCACTCGTGCCCCCGCCTCCGCCCCCGCTGCCCTGTGTGGTGGCGACTGTCATGTGGCTTCTCCTTACTTGTCGTCGTGACGATGGGCCGGCGTTCCTGCGTCGGGCCCGGGGCGCGACGCAGGACGGGCCCCTACGGGGAGGGGGCGGTCCCGGATCGAGGACCGCCCCCTTCCACGGATTTCCGACGTGGGTCAGTGCTTGCCGATGTCCTTGGTCTTTTCCTTGGCCTGGCGGGCGTCGCCCTTCATCTGCTGGGCGCGGCCCTCGGCGGTGAGACGCTCGTTGCCCACGGCACGTCCGGCGGCTTCCTTGGTGGCACCGACGGTCTGCTCGGTCTTCGCCTTGGCCTTCTCGTTGGCGGTCATGTCCGCTCACGCTCCCTTGCTGTCGGCTGGCATCGACATCGTGTCGCTCTCCCTCCGACTGGCCGCCATCGCGGCCGGTAAACGTCCTCGCCGTGTGGGGGATTGGTCGGCTTTCAGCTGCATGAAGGAGACGGATGGGGGCACTCAGCGGGGCGGTGTGGCAGGAGAGGAACGGCAGAGGGTGACCGGCCTGGGACGGCCGGTCACCCTCTGTCTGTCTGCCTGTGCTTGTCTCTGTCCATCTGTCTGTCGCCGTCAGGTGGTCATCGCCCGGGCGGCAGCCCGGGCCCTACTCGGACGCCGCGGTCCTGTCGCTCTTCCGGGGCGCGTGGACACGTCGTACGCCCTCGTCGAGGCTGTCCGTCATCTCCAGGACGCTGGTGACGCCGGTGACCTCGAGGAGCCGCGCGATACCGCTCTGGTAGGGGCCGGCGAGGACGTAGGGCCGCGAGGCCTCCTGGTGCTCGGCCTGAGCCCGCAGGATCACGTTGAGCAGCGTGCTGTCGGCGAAGGTGAGGCCGGCCAGATCGAGCAGGGTCCCCACGGTCTCGGGGTCCGTGAGAGCGCGAGACAGCGCGAGCGTCGCCTCGGCCGTGTCTTCGAGGTCGAGCTCGTTACGGAAGGAGACGACGGTCACTCGCTCGTGCCGGGTGACGTCGATGCTCTGTCTGTCGGAATCCATCCCCTGACCCTCCCACATCTCCGCCACCAGGTGACCATGGGATGCGCTCATGACCCCGGCGGGACGAAGGGGGTGTGCGACGCGGCGGGTCGGGCAGGCGGGAAGGTACCGACGGAACAAGAGCGGTATCCAGGCATGTACGGGGAAAGGACCAACGCCGCGATGCGCGTTGCCGAGGCAGTGGAATCAGTGAAGACAGTGGAGACACAGGACATCAGTTGCGCGGACGCGCGGTCCGCGGTCCGCGAGGTGCTGGCGGAGGTGTGCTGCGGCCTGCCGCTGCCCCAGGCGCAGCGCCTGCGCGACGACGCGCTGCTCGTGGTCAGCGAACTGGCGGCCAACGCGCTCCTGCACGCCGGAGGCTTGACCCGCTTCAGCGTCGGCCTGGAGGGCGACGGGATGCAGGTGCGCGTGAGCGACGGCAGCCGCGAGGTGCCGCAGCGCCTGACGCCCGCGCGCGGCCGCCCTGGCGGTCACGGCTGGATGGTGGTTCAGCGCCTGTGCTCGCGCGTCGAGGTCGAGCTGGAGCCGGACGGGAAGACGATCACGGCGGTGCTGGCGCTCGTCTGACCGGCCGGGTTCGGCGACGGCCATGGACCCGGCGACGGGCATGAGCTCGTCCGACGTCACCGGCTCGTCCGGCGTGCACGGGGGCTGGCGGTGTCGGCCTCGGATGAGGTCCGCTGTTGAGCCGTAGCCGTAGCCGTAGCCGTAGCCGTAGCCGTGGACGCCGAGGCAGCCGCAGTCCGCCCGCCCCGGGACGCCGTCGCAGGCGCGCAAGCCGCGGCGACGAGCATCAGCAGCAGTACGGGAATCATCGCGGCACGCAGCCCGTGGTGCTCGCCGAGGAGCCCCAGGGCCGGTGGCCCCGCCAGCAGCGCGACGTAACCGATCCGCGAGGTCAGCGCGACGCGCCCGGTCGCGTCCGGGCCGGACTCGCCCGCCGCGGAGAGCGCCAGCGGGAATCCGAGCGAGGTGCCGAGGCCCCACAGGAGCACGGCGCACCCTGCCGCCACCGGGGAGTCCACGAAGGACACGAGGGCGATCCCGACGGTCGTCAGCAGCGCGCCGCCACCGAGCACGACGGGCCGGCCGACCCGGGCGACCAGCGGCCCGCCCGCGAAGCGGCCGACCGCCATGGCGGCGGCGAACCCGGCGTACACCAACGAGCCCAGACCAGTGGGCATGTCATGGCCGTCGACCATCAGGAGCGGCAGCCAGTCGGTGGCCGATCCCTCCGCCAGCGTCATCCCGAGCACCACTCCACCGATCAGCAGCAGCCGTGGGTCGAGGTACAGCCGCCGTTCCCTGACCCCCTCCGGATCCGGGACGGCGGACGCGCTCTCGCCGTCCCCGGCACGGCGGGCGATCCCGGGGCGCAGCCTCGGCACGGCGAAGGCGAACAGCCCGGCCACGAGCAGCAGCATCAGCCCGAGATGCCAGGGCACCGGGAAGCCCGCGGCGGCGCCCGCCACGCCCAGGCCCGCCCCGACCACCGTGCCGAGGCTGTAGCAGCCGTGCAGGGCCGGCAGCACGGGCCGTCCGAGCTCCCGCTCCACCCCGGCCCCGTCCACGTTGCTCGCCACCTCGGAGAGGCCCATGCCCGCGCCGATGAGCAGCAGGCCGAAGGCGACCGACGGCGCCGAGGCGACCGCCGTGCCCAGCGCCGTCATGGCCACGCTGGCGAGCACGAGGGACATGCCGGAGAGGATGACGGGACGCGTGGAGAACCGTGCCACCAAGGCGCCGGCCACCAGGATGCCCATCATCGAGCCGATCGACATCCCGAAGAGCACCAGGCCCATCTCCGCGGTGGAGGCGCCGAGCCGGTCCCGCACATCGGGGGTCCGCGTGACCCAGGTCGCGAGCGACAGGCCGGGGATCGCGAAACACAGCCGCAGAGCCACCCGGTGACGGCGGATCAGCGGGCCCATGCTGGTGGTTTCCATGAGGGCGCGGGCTCCCGGAGGCCGGACGGCAGGCGTACACACGTACCCTAACCGCGCCCCTGCCGGGCGTTGTGATCAGCCGTGAACCAGCAGCCGTGAACCAGCACCCGTGAGCAAGCACCGTGAACAAGAAGGGCCGGGGCAACACGCACACGGCCATGGACGCCGGAGCGACCTTCTGGGCGAAGATGATCAATGTGGATTCCTCCCGCTCAGTGAGTACTCGCTACCGCCTCGTGCGCCTTCTGCCGGTGCTCTTGATCGCGGCCGCCACTCTGACCGACCTGTACACCCCGGCCCGGGAGCGCTACGACGCGTTCCTCTATCTCGTGCCGGGGCTGGCGGCCGTGGCCTGGGGAGCGCCCGCGACCATGGCCTTCGGTGTCGCCGCGGCGCTGGTCGACGCCGGACTGGACGCGGTGCGCGGGGAGCCGTTCCTGCCGGGCGGCCTCGCCGGCTTCGTCCTGATGATGGTCTTCGGCGCCGTCGCCGCGTGGAGCAGTTCCGTACGGGAGCGCCACGAGCGCGAGGCCCGGCGGATGCAGGAGGTCGCGGAGGTCACGCAGCGCGCCATGCAGCATCCGTTGCCGGACCATCTGGACGACCTCGACCTGTACTTGCTCTACGAGACGTCGGTGGCCGGGGCGCACGTGGGCGGCGACTTCTACAAGGCACTTCAGGTCCCCGGGAAGGTCTGCGTGATGATCGGGGACGTGCAGGGCAAGGGGCTGGGCGCGGTCGAGACGGCGGCGGTGCTCCTCGCCTCGTTCCGCGAGTCCGCGTACACCGCACCCGACCTGCCGGCCATCGCCCACCAGCTGCAGATCAGCATGCGCAACTACGCGGCGCGTGGGGACACGGTCGTCGCGGACCGCTTCGCCACGGTCCTCCTGGCGGAGATCCCGCACGACCGCCCCGTGGTGCGCCTGCTCAGCTGCGGCCATCCGCCGCCGGTGCGTCAGCACGGCGGGCGGACGGAGTACGTCGACTTCCGTGCGCCGTCACTGCCGATCAACCTGCCGGTGGCGGTCGACGAGGACCACGTGGTGGAAGAAGTGAGTTTCCGGCCGGGCGACCGTCTCCTGCTCTACACGGACGGAGTGAGCGAGACCCGCGACCACGGCGGCGCGTTCTACCCGCTCAAGGACCGCGTCTCCGGTTGGGCGCGGGAGCCCGACGAGAAGATCGCCGGACTCCTCGCCGACGACCTGCACCGGTTCAGCAGGCACGGCCTGGACGACGACACCGCGGCCGTCCTCATCGCGCGCCGCGCGGCACGCGTGCCGAAGGAGGAAGACCTCGTGTGAGGTCTGAGCCGTTGAGGGGGCAACTTATCGCCCATGCGGGGTAATTGGCATGCCTGAAGAGGTTCGGGCGGGCGTGTCCGCCGCACGGGGAATGAGGTGCTGTGATGGGTCCTGCGGTCTCGGCCACGGTGATGGCGCGCGGAAGCAGTATGGATGAACCCGCGGACTGGGCCCTGCTGGTCGGAGTCCTGGTGCTCTATCTGGCGATCGGCTTCGGTCTCGAATACCGGGCGAAGCGGCGCGCGGGCGCGACGCGACCCGCCAAGGCGGCGACGAGAGGCCTGTTCTCCGAACGCGACGGCCTCGATCCGAAGCAGCACTTCGCCAGCAGAATGGTGATGCTGGCGGGCGGTCTCGCGACGGGCGGGTCCGGATTCCTCACCCGCGACGCGCCGACCGCCGTGCAGGTCATGGTGATGGGCGTGGTGGCGGTCGTGGCGATCTTCGCATGGGCGTACTTCGACCACCGGACGGAGCCGCGAGAGGGATCCTGACCGGTCGTCGGGACGGCGGGGTCGCGCGGGGCCCTGACCCTCTGGTCAGGGCCTGTTCCGGGATCAGGCGGCCTGCCGCACGGCCGGGCCCGTGCCCGCGTGGGCGCGGACCTGGGCGCAACTACGGCTGATGAGCCGGGAGATGTGCATCTGGGACACCCCCATCTGCCGGGCGATCTGGGACTGCGTCATCTCCTCGAAGTAGCGGAGGTAGAGGATCTCGCGTTCCCGCGGGGGCAACTGCGCGAGCCCGGCCTTGACGGCTTCCCGGTCGTCGATCAGGTCGTACTCGGGCTCGGCGCGGCCCAGGACGTCGGCGAGGCTGTACGTGTCGCCGGAGTCGACGAGCTCGGCGTCCAGCGAGAGGCTGCTGTGGCTGTCCCAGGCCGCCATCCCCCTGCGGACGTCGTCCATGGTGAGCCCCGCCTGGGCGGCGATCTCCTCCATGTCGGGTTCCTGGGAGTGGCCGGGCCGGTTCGTCAGGTCCTGGTGGGCGGCACGCACCCGGTTGCGCAGTTCCTGGACGCGGCGCGGGACGTGGACGTCCCAGCTGTGGTCGCGGAAGTGGCGGCGCAGTTCACCGGTGATGGTCGGCACGGCGTACGGCGCGAAGACACCCCGGGCGGGGTCGTAGCGGTCGACCGCCTTGATCAGCCCCAGCGCCGCGACCTGTCGCAGGTCGTCCAGGCTCTCGCCCTTGTCACGGAACTTCCTGGCGAGGCGGTGAGCCATCGGCAGCCAGGCCACGACGAGGTCGGCGATGAGCACGTCCCGTGCGGTCCCCGCGGGTGTGGCGGCCAGGCGGACGAAGTCCTGCTCGGTGTCGGGGGCGTCATCGTGGGGGTGACGGACGGGCATGACGAACACTCCTCATCGGCTGGGGTCAGCGGGATCACCGGGCATCGGCCCTGGTCATCGCCTTGAGGAGCGCCTGCTTTCCTAAGCACTCGCAGCCCGCCTGCCCCTGCTTCAGGGGGACAAACAGGTCCATCGAGGTGAACCCCGGGGGCGGGGTTCGGCGAGAGGTGACGGTCTGAAGGGCGGGGCTGCGGGTGCGTCGGCGCAGCGGCCGATGGGCCGCTTCATGGCCGGTTCACGCACTCCGACGGCGGCCTCGGCGGTGCGCAGGCCGCGGCGCGCGCGCAGCATGGAAGCAGCAGACTCACGGTGACGAGGAGGCGCGATGTCGACAGGTTGGGAGCCCAGAACCGTATCTGACCCCGCCGGACGTGGTGAGTTCCTGCCGGTGCTGGATGTGCCCGCACCCGGACGCCAGCGACGCTGGACGGTCCTGCTGCGGTGGCTGCTGCTGATCCCGCAGTTCGTGGTGTACGTGGTGTTGAGCGTCGTGGCGTTCTTCGTCGTCATCGCGGGCTGGTTCGCCGCCCTGTTCACGGGGCGGCTGCCGGACGGGATCCACCGGTTCCTCAGCTCCGTGGTCGCCTATGCCACCCGGGTCGACGCCAGTGCGACCCTGCTCGTGGACCAGTACCCGCCGTTCTCCTTCTCCGCGCCGCGATACCCGGTGCAGATCGAGGTCCGCCCCACCCCGCTCAACCGGCTCGCGGTGTTCTTCCGGCTGATCCTGATGATCCCGGCCGCCATCGTCAGCGGCCTCCTGCAGAGCGGCTGGTACGCGATCAGCTGGGTGTTCTGGATCATCACCCTCATCCTGGGGCGGCTGCCGGGCCCCTTGTACGCGGCGACGGCCACCGTCGCCCGTTACAGCATGCGCCTGCACGCGTACGCCTACCTGCTCACGCCCGCCTATCCGAAGGGCCTCTTCGGCGACGAGCCGGTCCCTCCGGACGAGGTCCGGTCCGGGACCAGGCCGCTCCTGCTCGACACCGCGGCGACGGTTCTCGTCGTGCTGTTCCTGCTGCTCGGCCTGGCCGGCCACGTCACGAACGCCACCGTGGACTACGACTCCGACGGCGAGAGCACGCACACGGCCGGTGTCGTGCAGCCGATGCACCCCTGAAGCGTGGTCTAGCGCTGCCGGGCGGCGACCGCGTCCGTCCCTACGGGCCTCTGCACCGTGTGGGAGTGCCCGGCCGCGTCGCCCTCGACCTGGTGCGCGGGCTTGGAGCCGGTGCCCGCCGGGCGCTCGACGGTGTGGCTGGGCCCCTCGGCGGGGGCGGTGGACGCATTCGCCACGGCGGTGGTCGTACCGAGGGTGCCGAGCGTGATCAGTGCGAATGTGGCGATGGCGATCGACTTCTTCATGCGGGTTCTCCGTGATCGGGGCGGCTGATGTCCTGCTCTTCGATCCTCACACCCGGGACATTTCGTCAGTGTTTGCTTCGGCCCCTGGGCATGAGAAGCGGATGAGAAAGGGGTCGCGCCCCTGCGCGCACGGTCGAGCCCGTCCTCGGCCCGTGCCCTGGAGGCGCTGATCTCCGGGTCTCCCTCGCGGCGGCCTGGACGGCCTCGCTGCCGCCGTGGCGCGCCGACGTGTCGGGGCGGGCGTGCGGGGGTCGTGAGGGCTTTTGTGCCTACGTTGGCTCGTATGAACGACATCGAAGCCGAGCTCGACGACTATCTCGCCCGCTACGCCGACACCCTGACCTCGTACGACGCCCACGCGGCGGCCGGCCTGTGGGGCACCCCCGGCATGATCCTCACCGACGAGCAGGGTGCCGGCGTCCTGGAGTCCCGGGAAGCGATGGCCGCCGGGCTGGAGCAGTCCTATCCCCTGTACCGCAGGCTCGGCCTGGCATCCGTCGGCTACGAGCGCCTCGGACATGAGCGGCTCGGCGACACGATCTTCCTCGTCCGTGTCCGCTGGCTCTTCTACGACAGTGACGGCAACCGGATGACCGACAGCCACGGCAGCTACATCCTGCGCCGCGGTGACGAGGGCCTGCGGGCGTTCGTGTGCGTCCCCGCGGACGACGCCGAAAAGCTGCAGGCCCTCGCGGCCGAGAAGGGCGTCGGCCTGACCACGTGAGCAACCCCGCGCAGGCCCGGTCCGGAGTGCCTGACACGCACCCGCGCGATGATCTACGGGATACCGTTACATGACCTTCAAGTGGACGCAATGGTGGGTGATTTACCTTTATTCCGTACTCGCCGGACAGCAGAGGGCAAAAAGTCTGTACCGCGTAGGCCACTGGACCGCTGGCCGCGCGCCGGGCGAGTGCACACCACCGCATCGTGAAGGGGAACACCGCCGTTATGCGCACCGTCACTCACCACCGCAGCACCCTCCGTACCGCCACCGTCTCGGTCATCGCCGGTACGGCCCTGCTGGCTCCGGCCGCGGCTGCCCTGGCGAGTTCGCCCGCCCCCGAGCGACCCGCCGCCGTGCAGCCCGCCGCGGCCGCCGCCGCGAAGACCACGAAGATCGACATCGGCGCCGGTGTCACCCTCACCGTCAAGAGCGGCGGCCACCCGTACTACAACGGCAAGCTCATCAAGCCGGGGCAGACGGTCGACGACGGCATCTACATCCACCTGAGCTCCGACGGCAAGCGCCTGTACAGCAAGACGCAGGGCGGCGGAACGCCGTACACGATCTGGGACGTCAAGACCGGCAAGAAGATCGGTACCCAGAAGACCAGCCCCACCGCGAAGGTGAAGGCCGCGCTGACCGCCAAGCCGTCCGCGACCTCCGTGAAGGCCTGGCAGGAGCTGCGCGTCAGCGGCAAGGCGACGGGCATCAAGGCCGGCAGCAAGGTGAACCTGCAGCAGAAGCAGCGGGGTGCCTGGAAGACGCTGCCCGCGAGCACCACCGTCAACAAGTCCGGCGCGTACTCCCTGCGCGTCAAGCTCGGCCTCAAGGGCAAGAACGACCTCCGCGTGAAGAGCGGCGCCACCCTCTCGCCGGTCTTCCACGTCACCGTGCGCTAGGGCGCGTCGGGCGGCCGGGTGCCGCCCGACCGGCCTGTCCGACCCCTCGGAGGACCGGTGGAGCCGAGCTCGGCTCCACCGGTCCTCCGAGGGGTCCGCGGCCGTCACGAGTGGTTCGGCGGGGGAGCGGCCGAAGCGGCGGCCACCTTGGCACGGCTGACCTTGCCCATGGCGCTCTTCGGCAGCGCGGTCACGAAGTCGATCGCGGCGGGGACCTGGTGGGGCAGCAGCCGGGCACGGCAGTGCGACGTGAGGTCCTTCGCGGGCAGCGGGGACCGGGCGACGACGGTGGCCCGTACGCGCTCGTCGGCGTCTCCGGCCGCCTCGCCCCACACCACGGCCTCGGCGACCGACGGGTGGGCGAGCAGGACCTGTTCCACTTCCACGGGATTCACCTTCTTCCCGCCCACGTTGATGAAGGACTCCTTGCGCCCGATCAGGTGCAGGTGGCCCTCGGGGGCGAGGCGGGCCAGGTCGCCGGTCCGGTACCAACCGTCCGCCAGCGCCCGCCGGGTGGCTTCCGGATGACCGAGGTACTCCGTGAACATCGCGGGTGTCCGCACCAGCAGTGCTCCCTCCGCACCGGCTGGCATCGCCTGCCCTCGCTCGTCGACCACCCGCACCTCCACGCCGGGCATGGGGCGGCCCACCCCGCAGTCGGGCCCGGCGCCGTCCTCGGGGCGACGCCCCGCGATGACTCCGGTCTCCGTGCAGCCGTACACCTGCTGGATGTCCAGCCCGAGCCGCTCCCTGGCCCGCTCCGCCACCGTGGCCGGCAGCGCGGCGCCCGAGGAGAGGCAGAGCCGCAGGGCGTGCGGCGCGTGCGAAGGCGCCGCTCCCGCCGCACGTGTCGCCAGGTCGTACGCCATGGGCGCGGCGACGAGGACGGTGCAGGCGTGCTGCTCCAGGGTCCGTAGCAGGCGTGCCGGGGTGAAGCGGCCGAGGAGCACGAGCTGGGCCCCTGCCCGCAGGGCGGTGACGAGTCCCGCGACCATGCCGAAGGAGTGCAGCAGGGGAACGGCGGCCAGGATGCGGTCGCCCTCGGTGATGCCGTAGGCGCGCGCGTAGATCTCGCCGCCGTTGACGAGGTTGCGCTGCGGGTGGACGGCGGCCTTGGGCTCGCCGGTCGAGCCGGAGGTGTACTGGTAGAGGAAGGGGGCGTCGGCGTCAGGATCTCGGCCGAGTGCTTCGGTCACGTCCGACGAACCCGCCGACCGCTTCGGCCGCCCCGACTCCACCGACTCCACCGACTCCGCCGTCTCCGCCGTCCCGTTCACCGGAACGAAGACGCAGTCGAGCGGGCCGTGCTCCTCGGAGTCGCGCAGCGCGGTGAGTCGTGGAACGTCACCCACCACGGCCAAGGATCCCAACGCGGCTCGGAGAGAAGCCAGTTGAGTGTGTGTGGTGCCCGGCTCCAATGGGACCACGCGCAGCCCCAGGCGCGCGGCGGCGAGGAAGGCGACCACGGAGTCGGGGGTGTTCTCGAGGAGCAGCCCCGTCGCACCGCGCTCCTGGAGGCCCAGCGCGCCGAACCGGCGCGCGGTGGCGTGCACCTTCGCGCGGAGTGCGGCGTACGTGAGGACGGCCGCGTCGTGGCGCACGGCGACGGCGTGGGGGCGGGACCGGGCGGCGTCATCGAGCAGCTCCCCGAGGGTGTGGGCGGGGCGGTGACGCGCCCCGATGTCAGACGCGGTGGCCATCGACCACGCTCTCCTTTCCGTCGCGGGCGGAGCGATCCGGAGACGCTCCGTTCGGAGAAGAACCGGGAGAACCGGGAGAACCGGGAAAGGGCCCGTCCGCAGGATCGTCGTCGGGCTGCTGGTGCCGGAAGTAGCGGTCGTAGAGGCGCCCGTAGGCGCCGCCACGGGCCAGCAGGGTCGCGTGGTCGCCCTCCTCGACGATGCGGCCGTCGTCGACGACCACGATCGTGTCCGCCTTGCGGACCGTGGGCAGGCGGTGGGCGACGACGATGGTCGTGCGGTGGGCGGAGAGCGCCTCCAGGCCTTCCTGGATCTGTGCCTCGGTGAGGGGGTCGATGCTGGCCGTGGCCTCGTCGAGGATCAGTACCGGGGCGTCCTGGAGGAAGACCCGGGCGAGGGCGACGATCTGCCGCTGGCCGGTGGAGAGGTTCCGGCCGCCCTCGTCGGTGGGTGTGTCAAGACCCTCGGCGAGCTGGGCCAGCCAGTCGCCGCCCGCCACCGCCCGCGCCGCCGCCTCCACCTCGTCCCGCCCGGCGCCCGGCCGGCCGCGGGCGATGTTGTCCGCCACCGTCCCGGAGAAGAGGAAGGGCGTCTGCGTGACCACGCCGAGGCAGCGCCGGTACTGGTCGAGGTCCAGGGAGCGCACGTCGAGCCCGTCCACTTCGATGCTGCCCCGCTGGAACTCGTACGCCCGCATGATCAGCCGCACCACGCTGGACTTGCCCGCGCCGGTGTGGCCGACGAGGGCCACGGTGCGGCCCGCGGGGATGGTGAGGCTCACGCCGTCGAGGACGGGGCGCTCGGCGTCGTAGCCGAAGTGCACGTCCCGCAGGGCGATGTCGCCGCGCAGCCGAGGGACCGGGACGCGGTCGCGCTGTCGTACCGCCGGCTCGCGGTCGACGAGGGCGAAGACCCGCTCCCCGGCGGCGAGGCCCTGCTGGAGCTGGCTCCAGAAGGAGGCGATGCTCGTGAGCGGTGACCAGAACAGGGCCAGCGCCTCCAGAAAGAGCACCCACTCGCCCGCCGACACGGAGCCCGCGTCCACGCCGTGTCCGCCGACCAGGACCACGGCGACCGTGCCCAGTCCGGTGAGGGAGATCAGCAGCGGGAAGATGCCGCTGAACAGGCGGTTGAGCCGCACACTCGCCCGAAACCACCGGTGGTTGACCTCGTCGAGGCCGGCCTGGGCGGACTCCTGGTGGCTGTGGTTGCGGGCCACGGCGATGCCGCGCAGCGTCTCCTGGACGTATCCGTTGACCTCGGCCAACGCCTGCTGCTGGCGCAGCGAGGCGCTGCGCGCCGCCCGGCGGAAGGCGAGGCTGACGGCGACGATGACCGCGGCCACGAGGGCGGTGACCAGGGCCAGCGGCACGTTGATCACGAAGAGGGCGGTCAGCAGGATGGCGATCATCAGGACCTGGCCGAGCAGGCTGAGCACCAGGCTGATCAGCGTCGCGAACGCCTGGGTGTCGTTGGTGACGCGGCTGACCACGACACCGGTGGGATGCGCGTCGTGGAACGCCATGTCTTGGCGCATGGCCGACGAGAACGCCTGCTCCCGCAGCCCCAGCACCACGTCACCGGCCAGCCGTCCGGTCACGCGCTCCTGGAGGAGGGTGAGCAGCCAGGCGGTGATGCCCGCGACGAGGATGGCGGTGATCAGGAGCGCGAGGCGGCTGTCGTCGTCGTTCGTCAGCGCCGAGTCGACGGTCTGGGCGAGCAGCAGCGGAACCGCGCTGCCGGCCGTCGCGGCGATGATGACGGCCGAGGTCACGAAGGCGACGGCCCGGCCCCTGCCGCGGAAGTAGGGGACGATACGGCGGGTCAGTTCGCCGTCGCTGTAGCGGCGGTCGTACGCGTCCGGCTCGATGCCCTCCAGTAGATGGGCCATCAGTGGTTCTCCTCCTTGGCGCCCGCGCCGTTCGTGGCGGTCGGGGCCGGCGTGTCCAGGTACGGCGCGAAGATCCGGCGGTAGAGGGAACAGTCCCGCAGGAGCTGTTCGTGGCTGCCCTGGCCGGCCAGCCGGCCGGCGTCCAGGACGAGGATGTGGTCGGCGGCCCGGATGCGGGACAGCCGGGGGGTGACCAGGAACGTGGTGCGGCCGTCCGCGGCCTGTCGCATCGCGCGCTGCACCTCGTACTCGGTGGCGCTGTCGACGGCGCTGGTCGCGTCGTCCACCGCGAGGATCCGGGGATCGGCGACCAACGCGCGGGCGATGGCGAGGCGTTGGCGCTGTCCGCCGGAGAGGGTGACGCCGCGTTCGCCGATGACGGTGTCGTAGCCGTCCTCGGTCGCCGTGATGAAGTCGTGCGCCTGGGCGACACGGGCCGCGGCCTCGATCCGGGTCCGGTCGGTGGTGTCGTCGGCGCCGATGCTGAGGTTCTCCGCGATGCTGCGGGAGAAGAGCACCACGTCCTGCTCGACGACGGACACGCGGGAGCGCAGGGACGCGGTGTCCCAGTCGGTGGTGGCGACGCCGTCGATCAGGACGTGCCCGCCGTCGGGGGCGTAGGTGCGGTTCAGCAGGTGCAGCAGGGTGGACTTGCCGCTGCCCGTGGCGCCGACGACGGCCACGGTGGTGCCCGCGGGCACCCGGAACGACAGGTCGCGCAGCACCGGCTTGCCGGGGTCGTAGCCGAAGGTGACGTTCTCCATCGCGACGTCGCCCTGGAGGGCGGCGACGTGGTGGCCGCCGCGCTCGTCCTCGCCGTCGGGGTCGTCGAGGACCTCCTTGATGCGCTGGGCGCCCGACATGCCCAGGTAGATGAGTCCGAGGCTGAAGGACGCCAGTTGGGTGGGGGCCCTCAGGGTGCCCATCAGGCCCAGTACGGCGACGAGTTCACCGATGCTGAGGGAGCCCGCGCGCAGCAGGATCACGGAGTGCACCAGGGCGCCGACGGTGGCGAGGGTCAGCAGCAGCGGTGGAAGGGCGAGCGCCTGGGTGCGGATCTGTCGGACCGAGGCGTCCCTGAAGGACCCGGCCAGCTCGGCGAACCGGCCGCGTTCCTGGTCGGCGCCACCCGTCGAGCCCACCACTTCGATCCCGGCGATGCTCTCCGAGGCCTGGGCCGTCATGTCGCCGAAGCGTTCACGGGTCAGGTCGGAGACGGGTTCGAGGCGTCGGCCGTGCTCGGCGAGGGCCACGGCGAACAGCAGGACGAAGGCGACGGGGGAGAGCAGCAGTCGCGGATCGACCAGGGCGATGAAGACGATCGGCATCAGGATGTTCAGCGCGAGGTCGACGGCGAGGTCGAAGCCGGGCGACACCATCAGGTTCAGCGACTCGGCGTCACCGGTCGCGCGGGCCGACAGATCGCCGACCCGGCGCCGGTTGAAGTAGCCCTGGCTCTTGCGGAGCAGACCGGCGAAGACCTGGGCGCGCGCGGTGCGTTCGAGTCCGCTGGCGAAGGATTCCAGGCAGTACGTGGACATGATGCCGCCCAGGGCCCGGACGACCACGAGCGCGAGGAGCCCGGCCACGACGGCGTGGAAGGTGCCGAAGTCGGGGGCCCCGCCGTCCTGGTCGAGCACCGCGTCGAAGGCGAGTCCGGTGACCAGGGGGATCGCCGCGTTCAGTGACTGCCAGGTGAGGCTGCCCACCAGGAACAGGGCGATGTACGGCTTGAAGGGCCGCATCTGCGCGAGCAGCCAGCGCGGCACGCCGGCCGGTGCGCCCGCCGCGGGTTCGGGTCCGGGCGGCGGCCCGGGTGGGGCCTGGTTCTCCGGGCCTGCCGGGTCCTCCCGGTCAGGGATGGTCTCGGCGGTCATCGGCTCACCTTCTCCGTGTCGGGGGCCCTGGCGTCCGCGGGCCCCGGAGGACCGGAAAAGGCAATCGACGCACGGTTTTAGGCCACGATTCAACGAATTTATGGATGTGGGGCGCACAGGTATTTCCAGCCGTGCGTGAATTTCGACGGAGGCCGGAAGAGGAGCGCCCTGTGGGCCGGAAGAGGGGCGCCCCGGAAGCGGCGGTCGCCCGCGAGAGCATGCGGGGCGGGCCGCGGGGGCGTGGGTCGACTAAAGGATTCACGCACGCCCGGTGTGCGGGCGTGGGGCACCCGGCGCATCACGTCGAGGGCGGCCGACGCGGTCGCCGCCGGGCAGTGCTTGACGAGCGAAAACCCTGTTCAGGGGCGTACGTGCGAAGTGGGTGGTCGGTGGTTCGGCAGCGTGGATTCGGTGGCGCGCAATCGGGCCCGATCCGTGCCGTGGCAAGGAAGCTACGCGTTTTCACGCGAAAACGAAAGTCTGCCCCGAGGCTGCGCGAATGCCGACGATTGAAAATTAAATGAAGAAGTCGACAGAGGTTGTGCCGCCCGTATTTTGAGCCGTCGGGCCCGATCGGGCAGTTCCCAGTTGAATGGTTGAGGTCGCCGGAATCGTCTGGGTACTGTGAGCGGCATCCAGAGCCATAGCGGGTGTTCCGTGAACCGCTATCGCACGTGTGCCGTGGCGAGTTGGCCAGAGCCCGCCGGAGGGCGGGGCGGGGTGACTTCGCCTCCTTGCGCCCGGCGGAGCCGAGGCGCATGGCGACAGGAAAGAGGAGTGAAAGTGACCCAGACGCTGTGCCACCCCCCGTTCCAAGGAGAGCAGCTCGTGGTGACCACCCTGGTGCGCAACGGATTCCTGCAGTTGGGGCTGCGCGCCGTACTGTCGACCACTCCTTTGGTGAAGGAGGTCAGACACTGCGACGACTGGAGCGAAGTCGCGGACGCCCTGGGCGCCGAGATGGTCGACGTCCTGTTCCTGCACGAGAAGGACTACCACCCCGTTCAGGGCGTGCTCGCCGAGGCCGGCGGCCGCCGTCCCAAGGTGCTTCTCGTACTCAGCGGCACCGACGTCTCCGAGGAAATCCTCGCGGGTCCCTCGGTACCCGATGGATTTCTGGTGGAGAGCGAGTTGACGGCCACCGCGGTCGAGGACGCGCTCCAGCGCATCGTGGCCGGCGAAGTGCCCATGCCCACGTCGGTGGCCCGTGCGCTGCTGCACCGCGTACGGGAGCCGGAACCGCAGCGCTGGCACCGGGCGGTCTCCCTGACCGGCCGCGAGAACGACGTCCTGCCGATGCTCGCGGAAGGACTGAGCAACAAGCAGATAGCCCGGCGCCTCGGCATCTCCAGCCACGGCGTCAAGCGCATCGTCGCCAGCCTGCTGCTCAAACTCGGGGCACCCAACCGGACGGCGGCGGTGGTCACCGCCATCCAGAACGGCCTGATCGCACCCGATTGACCGGGCGTCGCCGTCCGCGGGCCGTGCCCGCATTGCCCGTCCGGTGCCCGGGCCGCCGCTGCCACGGCGCCCGTCGCGCCGGGCGGGCGTGCGGTCCCGGTGCGGGAACCGGCACGTCACGGGCCGCGCCCGTGCCGGATCTCCGTGCGGCACGCCGGGGGAGGCGCCGGGGAACGTGCATGTCCCGATGGTCGTCGTGCCCGACCTGTGGGGGGAAGCGCCCAGTGGGCGCCCGTTCGGCGTGCCCGAACGGGCAGCCCCCAAAGCGCGGGTGACGAGCGCGCGAAGCCGGCGTTACGGTGAGTCCGCTCCGGGCGTCGGACCGGCCCCGGAACCGGCCCCGAACCCGATGGCGGGCCGGGCGCCGCGAGGGCTGCCCGCCGCCGCGCACCCCGTCGGCCCGGCCCCCGCCGCACCGCCCGCGCAGGCGATGCCCGCCGGCCCCGCCTCCACCTCCCCGTGCCTCACCGGGTCCCACCGTGCTGGAAAGGACGAGCCGTGGCGGAATGTGTCCGGCACCGTATTCCCGTCGCAGGGCGCAGGACGGCCGCCGCGCCGGCCACCTGCGCGCAGCGGCACATCTGGAATCTGATGCGGCGTCAATCGCCCGACGCCACCTTCTACGACGTGTGCTACCGGGTGGATCTGCCCGGCCGGGGCACCGCACGCAACCTCTTGGACGTCTTCGCGGAATTGCTCCGACGCCACGAGTCCCTACGTACCGGATTCCGCCTGAGCGCCGACGGAACCCTGCGGCAACAGGTGGTGGATGCCGCGGAGTTCGAGGCCGAGGTGTGGTCCCTCGCGGGGGAGGAGGACCCCGAAGCGGTGCTGCACGCCTGGCAGGAACGCATGCGGCACACCCCCTTCGAGCCCGCGCGGCCGCCGCTGATCCGTTTCGTGGCGGTCGTCGTCGACGGCGCGCCGGTGCGTGCCGCGTTCTGCGTGTCCCACCTCGCCGTGGACCTCACCTCCGTGCGGCTGTTGGCCGCCGAGATCGGCCGGCTGCTCGAAGCCCTCGCGGCAGGACACCCACTCCCGCCTGCGGCACCGGCTCGGCAGCCCGTGGACCAGGCCGAGTGGGAGAGCACGCCGCGCGGCCGTGCCCTGCAGACGCGGGCGCACGCCTACTGGCGCCGTCAACTGGCGGGCGCCCCCGCCACCTTGTTCCCCACCGGCTTGTTCTCTGCCAGCGACGAGGGCCGCCCGCCCACACCCCTGCCCCCGGCCCGCGACGTGCCGGACGACCGGCCCGCACCGCCCCACTACAGCGCGGCCATGGACTCCCGGGCAGCGGCCCTCGCGCTGTCGACGCTGGCCCGGAGCTGGCGGGTGAGCACCTCCGCCGTCCTCGTCACCGTCGTCGCCCGGCTCCTCGGCCGCCGGGCCGGGCTGCCCTCGTGCGCCCTGCGCCTGCTCAGCGCCAACCGGTCGGACCCGGAGGTGCACGCCACGGTCGCCAACCTGCACTCCGAGGTGGTCGCCACGATCGATCTGACGGGCGACCGCATCGAGGACGTCGCCCGCCGCGCCTTCGCCGCCTGCACGGCCGCCTACGCCAACGGCCTGTACGACCCCGACGAGGTGGCGGACCTCATCGCGTCCGCACACGGGCCCGGTGTGCCCGTCGACACCTCGTACTGCTTCAACGACGTGCGGGAGGGCCGGGCGCTGCCCGGTGCGGTCGACGGCCGGGGCGCGGTGTCCGGCGCCGAGCTGAGGGCCGCGATGGCGGAAACCGTCGTCGCGGCCGCCGAGTTCGAGGAGGCCGAGACCTTCTTCCTCGTGGCCGACGACGAAGAGCCCGGACGTCTCCGTCTGGTGCTCGACGCCGACCGCCGGGCGCTCACCCCGTCCGAGGTGCACGACTTCCTGTACGCGGTGGAGCGCTCGCTCGTCGAGTACGCGGAGGGAACCGAGCCCCGGGACGCTGCTGGGCAGGGCGAGGGCCCGGCCGCGGCGGGCCGGGTCGCGCCGCCCTCGCGCTGAGGGACGGCCGTGCGGAACGACGTTCCCTGAGGGGGCGTCCTCGGTGGGGGCAACTGGGCCTGTCCGTAGCAGCGTCGGCAGCATGGCGACGGGGGGCGCGCGGTCAGGGGGGCGGGCAGCCGGTGGTCCCTCACGCCCTCACCCGAGGCTTGTCCTCACGCACTCGCCCGAGGCGCACGTGGTACCGGGCCGGAAGTCGGCACTTCGCGTAGCGGCCCTCGGCCCGCGGAAGTCCGTACGTCCGATGCTCCCCCGCGATCCGATGCTCCCCCGGGAGGCGGCCTGCCCGACAGCAGCATGCGACCGGGCGTTTGGTGTAGCCGATCGACCATAGCCCAAGGTGGGGGTGTTCGATCACCGGGGTGTCGGTAAAGACTGTTCCACGGGCCGCTCGGATCACGGCGGACACACGGATGCGGCCCCCTCCCCACCTGCCGGAGATCCGTCCTCGGCGCCGCCCCGCGGTCCACACCGTCGGCGGACACCGGAGTCGGAGAGCGCCCCCCCCCCGCACCACCCCCCTATCTGTCCGCCGCTGTCAGCAATCGGTACTTGTCCCTGCCCGCACCCCCTCGTGACGGGAACCCATGTCCGTATTTGTTGATCAACTCTCCTCGCGCCGCACCGGGCGCGCCGGTGACCGGGCGCCACGGTCCATGAGGTGCGACCGGTGAACGCCCAGGCCGTCGGGCCCGCGGTGGCCGTCGTACCCCCGAGCCGCCCCGGTGCGGACCGGTACGGCCCCGCGCCGGTCGAGAACCCCGCGCTCGGCGAGGTGTTCGCCCACACCCCGGGATGTACGCCCGAACAGCTCGACGCGGTACTCGACGACGCGGCCCGCGCCTTCCCCGCCTGGGCCGCGACACCCCTGGAGTCCCGCCGCGAGTACCTCCTCGCGTGCCACCGGGCCCTCCTCGACGCACTGGAGCCCATGGCCGAACTCCTCACCAGGGAGCAGGGGAAACCCTTGCGGCACGCCCGGGCCGAGATCCGGCTGGCCGCCGACTGGTTCGCCCACACCGCGCGGCTGGAACTCGCACCGGAACGGCTGGTGGACGAGCCCGCCGCACGGGTCGACCTGGAACGTGTGCCGTACGGCGTGGTCGCCGCGGTCGCCCCCTCCAACTACCCCGTCCTGCTGGCCGTCTGCAAGATCGCTCCCGCGCTCCTGGCCGGCAACACCGTGGTCCTCAAGCCCTCCCCGGACACGCCGTTGTCCGGCCTGACGATGGGCCGGATCCTCGCGCAGGTCCTGCCCGAGGGCACGTTCACGGTCGTGGCGGGCGGCGCCGAACTGGGCGCCCGGCTGACCGTCCACCCCACGGTCCGGCTGGTCTCGTTCACCGGCTCCGTCGACGCCGGCCGTGCCATCGCCCGGCAGGCCGCCTCGGACCTCAAGAGAATCGTGCTGGAACTCGGCGGCAACGACCCGGCCGTCGTCCTGCCCGGCACGGACATCGCGGACGTGGCACCGCGGCTCTTCGCGGCAGCCATGACCAACAGCGGCCAGTTCTGCGCCGCGGTCAAGCGGGTCTACGTGCCCCGGGGCCGGTACCGCCGACTCGCCGATGCCATGGCGGAGCTCGCGCGTACGGCCGTCGTGGGCGACGGACTCGACGCGGCGACCGAGTACGGACCGCTGGTCAACCAGGCCCAACTCGACCGGGTCGCGGGGATGGTGGACGAGGCGGTGGCCACCGGTGCCCGCGTGCTGGCCGGCGGACGGATCCTCGACCGGCCCGGCCACTTCTATCCCCCCACCGTCGTCACCGACCTCGCGCCCGGCAGCCGCCTCGAAGAGGAGGAACAGTTCGGCCCCGTCGTACCCGTCATCCCCTACGACGACCTGGACCGGGTCCTCGACCGGGCGAACGCCTCGCCCTACGGCCTGGGCTGTTCGCTGTGGGGCGACGAGGAACGGGCACGGGCCCTGGCCGGACGGGCGTCCTGCGGCACCGTGTGGATCAACACCCACGGCGCCCTGCGGCACGACGTGCCGTTCGGCGGACACCGGCACTCGGGGATCGGCGTCGAGTACGGCGACCGGGGTCTGGCCGAGTACACGCAGCTCAAGGTGCACCACACCGCGCTTCGCCAAGCAGATCGGGAGATGCCATGAGTGACAGGACCGTGGTCGGCCTCGACGGGACCGAAGGGATCGACCTGACCGGGGTCGACGTCTTCGTCGGCGGACCCATCCAGCACGCGATCCGTGACGACGGCTTCCACCGGCCGCTGCGGCACGCGATCCGCGACATCATCGACGCCGTGACGGCCGCGCGCGGCACGGTCTTCTCCGCCCACGTCGCCGAGAAGTTCGGCGTGGACACACCGCTGTTCTCGCCCGACCAGGTCAGCGTCCGGGACATCGGCTGGATGCGCCGCTGCGACGTGTTCGTACCGGTGCTGCCCGTGGACGCGAACGGCGAGCTGATGCGCACCGACGGCACCCACGTCGAGCTGGGCTGGGCCTCCGCGCTCGGCAAGCCCATCCTGGTCGTCACACCACTGCCGATGGCGGCCAACGCGAGCCATCTGCTGCGCGGGCTGCCGTCCGTCGCCGACGTCACCGTCTTCGACCTGGCAGAGGCGTGCGCCCAGCCCGTCCAACTGCTGCGGCTCCTGGAGAAGCTGGGCCAGCAGGCCGTGATGGCGAAGTGACCGCCGCCCGGCAGGCGGGAGGCGCCGCCGGACCCGCCCTCTTCGGGCCCGCACGGCCCGGGACGCGTGCGGGGGCGGCCCCGCGGCCGAGCTCCGGCACGCCCCTCGGCGCCGAGCCCGCCCGGGCCGGCATCCTCGGCCTGCGCCTCGGGTCCCCCGTCGTCGTGGGTTCCGGCCTGCTCACCGACCAGGAGCGCAACATCCGGCGGCTCCTTGACGACGGGGCGGGCGCGGTCGTCACCAAGACCATCCACCCCGACCCCGGCCCCTCGGGCAACGAACGCCTGCTCCGCCTGCCCACCGGGATGCTCAACAGCACCACGTACTCCCGGCGTTCCGTGGACGCCTGGTGCGCGATGCTCGGCCGGTTCGCCGACGACGGCCTGCCGGTGATCGCCTCCGTGCACGCCGGTTCCCCGGACGAGCTCGCCGACCTGGCGGAGCGCGTGACCGCGGCGGGCAGCGGCGCGCTGGAGCTCGGCATCTCGTGCCTCAACGAGGACGAGGGCGGCCTGGAGGACACCCCCGAGCGTGTCGCCGCGTACACCGAGGCGGTGGGGCGCCGCGTCTCCGTACCGTTCAGCGTCAAGCTGGCGATCGGGGAACGGGTACGGGAGCGCGTCGACGCCGCCGTGTCCTGCGGCGCCCGGGCCATCACCCTGAGCGACACCGTCTCCGGCCTCGCCGTCGACGCCGACACCGGCGAAGTGCGCCTGGGCGGAGCGTTCGGCTACTCGGGCCCCGGCATCAAACCGCTCGTGCTCGCCGAGATCTACGGCCTGCGCCGGGCCGGTCTGACGGTCCCGCTCATGGCCAGCGGCGGCGTCGAGGGTGCCACGGACGTCGCCGAGTACCTGAGCGTCGGCGCGGATGCCGTCCAGGTCTACACCGCCCTGCACCGCGACATGCACACCACGCTCCGCGGCATCCGGCAGGGCTTCGACGACTGGCTGGCGTCCCACGGCGGCTCGCTGACGGACCTGGTGGGCCGCAGCATCAAGAGGGCATGAGGTGACGGCGATGCGGCGACGCACCACGAACGTGCCCCGCTACGGGGACCTCACCAGCGCCCAAGTGCCCGCAAGCACGCGGGGCGCCACCCTGGTGTGGCCGGTCGGCGGACTGGAACAGCACGGACCGCACCTGCCCCTCTCGGTCGACCTGGACATCCCGGACGCCCTGGCGCGGCAAGTGGTCGCGGAGGCCGGCGGACTGCTGCTGCCCGGCCAGCCCGTCTCGGCCAGATCGCTGCCGCAGAGCGGGGGCGGACCGCACTTCCCGGGCACCGTGCACATCGGCGGCACCACCTTCATCGACTACCTCACCGACTGCCTGACGTCCCTCGCCCGCCTGGACCTCGGCCGGCTCGTCGTGGTCAACGGACACTACGAGAACGAGGGCCTGCTGTTCGAGGCGCTCGACGGCTGCGCCCAGAACGCCCTCTTCACCGGCACCGAGATCGTCGCGTTCAGCTGGTGGAGCCTGGTCACCGACGGCTGGCTCACCGACCACCTGCCCGGCTTCCCGGGCTGGCACGCGGAACACGCGGGCCTGACCGAGACCAGCCTGATGATGTACCTGCGCCCCGAAACCGTCGGCGCCGAACGCCCCCACCACGCCTCGCCACCGCCCGCGGGCGTCTACCGCCATCCCGTCGACGTGGACGAGATCTCCGACAGGGGAGTGCTGTCCTCGGCCGCCGGAGCCTCCGCGGACCTGGGGGAGCGCCTCTTCTGGCACCTGGTCGACGGTGTCGTCGCACTCCTGGACACCCCACCCCGGGGCACACCCGTGGCCCCGAAGGCCGAAGTCCCCTCCCCGTGAGCAGCACCGCACCGAGAAGACCCGCCGGCGTCGGCCGACGCACCGGCGGCTCCACCGTTCCACGCCACCGCCAGGGAGTCATGCCAATGCCATCGACCAGGCCGTACGACGAATACGACGTGTGCGTCATCGGGCAGGGATACGTCGGCGTCACCCTCACCGCCGCGCTCCTCACCACCGGCAGAAGCGTCCTCGGGTACGAGACGAACCCTCAAGTGGCGGACGAACTCTCCCGCGGCGTCCTGGAGTTGGCCGAGCCGGGCGTGGGGGAGGAGATCGAGCGGGCCGCCGCCGACGGCACCTTCGCCGTCACCACCGACATCGCGGGCCACCGGCTGCCGCCCGTCGTGATCATTTGTGTCGGCACGCCCATCGGGGGCGACGGAACCACACCCGACCTCACGCACCTGCGGGCCGCCACCGAGGCGATCGCCGGCGGCATCGACGACGCCACCCTGGTCATCGTGCGCAGCACGGTCCCGGTCGGCACCTCGCGGGACCTCGTCCTGCCCCTCCTGCGCCGCGTGGTGCCCGAGCCGCTGCTCGCCTACTGCCCGGAGCGCACCATCCAGGGCCAGGCACTGGCCGAACTGCTGTCCCTGCCGCAGGTCGTCGGCGGCCTGTCCGACGAGGCGGGCAAGCGGGCCGCGGAGTTCTTCGGCACCCTCTCCGACCACGCGGTGCCCGTCTCCTCGCTGGAGAGCGCGGAGCTGGTCAAGCTGGTGTGCAACTGCCACACCGACCTGATCTACGGCTTCGGCAACGAGGTCGCCCTCATCACCGAGAAGCTGGGCCTGGACGCGCGCGAGATCATCGACTCCGCCAACCTCGGCTATCCCCGGCCCACCCTGCACAAGCCGGGCTTCGTCGGCGGCAGTTGCCTGACCAAGGACCCGTACCTGCTCGCGCACTCGGTCGCCGCGTACGACCACACGCCACGCGTGATCACCGCGGCACGGACCCTCAACGAGTCCATGCCGCGCCGGGTCGGCGAACGCGTCCTGGCCGCGCTGCGGGACCAGGGCAAGGACCCGGCCGACAGCAGGATCCTGATCTCCGGGTTCGCCTACAAGGGTCGCCCCGAGACCGACGACCTGCGCGGAGCGCCCTACGAGCTGCTGCTGCCCTTCCTGCGGGAGCGTGTCCGCGAGGTCGTCGGCCACGACTTCGTGGTGCCGGCGGCCCGCATCGAAGGCCTGGGCGTCCGGGCCGTTGACCTCACCGAGGGCTTCACCGGCACGCACGCGGCCATCCTCCTCAACGACCATCCGCGGTACGCCGACGCCGATGCCCCCGGCCTGGTGGCGCGCATGGCCGACCCGGCGCTGGTCTACGACACCTGGCGGGTCCTCCCGCCCTCGACGAAGGCGATGAGGCTCGGCCGTGCGTAAGAAGATCCTGATCACCGGAGGGGCGGGCTTCATCGGCCTGCACCTGGCCCGCCGGGCGGCGCGGACCTGCGACGTCACCCTGCTCGACGACTTCAGCAGGGGCCGGTCCGACACGGAACTCGCCGCGCTGCTCCCGCACGTCGCACTCGTCGAGCACGACCTGACCACCCCCGTGCCCGACGGGCTGCTCGCCGACGACTTCACCGAGGTCTACCACCTGGCCGCCGTCGTCGGCGTGGGCGTCGCCAACGACAACCCCCGGCGGGTGCTGCGCACCAACCTGCTCAGCACCGTCCACCTCCTCGACTGGTTCGCCGGGCTGACCGGCGCCACCCTCTGCTTCGCCTCGTCCAGCGAGGCCTACGCGGGCAGCGTCGAGGCGGGCGTCGCGGCCGTGCCCACCGCCGAGGACGTGCCGCTGATGCTGCCCGACCCCACGGTGCCCCGCTCCTCGTACGGATTCAGCAAGATCACCGGCGAACTGCTCTGCCGCACCTACGCCCGCACCCACGGCTTCCCGCTGCGCATGGTGCGCTTCCACAACGTCTACGGCCCCCGCATGGGCTACGACCATGTGATCCCGCAGTTCATCGAGCGGCTGGTGGGCGGCGCCGACCCGTTCGAGATCCACGGCGCCGACCAGACCCGCGCGTTCTGCCACGTCGACGACGCCGTCGCGGCCATCACCGCGCTCACCGCGCTGCCGACCAAGGAACCGCTGCTGGTCAACGTCGGCAACGACCAGGAGGAGACCCTCATCCGGGACCTGGCCCACGGCGTCTTCGACGCCCTGGGGCGCCACCCGGCCCTCGACGTCCACCCCGCGCCCCCGCTGTCCCCGGCCCGGCGCGTGCCCGACATCTCCCTGCTGCGCGCGCTGACCGGCCACCGCCCCGCGGTGCCCCTGCGCGAGGGACTGCGCAGCACCTGCGCGTGGTACACGCGTGACATCGCGGCCCGCGGAAACGGCGGGTGAGCGACGTGCGCGTACGGTACGTCCACCGCGGCTACTTCCCGGCCCGCGCCGGGGCGGAACTGATGACCCAGTACCTCGCCGCGTCGATGAGCCGGCTCGGCTGGGAGGCCGGCGTCTACTCGAACCCGGTCGACGACGACACCGCGGCGTTCATGCGCGGCGCCGGCGTGAGCATCCAGCCGCTGCCCGCCACGCCCGACGACACCGACCGGGCGGACGTCGTGCACGCCTTCGACGCCTTCCACCCGCAGGACATCGCCGCCGGGCTCGACCTCGCCCGGGCCTGGGACGTGCCCTTCGCCGTCACACCGGCGTCCGCCCCCGACGTCTGGCCGGACCGCGGAACCGTCCTCGACGGATGCCGCGCGGCGGACGCCGTCTTCGCCCTGACCGTGGCCGAACGCGACATGCTCCGCGACGCGGGCGTCCCCGCGGCCCGCCTGCACATCGTCGGCCAGGGCCCGCACCTGCCCGGCACCCCCGACCCCGCGGCCTTCCGCCGCGCACACGGCATCCAGGGGCCGCTGGTGCTCTTCCTGGGGCGCAAGACGCGGTCCAAGGGCTACGTCACCCTCCTGGAGGCGACCGAGCGGGTCTGGCGCACGCGCCCGGACACCTCCTTCGTGTTCCTCGGGCCGCGCTGGGACGACGACTGCGCCCAGCAGTTCGCCCGGCACGCCGACCCGCGTGTCATCGAGCTCGGCATGGTCGACGAGGACGTCAAGCACAGCGCCCTCGCCGCCTGCGACCTGCTGTGCGTGCCCTCCACCGTGGACCTCTTCCCGCTCGTCTACGTGGAGGCGTGGGCCTGCGGGAAGCCCGTCGTCGCGTCCGAGTTCCTCGGCAGCGAGGAGGTCGTCTCGCACGGCCGGGACGGCCTCCTCGTCCGCCCCACCGTCCCGGCCGTCGCCGAGGCACTGGACCGCTTGCTCGGCGACCCGGCCGCGCGCGACGCCATGGGACGGCACGGCCAGGAACGAGTGCGCCGTGAACTCGGCTGGGACGCGGTCGCCGACCAGGTCCACACCGTCTACCGCACGCTGATCGCCGCCCGGAAGCAAACGGAGAAGGCCCGATGAGAGCAGTGGTACTGGCCGGGGGTGAGGGCCGCCGGCTGTGGCCCACCACCCGGCACATCCCCAAGCCCCTGGTGTCCGTCGACGGCATACCGATCCTGCACATCATCCTGACGCAGCTCAAGGACGCGGGCTTCACCCACGTCTCGCTCTCCCTCGGCTACCGCGCCCACATGATCAAGTCGAGCCTGGCGGACGCCCGGTGGGCCGACCTCGCCCTGGACTTCGTCCAGGAGGAGGAGCCGCTGGGCACCGCGGGTCCGCTCGCGCTGCTGCCGCCCTTCGAGGACTCCACCCTCGTGATGAACGCGGACCTGCTCACCGACATCGACTTCGGGGAGCTGGTCAGACGGCACAAGAAGGCGGGGGCCGCGGCCACCGTCGCCCTGAGCCGCCAGGCCATCGACATCGCGCACGGAGTCGTCGAACTCGACGAGGAGCGGCGGGTGACCGACTTCCGCGAGAAGCCCCGCCTGAGCTTCCTGGTCAGCGGCGGCATCTACGTACTGGAGCCCACGCTGCTGCGCTGGCTGCCACCCGGCGGCCGGCACGACATGCCCGCCCTGCTCGACCGCGCCCGCTCCGAGGGCGAGCGCGTCGAGGGCCATGTCATCGAGGGGGACTGGCACGACATCGGCACTCCCGAGCAACTGCGCCGTGCCACCGAGGCGTTCCGCGCCGACCGGACCCGCTACCTCGGCCGCGCCGCCACCGCACCCTGCGCGAAGACCGGGGCGCCCCACGAGGTGGTGAACGGATGACGGCCTTCGACATCGCTCTCTACCGCCCGCACATCGGGGAGGCCGAGATCCAGGCGGTCACCGACGTCCTGCGGTCCGGCTGGCTGTCGTCCGGCCCCGTCACGGAGGACTTCGAGGGCAAATACGCCGCCGCGCTCGGCGTCCCCGCGGCGGTCGCCGTCAGCAGCGGCACCGCCGCCCTGCACCTCGCCGTCCTGGCCCTCGGCATCGGCCCGGGCGACGAGGTCGTCCTGCCCTCCCTGAACTTCGTCTCGGCGGCCGCGACCGTCGCACTGTGCGGCGCCACCCCGGTGTTCGCCGACGTCACCGGCCCGCACGACCTGTGCCTCGACCCCGACGACGCCGCGCGCAGGATCACCCCGCGCACCCGGGCGATCGTCGCCATGCACTACGGCGGATACGCCGCCGACCTCACGTCCCTCGCCCGGCTGGCCCGTACCCACGGCATCGCGCTGATCGAGGACTGCGCCCACGCCCCCGTCACCGACTCCGTCCACGGCGTGCTCGGCACGGTCGGCGACATCGGCTGCTACAGCTTCTTCGCCACCAAGAACCTGGCCATGGGCGAAGGCGGCATGGTGGTCGCCCACGACCCCGCCCTGGGCGACCGCATCCGGCGGCTGCGCTCCCACGCCCTGACCGTCAGCGCGCAGCAGCGCCACCGCGGCGGGAGCTCCCTGTACGACGTCGACACCCTGGGGCTCAACTACCGCCCCACGGAGATCGGATGCGCCATCGGGCGCGTCCAGCTCGACGCCCTGCCCGCCGCCCAGGCGCGGCGACGCGAAGCGGTCCGCCTGTACCGCGACCACCTGGCCTCGCTGCCCGGACTCACCGTGCCCTTCGCCGACCGGCCGGTGGAACAGAGCGCCCACCACCTCTTCGCGGTCCTGCTGCCCCGGGGCGCCGACCGGGACGCGCTGCAGGACGCGCTGCGCGCCGAACGGGTCCAGAGCGGCGTGCACTACCCGCCCACGCACCTCTTCACCGCCTACCAGGAGCGCGACCCGGGCGGACAGGCCGCTCTGCCGGTCACCGAGGACGTGATGGCCCGTCAACTCTCGCTGCCCCTGCACCCGGGCATCGGCGCCGCCGAGGTCCGCCGGGTCGTCGAGGCGGTGAGTGCCGCATGGCGGACCCCGTGAGCGCCGGGCGCTGCACCCTCGTCGACGGCGTGCCGCACCGTGACGGGCGGGCCTTCGTCAGCGTCGGCGTCAACTACCACCCTTCGCCCACCGGGTGCGACTACTGGCGGGAGTGGGACGGCGCCCGGATCGACGACGACTTCCGCGGCATGGCCGCAGCCGGCCTGAACACCGTACGGTTCTTCGTCTTCTGGAGCGACTTCGAACCCAAGGAGGGCGTCCACGACCCCGAGCCGACCGGCCGGCTCGTCGAGCTGGTGCGGACCGCCGCCCGGCACGGCCTGACCTGCCTCCCCTCGCTCCTGACGATCTGGATGAACGGCCAGCGGTTCGACCCGCCGTGGCGCGAGGGCCGGGACCTGTGGCGCGACGTGGACCTGCGGGAGCGGCAGCGGGCCTTCGTCCACCACATCGCCACCGAGCTGAGGAACGAGCCGAACATCCTCGCCTACGACCTCGGCGACGAGATCATCCACGTGGACTCCGCCGCGTCCGCCGCCCTCGGCGCGGACGAGGTCCGCGACTGGTGGGGGATGCTCGCCGGAGCGATCCGCGACGCGGATCCGCACGCCCTGGTCCTGCAGGCCAACGAGGCGTCCGCGGTGCTCGGCGGCCATGCCTTCCGGCCGGAGCACGCGCAGCCCCTGGACCTGGTGGGACTGCACGGATTCCCGGTATGGACACCGTTCCACATCGAGTCCGTCGCGGCCCGCAAGGCCACCGCCTTCCTGCCGTACCTCGTACGCCGCGGCAGGGCCCACCGGCCCGTGTACGTCGACGAGATGGGCAGCTACGGCTGCGACGAGACGACGGCCGCGCGCTACCTGCGGGCGGCCGCGCACTCCGCCTTCGCGGCCGGCGCGGTCGGCACCGCCGTCTGGTGCTGGCAGGACTTCACCACCGAACGCAAGCCCTACGCGCTGCGGCCCAACGAACGCCGCGTCGGCCTGCTGACGGCCGACGGCCGCGAGAAGCCCGCCCTCGCCGAATACCGGGCGTTCGCCCGCCGCGTGACCGGTGAACTGGCCGGGTTCAGGCCGCTGCCCGCCCCGGTGGGCGTCCTCGCCCCGGCGGCGGACCCGCCTGAGGAGGCCGGATACCTGACCCCGGACGGCAGCGACGCGCCCGCCGCCTTCTACGCCCACCTCCTCCTCCAACAGGCACACCTGCCCTACGAGTTCACGTCCTGCGACGCGGCCGACCTGGCCCGCCACACCCTCGTCATCTGCCCCTCGGCACGCCGGCTCTCCCTGTCCGACCGCCACCGCCTCGCACAGTACGTCGCCTCGGGCGGCACGCTCCTGTACTCCACCGGCAGCCTGCTGGACGGCGCGGGCGACGAGGAGCTGTTCGGCATCCGCGTCCGCGACTTCACCCGGGCCGACGGCGCCCACGCCGACTTCACCTGGGCGGGCGTACGGTTCCCGCTGCGCTGGGACCCCGCCCCGATCCCCGTGATCGACACGGCGGACGCCCAGGCCCTGGCCGCGTTCACCGACGGCTCGCCCGCCCTGACCCGCCACCACCTGGGCGAGGGCAGCGCCTACTACCTCAACGCGCCCCTGGAGGCCCAGCTCAACGCCCCCCACCGGCTCACCGAGGCCGCATGGCACCGGTTGTACGAGGCCATTGCCGCGGAGGCGGGTCTGCACGCGCCGGTGACCGCCGACGACCCGTCGGTGGAGACCACCGTGCTCGCACGTGGCGACGAGCGCTGCACCGTGGTGATCAACCATGCCCCCGAACCCGTGGACACGGTCGTACGCCACCGACCACCGGGCGGCGCGGCGCGGTCCCCGGCCGCCGCCGAGCGCCTTCGTCTGGAGCCCAAGGGAGTGCGGCTCCTCTTCTGGCGCGCAGCGGAGCGGCCCGCATGATCGTCGACGCGCATGTGCACGCGGGGGAGTACTACCGCCACTACTCGGCACGGTTCGCGGAGCAGATGACGGCCACCACCGAGCTGGCGCCCGAGGAGCTGGACGCGCCCGAGGCGAAGCTGCTCGCCGAGATGGACGCGGCGGGCGTCGACCGGGCCTTCCTGCTCGCCTTCGACGTGGCCCGCGTCGAGGGGTTCTCCGTGCCGAACGACTTCGTCGCCGAGCTCTGCGCCCGCCACCCCGACCGCCTGACCGGCTTCGCCTCCGTGGACGCCGGCACCCCGGGCGCGGCCGCCCGGCTGCGCGAGGCCGTCACCGGACTCGGCCTGCGCGGACTGAAGACAGCGCCCTGCTACCTGCGCATGTCACCCGCCGACCGCCGGTGGTACGACGTGTACGAGACCGCGCTGGACCTCGGCATCCCGGTCCTCATGCACACCGGGTACACCCCCTCCCGCCAGGCGGACCCACGGTTCTTCTCCCCGCTGCTGGTGGAGCAGGTCGCCCGGGACTTCCCCGGCCTGACGGTGATCCTCGCGCACCTCGGCACGCCCTGGACCCGCCCCTGCGTCGACCTGCTCACCCGGCACCCCAACCTGCACGCCGACCTGTCCGTCTTCGCCTCCTACCAGCCGCTCGCGACCGTCGCCGAGGCGCTGGCCCACGCCAGGGACAGCGGCGTCCTCGACCGGATCCTGTGGGCCACCGACTTCCCCTTCGCCTCCATGACCCGGGCCACGGCACGCATGCGCCAGCTGACCGAGGACCCGGAGGCCTGGCCCCTCGGCAGCGCCCCGCTGTCGGCGCACGAGCACGACGCCCTCATGGGCGGCACGGCGGCACGACTGCTCCCGCTCGCCGCACCCCGGGCCACGCAGGCTCCCTCCCCCCGACGATGACTCGAGGTGTCATGACCTTCTCCCACGGATACGAGTTCGACGCCATGTCGCGCCGCCCCCTCTACGGCGACGTGACGCAGCACCTCGTCGACCTCTGCAAGGCCCCGGACGGCTGCGTCGTCGCGGACGTCGGCTGCGGCTCGGGACTCGCCACCCAACTGCTCCTGGAACGCACCGGCAACGTCGGCGCCATCATCGGCATCGACCCGTCGGAGCACGAACTGGCCATTGCCCGCAGACGGGTGACCGACCCCAAGGTGCGCTTCGTCCAGGGGCGTGCCCAGGACGTCGAGTCCCTGGCGGGGCCGGTGGACGTCGCCGTCCTCAGCAACGTGATGCACCAGATACCGGAGAGCGAACGCGGCGCCGTGATCGACGGCTGCCACGGACTGCTCGTGCCCGGGGGCCGCTGCGCCCTCAACACCCTCTTCTACGAAGGGGCCGTCCTCCCCGAGACCCGGCCCTTCTACGCGCAGTGGATGCGGGCCACCCGCGACGCCCTGCGCGAGCGGGGCCAGGACCTCGTCCTCGGCGGGCCGAAGCCGGTGGCCCTGCAGACGCTCACACCTGCCCGGCACGAGGAGCTGTTCACGCGGGCGGGGTTCTCGCGGGTCAGGTCCGACGAGGTGGTCTACACGTGGACCCTCCAGGACTGGGAGGCCCTGTGCACGTACTCGGTGTTCGTGGAGGGCTCCACCGGAGTCGGCGACCTGGCCCTGGGCTCCGAGGCGCTGATCCAGGGGCTGCGGACCACCTTCGGGCGGCTGGAGCTGACGGGCGTGCCGAGGCGCTGGCTCTTCGCCTGGGGAGTCAAGTGACCGGACGCGACGGCTTTCCCGGGGAGGGCGGAGCGGACGGCACGAGCGGCGTGCTGGACGTGCCCCTGTCGTACGCGCAGCAGAGCGTGTGGTTCCTGGAGCGGAGGGCGGGCCGGACCCGGTACGCCGACCCCATGACGTTCCGGCTGACCGGTGAGCTGGACCCGACGGCCCTGCGCGCGGGCATCCAGGAGCTGGCCGACCGCCACGAAGCGATGCGCACCAGCTTCCCCGTCGTGGCCGGCCTGCCCGTCCAGCGCGTCTCGCCGCACATCGAGGTGCCCCTGCCGCTGACCGACCTCACCGCGCTGCCGGTGGCGGAACGCGACCGGACCCTCTCGCAGTACCTCGCGGAGGACCTGCGCGCCCCCTTCGACCTGGCCCGGGGACCCCTGGTGCGGGCGGCGCTGATCAGGCTGGCCCCGCACGAGCACGTCGTGCGGATCACCCTGCACCACCTCGTCTCCGACGCCTGGTCGTGGTGGCGGGTGCTCCTGCGCGAACTGGAACAGCTCTACTCCGCGTACGTGCACGGCCGCCCCTCGCCGCTGCCGCCCCCGCCCGCCCAGTACCGGGACTTCGTCCACTGGCAGCACGACTGGCTCGCCGGACCCGTCTACCCCAGACAACTCGACCACTGGAAGCGGGAGTTGGCGGGCGTCGTCCCGCTGCCTCCGCTCGCCCTCGCGGCCCCCTCGCCCCCGCCGGACCCACAGCCGCCACGGACAAGGTGGTCGGCCCTGCCCGGCGACCTGTACGACCGGCTGCGGGCCGCCGCCCGCCGCGAGCGCGTGACCCTGTTCATGCTGCT
Source organism: Streptomyces sp. NPDC002564 (assembly GCF_042889645.1). NCBI lineage: Bacteria > Bacillati > Actinomycetota > Actinomycetes > Kitasatosporales > Streptomycetaceae > Streptomyces > Streptomyces sp. NPDC002564. Next base: position 51,466 of record NZ_JBIARE010000011.1, on the reverse strand, counting down.
GCACGCCGCCTTCCTGCGCGTGCTGCGACACCACACCGACACCGACGACATCCTCGTGGCCACCCGCAGTGGATACCGCGCCCGCCCCGAGTTCGAACAGGCCGCCGGCTTCTTCGTGAACCTGCTGCCCGTCCGCACCCGGGTGCCCGCCGAGGGCGACTTCCGCGGGCTGCTGCGACAGGTCCGCCGCGCTCTCATCGGCGGGTACGCCCACCGGGACGCGCCGTTCGAGCGGCTGGCCCCCGACCTCGGGCTGTGGCGGCCCGGCTTCGGGGCGGCGATCAGCGTGTGCGTGTCCTTCCAGACCGCGGCGGAGGTGCCGCCCGCCCTCGAAGGCCTCGACGTCGCGCTCATCGACCACGACCCGTTCTCCCCGTACCCCTTGGACCTCGGCTTCTACGAGGACGCGGGCACCCTGCGCGCCCTGCTCATCCACGATCCCGGCCAGTACGACGACGCGGCCGCCGCCCGTCTGCTCGACGAGCTCCACCACGCGCTCGCCGACGCCTGCCAGGAGCTGGAGCGGGACGCGCGGAGCGACGAAGCGGCCGGCGCGCCCGGCCGGGCCATGCCCCAGGAGGCCACATGAAAGCACTGCAGTGGCACGGCCCGCGCCGGGTGACGCTCGCGGCCGACCTCCCCACGCCCCGGGTCGAGAGCCCCAGGGACGCCGTCGTCCGCGTCGTGCGCAGCGCGATCTGCGGCACCGACCTCCACCCGTACCGCGGTGAGATCGACGGCTTCCCGCCGGGAACCGTGACCGGCCACGAGTTCACCGGCGTGGTCGAAGAGGTCGGCCCCGAGGTACGCGGCCTCACTCCCGGCGACCGGGTCGTCGCCTCGGACATCATCGCGTGCGGGCACTGCGGGGCCTGCGCCCGCGGCTGGCACTACCAGTGCGCACACGTGGGCCTCTTCGGCTACGCGACCGTGGTGGGCGAACGGGCCTATGCAGGAGGGCACGCGGAGTACGTCCGGGTGCCCTTCGCCGACACGGTCCTGTTCCCGATCCCGGACGACGTCGACGACGAGCGGGCGCTGTTCGTCGGCGACGTGCTCGCCACGGGGTACGCCTGTGCCGTGGGCGCGGAGGTCCGCCCCGGCGACACGGTGGCGGTGGTGGGCTGCGGCCCGGTGGGGCTGCTGGCCGTGGAGGCGGCCTGGGCCCTCGGCGCCGCCCGCGTGCTCGCCGTCGACCCGCTGGAGAGCCGCCGGAAACTGGCCGCCGAACGCGGCGCCCACCCGGTCCCCGCATCACCCGACGTGACGGCGCACATCGCCGAGCTCACCGAAGGGCGCGGCGCGGACGCCGTCCTGGAGGCCGTGGGCACCGACGCGGCGCTGCTCAGCGCCCTGCACGTGGTGCGACCGCGCGGAGCGGTGTGCGCGGTGGGCGCGCACGCCGCCGACGCCATGCCGATGCCGACCCGGCTCGCCTTCGCCAAGGAGATCACGCTGCGCTTCGCCGTCGGCGACCCCATCAGCGACTTCGAACCGTTGATGAACCTGGTGCGCGGGGGCCGCGTCGACCCGACGTTCCTCGTCTCGCACCGGCTTCCCCTGTCCGAAGCCGCGGAGGGATTCCGGCTGTTCGACTCCGGGGCGGCCAGCAAGGTGGTCCTGATCCCATGAGCACGCCCACGGCCACGGACACCACGCCCGCCCCTGCGCCCGGGTCCGCCCGCACGACTGCCGCCGCCCGGGCCAGGGCGCCGACCACCCGCTCGTCCGGCCCGCTGCCCTGTCCGCCGACCCTGCCGACCAGCCGCACATCGCGAACCATGGAGGAACCGTGACGGACCACCTGACCGAAGCCACGCCCGACGTCACCGAAGCCACCCCCGACGTCCCCGCCGCGGCGACGGACGCCCCGCTCCCGTACGCACCGGGCGACGCGCAAGCGGCGGCGCTCGTGGTACGCCGGGTCTGGGCAGAAGTCCTGGACGTGGAGGCCGAGTCCATCGACGTGCACCAGGGCGACTTCTTCGAACTGGGCGGATACTCGCTGCTCGCCCTCCAGGCCATCGGCAGGATCCTGACGGAGTACGGGATCGACGACGTCGAATCGGTGGAGTGGGAGGGAGAACTCCTGAACCGCCTCTTCGACAACGCGACGCCCATGGCCCAGGCGGAGTTCCTCGCGGAGAAGGGATGCGGGACTCCGACGCGTACGAGCGCGCGCTCGTCGGCGACCGTGCCGACCGTGCAATAGGAACGGGGCGGCGAAAAGGGCGACTGGCCCGGGCGTCCGCCCGGGCCAGTCGCCCTTCGTACCCGGCCCGAGCCGTCGCGGGGAGCACGCGCTTCGGCCTCGCCTCAGCGGCTGCCCGCCGTCGGCCTGGGGAGCGCGGCGGCATCGTCGGCCGGCGCGGCGTTGACGGCCCGGTGGGCCTCGTCCACGATGCGCTCGGCCTCCGCCGCGCTCCCCGCGCACACGACGATGCCCAGGGTCGGACGGTGCCCGGTGAGCGCGCGGACCGTCGACGGGTAGGCCCGGACGCCCCGCGTCCAGAGGTCCTCGAACACGGGCCGGACGTGCCGCGTGTACGAGGCGCCGCCGGGGAGCCGCACGGGCAGGGCGTCGTGGGTGTAGACGACCGGGTCGTCGTCGGCCCACCGGTCCGCGAGGGAGATCGTGTGCATGGCGCCGGAGCGCCGGGCGTTGATCTCGGTGACGTAGAGCTCGTCGTCCAGGCCGAGAAGGCAGTCGACGGTCAACCAGCCGCGGTAGCCCAGGGATCGGGCGTACGCGTGCACGGCCGTGCCCAGCGCGCCGAGCCGCTTCTCCAGGCCCGCGTCGACGACGCCGGGCCCCATGACGAGGCTGCGGTACCGCAGGCCCTCGACGCCGAGGGTGCTGAACTCCATGCGGGGCTCCTCGCCGTCGCCGACGAGGACGTCCACGGCCGGGCAGTCGCCGCCGTGCTCGACGTACTCCTGCACGGTGAGCGGGAACGTGCCGAAGAACGGCTCGCGCCGCAGGGACTGCCAGAACCGCCGGACGGTTCCGTCGGCCTCCTGCCGTGCGACGGCGGAGCCGTAACCCCCCACGCCGTACATGCTCTTGACCACCGCGCGGCCGCCGCTGCCCACGATCGCCGTGACCGCCCCTTCCAACTGCTCCCAACTGGCGACCGAGATGCCGCGCGGCACGCGGAAGCCCGGGAGGTGCGAGGCGAGGTCGACGCAGCTGAGCTTCGACTCCAGGTACTCGCACGCCCAGTAGTGCTCGGGGTCGGCGACGTCCAACCGCACGTCCCTGCCCCGACTGCGGAGCAGCGCGGCCAAGGCGTACAGCTCGGGCGATGCCCCGAACGACACGAACCGCACCGTGCGGGCCCCGTCGGTCGCGGTGTGCAGGGCGGCGAGGGCACGGTCGTCGTTGAGTAGATCGTGGACCAAGCGGCCGGTGCGTGCGACCGGCGTGACGACCGGAGGCACGGGCACGCCGAGCCCCGCGTGCACGTCGGCCAGCCACTCCGGGGAGTAGCCGGCCGGGAGCACGAGCACGCGGTTCTCGGCGCTCCAGAAGACACACTGGTCCGTCAGGCCCGTGCCGTGCCCGACCAGGTCGTGTTCCACACCCGGGTCGAAATCGAGCAGGGTGCGTTTCAGGTTGAACTCGACGATGTTCGGGATGACCAGGTCGATGGTTTCCGGCATGCTCTTCTGCCTTCCCTGACGCGGTACGCGGGACGGGTGTGCTGCGGACCTGTGCGGTTGTCCGGCGCCGCGTCTAGTAACTGGAGTGCACGCCCGGCGCGAGCAAATGCCTTTCCGGGCCCAGAAGGGCCGGTGAGAACACGCACATCAGCGTCATTCCGTGTTCCGAACGCAGGATGTGCGGTTCACCCATGCCCGGGGCATAGAGCGTCCCCGGTTTGATTTCGAAGACCTCGTCCGCCGTTTCCACGGAACCGGATCCGGAGACGCAATAGCAGACCTCCTGGTGGTTGTCGTACCTCAGGTACGACTCGCTGCCCGGCTGCACATAGGTCTCGGTCAGGCCGAATCCCAGGAGATCGGCCTGGACGACGAGCCGCCGGCTCGTCCCGTTTCCCCAGTTCACGTCACATTCGGTTCCCACGACATCTTCAACCGCGCGCACCAGCAAGGTTCACCTGCCAAGGAGTCAGTTTTCCGCGAGGGTCGGATGACGATTCTATGGAATGCGGCAGGAGCGCTCTACGGGAAGTACGGGTATGGCCAGGTGGCTACGCCTCATGGCGCGGCCGACGAGTTTCCCGAATTGCCGTCGGGAGTATAGGCAATTGCAGAAGCACCCGGGGCGGCCTCCGCCCGTCCGCATGGCCGAGAACGCCGGTGCCGACGTTGTGCATCCAGTCGGCACGGCGACACCGGCGATCATCGGCGTGTCCGGCCCCGCGGTGTCAGCGGTGGGGGTGACCCTGTTCCGGGTCGTCGTCGGGGGTCTGCCATCCCACGCCGCGCTGCGGCGCCTCGTCGGGCAGGCCCGCCTTGGGCACGGGTGTGCTCGTCGCGCTGTGCCGGGCCGAACGGCGTCGGCCCACGACGAACATCGCGAGCAGGCCGGCGACGACCACGACGCCGACGATGACGAGCAGTAGCGAGGTGGTGCCCGAGGCGGCCAGGACGACTGTATTGCTGTGGGTCTGCATGTCGGACCACCTACCCGCTGACCGGCAGGTCATCAGGGCTCGTCGGGAACCATCACCTGAGCGCCGCACACGGGAACCCGTCGGAGGCCCGTGCGCGGCGCTCGACCCCTCACTCCACCCTGAGTGGGCCTCCGGTGGCTCTGGTGTACGCATGGAGGGTGACCGCGACGCCTTCCTCGCCGGGAACGGAGTGGGGATCCGACGGGCCGGTGGCGTTGAAGTGCGCGGCCATCGCGTACGCGAGGGTCATCACCGTGTACGCGTCGGCGGAGTGGATGGTGATGCGGGCCAGGCCCGGCTCGGTCAGGTGCGGATTGCGCTTGATCATGCTGGCCTCGACGCCGACCCCACGCGAACGGTTCGCCGCGGGGCGCCGGTTCACCCGCACCGGCACGTCGGGGCCGCGCACCTTTTGCGCGGGCGTGTTCGGGGTAAGCCCCGTCGGAGCACGCCTGGGCCGCCGCCCGCGCCGACGAGGAGCCGTCCCGATCCGCACCGATCCGCACCGCTACGCTTGCTCGTCGACGCAGGTCGCATCGGCCGGAACCAGTTGGAGCCCGAGCGCATGACCGACCCGACTCAGGACCCCCGTTTCCTCCAGGACCCCTACCCGGCCTACGCGGCCCTGCGGTCCGCCTGCCCGGTGCAGCCCCTGCCGCCCGGCTCCGGCGGCCGGCCCGGCTTCCTCGTCACCGGCCACGCGGAAGCGCGGGAAGCCCTCGGCGACGGCCGGCTCTCGAAGGACACGGCCGTCTTCTTCGCCGACAAGGAGTCACGCCGACGCCTGCATCCGGCGGTCGCCCGGACCATGCTGGCCTGCGACCCGCCGCGGCACACGCGGCTGCGCAAGCTGGTGACGAAGGCGTTCACGACCGGAGCGGTCAAGGAACTGCGTCCGTTCATCGCCCGCGTCACCGACGAGTTGCTGGACCAGTGGCCCACCGGTGAGCGGTTCGACTTCGTGGCGGGACTGGCGGTGCCGCTGCCGGTGATCGTGATCTGCGAGCTGCTCGGAGTGCCGCCCGCCGACCGCGCCGACGTCCGGCGCCGGTCCGCGCAGCTGTTCGCGGCGGGGGAGCCGGACGTCATCGACGCGGCCTCGCACGCGATGGCCGACTACATGACGGAACTGGTCGCCGCCAAGCGCCGTGCCCCCGGTGACTCACTGCTCGACCGCCTCATCGCGGCGCGCGACGGAGCCGACCGACTGAGCGAGGAGGAACTGGTCTCGCTCGCCGTCCTGCTGCTCGTCGCGGGACACGAGACCACCACCAACGCCCTCGGCAACGCCGTCCTCGCGCTGTTCCGTCACCCGGCCGAACTGGCCCGCCTCCGGGACCGTCCGGCCGACGTTCCGGCCGCGCTGGACGAGCTGCTCCGGTTCGACTCCTCCGTCAGCACGGCGACCTTCCGCTTCACCACGGAACCCGTCACGCTCGGCGGCACGGACATCCCGGCCGGCGTCCCCGTGCTGATCGCTCTCGGGGCGGCCAACCGGGACCCGGCACGATTCCCCGCGCCGGACCTTCTCGACCTTGACCGGGCGGCCGCGGCCCACCTCGGTTTCGGCCACGGAATCCACCGGTGCGTGGGCGCTCCGCTCGCCAGGGCCGAGATGGAGATCGCTCTCGGAGCGGTGCTGACCCGATTCCCGGGAATCCGCCTCGCGGTGCCGGCCGAGCAATTGGAGTGGCGGCGCACCCGCCTCGTGCGCGGACTCACCGCGCTACCCGTCCTGGCGTAGGCGTAGGCGTAGGCGCAGGCGCAGGCGCGGGGCAGGCGTAGGGCGCGGGCTACGGCGCTGTCGCCTCCCAGGGCAGTGGCAAGGGCGCAGTCCCTGCCCGCACCCGGACAACCGACTCGGCCATGCGGACGGCCGCCGCCCGTCGAGGAGAGCTGAGGACTCCCCTCGACGGGCGGCTTCCCGGCCTCCACCGCGTACGCGCCCGCGCAGCGGCCGGACGGCCCGCCTCCGCAAGGGAGGTGACTGCCTACATGCCGTCGGGGGCCGCGCGGTCCGGCATCACTTCAGGTGCCGGTCGTAGAACCGTCCGCCGTCCTCCACCTCGAACCACGGGGTGCCGGTGTGTCCGCCCAGGTTGGCGTGCAGCGTCTTCTCCTTGCTGCCGAAGGCGTCGAACAGGTCCAGGGCGCGCTGCCGGGGGTTCCCCTCGTCGTCCCACTGGAGGAGGAACAGCAGCGGAACGGTGATCTGCCGGGCCTCCTCGCGCTGGGCGCGGGGCACGAAACCGCCGGCGAAGAAACCGGCGGCCGCGATACGGGAATCCACCGCCGCCAGCCGAATGCCGAGCGCGGTCCACCCCGAATAGCCGACCGGGCCGCCGATCCCGGGCAGCTCCAGCAGGGCGTCCAAGGTGGTCCGCCAGTCCGGGACGGCCTTCTCGACCAGCGGACCGATGAGGGATTCGAAGATGTCGTCGACCGGCTCGCCGGCCTGCAGGGCGCGGCGCAGATCGGCGCGGGCCTGCTCCTCGGCGGCGGACCGGGGGCGGTCACCGCATCCCGCGGCGTCGATGGTGGCCACCGCGTATCCGTGGGCCGCCGTCGTCCGGCCCCGGGCCACCAGCCGGGACTGGCTCTTGGGCAGGCCGTTGTTGTGGGCCATCAGGACGAGCGGGACGGGAACGTCGGATCGGGGCGTCCACAGGGTGCCGGGGATCTCGCCGAGGGTGAACTCGCGCTCGAGGGTGCCGTCATCGAGGCGTCGTTCGGAAGTGAAATGCATGGTCGAGCCTTTCGGGAGTGCGCTGCGACGGCGCTCCCGGACGACCTACCGCCCGACCGTGACCCCGCAGGGGAGCACCCATGTCGATTCTGTGTTCACGGGTACCACCTCCTGGTCTCCAGCACGGCCACCGGAAAGGTAGCAGCGGCCGCCGAGTGCCGCCAAAGGGTTTTCCGCCCGGGCCCGACGCATCCACGACCCCCGCCCCGGCCGAAGAGGGGGTGGAGGTCGTCGTGGGTTTCCCGGCTCCGCACGCGGAAGGGGTCGCGGCCGCAGGCCGCCCCCGGGCCGCCACCGCAGTCAGGAGAGACAGATGAGCACTCCCGTGATCGTCGACACCCGCAGTGACCTGCCGATTCCTCCGGTACGGCCGTCCGGTGCGGAGCTCACATGGCGCACCCTCGGCCTGGGGACGATGGCGTCGCTCCTGGTGGTGTCCCTCGGCCGCCTGGGCAGCCAGAGCTTCCTGGGGGAGTGCCAGTGGCCGCGTTTCCACCCGCTGAACGAGCGGATGGCCGCGGTCCGGCACCATCCGCTGATCGTCGTGGAGTCGACCCGCCAGCTCGCCGTGGCGCTGGAGCGCCACCACCTTCCCGCGGCCGCGGCGGCACCGCTGGAAGCCGTCTCCGCGAGTCTGGGTACGCACCCCCGCTCCCAGCCGACCGAGCGCGGCGACGCCACCGACGTGGTGGCCCGGGTGAGCGTGACCGACCAGGTGGTGCACGGCGGAGTCCTGACCGGGTACCGCGTCACCGCCGAGTACCAGTTCCGGGGGACGCCGTTCGCCACCTGCACCATCCGTTTCGCCCGACCGCCGGCACCTGACCCGGCCCGGCCGGACGACGCACCCCGGCCCGCGCTGCTCCATCCCTCGCCCGCCGCGGTCGGTGCGGCGGCCGAGCCCGACGTAATGCTCGCCCGCGCGCCGCAGGGGCGGCTGGTCGTCGTCCCGCGCGACCCGGGACACCCGGTCCTGCTCGCGGGGCGCCCGGCCCGGCTGCCCGCGCCGGCCGTGCTGGAGGCCGGGCGCCAGGCCGCCCTGCTGACCAGCGGCATGACCGCGGGTGCGGTGGTCGGTCTGCGCGCCGACCTTCTGGCACCCGTTCCGGCCCGCGGCGCCCTGATCGAGGTGGCGGCGCAGCCCGGCGGGTGCCGGTTCGTCGTGATGGCGGCCGGGCGGCCCGCGGCCACCGGCCTGGTCACGCTCCTGACGTCGTGAAACGGGCGCAGCGGCCGCGGCACGCGCCCGTGCGTCCGGCGCAGCTGTCGTCACCCTGACGCGACCGCCGCCGTCCGAGGTGCATCCGCCGGGCCCCGAATGCCGGAATGGATCGTGACGCCCCACTATGTCCGACCGCAGGGCAGGTGGGGGCGGTCGAGCGGCACCAAGGTCCTTCGCCACCGTCCGGGTGGCCGGCGCAAGGAGACCGAGATGAAGTTGCAGGACGAACTGCCCGTCGATCACCACCTGGCCGGCGTCTACCGCTACGGCGCCGCCTTCTGCGGCCTGGTCCTCATCGCCTTCGGCTGCCTCGGCCTGGCCGACGCGCTGACCCCGTTCAGTACCAGCGGGAACGTGGCGGGCCTCGCGACCAACACGGCCCTCAGCGTCATCTCGCTGGTCGTCGGAGCGGCGCTCGTCGCCGGTGGGGTGGTGGGTGGCACCTTCGCCTCCGACCTGAACATGACCGTGGGGACGCTCTTCATCCTGAGCGGCTTCTACCACCTGTTCACCCTGGACCGTCCCGCGAACTTCCTGGACTTCGGGATGTCCAACGTGGTGTTCAGCTTCGTCGTCGGCCTGCTGATCCTGACGTTCGGCATGTACGGACGGGTCTCCAGCAAGCTGCCCCACGACAACCCCTTCTGGCGCCGCCGCCACCCCGAGCAGGCCGCCCGCGAGGACGTGGCCCGACATGCGGCCGTCCGGACGGCACTGGCATCCGCGGAGCCGGGCACGGGCCCGGCGCCCCGCAGGTCCTAGGCGCCGGGCGGCTCCTTCGACATCACTCCGGTCCGCTGGGGACGTTCCGCCGAGGCGCGGCGCAAGGGCGCGCGCCTCGGCGGAACGCGGCGATCGTGCCGGAACTCTTGACAACTTGATTGGTCTGGACCAACGATGCGCACAACAGCGGTGGCCACCGTCGTTCACTTCCGTCCTTCACCTCTTTCTGGAGGCACTTCGTGGACCGTGCACGTCAGGGCAGACCCGGTGTTCGTCGCAGAGTCGGTGCGGCGCTCGCCGTCGGTGCGGCCGCCGCGCTCGCCGTCACCTCGCTGGCCGCGCCCGCGCAGTCGGCCGACGTCAAAGCGGCGGACGCCGCCGCGGCGGACGTCAACGTGGCCAAGAACGCCGGGTTCGAGTCGGACCTGAGCAACTGGACCTGCAGCGCGAACAGCGGCGCCGCCGTGACCTCCCCCGTGCACGGCGGCACGAAGGCGCTCAAGGCCACCCCCGCGGGCCAGGACAAGGCCGAGTGCGTCCAGATCGTCAAGGTGAAGCCGAACTCGACGTACAAGCTGAGCAGTTGGGTGCAGGGCGGCTACGCCTACCTCGGCGCCCGCGGCACCGGCACCACCGACGTGTCCACCTGGACGCCGGGGGACGCGGCCTGGAAGCAGCTCTCCACCAGCTTCACGACCGGCGCGAACACCACGTCCGTCACCGTGTACACGCACGGCTGGTATGGCCAGAGCGCCTACTACGCGGACGACGTGAGCGTCCTCGGACCCGACGGGGGCGGCGGCACCGACCCGGTGGAGATACCGGCCGTACCCTCCGGCCTCGCGGCGGGCACGACGACGTCCACCTCGGTACCGCTGTCCTGGACCCCCGTGTCCACGGCCACCGGATACACCGTCTACCGCGACGGCGCGAAGGTCGCCTCGGTCAGCGGAGCCTCCACGACCGTCACCGGCCTCACGCCCGAGACCACCTACAGCTTCCAGGTGAGCGCGTCCAACGCGGCGGGCGAGTCCGCCAAGTCGACGGCCGTGTCCGCACGGACCGCCAAGGGCAGCGGCGGCGGGGACGGCGGCACCGTCCCCAAGCACGCGCTGACCGGCTACTGGCAGAACTTCGACAACGGCGCGACCGTCCAGAAGCTGCGCGACGTCTCGTCGCAGTACGACATCATCGCGGTGTCCTTCGCCGACGCCACCACCACACCCGGCCAGATCACCTTCAACCTGGACCCGGCCGTCGGCTACTCCTCCACCGCCGACTTCAAGGCGGACATCGCCGCCAAGCACTCCGCGGGCAAGTCCGTGATCCTCTCGGTCGGCGGCGAGAAGGGCACCATCTCCGTCAACAGCGACGCCTCCGCGACGGCGTTCGCCAACAGCGCCTACGCGCTGATGCAGGAGTACGGCTTCGACGGCGTCGACATCGACCTGGAGAACGGACTCAACCCCACCTACATGACGAAGGCGCTGCGCCAGCTCGCCGCGAAGGCGGGTTCCAAGCTGGTCCTCACGATGGCCCCGCAGACCATCGACATGCAGTCCACGTCCGGCGGCTACTTCCAGACCGCGCTGAACGTGAAGGACATCCTCACCGTCGTCAACATGCAGTACTACAACAGCGGTTCGATGCTCGGCTGCGACGGCAAGGTCTACAGCCAGGGCAGCGTGGACTTCCTGACCGCGCTGGCCTGCATCCAGCTGGAGGGCGGCCTCGACCCGTCGCAGGTCGGGATCGGCGTCCCGGCGTCCACACGTGGCGCGGGCAGCGGCTACGTGGCCCCGTCGGTCGTGAACAACGCCCTCGACTGCCTGACCCGCGGGACCGGCTGCGGCTCCTTCAAGCCGTCCAAGACGTACCCGGGACTGCGCGGTGCCATGACGTGGTCGACGAACTGGGATGCCACGGCGGGCAACGCCTGGTCGAACGCCGTCGGCCCGAAGGTGCACAGCCTCCCGTAGCGAGACGTCCTCGGTGCATCGCCGACGGGGGCGGACCGGACCGCATCAGGTCCGGTCCGCCCCCATCGGCACATGGGCGACGTGGTCCGCCGCTTTAGGGGTACAGGCGAGGTGGAACCAGCCAGCACGACCCCCGCTTTTCAGGAGTGCCATGCCTCTCAGGACCGCTGCCCTCAGCCGACGTCTTCGCCGCAGTGCCCGCGACGTCTTCGGATGGCAGCGGCTGCGCCCGGCGCAGCTCGATGCCATGACCGCCGTGATGCAGGGCCGGGACACCATGGTCGTGATGCCCACCGGCGCCGGCAAGTCGGCCGTCTACCAGGTGCCCGGAGTGCTCCTGGAGGGCACCACCGTCGTCGTGTCCCCGCTCATCGCGCTCCAGCGCGACCAGGTCGCCGCGCTCACCGGCGCCAAGGGCAGCCCGGACGCCGAAGCGGTCAACTCCGCCCAGGGCACGCGCGCCAACGAAGCCGCCTGGGAGCGGGTGCGCGACGGCGCCCTCGACTTCCTCTTCGTCTCGCCCGAGCAACTGGCCAAGGACGACGTCCTCGCCGAGATAGCGGCCGCCCGCCCCGCCCTGATGGTCGTCGACGAGGCCCACTGCGTCTCCACATGGGGCTACGACTTCCGCCCGGACTACCTGTCGCTGCGGCACGCGCGCGAGCGGATCGGCCGGCCCCCGCTGCTCGCCCTGACCGCGAGCGCCGCGGCCCCGGTCCGCGCCGACATCGTCGAACGGCTGGGCATGGAAGACGTCCACGAGACCATCGCCGGCTTCGACCGGCCCAACCTCCACCTGGAGGTGATGCGCCACCAGGAGGACGCCGACAAGCGCCGCTGGGTGCTGGAGCGGGCCGCCGCCGAGACCAAGCCCGGCATCGTCTACACCGGCACGCGCAAGGAGGCCGAGGAGTACGCGCGGGAGCTGTCCGACCTCGGTTTCGACAGCGCCGCCTACCACGCCGGGATGACGGCCACCGAACGCACCCGCACCCACGACCTCTTCCGCGAGGGGTCCCTCGACGTCGTCGTCGCCACCTCCGCGTTCGGCATGGGCATCGACAAGGCCGACATCCGCTTCGTGCTGCACGCCTCCGTGCCCGGCTCGCTCGACGCGTACTACCAGGAGATCGGCCGCGCCGGACGCGACGAGAAGCCCGCCGCCGCCATCCTCGCCTACCGGCCCGAGGACCTGTCCGCCCAGCGCTACCGGGTCGGCGGCCGCCCCGACACCGACACGCTCACCCGTCTCATGGACACGGTGCGCGCCCACCCGCGCGGCGTCACCGTCACCGCCCTGCGGGAGAAGACAGGTCTCTCCCACACGGCCCTGACCTCGCTCGTGCACCTCCTGGAGGAGGCGGGCGGGCTGCGCGCGGGCGCGCAGGACGGCATCCGCGTGGTCCCCGGCGCCCGGCGCGACACCTGCGCCAAGGAAGCGCTCCGCCTGGTCGAGGCCCGGGTGCGGCTGGAACGGTCTCGGATGGAGATGATGCGGGCGTACGCGGAGACCAACGGCTGCCGGCGGCGTCACCTCCTCGGCTACTTCGGGGAGGAGCCGGCCGCGGGGCGGTGCACCGGCTGCGACGTCTGCGACCGGGCCGCCCAGGAAGAGGAGTCCCCGCCGCACCACGAGGGCGTCCTGGCCGGCACCGAAGCGCCCTGCCTGCCGCACACCGAGCCCGCGGACGACACCTTCCTGCCGGGCACCCCGGTGCAGCACACCACCTGGGGCGAGGGCGAGATCATGAGCCAGGAGGGCGACCGCGTCACGGCCCTGTTCGCCGACGTCGGCTACCGCACCCTGTCCCTGGCCGCGATCCGGGAACACCACGTGCTGACCCCGGTACGGCCGCGGACGAAGACGGGCAGTGCGGCACGCGCCTGAACGTGACCGGGCCCGGCGGCTCGCCACCGAGTGCCTGAAGGGGTCACGGACAACGCTGGGACAGAAGATCACACAGGGACAGCGGATAAACGGGTGTGGACACCTCGGTCAGGGGTACCGAAAGGTGACGTTACAAAAGAATGGAGCATGAACCGTGACTTCTTCGTCCACCCCCCGCTACACCGTCCCCGGCATCTCCGTCGAGGACGCGCACCTGATCAACGGACTGCTGCAGCAGCGTCTGCACGCGCTCAACGACCTGCACCTGACCCTGAAGCACGTGCACTGGAACGTCGTCGGCCCGCACTTCATCGCGGTCCACGAGATGCTGGACCCGCAGGTGGACCAGGTCCGGGTCATGGCGGACGACGTGGCCGAGCGCCTGGCCGCCCTCGGCGGCGTCGCGCAGGGCACCCCCGGCGTGCTGGTCCGCGAGCGGACCTGGGAGGACTACAGCGTCGGCAGGGCCGACGCCATCGCCCACCTGGGAGCCCTCGACCTCGTCTACACCGGCGTGATCGAGTCCCTGCGGGACGCCATCAAGCAGGTCGGCACGATCGACCCGGCCACGGAGGACCTCCTCATCGGCCAGCTGCGCGACCTCGAGAAGTTCCAGTGGTTCGTCCGTGCGCACCTGGAGACGGCCGGCGGTCAGCTCTCCACCGCCGACGCGAAGACCGAGGAAGAGGCGGCGTCGTCCGCGGGACAGTGATCCGCCGGGCGTTCCACGCCATGCCGGGTGCGGCCGCCGCAGCGGCGCCGCACCCGGCTTCGTCGGTTCCGCTCAGCGCCCGTCCCGCCGGGAGAGCCGTTCGGCGGCGCGGGTGATGTTGCGGGCCATGCCGCCGAAGACGATCGCGTGGAACGGGGAGACGCTCCACCAGTAGGCGTGCCCGGCGAGGCCGTGCGGGTGGAAGAGCGCGCGCTGGAGGAAGACGGTCCGGCCCTCCTTGTCCCGCCCCACCCGCAGCTCCAGCCAGGCGAGCCCCGGCAGCCGCATCTCGGCGCGCAACCGCAGCAGACTGCCCTGGTCGACGGCCTCGACCCGCCAGAAGTCCACGGCGTCCCCCAGGCGCAGCCGCGCGGCGTCACGTCGTCCGCGACGCAGCCCGACCCCGCCCACGATGCGGTCCAGCCAGCCGCGCACCGCCCAGCCGAGCCCGAACGAGTACCAGCCGTTCTCCCCGCCGATGCCCTCGATGACCTGCCACAGCTCCTCCGGCCGGGCCTCCGTGCGCCGGGCCCTGCGGTCGGTGTAGAGGCTGCCGCCCGCCCAGTCGGGGTCGGTGGGCAACGGACTGCTGGGCACTCCCGGCACGGCCGCCGACGACCAGCGCGTGTCGACCTGGGCCTCCTTGATCTGTTGCAGGGCCAGGTGCAGGGCCTCGTCGAACCCCAGCGGCGCCCGTGGCGTGTCGGGGATGTACGCGGCGATGTCGTGCTCGGCGCACACCACCTCGTGCCGCAACGACTCCGCCAGGGGCCGGGCGATACCGCGCGGCACCGGCGTGATGAGTCCGATCCAGTGGCTGGAGAGGCCGGGGGAGAGCATCGGGACCGACACGATGAGGCGGTGCGGCAGTTCGGCCACCTGCGCGTAGCGCTGCATCATCTCGCGGTAGTTCATCACTTCCGGTCCGCCGATGTCGAAGGTGCGGGAGACCGACGCGGGCAGGGTGGCGCTGCCCACCAGATAGCGCAGCGCGTCGGCGACGGCGATCGGCTGGATCCGGGTGTGCACCCAGCGGGGTGTGACCATGACGGGCAGACGCTCGGTGAGGTAGCGCAGCATCTCGAAGGACGCGGAGCCGGAACCGATGACGATCGCCGCCCGCAGCACGGTCGTGGGCACCCCCGAGTCCAGGAGGATGCGCCCGACCTCCGCGCGCGAGCGCAGATGCGGGGACAGTTCGCTCTCGGGCACGTCCTGAGGAGTGAGTCCGCCCAGGTAGATCAGCCGCTCGAGGCGGCTGTCGCGGGCCGCGGCGGCGAAGATCCCGGCCGCGCGCCGGTCGGTCTCCTCGAAGTCGTCACCACTGGCCAGGGCGTGCACGAGGTAGTACGCGATGTCGACACCGGCCATCGCCCCGCGCACCGAGTCCTCGTCCAGCACGTCACCCTGTACCACCTCCACCTGCCGCACCCAGGGGAAGTCGCGCAGTTTCTCCGGCGTGCGGGCCAGGCACCGTACGCGGTATCCGGCCGCGAGGAGTTCCGGGACGAGACGGCCTCCGATGTATCCGCTCGCCCCCGTCACCAGACACACCTTGCGGCGCGCCGCGCCCTCGGACGATGCGGTACGGGCGGCCTGCGGCCCCGGCTGGTCGGCTCGACGGTCTTCGCTGGTCATGAATGCCTTCGCGGTGGGGGAGCGGGGTCTCCCGCGACGCGGTCCGCCGCGGAACTCTTCGTCTACCCCGGCTGGACCGTCGGAGACGGGGCGACGCGCGCTCCGACCGATCCGCCGACGCAGGAATGCTGACATGTCATGAGGTAGTTCAACGCAGCCGGGCCGCATGTGCATCCCGTCCGGCCCGCGCCGGCGGAAGGCCGACCCCGACCGGGTGAACGCACGACCCGATGATCTACCGTTCCTCCATGGAGCCGACGGAACCTCGCCCCGACCTTCGCCCGCCCGGGACGAACACCGACGAGAAGACCACCCTGCTGGCCTTCCTGGACTATCTGCGCGAGTGCGTGCTCGCCAAGGCGGCCGGGGTCCCCGAGCCCGCGGTCCGCACGCCCGGCGTGCCCTCCGGGACGAATCTGCTCCTGCTCCTCAAGCACCTGACGGCGGTCGAGCTCAACTGGTTCGTCTGGGCCTACGCGGGGGAGGGCGAGGAGCCGTGGGCGGACGAGGACCCCGTGTCCGCCGCCGACAGCGCCGCCGATCTGGCGGCCGCCTACCGCGCGGCCGTCGCCCGGGCCAACGAGGTCGTCCGGGCCTGCGCCGACCTGGACCGGCCCGGCGTACGGTCGCTGCGCGAGACCCCGCCGCCGTCGATGCGCTGGGTGCTGGTCCACATGGTCGAGGAGACCGCACGGCACGCCGGCCACGCCGACATCCTGCGAGAACGGATCGACGGCTCGACCGGGCGGTAGCACGCCCGGCGCCACGGCCGTGATGATCTGTCACCGGCCCGTGGTAGGAGGCGTCCTGTGGGGTACACGGGGCGCCATGGCACCGAAGACCGAACGCCTCGTGTCCCTGCGGGCCGTGCGACAG
The DNA here is from genome assembly GCF_042889645.1 of Streptomyces sp. NPDC002564. Classification (NCBI taxonomy): domain Bacteria; kingdom Bacillati; phylum Actinomycetota; class Actinomycetes; order Kitasatosporales; family Streptomycetaceae; genus Streptomyces; species Streptomyces sp. NPDC002564. Next base: position 35,042 of record NZ_JBIARE010000011.1, on the reverse strand, counting down.
CTGCGCCGCACCCGCTCCTTCTACCTGGCCGGCGTCCTGCTCTGGGCGGCCGCGGCGGCCTGGGCCGGGTGGCTCCATCCCGGCAGCCGGCAGATGTGGGTCTCGCTCCTCCTCCTGACCGTGTTCGCCGGCCTGCTCGGCACCGCCTCCGTGTGGCTGCGCCGCCTCCGGACCGCCCCGGGCGCCCGGGTGGCGCACCACGCCCGGCCGGGACCGGGCGTACCGACGGGCCCGGCGAGCGCCTGACCTCTCCCCGGCTCCCCGGCTCCCCGGCGGAACGTACCGGCGACGACGCGACACAAATGAGCCAGATGCGCGGGCCGTGTCTCGGTTTGCGGGACAGAACCTTCCCCTGGGACGCGCCATTGGTGTAGACCTTCTGCTCTGTCACGGATAGCGTATTGGTAGTTGCACATCGTGAGGAGTGTCGTGTCGTCTGTGTCGTCGCCCGGTACGTACCAACGCATTGCCTTCCGTCTGACCCAGGAGCTGGATGACGGCCGGATAGCGGAGGGTTCGCGGCTGCCGTCCGAGCGGGAGCTGGCCGCGAGATTCCAGGTGGCCCGCGCGACGGTGCGCGCCGCGTTGGAACTCCTGCGGGACCAAGGGCTGGTGGTCACCAGTCGCCGGGGCACGTTCGCGGCGCGCGCGTACGAGGCGTCCGGGCCGGACCGGCAGAAGAAGGCCGCACCGTCCCCGTTCCTGGTCGCCTCGGGCCGGGGGGCGGTGAGCGGGTATCTGTTCGTCGCTTCGGTCCGTCCGTCGCTTGCCGACCATCTGGGTCTGGTGCAGGGGTCGGCGGCGCTGCACTACCGGCACAGCGTCCAGGACCCGTTGACCGGCATCCGGCAGCGGGCCGTCACCTACTTCACGTCCGTGGCGCTGACGGAGATCCCGCAGCTCTTCCGCTATCTGCCCCGGATCCCCGTGGCCGACCCGGACCTGAGCGCCTTCTCCGCCTGGTGCCAGGGAGCGGGGCTGACCCCCGGCGTGAGCGAATCGGTCACCTTCACCCCGGCCGACTCCCCGCACCCGAGCGCCGCCCCGCAACTCGCGGTGCGCCGCTGGTGCCACGACCAGCACGAGCGACTGCTGTGCCTGACGGAGCTGGATCTGCCGCGCGGCGAGGTCACTCTGGAGTACGCGGGGCACGCCAGCATGCGCGCGGCCCGCCGGTCCCACCGACCGCAGGCCGCCCACGCCTCGCAGCCCGCCGGACCCGAGCGCGCCGGAGTCTGAGCCCGCCGGTCAGAAGGCGTACCGGACGTACAGCCAGGGCGCATGGGCGGCGAGCAGCTCCTTGAGCCGCGCGAGGGCCTGCTGCTTGACCTGCACCCGGTAACGGACGTTGAGCGCGCCGTTCTCGGAGCGCTTGGTCTCCTGTGCCTCGGGCTGCCACAGCAGGTCCTCCGCACGGGGATGCCAGCCCAGATTCACCTCGTGCAACTGCTGGTTGTGGGTCAGCATGATGATCTCGGCCGCCGCCTGCTGCTTCACCCGCGCGGGCAGCACGTCGTCGAGGTGGTCCAGGAGCTCGGCCCAGTCGCGCTGCCAGCCGGGACGCAGGACGACGGGGGACAGGTTGAAGTGGACCTCGTACCCGGCGTCGAGGAAGTCCGCGGCCGCCGCGATGCGCTCGGGGACCGGGCTGGTGCGGATGTCCAGGCGGCGGGCGTCGGCGGCCGGCATCAGGGAGAACCGGATGCGGGTACGGCCCTGCGGGTCGAGGTCCAGCAGGTCGGGGTTGACGAACTTGGTCGCGAACGAGGCCTTGGCGGTCGGCAGTTGCCGGAACGCGGCGATGTAGTCGGCGGTGTTCTCGCAGAGCAGTGCGTCCACGGAGCAGTCGCCGTTCTCCCCGATGTCGTAGACCCAGGCGTGCTCGTCGCACTGGTTGGGCTCGTGCTTCGGCCCCTGGGCGCGGACATGGCGGCGGACGTGGGCGATGATCGCCTCGATGTTCGTGAACAGCGTGATCGGGTTCGCGTACCCCTTCCGGCGCGGCACGTAGCAGTACGCGCAGGCCATGGCGCAGCCGTTGGAGACGCCGGGCGCGATCCAGTCGGCGGAGCGGCCGTTGGGGCGCGTGACCGGCCGCCGCTTCACGCCCAGGACCAGGGTCTCGGTCTTGATGCGGGTCCAGCGGCCGACGTTGCCCTCGTTGCCGTGCAGCGACGGGATCAGCCAGTGGCTCGCCACCTCGGTCACCTCCGCGTCCGGCAGCCGGGCCATGATCTGCCGACCGCGAGGAGACGCCAGCGCTTCCGGCTCGGCCCAGACGGAACGGATGTCGAGCAGCCGCTGCGCCTGCGCGCTGTCCCGGAACCCCCGGCCGGCCGGCGCGGCCGCCGGGGCGTCCTGCCAGTCGAAGAGGGCCTGCTGGCCGTCCTCGGCGGGGAGCGGGTCCTGAGGGGGCCGCGTCGCCTCGATGTCCTGTCCGTCGGAAGCCATCCCCCGAGGCTGCCACACGCGGGCGGGCCCGGCAGCGTGACCGCACCGGCGACCGCCTGTCCGGCCCCGCGCGTGCGACCTGCTGGAACGCGGGGCCGGAACGAGGAGCCGGAGCTGCTGCCGCGCCGCTCACGCCTTCACGGCGCGGGCTCGCTCCACCGGCACAGCAGACGGCACCCGAGGATCACCGTCAGGGTCCAACAGCCCGCGGCCGCCCAGACCAGTCCGGTGCGGGCGAGTGCGATTCCCACGGTCAGCAGGACGAGGGAGACGGCGGCGAGCGTCCCCAGCAGCGCGAGGTGCAGGCGGACGACCGCTTCGATCATCGCCCGGCGCCGCCGCTGGTGAGCGAAGTGCATGGCGCGGTACAGCCGCCGGTCGTCGTCGAGCGCGCGCTCGATGTCGTACAGCACCCGGCGTTCGTGGGCAGAGAGCGGCACAGGGTCCATGCGGGCCTCCTCCGGGGGAACGGGCCGGTGCGGGGGCGGGGCGTCGAACCCCAGGGGCCGGACGGCCACCGTGGTCGTTTCGACGGGGTCACGCATGGCTCGCGGAGTGCCCCCAAAGGGCGTTCCCTAACGGGGTGGTGGCACATTTCCGGACCGCCGGGGGGCCATCGAACCCCCCGGCGACCGACTCAGCAGGCGCCGAGGTCCTGCCAGACGCCCCACTCTCCGGTGGTGCCGGGCTCCTCACCCGTCGTCCACCACTTGGCCTTCCAGGTGTGGCCCTTGTGCGACACCTGCTGGCCGCCCGTGTAGACCGAACCCGAGGCCCAGGGCGCCGCCGTGCACTGGTTGCCGCTGCCGCCCGTGATGGTCAGGGAGTACGTCGCCGAGTGCGCGGCGGACGGGCTCGCGCCGGTGACGACCAGCTTGTACGTGCCGTTGACGGCCGCGGCGGTCGTCGCGACGGTGAGCGTCGAGGTGCCTCCCGCCGTCACCGAAGCGGGGCTGAGGGAGGCCGTGACTCCGGCGGGCGCACCGCTGACGGTGAGCTTCACGCTCTGGGCGGTGCCCGCGGTCACCGAGGTCCGCACCGTGGCGCTGGTGGACCCGCCGGCCTTGACCGTCCCGGACTCGGGGGCGGCCGTGAGGGAGAAGTCGTCGCTCGGCGCGGTCCCCCCGCTGGTGAAGGGAGCGAAGATGCGGGAGAAGTCCCAGGTGTTCTGCTCGATGCCGGAGCAGTTGTCCGCGGCGGCGCCACCCGGGCAGCTGCCGTTGTCCCGCTGCAGCGCCCAGAAGGAGATCATGTTGATCCCCTTGCCGTTCGCCCAGTCGTACACCTCCCTGGCGTCGGCGAGCGTGAACGTCTCGGCGGGGCCGAAGTCGTCGACGCCGGGCATCTCGGTGACGCCGATCATGCCCCAGAGCTGCGCCGGGCTCTTGGCCGGGTAGAGCTTGGCGAGCTGGTCGTAGAGACCCTGGGCCGCGGTCTTGGTGTCCTGGGCCATGTTGTGGGAGGCGTTGTCGTAGTAGTCGAACGTCATGAGGTTGACGACGTCGACCCGGGCGCCGTTGGCCACGGCGTTCTTCAGCACGGCGAGACCGCTGGCCGCGGGGCCCCGGGTGGTCGTCGGCAGGGTGTACGAGATCTCCAGCTTGCGGCCGCTCGATGCGGCCCAGTCCTGGACCTTCTTGATCGCCTTGTTGCGCCGGTCGATGCCGGCGGCGTTGTCCAGGGCGTCGACCTCGATGTCCATGTCGAGCCGGGGGACGTCGTAGGTCGTGATCACCTTCTGGTAGACGGCGGCGATCTGGTCGACGTCGGTGCAGCTGTCGGCGATCTCGGTCCCGGTGGTGTCCGCCGTGTAGCCGCCGAAGGACGGGATGACGTCCCCGCCGCGCCCCTGGATGGTCTTGATGTCGGCGCCGAAGGAGGCCGGGGCGATGGGCAGCGAGGTGTCGCCGTTCCAGTAGGCGGTGCAGGAGCCCTTCGAGGCCGTCTGCAGGAACGCCATCGTCAGGTGCTTGGCGCCGGACTGGGCGCTGAGGGCGGCCGGGCTCTCGCCGGTCCACGACTCGAAGTAGGGGGCGAACACGTGGGCGGGGAGCGGGGTCGCGGCCTGGGCGGGGGCGCCCGAGACCGCGGTGAGACCCAGAGCGGCCACCGCGGTGGCCACCGCGGTGAGAGTGGCACGGAGGGAGCGCATACGTCTCATGGCCATCCAAGGGGTGAGGCGGCGTCAACTCAGCTGTGACGCACGTGAGATGCATCCGGAATAGCCCTGTGGTCAGATGCATGTCAATGGTCCGGACCAAGTAAGGACTAGACCAATTCGGCCGATGCGCCCCGCCCCGGCCGGTGGCGCGACGCGTCGCGTTCCGTGGGAGCGGCTGGTCAACCGGACGTTCCGAACCCCCCGCTCCCTGGGGGTGGTCGGGGTGGCCCGCAGTACCACCGGGCAACGATTTCGAGGAGGGCCGGCCCGCCGGCGCCGCGGACCGGCCCCCGCGTACGGCCCGGCCGTCAGCGCTGCTCCCACTGCTCCTTGGTGATCTCGTACCGTACGCCGCCGTGCTCGGCGCCCTCGACGCTCCGCATGTCGGTCGGTGTGGGGACGGTCTCGGTGTGCGTCATGCCGAGCTTCTCCATGATGCCGCGCGATCCCCGGTTCACGGTCATCGTCTCGGCCCAGACCAGACGGACGCCGAGCTCGGTGAAGGCCTTGTGCAGCAAGGCGCGTGAGCCTTCGGTGGCGTACCCCTTGCCCCAGGCCGGCCGCCGCAGCCGGTAGCCGAGCTCGACCTCGTCCAGGGGCCCCTCGGCCTCGGGGCGCAGGATGAACCAGCCGATGAACGCGCCGCCGTCCTTCTCGAGCGCGGCGAACAGCCCGAGGTCACCGCCCCACTTCTCGTATCCGGCGAGGATGTTCGGCAGGTGGCGCTCCCGGATCACCTCCGGTGCGGTCGGCACGCCGCCGCTCAGGTGGCGCATCACCGCCGGGTCGCTGTCCAGCTCGATCAACAGGTCCGCGTCGTCGGCGGTGAAGCGGCGCAGGGCCAGACGCTCGGTCTCCAGGTACGTGTTCATGGGGTGATCGTGCCGGAAACGGGGCGGGTGCCCCAGTTCTTTATGGCCCTCGTTCCCCGGGCCCCGGTGCGGGAGGCGCGCCTCAGGGGCCGAGAAGTCCGGCGGCCGCCATCTGCTGGTGGACGCTGCGCGTCAGGGGGTGGCCTTCCCCGAGGGTCTGTACGCAGGTGGCGAGGGTCCGCTTGTACAGGCGGCGGGCCTTGCGCGGCGCTCCCGCCGCCCGGTAGAAGCCCGCCAGGTTGAGCTGGGTGGTGAGGGTGTCGAGGTGGTCCCCGCCGAGCTCTCTCTTCTGGCGGCGGAGCGTGTCCCACAAGAGGGGGAGGGCCCGGCGGAGGTCTCCCGCCGTGGCGAGGGCGACGGCCAGGTTGTGGCAGGTGGTGAGGGTATGGGCGTGGTCACGTCCGAGTGCCTCGGTGCAGGCGTCGAGGTTGTGCTCGTAGAGCAGCAGGGCGCGGGGAAGGTCGCCCGCCTTCTGGTGGGCCCCGGCGAGACCGTTGCGAGCGGTGAGGGTCCCGATGTCGAAGGGGCCGAGCACCTGTTCCATGCCCTGAAGCGCCCGCTCGTACAGGGGGAGCGAGAGGGCGGTCCCTCCCGCGTGCTGGCGGGCGTACGCGAGGAGACCGAGGGCGGCGAGGGTGTCGGGGTGGTCGGGGCCGAGTTCCCGTTCCCGTGCCTGGTACGTCTGCTCGTAGAGCGATGCCGCCCGGTCGAAGTCGCCCGCCTCGCGGTGGGCGTCGGCCAGATGCCGCCGGCTGGTGAGCGTGTCCGAGTGCTCGGCGCCCAGGGCATCCTCCCGGATCCTCAGGACCTCCTCGAAGAGGGGCCGGGCCTGCTCGGGGGCGCCCGCCATCAGATGGGCGACCGCCAGATTGTGCTTGGTGGTGAGCGAGTTGGGATCGTCCGCCGCCGGACGTCCTTCGTCGGCCTGCGCGGCCTGTTCGAACAGGGGGACGGCCCGTGCTCCGTCGCCGTGGGCGAGAAGGCCGTATCCGATGTCGGCGCTGCGGGTGTCGAGGGATTGCGCCCCAGGGGGTGTGGCGAGCCGGTCGATCTGGTCGAAGTTCTCGGCGGCGAGGTGGGCGAGGGCGAGCGAGACCCGTGCGGCGCGGGTGATGCCGTGGTCCTCGCCGAGCACGCGCTCCATGGCGGGCACGGTCTCCTCGTACAGCGAGACGGCCCGGTCCAGGTCGCCCGCGTCCTTGCAGGCGGCCGCGAGGTTGCCCCGTGCGACGAGCGTGTCGGGGTGCTCGTCGCCGAGGACCCGCTCCATGTCCCGGAGGATCGTCTCGACGTGGGAGACGCCCGGGGCGGGGCCCTCCGTGTTCTCGGGGCGCCCCTGCCCATCCGGGGCCCTCTTGCGCTGCCCGTCCGGCAGCTCCGCGCGCCGCGCGGCCGCGAGGTTGTTCCGCGCCGTGAGGGTGAGGTGATGCTCGCCGCCGAGGACACGGACGCATGCGGCGAGGTTCTTCTCGTACAGAAGCATCGCCCCGGCGTGGTCTCCCGACTCCTGCCGGCTCCGGGCGAGGGTGTTGCGCGCCGACAGGCTGAAGAGGTCCTCGCCCTCCACCGACGTGCCCGCAGGGACCGACATGCCCGGGTATCTCCGTGTGTCCGACGGCATCGGCGTGCCCGGTGGCACGGGCGGTCCCGGGTCGGCGCCGGGACCGCCGGCGAGCAGGGCGAGGGCCTGCTCCGGGTGCCCCGCCGCCCGATAGGCGTCGGCCAAGTTGTTGCGGCTGGCCAGCGTGAGCGGATGCGTCGCCCCGAGGACGCGCTCCTCGTCGCGCAGGACGCTCTCGTACAGCGGAATGGCCCGCTTCACGTGCCCCGCGGCCTCGTGGGCGCCCGCCAGACTGTGCCGGCAGGCGAGCGTGTTGACGTCGTCGGGGCCGAGCTCCCGTTGGTGATGGTCCAGTGCGCGCTGCAGGTGCACGCTGCTGCGCGGGGCCAGCCCCTGGCTGAGGCAGAACACACCCGCGTGGTTGAGGAGCCGGGCCGTCGTCGTGGTGTCGGCGGACGGCGGCGCGTGGTCGGCGATCGCCTCCATGTGCGGCAGCACCGAGCGGCCGAACGGCCAGGAGGCGGGGTCCTGCCAGTCCGTCGGCCGGACGGCGGCCTCCAGCGCGGCCGTCGCACGGTCGCGCGCCTCGGCGACGAGACCGGCGGAGCGGTGCGGATCCGCCGTGTCGGCGGTGCGCGCGACGGCCTGGAGCAGCCGGTGCACGCAGAAGGTGCGGGCCGCCGGATCCACGGTGATCATGCTGTAGGCGTTGAGGATGCCGATGGCGCCCGCCACCGAGGCGGGCCCGCCCTCGCCGTCCACCAGGTCGACCGGGATCCCGTCCGGGGCGTACCAGGCCAGGGTGCGCAGCATGTCAGGTGCCAGTGGCTGCAGTTCACCGACGCGGTCGAGCGTCACCCGCCACACGCGGGCGATGGTGCGCTCGGCGATCGTGTATCCGTCACCGCCGCGCTCGTACAGCGGAGCGGGGTCCCGCTCCAGGAGACCCAGGTACGAGCGGGGCGTCAGCAAGGGGTTCTGGGCGAGGAAGGCGGCGGCCTGCTCGACGGCCAGCGGAAGATGGCCCAGTTCCGTACAGAGTTCGTCCGCCCCGGTCAGGTCCCGGGAACCACCGGACCCGGCTATGTGCGTGAGCAGGGCCAGCGACTCGGCCGGCTGCAGGGCGTCGAGCCGGATCACGGCCGTGGCGTCGTGCCACACGGTGGCCAGCCTGCTGGTGATGAGGAAGTGGCCCCGGGGAGCGCGGGCCAGCACCGGGGCGATGTCCGCGAGATGGTTGACGTTGTCGAGGATGAGCAGCCAGCCGCTGTGCGCGGCGAGCCACTGCATGCCGTTCTCGGCCAGGGCCTCCACCGTCAGCGCCTTCGACGAGGCGGGCTGCAGGGACGCGGCCAGGGAGGCGAGGCCCTGCTCCACGGCCGAGGCGCTGTCGGCGGCCATCCAGCGGACCGGCGTGAGGCCGTGCTTGCGGGCCCGGGTGGCCGCCCAGTGCACGGCAAGCGTGCTCTTGCCGACCCCGCCGAGTCCGTGCACGGCCTGTACGCACCCGCCGCGACGCCTCTTCATCGCTGCGTCGAGCGCGTCGAGCGCGGCGGCGCGGCCCACGAACTGAGCCGTCCGATAAGGCAAGTTGTCCAGGCCGGGCCGCGCCCGTACGTCGGACACGGGGCGCACCGCCTCCGGAGGCAGCACGACGCTGGAGTGGTCGTTGTAGATGCCCGACACGGCGATGCCGCCGTTCGACGCGGTCGCGTTTCCACTGCCCGAGACCTGCTGGTCCGAGACCTGCCCGTCCGAGACCTGTCCGTCCGAGACCTGTTGGTCCCGGACATGTCGGTCCGAGACGTGTCGCGCGGCGGAACCGTCCGCCACCGTGCCTCCGGCCAGCGTCCGCTTGCCCAGGTCGTACCTTCTGCCCCACCGCCACTTGGCCATCCGCCGCCGACCGCCTATTCCGTCACGACGCCGCTGACGGCACTCGATCCGGCGCCGGTCGCGTCGGCGTCCCCGGTGTCGACCGCCCGGGCACCCCGCTCGGAACCGAGCGGCCCGCCGGACCGACGGACCCCCGTCACCGCGCTGCCGCCGTCCCGCGCGGTGGCCCGGCCGGTCGCCAGGGCCACGTCGCCACCCGGGGCGGCCGCGATGGCCAGCAGGGCACGCAAGTCCCGTACGGCGCGCTCCTGCGCGGCCGCGTCCAAGGACTCCAGCAGGGACTCGAACCGCCCCTGCCACGACCCCTCTTGACGCAGCGCCTCCCGCTCCGGGTCGTCCGCGGCCCCCGGTGCGAGCGCCCGGGCGGTCCGGTCCAGCCGCTCCAGTTCGGCGCGCCCCCGCTCGGTGTCGTCCCGCCCGAACAGCTCGGCGACCCGCTCCCGTACCGCATGCCACGCGTCGGTCCCCGCGGCCTGCACCACCGCGCCGCCGCTCGCCGCGGCCAGTGCGGTCAACGTCTCCACCAACAAGGCTCGTTCCTCACGCCACTTGGACCCGAATCATCGCGACGTACCACTCCAGCGCACGTCGGGCGGCTAATCAAGTCGGCGCGGGGCACCAATCCCCCCACCGCCGACGCACCCCGTCACCCGTCACTGCGACCGCAGGCTCAGCACCAGGTCGCGGGGGAGGCCGTGCGTGTCGTGGAGGTAGTGCAGGCTCTCCTCGTCCAACGTCCCCCGGAAGCGGGGCTGGGCCAGGACGCGACGGCCGCGTTCCAGAAGTCCGCGGAACCGCTGCTCCTCCTCCAGCAGGATCACCCGGACACCCTCGCCCTCCACGTCCTGGCGGAAATGGTCCAGGGTGTGCCGGACCAGGTCCAGCGGCAGGTCACCGATGCTGCGGGTGGTGTCGTCGCGCCACAGGACGGTGAGCAGGCGGCGCACCAGCCGCCGCAGCACATAGCCGCGACCGGTGTTGCTCGGGCTTACGCCGTCGCCGATCACCACCACGGCCGACCTCAGGTGGTCACAGACCAGCCGCAGCGACGGCTCGTCGAGCGGCCACAGGCTCGGCACGGTCAGCCGCCACGGCGTGAACACGTCGCACTCGAACACCGACGACTTGCCCTGCAGGCGCGAGACCAGCCGCTCAAGCCCCATCCCAGTGTCGACATTCCGCTGCGGAAGCGGCACCAGCGAACCGTCGTCCAGTTTGCGATAGCGCATCGTCACGTGATTCCAGATCTCCACCCACCGGTCGTCGAGGGTGGGCGTCGATTGCGGCGGGGTGTCACCGGTCCACAGGAAGATCTCCGAGTCGGGGCCGCAGGGGCCGGTCGGCCCGTTGGACCACCAGTTGTCCTCGACGGTCGGCTCCACCGGCACGCCCAGCTCCTGCCACACCTCCTGGGACGGGGTGTCCGGGCCGGTGCGGTCGTCGCCGCCGAAGACCGTGGCATGCATCATGCGCGGATCGAGGCCAAGGCCCTCGGTGAGCAGCTCGTACCCCCAACGCAGGCTCTGCGGACCCTCGTAGTCACCGAGCGACCAGGTGCCCAGCATCTCGAAGACCGTCAGATGGGTGGGATCGCCGACCTCATCGAGGTCCGTGGTGCGCAGGCAGCGCTGCACGTTGACCAGCCGGTCGCCCAGAGGGTGCGGGCGCCCCTCCAGGTACGGGGTGAGGGGATGCATGCCGGAGGTGGTGAACAGCACGGAGTCGCCCTGGGGCGGCAGCAGCGTCGAACCCGTGATGCGACGGTGCCCGCGCTCCTCGAAGTACTCGACGAACGTGCTGACGACGTGGTCGGTGGTCACGCCGCCCGGGATCGTGCGGTCGGTGCTCATGGTGTGGCTCCTTCGCGTGTACAGCGGGGAGGCACCGGACAACGGGTCCGCACGAGCAGTGGATCGCGACACGAGGTCACGGGACATCGGCGGGCCGTTTCCGGTCGCCGGTGGGAAGAGGAAAGACGTCAGGCGGCGGCAACCGGCGAGCTGGTCGCTCGCGCGGTCGCGGTGAGGCGTGGGCCGATGACGTTCATGGGATCGATGGTAACGAGCAGTCCCGGATGAGGCACGTGAATATTGCGCGGCTGCCTGCCGTCGACCTGCCTGCGCTCGTCACGGCGGATCACCGACCCGCAGCGGGCGCGGGCGGAACAGGGCTCCAGGCGCGTGCGGGCAGCACGGGGGTGGCAGCCGCTCCCGCAGCCAAGCCCATCACCAAGGCGTCCCGCAGGCTCCATGCTCGGCGCGACCCTGAAGCGCCTTCAGCAACTGCAGAGCGGCAAACCCGCCACCGTCACGGCCCCGGACGAAATGGCCGCCGCCCAGTGACATCGCCGCGGCATGGGGTAGCGGACTGTGGTGAGGTTCGGCCAGTCGAAAAGAGGAACGTCTTCCATGCGTGCTCGGAACATAGGTGCGGCAGCCGCCACGGGGTTGGCGCTGGTGGCCGCCCGCGATCTCGTGCAGAAGAAGCACGCGTTGCTCAGGAACTACCCGTTGGTGGGGCACGCCCGGTATCTGCTGGAGAGGATCGGCCCCGAGCTGCGGCAGTACGTCGTGACGTCCAACGACGAAGAACGCCCCTTCAGCCGTGATCAACGCAGCTGGGTCTACGCGTCGGCGAAGGAGGAGAACAACTACTTCGGGTTCGGCACCGACAACGACGTCGAGCACGTGCAGGGGCACGCGTACGTGAAGCAGCGCACGTTCGCCGGTCCGCTGCCCGATCTGCACGACCCTCAGGCGCCGTTGCCCTCGGCCAAGGTGCTCGGCGGACCGCGCGGCCGCGCGAAGGCGTTCCGTCCGGCCAGCGTGGTCAACATCTCGGCGATGAGCTTCGGCTCGCTGTCCGGCGCGGCCGTCACGGCGCTCAACAAGGGCGCGGCGCTGGCCGGGACGATGCACAACACCGGCGAGGGCGGTCTGTCGCCGTACCACCTGAGCGGCGGGGACCTCGTCCTCCAGATCGGCACGTCGTACTTCGGCTGCCGCAACGAGGATGGGACGTTCAACCTCGACAAGCTCAAGTCCGTGGTCGCGGGCGCGCCCGTCAAGGCGATCGAGATCAAGCTCTCGCAGGGCGCGAAGCCGGGTCTCGGCGGCATGCTGCCGGGCGCGAAGGTCACCGACGAGATCGCCAGGATCCGTGACATACCCGCGGGCAAGGACTGCGCGTCGCCCTCACGGCACACCGCGTTCCATGACGTGGACTCGATGCTCGACTTCGTGGAACTGCTCGCCACGGAGACCGGACTGCCGGTCGGCATCAAGAGCGCCGTCGGCGAGATGCGCTTCTGGGAGGAACTCGCCACCTCGATGGAGCAGGGCGAGCGAGGAGTCGACTTCGTGACCATCGACGGAGGCGAGGGCGGCACCGGGGCGGCTCCGCTGATCTTCGCCGACTCGGTGTCCCTGCCGTTCCGCATGGGATTCTCCCGCGTCTACAGCGTGTTCGCCGAGCGGGGCCTGACCGACGACATCACCTTCATCGGCTCCGGCAAGCTCGGTCTGCCCGAGAACGCGCTTGTCGCGTTCGCCCTCGGCGTCGACATGATCAACGTGGGCCGTGAGGCGATGCTGTCCATCGGCTGCATCCAGGCGCAGAAGTGCCACACCGACAAGTGCCCCACCGGCATCGCCACCCAGGACCCGTGGCTGGCGCGCGGGATCGACGCGCCCTCGAAGGCCACCCGGGCCGCGATGTATCTGCGCACCCTGCGCAGGGAGTTGCTGAAGGTCTCGGGCGCGGTCGGTGTCGCCCACCCCTCGCTCATCACCCCCGCCGACATCGACATCCTGAACGGCGACTACGACGCCCGCGGCCTGGCGAGCGTGTACGGCTACAAGGACGGCTGGGGCACCCTCGGCCCGCGGCTCGCCCAGGAGATCACCGAACTGCTCACCACCTGAACCGGACGGAGCCGCCCTCCCTCGTCTCCGTGAGCTGCCCGCGTACCGGCAGCTTCGAGGCGGGCACCCACCCGGTCGCGCCACGCGGCGACGTGGCTCAGCCCGTCATCCGGGCCCTGAGGACGTCGACCTCACAGCCCGGCGCGGACGGGTCGAAGCCGTGGTCGATCAGCCAGCGGACCCCCAGCAGGCTCCGCAGCGACCACCACGCGCGGACCACGTCGAGGTCGACGTCGGCGCCGTAGCCGGCGACGACGTCGGCGAGGTGCTCCTCGTGGCCGAGCGTCAAGGTGGCGAGGTCGTACAGGGCGTCGCCCCGGCCCGCCTCGGACCAGTCGATGATGCCGGTGACCTCGTCGCCGCCGTCGCCGTCGATGAAGACGTGCGCGATCTGCAGGTCGCCGTGCGTGAAGGCGGGGGTCCACGGCCGGAGCGCGGCCTGGGCGACCTTGCGGTTGCGGGTCACCAGGTCGGTGGGCAGCACGCCGTTCGTCACGAGCCACTCGCACTCGCCCTCCAGTTCCGCCGTCAGCTCGTCGACGCCCCGTCCCGCCCGGCCGGTGCGGGCCGGCAAGGGCGCGTCGTGCAGCTTCCTCACGGCGGCGCCCGCCGAGGCCCACGCGGAAGGTGACGCGGTCGAGGCCTCACCGAGACGGCCGAGCGCCCTTCCCGGGACCGCGGCGATCGCGAGCACCGGCGGCTTGCGCCACAGGACCTCCGGAGTGGGGACGGGTGCCAGGTCCATCGCCTCGACCTCGACGTCGATGCGTGCCTGATCGCCGTCCACCTTCAGGAACACGTCGCCGACGCGCAGGGTGGCGCGCTCGGAGTGGGCTACGACGACCTTGACCTCATCCATGGCGAAGACCTCATCCATGGCGAACAGCATTCCGGATGCCCGCCGACGACGCGAAGCAATTCTTGTGCGGTCGCGCGACCGGTCGCATGCCGCTGCCCGGAGCGGGCGGTGCGCGCCCGGCGCCGAAGGCCGGACCGCGGTCGCTCTCCTGCGGCCGAGTCGGGTTCCCGCCCTCACCCCCGGGCGGACTGCGTCACGCTCCGCTCAGCAACTGGCCCGCCACCGCCAGGTCGAGGACCGACCCCGGGTCCGCCTCCGTCCCACGGCGGAAGGCGCGGTCGAACGCGCCGTCCCCCACGGCGGCACGTGCGCTGCGCCAGCAGGCCTCCCGTACGTCCCGCAACTCCGGCATCCCCCGCTGGCTGTGCCCCACCGACAGCCAGTACATCTGGCCGATCCCGGACACCAGCGCGGCCGCCTCGCCCTGACCGTCGGCCGCCGCGGCCGCCGCCAGCAGGTCCATCCCGAGCGCGATCCCGAAGCTGTCGCCCAGCATCCGCTTGCCCTCCAGCATCGCCCGCGCATGCTCCGCCGCCTGGCCCGGCTGCCCCTGGGCCAGGGAGATCAGCGCGAGTTGGTAGTCGGTGTACGAGCGGGCCCACCACTCGCCCTGCGCGGCGCAGCCCGCCCGCAGCGAGGCGGCCTCGCGCGCCGCCTCCTCCAGCCGGCCGAGGCCGGTGAGCGCGAACACCCGCACCAAATGGCAGCGCAGCACCGACGGCGAGGTCAGCGCGGGCTCGGCCACCCGGTGCAGGGCCCGTCCCACGTCGTCGTAGGCCCGGCGCGGCTCGCCGTTCATGAGATGCGTGATGCCGAGCAGGTACGCGGCGGACAGCCGCCCCTCCACGCTGCCCGTGTGCGCCGCGTCCCGCGCACACCGCCGGCCGATCGCCGCCGCCTTGGCGTGCTCGCCCTGCAGCAGCGCCGCCACCCCCAGCGCCCACTGCGCCTTCTCCCGCGCGGCGCCGTGGTGCCGGGCGAGCGGCAGCACCCGCTCCAAGTACCGCCGGGCCTCGCGCAGATGGCCGCAGCAGCTCCAGAAGAAGCCGACCAGCCCCGCCAGTTCGACCGCATGCTCGGGCCGCGTTCCGATCAGGTGCTCCAGCGCGGCGCACAGATCGGCGTGGGCCAGGTCGATGCGCCGGTACCAGGAGGCCTGTTGCGGCCCGAGCCATCCTGCGTCGGCGGACCGGGCGAGCTCCAGGAAATGGTCCGCGTGCCGGTCGGCGACCTCGTCCCGGGCCTCCAGCTCGTCCAGCCACATGTGCCCGTACTCCCGCACGGGCGCATGCAGCCGGTAGCGGCCGTCGGCCTCCTGGGCCACCACGGACTTGGCCGTCAGCTCGGCGAGGAGCGAGGTGACGGCGTCGGGGGACAGGGGGCCGCCCGCGCAGACACCACGGGCCGCACCCGAGTCGAAGACGCCGGGAAAGACGGAGAGCCGCGTCCACAGGAGGCGCTCCAGGGGGCCGCACAGCTCGTGGCTCCAGCCGATCGCGGTCCGCAGGGAACGGTGCCGTCGCGGCCAGACGGGCGCCGGCGCCGTGAGGCCGGCCTGGTGCGACCGCAGCCGGTCGACGAGTTCCCCGATCGGATGGTGCATCAACTGCGCGGAGGCCAGTTCGAGGGCGAGCGGGACCCCGTCGAGCAGTCGGCAGATCTCGGCCGCATGCCGGTCCTGCTCGGGATGTCTCATCCGCAGTGCAGGGGCGACGGCCACGGCCCGGTCGAGGAAGAGGGCGAGACCGTCGCCGTCGCACGCCAGCGGCCGCACCGGCACGAGGGCTTCCCCGGCCACGCCGAGACGCTGCCTGCTGGTGGCGAGGACCGTCAGCCGCGGACAGGCCGTGAGGAGGTCGGCGACCAGGTTCCGGCAGGCGGTCACCAGGTGCTCGCAGGAGTCGAGGACGAGCAGCAGCCGCTGATCGGCCAGCCAGGCGCACAGGGCGTCGAAGGGCCCGTCCGGAGTGTGGTCGGCGAATCCCACGGCGTCCGCGACGGCCCCGATCAGCAGCCGCTCGTCGGGCAGTGCGCCCAGGTCGGCCCAGCAGGTCCGGCCCAGGGCCGTCCGCTGCCGCTCGGGCAGCGCGCGCAGCGCGTGCGCGGCGAGCCGGGTCTTGCCCACGCCGCCGATACCGGTGAGGGTGGTCAGCCGCCCGGCGGTGAGCGACGAGACCAGCTCGCCCTGCTCGGCCGCGCGCCCCACGAAGCGATCCGTGTTCTCCGGAACATTGCCTAACATCTGCATAGTTTCGCTCAGTTGGCGACTGATCGGTGCCCGATGCGCGGACAGGATGACCGCGGAGTGCGGGACCGGGCCGGAGCGACGACGACGGCGCGCCCGAACCGTACGCCGGGCACCCGTACGGACAGTGATCTCTTGACGTGTGTGGCCCCAGCCACTAACTTTCGGTAGTCGCCGACCCCTGACGACCCGAAAGGAGGCGACCAGCGGATGAACACCAGCTCTGACCTCGGCCGCCTCGCCCAGCGCACCGTCTGGGTCCCGGGCCGGATCGCGCACGGCGCCTGAGCAAGCCGCTCCGACGCGCCCTCTCGTGGCACGTCCGCGCCGCCCGTCCGCGGCGCATTCCGGGCACTCCCGGGCATTCCGGGTTCCCCCCTCCTCATCTGTGGCACGTCGCTGTCCCGTGCCGTCTTTGCGCCGTCCCACTCCACCGGCGCGCCTGCACACAGAAAGCTGCCCGACATTGGCGAACATCATGAACCGACCGACCGCACACCGAAACGAAGGCCTGTCGTGACGGCGCCGCGGATCACGGTCAACGGCGAAGAGACGCCCCTCTCACCGGCCCCCAGCCACACCACGGCGCTGGACTTCCTGCGCGAGCGTGGCCTCACCGGCACCAAGGAGGGCTGCGCCGAGGGCGAATGCGGCGCATGCTCGGTCCTGGTGGCCCGGCCCGGCGTGGACAAGCCGACCGACTGGGTCGCGGTCAACGCGTGCCTGGTCCCGGCCGCCGCCCTCGACGGCCAGGAGATCGTCACCTCCGAAGGCCTCGCCACCGGCGGTGCGTCCGGCACGCCCCGCACCCTGCACCCCGTGCAGCAGGAGATGGCCGTCCGCGGCGGCTCCCAATGCGGTTACTGCACACCGGGGTTCATCTGCAGCATGGCCGCCGAGTACTACCGTCCCGGCCGGTGCGGGCACGCGGACACGACCGCCGACGCCGGGCCGACCGGTGCCGGGGAAGCGACGGCCGACGCGGACACGCCGGCCGGCACCGACACCGAGCACGGGCCGAACGGCTTCGACCTGCACGCGCTCAGCGGAAACCTGTGCCGCTGCACCGGCTACCGGCCCATCCGCGACGCCGCGTACGCCGTCGGCACGCCCACCGACGAGGACCCGCTCGCCCGGCGCCGAGAGCAGACCGCGCCCGCACCGGTCGCCACCGACTACACCCGCGACGGCAGCGCCTTCCTGCGCAGGGACACCCTCGCCGAGACGCTGGGGCTGCTGCGCGAGCGCCCCGACGCCGTGGTGGTCGCCGGTTCCACGGACTGGGGCGTGGAGGTCAACATCCGCTCCCGGCGCGCGGACTGCGTGGTCGCCGTCGACCGCCTGCCCGAACTGCGGGAGCTGCGCGTCGAGTCCGGCCACATCGAGATCGGGGCGGCCCTGACGCTCACCGAGATCGAACGCCGCCTCGACGGCGACGTCCCCCTCCTGGCCGAGCTGTTCCCCCAGTTCGCCTCCCGTCTGATCCGCAACGGCGCGACCCTCGGCGGCAATCTCGGGACCGGCTCGCCCATCGGCGACAGCCCGCCCGTGCTCCTCGCCCTGGAGGCGACGCTGCTCCTGGCCGACGTCGACGGCGAGCGCGAGGTCCCGCTGGCCGACTACTTCACCGGCTACCGCCAGAGCGTGCGCCGTCCCGGCGAACTGATCCGCGCGGTGCGCGTTCCGCTGCCCCTGTCGCCGGTCGTGGCCTTCCACAAGATCGCCAAGCGCCGCTTCGACGACATCTCCAGCGTCGCGGTCGCCTTCGCCCTCGACGTCGAGGACGGGATCGTACGCAAGGCACGCATCGGCCTGGGCGGCGTGGCCGCCACCCCGATCCGCTCCCTCGCCACCGAGGCGGCCCTTGAGGGCGAGCCGTGGACGGCGGAGACTGCCCGGACGGCGGCCCTGGTGCTGCAGGACGAGGGCACCCCGATGAACGATCACCGCGCCAGCGCCCGGTACCGCTCCGCGATGCTCGGCCAGAGCCTGCTGAAGCTGCACGCACAGACCACCGAGGCGGTGCCGTCATGAGTCATCTGTCCGAGCGTCCCGAGAAGCCGGTCGTCGGCGTCTCCATGCCGCACGAGAGCGCGGTCCAGCACGTCACCGGCACCGCGCTGTACACCGACGACCTGGTCCACCGCACCAAGGACGCGCTGCACGCGTACCCGGTCCAGGTCATGCGGGCCCACGGCAGGATCACCGCGCTGCGCACCGCACCCGCCCTCGCCGTGCCCGGCGTCGTCCGCGTGCTCACCGGCGCCGACGTACCGGGGGTCAACGACGCCGGGATGAAGCACGACGAACCGCTTTTCCCCGACGTGGTCATGTTCCACGGCCACGCCGTCGCCTGGGTGCTCGGCGAGACCCTCGAGGCGGCCCGGATGGGCGCGGCGGCGGTCGAGGTGGACCTCGACGAACTGCCCTCCGTGATCACCCTCCAGGACGCCATCGCGGCCGACAGCTTCCACGGCGCCCGGCCCGTGATGGTGACCGGCGACGTCGACGCGGGCTTCGCCGACTCCGCCCACGTCTTCACCGGCGAGTTCCAGTTCTCCGACCAGGAGCACTTCTATCTGGAGACGCACGCGGCGCTGGCCCACATCGACGAGGGCGAGCAGGTGTTCGTCCAGAGCAGCACCCAACACCCCTCGGAGACCCAGGAGATCGTCGCGCACGTCCTCGGCCTGCACAGCCACGAGGTCACCGTGCAGTGCCTGCGGATGGGCGGCGGCTTCGGCGGCAAGGAGATGCAGCCGCACGGCTTCGCGGCCGTCGCGGCGCTCGGCGCCAAACTGACCGGCCGCCCGGTCCGGCTGCGGCTCAACCGCACCCAGGACCTGACCATGTCCGGCAAGCGGCACGGCTTCAACGCCACATGGAAGATCGGCTTCGACGCCGACGGCCGCATCCGCGCCCTCGACGCCACCCTGACCGCGGACGGCGGCTGGAGCCTCGACCTCTCCGAGCCGGTGGTGGCCCGCGCGCTGTGCCACATCGACAACACGTACTGGATCCCCAACGCCCGTATCGCCGGCCGTATCGCCCGGACCAACAAGGTCTCCAACACCGCGTTCCGCGGCTTCGGCGGACCGCAGGGCATGCTGGTGATCGAGGACATCATGGGCCGGTGCGCGCCGCTGCTCGGCCTGGACCCGATGGAGCTGCGGCAGCGCAACTTCTACCAGGAAGGCCAGTCGACGCCCTACGGGCAGCAGGTGGTCCAGTACGAGCGGATCTCCGCCGTCTGGCAGAAGGCCCTGGACAACGGCGGGGTGGCCGACCGGCAGCGCGAGATCGCCGCCTTCAACGCGACGCACCGGCACAACAAGCGGGCCCTCGCGGTCACCGGCGTCAAGTTCGGCATCTCGTTCAACCTCACCGCCTTCAACCAGGGCGGCGCGCTGGTGCTGATCTACAAGGACGGCTCGGTCCTGATCAACCACGGCGGCACCGAGATGGGCCAGGGGCTGCACACCAAGATGCTGCAGGTGGCCGCGACCACGCTGGGCATCCCGCTGCACAAGGTGCGCCTCGCCCCGACGCGTACCGACAAGGTGCCCAACACCTCCGCCACCGCCGCCAGCGCCGGGGCGGACCTCAACGGCGCCGCGGTGAAGAACGCCTGTGAGCAGTTGCGCGAGCGGCTGCGGCAGGTCGCCGCCACCCAGCTGGGGACGAACGCCTCGGACGTCCGCATCGTCGAGGGCGTCGCGCGCTCGCTGGGCAGCGACCAGGAGGTGGCCTGGGACGACCTGGTGCGCACGGCGTACTTCCAGCGTGTGCAGCTGTCGGCGGCCGGCTTCTACCGGACCGAGGGGCTGCACTGGGACGCGAAGACGTTCCGCGGCTCGCCGTTCAAGTACTTCTCCCACGGCGCCGCCGCTGCCGAGGTGGAGGTCGACGGCTTCACCGGCGCGTACCGCATCCGGCGGGTCGACATCGTGCACGACGTCGGCGACAGCCTCTCCCCGATGATCGACATCGGTCAGGTCGAGGGCGGCTTCGTGCAGGGCGCGGGCTGGCTGACGCTGGAGGACATGCGCTGGGACGCCAGCGAGGGCCCGCACCGCGGCCGTCTCCTCACCCAGGCGGCGAGCACCTACAAGCTGCCGAGCTTCTCGGAGATGCCTGAGGAGTTCAACGTCACGCTCCTCGAGAACGCGACCGAGGAAGGCGCCGTCTACGGGTCCAAGGCGGTGGGTGAGCCACCGCTGATGCTGGCGTTCTCCGTGCGCGAGGCGCTGCGGCAGGCCGCCGCCGCGTTCGGGCCGGGCGGCGTCAGCGTGGAGCTGGCCTCGCCCGCGACGCCGGAAGCGGTGTACTGGGCGATCCAGTCCGCTCGCGAGGGCGGTGCGGCCGGCGACGGGCTCGTCCGCCACGACTCGCCGACCCGCGTACCCGCGGCCGACGGTGCGAGCCGGGACGACGCCAAAGCCCTGAGCGGTGCCTGACATGACCTGGGTGTCCGCGGTCGCGCGGCTGCGAGCACGCCGGGAGCCCGGCGTGCTCGTGACCGTGGCGACCGTGCGGGGTCACGCCCCGCGCGACGCCGGGGCGAAACTCGTCGTGGGGCAGAGCGGGACGTGGGGGTCGATCGGCGGCGGCAACGTCGAGGCCGTCGCGATCGACCGGGCCCGGGAGATGATCGCCGCGTCCAAACCGGAACCGGAACTCATGGACTTCGCCCTCAACGACAAGGTGACCAATCAGCACGGCGTGCAGTGCTGCGGCGGCACGGTCTCGGTGCTGCTCGAACCGCTGCCCGTGGTCCGGGCGGTGGCGATCTTCGGGGTGGGGCACGTCGGCCTGGAACTGGCGCGGATCCTCGCGCGCCAGGACCTCGATCTGCATCTGATCGACACCCGCTCCGACATCCTCGCCGAGGAGCGGCTCGCCGTTCTGGCGGACGCGGTGGGGCAGGTGCACGTGCACCACACGCTGCTGCTGCCCGAGGAGGTGCTCGCGGAGCTGCCGCGCGGCACCCACGTCCTGATCATGACCCACGACCACGCCGAGGACGCCGCCCTGTGCGACGCGGCGCTGCGCACCCCCGCGCTCGGGTCCATCGGTCTGATCGGGTCGGCGGCCAAGTGGGTGCGGTTCCGGCACCGTCTCGCCACCGAGGGCGGCCACGACGAGGCCACCATCGGCCGGATCAAGACGCCGATCGGACTCGCCGAGGTCACCGGCAAGGAACCGGCGACCATCGCCGTGAGCGTCGCCGCCGATCTGCTGCGCGCCTTCGAGTCCGAGGAGAACTGACCGGCGGGAACGAGGGGCGTCCCGCGAGAGCGAAACGAGGGGCGTCCCGGGGGAGCGAACGAGAGGTGTCCCGCAGGAGCGAGGGGAGCTGATCGGTGGGGGCCACGGCGCCGCCCGCCGGCCGGCTCCCCTCGCTCCGTGCTGCCCGGCGTCACGCCAGCTCCGGCCAGCCCCCCTTGAAGTGCGCGAACGCGGCGGCGAGCGAATCGCGCGGCGCCGGGTCGGTGGCGACGAGGTCCGGGAGCTCCAGGACGTAGCGGGCCAGCAGGCGCAGGGCGACGTCGTCCGCGTCCTTGCCCGTCTCCTCGGCGATGACCTGCGCGAGGGCGTGCTCGCAGTTCACCCACAGGGTGCGGGCGTAGCGGCGCAGGGCCGGGGTGGTGACCACGAGGTCGAGCCTGCGCCGGAACTCGTTGTCGAGGTCGTCCGAGAACATCCCGCGCCCGGCCAGGAAACCCTGCAGTGCGTCCAGCACCGAGACGCCCTCCCCGCGCTCGCGCACGGCAGCGGCGAGCGAGGCCTCACGCTCCTCGCTGTCCCCGAGGACGAGCGCCTCCTTGCCGTCGGGGAAATGCGCGAAGAGCGTGGTCAGCGCGGTGTCGGCGGCGGCCGCGATCTCGGCCACCTTGACGTCGTCGTACCCGCGCTCCAGGAAGAGCCGCAGGGCCGCGTCGGAGAGCGCCTTACGGGTGGCCGCCTTCTTGCGTTCGCGACGCCCCGGCTCCGGCTTCGTCTGAGTCATGAGTCCAGCATACCGAACCTTCCCCTAGTCGCTCCGAAGTCCTAGTGATTGCATTTCCGTAGTCACTATGGTTTTCTCGAAAGTGTGGCCGATCGGATCCGGTCGGCACCCGACGCCGTCACGCGGAGCGGTCCGCGCACTCACCGGAAGGAGCCCGTCATGACGTCCACGACGACCACCACCCCCGGGACGGAGGCCGGCTCCTCCGGCACCTCAGGCCCCGGCTCACCTCCGACCGCCACCCTCTCCAAGGCCGCGTTCTGGGTGATCCTCACGCTCGTCCTGCTGGCCGACGCGCTCGACATGATCGACTCGACGGTCACCAACATCGCGGCGCCGACGATCGTCGCGGACATCGGCGGGGGAGAGCCCCTGATCAAGTGGCTCGGCTCCGCCTACGCCCTCGCGATGGGCGTGCTGCTGGTCATCGGCGGCCGCCTCGGCGACAAATACGGCCAGCGCCGCCTCTTCCTCATCGGCATGACGGGCTTCACCCTCGCCTCCGCCGTCTGCGGGCTCTCCCCCGACCCGGCGCTGCTGGTCGTCGCCCGCGTCCTCCAGGGCGCCTTCGGCGCGCTGCTGATCCCGCAGGGCATGTCGATCATGACGCGGAACTTCTCCCGGGAGCAGCTCGGCAAGGCGTTCGGCCTGTTCGGACCGCTGCTGGGCATCTCCTCGGTGGGCGGCCCCATCCTCGCCGGCTTCCTCATCGACGCCGACATCGCGAACCTGTCGTGGCGGCCGATCTTCCTGATCAACCTGATCCTCGGCACGGTCGGCGCGCTCGCCGCCGCGCGGCTGCTGCCGCAGGACACGGGGGACCGCTCGGTCACCGTCGACGGACGCGGTTCCGCGCTGCTCGCCGCGACCATGTTCGGCCTGATGCTGGGCCTGATCGAGGGCTCGAGCGAAGGCTGGAACGCCCTGGCCGTCGGCTCGCTCGCGGCCGGTCTCGTCTTCCTCGTCCTGTTCGCCCGCCGCCAGCGGACGGCCGCCGAACCCCTCATCAAGCCGTCCCTGCTGAAGAACAAGGGCTTCACCTCGGCCCTCGTCCTCGGCCTGTTCTTCTTCGCGGCCACCTCGGGCCTGATCTACGTGATCTCGCTCTTCCTGCAGCAGGGCCTGGGCGCCGCCCCCGCCGACGCCGCGCTCGGACTGCTCCCGCTGACCCTCGGCATCATCGCCGCCGCGTTCGCGACCATGGGCGGCCTGACGAAGAAGCTCGGCCGCGGCGTGGTCACGCTCGGGCTGCTCCTCACCCTCGCGGGCGGCGGCTGGCTGCTCGGACTCGTCGTCGGGCAGGGCACCGGGCTCTCGCTGTGGGAGCTGGCCCCGGCGGTGTTCCTCACCGGCCTCGGCATGGGCTGCTGCTTCGGCACGGTCTTCGAGTTCGCCCTCGGCGACGTCACCGCCGAGGAGGCGGGCAGCGCGTCCGGCTCGCTCACCGCGATCCAGCAACTGGCCAACGGCATCGGCTCGGCACTCGTCACGACGGTCTACTTCCACGCGGGCGCCCCGGCCCACGCCATGACCGTCGCCCTGATCGTGGTCCTCGCGGTCACCGTGCTCTGCCTGCCGATCCTGCGCCTGCTCCCGCACCGCGCACCGGAGGAGCAGCACGGGCACTGATTCCCTCCACCGCTCCGCCCCCGTGGGACCCGTCGCACCGCGACGGGTCCCACGGGCTTACAGGGAGCAGGCGGGCTTACGGGGGAGCGAACCCCGCGCCCCGGCCGACCCGACCACGCCGAGGGCCACCGCGAGCCGCGCCCACCGACAGCGGCCCAGTACGGCGCGGGCGCGTCATGCCTCGGCGAGCAGCGGATCGAACGGGGTGGTGCGCCGACGACCGGACATGAAGGCCAGGAACTCCTTCACGAAAGCACTGCGCGTGTACGTCGTTCCGGCGGGACCTGTCGAGTCGCGGTGGAACGCCGTACGGAACAGCGTCCGGTACTCCCCGGCATCGATGCACTGATCACCGTTCCTGTCGGTGACGTCGAAGAGCACTTCGGCGACCCTGATCAGCGCGGGCCCGGCCAGCGTCGGCGCGGCATCCGCGTACTCCTGCGCGCTGATGCTGCCGTCGCCGTCGGCGTCCAGGGCCGTCTGCAGTTCCCGCCACCAGTCGGCGAAGGCGTTGTACAGCCGGGTCTCCTCGGCCTCGTCCAGGTCCAGGCGGCTTGCGAGCTCGCGCGCCATCGCCGCGAGGTCGGGCCAGTCCAGGGAGCCGTTCCCGGTCTGGTCCAGGACCTGCCGGAAGAATTCCTCCGCTTCTTGCCGGCGCGCCGAAGCGGTCGCCGACGTCGCGCGGCCGGCGGGTTCCGGCTGGGCGGGAACCGGGGTGATGAGCCTGAGCAGCGCGCCTGCCCGCTTCATCCGGGCCTGCAGGGCCGCCATGGTCCTGGCGCGCGGGTCGTCGCTGTCGGGAGCCATCGACAGGACGTCGATGATGTTCTCCGGCCGGATCCAGCTCTCGGGCAGGAAGCGGGTCAGCCCGATGGCCACATACGCGCCTTGCATCAGCGTGTGCGCGCCGGGCATCTCGGGGAGCCCCGCCCGACGACGGAACGGCTCGGGGAGCGACGCCACGGCGATCGCCCCGAAGGCGGGGCCGGCGACGGCGCGACCGGTGGCCCACAGGGTGGGCAGTCCGCTGAGCAGGGGAGGAGCGGGGAGGTGGTCGAACAGCCGGTACAGGATGATGCGCATCGCCTCCGTGTTCTCCAGCTCCTCGGCGACCACTCTGTCGTAGTACTGCCAGAACTCGGGAAGCGTGTCGGGCAGATGCCCGGGTTCGTCGCCCATCGAGGCGAGCATCGCGCGGAACTCGGCGTACAGGCCCTCCATGAAGTCCTGCTCCAGGGGCTGGCCGCTCATCCGGCACATGGTGACCGAACTCTCGAAGAGTGTCGCCACCACCCAGGCGCGCGCACCGGGGTCCATCGCGTCGTAAGGACGGTTCTTGGGATCCGTTCCCGTCAGCCGAGCGTGCATCCGGTTGAGCCGCGCCGCTTCCCGGTCGCGTACGGCCTCGTCGACCGCGGCCATGCGCTGCATGCTCAGGAAGGTGTTCCGCAGGCGTCGCCAAGGGTGGGCGACGAACGTGGAGTTGTCGATGAGGGCCGCCCCGATGGTGGGGTGCGCCGCTTCCAGCACCGTCGCCCGGACCATGGCGAGCGCCCACCGGGGGTCATTGAAGAACGTACGGAACCGCGAGGGAGGCTCAGCGCCGGGCTGGTCGCCGAGGCCGGGGCCGGGGCCGGGCATGAAGGTGGGCTCGGATTCGGGGTCGGCTGTGCCGAGGCCGGTGTCGACAGGGTGGGCCGGGTCCGGGATGGTCACGGTCGCGAGGCTCCGTTCTCGTTCGGCTGCACGCCGCCGAAGCGACGTTCGCGGTGCCGGTAGGCGTACAGGCACTCAAGGAAGTGGGAGGCGCGGAAGTCGGGCCACAGCACCGGCGGGAAGACCCACTCCGCGTACGCGACCTGCCAGAGCATGAAGTTCGAGATCCGCTGCTCCCCGGACGTGCGGATCACCAGGTCCACGTCGGGTGTGTCCGGGTAGGGGAGGTGGGCGGCGAAGACCTCTTCGGTGACGGCGTCGGCGTGGGTTCCGCTGCGCAGGAGCGAGCGGGTGGCCTCCACGATGTCCCTGCGCCCGCCATGGTCGAAGGCGACGGTGAGGGTCATGCCACGGTTCTCGGCGGTCAGCGTCATGAGGTCGTCGAAGTCGCGGCCCAGATCGCGGGGGATACGTGAGTCGGTCACGCCGAGGAAGCGGCACCGGATGCCGCGCGCGTGCAGGAACAGGGCGTGCTTGCGCACGACGCGACGCACCAACTGCATCAGAAAATCTACTTCGTTGCTCGGCCGCCCCCAGTTCTCCGTGGAGAACGCGTACAGGCTCAGCCATTGGACTCCGGAGGACCGGGCCGCCTCGATGACGTCGATCACGGTGGCCTCGGCGGCGCTGTGTCCCGAAGTGCGCGGCAGGGAACGGGACTCGGCCCACCGGCCGTTCCCGTCCATGACGCACGCGACATGGCGCGGCACGCGCCCCTGGGCACCGGTGTCCTGCCCGGGTAAGGGCCCCGGGGCCGACTCCTCGACGGTCTGTTGCATGTTTGTGCCTCCCCCTGGGCATTGATGGCCGCCCTTCCCCACGTCAACAGCTTGTCACTGATCCGTCACCTTGCGTGGTGCGCGGTGGCATATTCACTCCTGGGACGCCAGTGCGAAGCCGGGGACTTGCGGTCCACCCGGGCGGATCATGGCCGAAGGCATGCCCGAGAGGAGGCGAAGTCGAGCCGTGCGCGAATTCGTTGTTTGCGGACGGCGTCCTCGGACAGTCGGGGGGTGTCGCTGGTACGGACGCACGGTGCAGCCCTGCACCGCCTGACCGGGAACCACCAGCGCATGGAGGCGTTCACCATGACCGAGAACATCTGGAGCTATCCCACCTCGTCGGGGCACACCCCTGACGTCGACCTGACGGGCTACAAGGTCGAGGCGACGGACGGGCAGATCGGCAAGGTCGACAAGCACTCCAACGACGTCGGCTCGCAGTACATCGTCGTCGACACCGGCGTGTGGATCTTCGGCAAGGAGGTCCTGCTGCCGGCGGGAACCATCACGGGCATCGACCCCGAGGCGAAGACGATCCAGGTCGCGCGGACCAAGGAACAGATCAAGGACGCGCCGGAGTTCGACAAGAACAAGCACCTGGGGGACTCGGCCTATCACGACCAGGTCGGCACGCACTACCGCTCTCACGAGCAGCCCGGCGGCCCGGGCTTCGGGCCGACCGGCCGGGGCGGTCTCGTCTGACGGACGTCCCTTGAGCCCGCACGATCCTGCCGGCGCCCGCACGGGCCCGTCGGCAGGTGCGGGTGGGCGCGCACGGGTACGGAACGACGCGGGGCCGGGCCTGTGAAAGGCCCGGCCCCGCATGTGCTTCCGCTGTCGTCGGGTGCGCAGCCCGGAGCGCACCCCATCTTTCGCCCGCCCCGGCGACGGCCCGACATGCGCCGCCCTCAGGCCTGAG
Source organism: Streptomyces sp. NPDC002564 (assembly GCF_042889645.1). Lineage (NCBI taxonomy): Bacteria > Bacillati > Actinomycetota > Actinomycetes > Kitasatosporales > Streptomycetaceae > Streptomyces > Streptomyces sp. NPDC002564. Next base: position 8,018 of record NZ_JBIARE010000011.1, on the reverse strand, counting down.
GCCGGGCGACCGGGTCACGCCTTGATGCGCTCCCGGATCCACACACCGGCCGGCTTCAGGACGCCGGTGCCGGTCCACTTGTCACCGTCACAGGTGCCCGGCTTGAAGACCGCTCCCGACCGCGAGTCGTCGGAGTAGTTCCAGTTGGTCCAGGAGATGTTCTTCTGCTTCATGAGGTCGATGTACTTCTGGGACATCGTGAAGTTGTTGCCGCCGTCACCCGAAGCCTTCTGAGTCCCGAACTCGGTGACGAACATGGGGATCTCGTCGGCCGCCCGCGACAGCGTGCGGAGGTATGCGTCGTCGTGGTCGGCGGCGTAGAAGTGGAAGGTGTACATGATGTTGTCGGCGTCGACCGGGTCGTCGACGACCTCGCTCTCGTCCGACCCCTCGGAGACACCGAGCGAGGACCAGGCGCGGGTGCCGACGAGGACGATGCCGTCGGGGTCGTACCGCCGGATGACGGGGATGATCTCTTCCGCGTACGACTTGATCTCGGACCACTCGACGCCGCTGGGCTCGTTGGCTATCTCGTAGAAGACGTTCGGCTGGTTCGCGTACTTCTTGGCCATTTCGGTGAAGAACCGCTTGGCCAGCTGGGTGTTCTCGTTGGGGTCGCCGGGCGAGAGCATGTGCCAGTCGATGATCGCGTACATGCCGCGTGCGACGGCCTGGTCGATCACGCGCTGCGCGATGCGGGTGAACTTCGCGGGGTCGGTCTCATAGCCGTCCTCCTGGACATAGGTCGACACGCGCAGCACATCGGCCTGCCAGTCCCGCGCGAGGGCGTCCAGGGAACCGTTCGTGAGGCACTGCTCGTACCACTGGGTGCCGTGCGTGCTCATGCCCTTGAGCTGAACGGCCTTGCCCTGGGCGTTGCACAACCGGGTGGCGCAGAGCTCCAGCTGTCCGTTCACGGCGACGGGCGACCCGGCGGGGGCGCGGACCGCGCCGGGGCTCTTCTCGACGTCGACGTCTTGGTTCGCGCCCTCTCTGACGCTCGCGCCGGCGCTGGACTGCGGGGCGAGGACGAGCATCGATCCTGCCGTGAGCGCCGCGGCGGCGGTCAGGGCGATCCAGGGATGCCGCGGACGGGGGTGGCGTTGCGCGTGGGCCATGGCCATGAGAGGTGCCTCCTGTGTTCGCGTCGCTCTGTGGGGAAGTGCGGTGGCGCGTGTTCAGGGGGTGCGGGTGGTGAGGCCGTGAGGGTGGCGTGGATGGTGTGGGTGGTGTGGGTGGTGAAAGTGGTGCGGGTTGTGCCGCGTTGAGAAGAGGTGGGGCTGGCGGGAAAGCTAGGGTTCTTTTTCGACGCCGTCAAGACTGACAGTAAGGTTTCCTATTACATAGGGAGGAACGCGGGCTTGCTCGCGGGGGTGTTGAACCCCCTTGTGCGGCCGACGGGTTGGCGGCGGGCGGGGGCGCGGTCTGCGCGGTGCGGGCGCAGGCGATGCGTCTGCTCAGAGATGGCTCTGAACTGCCTAGTTGTGGCGCGGGGCGTGGTCGATCGTGGCGATTGGTGGGGTGCGGCGCCGGGTTGAGGGTGCCGCTTCTGTGGCGCGTGGTGTTGTGCGGGTCTGTGGTGGTGGGGGAGTGCTGTTCAGGGAGTCTGCCGTAGTTCAGTGATGTGAACGAGATTGAGGGCGGGATGAGTTCGAAGGCCCCTTCCTCCGATCTTCCGACCCGTGGCTCGACCGTTTCGTCGACCGCGGGCATGCGGGTGCCCGGCGTGTGGGCGAAGAGGTGGAGGGTGTCGACTACGGGCTGGGTGAAGGCCTGGTCGCCAAGGTGTGGAGGGTCCGGCAGTCGCCGAACATCGATCTCACCCGCCAGGTGTACGCGGACATCGCGCGGGACCCGGACACCCGCTGCAGCTTCTCCACGCCGGAGATCATCGACGTGGACGTGGAAGACCGCGAGGGCGCCCTGGTGACGTACGAGCGTGAGCTGCCCGGAGCCCTCGCGCGGGTCGACTCCGCGCACTGGCCCTTCGAGCGTGAATTGCGGGGCCTCCGGGACGGCGACGTGCTACACGACGTCTTGCGAGGGCTTGCTTGCGTGGGCTTGCATCTTGGCTGCCGTAGCCGCGCCGCGGCCATCTGGGACATGTACGGACCGCATGCTGCCTGCCACGCGACGGAGTTCACCGGCCTCTTCGCCCGTGAACTCGGACACGCGCCGACGTTTCTCGCCGCGTACCAGGCCGCATATGCCCTCACGGCCTATGGCCTCCTGCTCGGCCTGGACGACAGCGACGGGCGCACCCGGGAGAGGCTGGCTTCACGCCTGCCTGTCCGGACTGCTCGCACGCCTGCTTGCCAGCGCGCCCGCCGGCCCGTCTACCAGGTCGTGGCTCCGCCGTCGACGGGGACGGTGGCACCGGTGACGAAGGAGGCGTGGTCACTGCAGAGCCAGGCGGCCGCCTCGGCGATCTCGCTGGGCTCGGCCATACGGTTCTGCGGGGAGGAAGCCTTGCTCTTGGCCTCCTGGGCGGGGAAGCGGGCGAACCAGTCCTCGGTCATCTCCGAGCGGGCCAGGCCGGGTGCGATGGCGTTGACGCGAATGTGATGCGGCGCGTACTCGACGGCGGCGACCTTGGTGAGGCCGACGACGGCGTGCTTGGCGGCGATATAGGGCGCGGCGACGGAAGTGGCGACGAGCCCGGCGACGCTGCTCGTGTTCACGATGGATCCGCCGCCGGTCGAGAGCATGGCGGCGATCTCGGGACGCAGGCTGTTCCAGACCCCGCGGACGTTGGTGTCCATGATCAGGTCGTAGGTGTCGTCACCCATGAGGTGCAGAGGGGTCTTCTCCACGGCGGCGCCCGCGTTGTTGAACGCCGCGTCGAGGCGTCCGTACGTGTCCACCGCGTGGGAGACGGCGCGACGCATGTCGTCGGCGACCTGTACGTCCGCCGTGCAATAGGTGGCCTCGGCCCCTTCGGCGCGCAATTCCTTCACCAGGAGCTGGAGGCGGTCCTCGCGCCGGGAAACGAGTACGACCCGGGCGCCTTCGCGCGCGAACACGTGGGCCGCGGCCGCGCCGATCCCGCTGCTCGCTCCGGTGATGAGGGCGACTTTCCCGGCGAGCGAACCCTGGCCCTGCGTCATGCTGCGCACTCTCCTTGGCTGGAGCCTGTCTGAGGCGGCGTGTGCCGCCGAGCTGGTGTCGCTCCTGCCGGGGCGTGAGGACCTCGGCAGCTTAGCGTGCGCGTTCGATAACTGGGGGTGGATTTTGAGGTCTTGGAACTTCAGGGGGAGTGGGCCCTGGCGCCGTCGTGGTCAATGGCCGCCGCGGCGTCGGCTGTTCAGGCGGTGGGGGTGAGGAGTTGCCAGAGGTGGGTGAGGGGGGTGGGGGTGGTCCATTGAGGGTTGGTGCGGGCGAGTATCTCCAGTCCGGTGGTGGTGGCAATGAGGGTGGTGGTGAGGGCGTGGGGGTTGATGTGTGGGGGGAGGGTGCGGTCTTGGCTGGCTTGGGTGACGTGGTGGTGGATGGTGGTGTGCCAGTGGTGCTGGAGGGTGTGGGAGCCGGGAGCGGGGGTCGGGGCGGGAGTGGTGGGGGCTGCGGTGGTTGCGGGGGCGTCGGGGGCTGCGGTGTTGGCTTTGGGGGTGGTGGTGGCGTCTGCGCCTGTGGCCGCACCTGTGGGTGCGTGGGGGGTGGGAGTGTCGGTGGTGAGCCGGAAGGCGGCGCGGACGGTGGTGTTGGTGTGGAGGAGGCGGATGAGGTGGTGAGTGAGGTCGATGAGGTTTTGGAGGGCGGGGGCGGCGGGGTCGGGGTTGAGTTGGCGGGTGGTGTGGTGGAGGGCTTGGGTCGCCGCTTGGTCGATGGCGGTCGCCAGGGCGGCTTTGTTGGGGAAGTGGAAGTGGAGGGCCCCGCGGCTGACGCCGGCGCCGGTGGCTATGTCGTCGAGGCTGGTGTTGGTGTAGCCGTGCTGCTCGAAGAGGCGTGCGGCGGAGTCGAGGAGATGGGTGCGGGTACGGGTGGCGCGGGGCTGTTGGTTCATGGGTGTCTTCCGTCCGGGGGCGGGGTTGCGGTCGACGTATAAAACCAACTTGACGGTTTGATCTCCAGGGGTGGGTGAAGTCCGGCATATGCGGGGGTGGGGTGTGGCGTGTTCCGTTTGGCGCGGTGCGGGTCCTGGAGGGTGGGTCACCTCTACAGGCAGGTGCGGGATGGACCCCGCGCGCCGACCGGTGCGGTGGCCGGAAGCCGGGGGGTTCCGTTCCGGCCACCGTCCGGTGGGCGCGCGGGGGCGTGGGTGGGGGGCGGGGATGGTGCCCGACCCCTGTTTCATACCGAACGCGCGGTTTTATTTAAGCATGGACGGGCCGGTTCCGTCTCCCCTAAGGGTGCCGGATTTTTCGCGTTCCTTGGATTCCGCTTCTTGGTGGGGGAGTTGGGGGTGCGGTGACGCCGCTTGTGGTGGGGGCGGTGGGGGTCCGTGGTGGGGTGCGGGACCTGCGTGCGGGGGCTGGGGGCGGGGGAGGCTGTTGTCTTTCCGTTCTTGATCGCCGTGTTACCGCTGGTTCGGCATAGTCCGCTGGTTGCCGTGGCAGGCAGGACACGTTGTGGCGGTGCGGGCGTGGAGGTGCGGGACGCCGTCGGTGATCGGGTTGCTGGAAGAGCGTGAACGAGTCGCTTCCCAGAGGGTCGAGGTGCTGCGGGAGGCGGCGGACGTGAGGTCGCTGGTGGCGTCGTGCCGGGAAGGGCACGACGCGTCGGTGCTGCCTACGGAGTATCAGCGGATCGTCACGGTGCTGAACTCTGCCGAAAAGGGCTTGGCCTGCAAAGAGTTGGCGTCCAGGCTCGGGGTGGATATCGCGGTGAAGACGAGGGTGGAGGGCGTGCGGTCGAGGGCGAGGCGGCTGGTGGACCGGGGCTGGCTGGTCAGGGAGCCGTCGGGGCGGTTCACGCCTGCCGCGGGCCTGCGAGGCGGCGGATCATGGGCATCGTCATCGACCACCGGATCATGAGCATCGCTGCTGTCAGGCCGGCGCTCGTAGTCACGGACGAGACGGCGTGAGCGAAGCAGCCACGCGAAAGACCGTTCCACGTACCACCGCCGGGGCAGGACCACGAAGCCGGTGATGTCGTCGGTGCGCTTGATCACCGTGACGGCCAGGTGCAGGACGGCCAGGGCCCAGGTGATGAGGGTGCCGCGGTGTAGCCGCCGTCGGCCCATACATTCGTGATGGTGGGGAAGCGGTCGGCCAGGTCGGGCAGGTCGGGCAGCATGTCGGTGGCCGCCTGGCGGTCGGTGACGTCTCCCGCGCTCACGTAGATCGTCAGCAGCAGTCCGAGGGTGTCGCAGATCAGGTGCCGGCGCCTGCCGTTGATCTCTTGCCGCCGTCGTAGCCCCGACTGCCGGCACCGACCACCGCGTCGGCCTTCACCGACTGCGAGTCGATGACGGCCGCGCTGGGTTGCTGATCCCGGCCCGCCGCCTGACGGACCTTCCCGCCCAGCCGGTCGTGGAACTCGCCGATCAGGCCGTGCTCCCGCCAGCGGCGGAAGAAGGCATCGACCCGGTCCCGGGGCGGGAAGTCGGCCGGCATCGCTCGCCACTTGATTCCGACGTCGACCACGTAGAACACGGCGCCCAGCATGACCCGGTGGCAGTAGCGCTCCGCCCGCCCCGCCTCGCCCCTCCAGTCAGGCAGGAACCGGCAGCAGCGGCCGGATCTCCTGCCACTGGACGTCGGTCAGGTCCGTCTCGTAAGCCCGGACCCGGCCGGGATGATCAGCGGCGCTCCCGAACCGGCGAGTAAGACAATCGCACAAAACGAGCGGCGAGTTGAACTCGGTGGACTCGAGCGCGTTTACATACGACAACATGACCTCCTGGAACCGCTCGGACGGGGTCGCTCCCCGAGCTACCAAGAGGTTCGGTGTTCATGCGCGCTCAGCCGGAAGACCACCCGGCCGGGACCCCAGTCCTTCCGTATGTTCGAGGACCGGTAGCAACACGACTGCACAGGGATGATCGGCAATGCGGTCGCGCGGGTGCCAGGCGGGGCCTATGGTCTCCATCATGCATTCGGTGCTCATCAACTGGCAGTCCCTGCGCATCCGTTCGGAGTCCCCGACTCGGTGCTGACCCGAGCGTTCCGTCGGCACCTGGTCATCCGTGCACTGTTCACCGTTCGTCTCCGGATGACGAGGATTCCTTCATGCACACCAGCGCACGCCCCACCTTCGTTTTCGTTCCTGGCGGGTCCAGCAACGCCCGCGCCTGGGGGCCGTTGCAGAACGAGCTGGCCCTCCACGGGCACCGTTCGTACGCCGTGGACCTGCCCGGGCACGGCGACCGCGCCAACCACCCGGCCGCCTACTACCAGCAGCCGCAGGACCTGGCGGAACTGGCCGCCGCCCCCTCCCCGATGCGAGGCATCACGTTGCAGGACAACGTCCGTCACGTGCTGGACGTCCTGCACCGGCTCGCTCCGTCGGGGCCCTGGTCCTGGCGGGCAACAGCTTCGGCGGCCTGACCGTCACCGCCGTCGCGAACGCCGTGCCGGAACTCCTCGACCGCGTCGTCTACCTTTCCGCGGTCTGCCTCAGCGACCCGGCGATGGTCACCGAGAAGTGGGACGTCCTCGACGACAACGTGCTGGACGCCGCAGCGGCACGCATCACCGTGCCGGACACCGCAAACCAGGGGGTGGTACGGCTGAACTGGCGCGCCGCGCACGCCGACCCCGTACTGTTCGCGCAGCTCAGGGCCGCCGTCATGGCCGACTCCACCGACCACCAGTTCCGGATGCTGCTCGACTCCATGGACCCGGACGAGAACTACGCGGTGCTGGAGGAGGGCGCGGTGGCCCGGGCTGCGCCGTGGGGTGCGGTCCCGCACACCTTTGTACGCCTCACCGAAGATTTGAGCATCCCCCCGGCCGTCCAGGACTACATGATCCGCAAGGCGGACGAACTGACCCCGGAGAACCCGTTCGACGTCCGCACTTTGGCCGCGTCACACGTCGGATACTTCAGCCGACCGCACCTCTTCGCAGCACTCTTGGCCGACCTGGTCCGAGCGGCGTCGAGGTAACAGGGGCTCTCGTCCCCAGTCACCGGGAGGTGGATCAGCCGGTCGGATCGTCCCCTGCAGCGCGACGGAGTTCGCCGAGGGCGATCCGGCCGGAGCCCACCCCGTCCATGGAGCCCCTTTGTCCAGCCCGTGCTCGTGCTGTTTGGCTGGGCGGGGAGGGTGATGGCCGCTTGGCGGGGAGGTGGCGAGTGGTGGGTGGAGCGGGGTAGGGGTGGAGAGCTGAGTTCAGGGTTTGTGGGGGCCGTGCGGGCGGCCTGCAGGTGCGGTGCCTGTTTCTGGATCGCTGTTCGCCCCTCCGTCTGTGGGTCTGTCTGCGCGCCTGTCCTCTTGTGCGTCCGCTCGTCTGCCCGTCTGCCCGTCCGCCCGTCCGCCCGCCTTTGCGACTGGTGCCGATTCCCGCGTGTGCCTGGCCTTCTGGGCTGCCTAGCTTGGAGCTCTTCCGCCGTCCGCCGTCCGCCATCCGTCGTCTTGGGTTCCTGCCGTTCCGGTCCTTCCGGTGCTCAGGGGCTAGGAGCTTCCGTAGTTCGGAGCTGTCGGCCCCGCGGTGCCGTGGTCTTTCCGGCCCAAGGGCGGCCCCGCGTACGCACGTTGTTTGGCCTTCCGGAATCTCAGCCCGTCCCGGTATCGCGGGATTGCGGTCGTCTTCCACCGATGACTGTCGGCCTTGCGGCGTCCCGGGCCTTTGGTCTCTGGGGCCTTTGCATTCCCTGACGGTTCTCACGTCTTGGTGTCCCTGGGCCGACCTCGGCGCCTTCTTTGGTGGTGCTCCGTGCTTCTCCTGCCGTCCAGTGCACTTGTTCCAAGGTCTTTTGTGGTCCGTTCTCCCGCTGTCTCGTTCTGGGCGTTTGTGCTGGTGGAGGCTGGTGTGGGGCGCGTTGTTGGTTGGTGGGTGGGTGGGGTGCTTGAGGGATATCCGAGTTTGTTTTGAGGGGGTCGGTTGAGCGTGGGTGGGGTTGTTGGGTTGTTGGTTTGT
>NZ_JBIARE010000010.1:235789-283030 GCF_042889645.1 Streptomyces sp. NPDC002564 | reverse complement strand
TTCGTCGGCTACCACCTGCAGCCCACCACCATCGAGTTCTGGGCCAACGGCACCGACCGCCTCCACGAACGCCTGCGCTACGACCGCACCGACCACGGCTGGAACACCACCCGCCTCCAACCCTGAACCCCGCCACCGTGCCCACCGGGCAGGCCGCCGCGTACGCACGCGACCGTACGCGCGCCCCCGGCCGGGACCGCGGTGACCGCTGTCCTTGTTCCGCAAGACCGCCGGGCCGCGTCGGCCCGCCGGCCCTCTCGTCCGGAGACCTTCATGACCTCGACCCCGTCCACCGAACCCGCCGTCGCGGCGCCGGTGTTCACCAACGACCTCGACCTGCGTGCCCGCAACCGCCGGGCCGTGGAGCGGTACATGGAGATCGGGCCCGAGGCCCGGCTGCGCCGCTACACGCTCTACACCGAGGACGGCACCGCCGCCCTGTTCAACACCGACATCGGCCGCCCCATCGTGGTCACCGGCCGGGACAAGCTCCAGCGGCACGGCGAGCTGTCCCTGAAGGTACTGCCCGACTGGGAATGGTTCGACGTGCAGATCTACGAGACGCAGGACCCCGCGATCATCTGGGTCGAGTGCGACGGCGAGGGCACCATCCGCTTCCCCGGCTATCCCGAGGGCCGCTACCGCAACCACTTCATCCACGGGTTCACCCTGCGGGACGGCCTGATCGCCGCGAGCCGCGAATACACCAACCCGATCGAGCACATGCGCGCCCTCAGCATCGACACGCCCCACATCAAGCGGGACTGGATCCCCTCCTGACCCACCCCGGCGCGGCGTACCGCGCCCTTGCCCCCACCGAAGTCCGTAGGGAGAGACAGGCCATGAGCTCGGACAACACCCCCCGCCCGGCGGCCCGCGCCGCCATCGACCTCATCACCGCCGCCTGGCACACGCAGGCCGTCTACGCGGCCACCAAGCTGGGGCTGCCCGATCTGATCGCGGCGGGCCACACCGTGCCGGCCGCGATCGCCCGGGAGGCCGGCGCCGACGAGGACGCCGTCCGGCGACTGCTGCGGCTGCTGCTGCGGCTGGACGTGGTCGACGGCGACGAGACCGACGGGTACCGCAACACGGAGGTGGGCGAGCTGCTGCGCGAGCGGCCCGGCTCGCTGCGGGACGTGTCCCTGCTCTACGGCGAGGAGTTCTACCGGGCGTGGGGGGATTCCATAGAGACCTTCCGCACCGGGCGGCCCGGCTTCGAGACGGCGCACGGCCACTCGCTCGTCGACTATCTGAGCAAGGACACCGACGCGGCCCAGCGCTTCCAGCGGGCCATGCGGGCGCAGGCGAACAACTTCGCCTTCGACGCGGTGCCGGAGCACATCGACTTCACCGGTGACCGGCACGTCGTCGACATCGGCGGCGGCAGCGGCCAGTTGCTGGCCAGGGTCCTGGGTGCCGCGCCCGAGGCCCGCGGCACCCTGATCGACCTGGAGCACACCATCCCCATCGCCCGGGCGCACCTGGAGCAGACCGTCGGCGCCGACCGCGCCGAGCTCGTCGCCGGGGACATGTTCAGCACACCGGTCCCCCGGGGTGCGGACACCTACCTGCTGTCGCGGGTCCTCGGCGACTGGTCGCAGGAGCAGTGTCTGCGCCTCCTGCGCACCGTGCGCGAGGCCATGGCCCCGCACTCCCGGCTGCTGATCCTGGAGATGGTCGTCCAGGACGGCAAGGCCGGGCTGCTGGCCCCGCTGTGGGACCTCCACCTGATGGTGGTCAACGGCGGTCACCAGCGCTCCATCGGGGAGTACCACAGGCTGGCGGAGGGCTCCGGCCTGGCCGTCGACCGCTCGGTGTCCCTGCCCATGGAGACATCAGCCCTGGTCCTCACCCCTGTGGGCTGAGGACCCGACCGGGGAGGGGCCGTGCGGCCCCTCCCCTTCCGGAGAACCGTCGTGACCGAGGAGTCTGCATGTCCCAACAGCAGCCGAATCCCCCGCGCATCATCAGCACCGCCGGGCCGTTCGGCCCGGGTGTCCGGCTCCGGGAGGCGGACGGCGCCCGGGGCTCGGGGCTCGGGGCGCCCGTGATCCGCGGCGTGCACACGTCGGTCGCCGCCTTCGTGGGGGACGCGCGCGGCCTGCCGGGCAGGCCGGCCTACGTCCGCCATCCGCAGGAGTTCATCGAGGCGTTCTCGCACCGCAGGACCCGCGAGGACGCGCGCTCCCACGTCCACGACGCCGTGCTCGGCCACTTCCGCAACGGAGGGGGCGGGGTGTGGGTCATCGGCGCCGACGAGGGGGCCGCGGCGGGCACGGCCGGGGAGGGCGACCGGGTCGCCGCGTACCGGTCCGCCCTCGCCAGGCTGGCACGTCTGCCGGAGATCACTCTCGTGGTGGCGCCGGACCTGTGGCGGGTGCCGGCGGACGCGGACGGCATCGCGCGGGAGATCGCCGGGCACTGTGCCCGGCTCGGCGACCGGGTGGGGCTGCTGCACACCCGGCAGGGGCTCGCGCCCGCCGACGTCCGGAGCAGGCCGTTCGAACTGGACGAGCCCGAGGCCCAGTTCGTCGCGGTGCACTATCCCTGGCTGACCGTGACCGAGCCCGGCGGGACGGAACGGCTGGTGCCGCCGTCGGGGCACGTGTCCGGGCTGTGCTGCCGCGTCGACACGGAGCGGGGCGTGCACGCGGCGCCCGTGGGAGCCCTGGTGGGCGTGGTGAAACAGGAGTGGGAGCTGACGGACCAGGAGCAGGGTGCGATCGCCGAACGGGGCCTGAACGGGACGGGGTTCGTCGCGGGACAGGGCATCCGGGTGTCGGCGGCTCGCACGCTGTCCACGGAGTCCGGCTGGTCGGCCCTCGCCGTACGCCGCCTGGTGAACCACGCCCGCGCGTCGCTGCGCCAGGGCACCTGGTGGGCGGCCCACGAGACGAACACCGCCCCGCTGCGGGCGCTGGTGCGCCAGTCGGCCACGGCCTTCCTGCGCGGCCTGTGGCGCCAGGGGGCGCTGCCGGGCGCGTCCGCCGCCGAGGCGTTCGAGGTCGTCTGCGACGAGACCAACAACAGCGCGCAGGACACGGCACGGGGCCGGTTGAACCTGGACGTCGGCCTCGCCACCGTGCGCTCGGCCGAGTTCGTGACCTTCCGGATCCAGCACGACGCGGGCCACAGGATCCCCTGACCCGACCGTACGGCCCAAGAGTCCGGCCACACGGTCCTGACCAGCAGCGTCGCTTCAGGACGGCCGGTTCGGCAAGGCAACACCGTTAGAGGAGATGCAACACCATGGAGATTCACTCATGCTCGCGACACCACAGACAGGAGATCCGCACCGCCACCGGCGCCCTGCTCTGCGACCCGTGCACCAGGAAGCTGGAGCGTAATCTGCGCGCGCTGCCCGGCCTGCACCAGGAGGGCCTGCACCACGTCATGGCGACGACCACGCGCCGCAGGAACCCGACGAAGGTCTCCGGGAGCCGCAAGCGCGATCATCTGAACGTCGCCGCCCTCGACGCCAGGAGCAACATCGTCGCCATCCTGGAGTCGTGGGCGGGTTACGTGGCGGAGGAGCTCGGCACCACCGCCCCGCCCCGGTCCGTACCCCACCTGGCCTGCTTCCTCCTGCTCAACCTGGAGTGGCTCGCGGCCCAGCCGCCGGCCGCCGACTTCGCGGACGAGGTCCAGGGGCTGCACACCGAGCTGCTGCGGGTGGTCGAACCGGACCGCGGCGACCGCGACCCGCTCACCCGGCAGTGTGTGGTGGACCGGTGCACGGGGACGATCAACGCGTCGCCGCACGCCGTCGGGGCCGCGGGGAGCCCGGGCCAGAAGAGCAGCATCAGCTGTTCCGCCGGGCACTCGTGGGAGATACGGGAATGGCTCGTGCTGCGCCACCTCCTGGACCGGCAGCGCAGAGAGGCCGCCTGATCGCCGCCCTCGCGCACGGCGACGGCGGCCGGGGCTCCGTGACGGCGCTCGGCCTGTTCAGCGGGAGAGAGCAGGGCAGAGCGGTGCGGCGCCGACCGCGAGAGGGCGGAACAAGACGGACGGCCACGGCCCGCGGTACCTCACCGCGGGCCGTGGCCGACGAGCACGGTCTTCGGGCCGGTCACCGGATCTGGAGGTGATCGAGGTAGGACCGCACATTGCGCCGCGTCTCGGGCACACTGTCACCGCCGAACTTCTCCACCACCGCGTCCGCCAGCACCAACGCCACCATCGCCTCGGCCACGATCCCCGCCGCCGGCACCGCACACACATCCGAACGCTGATGATGCGCCCTGGTCGCCTCACCCGTGGCCACATCCACCGTCGCCAGCGCCCGCGGCACCGTCGCGATCGGCTTCATCGCCGCACGCACCCGCAACAGCTCACCCGTACTCAGACCACCCTCGGTACCACCCGAGCGCCCCGAGGTCCGGCGGATACCGTCCTGGGTGGACACGATCTCGTCGTGCGCCTTCGACCCCGGCACCCGCGCCAGCTCGAAACCGTCACCGACCTCCACCCCCTTGATCGCCTGGATCCCCATCAACGCCGCCGCCAACCGCGCATCAAGACGCCGGTCCCAGTGCACATGCGACCCCAGCCCCACAGGCACCCCATAGGCCAGCACCTCCACCACACCGCCCAGCGTGTCCCCGTCCTTGTGCGCCTGATCGATCTCGGCGACCATCGCCTTCGAGGCATCCGCATCCAGACACCGCACCGGATCCGCATCCAGCCTCTCGACATCCGCAGGCACCGGGTACACCCCGTACGGGGCCTTCGCCGCCGCCAGCTCCGTCACATGCGAGACGACCTCGATCCCGGCCGCCTCCTTCAAGAACGACCGCGCCACCGCACTCAACGCCACCCGCGCAGCCGTCTCCCGCGCCGACGCACGCTCCAGCACCGGACGCGCCTCATCGAACCCGTACTTCTGCATCCCCGCCAGATCGGCATGACCCGGCCGCGGACGCGTCAACGGAGCATTACGCGCCAGATCCGCCAACACCCCAGAATCCACCGGATCCGCCGACATCACCTGCTCCCACTTGGGCCACTCCGTATTGCCCACCATCACCGCGACCGGCGACCCCATGCTCAACCCGTGCCGCACACCACCCAAAAACGTGACCTCATCACGCTCGAACTTCATCCGCGCACCACGCCCGTACCCCAGACGACGCCGCGCCAGATGATCCGCCACCAACTCCGTGGTGATCGGCACGCCGGCGGGAAGACCCTCCAACGTCGCCACAAGCGCGGGTCCGTGCGACTCCCCCGCGGTCAGCCAACGCAACCTGCTCAACGGTGCTCCTTCACGTGCCGGTCGGTGCCGGACGGACTGCGTAGCCGGTGAACAGGCGCCGCATCTCGTCGTGGAACTCTGGGAAGGTCTTCGCCACGCAGGACGGGTCGTCCAGCGCGATCGTGTCCGGCACGGCGAGGCCGAGCACGGAGAACGACATGGCGATCCGGTGGTCGCGCCGGCACGCGATGACGGTGGGGCGCGGCGCTCCGGGGTGGACGGTGATCCAGTCGGGGCCGTCCGTGGTCTCGATGCCGCAGGCCCGCAGGTTGGCCGCCATCGCGGCGACGCGGTCGGACTCCTTGAGCCGCGCGTGGGCGACGCCGCGGATGGTGATGGGCGCGTCGGCCAGCGGCGCGACGGCGGCCAGGGTCATGAACGTGTCGGAGATCTCGCCCATGTCGACGGTGAAGCCGCCGCGCAGCCGTCCGGTGCCCGTCACGGTGGTGGCCGTGGGGCCCACGTGCACGACGGCACCGGCCCGGGCGAGGACGTCGACGAAGCGGAGGTCTCCCTGGAGGCTGTCGGTGCCCAGTCCGGGCACGGTGACGGTGCTTCCGGTGACGGCGGCCGCGGCGAAGACGTAGGACGCGGAGGAGGCGTCGGGTTCGACCGCGATGTCGGTGGCGGTGTACGCGCCCGGGGCGACGCGGAGCGTGCCGTCCGCGCTCTCCTCGACGTGCGCGCCGAAGCGGCGCATGAGCGCCAGGGTCATGTCGATGTAGGGGCGGCTGACCAGGCTGCCGGTCCGGATCGCCAGGCCGCGGCGCATCAGGGGCGCCGCCATCAGCAGCCCGCTCAGGTACTGGCTGCTCAGGGACGAGTCGACGGCGAGCTCGCCGCCCTCGATGCCCCGGGCGCGGATCAGCAGGGGAAGCCCGTTGCCCGGGCCGGGATCCAGCTCGACGCCCAGGGCGCGCAGCGCGTCGATCAGTGGGCGCTGCGGGCGGGCCCGGAGCTGCTCGGAGCCGTCGAAGAGGAAGGTGCCGTGGCCGGTGGCGGCGAACGGCGGCAGGAAGCGGGCGGCCGTGCCGGCGTCCGCGCACCAGGGGCGTGCGGTCCCGGTGGGGCCGCCGCCCGTGCCGGTCACGTCCCAGTACGCGTCCTGCGGGCCGCCGCGGACCGGGATGCCGCAGACGCCGAGCGCCTCGCGGAACGCGACGGTGTCCTCGCTCACCAGCGGGGCGCGCACCGTGCTCGTACCGTCCGCGGCGGCGGCGAGCAGCAGCAGCCGGTTGGTCAGACTCTTGGATCCCGGTACGCGGGCGGCCAGGCCGGTGCCGGGCTCCTTCTCCGTGATCACGCGGGTGCCTCCTGCGATGTCGTGCCGGGGAATCGGGCCGGGGAGCTCTCTCTGGGGGAAGTGAGGACTCCCCGGCCCTGTCGGGGTGGTGACCGTCAACGCCCGTGCGGGCGGGCGGTGTTCACCATTCGAGGAGGGCGAGCCCCGCGGCCATGCCGCCGCCGAAGCCGGCCAGCAGGATCAGGTCGCCGCGCCGGAAGGCGCCCTTGCGGGCCGCCGCGTCCAGCGTCAGCGGGATGGAGGCCGCTCCGGTGTTGCCGTACTCCTCCAGCGTCAGGTGCGTGGTGGCGCGGGAGAGTCCCAGGTCCTGGATGACGGTGTCGAGCATGACGCCGTTGGCCTGGTGCGGCACGAAGTGCGCGATGTCGTCCGGCGCGACTCCCGCCTCGTGCAGGAACTGCTTGGTGAGCTGCGGCAGTTGTTCCACGACGAAACGGCGCACCTCGCGCCCGTCCATCGCGAAGTACTGCAGGTTCGCCTCCAGGGCGGCCCGGTCGGGCGGGATGCGGCTGCCGCCGGCCGGTACCTGGATGAGGTCCGCGAGCTCCCCGTAGGTGTGCAGCGAGACGTGCCGTACGCGCGGGCCGGTGCCGGGACCCAGCACCAGCGCGCCCGCGCCGTCGCCGAACAGCACGACGGTCTTGCGGTCGGCCGGGTTCAGGATCCGCGAGTACACGTCCGCGCCGATCACCAGGGCGTGGCCGCCGCGGTGCGCGAGCATGCCCTCGGCCACCGACAGGGCGAACACGCTGCCCGAGCAGACCGCGTTCACGTCGAACGCCGCCGCGCCCAGGGCGCCGAGCCGCTGCTGCACGAAGACCGCGGTGGGCGGCTGCGGCCGGTCCGGCGTGGAGGTGGCCACGACGATCAGCGACAGCTCGGCCGCGGTGATCCCCGCCGCCTCCAGCGCCCGGCGCCCCGCCTGGACGGCCAGGTCCGAGGTGGCCTGCCCCTCGGCGGCCCACCGGCGTTCCCTGATCGCGGTCTTGCGGACGATCCACTCGCCCTCGACCCCGGCCGGGGCCCCGACCTCGTCATTGGAGACGACACGGTCCGGCACATAGGCGCCCGTACCAAGAACTGCGATATCGGCTGCGATATCGGTCATCCGCCTGCCCTACCCTCAACGCGACGTAAATGGTCTCTGCTCATGACAGGCGCCCGGACGGCCCCGCCGCTCCCGCAACAGACGTGCGCGGGCGGCCGCTCCGGGCCGCCCGCGCACCTGCCGTACCGCACGGCTGCCTACCGCCGCTCGTAGATCCGCTTGTGACCGCGCAGCCCGGCGAAGCGGAACTGTCCGCCGTTCTGCACGGGCGTCGGGTAGTCGCCGCCGTCGGTCGGGAAGGACCGCTCGTGCAGCTGGCGGTAACCGGCGTAGTCCAGCTCGGTGCGCCGCTCGATCGCCGCGAGGTTCTCCGCGGTGCGCAGCCGCTCCTTGTAGCCGGGCACGACCTCGCCGGCGAAGAACTCCGCGACGCTGCCCGAGCCGTAGCTCAGGAAGCCGATCGCCTGCCCCGACAGGTCCTGCGCCTGGTCCAGGAGAGCGGCCAGACCCAGGTACACCGACGCGGTGTAGCTGTTGCCGATCACCCGGTTGTAGGCGGTGCTCTGCCCGATCGCCGCGGCGATCACGTCCTGGTCGGTGTCCAGGCCGCCGTAGTTCAGCAGGTGGCGGTGCGCCTTGAACGCCATCTTGGTGAACGGCTGGTGGTAGCAGAACGCCGCGAACTCCTCCAGTCCGCGCCCGCCCTGACCGCTGTAGTCCTTCCAGCAGCCCTCCACCGCCTGGAGGTACGCGCTGATCGACTCCTGGCCGTCCACGAGCGCCGCGTCGCGGTAGTTGGGCCGCCAGAAGTCCATCACGTCCGCCGTGAACAACCCGGAGGGACCGTCGATCCGCACCAGCGCCGGGTCCGCGGACACCAGCATGGCCACCGCCGCCGCGCCCTGCGTGGCCTCCCCCGGGCTGTCCAGCTCGTACTTGGACACGTCGCTGGCGATCACCAGCACCTGCTGGGAGGGGTCGCGCGCCACCAGGCCCAGCGCGAACTGCAGCCCCGCCGTCGCGCCGTAGCAGGCCTGCTTCAGCTCCACCACCCGCGCCGCCGACGGCAGACCCAGCAGCGAATGCACGTACACACCGGCCGACTTCGCCTGGTCGATCGACGACTCGGTGGCGAACACCACCGTCCGGATCCGGTCACTGCCGTGCCGCTCCACGATCGGCGCGGCGGCGGCGGCCCCCAGCGTCACGATGTCCTCGTCCGCCGCCGGCACGCTCATCGACTCCTGGCCGATGCCGACGTGGTACTTCCCCAGCTCCGTACCGTTGTACGCGGCCAGCGCCGCGTGCGGCAGCACGAACTCCGTCGTCGCCAACGACAGATCGTGGATTCCTATGCCTGAACCACTGGACATGCCCTACACACCGACCTTTTCCGTCTGGTTACGCTCCAACTGGACGTGCGCGCGCATCAGTTCGCCGGGGTTCGTCTGGGCGGCGAGCAACGAGAGCTCTCCGCACAGGACGGTGGCCGCGGCGATGACGGCGAGCCTGCGGGCGTTCTCGCCGGGTTCGCGGTCGACCCGGCAGCCGAGCCGGGCGAGGTTGGTCTCCACGAACTCGAGGCCCTTGCCGTTGCCCACGGTGCCGACGATCAGGTTCGGCAGGGTGCAGGCGAAGTAGAGGTCGCCGTCGCGGTCCTCGGCCATGGTGACGCCCTGTGAGCCCTCGACGATGTTGGCCGCGTCCTGGCCGGTCGCGAGGTAGAAGCCGAGCAGCATGTTGGCGTAGTGCGCGTTCGCCGAGCGGATGCCGCCGGCGAGCAGGGTGCCGAGCATGTTCTTGCGGATGTTGAGCTGGACCACCTTGGCGGCGGTCGTGTGCAGGACGTCGGTGACGACGTCGCGCGGGATCAGCAGCTCCGTGACCACGTTCTTGCCGCGGCCCAGGATGCCGTTGATCGCGGTGGCCTTCTTGTCCGTGCAGTAGTTGCCGGAGATCGACCCGTAGGAGATGCCGGGGATCGTGTCGAGAAGGTGCTTGAGCAGCGCGTCGGACGCGAGCGTGGCCATGTTGTGCCCGGAGGCGTCACCGGTGGTGAACTCGAACCGGATGAACAGCAGGTTGGCGTTGATCTCGTGCCGGATGTCGATCAGCTGGGCGAACCGGCTGCAGCCGCGCACCACTTCGCGCAGCTCGTCGATGCGTGCCTCGATGGCGCGCGCGGCCACGTACGCGGTCTGCGCGTCCGTCGCCTCGACGAGGACGGAGCGGGTCATCCGCTCGTCGACGAGGGTGGCGACGATGCCGTTCTCGGCGAGCATGGACACCTTGGCGCCGCGGCCCACGGAGGGCCACAGCGGCGTCTCGTAGGTGGCCAGCGGGACCTGGGTCTCGGTGGTGGCGACGTTGCCGGAGATGCGCAGCGGGCCGACCCACCGCATCGGGACGCCGGCTATCGCGTGGGTCTCGGTCATCGGGTGCTTCCCGTCAGTTCTTGAGCGGCCTCGACAGAGCGGGAACGCTGGGCGAAGGGCGCCGTCTCGATGCCTCGGTCGGCGCAGAAGGTACGGAGGTCTCCCTGGATCAGCACGTCGCAGCGCCGCAGGTCGGCGGGGGTGCGCGCGCCGAGCATGGTCTGCAGGGCGGCCAGTTGGTCGAGCCAGGTGGAGATCTGGGCGATGAGCGCGGACACCCCGTCGTCCTTGAGCGTGCGCAGGAATCCGCCGGACACGCCGACGCCGGAGGCACCGAGCGCGAGGGCGCGGGTGACGTCCAGGGCGTTGCGGACGCCGCCGGAGGCCAGGACGGGGATGCCGACGTCCTGGGTGTCCAGGAGGCAGGCGGCGGTGGACTGGCCCCAGCCGTGCAGGAAGGCGTAGTCGCCGACCTCCCGCCGGCCGTTCTCGATGCGGGCGAAGTCGGTGCCGCCGCGGCCGCCGAGGTCGGCGACGCGCACGCCCAGGCTCTCCAGGAGGAGGACGGTCTCACGGCTGAGGCCGTTGCCGACCTCCTTGACGATGACGGGGACGTCGACGGCCGCCACGATCTTCTCGATCTGGGGGACCCAGGACGAGAACGAGCGGTCGCCCTCCGGCATCGGCGTCTCCTGCGCCGTGTTGATGTGGATCTGCAGGGCGTTGGCCCGCACCAGGTCGACGGCGCGCTGTGCCTTGTCGACCGAGGCCGTCGCGTTGACGTTGGCCAGGACGAACCCGTCCGGGTTCTCCTTGCGCAGCACGCTGAACGTGCCGGCGCAGGACGGGTCCTTGAAGTAGGCGCTCATCGACCCGGAGGCGACGGCGACGCCGGTCTCGCGGGCCGCGATGGCCAGGTCGCGGTTGATGATGCCGGTGCTTTCGCTGCCGCCGGTCATCGCGTTGATGTAGAGCGGCACCTGCCAGGAGATGCCGGCGAAGTTCGTGGCCAGGGACACGTCCGGGCGGTCGATGCCGGCCAGGGCGTGGTGGACGAACGACACCTCGTCGAACTGGTTGTGTCCGCTGAGTCCGCGCTGGTGCTCGACAGCGAGGCGGACGTGGTCGTCCTTGCGTTGAGAGATCATTCTTCGTTCCCTTCCATGGCGGGACGGAGCTGCAGGGGCCGCACCCCCGCCGTGGTCCACAATTTCCGTACGTGCGCGATGTCGGAGGACGCCTCGGCGTCCAGGAGTGCGATGCCGCAGTCGCCGCCGCCGGCCCCGGAGGGCTTGGCCGCGCCGCCGACCGTCTCGGCCGCGTCGCAGAGCGCGGTCAGCTCGGGGGTGAAGATCCCGAGCCCGACCGCTTCGTCCACCCGGGCCAGCTCCCGTCTGGCCCGGCGGATCTGTTCCAGGAGTCCGTTCCCGTCCCCGGCCTCCAGCGCGTCGACCGCGGCGCGCACGAAGTCGCCGGTGGTCTCGACGAACCGCCGGTGCGAGGCGCTGCCCCGCCAGGTCCGCCGGTCCAGGCCGGACACGAGGGACGCGGTGGAGGCGGGGTTGCCGGTCCAGCCGACCTCCAGGGCGAGGCCCCGGGGAGGCGGCAGCCTGCGGACCTCGTGGCCCGGCCAGGGGGCGCTCAGTGCCTCCCCGACGCCCGCGCGGCGGGCCAGGTCGAGCACGGCGGTCCGGTCGGGCGCCCGGTAGGCGAGCCAGCCGCCCCAGGTGCTCGCCGCGAGGTCACCGCCGGAGCCCTTGGGGTCGAGGCCCGCCGTGGCGAGCACGGCGAGCCGGTACCGCTCGTCGTACGACAGGTCGAGGCCGCAGAAGGCGGCCACCGCGTCGACGGTCGCCACGGTCACCGCACCGCTCGACCCCAGGCCGAACTTGGTGCCCCCGTCGTGCAGTCCGCTGCTCACCGAGACGTCCAACGCGGGTGCGTCCAGGCCGCGTTCGGCGAGCAGCCGGGTCACGGCCTCGACGGCCGCCACCACGTGGGTGAGGCCCTGGCGGGCGAGCCGCTCGTCCTGCGGGCCGCGGCCGGCCAGCCGCCCGTCCTGCCAGTGGCACCTGGCCGGTCGCGGGGCGAGGTCCGTGGCGAGGAGGACGCCGGGCTCGGCGGGGTCGGCGACGGTGACCGTGATGTAGCGGTCGACCGCCACCAGGATCGCCTGGTTGCCCGGCTCCACCACCGCGTACTCGCCCGCGACGAACAGCTTGCCGGGCGCGCGCCGCACGACCGTCGGCCGAGCGGACATCAGGCGCCCTCGGCCAGCAGCCGGGCGCCGGGGCCGGGGCGCGCGGTGTGGACCGCGCCGCCCTGGGCGGCGGCCCGCACCACGTCGGCGACGCGGTCGGCGTCGGCGTTGCGGCAGAGCACCTTGACGTTCGGTCCGGCGTCCATGGTCGCGTAGGCGGCGATGCCGTCGCGCCGCAGTTGCAGCACGCTGTCGAGGACGGTGAGCGAGGCGGGCGACATGTAGCGGACGGCGGGGCGGGCCGCGAGCATCGTGGCGTGCATGCCCAGCGCGTTGCGTTCGGCGATCTCGCCCACGGCCGCGAGGTCGCCGCGGCCGAGGGCGCGGCGCATGTCGACCAGGTCGTCCCTGCTGGAGAGGGCCCACGGCTCGTAGAGCGGCGAGGTGTCGACGGTGCGGCGCATGGCGGCGCGGCTGGACACGTCCTTGGGTCCGGCGTTGACCACGGCGACGACCAGGGCGGGGTCGAGGGGTCCTGCGGGCACGGGCTCGGCGTACGAGCTCAGGTCCGCGTCCTCGTCCGTGCCGTCCTCGCGGCCCGCGTGCCAGACCACGAAGTCGCCGAAGAGGGACCGGGACGCGGAGCCTGATCCGCGGCGGGCCAGCCGCGACAGCGCGGTGGCGTCGAGGTCCAGGCCGTAGGCGGCGGCCGCGGCCACGGCGAGGGCGGCGAAGCCGCTGGCCGAGGAGGCGAGGCCCGCGCCGGTGGGCACGGTGTTCTCGGTGTCGACGACGGCCCGGTGGCCGCTGCCGGCGCGCTCGCGCACCAGGTCGAGGAAGGTGACGATGCGCTGCTTCGCGTCGCCCTCGGCGGGCGCGCCGCCGAGCGTCACCTCGTCGTGGTCCGCGCCGGGGGCGAGGTGGACGCGGGTGGTCGTCGGGAAGATGTCCAGGGTCATCGACAGGCTGTCGGTGCGCGGCAGGATCAGCCGCTCGTCGCGCTTGCCCCAGTACTTGATCAGTGCGATGTTCGGGTGCGCCACCGCGGTCGCGCTCCCCGTGCTGCCCCGCGGTGCCGGACGCACCGCCGTGGCCTGCTGCTCAGCGCCCATGGCCGGCACTTCCCCTCAGCGGTACGACCCATGTCTGTTCGGCGCCGGCCTCGTGGAGGCGCCGGGTCACCGCGCTCGCCTGCTCGGACTGGGTCAGCGCGATGACGCAGCCGCCCATGCCCCCGCCGGTGATCTTGGCGCCGAGGCTGCCGGCCGCGTGCGCCCCGTCCACCAGGGCGTCGATCCGGTCGGTGCTCAACCCGGCGGCGCGCAGCAGTTCGTGATACTCCGTCATGCGGGAGCCGAGCTCTTCCGGCTTGCCGTCGGCCAGGGCGTGCCGGGCCTCGTCGGTCAGCTCGGTGGCGCGGCGCACGAAGCGCTCCTGCGCGCCGGGGTGCTGCTGGAAGCCTGCGCGCAGCAGGGCGACGGCGTCCTTGGTGCGGCCGACCTCGCCGCTGTCGGCGACGATGAACAACGCGTCGCAGCCGATGGGCAGTTCCTCGGCGCGGCCCTGCTGGAAGAGCAGCGGGCCCGGCGCGCCGACGGCGGTGGCGTCGACGCCGCTGGCGCGGCCGTGGGCCACGTTCTCCGCGGTCTGCACCAGGTCGAAGGCGGTCCGCGCGTCGACCTCGCGGTCGAAGAGGTCGGCGAGGGCGAAGACCACCGCCCGTGCGCAGGCGGCGCTGGAGCCGAGGCCCCGGCCCGGCGGGATCGCGCAGTCGAGGATCACGTCGAGGTGGACGTCGGCGGCGACGTCCATGGTCGTCCGGAACTCGTCGGCGAGCCGTCGCAGCCAGTCCGAGGCCTGGGTGGCGACGGGCCGCGAGGCGGAGCCGGTCATCGTCAGGGAGACGTCGCCGGAGTCGTCCGGGGCCTTGGCGGACCACCCGGCGCTCGCGGTGACCGCCAGCTGGGGCACCGGCAGGGCCAGGGCGGGAGCGCCGTACACCACCGCGTGTTCGCCCAGCACGATCGTCTTCGCGTGGGCGCGGCCGATACCGACCGTACGGGCGCGGCGGATTTCTGACACCCCCTCCGCCGAGGTCGGTGGCGTCAACGCACTCAGCTCCCTTTGTCTTTTCTGCATGGAGATCGCATCATCCAGATTTCTAGGAAGGAATGAAGCCTGCCGGGTGCGGTCACGGCCCCGGCCGTTCCAGAGAAAAGGGCCCGGCCGGAAGCGGGTGATCGCTTCCGGCCGGGCCCCTCGACTTCGGCCCCGGCGGGCGAGAAGTGCTCAGCCGTCGGAACGCAGCAGGTTCTCGACCTTCTTCTGCCACTGGTAGTACGAGGCGATCTTGTGGTACTCGCCCTTGGGCGTGGCCGCGATGCCGTAGACGTAATTGCGGCCCGTGGTGTCGTACGGGGCCTCCTTGATGAGCCGCTCGAAGGTCGGGGCGAAGGTGATGGGCAGGCCCAGCGGCTCCGTCGTCATCACCGAGTAGGTGAACCGGCTGATCTTCGGCGAGTCCCAGCTCAGCGTGACGTAGATGACGAACGACCGCTCGCAGAACTTCAGGAGCTCCTCGCTCGGCGCCGGGAGCCCGAGCTCGTCGAAGATCGCCCGGACGCCCTCCTCCTCGAAGACCGCGGCCGGCACGCGGTCGCCGACGCCGCCGCCGAAGTAGAGGTTCACGGTGCGCTTGGAGTAGTCGATGCCGACGGTGCTGACCATGTCGGCGATGCCCCACTTCTCGAAGAAGTCGAGGTTCGCGGCCACGCTCTCGGGCACGGAGGGCAGCTTGACCAGGTCGGACACCTTGATCAGGTTCTCCGCGCTGGGGAAGGACCAGGTCTTGGTGAAGCCGCCGGCGACACCGAAGTCGACGCCGCAGCTGGTGATGGGGAGGTTCTCGTGGACCTCCTTGAGCAGGCTGCCGACCGGGGGGTCCTGCCGGGGCGTGATGCCGTGCTCCAGGGCGCGGGCGTACGGGTCGAAGCCCTGCGGCAGCATCGTGAAGCGGGTGTCGAGGTCGTCGGCACTGCTGCCGGTCGACGCCCGGAAAGAGATGACGGAGTTGCCGACGACGTCCTCGAAGGCGTTGAGGATGGGCCACACCTTCTCGTGCGAGGCGGTGACGTCCACCACCTGGGCCGTCTTCTCGATGATCGAGTAGAGCTCTGTCAACTCGGCGGATTCCGACATGGTTCCTCCATTGATCGATCTTTACGTCTGGCGGGACGAGAACACCCGGGCGCCGTACTGCCGGGGCGCGTTCAACCGCTGGACGGCATGACGAAAGGAATACGAAGGGAATACGAAAGGGGACGCGCAGAATCGGCGGTCCCCCGCCCCGGGCGGACTTCATCCACGTGAAGAGCCGGAGCGGCATCTCATTGCTTAAGGTCGTCAATCCCCTTCGACCCGCGGGGATCGCACGCGCGGCTCTTGAGCCGTCCCGCACGGGGGCAGGACGGCACGCATGCATGGAGTGCGAAGGGGAAGCAGTACCGAACCGGGGAGAGACCCGGTCCCGCCCGTGCCGGCCAGTGGCCACGGCACTCGACCCGGCGCTTGGCGACGGGTTTTGGGCAGAGTCGGCGTGCAGAAATAGTGACACGGGCGGCTCCTTCGAGCCAAGGCCCCCTTGCAGTGACGCGGGTCACATGCCGTCAGGTCCCGGCAGGCGCCGGGCCGTTGCGGGCCCGCTCACGAGGAGGGGGCGAGAGGCCGCGCGATGCGGCCCTCACCCCCCTGGACGTGCGACGTCAGCCGTGCCTGCGGGGCGTCACCCGCACCGCCTCACGCGTACTGGCAGAGCCCCCGCGGCACGAACGACCCGTGCCCCGCGTGCCCCGTGTAGACCCGGTCCTCGATCACCGGGACGCCCCGGGACAGCACCGTCTCCACCCGGCCCGTCACCCGCTTGCCCTCGTACGCCGAGTAGTCCACGTTCATGTGGTGCGTCTGCGCGGACAGGGTCTGCTCGGCGTGCGGGTCGTAGACGACGATGTCGGCGTCGGCGCCCGGGGCGATGGTGCCCTTCTTCGGGTAGAGGCCGAACATCCGGGCCGGTGTCGCGCAGGCCACCTCGATCCACCGGCGGCGGCTGATGCGGCCCTCGACGACGGCCTGGTGCAGCAGATCCATGCGGTTCTCGACGCCCGGCAGACCGTTCGGGATCTTCGAGAAGTCGTCCCGGCCCATCTCCTTCTGCCCCTTGAAGCAGAACGGGCAGTGGTCCGTGGAGACCACCTGGAGGTCGTTCGTCCGCAGCCCGCGCCACAGCACCTCCTGGTGCTCGCGGGGCCGCAGCGGCGTCGAGCAGACGTACTTGGCGCCCTCGAAGTCCGGCTCGGCGAGGTTGTCGGTCGACAGGAAGAGGTACTGCGGACAGGTCTCGCCGAAGACCGGCAGGCCCTCGTCCCTGGCGCGGGCCAGCTCGGCCACGGCCTCCCGCGCCGAGACGTGCACCACGTACAGCGGGGCGCCCGCCACCTGGCTCAGCTTGATCACGCGGTGCGTCGCCTCGGCCTCCAGGAGCGCCTTGCGGACCTCCCCGTGGTACCGCGGGTCGCGCTCGCCCCGCTCCAGCGCCTGCTCCACCAGGACGTCGATGGCCAGGCCGTTCTCCGCGTGCGTCATGACCAGGCCGCCGTTGGACGCGGCGCGCTGCATCGCCCGCAGGATCTGCCCGTCGTCGGAGAGGAAGACGCCCGGGTAGGCGGTGAACAGCTTGAACGAGCTGATCCCCTCGGCGACGAGCCGGTCCATCTCCTTGAGGGAGGACGCGGTCACATCCGACATGATCATGTGGAAGCCGTAGTCGATCGCGCACTTCCCGGCCGCCTTCTCGTGCCACGCGTCGAGCCCCGCGGCGAGGGTGCCGCCCTTGGACTGGATCGCGAAGTCGACGATGGTGGTGGTGCCGCCCCAGGCCGCGGCGCGGGTGCCGGTCTCGAAGGTGTCGGCGGCGGTGGTGCCGCCGAAGGGCATCTCCATGTGCGTGTGGGCGTCGACGCCGCCCGGGATCACGTACTTCCCGGTGGCGTCGATCACCCGGTCGGCGCTCCATCCGTGGCTGTCCCGGGTGGCGAGCGCCACCACGCTGCCGTCCTCCACCAGGACGTCGACGGGCAGTTCGTCGGAGGCCGTGATGACCAGGCCGCCGGTGATCAGCGTGCGGTTGCTCATGTGGTGCGCTCCCTTTCCTGCGGTCCTGCCGGGTTCCTGCGGTCCTGCCCTGCCGGGATTCCGCGGCCCCGCCGGGCCGCGGTCGGGTGAACTAGGCGCTCCGCAGGGCCTGTTCGAGGATCGCGGCGCCTTCCTCCGCCTCCGCGACGGTCAGCGAGAGCGGCGGGGCGATGCGCAGCGCGCTGGTGTCGTGCCCGCCGCCCTTGCCGATGAGCAGACCGCCCTCGCGGGCCGCTTCGAGGACGGCGGCGGCCGCCTGCGGGTTCGGCCGGTCGGTGCCGGGCTCGACCAGCTCGATGCCGATCATCAGGCCGCGGCCGCGCACCTCGCGCACCACGGGCAACTGGGCGCAGATCGCCCGCAGCCGCTCGATGAGGAGTCCGCCCACCCGCCGGGCATTGCCCTGGAGGTCGTGCTCCAGGAGGTGGGTGAGGTTGGCGAGGCCGGCCGCCATGGTGACCGGGGAGCCGCCGAACGTCGAGATGGAGTTGGCGTCGAGGCAGTTCATGACCTCGGCGCGGGCCACCACGCCGCCGATCGCCATGCCGTTGCCGATGCCCTTGGCGAAGGTGAGGATGTCCGGCGGGCCGTGCTGCGCGTGCGCCTGCCAGCCCCAGAAGTGCTCGCCGGTGCGGCCCCAGCCGGTCTGCACCTCGTCGGAGATCCACAGGATGCCGTGCTCGTCGAGGACCTCCCGGAAGGCCGCGTACAGGCCGTCGGGCGGCGAGGTGAAGCCGCCGACCCCCTGGATCGGCTCGGCGATCAGCGCCGCCACTCCCCCGCGGCCCTGTCCGAGCATGTCCCGCAGGTCGGCGACGCAGGCGGCGGTGAACTCGGCGTCGCTCAGGCCGGCGTACGGGCCGCGGCTGCGGACGCCCCCGTGCACGTACAGCGTCTGGAGCGGCGAGAGGCTGGTCGGCGACCACGACTGGTTGCCGGTGATGCCGACGGTGGTGAAGGAGCGGCCGTGGTAGCTGTTGCGCATCGCCAGGATCTGGTTGGAGCGGCGGTACGCGGTGGCGAGCAGCAGCGCCGCGTCGTTGGCCTCGGTGCCCGAGGTGGTGAAGAAGACGCGGGCGTCGGGGATGCCGGACAGCGCGGCGACGCGCTCGGCGAGTTCCACCATCGGCCGGTCGAGGTAGAGGGTCGAGGAGTGGATGATCCGGGCGGCCTGCTCGCTCACCGCCTTGGTGACCTCGGGCAGGGCGTGGGCCGTCATGGTGGTGAGGATGCCGCCGAAGAAGTCGAGGTAGCGGGTGCCCTCGGCGTCCCAGACGTGGCGGCCCTCGCCGTGGGTGAGCTCCAGTGGCCGCCGGTAGTAGAGGGCGAGCCACTCGGGCAGGACGGCGCGGTGGCGGCCGTACAGGTCGGTCACGGCTGTACCAGCCCTTCGTAGGCGTCCGGGCGGCGGTCTCGGTAGAACGCCCACTGCTGGCGCACTTCGTCGATGAGGTCGAAGTCGAGGTCCCTGACGACGAGTTCCTCGCTCTTGTCGTCCGCCGGTTCACCGACGAACCGGCCGCGCGGGTCGACGAAGTAGCTCGTGCCGTAGAAGTCGTTGTCGCCGTACTCCTCCTGGCCGACGCGGTTGATCGCGGCGACGAAGTACTCGTTGGCGACGGCGGCCGCGGGCTGTTCGAGCTGCCACAGGTAGGCGGAGAGGCCGCGCGAGGTGGCGGAGGGGTTGTAGACGATCTGGGCTCCGTTGAGCCCCAACTGCCGCCAGCCCTCGGGGAAGTGGCGGTCGTAGCAGATGTAGACGCCCACCTTGCCGACGGCGGTGTCGAAGACGGGCCAGCCGAGGTTTCCGGGCTTGAAGTAGTACTTCTCCCAGAAGCCCTTGACCTGGGGGATGTGGTGCTTGCGGTACTTGCCCAGGTAGCTGCCGTCGGCGTCGATGACGGCGGCGGTGTTGAAGTAGAACCCGGACTGCTCGACCTCGAAGACGGGGACGACGATCACCATGCCGGTCTCGCGGGCGAGCTCCCGCATGCGGGTGACCGTGGGCCCGTCCGGCACGGGCTCGGCCCAGCGGTAGTGCTCCGGCTCCTGGACCTGGCAGAAGTAGGGAGCGTTGAAGACCTCCTGGAACCCGATGATCCCCGCCCCTTGGCGGGCCGCCTCACGGGCGTGCTCCTCATGCTTGGCGATCATGGATTCGGTGTCGCCTGTCCAGGTCGCCTGGACCAGTGCGGCGCGTACGACGTTGACCATGAGCTGCTCCTTCGCAGGTCCTTGAGAGGACGTCAGAGAGCCTCTACGCACGTAGACTTGCTGCGTGGATTAGGAGAACGTACGACTCCGCCGACGGGCTGAGCAAGACCATCGCCGTCAACCGGCGGAGTCGATCATGTTTCGCACCCGAGCGGGCGAGAAACGGGCGCGAAGCGGCCCGGCGACGGCAGCCGGGGCGGGCGTCCGGCCGGTCCCGGTCAGGCGCTGAAGCCCGCGACGCGCAGTGCGTGCACCAGGTCCCAGTGGTGCTCGTCGGAGACGCCCTGCGCCGTGTCGAGGAGCAGGGGTATGAGGCGGTGCGGGTCCGTGTGGGCGCAGCGGGCCACGTCCTCGGAGGTGCGCACGCGGACGTAGGAGTCGAGCAGCGCGCGGGCCTCCCGCTCCCGGCCCGCGTCGATCAGCGCGAGCACGGCCTCGGCGATCTCCGGCGCGGGGCGCGCGACGCCCTGGCGCAGCAGCTTCCTGCAGTCGTCGGAGCGGCCCGCCCCGGCGAGGGCGTCCGCCAGCGCGACGAGCCGGTCGGGCGGCAGCGAGGCGGCCTCCCACAGCAGGGTCGCCCAGTCGGCGCCGAGCCCGGCGCGGTGCAGTTCCCCGGCGAACAGCGGGAGCCGGGCGGCGGGCCAGCCCGCTGCCTCGACGAGCACGCCGTGCGCCTCGCCGCTGCGGCCCTCGCCGCGGAGCCGGACGAGGTCCTGGACGGCCTCCGCGGTGGCGCGGACGTCCGCCTCGTCGGCCGTGTCGCCTGCGGGGCGCGGCGCGGGCGTCCGGCCGGCGGGGGCGAACCGCGCCCCGCGCGGGGCGCGCCCGCCCTCCACGGGGGCGGGCGCGGCGACGGCTCCGTCCGCGCCCTGCGCTCCGCCGTCCCCGAGCCCGGCGAACCGCGCGCCGCGGGGGCGGCGCCGGGTCCGCCCGGCACGCGCCGGGGCCGGTTCGGGGGCCTTCTCCTGCCGGGGTACGCGGGGCTCGGCGTCCGGTGCCGCGTGGCGCGCGGAGACGGGGTCCGTGCCACCGCCGACGGGGCCGCCCGCGTCCGCGGGGGCGGCGTGCCCACCGCGCCCCTGGCCCCCGGCGCCCGGGACCGCGAAGACGTCGTCGTGCGCCGGCCCGTCGGCCTCCCGCTCCGGCCCCTGCCCGAAGTCCCCGTCGTACGCGCCGTATGCGTCCCCGTGGCCGTTACCGCCAGCACCGCCCGCGCCCTCGAACGCGCCCCCGAAGTTGTCCGCGGGCACACTGGCGAAGATGCCGCCCGGCCCGCCGTACGTGTCCCGGCCGCCGGAGTCGCCCGCCGCTGCCGCCCCGAAGTCCCCCGCGGGCGGTGCCCCGAAGTCGCCGCCCGTGGCCTCCGTGCCGAGGTCGACCCAGGACGGGCGCCTGGCCTCGGTCAGCCGGTCCATGCGTCCCCGCAGCTCCGCGCAGCGGGCGGTGGCCCGCTCGTGGTCGTCGCGGACCCAGGCCAGGTCGAGGTGGATCCGCTCGACGTGGTCCGCGTCGGCCGCACCCGTCAGTTGCCGGCCCAGATCGGCCTGCCGCTCCAGGGCCACCCGCTGCTCCCCGAGCATCATGTCGAGCCGGTCGCCGAGGAGTTCGAGCCCGCCGGGGCGCGCGTCGTACGCGTCGAGGGAGGCCCGGTGGAGCGCGCGCGCCCGGCCGGTCTCGCGCTCGGCCTCCGGAATGCCGCGGTCCGCCGCGAGGTCGTGGAGCAGCGCCTGCACCACGTCCCAGGGCGGCACCTCGGCGCCGTCCAGGCATGCGCGCATGCCCTCCGGGTCGCGCTGCCAGAAGACGCCGCACCATCCGGCGTTCTGGTCGAGCCGCCCGAGGAGGTCTCTCAGGTATCGCGCGAACTCCCTGACCTGATCAGGGAGTTGTCCCACTGCCATCTGCCAGCACCGCCCCGTGGAGACAGGAGTCTTCCGGTCCGGAAGATAACACCAGACGTGTTACGGGACGACTACACGCAGTTTGCCGCCGCGTCGTACGCCGCCGGGATCAGGACTTCAGACCACGGTCAGCTCGCACCGGACCACCAGCTCGTCCAGCGAGAGTCCGAGCGCGGAGGCCAGCGCCGCCACGGTGAAGAGGGCGGGCGTGGGTGCCCGGCCTGTCTCGATCTTGCGGAGCGTCTCCGCGGAGACGCCCGCCTCGGCGGCGACCGACACCATGCTCCGCGCACCGCGGGCATCCCGCAGGAGCATGCCGAGACGCTCGCCCCGTTCGCGCTCTTCGGGGGTCAAAGGAGTCCGTACCATGCGGCCATCGTAGCCGACCCCCATTCAAATACCGGTATAGTAATTGGCATGGTGGAACTCAAGACAGCAGAATCGATCGAGGCGATGCGTGCAGCGGGCCGCATCGTGGCGCAGGCCCTGACCGCATGCCGCGAGGCGGCCGCCGTGGGCGTGTCCCTGCTCGACCTCGACGAGGTGGCGCACGACGTGCTCCGCAAGGCCGGCGCCTCCTCCCCCTTCCTCGGCTACCGCCCGCACTTCGCCCCCACCCCGTTCCCGGGCGTCATCTGCGCGTCGGTGAACGACGCGATCGTGCACGGCATCCCCGACGGCTACCGGCTGCGCGACGGCGACCTCGTCTCCAT
Source organism: Streptomyces sp. NPDC002564 (assembly GCF_042889645.1). Taxonomy (NCBI): domain Bacteria; kingdom Bacillati; phylum Actinomycetota; class Actinomycetes; order Kitasatosporales; family Streptomycetaceae; genus Streptomyces; species Streptomyces sp. NPDC002564. Next base: position 260,829 of record NZ_JBIARE010000010.1, on the reverse strand, counting down.
CGACTGCGGCGCCGAGCTCGCGGGATGGGTGGGTGACTCCGCGATCAGCTTCACGGTCGGCACCCCGCGCCCGGCGGACCTGCGTCTCATCGAGACGGCGGAGCGCGCCCTGGCCGCGGGCATCGCGGCGGCCGTGCCGGGCAACCGCATCGGCGACATCGCGCACGCCGTCGGCACGATCTGCCGCAAGGAGGGGTACGGCATCCCGGAGGACTTCGGCGGCCACGGCATCGGCCGCAGCATGCACGAGGACCCGGGCGTGCCGAACGAGGGCCGTCCCGGCCGCGGCATGGTCCTGCGGCCCGGCATGGCCCTGGCCATCGAGCCGATGGTGGTCGCGGGCGGCGGCGACGGCTACTACCCGGCGCCGGACGGCTGGACGCTCCGCTCGAACGACGGGAGCCGGGCGGCGCACGCCGAGCACAGCATCGCGATCACCGAGGACGGCCCGAGGATCCTGACCGCACTGTGATCCGTACGGTGATCCGTGCTGCGATCCGTGCTGCGATCCATACGGTGATCCGCCGCCGCGTGCGGGCCGGGAGGCTCCGGGACCCGCGGACGGCCTGAGGGGTCGGGGCCGCGCATTCCGGGCCCCGACCCCTCCGGCGCACCTCACCGGTCGGGATGCACCACCATCGCCGACCCGCCGCCCCTGCGGACCTTCTCCGCGGCGGCGAGCCACCTGCCGTCCGCGAGGCGCTGGACGCCCGTGGCGGCACCGATCTCCGGGTTCTGCTTGAAGGAGTGCCCCAGCGCCTCCAGCGCCTTCTTCGAGGGGCTGTCCCACAGGCCGGGTTCGAGCTCGGTCTGCGCGGCGTTGCGCTGGCTGGCGCGCGGCGCGGCGATCGCGTCGACCAGCGGAAGGTCCCGGTCGACGAAGCCCGTCAGGGTCTGCAGGACGGTCGTGATGATGGTGGCGCCGCCCGGCGAGCCGAGCGCCACGACCGGCTTGTCGTGCCGGAGCACGATCGTCGGGGAGATCGAGGAGCGCGGCCGCTTGCCGGGCCCGGGCAGGTTCGGGTCGTGCACCGCCGGGTCGGCCGGCGCGAAGGAGAAGTCGGTCAGTTCGTTGTTGAGCAGGAACCCGCGCCCCGGGACGGTGATGCCGCTGCCGCCGGTGGACTCGATGGTCAGGGTGTACGCGACGACGTTGCCCCACTTGTCGGCGGCCGTCAGATGCGTGGTGTTCTCGCCCTCGTACGTCGTCGGGGCGGCCTTGTCGCCCGTCGCGCAGGCCCTGGGCCTACGCGGGTCGCCGGGTGCGAGCGGGCTCTTGAGGACGGCGTCGTCCTTGATCAGGCAGGCGCGCGAGTCGGCGTACCGCTGGGAGAGGAGCTGCTTGGTCGGCACGTCCTCGAACGCCGGGTCGCCGACCCAGCGGCCGCGGTCGGCGAACGCGATGCGGCTCGCCTCGATGTAGCGGTGCAGGTAGGCGGTCTTCGACGCCTCGGAGAGGTCCGTGCGCTCCAGGATGTTCAGCGCCTCGCCGACGCTGGTACCGCCGGAGGACGAGGGCGCCATGGAGTACACGTCGAGTCCGCGGTACGAGGTCTTCGTCGGGGCCTGGCGCTTGACCGCGTACGCCTTGAGGTCCTTGGCGGAGAGGTCGCCGGGCCGCGCGACGCGGTCCGCGTCCGGGTCGACGGGCGGCTTGTTCACCGTGCGCACGACGTCCTTGCCGAGCTCCCCGCGGTACAGCGCGCCGACGCCCTCGCGGCCCAGCTCGGCATAGGTGCGGGCCAGGTCGGGGTTCTTGAACGTCGACCCGACGACCGGCAGCTCGCCGCCGGGCAGGAACAGCTTCGCGGTGTCGGGGAAGTCCTCGAAGCGCTGCCGGTTCGACTCGGTCTGCGCGCGGAAGGTCGGGTCGACCGTGAAGCCGTCGCGCGCCAGGCGCTCGGCGGGCTTCAGGAGGGTGCGCAGGCTCTTGCTGCCCCAGGCGTCGAGCGCGGACCGCCAGGTGGCGGGCGTGCCGGGGGTGCCGACGCTCAGGCCGCTGGTGACGGCGTCGGCGAAGGGGATCGGCTTGCCGTTCTCCAGGAACAGCCCGGAGTCGGCGGTGCGCGGGGCCGTCTCGCGGCCGTCGATCGTGCTGACCTCGCGGGTCTTCGCGTCGTAGTGGACGAAGTAGCCGCCGCCTCCGACACCCGCCGAGTAGGGCTCGGTGACGCCGAGCGCGGCGGCGGTGGCGACGGCCGCGTCCACGGCGTTGCCGCCCTTCCTGAGGACCTCGATGCCCGCCGCCGAGGCGTCGGGGTCGACACTGGCGACGGCGCCGCCGGATCCGACGGCGACCGGCTCCTTGTGCGGGGTGGCACCCGCGGGGCGCGCGGACGCCGGTTCCGCCGAGCGCGAAGGCGAAGGGGGCGCGGCCGCACCGACCGACACCAATACCCCTCCGACCGCCCATAGGGTGAGATTCCGTACGACAGCGCGACGCATTCGTACCTCCAGTCAACAACCGTCTGCGCAGCGTAACTTCACCTGCCCTGCCGCGTCAGGACCTCCTCGAACACCGGTGCGGCGGCCCGCTAGCATGCGCCCCCATGACTGAAGACGTGCGCAACCTCGTCCTCGGCCTGATCGCGGTCGGCATCGCTGCCGTCCTTGGCTGGCTCGTCCGCGGCTACCTGTGGAAGCGCAGGCTCCGCCGCAAGCAGGCCTTCTTCGGGCTGCCCGACAACTCCGAGTCGCTGCTCGTGGTGAACCGCGACGCGGGCGGCCCCGAACTGATGGTGGTGCGCCAGGACGTCTTCGCGCTGCTCGAACTCTCCGCGGTGATCAAGGAGTGCGGGGCGCACGCCCAGGTGGTCGCGCACGACGCGGCCCAGCAGGGCTTCGGCGAGCGCACCGAGTTCTGCGTGGGCAGCCCGGTGGCGAACCGCCGGATGGCCGCGCACATGCACTCGCTGCTGCCCGGCGTGCGCGTGAACACGGAGCCGGAGCCGGTCGCCGACCGCGGCGCCTTCCAGATCGGCGGCGAGCGCTACCGCCTGGAGTCCGGCCTGACCGAGTACGTGATCCTCGCCCGGCTCACCGCGGACCAGGGCCAGGAGGCCAGACCCGTCTTCCTCTTCTGCGGCCAGCGCGCGGTCACCAGCCAGGCGGCCACCCGCTATCTGGCCCGCCACCACGAGAAGCTCGCCCGCAAGCACGGCGGCAACTCGTTCGTCCTGCTCCTGAAGATCGTCAATTCGCAGGCGTACGGACCCGACGTCGTCGAGCTCGTCGCGGACGTGACGCGCGCCGCGCGGACGCCGCTGCCCACGCCGTCGGCGCGCTCCTCCCATCGCGCCAAGTGACGCCGCCCTCACGCAGCGCCGACACCGACCGGCGCCTTACGTGATCTAGCGGGGAATTTCCGGACAACAGGCAACCCGTCCCGGCCATGGCCCCTCTCTCCGTGCAGTCCACATTCGCACGGAGGTACGTTCCTTGACCCCGCAGAGCTCTTCGAGCCGCCGACGCCCCCTTCGCACCCGCCACGCGGCGACCGCGGGCCTCGCGGTGCTGGCCGCCGCACTGACCGCCTGTTCGGGCGGCGGCGCGTCCGGCGCCGACAAGGCCGCCGAGAAGCCGGAGATCTCGGTGAACCTCTCGGGACAGCAGGCGAGGGCGGGCGAGCCCGTGAAGGTGAGCCTGGCCGACGGGAAGCTCAAGCAGGTCACCGTCGCCGACGCCAAGGGCGGCAAGCTGTCCGGCAAGGTGTCGGCGAACGGCTCGACCTGGACCTCGCAGCGCAAGGCCGCCCCCGGCACCTCCTACGAGGTCGAGGCGGTCACGGACCAGGGCGGCAGCGCGAAGGCCTCCTTCAAGACGGCCGCGCCCGACCAGGTCAACAAGGTGACGCTCACCCCGGGCAAGAGCAGCACGGTCGGCATCGGCCAGCCCCTGTCGATCACCTTCGACCACCCGGTGAAGAACAAGGCCGCCGTCGAGAAGCAGCTCAAGGTGACGACGTCGAACGGCACGACGGGCTCCTGGGGCTGGATCAAGAACTACGACGGCAAGGACCGCGTCGACTGGCGCCCCAAGGAGTACTGGAAGTCCGGCACCAAGGTGAAGCTGGACGCCCGTCTGAACGGCATCGACTCCGGCGGCGGCTGGTTCGTCCGCGACTACGCGACCGGCTTCACCGTCGGCCGGAGCCAGATCGTCAAGGTGAACCTGGACACCAAGACGGCCACCCTGCTGCGCGACGGCAAGGCGGTCAGGTCGCTGCCGATGTCGGCCGGCACGCCCGGCGGCGAGAAGGCCTCCTGGGGCGGCACCTCCGTCCTGATGTCGAAGGAGGGCACGATCAACATGCGCTCCGAGACGGTGGGCCTGGGCGACTCCTACGACAAGATGGTCGACTACTCGATGCGCCTGACCTGGTCGGGCATGTACGCGCACGCGGCCCCCTGGAACGCCTCGTACTTCGGGAACACCAACCACAGCTCGGGCTGCGTCGGCATGAGCGACGGCGACGCGGGCTGGCTCTACGGCCAGGCCCAGATCGGCGACCCCTTCGAGGTGACCGGCAGCGGCTCGAAGGGCGCCCCGGACCCGGGCAACGGCTACGGCGAGTGGAACATCTCCTGGTCCGACTGGCAGGCCAAGAGCGCGCTGCGGTAGTCGCCCACCCTCCACCTATCGTTACCCGGGCGTAACTTACCGACGGGTTACCCCCGGTAAGGGATCACGGTTACCGTCGGGTCACTTTGCACTTTCAACGAGTGAGGAAGTGACCCGTGAGAGCTCCGCACCCGCACCGGACCCTGCGTACGACCACCGCGGGCGCCGTCTGTTCGACCCTGGTCGCCGGCGCCGCCCTCGGTCTCGCCCCGGCGGCGCAGGCGGCTCCGGCCGCCGCGCCGCCGGCCGCGAGCTCCACCGACGTGCGCTTCGTCGACATCCCCGGCGACGGCGGCACCGTCCTGAAGGCCAACGTCTTCACCCCCAAGGACGCGAGGCCCGGGGCCGGCTACCCCTCGATCGTGCTGCCCACCAGCTGGGCCGTGCCCCAGATCGAGTACGTCGCCCAGGCCCAGAAGCTCGCCGACTCGGGCTATGTCGTGGTGAGTTACAACTCCCGCGGCTTCTGGCAGTCCGGCGGCGAGATCGAGACCGCGGGCCCCGAGGACATCGCCGACGCCTCCAAGGTCATCGACTGGACCCTGGCGAACACCCCGGCCGACCCGGCGAAGGTCGGCATGGCGGGCGTCTCGTACGGCGCGGGCATCAGCCTGCTCGCCGCCGGGCACGACAAGCGGATCAAGGCGGTCGCCGCCCTGAGCGGCTGGGCCGACCTCATCGACTCGATCTACAGCGGGCGCACCCAGCACGCCCAGGCCGCGGCCCTGCTCGGCGGCGCAGGCGCGCTCACCGGACGGCCGAGCGCCGAACTCCGGCAGACCCTCGAGGACTTCCTCGGGTCCAACCTGGACAAGGAGGACGAGATGATCGCCTGGGGCGCCAAGCGCTCCCCCGCGACCTATCTCGACAAGATCAACGACAACGGCGCGGCCATCATGCTGGGCAATGCCTGGGGCGACACGCTCTTCCCGCCCAACCAGTACGCCGGGTTCTACGAGCGGCTGACCGGCCCCAAGCGCCTGGAGTTCCGCCCCGGCGACCACGCGACGGCGGAGGCGACCGGCCTGCTCGGGCTGCCCAACGACACCTGGACCTCGACCCGCCGGTGGTTCGACCACTACCTCAAGGGCACGGACAACGGCATCGACAAGGAGCAGCCGGTCCAGCTCAAGTCCCGTTCGGACGGCGGCTACGAGGGCTACCCGGACTGGAAGTCGGTGGGCCCCACCCGCAAGAAGATCGCCATGGCGGGCTCCACCACGATCCGCACGAACGTCGACTCGGGCGCCAACGGCGGCATCGCCATCCTCTCCAACGCCCTCGACCAGTTCCTGAAGATCCCGCCGATGGCCTCGGTGCCGCTGCTGCCGCGCCGCTACACGGGCGTGTGGGAGTCGGAGCGGTACGCGAGCACCCAGCGGGTGCGCGGGACGGCGAAGCTGCACACCACGCTCACCAGCACCAAGGAGAGCGGCACCCTCGTCGCGTACCTCTACGACGTGGGCCCGCTCGGCCTCGGCAAGCTGGTCAGCAACGCGCCGTACACCTTCCACGGCAAGACGCCCGGAAAGCCGTTCGGCGTGGACCTGGAGCTGTTCTCCACGGCCTACGACGTACCGGCAGGACACAAGCTCGCCCTGGTCGTCGACACGGTCGACCCGCTCTACATCGAGCACAACCCGACCGGCGCGCAGCTGACCTTCTCCTCGCCGGAGGCGGACCCGTCGTACGTGTCCGTTCCCCTGCGCGAGCAGTGATCACCGGCTGCTGCCGGGTGGGTCTGGCCCATCAGCTACTGCGCACCCGGCAGCAGCGTCCCTGGTTCGGCCGGGGCGATGTCCGCGGCCTCGGTCTTCGGGTTGCGCCGCTGACGCTTCGACACCCACTGGGCGAACCACGACAGCAACATGCACATCCCGATGTAGATCGGTGAGATCACCATGACCACGGGGATGAAGGGCAAATCGTAGTCGAGATTCGACGCGATGAGCTTCCCGGCATGGAGGAACTCCTCGTAGGTGATCAGATAGCCGAGCGAGGTGTCCTTCAGGGCCACCACCAACTGGCTGATGATGGCGGGCAACATGGCACGCACGGCCTGCGGTACGAGGACGTGTCCCATGACCTGTGTCTTGCGCATTCCGAGCGCGTAGGCCGCCTCCCGCTGCCCCCTCTCCACGGAGTTGACGCCGGATCGGAAGACCTCGGCGAGTACGGAGCCGTTGTAGAGCGTGAGCCCGGCGACGAGCGCGGGCAGCGGCTGGACCTTCAGCGCCACGAAGACGAAGAAGATCATCACCAGGACGGGCATCGCCCGGAAGAACTCCACGAGGAGCGTGGCCAGCCAGCGCACCGGACGGTGGTCGGAGAGCCGCCCCATCGCGAGCAGGCCGCCGAGGGCGAGCGCGAGGACCGCGGAGATCGCGAAGGCCTTCAGCGTGTTGCCGAGGCCGCGCAGCAGCAGTTCCTGGATGCCCTTGTACTCGAAGGGCGTCCACTTGGTCGCCGTGAACTGGTCGGTGTCGAAGAGCAGATACAGGATCCACGCGACGAGTCCGAGCACGACCAGCGTGGAGAGCACCCCGTACAGCTTGTGGCGGCGCACGGTCCGCGGGCCCGGGACGTCGTAGAGGGCGGTGGAATCGTGGGAGAGGGCTTTCATCGGGCGACTCCCCAGCGCTTTTCGAGGACATTGAAGATCGCGCTGATGGCGAGGGTGATGATGAGGTAGCCGAGGGCGATCCAGACGAACGTCCAGATGATGTTGTAGCCCAGCTCGCTGAGCGTCTTGTAGGTGCCCAGCAGCTCGGTGACGCTGAACGCGCCCGCGATCGCCGAGTTCTTGGCGAGCGCGATGAGGTTGGAGCCGACCGGCGCGATCACGGAACGGAAGGCCTGCGGCAGCACGACCATGGACAGGGTCTGGCCGAAGCTCATGCCGAGGCTCCTGGCCGCCTCGCCCTGCCCCTTGGGCACGGTGTTGATGCCCGACCTGAGCGCCTCGCAGATGAAGGCGGAGGTGTAGCAGCCGAGCGCGAGCACCGCGAACACCTTGAAGGGCAGCACCAGGCCGAAGCGCGGCAGGCCGAGCAGCACCGCGAAGAACAGCAGCGTCAGCGGGGTGTTGCGCAGGACCGTCACCCACACGGTGCCGAAGACCCGGAAGGACCCGACGGGTGCCACCCGGAACGACGCCATGACGAACCCGAGCACGAGGGCGAGGATCGAGGCGTAGACGGTGAGTTCGACGGTGCCGAGGAAGCCCTCGCCGAACGTGGAGAAGTTGTCTGTCAGTACGTCCACGACGCCTCCTCAGCTCGCCGGGTAGCGGTCGATGGCGGGCGGCCGCGGCGCCGGGACCCCGGACAGGCCCAGGGTGGCGTCGTAGGCCTTCTTCCAGTCGCCGTCCTTCTCGCCCGCCGCGAGGGCGTCGTCGATCGCGAACCGCAGGGCGTTGTCGTTCCGGGGTACGCCGATGCCGTACGGCTCCTTCGAGAAGGGCTTGCCGACCACCTTGAGCTCGTCGGGCACCTTGGCCGCGTAGCCGATCAGGATGGCGTCGTCGGTGGTGACCGCGTCGACCTGGTAGGTCAGCAGGTTGTCGACGCAGACCGAGTAGGTGTCGTAGGCGACGAGGGTGGCCTTCGGGTAGTCCTGCTGGATCCGCTGGTAGGGGGTGGATCCGGCGGCCGAGCAGACGCGCTTGCCGGCCAGGTCCTGCGGGCCCTTGATGTCGTCCTCGTCGCTGCGCACCAGCAGCCCCTGGCCCGCCATGTAGTAGGGCCCGGCGAAGCCGACGAGCTTCTTGCGGTTGTCGTTGATGGTGTACGTGCCGACGTAGTAGTCGATCTGCCCGTTCTGCAGGGCGGTCTCGCGGTTCGCCGACGCGATCGTCTTGAACTCGATCCGCCCGGGGTCCAGGCCGAGCGAGGCCGAGACCATCTTGGCGATCTCGATGTCGAAGCCGGAGTAGGCCCCGGTCGCCGGGTCCTTCTCGCCGAGGTAGGGCTGGTCCTCCTTGGCGCCGACGACGAAACGGCCGCGGCTCTTCGCCTTGCGCCAGGTCCGCGAGTCGGGCAGCTGGAAGCCGGTCACCACCCGGTACTTGGGCAGTTCGTCGGCGGCGGGCCCCTTGGTCGGCGGGCTGCCCTCCTTGCCGCACGCGGCGGCGGCGCAGGCGGCGAGGAGGAGCGCGGCGAGCAGGCGGGTCGTCCGCACGGTGTGGCGCATGGTGTGTCGCTTCACGAGCACGCCCCCCGTCAGTGCTTGAGGATCTTGGAGAGGAAGTCCCGGGCGCGCTCGCTCTCCGGGTGGGTGAAGAAGTCCTCCGGGGCCCGGTCCTCGACGATGCGTCCGTCGGCCATGAAGACGACCCGGTTGGCGGCGAAGCGGGCGAAGCCCATCTCATGGGTGACGACGACCATCGTCATGCCGTCCCTCGCGAGCTGCTGCATGACCTCCAGGACCTCGTTGATCATCTCGGGGTCGAGGGCCGAGGTCGGCTCGTCGAAGAGCAGCGCCTTGGGGTCCATGGCCAGGGCGCGGGCGATGGCCACGCGCTGCTGCTGGCCGCCGGAGAGCTGTGCGGGGTACTTGTCGGCGTGCGCGGACAGGCCGACGCGCTCCAGAAGTTCCCGGGAGCGCTGCTCCGCCTCGTCCTTCTTGCGGCCCCGCACCTTGACCTGCGCCAGCGAGACGTTCTGGAGAACGGTCTTGTGCGCGAAGAGGTTGAAGGACTGGAAGACCATGCCGACCTCGGCGCGGAGCCGCGCGAGGGCCTTCCCCTCGTCGGGCAGCGGTTGCCCGTCGAGTCTGATCTCTCCCGACTGGATGGTCTCGAGTCGGTTGATCGTGCGGCACAGTGTCGATTTGCCCGACCCCGACGGGCCGATGACCACGACCACCTCCCCCTTGCCGACGGTGAGGTCGACGTCCTGGAGGACGTGCAACTCTCCGTAGTACTTGTTCACATCACGCAGCTCGATCAAAGGATCGACGGCCATGGCAAGACCTGCCCACTCTCAGCTGTGTACGTCCGCGCAAACTATCCACGCAAAAACGGGACTTACTGGACGACACGCACTTATGGGCATTAACCGTATTTGAAGAATCCGGCGATCAGGCCTCCGACGCCTCCGCGTGGACCTGGGACAGCTCGGGCGCGCCCTGCACCGCCCAGTCGAGTCCCGCCTCGACGACCTGGATGTCCCGGCCGGTCTTCAGCCGGACGACCGGACTGCCGCCGGGCCACACGTGCCAGGTCGCGCCCGGCACCGTGCGCACCACGACGGTGCCGAGGTACAGGCCCGCGTCGTTGCCGAGCCAGGGCAGCATCTCGGGGTCGTCGCGCCAGAGCGGGAGGAGCTGGTCGAGGGCGGCCAACGAGGCCGGGGAGTCGTCGAGTTCGAGTCCGGCGGCGCTCGCCTGGGAGCGCAGCAGCTCGCACTCCGAGAACAGTTCGGCGACACCCTCCGGATCCTGCTCGAACGCGGCCGCGAGCCCGTGGGCCCGGTCCGTCCCGGCGTGCCGCCTGCGCCACTTGTCGAGGAACGGGATGTTCATGGTCGGCCTCTCCGTCGCGCGGCGCCGCCGGATGCGCGGCCTGGCGCTGATTCCGTATGTCCAAGAATGTATCTTGCATCAGTTGATCACGGAATCAGCCGAATCACGCGGTAGGCGACCCCGAAGGCGGAGCGCGCACGCGTCGGTGCTTGTCCTCCCTCGCCCCTCCCCCGGCACGGACGGCCGCACTCCCGTTCCGGCGCCCGCCTCAACTCCTCGCCTGTGTCGCGCTGTTCGCACCGCCCGGCAGGTGACTGCGACCCGCGACGGGGTATCCGTCAAGACCTGAGCGGTCGGCCCGTCCGCTCGTGCTGCGGGCCCGTTCGGTCCGGGAGGTGGACGATGGTGTGGTGGGTGTGGTTGGTGGCCGTGGTCGTCGTGTTGGGTCTGCTGGTCGGCGCGGTGGCCGGCGTCCAGGCCCGGCGGCGCAGCGGCGGTGTGATCGTGGTGCGGCGGGGCCGGCGGCCCGGGCGGGGGAAGGTGCGATGACGGCGCCGCTCCCGGTCCTGATGGCGGCCGGTGACCTCACCAAGCGGCCGGTGGTCACGCTGGCAGGCGAGGCGGTCGGCCAGGTCAAGGATGTCGTGCTCGACGGGGCGGGCGGCCGCATCGCCGGGTTCACGCTGGCCGGGCGGCGACTGCTGTCCGGTCCGCTGCGCAAGAGCCTGCCGTGGACGGCGGTGCACGCCCTGGGCGCGGACGCCGTGATGATCACCTCGGCCGACGCGCTGGAGGACAAGTCCGCCGTCGCCTCCTGGGAGGAGGCCTCCGGCGGTCTGGTGCGCGGCGCGCGGGTGCTGACCGACCAGGGAGTGCAGGTGGGTTCCGTGCTCGACGTGGTGGTCGAGGCGGGCCGCGAGGGGCGGGTGGTCGGCGTGGAGATGTCCTCGACCGAGGCGCTGGGCCGGCACGAGCGCAAGGTGTTCCTGCCGCTGGGCAGCCGGGCCGCGATGACCGGCGACACGCTGATCGTCCCCGCGCAGGAGACCGCGCACGCCGTCGAGGAACTCGGCGAACTGGCCGCGGTGGTGTGGCGGCAACGGCTCGGCGCCACGGGCGGTCCGCCCGCCGACCCGGTCCCGGGGCCGGGCCGGGGCACCGGCGCCGTCGGTGAGGAGCGGACCTCATGATGCTGCTCAGCCAGACCGTGGGACGGCCGGTCGTCAGCGCCGCGGACGCCGCGCAGGTCGGCACCGTCGCCGGGCTCGTCGTCGAGCCCGACGGTGCCCTGATCACCGCCCTCAGGCTGGACGGCGTGAAGGACGGCGGTGACGTGGTCGCCTGGACGGACGTGCACGCGGTGGGACCCGACGCGGTCGTCGTCGGCACGACCGGGGTCGCCCGGTTCGCCTCCGCGGACTCCGCCGACCGCCAGAACCTGCTCGGCAAGCGCCTGTTGACGGAGCTCGGCGACGAGGCGGGCACCCTCGCCGACGTCGCCTTCGACCCGGAGTCCGGCCGCATCGACACCCTGCACAGCTCACGGGGCGAACGCATCCCGGGCGTCCGGCTGCTCGGGGTCGGCGCGTACGCGGTGGTGGTCGGGGTCGGCGGTGAGAAGAGCCTCTGAGGTTCGAACCACTGAGCGCGCCGGTCGCCGGACCGGCGCGCGCCGCTGCCGGTCCGGCTCACGAGCCTGCCGGTAGACCTGCTGACGGGCCTGCTGACGAACACTGTCGACCCTGGTCGTACACCCGTGGTCGATTCCCTGTACGAGTCCCGCTGGTTACGATCACCGCATGTCCACCACCCCGCCGGTCACCCGGCTCCGGCACGCGCCGCCCGGCGCCTGGGCCGCCGCGGCCTGGTGCCTGGGCACGATGTCGGGCGCGCGTGCCTACTACGGCGTCTCCTGGCTGCCGACCAGCACGCAGCCGGGGCCCGCGCCCTGGGAGTGGCTGGTCGTCGCGGTCGCCCTGGGCGCGGCGCTGTCCGTCGTACGGCTGCTGGCCCGGCGTCCGCTGGTGTCCCTGGGCCTGCTGATCGGCGCGTCGTACGCGGCGACGCTCGCGATAGACTCGACGAACCTCGGCTTCCTGCACTACGCGGCGGTGGACATCGCCATGGGGTTCGTCGTGGCGACCGGGGCGCGCCCGGCCCGCACCACCGCCGTCGTCCTCGCCCTGTGCGTGCTGCCCGGTTACGCCCTGCTGCGGCTCGCGCTCGGGCTCCCGCTCCGGCTCGACCACACCGTCACCTCCAGCTGGTCGGACTGGCAGACCGTGGCCCTGGCGGCCGCCGTCGCCTGGCTGGCCGGCAACTCGGTGCGGCAGGCCCGCGCGTACGCCGAGCGGCTCGGCGCGCAGGCCGCGGCGCAGGCCGTCACCGCCGAACGGCTGCGCATCGCCCGGGAGATGCACGACACGGTGGCGCACAGCATCGGCATCATCGCGCTGCAGGCGGGCGCCGCGGCCCGGGTCGTGGAGACCCAGCCCGCCGGGGCGCGCGAGGCGATGATCGCGGTGGAGCGGGCGGGCCGCGAGACGCTGGCCGGGCTGCGCCGCATGCTGGGCGCGCTGCGCGCGAGCGAGGCGGGCGGGGCGGGCGGGGACGGGGACGGCGGCCGGGAGAAGGCGCCGACGGGTCCGGCCGAGGGCCTCGCGGACGTGGACCGGCTCGCCGCCGCGACGACGGCCGCCGGGGTGCGGGTGGACGTGGTGTGGCGCGGCGAACGACGGCCGCTGCCCCCGGACATCGACCTGTCCGCGTTCCGCATCGTCCAGGAGTCCGTCACCAACGTGGTGCGGCACGCGGGCGCCCCGACCTGCCGGGTGTCCGTGGACTACCGCGAAGAGGAGATCGTGATCGAGATCGAGGACACCGGCCCGGCCGGCGGGGCATCCGCCCACGGCACGGCACCCCGTACGGGCAAGGGCCCCGGCACCGGGTACGGCCTGGTCGGCATGCGCGAGCGAGTCGCCCTGCTGCACGGCGAGTTCAGTGCCGCGCCCCGCCCCGGGGGCGGCTTCCTGGTCGCCGCCCGGCTGCCGGTCCCGGTGACGGCGGGTGCCCGATGACGATCCGCGTGCTGCTCGTCGACGACCAGCCCCTGGTCCGTACCGCCCTGAGCATGGTCATCACCGAGGCACCGGACATCGAGGTCGCGGGCGAGGCGTCCACGGGCGACGAGGCGGTCGCGCGCTGCGCCGAACTGCGCCCGGACGTCGTGGTGATGGACATCCGGATGCCCGGCATGGACGGCATCGAGGCCACCCGGCGGATCACCTCGGGGCCGACGCCCGCGCACGTGGTCGTCCTGACCACGTTCGACGACGACGATTACGTGTACGGGGCGCTGCGCGCCGGTGCCGCCGGCTTTCTCGTCAAGGACATGGCGCTGGACGACATCCTGGCCGCGGTGCGGGTCGTCGCGACCGGCGACGGCCTGATCGCGCCGAGCGTCACCCGGCGGCTGATCAAGGAGTTCGCCGGCCGCCCGGCCGCCGCGCCGTCGCGCGGGACGCCGATCGAGGGCATCACGGAGCGCGAGCGCGAGGTGCTGACCCTGGTGGGCCGCGGCCTGTCGAACACCGAGATAGCCGAGGAGCTCTGCCTCAGCGTCGCCACCGCGAAGACCTATCTGACCCGGCTGCTCGCCAAGCTCGGCGCCCGGGACCGGGTGCAGCTGGTCATCCTCGCGTACGAGAAGGGGCTGGTGTCGGCGGACCGCTGACGGACCGTCGGGGCGCCGGCCCGGTGATGTGCCCGGCGAGTTCGCGCCGTGTTCACGCGTCCCTCATTGACTCGCCTCCGCCGCCTCCTTAGCTTCATGGCGCATCCGTCATCCGTCATCCGTCATCCGTCATCACTCGTCACACGTCGCCCGCGGCTCCGTCGACGGGCCGTCATCCACGGGAGGTCCGTCGTGCGCCGACGCAGTTGGGGGGCGGCCGTCGTGCTCGCCCTGTTCACGGGTGTCGTGCCGGTGGCATCGGCGCGGGCCGCGCCGCACGCGCCGGTGCCGCTCCCCCTGGTCCGGCACTTCGACAACCGCGCGGTCAGCGACGACGCCCGTCCCGGCGCCGCGGACTTCGACGGTTCGGGTGGCTCGCTGTCCGCCCGGGACCTGGCGGCCGCGGGCTGGACGCCCGGGCGGACCCTGGCCGTGGACGGGGCGCGCCTCACATGGCCGCGCGGCAAGCCGGGCGCGCCGGACAACGTGCGGGCCGACGGCCAGTCGGTGCGGGTGCACGGCCGCGGGAACGCCCTGGCCTTCCTGGTCGCGGGCACCGGCGGCGAGGCGAGCGGTACGGGCACGGTCCGCTACCGCGACGGTTCGCGCGGCACCTACCGGCTGACCGCGCCCGACTGGCGCTCGGGGCCGCTCGCCACGAAGTCGGTGGCGCTGCCGCACATCAACACGCCGGGCGGCCAACTCGCCGAGCAGGCGCGGCTGTACACGGTGACGGTGCCGCTGGCCCGGGGCCGCGAGGTCGCCTCGGTGACCCTGCCGCGCGACCCGGGCGCCCCGGATCTGCATGTGTTCGCCCTGTCGGTGCGGGCCGGGTCACCGGGCTGGACGGGCACCTGGTCCGCGTCGACCGCCGGGTACACGGCGGTGGGGCCCTGGGCCGACCGGTCCGTGCGGCTGGTCGTGCACACCAGCAGGGGCGGGCCACGGGTGCGGATCCGCCTGGACAACACCTTCGCGGCGGCGCCCGTGCGGATCGGCGGGGCGACGGTGGCGGTGCAGGAGGCCGGGGCGGAGGCGCGCGGCACGCCGCGGCGGCTGTCGTTCGGGGGCTCCGCGGGCACCGAGATCCCGGCGGGCGCCCAGGCCTTCAGCGATCCGCTCGGCTTCGCCGTGCCCGCCGAAGCGAACCTCCTGGTGAGCTTCCACCTGCCCGGCCCGGTGACGACGGCGCCCGTGCACAGCCAGGCCATCCAGCGCTCGTACGTCAGCGGCCCCGGCGACCACACGGCGGACGCCTCCCCGGCGGCGTACACCTCGTCGATCACCACGTGGCCGCTGCTGACCGGCGTCGACGTGAGCGGCGGGCCGGGGTCGGTGGTGCTGCTCGGCGACTCGATCACCGACGGCGTGCGGTCCACGCAGGACGCGAACCACCGCTGGCCCGACGTCCTCGCGAACCGGCTCCTGAACCAGTCCGACGTACCGCGCTTCGGCGTGCTCAATCAAGGCATCTCCGCGAACCGCGTGGTCGCCGACCGTTATCCCGGCGACGGCGTCTCCACCGACACGGGCGGGGTGAGCGCCCTGCACCGCCTCGACCGGGACGTCCTCGCCCAGACGTCGGCGCGTACCGTCGTCGTCTTCGAGGGGATCAACGACGTGCGCTGGGGGGCGTCGGCGGGCGAGGTGATCGCGGGGCTGCGGGAGATCGCGGACCGCTCGCACGCGCGCGGGCTGCGGGCCGTGGCGGCGACGATCGCGCCGTGCGAGGGCGAGGCGCTCTGCACGGCGGCGGCCGACCAGCAGCGGCAGGCCGTGAACGCGTATCTGCGCACGGGCGGGGACTTCGACGCCGTCCTCGACTTCGACGCGGTGCTGCGGGACCCCGCGCACCCGGCGCGGCTCCTGCCCGCCTACGACAGCGGGGACCACCTGCACCCGGGCGACGCGGGGCTCGCGGCGCTCGCGGGCTCGGTGGACCTGCGCGAGCTGGTGCCCTGAGGCGGGCGGTGGGCCCGCCCGCCCCGGCGTGCCTCAGACGTCCAGGTCCACCACGACGGGCGCATGGTCCGACGCGCCCTTGCCCTTGCGCTCCTCACGGTCCACGTACGCGTCGGAGACGGCCTTGGCGAAGGGCTCGTTCCCGTACACGAGGTCGATGCGCATGCCCCGGTTCTTCGGGAAGCCGAGCTGGCGGTAGTCCCAGTACGTGAACGGGTGGTCGTACTTGAGGGGGCGCGGGACGACGTCCGTCAGGCCCGTCTCGCGCAGGGCCGCGAGGGCCGCGCGCTCGGCGGGGGTGACGTGCGTGGCGCCCTCGAAGAGCGCGGGGTCCCAGACGTCGTCGTCGGTCGGCGCGACGTTGAAGTCGCCGAGGACGGCGAAGGGCCGGGGGCCCGCGGCGTCCTCGGCGACGGCCGCCTTCAGGGCCTCGAACCACTGGAGCTTGTAGGCGTAGTGGGCGTGGTCCACCTCGCGGCCGTTCGGCACGTACACCGACCAGACGCGGACCGGGCCGCAGGTCGCGGAGATGGCGCGGGGCTCGTCCACGCCGTCGTACCCGGGGCCGCCCGGCAGGCCCGTCACGACGTCGTCGAGGCCGGCCTTGGAGACCAGCGCGACGCCGTTCCACCGACCTGTCGCGTTCACCACCGACTCGTATCCCAGCTCGCGGAGCTCGGCGGCGGGGAACTGCTCGGCCGTCGTCTTGGTCTCCTGGATGCACAGCACGTCCGTGCCGGTGCTCTCCAGCCAGGCCAGCAGCCTCGGCAGACGGGCGGTGATCGAGTTCACGTTCCAGGTCGCAATGCGCATGCCCCACAACCTACCGGGCGGCACCGACAGTCACAGGCCGGCCGACTCCCCCGGCGTCAGGCGCAGGTGTTCCGCCCCGCCCAGGGAGCCGATCTGGCTGTCGTAGACGGGCCGGGCGAGGTCGGTCAGGAGCGCGTCATGGATGTCGTAGGCGCGCCGCGGCCGCACCTCGCGGACGTACTCGATCACTTCGGAGATCTTGTTCCAGGGCGCCATGACGGGCAGCATCAGCGTGTCGACGGGCTGGTCGGGGACGGTCAGCGCGTCGCCGGGGTGGAAGACCGAGCCGTCCACCAGGTAGCCGACGTTGGTGATCCGCGGGATGTCCGGGTGGATGACGGCGTGCAGCTCGCCGTGCACCTGGACGTCGAAGCCGGCGGCCGTGAAGGTGTCGCCGTGCCCGACGGTGTGCACGCGCCCGGGGAAGGCCGCCGAGATCTGCTCCGCGACGGACCTGAGGGTCCAGATCTCGGCTCCGGGACGGGCCTCCAGGGCGGCCCGCAGCCGGTCCTCGTTGAAGTGGTCCGGGTGTTCGTGGGTGACGAGGATCGCGTCGGCGCCGAGCGCGGCGTCCTCCTCGCTGAAGCCGCCCGGGTCGACGACGAGCGTGCGCCCGTCCTTTTCGAGGCGCACGCACGCGTGGGACTTCTTCGTGAAGGTGATGTTCCGGGCGGGCCCGGCCTGGGTGTCGGGAGAAGTGGTCATGTCTCCCATCCTGCTACTCCTGCGGCGTGGTTTCCTCACGGATCACGGCCTGGGCGATCTTGAAGGCGGAGTTCGCCGCGGGCACGCCGCAGTAGACGGCGGCCTGGAGCAGGACCTCCTTGATCTCTGCAGGGGTGAGGCCGTTGCGCAGCGCGGCCCTGGTGTGGAAGGCCAGCTCGTCGAGGTGGCCGCCCGCCACCAGCGCGGTGAGCGTGACGCAGCTGCGGGAGCGGCGGTCCAGACCCGGCCGGTTCCAGACCTCGCCCCAGGCGTAGCGGGTGACGAGCTCCTGGAAGTCGCCGGAGAAGTCGTCGGCGGAGGCGAGCACCCGGTCGACGTGCGCGTCGCCGAGGACCTCGCGGCGGACCTTCATGCCCGCCTCGTACAGGTCGGCCCCCGCGGTGCCCGGCACGGCCGGGGGCTGCTCCATGGGAGCTATCTCGGCGAGCGGCGACAGGGCGGGCGGGGCGAGGACGGGCTTGACCGGGACCGCGCCGAGCGCCGACTGGCCAGCCATGGTGTCCGTCGCGTTCTGCCAAGCGGTGGAGAAGTGGCGTACGAGGAGGTCGGTGACCGCGGCGGGCTGCTCGACCGGTGCGAGGTGCGAGGCGCCGGGCACGACGGCGAGCCGGGCGTCGGGGATGCCCGCGACGAGCGTGCGGGCCTCGCCCTGCCCGGTGACCTGGTCCTCGGAGCCGACGAGCACCAGGGTCGGCACGCCGATCCTGCCCAGCTCGGCGCGGACGTCGAAGGCGGCGAGCGCCTCGCAGGCGGCGATGTAGCACCCCGGGTCGGTGGTGCGCACCATCTGCACGGCCCAGTCGGTGATGGCGGGCTGGGCCGCGGCGAAGCCGGGCGTGAACCAGCGCTCGGGGGCGGAGCGCGCGATGGGGTCGAGGCCGTTGCTGCGCACGATCACGCCCCGCTGACGGAATTCGTCGGCGGTGCCGAACCGCGGCGACGCGGCGATCAGCGCGAGTGAGGCGACGCGCTGCGGGTGGCGCAGCGCGAGCTCGGCCCCTATGGCGCCGCCGAAGGCGCAGCCCGCGTACCCGAAGCGCTGGACGCCGGCCTCGTCGAGGGTCGCGAGCAGCCGGTCCACGAGCTCGCCGACCGAGCCGCAGGGGTGCGCGGGGGCGCCGCCGTGGCCGGGCATGTCGAAGCGGAACACCCGCCAGTGCCGGATCAGGTCGGGTATCTGCCGGTCCCACATGTGCCAGGTCGTCCCCAGCGAGGCACCCAGGATCAGGACGGGGGCGTCCTCTGGCCCGTCAAAGCGGTATTGCAGGGTGTCCTTCGGTGTCTCACTCACCCGCCCGACCCTCTCATCAGTCACAAAAAGTCACATCGTCGGGGTGAACCTAGCGGGTCCTTGCTCCCTCGTGCCGCGGGGCCGGGATCGCCCTTGGGTATCCAAGCACATGCTCTCCGGCCTGCACTGGTGACCGCGTCAGCTGTGGGCCCTCCAGGGGCGCGCCCTCTTCAGGTCCCAACCGGCATGACCTCCCCCGTAGAGCACGGCTTCCAGGATGACTCAGATGACGCACCGAGCGAGGTGACACGGACAAGGCGCGGCGCGATCGGCCCGAAAACGTTCCACAATCTCCCCACCGGCATCTCGAACACCACATCATGAACAAGATCTGTCCTCACTGGGTGGACGACTTTGCCGCAGCAGGGCGTCGGCAACTTCCTGCACGCGCCGTGACCGTGAGGGGCTGACCCTGATGACGGTGAGCGGCGAGGGCGAGGCGCGGTTCGCGTCCGACGCCGCGCACTGTCTCCTCGTCGACGTGGACGACAGCCATGGGTTCACCGTCAAGGCCGCGGGCATGGCGGGCGGAGGTCTGTTCAACTGCACCTTCTTCGGTACCGGGCGCCTCGCGCTGACCAGCACCGGGGTACCGCTGGTCCTGCCGGTCACCGCGCAGGCGCCCGTCTACGTGGACACTGATGCCGTCGTCGCCTGGAGCCCGCAGCTGAAGCTGGAGGGCGACGGCACCGTGGTGGTCAACCCCGGCGAGCCAAAGCCCGCCTCCACGTCCTGACATTCAAAACCCGGGCGAGTGTCGGCCGCGCCCATTCAGCGGCGCCGGAGCTTTCAGGAGTGCTGCGGTTGGTCGGCGCCGCGTCCGTAGCGGGCGAGCATCGTCGTGACCGCCTCGTCGACGGCGTGGCCGACGTCGGCCGGCGCGGGGCTCCAGTCGGCGAGCAGCATGCGCGGCCACAGGACGTAGTTGGCGATCATGCCGAGGAACTGGTTGGTGGCGCTCTCCGCGTCCGGTACCACCGCGGTGCCCGCGGCGTGCTGGGCCTCCAAGTAGTGCTGGACGGAGACGAAGTAGGGAAGCTTGCCCAGTTCGAACTGAGCCCGTCCCAGTTCCGGGAACCGCGGCAGTTCGGCGATGACGATACGGAAGAGGGCCGCCATCGCGGGCCTGCCGATCAGGTCGGCGTACTGGAAGCCGATCGCGCTCAGGCCGGTACGCAGGTCACCGGGCTGCGTCGCGGGGGCCGCCGGGTCCGGGCCGCCCTTCCAGTACTCGGTGACGATGGCCTCGAAGAGCGCGGCCTTGGTGGGGAATTGCTTGAACAGCGTGGACTTCGAGACGGCTGCTTCCTGCGCGATCTTCGCCAGCGAGGTGCCGTCATAGCCCCGTTCCAGGAACAGCCTGGTGGCCGCTGCGGTGATCGCCTCCCGCTTGCGCCGGGCGAGTTGCTGGTGGTGCTCGGAGAGTCCTGCGGTCATGGCGCCAGTATGACTCATGGCGAGGCGAGTCACTTGACTCGCCACTCCATGGATGGTTTCGTGACCGAGGAGGCGAGTCACACGACTCGCCTCTGACCGACGGGGCGGTCCCCCGTCGGCGCCAACCGTTCCTGCGGGGAGAAGCACTCATGGAGTCAGGCAAGATCGCAATGGTGACCGGCGGCAATCGCGGGCTGGGCCGGGCCACGGCTCAGGCGCTGGCCCGGCACGGGCTGCGCGTCATCGTCACCTACCGCGGCGACGCACAGCAGGCCGAGGAGACGGTCAGAAGCGTCCAGGAAGCGGGTGTCGAGGCCGCCGCACTGCGGCTGGACATCAGCGATGTGGGCTCCTTTCCCGCCTTCGCCTCCCGCCTGGCCGCGCAACTCGGGCACTGGGGCGCCACACGGCTGGATGTCCTGATCAACAATGCCGGGATCGGGCTGTTCGGACCGTTGGAAGCTGTCACGGTCGACGACTTCGACGCGGTGATGGACACCAACGTGCGCGGGACGTTCTTCCTCATCCAGGCACTTGCGCCCCTGCTGGCCGACGGAGGGCGGATCATCAACGTCTCCTCCTCTCTCAGCCGCCACACCAGCGCCGGCACCTCGGTCTACTCGGCGTCCAAGGCGGCGGTCGACGTCCTCAGCCGGACCCTGGCCATCGAGTTGGGGGCGCGCAAGATCCGCGTGAACGCCATCGCCCCGGGGCCGACCGCCACCGACTTCAACGGCGGTGCCATGCGCGACGACGCACAGGTGCGCGAGGGCCTGGGCGCGCAGACCGCGCTCGGCCGCGTCGGTGAACCACAGGAGATCGGCGACGCGATCGCCGCGCTCGCCTCCGAGGACCTGCGATGGGTCACCGCCCAGCGCCTCGAGGTATCCGGCGGTGCCCTCCTGTAGGGCCTGTAGGGCCCCGCCCGCACGGTGCACCTCGCCTCTGCTGGCGGAACCTGCGAATACGGGACTGGCTTTGTTAACGAGAACCGGTTCTGGTCCAACTTCTGTGGAGCTCTCAGGCTCTGTAACCTGCCGGGACTGGATGGCCCTTCGCGACTCGTTGACAGACCTGTTTGGGATCATGCCCACATGGACTTCGACCTCGCCCCACCGGCCGGCGTTGGCCCGTTGCGGATCGGTATGACTCGGCACGCGGCCAGCACGGCACTGGACTCGCTCCGCGACCTCTCTGCGGTCTCGGAGTCTGATCGGCCGGGGCAGCAGGTCTTCCGTCCCAGCGGACTGATGATCAGCATCCACTGCATGCGAGACATGCTTGAAGCCATCGAGTGGGGAAGGCCGTCGTCCCAGACGGACCGAGTGTTGTTTCAGGGTGTGGACGTGTTCGCGCTTCCGGCCCGCGAGGTTGTCCAGCGCATGGGCGAGTTCACCTCGATTGAGGAAGATCCTGACGACGATGCGTCATTCATTGCCCCGGACTTGCTGCTGAGCTTCTGGCGTCCGTTCGCGGCCGACGATGAGCCCGAGGAAGAGCAGGGCTACCACTTCAGCTCGGTCCTGCTGGCACGGCCTGGCTACTACGACACCCCTGCTCAGGCTGCGGAGCGACTCCAGCCGAGCTCCTGACGGGCCCGTCAGGACGCCAGCAGGACTCATTTCCGCAAGAGGTCGAAGCCGGCTCGGTCGTACCTCTGACGCTTGATCATTGTGATCCGGTTGACGTGGCCTTCGACGACGCCGGAGCTCCACGGCAGTGTGAGGCCGGCGGTGACAGCTACGAGATCGCGTTCGAGGCCGTTGACAAGGTGTGGAGGCTGGGCAGGTCGTCGGCGCGGACCGCCTTGATCCATTGCGGGAGCTGGTCGCCCTGGAGGCGGGTGAGAATCTTCCCGAACGCGCGGACATGCCCCGTGAGGGCAGCCAGTTCGGGGCAGCCGGCGAGGACGGCTTTGAGCTGCGGCCGCGGACTTGCGGTCCACCTCCGCCTGCGCGGAGAGCACAAGACGATGCGCTTTGAGCAGCTGACCTCGGCCGCACTGACCTCGCCGCGGGCCTGTCGCTTTGCGCCTGCCAGAACGACGACGTCTCGGCCAAGGACAGCTCGTCCGCCGGCTCCTCCGCGTCGGTACCTTCCCCGGTCTCCTCACCGTCGGCCTCGTCGCCATCGAACAGCGGGAGCTCCAGCGGCACCCAGCCACCGTCTCCCGCCCCGTGCACCACGCCAAACAGCTTCTGATAGGCCGCTGTATGGCACAGCGCGGCTTCCGCTACGAGGCCTCTCCCCCTACAGCCACAGCTCCGGAAGATGCCGCTTCAGACGCGGCCTATTTCGGCCTCGAGACCCTCACACCGCCGCAACCGCCCAACTCCCAGGCTGCGCAGCCCTCGGAGCGACCACACAGCAAAAGCTTCGGCCAGGCACTCTACGGAGATCCCCGGCGCAGGATCTCCGCGAGCCACCTGGAGATCAGCGTGAATCGGCCCGCCACCGGCTGCGTTGCCGACGCCGAGAAGCGCCTCCTGGGCGAAGGGGGTCGCGATGCCAGCTCGCCCTACGGCTGCGGCTCGATGAAGGCGAACGCGACTCCCTGCACGCACTGGCCAAGGACCCCGCGTTTCGCACCGCGACGTCACGCTGGCGCGCCTGCATGAATGAAGCAGGCTTCACCGCCGCGAAAGACCCCCAACAGCTCGTCTCCTCTCTGTCCCCGAAAACAACCCTGGCCAAGCAGCCCACGGCCCGCGGCCCGCGCCGATGTGACCTGTGTCTGATCGAGGTGGCTCCCGGGCAAGCCGAGCTCGTCGAGGCAGAGCAGGTCGACCCACCCACTGCGGGCGATCGCCTTGCTCAGCTGCTTCGCGTCGGCAGCTTCGGCCAGCTCGTACACCAGCTTCGTCGCCAGGACGTACTTGACCCGGTGGGCAGCCATCGCGGCCTCGGTGGCCTCCACTTGGCGCCGACACCGATCTGGCTGTAGCGGTCGATCCGCAGAGAGAAGAGCCGGCCCGTCTCGAAGGGCTCCTGCGGCAGCGGCGCCCGCAACGGCTGATCGGCCGCGAGCGGAACGGACAGCTGCTCGGCGCCCTCTTCCAGAGTGGGCCGAGGCGCCCCGGGACCAGCCGCGCCCCACGCGCTGACGTTCCGCTGACGTTCCGCTGACGCACGCTGTCGCGCATCAGCTCCGACCGACTCCGGATATACCCGGCATGGCATATCACCTGCGCGTTTATCAGGTATTGATTGGACACAGAGACGCTCCGCAGGTCCCCGTCCGGCCCGGACCGACATATGGTCCGGCGCGGACTCCACGGAAATGACGGAGGTATCCCCATGAAGGCGGTCCGTTCCCTCAAGAAGAAGATCACCGGCGAAAAGAGCCTCAAGTCCTACGCCTGGTACATCTGGTACTAGAACGGCCGGCCAGGCACCGCGCGCATCCCGCGCGGATGCCCGGCCCTCAAGGACGCAACGCGCCGTCGAGGCCCGCGTCCGGTGTGCCCCACGGGCCCGCCGGGCACGGGCCTCCCGCTCTGGGAGATCCCCGATGTCCATATCCGGTACCGACCGGCTCGCGCGGACGACCGTCTTCACGCCGCGCCTCGACGCCCTGCTGCGCGACCACTGCGGCCAGGACCTGTTCCGCCTGGACGACGACACCGTCGGCGTCGCCGGGCCGGCCCTGACCGACCAGATCCTCGCCGCGCGTCTGGCCACCGACCGCGAACGCCCCACCTTCAAGCCTCTGCAGGGGCGTTCCATCCCGCGCACCGAAGCGTCCACCATCATGCAGGCCATCGGCCGCGACGTACGGGCGGCCCTCAAGAAGCCCGTGCCGGGCGACGTCGACCTCTCGGGAGAGTGGCCCCACGTCGGCCACGTGTACCTGCGCGACCTGATCCTCGGCGCCGACCCTTACCGGCTGCGCATCCTCATGGACCGCACCCTGGAGCTGACTCCCAAGCTCACCTGGACAGTCATCGCCGCCGGCGCGGCCCTGCCCGGCAGGCGGCACCACGACGCACCCGTCAGCAGCATCGCGGGCCTGACCGCGAAGGCCGCCACCTACGGCGACCGCCGCTACGCCATGGGCCTGTACCGGCGCGCCGCCGCCCCGGTCTGCTTCACCATCTCCACGCTCGTCGCCAACGCGTACTGGCTCGGGGCGCCGTTCGACGAGGACACCCCCAACGAGCACATCCTGTACGAGGCCATGCGGCTGCTGCCGCCCTCCTGGAACCTCCTGCGCAACGCGTCCCCCGAGTATTGCGCCCTCGACGACCGCATCGGCACGGCCGACGACATCCTGATCCTGCCGCTGCTCAGCCACCGCGACCCCGGACTCTGGGACGACCCCGACGACTTCCGCGCCGGACGCTGGGCCGACCTCGACCCCGACGACCACCCCGGCTACCTACCCTTCGGCCACGCCTCCGAACGCTGCTGGGGGCGTCACATGGTGATGCCGCTTGCCGGGATGCTCCTCGACATCCTGCGCGCCGACGGGGCGAGGGTCGACCCGCGGCAGACCACCGCGAAGGTGCCGCTCGCAGGGCTGCTCGGCGTCGACAAGGTGCGGCTCGTACGCCAGCCGCGCTGACGGGGGCCTCAGCCGGCCGCCGAGTGGCCGGGACTTCCTGCACCGTGGCCTGGTTACCCGAACTGGGCAACCAGGCCGCCGGAAGCGGATACCAGCAGATCATGTCCCAGTATCCAAGCAACGGGAGAGGCCCGCTCCCCGGCCTCCTCAGGCGCAGCCAGTGGTTCCGCCGACCGGCTGTCGGCCAGTGGCCGGTCGGCGCCCAACTGCCGCGGGTGCCAACGACACCACCTCACCGGCCGAACCCCGGGGAGCTTCCGTGTCCGTGGTCCACGGGACGGCCACCCAACCGCATGCGGCATGGCGGGGGGGGGGGGGGGGCGGGGGGGGGGGGCGCCCCCCCCGCCCCCCGGGGGGGGGGGGGCGGGGCGGGGGGGGCGGGGGGGGGGGGGGGGGGGGGGGGGGGGGGGGCGCCGGCGGGGGTGGGGCGG
>NZ_JBIARE010000010.1:0-235780 GCF_042889645.1 Streptomyces sp. NPDC002564 | reverse complement strand
ACGTCTCCGCCTGAGCCCCCGCCGCCCGCAAACAGCCCCGCCGCTCCGCGGCGGATACCGGGGGGGGCCCCCCCCCCCCCCCCCCCCCCCCCCCCGGGGGGGGGGGGGGGGGGGGGGCGCCCGGGGGCGCCCCCCCCCACCGCCATGCCGCATGGTGCGCGTCAGTGCTTGCCGATGTCCTTGGCCTTCTCCTTGGCCTGGCGGGCGTCACCCCTCATCTGCTGCGCGCAGCCCCCCGGCGGTGAGGGACTCGTTGCCCACAGCGCGTCCGGCAGCTTCCTTGGTGGCGCCGACGGTCTGCTCGGTCTTGGTTCCGTAAGGCTGCGCGGCTCCGCGGGGGCGGCCCCGCAAAGGCCGTTCCGTCTCCCCCGCACGGCGGCCGGCCGCCGTGCGTCGGCACGCTGGAGTCGCCGACGGCGACTGCCCTGCGAAAGGCACTGCTCCGCGGCCCGCGGGAGGGCTGGCGTCGGAGCGGTTGCGGTACGCCGATGCATCCGGTTGCTTTGCGCCGTCCGTCAAGGTGATCAACGGGATCCTATTCCGGCTGCGAACCGAGGTTCCCTGGCGGAACCTGCCTGTGCGGTTCGGCCCGTGGAAGACCGTGTATGAGCGACATCGGCGCTGGTCGGCGCACGGTACACGGGAGAAGATCTTCGCCGCCGTGCTGGCCGATGGAGGGCCGCATCGACTGGTCGATGGTGAGCGTGGGCTCCACCTCATGCCGGAGTCACCAGCACGCGGCGGAAGCAGGGAAGCGGCCGCCGCGGGTGCCGGGAAAAGGCGCACGCCCCGAAAGCACCGCCCTGATGAGGGCCTCGGACGCTTCCGGGGCGGCCTGAACTGCACGGTTCATCTTGCCGGCGAAGGTGGGTCCCCCCGCTTTCCTTGCTGATCACACCCGGACAGTGGGGCGACGCACCGCAGTTCATTCCGGTTTTGGACACATCCGTATCGGCCGGCTCGGCAGCGGGCATCCTCGCACCCGTCCGGACCATATCGGCGACAAGGCGTACTCCTCCCGCCGTAACCGCCGCTAACAGCGACGACGCCAGATCAAGCACACCGTCCCCGAGCTCAGGGACCAGCGCGGGCACCGCAAACGGCGCGGCAGCCGCGGCGGCCGGCCCACTGGGTTCGACAGGCCCGCTTCGTCTTCCACGGCACCGTCACCGTGACCACGATCCGGCTGCGGCTCACATCATGATCTGTCGCACAGAGTCTGAGTCAACGCCATCAGTCGCTGCCGGGCTTCGGTGTCGTATGCCTGCTCGTGCGCCCGGGCATCGGTGAACTGATCGAAGTAGCGGCCGGTGGTCGTCGCCAGCTCCGGATCGAGCAGCAGCCGCACGGTCGGCCGTACGCCCTCGTCGATGGTGGTGGCGGGGGTCAGGCCGTAGGCGCGGACCGCAGACGTGTCCATCAAATGGGCGGGATGCAGCGCGTTGACGGTGACGCCGGTGCCGTCCAGTTCCGCAGCCAACTCGAAGGTGGCCATGATCAGGGTGAGCTTGCTCCTGCAGTAGGCGCGCAGCCCCTCGTAGCCCTGCTCCAGCATGACGTCGTCAAGATCGATGGCCTCCTGTCCCATCGAGGCCACGTTGATCACACGGGCCGGCGCCGAGTCTCTCAGCAGGGGAAGTAGCCCGCGGACCAGCGCGTAGGGGGCGAGGTGGTTGACCACGAAGCGCAGTTCGTGTCCCTGTCGGCTGAGCTGCCGCACCTGGGGGTCGGGGCCGCCGCCGACGACGGCGTTGTTCACCAACCCGTCGAGCCGTGGCTCGACCGCCCGGATCCGGGCCGCGAGCGCATGAACCTGGTCGAGGTCGGCGAGATCGGCGAGGAAGGTGCGTACGGTCGCATCCGGTGCGGCAGCCCGTACCTCGGCCGCGACGGTTTCCAGTCGGGTCCGGTCGCGGCCGTGCAACAAGACAGTGTGGCCGCGGCCCGCCAGGTCGAGTGCGATGCCGCGGCCCAGGCCCTGCGTGGCTCCTGTGATCAAGATGGTGCGTTGGTTCATGTTGGACGATGCCAGTTCCTACCGGTGGGCTCTGGAGGAGCTCGGCAGCCGGGCCGACCCGACCTGGGCCCGGCAGGTCTGCGACTCGCTGGCCGGTGATCTGGACATCGGCTTCGGCGCGATGATCCCTCTGAACGCTGAAACTGGGTGGGGCGAGCTGAAGCACACCAGGTCCGTCGACGAGTACGGTCGTCCGGCGAAGGACCGGTACGGCGTGGGCGCTGGACAGGTCGACGACATCTACGAGGACCAGCTTCGGATCATCCGGACCCTGCTGGGCACCCCCTGCTGCCAATCCGCCAGCCTGCCGACGCCCGCCGAGCCCTGTGGCAGGCCGAGCAGGTACGGCCCGACGCCGCCACCCGCAAACGCCTACGTCGGGCTGATGCCGAGCACCCCGACACCCAGGTCCGTCACATCACGCTCCGCCAGTCCATCAGGCCAGCAGCCGACGACGGCCGCGGCGCCCGCGTCACCGCCGGCCGTATCCACCGCCACCAGTGGTTCGTTCGGCCTCACCGCCGCACCTACCCCGACCAGGACGCCCCGACGGTCCGCTCCCTCAGGTGGGTAGGCCCCTACCTTGTGACCCCAGAGGGATGCCAGGACGCCCCCATTCTGGGCGGAGAGCGAGTCGTCACAGTCTTTTGCCGCTGATGGCAAAGCAGCCAGGAAACTTGTGGAACAAGAACATGCCCGCGTCGCGCGGGCTCGTCGGACGGCGCTCGATCCGGCGTCGGTCTCAGAAGTTTCCTTCCGCGACCTGGAGCACGGTCAGGCCGATGGACCGCCAGGCCCGGACGACCTGGCCGCGGTCGTCGAGCACGCAGACGACGTCGTACGCGTCCCGCACATGGGCGTCGAAGAGCTCCACCTTCACGATCGAGTCCTTGCGGGAGTCACCCACCGGCCGCATGAACGGCCCCGCGTAGGGGACGCCGACGTGCTCGGTCAGCCACGCCTCGGTGGCCTCGCGGCATCCCTCGGTGCGGCCGGAGAGGAACACGATGCGGTGGCCCGCCGCGTGCAGGGCCCGGACGACCTGGACGACCGGCGGGTTCGGCAGGTCCTCGTGCACCCGGGTCTCGTCGAACGGGCTGCGGCCCGTCATCTGGGCGACCGTGCCGTCGATGTCCACCATCACCGCCTTGGGGCTGTCGGGCTTCGGCTCGTACGGCCGTCCCGTCGGCGCGGCGGTCGGGCTCTCCTCGGGCAGCGGCAGCGGGGAGGTCTTTCCCGCCAGGTAGCGCAGGTGGAGGTCGCGGATGGCTTCCTCGCCCACCGGGGCCTCGCGGGCCGAGTCCCGCTCCAGGCAGGTGGCGAGCGGGACGTGGGTGAAGTCCTGCACGTGCAGCTCGGCGCCGGCCTGGGCCGCGAGCCGGGCCAGGTCGCGGGCGACGCGCTGCGGCAGGTTGGTGTCGTCACAGACCACGTCGTACCCGCGGCGCAGGAGGTCGAGGACGGCCGCGTCGCGGACCGCCATGACACGCTTCTCCGTCACGCCCCTGACGTGCTCGCCGGAGTCGAGCATGGCGCGCAGGTCGTCACGGTTGACGCGGGCCCGGCCGGCCCGGTCCTCGGCGGTCCAGGCGCGGGCCCACGTGGTCTTGCCGCTGGCGGGCAGGCCACGGGTGAAGTGCAGGGAAGGCATCAGGAGTCGTCCTCGGTGGTGGGGTGGAAGGGGCGCGTGTCGCCCTCGGGCCGCAGGGTCTGCCAGATCCGCTCCGACGGGTCGCGGCCGTCCAGGAGCTGGAACAGCCTGCCGCGCAGCGGCGAACGGCCCGCGAGCGCGGCGTAGTCCTTGCGCGACCAGCCCTCGGGGAGGGCCGCGAGGACGCGCCGGTGCTCGGCGTGCGCCTCGGCGAGGGCCGCGTCGCGCCGTGCGGTCAGATCCGCCGCGACCTCCTTGACCCAGCCGTGGAACTCGTCGGGCAGCCCGTCGCAGATCCGTGCGGCGGTGTCGCCCGCCCCTAGGCGCTCCCAGACCATCCGGGCGTTGAGACCCGTGATGATCCGGTGCAGCGCCACGTAGTCGTCCTGCTTGATCTTGATCATGGTGTCGTCCCGGCCGGGGAACCGCAGCACGAGGCCCTCGGCGCCCGGACGCGGCGCGGCGGCCAGGGCCTCGGCGAGCGTCGTGAAGTCGAAGGTGTCCACCCGGGGCCCCTCCCACGGCAGGTCGGCCGCGGGTACGGGCGCGCCGGTCGCGAGCTCGACGCCGCCGAGCAGCACGAGGTCGTCGAGGGTGCCGTAGTCGCAGACGATCCGGTTCTTCGGGAAGATGATCTCGAAGAGGTAGGTGACGCCGGGGGCGATCGTGGCGGTGGCGGCGTAGCGCTCCTGCCATATCTCCGTCGCGTGCAGGGCCTGGTCGGAGGCGAACGAGCCCCGGGTGGCTATCGCGTGGCCGCCGCCGGGGACCGGGTAGAGGATGCCGAGCGAGCCGTCGAGCTTGTCGGTGACGACCACGGGGTCGTCCAGGCCGAAGGTGCCCTCGGGGTGTTCCGCGTAGTTGAAGAACTTCGCGTACGGCCGGGCGACGACGTGCCCCTGGGCGTCGACGACGAGCCCGCGGCACTGCCGGGTGACCTCGTTCCACTCCCGCTCGAACTGCGCCCTCTCGGTGTAGTTGAGGATGCGCAGCGGCAGCGTGGGGTGGCTCTGCTCGCGGACGAAGCCTTCGTCGAGGCAGCGGGCGAGCAGGGCGGGGTCGAGCAGGTCACCTATGGGGGCAAGCATCGTCGTCTCTCCTGACGAGCCGAGTGGTCGGAAGGTCGAAGGTCCGATCATGCCTGGACGTCCCGGAGCTGCGCCTTCGGTTTTTCCGCGGCGAACCGCCGATCGGCCGAACCGCCGGTCGGCCGAACCGCCGGCCGGCGAGACCGGCTGCTGCGCGGACCGCCGGAGGCTGCCGCGCGGGCCTGGTTGGCCTAGACCTTTCCGCGGCGCTGCGGGTATACATGGCGGACGCGCGACGCCCACACGGAGGAAGAACCACACATGACGACAGGTCAACGCACCATCGCCCTCGGCACCTTGGGGTTCGGCACCGCCGTCGACAAGGAGACGTCCTTCGCGCTCCTCGACCGTTTCGCGGAACTCGGCGGCACCGTCCTCGACACCGCGAACAACTACGCGTACTGGCTCGAGGGCGCCACCGGCGACGAGAGCGAGACCGTGCTCGGCGCCTGGCTGGCGGACCGGGGCAGCCGCGACGACGTGGTGCTCGCCACCAAGGTGGGCGGCAGGCCCACCGCGCCCGGGCTCGCGGCGACCGAGGGCCTGTCGGAGAAGGCCGTCAGGTCGGCCGTCGAGGGCAGCCTGCGCCGCCTGGGCACCGACCGCATCGACGTGTACTGGACCCACCTGGAGGACCGGTCCGTGCCGCTCGCCGAGACCGTGCACGCCCTCGCCGACCTCGTCGACGGCGGCACGGTGCGCGAGCTCGGCGTGAGCAACCACGCCGTGTGGCGCACCGAGCGGGCCCGCGCCCTCGCCGGGGACCGCCCGCGCTACACCCACCTGCAGTACCGCTACTCCTACCTCCAGCCCCGCCTGGACATGCCGCTGCCCTCGTCGGCCCACGTCCACGTCACCGGCGAACTCCTCGACTACGTACGCGCCGAGGGCGACCTGCGGCTGTGGGCCTACAGTCCGCTGCTCTCGGGCGCCTACACGCGCGACGACGTGGAGCTTCCCGCGGCGTACGACCACCCGGGCACTCCCCCGCGCCTCGCGGCGCTGCGCGAGGTGGCCGGTGAGCTCGGCGTGACCGTGAACCAGGTGGTGCTCGCCTGGCTGCTCGACGACGACCCGCGGATCCTGCCGATCGTGGGGGTGAGCAGGCTTTCCCAGGTGGAGGAGGCCATGGGCGCCCTCGACGTGGTGCTCGAGGCGGACCAGCGGCGCCGCCTCGACGAGGCCGGGGTCTGACGGCAGGACCACGGTCCGGCCCCGGGGCCGTCGCCCCGGGGCCGTCCGTCAGCGCGCGAGCGACACCAGCAGGCTCTGCGCCTGGTGGTCGGAGAGACCGGCCGGGTCCTCGAACGCGTACCGGTGCACGCGCAGGGCGTCGTTGGTGAACGCCCAGTCCAGGCGCCACAGTCCGAGACCCTCGCTGTTCCAGGTGCCCGGCATGAAGGTGTCGGAGGCGGGCAGGGCGTCGTCGAGCGCGTCGCGCAGCCCGTCCAGATCGCCCATCGCGGGCGTGGTGTTGAAGTCCCCCGCGACCAGGAGCGGGTTGGGGTTGCCCGCGGCGTCCCTCCGCAGCGCCGCGTAGTGCGCGCGGCGGGCCGCGTCCCGCTGCCGCATCTCCCCGTAGAAGCCGCGGCTCAGCCAGTTGCGCCCGATGTCGAGCTGCACGGGTATGTGCACGTTGTAGAGGGACACCACGCGGCCCCGCACCCGCACGTCCGTGCGCAGCACCTTGCCGCGCTCGAACACCTCGCGCCACGGCGTCCCGGCGCGGATCGACGCGCCCTGCCCCACGGGCGGCCGGGCCACGACGGGGAAGCGGGAGAGCGTCACCTGCTCGCCCAGGACCACGAGGTGATAGCCGGGGAACTCCCTGCGGATCCTGGCCTCTTCGTCGATCGGCGCGGGCCGGTCGTCCACCCAGGCCAGGTACTCCTGGAGCAGGTACACATCGGCGTCCTGCGCCTTGAGGAAGCGGTAGAAGGCGTCCGGATCATCGGCGGTGTCCCAGTACTTGGTGTTCCACGAGAACACCTTGAGGGCCCCGGCGGGCGCCGGGCCGGGGCCGCCGCCCGGGACCAGCGCGCCCCAGTGGAGACCCGCGCGCGAGACCCCGGTCACCAGCAGCAGGACCAGGGCGGGGACGAGCCACCGGCGGGCCGCGCGGGCCGGCACACCGGTGAGCGCGAGCAGGGCGACGGGCACGGCGACGAAGCACACCGGCGGGACCAGGTCCGGCAGCAGCCACAGCCACCAGCGCCCGCTCAGCGCCACGTTGAGCAGCGAGTACAGACCCCACAGCACGGTGGCCGCGATCACGGTGCGGGCGGCCGCGGTGCGGACGCGGCCGGGCCGGTCGCGCCGTGTCCCGGGTCCCGGCGCGGCGGGGTCCGCGGCGTCGGGCCCGGGCGTCGCACGGGGGCCCTCGGCACGCGGCCGCAGGGCTTGCTTGAGAAACATGCGGCCGAACAGTAGCAGCGTCCACAACTACTCTGACGTGCGGTGGAGTTGGCCCGGACGCGATCCGGCGAGGCGCGCGGCGGTGGGCGCGGGCCGCGATACTCATCCAATATCCGGCCGATACACGGCGGCACTGAACTGGCCGCATGCCCCCTTCCGTATCGGTCGTCATCCCGGCCCACAACTGTGCGCGCACGCTCGCCGCCTGCCTGGATTCGGTCTACGCCCAGACCTGTCGGATCCACGAGGTGATCGTGGTGGACGACGGCAGCACGGACCGGACCGCCGAGGTCGCCCGGGGCTACCCGTGCACCCTGATCCGCGGCGACGGGAACCGCGGGGTGTCGGCGGCACGCAACACCGGTATCGCCGCCGCCTCCGGCGACGTGCTCTTCTTCCTCGACTCGGACGAGGCCCTGACCCCGGACTCCGTGGCCAACGCCCTGGAGATCCTGGACGCGGACCCGGCCTGCGGCTGCGTGCACGGCGTGATCGCGCCCGACCCGCTCTTCGACGACGGGCCGGTCGAGCACTACAAGGTGCTGCACGCCCACTGGTGGCGCGCCAAGGGTGTCGGCGCGGTGGAGACCGCGTTCTTCGCCCAAGCGGCCGTGCCCCGGCGGGTGTTCGACCATCTCGGCGGCTTCGACGAGCGGCTGCGCGACTCGGAGGACCTGGAGTTCAGCGACCGGCTCGCCCCGCACTACCGGATCGTCCTCACCGACCGGATCGTCGCCCGCCACGACGAGGAGCACCGCATCGGGCCGCTCCTCGCCGAGACCTTCCGGCGGGCCCTGCTGCTCGTCCCCGCGCTCAGATCGGCGCGCCGGGGCGGGCGCAGCAACCTCACCGCCAACACCCCGGCCTCCGTCGCCACGGCCGCCCTGCTGCTCGCGACCCTGCCGTTCGCCTTCTGGTACCCCCTGCTGCCCGTGGCCGCGCTGCTCGCCTTCTGCGCCGCCAACGCCGGGCTGCTGGGGTTCGTCGCCCGTCACCGGGGGCCCTGGTTCGTGCCGTTCTTCGTCGGCGTCCATCTGCTGACCCACACCGCTCTGCTCACCGGTGCCGCACTCGGCGCCGTGCGCACGCCCGGCGGGGCGCCCTCCCGGCGCACCGCCCCCGGGACGGAGGTCGGCCGTTGATGGACCGACTGCGCCGGCTGCTCACGCCCGTCATCGTGGTCGCCGCCCTGATCGGCGTCTACGTCGTGGTGCGCAACGAAGGGGCGGACGCCGCACGGGAGTTCGCGAGGCCCGAGGCCCTCGTGCTGCTGGCGCTCTCCGTGCTCGCCAATGTCGGGGGCCTGGTCCTCGCCGTGCACGCCTGGCGGGTCCTCATCCCCGGCGAGCACCCCATCCGGGGCCTGTACGCCGCGAAGATCTACTTCCTGGGGCAGCTCAGCAAGTACGTGCCGGGGCGCGTGTGGGGCGTCCTCACCCATGTCGCCCACGGCCGTGCGGCAGGCGTGCCCGGGGCCCAGATGACCTCGGCCTACCTGCTGAGCCTCGCCCTGACCATCCTCACCGGTGCCGGCGTCAGCCTGCTCGCCGCGCCCGCCGCGATGCCCGACCAGTGGCTGTGGCTGTGCCTGCCCGCCCTGTTCTTCGTGGCCTGCGTGGTGTGGCCGGCGCTGACGACCCGGCCCGTCACGGCCCTGGCACGGCTGGCCCGCAGACCCGTCGAACCGGCTCCCGACGCCGCGGTGCGCCGGGCGATGCTGCTGGCCGTGGCCTCCTGGCTGACCTCGGGGCTGCACCTGTGGCTCCTGGCGGTCGCGCTGGGGGCGCCGCTGGGGGCGGGTCTCGCCGCGGCGGTCGGCGCCTTCGCGCTCGCCACCGTCGTCAGCAGCCTCGCCCTGATCGTCCCGGACGGCTGGGGCGTACGCGAGCTGACCATCACCGCGGCCCTGGCCACCGTGCTGCCCGGCGGCACCGCCGCCACCGCGGCCATCGCGAGCCGTGTCGTCTGCGTCCTGGCCGAACTCGGCAGCTCGGCCGTCGTCCTGGCCTGGGCCCGGCTCAGGCCCGCGCCCCACTTCCCCGAAACCCCGCGGCCCGTACCGGCCCGGTCCGAAACTCCGATGGGAGAAACCCGTGTACACCCTTGACGGCGCCGAACAACTCGAGGTCGGCGAGGTGCACGACCTGTACCGGCGGTACGTGAACAAGAGCCAGGTGTCCCTGATGACCTCGTTCGGCTTCGGCCGCGAGCTGGTCGACCACGCCGAAGGCGCCTACGTGACCCTGCGGGACGGCCGCCGGATCCTCGATGTGACCGGTGGTGTCGGCGTCCTCAACCACGGCCACAACCACCCGCGGATCCTGGCCGCGCGGGAACGCTTCGCCCGCGACAAGCGCATGGAGGTCCACAAGACCTACTTCTCGCCCTACCTCGCCGCGCTCAGCCAGAACCTCGCCGAGGTCCTCCCCGGCGACCTGAACATGTCGTTCCTGCCCAACTCCGGTGCCGAAGCGGTCGAAGGCGCGGTGAAGCTGGCATACAAGTACCACAACGGCAAGCGCCGGACCGTCCTGCGTGCCGACTGCGCCTTCCACGGCAAACTGCTCGGCTCCGGCGGCCTGACCGGACAGAACCAGTTCGCCTTCCCCACGATCCCCGGTATCGACACCTTCGACTACGGCGACCTGGACTCGGTGCGCGCGGCGATCGGCCGCCACCCCAAGGACGTCTACGCGATCCTCGTCGAGCCGTTCAGCGCCTCCACCATCCAGTGGTGCTCGGAGGCGTTCCTGCGCGGGCTGCGGGAGCTGTGCACCCGGCACGACATCGTGCTGATCTTCGACGAGATCTACACCGGCTGGGGCAAGACCGGCAGCATGTTCCACTTCATGCGCTACCCCGACCTGATCCCGGACGTGGTCACCACCTCCAAGTCCTTCGGCGGCGGCAAGTCCTCCATCTCCGCCTACGTCGCCCGCGAGCCGGTCTTCCGCAAGGCGTACGACAACCTCGGCGACTCCCTCCTGAACTCCACCTCCACCACGTACTACGGCTTCGGCGAGGAGTGCGCGACCGCCCTCGAAGCGGTCAACATCGCCGTGGAGGACGACTATCCGGCCCGCGCCCGCGCCATCGAGGCCGTCCTCGAACCCGGGCTGGCCCGCCTCGCCAAGGAGTACCCGGACGCGATCGGCAAGGTCGCGGGGGCCGGCGCGCTCTGGGGCGTCTTCATCGACGGCGGGCCCAAGATCCTCGACCTGGTGGCACGGCTCGCGCCGGGCGGCATGGCCAAGGACCCCCGTTTCAAGGCCAAGTTGGTGACCTGCGCCGTGATCAGCGCCCTCTACGAGGACCACGGCATCTTCGCGTACTACACCCTCAACGGCCGCAACCCGCTCATCCTCGGCCCGTCCCTGGTCACCGAGCCGGTCGACGTGGAGCGCACCGTCGACGCGCTCGGCGAGGTCCTCGAACAGAGCCTCGGCCGTCTTGTCACCCGTTTCATCAAGCAGAAGGTGAGCTCACAGTGGTGATCACGATCACCGGTGCGGCGGGCATGCTCGGCGGCAGGCTCGCCGAACGTCTGCTGGCCGACGGCCACGAGGTCCGCGGTGTCGACCTGCGCCCCGGTCCCGGCGTGCGGTTCGTCGGCGACATCCGCGACCGCGAGGTCATGGCCCGCGCCCTGGACGGCGCCGACGTGCTCGTGCACTCGGCCGCCGCCCTGCCGAGCTACCCCGACGAGCAGATACGGTCCATCATCATCGGCGGCACCAAGAACGTGTTCGCCGCGGCCGCCGCGGCGAGGACGCCGCGCGTGGTCCACATCTCCTCGACCGCCGTGTACGGGCTGCCGAGCGTGGTGCCCACCACCGAGCAGTACCCGCGCGAGCCCGTCGACACCTACAGCCGGGCCAAGGCCGCCGCGGAGGAGGTCGCCGAGCGGTATCGCGGCGACGGGATGTGCGTACCGATCCTGCGGCCCAAGACCTTCGTCGGGCCCGGCCGCATGGGCCTGTTCTCGATGCTGTTCGAGTGGGCGGAGGAGGGCCGCAACTTCCCCGTCCTCGGCAAGGGCGACGTCCGCATCCAGATGTTCGCCATCGACGACCTGATCGACGCCGTCGTCACCGTGCTGGGCGCGCCCGACGACACGGCCAACGACACGTACAACCTCGCCGCGGCCGAATTCGGCACGATCCGCGAGGACTTCCAGGCCGTCCTGGACGCGGCCGGGCACGGCAAGCGCGTCATAGGCCTGCCCGCGCGCCCGGCGCTCGGCGTGCTCAGCGCCCTGCAGAAGGCCAGGCTCTCCCCGGTGTACGGGCGGCTCCTGCACAAGCTGATGGACGACTCGTACGTCAGCATCGACAAGGCGCACACGAAGCTCGGCTTCACGCCGAAGTACTCCAACCAGGACGCCGTGCTGCGCACCTACGAGTGGTGGCGCACCGCCCGCCACGAGACCCCCACGGGCGGCGCGACCGGCCGCACCAGCAGGGACCCGTGGAGTCAGGGCCTGCTGACCGCCGCGAAGATCTTCTTCTGAGGGGCGCGCCATGACCTTCCTCGACACCCGGGCGAATACCGCCCCGGCCGGCGACGGCCCCCGGCCCGCCGGGCCGATCGCCCTGATCCGGCCCGGCCAGTGGCCCAAGAACTTCCTGGTCGTGCCGCTCCCCCTGCTCGGCGCGGCCTGGAGCTGGAGCGCGACGGGCCGGGTGGCCGTCGCCACGGCCGCCTTCGTCCTCGCGTCGTCGCTGGTGTACGTCGTCAACGACATGGCGGACGTGGAACGCGACCGGCGCCACCCCGTCAAGCGCCACCGGCCGCTGGCCTCGGGCCGGGTGAGCATGCGCGCGGCCGTCGTGCTGGGCGCGGCCCTGGTGGCCCTGCTCGCCCCGCTGCTCGTCTGGCTCGGGCCCGCGGGCGCCTGGCCGGTGCTGCTCTACCTGGTCGTCAACGCCGCCTACAGCTGGCGGCTCAAACACCTGCCGCTCCTCGACGTGTTCATCGTCGCCTCCGGATTCGTCCTGCGGCTGCTCGGCGGCTACGAGGCGAGCGGCACGCCCGTCGCCGGCTGGCTGGTGCTCACGGTCCTGACGCTGTGCCTGGTCCTCATCCTCGGCAAGCGGCGGCACGAGCTCGGCGTGTCCGGCACCGGGCACCGCCCCGCGCTCGTCGGGTACTCCGCCCACTTCCTGGACCTGATGCTGGTGATGTGCTCGGCGCTGACCATGGTCGGGTACCTGATGTACCTGCGCACCGAATCCGACTACGCGGCCGGCGTGCTGATCACGGCGCCCTGCGCGCTGTTCGCGCTCTTCCGCTACCTGCAGATCGTCGTCGTCAAGAGCGAGGGCGGCAATCCCGTCCGCACCCTGCTGCGCGACCCCACCATGATCACCAATTCGTCGCTGTGGGCCGCGCTGCTCGTGGCGTTCCAGATCGCCTGAGAGGACCGTTATGGCTGCACCCCTCGTGTCGGTGGTCGTGCCCATGTACAACGACCGCCGCACCGTCGACCTGTGCCTGCGCTCCATAGGGGAACAGACCTATCCGAAGCTGGAAGTGATCGTCGTCGACGACGCCAGCACCGACGACTCCGCCGAGCTGGCCGCCGCGCACCCCGTCACCCTGGTGCGGGCCGAACGCAACGGCGGCCCCGGCGCCACCCGCAACCTCGGCGTCCGCCACGCCACCGGCGAGATCGTCTTCTTCCTGGACGCCGACCTGACCATGCACCCGGAAGCGGTCGCGCAGGCGGTCGAGCTCTTCGAGGAGAACCCGTCCTACGCCGCGGTGTTCGGCATCCCCGACAAGGAGCCGCTGTTCGACGAGGGCCTCGTGTGCGACTACCGCATCCTGCAGTACCACTACTGGCGCAAGAGCGCCGAAGGCCTGGTCAGCGGCGGCTTCTACGCGCTCGGCGCGGTCCGCCGCGCCGCCTTCCTCGAAGCGGGCTGGTTCAACCCCCGGCTGCGCCAGACCGAGGAGATCGACCACGCGGAACGGCTCGCCGCCCGCCATCCGATGCTGCTGACCTCCAGGATCCGCGGCCGTCTCTCCGACGAGAGCAGGATGCGGCCGCTGCTGCGCAAGGCGTTCGTCCGCAGCAGGCTGCGGGTGCCGTTCTACCTGGACCGGGGCCGCGCCATGCAGGGCATGGAGACCGGCGGGCGCGCGGTGGCCTCCGTGCTGGCCGCGCTCACCCTGGCCAGCCTGCCGTTCGCGCTGGTGTGGCCGGTGGCGGCCCTGGTCCCCGCGCTCGGGCTGACCGTCTGTGTCCTGGCGGACCTGGGCCAGTACACGTTCGTCGCGAAGGAGCGCGGTCCGGCGTTCCTCGTCTTCTTCACCGCGTGCCACCTCCTGATGAACACGGCCGTGGTCGCGGGCCTGGCCGCGGGCCTGGGCCAGTGGGCGCTCAGCGGGCGCTTCCGCCGCATGTACCAGCAGGAGGCGACGGCGTGACGCAGGCAGCCGACGCCCCGGTCGCCGGGGAGACGGTCCCGAAGGAACCGGCCTCCGAGCAGCCGGCCCCCGCCGCCCCCGCCGCCCCGGCCGACGGGCCGGGGGTGGACGAGCCGGGCCGGGGGCGGCGGATCGGGCGTCTGCTGCGGCTCTGGTACGGGCGCGTGCTGCTCGTCGCCGCCGGGCTCTGGCTGGTGTACGCGGTCGTCCGGTGGCTGGTCAGCGGCCGGTGGCACTGGGCGATCCTGCTCGACGCCACGCCGCCGGTCCTCCTGGTCGCCGTCCCCGTCCTTCTCCTCACGGCCAGCGCCCTGGCCTGCGGACGCCGCAGGCCGTGGGCCGCCGCGGCCTCGTCGGCGGGCCTGCTCCTCGCGCTCACCACCGGCTCCGGCCTCAACTGGCCCGCACTGTGGCGCGATCCGGGCCCGGTGCCGCCCGGCGCGCTGCACGTGGTGTCCCTGAACACCCAGTACTGGGGCAAGGCCGCGGGTGTCGACCGGCTGTACGCCCTGCTGCACCGCCAGAAGGCCGACGTCTACCTCCTGCAGGAGCACGTGGCCTGGACGCCGGGGCGCGGCGAGGACGGGTACATCCGGCTCGACGACGACGCACGGCTGCGCGCCGAGTTCCCCGGCTACTTCATCGCCCGCAGGGGCGAGTTGCTCACGCTCTCCCGGTTCCCGATCGCCGCCGAGCCGCCGGTCGGCCCCGGCGCCGAGCTCGACGCCGCCCCCGGCACGCCCTTCAACCGGGTCTTCCTCAGGGACAAGGTGCTCCGCACCGACCTGCGGCTCGGCAAGAAGACCCTCAGCGTCTACAACACGCACATCACGGTGCCGCTGGCCCTCGACAACCTCAACCCGTTCTCGGGCTTCGACTTCGACGCGTACTTCCGCCGCAAGGCCGCCTGGCGGAAGGAGGAACTGCGGGGACTCGAACGGGACGTGGCCGGCAACGGCAACCCGGCGGTGATCGCGGGGGACTTCAACTCGACCGCCTCCATGCGCGACCTGGACGGGCTGCGCGCGACGGCCGACGACGCGCTGCGCGCGAACACCGACTTCGTGCCGCTGAGCTGGAAGTTCAACGCACCGGCCGAGTTCGAGATGAGCGGCCTGTTCAACCGGTCCCTGCCCTTCTGGCGGCTGGACTGGGCGTTCACCGCAGGGCCGGTCGATCTGCACCGGTACGACTTCAGGCCGACCGACGGGATCTCGGAGCACCGGATGCAGGACCTGTGGCTCTCCCTGTGACCGCGCCGGGCCCCGCCGAGAGGGCCACGACCTGGATTGACGCGCCGCACGGCCTGTGTGAGCCTGCCCGTCGTCAGAGGTCCGGCGACGGGGGGTCGACCATGCGTGCCATCACGGTGACGCCATGAACGAGACGGCAGCACCGGGAGTGCTCTCCCACCCCTACCGGGCCTGCACGCTGGCGGTGAGCAGCACGTTCGTGCTGGTCGCCTTCGCCGGTCTGGCACTCAGCACGGTGATGCCCGTCGCCGTGCAGGACCTCGGCGGCCTCGGCCTCTACGCCCTCGCGTTCGGCGGGTTCCTGACCACCGGCATCGTCGGGACCGTGCTCGCGGGCGGCTGGGCCGACCGGCGCGGGCCCGCGCCCGCCCTGTGCGCGGGGCTGCTGTGCTTCGCGGGCGGCGCGGTCATGTCCGGCGCCGCGCAGGCCATGTGGCCCTTTCTGCTGGGGCGTTACGTCCAGGGTCTCGGCGGTGGCGCGGTGACCGTGGCGCTGTACGTCGTCGTCGGCCGCGCCTATCCGGCGGCACTGCGCCCGCGCATGTTCTCGCTGATCACCGCGTGCTGGATCGTGCCGTCCATGGTGGGCCCGCCGATCGCGGGGGCGGTGACCGAGCGCCTCTCCTGGCACTGGGTGTTCCACGGCATCGCCCTGCTCGGCGTCCTCGCCCTGGCGCTGCTCGCCCGCCCGCTGGCCCGCCTCACGCACCACGGTGCCGCCCCGGACGGCACCGACGGCACTGATGGCACCGACGGGGGCGGCCTGCGCGTCGGGCCCGCGCTCGCCGTGGCCGTCGGCGCCGGCCTGTTGCAGTACGCGGGCGCGGAGTCCGCCCCCTACCGGTGGGTGGCCGCCGTGGCCGGACTCGCCCTGCTGGTGGCCCGGCTGCGCCCGCTGCTGCCCGCGGGCACGCTGAGCGGACGGCCCGGCATCCCCTCCCTGGTGCTGCTGCGCGGCGTCGCGGCAGGCGCCTACTTCACCATCGAGACGTACATCCCGCTGATGCTCGTCAACGAACGGCAGTGGTCGCCGGGGCTCGCGGGCATGTCGCTGACGGGGGCGGCACTGACCTGGTTCGCCGCCTCCTGGCTGCAGGGACATCCCGGGCTGCCCTGGCCGCGCGAGCGGGTCGTGTTCGCCGGGGCACTGATCCACGGGGCGGGCGCGGCGGTGACGCTGAGCGGCGCGCTGCGCGCCATGCCCGCCGCGACCGTCGCCGTGGGCCTGCTCGTCGCCGGCTTCGGCATGGGCCTGCTGCTGCCCGGGGTCGGCGTCCTGACGCTGGAACACTCGCCGACGAACCAACAGGGCCGCAACTCGGCCGCGTTGCAGCTGTCCGACAACCTGTCGAGCGTGCTGCTCGTCGGCGCCTGCGGGGCGCTGTTCAACGTGGCCCACGTGCGGTCGGGCCAGGACTCGGCGGCGTTCCTCGCCGTCTTCGCCGCCGCTCTCGCCGCGGCCGCGGCGGCGGGCCCGCTCGCCCGCAGGATCACCCCCGCACGCGCAGAAGAGGAGAAGAACGATGCGACGCTATGAGCTCGTCGGCAGGCACGACATCCGCCTGGTCACCGACGCCCCGGTGCCGGTGCCCGGGCCTTCGGAGGTCCTCGTGCGGGTGCGGGCCTGCACCGTGTGCAACCGCAGCGACCTCGCGTACTACCACTACTACGGCCTGCGCGAGCACTGCGCCCAGGGCTGTTACGGACACGAGATCGCGGGCGTCGTCGAGTCGGTCGGGGCGGGCGTCACCCGGGTCTCCCCCGGCCAGCGCGTGTTCGTACGGACGCCGTTGACGACGGGGTACGCCGACTTCGCCCTGGCCCGCGAGATATCCGTGGGCGCGCTGCCCGACAGCGTGCCCTTCGAGCAGGGCGCCATCCTCCAGCTCCTGCCGCTCGCCGTGCACGCCACCCGCGGCGTCCGGCTCGGCGACCGGGTCGCGATCGTCGGGCAGGGGCCGGTCGGCCTGATGGCGCTGCGCGTCGCGGCACTGCGCGGGGCCTCGCACATCGCGGCGGTCGACCTCGACGACTGGCGGCTGCGGCGCTCGGCCCTGCTCGGCGCCGACGCCACCCACCGGGTCGACGGGTCGGCCGAGCAACTCCGCGCCGTCGGGGACGGCTTCGACGTGTCCGTCGACGCCGTGGGGACGCCGACGACGCTGAACGCGTGTGTGGGCCTGGTGCGGCAGAACGGCCTCGTGGTCATGCTCGGCACGCACCACGTCGACACCCACGTCACCGTCGACCTGGTGACCTGGGAGCGCAAGGGGCTGCGCGTGCACAGCTCCGCGGAGCCCGTCGACACCGCGCGGGCCGAGGCCCTGGCGACCGCCGAACGCATCGCGCACACCCGGGAACTGCACCTGCCGCGGATCCTCACGCACACGTACGCCTTGGACGAGCTGCCCAAGGCGATGGAGCGGCTCTCGGCGAGCCGCGCCCTGTACCCGGACGCCGAGCAGGCGCCGTACGACGGGCCGCCGCAGGAGACGCTGAAGGTCGCGATCGTCCCGTGAGATGGGGCGTGGCCGGGTACGGCGACATCGTGGCCCGCCGGGTGCTGCCGGCGCTGCGCGCGCTGGGCGAGGAGCCCGTGTTCCTGTGGGGCCGGGATGCGGCCCGTGCGGCGCGGGCGGCGCGGGAGTGGGGCGTCGCGGCGGGCGGCAGCGATCCGCGGCGGCTCGTGGCGGGCACGGACGCGGTGTACGTGGCCACTCCCGTCGTCCACCATGTGCCGTTCGCCGAGCGGGCGGTGGCCGCCGGTCTTCCCGTCTTGATCGAGAAGCCGCTGGCGGGGGCGCTGGGCGCCTCCGCCGCGCTCGCCGACGGGTGGGCGGGAGCGGGCGTCGCGTACTACCGCAGGCTCTCCCCCGTCGTGGCGGACCTGCGCCGGCGGCTGGAGGGGTGGCGGCCCGAGCGGGTGGACGTGCGGTTCCGCTGCGCCTTCGAGCCGGGCCCGGACCATCCGATGCGCTGGCGCACCGATCCCGCCGTGGCGGGCGGCGGGGTGCTCGCCGACGCGGGCAGTCACCGCATCGACCTGCTCCTCATGCTGTTCGGGCGCCCCGCCGAGGTGCGGGCACGGCTGAGCCGCCCCTTTCCCGCGGGGGCCGAGCGCGTCGCCGATCTCGCCCTGGAGTGGCCGGGGTTGAGCGCCCGCTGTGTCTTCGAGTGGGGCGAGGCCGCCCCGGTGGACCGCATGGCCTTGCACGGCGGCGGCCGTTCGCTCGTCCTGGACCCCCTGGACGCGTACGCGCCGGACGCCAATCCGCATCTGCCGCTCGTCGCCGACTTCGTCGCGGCCGTGGCGGCGGGGCGGCCACCGGTGTGCCCGGTGGCCGATGCCGCGCTCGTCGACGACGTGATCGTGGCGGCGGGCCGCTCGCACGCCCTGGGCGGGACGCCCGTCAGGCCGTGGCCGCGATGAACTTCTCCCGGTCGCCGTAGCCGTGCGCCGGTGCCCAACTCAGCGGTTCGATGTGGGCGTTGAACGGAACACCGTCGTCCCGGGTCATCTCGGGGCGGGGATGGTTCAGGTGGAGCAGGGGGTCGGTGTAGCGGAGCAGCGTGGCGGCGGCGCCGAGGCGGGCGACCACGTCGTCGTCCTCGCCGCCCCATCCCTCGTACCGCTCGTCGAAGCCGCCCACCGCGTGGAACACCTCGGTGCGCACCCAGACGCAGCCGCCCGGCGGCTCGCGCAGGAGCAGGCCGCGCAGCACGGACTCGGGCACATCCGCGGCAGCGTCGTCGTTGCGCAGCGCGATCGCGCGGAGCGTGGACGGCTCGTCGAGGGAGAGCGACCAGCGGAAGGTCAGGTGGGCGCCGTGGTCGCCCTCGCGCAGCCGCTCGGCGTTGCGGGCGACGAAGTGCCGGTCGACGAGGATGTCGGCGTCCAGGACGCAGGTGTACGGGGTGTCCGCGGCGGTCGCGACGACGCCGACGTTGACCGCCCACGCCTTGTTGAACAGTCCGTCCTTGCGGGCGAACACGTAGTCGTCGACGAGGTCGGCGAGGATCTCGCGCGAGCGGGGTTCGCTGTCGGTCTCCACCACCGTGATCCGGTGGGCGGGACCGCCCTCCTGGTCGGCGAGGGCGCGCAGGCAGGCCAGCAGGTTACGGGTGCGCAGACCGCCCGCGCGGTCCCGGAAGGGGATCACGATGCGGACGGCGCCGGGCCCGTCGGGGCGCGGGCGTGCGACGGGGGCGGCGGTCGCGGCGGACGGCTCGGGTGCCTCCGGCGACGTCGCTTCGGGTGCCTGCGCGGTGTAGTCGGCGCCGAGGTGGTAGTCGATCCAGATGTGCCGGTCGGCCTCCGCCACCGCCTGCGCCAACTGGTCCGCGCTGTCCGGGCGTTCGGCGAGACGTGCGGCGAGGGCCTCGCGCAGCGCGTGCTGTGCCGCCGCGCGCGTCGGGTCGGCGAGCACGTCCGCGTACGGGCGCGCCGTGGCGGGTGTGTCGGCGACGCATGAGGTGAGTGCGGCGT
Organism: Streptomyces sp. NPDC002564; assembly: GCF_042889645.1. Lineage (NCBI taxonomy): Bacteria > Bacillati > Actinomycetota > Actinomycetes > Kitasatosporales > Streptomycetaceae > Streptomyces > Streptomyces sp. NPDC002564. Next base: position 216,438 of record NZ_JBIARE010000010.1, on the reverse strand, counting down.
CGACCTTGCGGTAGTGGGCCTCGCTCTTGGCCCAGTAGTCCGCGGCGATGCCGGGCACGGCCGGGTCGTGGGCCAGGACCGCGTAGGCGGTGAGGCGTTCGGCGAGGTGGGGCACGGACGGCTCGGGCGGCGTGGACATGTGCGTACTCCGATCGACGGGGCCGGGGGGCCGGGGCTTCGGTGGTGCCGGCGGGGTCATGCTCCGTCGTCCGCCGACCAGGGCCGCAGCCAGCGGGCGTCGGGCGCGTCGCCCGAGCGCATGAAACGGACGTCGACGGAGAGCCGCATGGCGTCGGTCGTCGTGTCCAGCGAGGCGTGGATGATCTGCGGCACGTGCACCATGAGGTCGCCGGCGGAGAAGTCGGTCCACAGCCAGCGGCGCCCCAGATGGCGGGCCGTCCGTTCGAGGTCGTGGCTGATGGGCCGCCGGTCGTCGGGCCGGTCCGTGGTGTCGCGCAGCGGCGCGTACTCCTCGGGCGCCAGCGTGTGGGAGCCCTCCAGGTAGACGAGCGGGCCGGTCCGGGGCGGGCAGTCGCCCACGGGGATCCATGTGGTGAGCACCTGGGGTGACGCGCCGTCCATGTAGTCGAGGTCGACGTGGGCGCGCGAGGCCCGGTCCGAGCCGCGGTGGAAGTGGCGCAGGATGCGGCGGGGCAGCATCTCGACGCCGCCGCCGAGCAGGGTCTCCGCGAGCCCGGCGAGCCGCGGCGTCCGGAGGAACCGGAGGAAGGGTTCGGACCGTACGAAGGTGTGGGCGGGGTGCCCGGCCACACCGTATGCGGGGAGCCCGGCCGGGACGCTGCCGGAGAAGACGCCGTCCTCGGGGTCGGTGCCCGGGGCCAGGTAGCCGGCGGGGAAGAGCGAGAAGTACGCGCCGCGCAGCCGCAGCACCTCGGCCCGGTCCAGGACGCCGGGAAGGTACAGGTAGCCGTCGGCTCGCAGGCGTGCGCGCAGGGCGTCGGCGTCGCCCTCGTGGAACAGGTCCGCGCTGGGGGTGAGCGGGCCGAACAGGTCCGGTGTGACGCTGATGGGCACACCGTTCGAGTGCAGGGTCGGATGCGGCGTCATGGCGGCGGTCCTTCGGTGGGAGGAGGCGGACAGGGCGGGGCGGGGCTCGGCGAGCCGGTCAGTACACGCCCTCCACCGACTCCTCCGCGTTCCCCTCGAAGGGCCGTACGGCGGCCACGCCGTCCCACGGGAACCAGGGGTGCGGGCCCGTCCGCACGGCGCTGTCGCGCTCCAGGAGGTTGGGGATGAAGAGGTCCTCCAGCAGCGTGGTGACGCGCACCCGGCCGCGTTCGCCCACCGCGACCTCACGCCAGGGGGCGTCGGGGTCGACGACCTTCTGCACCGCGAACGGCGGCGGCAGGTGGTACGAGTGGGTGCTGCCCTCGGGCAGGGCGGGCCCGCCCGCCACGGCGTCGGCCTGCAGGGCGTGACCGACGAGCGTGTTGCCGTACGTGTCGATCCACTGGACGCCCACCAGGTGTTCCTCGCGCAGGAACTGGGCTTCGGCCGGGGTGCAGGAGGTGCCGCCGGTGCACACGGCCCTGACGCCGTACGTGTGCAGGGGGCGCGGCAGCCGCATGGCGAGCTCGATGAGCAGACGGGGGGTCGTGAACAGCAGCGCGGGCCGCTCGGCGGCCAGCAGGGGGAGGGTCTGCGCCACGAGGTGGTCGGTGTAGGCGCGGGTGTCGTCGCCCGAGCGCAGCGCCGCCTTGACCCAGCGCGGGTCGAAGTCGATGGCGTGCACCGCCCCGCGCATGCTGTCCGCGAGGCCTTCCACGAAGTGTCCGTAGGCGTGCGGACCCATGGGGGTCATCGCCAGGATGTCGCCGTCGGCGAGGCCGCGCGCCCGGAGCATGATCCGGTAGATCTCCACGTCGTACGCGAGCCGGGTGACGTTGACGATCCGGCAGGGCGTGCCGGTGGTGCCGCCGGTCTCGAAGATCCTGAAGGGGCGGTCGCGGTAGCCGTGCGGGCGCAGGTCGCGGGCGCGGGCGGCGCGCAGTTCGGCCTTGTCGAAGAGGCCGAAGAGCTCCAGCGCGGCGAAGCCGTCGACGTCCCGCACGGGGTCGAAGCCGAGGGAGTCCCTGCGGGAGAGCCAGAAGGGCGAGCCCGTCCCCGGCGAGAAGTGCCACCGCATCATGCGGCGGGTCCAGGTGTCGAGGTCGACGGCGAGTTCCGGCACGCGCTCGCGCATCGCGGCGTACGCCGTCTCCGGGCCGTTCCGCACGGTCGTCGTCATGGTGTCCCCCTCCTTGCCGCCGCGTCGGGCAGCGGCCGGTACACGAACAGGGACCCGTCGGTGATGGCCGCGGCGGCCGGTCCCGTGGCGCTGACGACAGCGGCGAACGGGAACGGCACTTCGTGGCCGATCAGCGGATGCGGGCCCGTCTGTCGCCGTCCTTGGTCGATCAGTACGAGCTGAGGCAGTACGTAGGTGTCGCCGCCGGGGCCCTCGGCGACCGCGGGCGTACGGGTCAGGATCCGGTCCTCGGGGGCCAGCCGGTCCGTGACGGAGCGGGCCGTGCGGTGGGCCTCCTCCGGCTCGCGGAACGCGGTCAACGGCCAGACGGGGTCGGCCGGTTCGGGACGGATGGCGTCGAGCGCCGCCGCCAGGGCGGTGGCCAGCGGTGCGGCGGGTCCCGCGCAGACGACCGTGCGGACGTTGCTGCAGAACCGTCCGGAGTCGGCCGCGATCAGCGGCAGCAGCCAGTCGACCGCGTCGGCCGTCACCGACGAAGCGGGCACCAGCGCACAGCCGCGGCCGGGCCCCCGCACGGTGAGGGCGGCCGAGGCGCGGACGGATGCCGCCAGGCCGGCGCCGCCGAAGACGATCTGCCGGTCGGTGAGCGCGATCAGTCCGGTGAGGGCCTGCTGCCCGGTGGGGTAGAGCGCGAGCCGCTCGGGCGGCCAGCCCGCCGCGAGCAGGGCCGCGACGAGCCGCGCGGCGGAGAGCGGCTCGCGTCTGCTGGGGCGCACCCAGACCGCGGCGGAGCGCTCCGCCTGCTCCAGCACGGATTCGAGGCAGGTGAAGGTGTTGCCGGGCAGGGAGACGAGGGCGAGCGCCTCGTCGGGAACCGGGATGTGACGGTTCGTCAAAGTGCTGCGGAGCATGCCGCACCACCGGTCGACCAGGGCCGCGGGGAGTCCGGCGGTCCGCCACAGGGCGGTGCGGAACTGGTCGCCGCTCTGCGGGCCGAGGCCTCCCGGGGTGAGCACGCCGTGCTCGAACAGGTCGAGGGCGCGCAGCAGGAGCGCGCGGCGGTCCGCCGGTGCGGGTGGCAGGCCGGGGGCGACGCCGTCCCACCAGCGGCGGTCGGCGGCCGCGACGATCTCGGGGACCAGGCAGAGGCGGACGCCCCCTTGTCCCGGCGGCTCCGCCGTGTCGAGCGAGGGCTGCCAGGTGCCGCGGCGGAATGCGTGGAGGAGCGGGGGTGGCGTCATGGCAGCTCGCTGCGGAGCGCCGCGACCACCCGGGCCTGCTCGTCGTGGGTGAGGGACGGGTACAGCGGCAGGGCGATGTGGTGGCGGGCGAACCGGCGGCCGTGCGGATGGGCGGACGCCGGGTCCTCGTCACCCTGCTCGGTGAAGTAGGGGTGGTCGCACAGGAGGTGGTCGTAGACCTCTCCGGCGAGTTGCACACCGTGGCGTTCGCGCAGCCGCTTCTTCAGCAGGTCGCGGTCGACGGACTCGTCCAGGTGCACGAGGTACTTGTAGTAGTTGCTGTGCGTGCCCGCGGGCACGGTGTGGGCCCGCGGCGCTCCGGGCGCGTCGAGCAACGCGTCGTAGTGCGCGGCGAGTTCGCGGCGGGAGGCGAGGGTGTCCGCGAAGCGTTCCAGGTCCACGGTGCCGACGGCGGCGTGCAGTTCGCTCAGCCGCCAGTTGCCGCCGGGCCGGTCGTGCAGGGTGGAGCCCTGCGCGCTCTTGCCGTGGTCGCGCCAGCGCCGGATCTGCTCCAGGTCGTCGGGGTCCTGCCCGGTGAGCAGTCCGCCCTCCCCGCTGATGGCGACCTTGGTGGGGAAGAAGGAGAACGCGCCGAAGCGGCCGAGGCTGCCCGCGGGGCGGTCGCCGAGGGCGCTGCCGAACGCGTGGGCCGCGTCCTCCAGGACGGGGATGCCCCGCTCGTGGCACTGGTCAAGGATGCCGTCGAGCGCGGGCGAGACGATGCCGCCGATGTGCACGGGCACCACGGCGGCCGTGTCCGGGTGCCGGTCGAGCGCCGAGCGCAGGGCGTCCGGGTCCATGCCGAGGCCGTCGAGCTCGATGTCGACGAAGCGGACCCGGGCACCGGCACGCACGGCGGCCGCGGCGGTCGCGAAGAACGTGTTGACGGGGGTGAGGACGGTGCGCCCGGCCACGCCGATCACGCGCAGGGCGATCTCCAGGGCGGCGGAGCCGGACGCGACGGCCGCGCCGGGCGTGCCGGTCCAGTCGCGGGTCAGCTCCTCGAAGCGGGCGACCAGCGGACCCTGCGTGAGGATGCCGGAGGCGAGTGCGGCATCGACCCGGTCGAGCACGGCCCGCCGCTCGGCGGGCTCGAACCGGATGCGCTGGGCGGGTACCGGCGGGCTCGGCCGCACCTCGGTGGCGGCGAGCCGGCGGGTGAAGAAGTCCACCGTGTGCCCCACGTGGGTGCCGTGCCCCATGGGGAGGGCGAGGATCTCCGGCTCCGGGGCGACGGCCGCCGCATACCCCGCGCGGACCGTGTCGGCGGCGCTCCGGGCGTCGTCGGGGTCGAGGTCGGCGTCGGCCGTCCCGTACTGGAGCATCAGGGGTGCGGGGGCCAGGGCCGCGTACAGGTCGGGCAGGTCGGCGTACTCCAGGATGCCGGGCAGGACCGCGCCCTCGAAGCCGGTGAGCAGGCGGGCGTACAGCGCCGGATAGGTGCCGAGGTGGCTCGCCGCGCAGACCGGCAGCGGGCGGTCGGCGAGGAGGGCCGTGTGCAGGGCGACGGCCGCGCCGAGGCTGTGCCCGAACAGGCCGATCCGGTCCGGGTCGGCCGACGGGTGGGCGCGCAGCACGTCCAGGGCGCCGAGCGCGTCGCCGACGAGGGCACCGAGCAGGGAGCGCCCGGTCAGCGCGAACGCGTGGGCGAGCAGCGGGCCTTCGTCGCGCCCGGCGAGCCGTTCGGCGTCGAGCCCGCCGGCGATGCCGTGGTCGAAGGTGAGGGTGGTGAACCCGGCCCGCGCCAGGTGTTCGGCGACGTTGCGGTCCGGGTGGTCCGGTGCGGCCTCGCCGGTGAGCTGGTCCAGGCGCGCGTTCTTGCCGCCGAGCACCAGCACCGAGGGGCGCCGTCCGGCGCCCTCCGGGGAGAGCACCGTGGCGCGGAAGGTGCCGCGCTCGGGCGATGCGAGGGTCAGCCGCTCGTGGCGCAGGCCCTCCCGGGTGCGGATGTCGGTGTCGGTGACGGTGAGGGGGGCGCGCCGGACGCGCGCGAGCCGCTCGACGGTGGAGCGGACCCGCGCGGCCACGGGGACGTGGCCGTCCGGGGCCGCGGGAGAGCGCAGCGCGGGCTCGGTGGCGAGGAGCCGACGCACATGGCTGATCTGCATGGTGATGGTGGAACCGGTTCCGTGAGAACGTGCGGAAATGTACGGGGAGTCCGTGAGAGCGTGCGGAGAAGTACGAGGAGTTGGAGCCCTGCTGACGCCGGGTCAGATGAAGTCGGCGTGTAGCGTGCTCGGGACCTCCACGGCGTACTGGTCAAGGGCCTGGTCCAGATGCACCTGCCCGCGGTGCAGGCGCTCCAGGAGCTCGTTCTGCGGGCGGTAGAAGCACGACTTGCACAGGTCGGTGCGGCGCGGGTTGGCGGCCTCCCACTCGGCGCGCGGACCGCCCTCCAGGACCTGCGCGTAGCCCTGCTCCAGCACATTGCCGATCAGGTAGCGGCTGTTGAGGTGGACCTGCGGGCACGGGTAGAGGTTGCCGTCGGCGCCGACGGCCGTGACGAACCGGCTGTAGTGGCAGCGTTCGAAGTCGCCCTCGACGGACTCGACCTGGTCCATCGGGCCGCGGTCGAGCTTGGGGACGGACACCTCGTACGCATCCGTGGACAGCTGCGCCGCCTCGCGCAGGGCGTCCGCGATGTCCGGCATCACCGTCTCGATGGTCTCGTGGCCGAGCGCGCTGTAGAACTCCGGCTCGAAGCGGACGTAGTGCGCCCCGGACTCCAGGCCGATGCGGGCCGCGTCGAGGATCTCCCGGTGGTTCTGACGGGTGATCACGAAGTTGAAGCCGATGCGGAAGTCCGGGGCGACGGCGTTCTCGCGCAGCCGGCCCACCGCGCCGATGAAGGACGCGAAGGTCTGCTCGCGGTCCCGGGTGATCTCGTTGAAGGTCGCCTCGGTCCCGGCGTTCAGGCCGATGCGCACCCAGGTGTGGGTCGCGGCGACGACGTCGGCGACCTTGGGCCTGCCGAGCCGGGAGCCGTTGGTGATCAGACCGATGCGCAGTCCGGCCTCGTGGGCCGCCCGGCTGATGTCCCCGTACCCGGGGTGGATGGTGCACTCACCGCTGCCGCAGAACGTCACCGCGCGGCCGTCGTTGGCCGCGAACTCCCGCATCAGGGTGATCGCCTTGTCGGTGGCGATGGAGTCCTTGAACGAGAACAGGTCGTAGAACTGTTCCTCGTTGGGAGAGTGGAAGTTGCAGAAGTTGCAGCGCATGTTGCAGGCGCCCATGATGCCGATCCGCATGTGGATCGGCTTGAACTCCTCGCCCGCCGTGAAGCGGCGCAGCAGGTCCCCGTGCGCCATGACCTTCTGCGGCGAATGTGCCTCGTCGAGGCTCACGACCGGCAGGGTCTCCCTGCCCTCCACGAGGACGACCCCAGCGTTTTCAGACTCACCAGAACTGCTCACGAATCCCCCCCAGGTGCGCCTTTTCGGCGCATGTTCGATCGCTGGGTTGTGACCCTAGGAGGGCCTCTTCGACGGTGTCAATAGGTCTAGACAAGCGTCGGGGTCCGCCCCGATTTGCCTGCCTTCAGGCCCACTTGGGCGGCTGCGGCACCCCAACTCCGTCCACCATTTGATTACTCCGCGTATCCGCTTGACACCCCAATAGGTCCATACCAAGCTTGCGCGCAGTCTGAGCAGTAACACCATGGCCGCTTCCCCTCAGGTGCCCGGATGTGGGCGCCTCGAGCGGGAGAAGCGGTTGTCATGCGTTGGATCGGATGCGTCGCACGGCACCGACGACTGCTCGGAGGATCACGTACGGGGGGAGTCACTACTGTGCTCATTCATGCTCTGGGCCCACTGCGCATCACCGCAGACGGAGCCCAGGTTCACGTCGGGGGCAGACGGACCAAGATCGTCCTGGCCGTCCTCACGCTCGAGGCCAACTGGGTCGTCAACATCGACCGCCTCGTCGACGCCGTGTGGGGCAACTCCCCACCGGCCAGCGCTCGTACCCAGATACGGATCTGCGTCTCGGGCATGCGGCGGGTCTTCGCCGCGGCCGGCGAGCCGGATCTGATCGAGACCCACCCCTCCGGGTACTGCCTGCGGCTGTCGCGCTCCGACCTGGACGCCACGGTGTTCGAGGACCAGGTCGACCGGGCGCGGTCGCTCGCCGGGACGGGCCGACTGGCCGAGGCCGTACTGGAGTTGCGCGGCGCACTGTCCCTGTGGACGGGCCCCGCGCTGGCCGGTCTGGCGGGCCCCGCGGTGGAGTCGGGCGCGCGCCGCCTGGAGGAGACGCGGCTGCGCGCCATCGAGGAGCGCATCCGTCTCGAAATGGAACTCGGCAGGCACCGGGACCTGATCGGCGAGCTCGCGGAGCTGGCCGCGGCACACCCGTACCGCGAGCATCTGCACGCCCAGCTGATGCTCGCCCTGTACCGCTCGCACCGCACGGCCGAATCGCTGGCCGTCTACCGCAGCATCCGATCGACGCTGGTCGAGGAACTGGGCATCGAACCGGGGCCGGAGCTGAGCGAGTTGGAGCAGGCGATCCTGCTCGGCCTGCAGACGGTCGAGGTGTGCTGACGCGCTCCCCGCACGTGCCGGCGACCCGGCGGCGGGGCGGTGCGAGCCGGGGGTGACGAGCAGGGCCGTTCCCCGGTGGTGGGCTCCGCGGCGGGAGCGCGCCGGCCTCGTCCTGCGGTGCGCGAGGTACGACGGGACGCGGTGACGCGCGACGTCCGACGAGGTGTGTCGGTGCGCGAGGTCCGACGAGCGGGCGGCCGACCGAGCCGGCCCGCTCGCCTCCCCTCCGGACCTCGCGCACCGACCGGGCCGCGGCACGGTCAAGGCGAAACGTCCCTGCCGTACCGGACCGGTCAGGAGGTTCAGGACGTGGGGTGGGCCGTGATGGTGCGCGGGTCGCTGCTGCCGGTGAAGATCTCGACCATCATCAGGAGTTGCTCGACGAGCGGCTCCGGCACGACGGCACCCGTGCCGGAGCCGGAGAAGTACCCCCAGACCGCCTTGCCGGAGAGCCCCGGCGCGGTCCAGCCCCACACGTCGCTCGCCGCTTCGACGACACGCAGGCCGACGCCCCTGCCGGACAGCCGCGGCGTGGCCGTCCCGGGATCGAAGACGGCGCACGTGAGGTCGCGGCCGTCCCGGAGCAGGGTCACCATCCCGGCGCTCGGGAAGGGCTGCGGGCAGAGCTGTCGCGGCCCGTGGGTCAGCGCGTTGCCGACGAGTTCGTCGACGACCGCGCGGGCGCGTGGGGCCAGGTCGTGCAACTCCCAGTTCTCCAGCGTCGACCCGACGAAGTCCCGGGCCGCCTCCTTGGACTCGGCGCTGTCCACCAGGAGGCAGCAGGCGGAGTAGGCAAGAACGTCACAGTCAAGGGCCAGGCCATCGGTCCAGCCCACGGTTTCCGTCATCAGAACTCCCCCTACCCGAAAGGGAACTTGGCGGAATAAGTCCCCTCCACCCATGGTGATGTGGCGCACTTACATCTGCAAGCACATCCGCAAGTACAATCGTAAGTACGCCTGCACGTGCAGATGTACTTGCATCCGGAATGGCCTGCCCCGTCAGGTGCGGGCTCGGGGCGAGGTCAGGGGGTCCCTATGCAATCTCGGCACGACTGCGACACGGAATATGACAACGGCATTCCTGCCGCGAACATTCTCGGAGTCAGCTGGCGCAAGAGCGGTCACAGCAATCCGAACGGCGAATGCGTGGAGCTCGCCGTCCTGGCGGGCGAACAGGTGGCGGTGCGCAACTCCCGCTTCCCCGCAGGGCCCGCGCTCATCTACACCAAGGCGGAAATCGCGGCTTTCATCCGGGGCGCCAAGAACGGGGATTTCGACGATCTGGACCTGCCCAGGAGCTGACAGGAACGCTGTACAGACGAACAGACCCGGTGCGACACTGACCCGACGGACGAGCGGGTCACCAGAAGGGCGAGGCGGCGCAATGTCCTCTCCAGCAGAAGGTGTTCCGCAGGTCGGGGGCTCCCTCGCGCAGCGGCGCGGCGGCCCGACCGTCCTGCGCATCGTGCTCGGCACCCAGTTGCGCAGGCTGCGCGAGAGCCGGGGCATCACCCGTGAGGCGGCCGGCGACGCGATCCGCGGCTCCCACGCGAAGATCAGCCGGATGGAACTGGGACGGGTGGCGCAGAAGGAGCGCGACGTCGCCGACCTCCTGACGCTCTACGGAGTCCTCGACCCCGACGACCGCGCCGGGTACCTCGGGCTGGCGAAGCGAGCGGGCACCCCCGGCTGGTGGCAGCAGTACAGCGACGTCGTGCCCAGTTGGCTGGAGACCATCCTCGGCCTGGAGGAAGCCGCCTCCGTGATCCGCAGCTACCAGGTCCAGTTCATCCCCGGCCTGCTGCAGACACCGGACTACGCGACCGCCGTGGCGAGCCTCGGCGAGGCGCAGGGCTCGCTGCGCGACATCAACCGCAAGGTCGAAGTGCGGCTGCGCCGCCAGCAGTTGATCACCCAGCCGGGCGGCCCGAAGCTGTGGTTCGTGATCGACGAGGCGGCGGTGCGCCGCCCCATGGGCGGACACGCGGTGATGCAGGAGCAGATACGTCACCTCATCACGATGGCCCAACTGCCGCATGTCACCGTGCAGGTGGCGCCGCTCGAAGCGGGCGCGGCCACCGCGGTGGGCGGCCCGGTGACGATCCTGCGCTTCCTCGAACCGGACCTGCCGGACATCGTCTACCTCGAACAGCTCACCAGCGCGCTGTACCTGGACAAGCGTGCGGACGTCGAGAACTACATGCTGGTGATGGACCGGGTGTGCACCGCCGCGCCGGACGCGGTGGCCAGCATGCGCTTCCTGGAACAGCTGCTCGACTGAGACCGGCCCCGGAACAGCCGCCCGGCCGACACCGCCTCAGGGCTTGCGGGCGACCGCGCCGAACTCGTCCACCTGCGCGGGCTCGCCGAACGGAGTCGCCGGGGCCCGCCACCGCGAGCACGACACCACGCCCGGCTCCAGCAGCTCCAGGCCCTCGTAGAAGAGCGCCAGCTGCTCGGTGCCGCGCAGGTGGTAGGTCGGCCGGCCGACCTCGTTCCACAGGGAGATCGCGTGTTCGAAGGCGGCCCCGGTGATCACGTTCGTGCCGTCGGCGGAGACGAGGTGGCTGCCCGGCGGCAGGGCCGCCATCAGCCGCCGCACGATGGAGACGGCCTCGGTGAGGTCCTCCACGTGCCCCAGGACGTTGAGCAGGATCAGGGCGATCGGGCGGTCGAAGTCCAGCAGCCGCCCCGCGCGCTCCACGATCGTGTCGGGGTCGCGCAGGTCCGCGTCCAGGTAGTGGGTGGCCCCCTGCGCACTGGACGTCAGCAGGGCGCGCGCGTGGGTCAGGACCATCGGGTCGTTGTCCACGTAGACGATCCGCGCGTCGGGGGCGGTGCGCTGGGCCACCTCGTGCGTGTTGTCGAGCGTGGGCAGCCCGGTGCCGATGTCGAGGAACTGGCGGATCCCCCGCTCCCCCGCGAGATGCGTCACCGCCCGGCACAGGAAGGCGCGGGAGTGCCGGGCGATCGGCACGATGTCGGGGTATATCCCGACGAACTGGTCGCCGACCGCGCGGTCGACCTCGTAGTGGTCCTTGCCGCCGAGCCAGTAGTTCCAGATCCGCGGCGAGTGCGGCACGGTGACGTCGACGGCCGCGTCGACGCGGCCCCCCGGACCGGTCACGGCGTCTTCGCTCACGAGGGCATCTCCCGACGGGAAGCAGGTACGACACCGCACAACCTAGCGGGGCGGGGTGGGCCCTGACCATCGGTTCCCGGGCACGTCAGGCGGGGGACGTACCCGCTGTCCCGCGCGGGAACGGGTAGGGAGTCCCCGACAGATCCTTCCCGCCCGCACCACGAGGACCCCGTATGAGCGCGCCGCACCCGGCCCCCGCCCTGCCCCACGTCGACGCCGACGCCCTGACCCGGCACGTCTCGATGTCCGCCGCCGTCGACGCCCTGGAGTCGGTGCTCGCCGCCGGGCTCGACCCGGAGGCGGAGCCGCCGCGCGGGGTCGTGGACGTCCCGGGCGGCCACCTGCTGATGATGCCGTCGGCCACGGCCTCGTACACCGGCGTCAAGGTCGCCACGGTCACGCCCGGCAACGCGGACCGCGGGCTGCCCCGCATCCAGGGCCTCTACCTGCTGCTCGACGGGGTGACCCACACGCCGCTCGCCCTCCTGGACGGCATCGCGCTGACGTCGCTGCGCACCCCCGCGGTGTCCGGGGTGGCGCTCCGGCACCTGGCCGTCGCGGACGCCGAACGGCTGGTCGTCTTCGGGTCGGGCCCGCAGGCCTGGGGGCACGTCGAGGCGGTACGGGCGGTGCGGCCGTCGCTGCGTCACGTCGACGTCGTCGCGCGCGACGCCGGGCGGGTGGCGGCGTTCGTCGACCGCTGCCGCGCCCTCGGACTCTCGGCGGACGCCGCGGCTCCGGACGCCGTGGCACTGGCGGACGTGGTCTGCTGCTGCACGACGGCGCGCGAGCCGCTCTTCGACGGCGCGCTGCTGCCCGGCCACGCCGCGGTCGCCGCCGTGGGCTCCCACGAGCCGGACGCCCGCGAGGTCGACGCCGCCCTGGTGGGCCGGTCCACGGTGGTGGCGGAGTCCCGCGCGGTGGCGGCCCGCGAATGCGGCGACCTGGTCCTCGCGGCCGCCGAGGGCCCCTTCGACATGGCGGGTCTGCACACGCTGGACGCGCTGGTCAGGGGTGCGGTGAAGGTCGAGGAGGGGCGGCCCCGCCTGTTCAAGTCGGCGGGCATGGCCTGGGAGGACCTCGCCGTTGCGGCCGCCGCGTACGAGGCGTGGACGGCCGCCGGCTGAGGCGCTCAGGCCGCGACCGTCACCGCGTGCCGGACCACCGCGTCGAAGAGGTACCCCTGGGTGTTGTGCACCGTCGTCTCCGGCTGGGTCCTGCCGGTGCTGTCCGACGCGCGGGAGAGGAGTTCGGCGGGGCCCGTCCTGTCGGGCGTCCAGGGGACCGACCAGCGGGTCCACGTTCCCCGGTAGGAGGGGTCGTGCAGGCGGGCGCGCCGCCAGGTCCCCCCGCCGTCCGTGCTGACCTCGACCCGGGTGATGGCGCCCGACGCGGACCAGGCGCGGCCGGTGAGGCGGTGGCGCCTGTGGGCCGGCAGGGTCGCGTTCCACGGCAGCTCGAAGGCCGACTTCAGGGTCTGGCGGGTCAGCGGGGCGCTGCCCTCGGGCGGGTACGCCTCGCCGAAGAGGCGGTACAGGTCGGTGTTCCACGGCGAGTACAGCGGCGTGGCCGACACCTCGATGTCGCCGACCCACTTGATCGAGGAGATGCCGATCCAGGAGGGGGCGAGGACGCGGACCGGGTAGCCGTGGTCGGGCGGCAGCGGGGCGCCGTTCATCTCATACGCGAGGAGGACGTCGTCGAGCGCCTTGGAGACGGGCATCGGACGGCGCACCCGGCCGTAGTTCGTACCGGTCGAGGTGAGGTACTCGTCGTCGAGGCCGCGCGGCATGACGTCCACCGCACGGTGCGAGAGGCCCGCGAGGCGCAGGACGTCGGCGAGGCGTGCGCCGCGCCAGCGGGCGGTGCCGATCGCGCCCAGGGTCCACGCGGTGCCCGAGGCGGGCTGGTGCTGCTGGGTCGTGTAGAAGTTGCGGCCGTTGCCCGCGCACTCGACGAAGGCGGTGCGCGTCACGGAGGGCAGCCGCTTGAGGTCCGCGAGGGAGAACGTCCGCGCCTTGCCGGTCAGCCCGTCGCCCCAGACGGTGAGCCGCCAGGTCTTCGCGTCGACGCGGGGCGTCGTCGTGTGGTTGCGGACGAAGAAGTGCGAGACGGGCGTGGTGTGGCCGGTCTCCGCCAGGGCCTCGAAGCGGGTCTCGGCGTTCGTGCCGTGGATGATGAACCGCTCGGGCGGCAGCGGCTTGACGATGCCGGGGCCGGCGGCGGCGCTCGCCGCGGGCGCCGACAGGCCGAGGGGCACGGCGGAGGCTAAGCCCGCGGCGGCGAGGAGGCGCAGGAGATCGCGACGGTCCGCACCGTCGGCGCGCGCCTCCCCGGCCAGCCACTGGTCGAGTCTTCGACGGTCGTAGGACGACTCCGATTCCGGGGTTTTTGTCATGGCCACACTGTAGGAGGCCGGGGCGTCGGCCACGGGCCGTTCGCCCTGATCGTCACACGCGCGAAAACTTCCGGGACGGCTCCCGTTCCGTCCGGGTTCCTTCCGGGGCGGCTCCCGTTCAGGGAGTCGTCGTCGACACCACGTAGACCATCGGGTGCTGCGCGTTCGAGCGGTCCACGACGACGTCCAGCGTCGGCGTCGGGTCCTTCTGCTCGTGGGTCAGACCGGACCAGGGGCCGGGGCCGGTGAATTCCCAGCCGACGACCTTCTGGTCGCGCTTGCTGATGGTGATCTCGTTCTTCTCCAGCGCGTCCTGGGTGGTGCCGACCCGCTTGAGGAACTTGTCCAGGCCCTTGTTGCTGGTGAGGAACTGGACGTAGAGGCGGCTGGTGCGCCAGTTGTTCGTCTCGTAGTAAGCGACCTCTTCGGAGTACGCCGGGATCGGCACGTCGTACAGGCGGCGCTGGACCTTGGAGGGCCAGCCCGCGGTGAGGCCGGTCGCGGAGTACTTGTCCTCCTTGTCGCGGCCGCTGTTGCGGCTCTGGTTCGCGGAGATCACCAGGTAGCCGGCGGGCACGCCGATGAGCAGCACGATGATGATCGCCGTCAGCCAGCGGCGGCGGATCATGTGGCTGCGGTCCTCGGTCTTGCCCCCGCCGCGCTCCGGCGGCTCGGGGGCGCCGGGCAGGTCCGGGGACGAGGGCTGGCGGGGCACGGTCATCTACTGGGTTCCCTGGGCGGTGCGGTCGTTGGTGCGGCGCGCCTCGGCGTAGCGCTCGTAGCGTTCGTAGCGCTCCACGCGGCGCCGGTTGGCGCGGCGGAAGCGGCGGGCGACGAGCCGGGCCAGGTCGGCGGCGCCGACCATGCCGGCCTCGGGGCCGAGCTGGGCGCGGGCGATGCGGGCCTCGGGGCGGTAGCCGCGGCCGGTCAGATGGCGGCGGAAGGCGTCGCGGGCCGGGCCGATCAGGAGGTCGTCGGCGGCCGAGACGCCGCCGCCGATCACGAAGCAGGACGGGTCGAGGGCGGCGGCGAGGTTGGCGATGCCGACGCCCAGCCACTGGCCGATGTCCTGGAGCAGCTCGACGCACATGGCGTCGCCCTCGCGGGCCAGCTCGGTGATGAGCGGCCCGGTGATGTCGGGGACGTTGCCCTTGACCCGCTCGATGATGCCGTACGCGACCGGGGAGTCGGCGGCGGCGAGCTCGCGGGCCTCGCGGACCAGCGCGTTGCCGGAGCTGTACTGCTCCCAGCAGCCGCGGTTGCCGCACGGGCAGCGGTGGCCGCCGGGGACGACCTGCATGTGGCCGAACTCGCCGGCCACGCCGAACTTGCCGCGCTTGACCTGGCCGTCCTCCAGGATGGCGCCGCCGATGCCGGTCCCCAGGGTGATCATCACCAGGTGGTCCTCGCCGCGGCCCGCGCCGAAGCGCCACTCCGCCCAGGCCGCGGTGTTCGCGTCGTTGTCGACCATGACGGGGACCGCGAGGCGGCCGGAGATGCGGTCGCGCAGCGGTTCGTTGCGCCAGGACAGGTGGGGGGCGAAGAGCACGCGGTTGCGGTCCGCGTCGACCCAGCCCGCGGCGCCGATGCCGACGGCGTGCACGTCGTGCCGGTCGGACAGGTCGAGGACCAGCTCGACGATGGTGTCCTCGACGACCTTGGGGCTCTTCGACTTGTCCGGGGTCTCCGTGCGGAGGGTCTCCAGGATGTTCCCGTCGGGGTCGACGACGCCCGCCATCACCTTGGTGCCGCCGATGTCGATGCCGACGGTGTTCACGCGGGGGGCCGTCAGGTGCGATCGGCGTTCCCGGGTGCCCACGGTCCGCAGGACGGTGGCTCGGGCGGAGCCGCGGTGCGCGAGGTCGCGGTAGGTGCTCATTGCGGCGATTCTGCCTCACTCTCGCGGGGGCGCGCACAACGGGATGCGGGGCCGGAGTTCCCCGAGGGGCTCGGGGAGCTGTGCCGTCGGTCATGAACTATCGGGGGCCGTGGGGCGACGCGGGGGACGCGTCTGCCGCTGGTCGGTGGCCTGGCGCGGCGTTCCCCGCGCCCCTTACCGGGCACGCCCCACGGAATGTCGGGGCCAGAATCGCCCCAGGGGCGGGGTACTGCGTCTGCCGCTTGCTGGTGGCTGAGCGCGCCGTTCCCCGCGCCCCTTACGGGGCACGGCCTCACGGGAGCCCGAGGTCAGGGTCGCCCCACCCAGGGGCGCGGGGTACTGCGTCTGCCGCTCGTCGGTGGCTGAGCGCGCCGTTCCCCGCGCCCCTTACGGGGCACGGCCCACCGGGGCCCGAAGCCAGGGTCACTTCAGGGGCGCGGGGAACTGCGCGAGCGGCCACGAACGGTGCCGCGGCCGGGGCGCGGGGGCGACCCGGCAGACGCGACCGCGGCCCGGCGCGGGCCGGGGCGTCAGGCGGGGTCCCGGCCCTCCAGCTCGTGGCGGAGGTCGTCCAGTTCCGAGCCGCCCGCCATCTGGCGGGTGAGTTCGTCGAGGGTCACCTCGGCGCGCGTGTAGCTGCCGAACATCGTGCCGCGCTTGAGCAGCACGAAACGGTCCCCGACCAGGTACGCGTGGTGCGGGTTGTGCGTGATCAGGACCACGCCGAGCCCTGCGTCCCGCGCCGCCGCCACGTACTTCAGGACCACGCCGGACTGCTTGACGCCCAGCGCGGCGGTCGGCTCGTCGAGGACGAGGACCTTCGCGCCGAAGTAGACGGCGCGCGCGATGGCCACGCACTGGCGCTCACCGCCGGAGAGCGTGCCGATGGGCTGGTCGACGTCGCGCAGGTCGATGCCCATGCGCAGCAGCTCCGCGCGGGTCGTCTCGCGCATGAGGTCGACGTCCATGCGGCGGAAGGGCCCCACGCCCTTCGTCGGCTCGGAGCCGAGGAAGAAGTTCCGCCAGACCGGCATCAGGGGGACCACCGCGAGGTCCTGGTAGACCGTGGCGATGCCGAGGTCCAGCGCCTCGCGGGGCGAGCCGAGCCGCGTCTCCTCGCCCTCGATGCGCAGCACACCCGCATCGTGCCGGTGCAGCCCCGCGATGATCTTGATGAGGGTCGACTTGCCCGCGCCGTTGTCGCCGAGCACGCAGGAGATCTCGCCCGCGTGCACCTCCAGGGAGACCCCTTCGAGGGCGCGGATGTTGCCGTAGTACTTGCTGACGTCGTCCAGCTCGACGAGCGGGGTGCGCCCGGACTCGGCGGCCACCGCGTCGGTCTTCGTCATGTCCGTGGTCACTTCGTCGCCTCCGCGCGCTTGCGGACCCAGTGGTTGAGCAGGGTCGCCAGGAGGAGCATCACGCCGAGGAAGAACTTGAACCAGTCCGAGTTCCACTCGGCGAACACGATGCCCTTGCTGACCATGCCGAAGATCAGCGCGCCGACGGCCGCGCCGACCGCGGAGCCGTAGCCGCCGGTGATGAGACAGCCCCCGATGACGGCGGCGACGATGTAGATCAGTTCGTTGCCGACGCCCTCGCCGGACTGCACGGTGTCGTACGAGAACAGCAGGTGCTGGCCGGAGATCCAGGCGCCGAACGCGACACCCATGTAGAGGCCGATCTTCGTCTTGGCGACCGGGACGCCGACCGCGCGGGCCGCGTCCTCGCCGCCGCCGACCGCGAAGATCCAGTTGCCGACGCGGGTGCGCAGCAGGATCCAGGTGGCGACCGCGATCAGGCCGAGCCACCAGAGGATGGTGATCTTGAAGTCGACGCCGCCGACGGTGATCGTCGAGGCGAAGACGTCCTTGGCCGAGGAGAAGCCCTCCATGTCGGAGATCGACTTGGTGGACACCGTGCCGCTGATCAGCTTGGTGAAGCCGAGGTTCATGCCGGTCAGCATCAGGAACGTGCCGAGCGTGATGATGAAGCTCGGCGGGTCCGTGCGGGTCAGCATCACGCCGTTGAAGACGCCCACGGCGAGCGTGACCAGGAGCGAGACGCCGACGCCCACCCAGACGTTCGCCGTCATCTGGTAGCTGAACATCGAGGACACCAGGGCGGACGTCGTCACGAGGACGCCCGCGGACAGGTCGAACTCGCCGCCGATCATCAGCAGGGCCACCGGCACCGCCATGATGCCGAGGGTCGATGCGGCGTAGAGGACCGTCGCGAGGCTGGTGGCCTGCAGGAAGCTGTCCGCGACGATCGAGAAGAAGATGAAGACGGCGATGGCGCCGACGACCGAGCCGAGCTCGGGGCGGCCCATCAGCTTCTTCAGCGGCGAGCTCCGCACGAGCCGCTCGTCGGTCCCGGCATCCGGGGCGGGCGCGGGTGCTGTCGCGGTCATCGGGTCCCTCGCTTCGCGTATTCCTCCAGCTCGTCGGCCTGGTCCTTGGTGACGATCTGCGGTCCGGTCAGGACGGGCTTGCCGCCGCCCAGGACGTCGGCGTTGTACTTGTACAGCCACAGCAGGTCGACGGCCTCGTAGCCCTGGAGGTAGGGCTGCTGGTCGACGGCGAAGCCGAGGGAGCCGGACTTCAGGCCCGCGGCGACCTTCTCGTTGAGGTCGAAGGTGTCGACCTCGGCCTTGCTGCCCGCGCTGTCCGCGGCCTTCACCGCGGTGTCCGCGAAGGGCGCGCCGAGCGTGACGACCGCGTCGACCGACTTGTCGGACTGCAGCTTGGCCTCGATGGAGGACTGCACGTCGGGCATGTTGGTGCCGGTCACGTACAGGTTCTGCAGGGTGCCGTCGAAGGTCTTCTTGGCGCCCGCGCAGCGCTGCTCGTGGCCGACGTTGCCCTGCTCGTGCAGGATGCAGAGCGCCTTCTTCTTGCCGCGCTTGTTGAGCTCCTCGCCGACGGCCTCGCCCGCGATCGTCTCGTCCTGGCCGATGTGGGTGAGCGCGCCGAACTTCTTGGACTCCGCGGAGCCCGAGTTCACCGTGATCACCGGGATGCCGGCCTTCTCGGCGCGGGCGAGGGCGCCCTTCATCGCGTCCGGCTTGGCCAGCGTGACGATGATCCCGTCGACCTTCTTGTCGATGTAGGAGTCCACGAGCTGGGCCTGCTGCTGGGCCTCGTCGTCGTGGGCGTACAGGAACTTGATGTTGTCCTTGACGGCGGCCTGCTTGGCACCGCTCTGGACGATGTCCCAGAAGGTGTCGCCGTCGCCCGAGTGGGTCACCATGCCGAACGTCCAGCGCGGCGTGTCGACCGCCGCCCTGCCACCGGCGGCCGCCTTGCGGGCGTCCTCCGCGCGCTTGCCGCCGGTGCTGCTGCACCCGGTCAGTCCCGCGGTCACGCCGAGCACCGCCACCAGCACGGCCCCCACCGCGCGTACCCCTGTCTTCACCCTTGCCACGACGCCGTGCCCTTCTAGCTCTACTGCTCTGTGCGACCGGTCCGGATCCCCGGCCCCAGCCGCCCAAGTATCGACCACGCGGATCACGCGTGTGTTCATCGGGTACCGCGAGCGGTGTACTTCTCCAGCTTCGGCACATCCTTCCCGGTGACGATGGCGGGTCCGGTGAGGACCGGCTTGCCGCCGCCCAGCACGTTGGCATTGGTCCGGTAGAGCCACAGCTCGTCCACGGCGAGGTATCCCTGCAGGTAGGGCTGCTGGTCGACGGCGAAGCCGACCTCCTTGGCCTTGAGCCGCTTCACCACCTCGGCGTTCAGGTCGAAGGTGTCGACCTCCGCCTTGCTCCCCGTCTCGTCCCTGGCCTTCACGGAGTACGCGGCGATCGGCGCGCCCAGCGTGACGACGGCGTCGATGTCCTTGGTGGCCTGCAGTTTCGCGCTGATGGAGGACTGGGCGCCGGGCGCGTTCGTGCCCTCGACGTCGAGGTTCTCGACCGAGCCGTCGAAGGTCTTCCGGACGCCGGCGCAGCGCTGTTCGAGGGACACGTTCCCCTGTTCGTGGATGACGCACAGGACCTTCTTCTTCCCGCGCGTGTTGAGCTCCTCGCCGACGGCCTCGCCCGCCACGGACTCGTCCTGGCCGATGTGGCCGAGCGCCCCGAATCCCGCCGAGAACTCCCCGCCGGAATTGATCGTGACGACCGGGATCCCCGCGGCCTTCGCCCGGGCCAGGACGGACCGCATCGCCTCGGGCTTGGCCAGGGTGACGACGATCCCGTCGACCTTCTTGTCGACGAAGGACTGGACGAGCTCGGCCTGGCCCTTGGCCTCCTTGTCGTTGGCGTAGAGGAACTGCACGTTGTCCTTGCTCGCCGCCTGCCGGGCGCCGCTGCGCACGATGTCCCAGAAGGTGTCGCCCTCGCCGGAGTGCGTGACCATCGCGATCTTGAGGCGGGGCGTGTGCACCCCCTTGCCGCCCGACCCGTCGCCGGAGCGGTCCTCGTCGCCCTTGCCGCCGGAGCCGCTGCAGCCGGCCGCGAGCGCGGCCACCGCCAGACAGGCCGTGACACCTCTCGCCGTACGGGATGCGCGCATGATGGACCACCCCTCGTCTCCCGGCCGCCTCGGTGCGGCTGGGGGAGTTCTAGCGGTGGGCGAGCGCGAGCGTCAATGGCTTTGTCAGAACATTCTGACGACTGTTACGGCCGGACGAGGAGCTGGAACTCGAAGGAGTAGCGCGCGGCGCGGTAGACGTGCGAGCCGTACTCGACCGCCCGGCCCGTGTCGTCGAACGTGGTGCGGCGCATGGTGAGCAGCGGGGCACCGGCGGGCTCTGCGAGCAGGTCGCCCTCGTCGGCGGTGGCGGCGCGGGCGCCGACGGACTGGCGGGCGCTGTGCAGGGTGTGGCCGGCGGCGCGCATCAGGCGGTACAGCCCGGTGGCCTCCAGGTGGGCGCTGTCCAGGTCGAGGAGGCCGGTGGGCAGGTGGTTGCGCAGGTGGGCCATGGGCTCGCCGTGGGCGAGGCGGAGCCGCTCCACGAGGTGCACCTCGTCGCCCTCGGCGACCCCGAGGGCGGCCGCGACCTCTGCGGACGCGGGCTCCAGGGTGTTGCGCAGGACGCGGGTCTCGGGGCGCTGGCCGGCGGCCTCCAGGTCGTCGTAGAGGCTGCTGAGCTCCAGCGGGCGCTTGACCTGGCTGTGCACGACCTGGGTGCCGACGCCTCGGCGCCGCACCAGCAGGCCCTTGTCGACGAGGGACTGGATGGCCTGGCGGACGGTGGGCCGGGACAGGCCGAGCCGTCCGGCGAGCTCGATCTCGTTGCCCAGGAGGCTGCCCGGGGTCAGGGCGCCGCGCTCGATCGCCGCCTCCAGCTGCTGGGCGAGCTGGAAGTAGAGCGGGACGGGGCTGCTGCGGTCGACGCCGAGCCGGAGGACCACGGTGGGGTCCTTGACCGACGAGCCCTGAGCTGCTTTGGCGACTGGTTTGGACACGGGGCGAGCGTAGTCCCAGGAGATGATGACGGGAAGTTCTTAAGTTCTGTTGTCAGGACAAAGGATTGACAGGAGGGTCCGGCGTCGCGAGGGTGGATCCATGCGCATCGGACTGATCGGAACGGGCCGTATCGGCACCTTTCACTCGGCGGTCCTCGGCCGTCTCCCCGAGGTGACGTCCCTGGTCATCGCCGACGCGGACGCCGCGAGGGCGACCGCCCTCGCGGCCCGGACCGGGGCGCGGGCGGCCTCCGTGGACGAGCTCTTCGGCGCCGGGCTCGACGCCGTGGTGATCACCGCGGCGACCTCGGCGCACGCCGAGCTGATCGGCAGGGCGGCCCGGGCCGGGCTCCCGGTGTTCTGCGAGAAGCCCATCGCCCTCGACCTCGCGGGCACGCTGGCGGCCCTCGCCGAGGTGGAGACCGCGGGCACGGTGCTGCAGCTCGGCTTCCAGCGGCGCTTCGACGCGGGGTACGCGGCGGCCCGCGAGGCGGTGCGCACGGACCGGCTCGGACGGCTGCACACCGTACGGGCGATCACCTCGGACCCGAATCCGCCGCCCGCCGCGTACCTGCCGCTGTCCGGCGGCCTGTACCGCGACTGTCTGGTGCACGACTTCGACATCCTGCGGTGGGTGACGGGCCGCGAGGTCACCGAGGTGTACGCGACCGGGTCCGACGCGGGCCCCGCGATGTTCCGCGAGGCGGGCGACGTGGACACGGCGACCGCGGTCCTCACCCTCGACGACGGCACGCTGGCCACGGCGACCGCGACCCGGTGCAACGGCGCGGGCTACGACGTGCGGATGGAACTGGCCGGCGAGCGCGACCAGGTGGCGGTCGGCATGGACGAGCGCACGCCGCTGACCTCGACGGAGCCCGCGGGCCCGGCCGCCCCGCTCAAGCCCTGGTCCGGCTTCCTGGAGCGCTTCGCCCCCGCGTACGAGGCGGAGCTCGCCGCCTTCGTCGATGTCGTCGCCGGGCGCAGGGCGAACCCCTGCGACGGCCGCGAGGCGCTGCACGCGCTGCGGATCGCGGAGGCGTGCGAACGGTCGCGGCGGGAGCGGCGGCCGGTGCGGCTCGCGGAGATCGCCGAGGGCTGAGCCGCCCGCTCAGGCCGTGGCGAGCACCGTGCCCTGCGCGATCGCGGACAGCGTCTCCGTGCCGTCGCCGCGCACGGCGAACAGCTCGCAGCGCACCACCGCCTGACGGCGTCCCGAGTGGACGACGACGGCGCGGGCGACGAGTCGGTCGCCGGTCGCGGGACGTACGTACTGTATGGAGAAACCTGAGGTCAGCACCGCAGGCCCCAGGGTGGTGCCCGCGGCGAACGTGATGCTGTTGTCCGCCGCGTAGGCGAGCACGCCGCCGTGCACGAAGCCGTTCTGCTGGCGCAGTTCCTCGCGGATGCCGATCTCCAGCGTGGCGGCGCCCTCGCCGAACCGGGTGATCCGGGCGCCGACGAGCCGGCTGAACGGCTGGGCGTCCAGGACCTTCCGGGCCATGGCCAGGTCGATGGGGTCGGCCGCGGGCGGTTCGGCCTGAGGCCGGTCGGCGGGGACCTGATCGGCGGGCGGGTGGTCGTACGGCGGCTGGTCGTACGGCGGCTGGTCGGCGGGCTGTTGGTCGTGCGGCGGCCGCGCGGCCGAGGGGTCGGTCATGTCCGACTACTACCACCGGACGGGAAGCCGCCGCACCCCCCGGATCAGGGTGCCCGGCAGCCACTCCCCCGGCGGGCCGTCCGGAGCGAGGCCGGGGCAGCGCTCCAGGAGCGAGCCGAGCGCCGCCTTCGCCTCGATCCGCGCCAGCGGGGCGCCCAGGCAGTAGTGCAGGCCGTGGCCGAAGGCGAGATGGCCCTGCGGGGCGCGGCGGATGTCGAAGCGGTCCGGCGCGGGGAAGCGGGCGGGGTCGCGGTCGGCCGCGGCGAGGCCTATGCGGACGACGGCGCCCGCGGGGATGACGAGGCCGCCCAGCTCGGTGGGCTCGGTGGCGAAGCGGTACGTCGCGCTCTCCACCGGGCCCTCGAAGCGCAGGGCCTCCTCGATCGCACCGTCCAGCAGGGACAGGTCGGCGCGCAGCGCGGCCAGTTGGCCGGGGTGGGTGAACAGGGCGTGCATCGCGTTGGTGATGAGGTTGACCGTCGTCTCGTGCCCGGCGATGAGCAGCACGAAGGCCATGGCCCGCAGCTCCTCGGGCGAGAGCCGGTCGTCGTCCGCGTCGTCCGTGGTGCGGATCAGGGCGCTCAGCAGGTCGGCGCCCGGCGCCGAGCGCTTGTCCTCCACCAACGCGTCCAGATAGGCGGCCAGTTCCTCGAAGGCCGCGCGCTCGGCCTCCTGGGTGGGCGAGGCCACCACGCCGTTCGACAGGCGGCGGAAGGCCGTGCGGTCCATGTCGGGGACGCCGAGCAGCTCGCAGATGACGGTGATCGGCAGCGGGAAGGCCAGCGCCTCCACCAGGTCGGCCCGGCGGGTCCGGTCCGGCCCGCCGTCCTGGAGCATCGCGTCCAGGAGGTCGTCGGTGATGCGCTGGACGCGCGGGCGCAGGGCCTCGACCCGGCGGGCGGTGAACTCCCGTGTGACGAGCCTGCGCAGGCGGGTGTGGCGGGGCGGGTCGGCGATCAGCAGATGCGTGCCGATCAGCTCCTCCTCGTGGAAGGTGAAGTGCGCGGCCGCCGACGACTTGGCGAACCGGGGGTCGGTGAGCGCGGCCCTGCCCTCCTCGTACCCCACGATCAGGTAGGTGTCGCCGATGTCCTCCGGCGGTGGCAGGCGGACGCGGTGGACGGGACCGTGGGCGCGCAGGTCCGCGTAGACGGAGTGGGGGTCGTCCTTGAAACGTGTGCCGTACGTCGCCAGGTCGACGCTCTCCGCCATGGGGTCCTCCTCCGGGGTGGTCATCCGACCAACGCGCCGGTGACGGTGATCAGTTCCCCGGATCCGGTGCGGCGGGCTCCCGGCCGGACCGGATCAGCCGTCCTGGTCCAGCAGTCCCGCGTCGTGCGCGAGCAGGGCGATCTGCACCCGGTTGTTGAGGTCCAGCTTCGTCAGGATCCGGGAGACGTGCGCCTTGACCGTGGCGACGCTCAGGAACAGCTCGGCGGCGATGTCGGCGTTGGAGCCGCCGCGGCCGACGGCGACGGCCACCTCGCGCTCCCGCTCCCCCAGCGCCGCGAGCCGGTCCAGCGCCCGGCGCCTGCGGTCCAGTTGCGGGTCGACGCCGGTCACCCGGGTGATCAGCTGCTGGGTCACCGTGGGCGACAGGACGGGCTCCCCGGCGGCCACCGCGCGGACCGCCGCGATGATCTCGGCGGGCGGGGTGTCCTTGAGGACGAAGCCCGCCGCGCCCGCGCGCAGCGCCCGCAGCACCTGCTCGTCGGCGTGGAAGGTGGTCAGGACGATGACCTCGGGGGCGCCGGGGCGCCTGCGCAGGGCCTCGGTGGCGGCGAGGCCGTCCATCCGGGGCATGCGGATGTCCATCAGGACGACGTCCGGGCGGAGTTCGCCGATCAGCGGGGCGACCTCGGTGCCGTCGCCGGCCTCGCCGACGATCTCGATGTCGGCCGCGCCGCCGAGCATGAAGGAGAGTCCGGCACGCACCAGCGGATCGTCGTCGACGAGCAGCAGCCTGATCGGTTTCATGGCGCCCACGGTAGCCAGGCCTCCAGGCGGAATCCGCCGTCGGGGCCGGGACCGTGGCCGAGCCTGCCGCCGGCGAGCGAGGCCCGTTCGGCGAGTCCGATCAGGCCCTGGCCGGAGCCCGGCACCTCGGGCACGGGGCCGGGCGGCGCCGGGTTGCGCACGGACAGGGCCAGGCCCTCGCCGGGCGCGCCCGTGACGGCCACCGTCACCACGGCGCCGGGGGCGTGCTTGCGGGCGTTGGTCAGGCCTTCCTGGGCGATGCGGTAGGCGGTGCGGCCGAGGGCGGCGGGGACGGCCGCGGGGTCCGCGACGCGGTTGTCGAGGTCGACCTTCATGCCCGCGTCGCGGGACTCGGCGACGAGGGTGTCCAGGGCGGTGAGCGTGGGCTGCGGGCGGCCCGCGGCGTCCTCGTCGCCGCCGCGCAGCACGCCGATCACCTGGCGCAGGTCCTGCAGCGCCTCGTGGGAGCTCTCCCGGATGACGCCGGCCGCCCGGACGATCTCCTCGCGGGGGGCGTCCGGGCGGAACTCCAGGGCCCCGGCGTGCACGCTGAGCAGGGTGAGGCGGTGCGCGAGGACGTCGTGCATCTCGCGGGCGATGTTCTCGCGGGCGAGCCGCTGGGCCTGTTCGGCGCGCAGGGCGGCCTCGTTCTCGGCGCGGACGGCCCGGTCGCGCAGGCTGAGCAGCAGTTCGCGGCGGGAGCGCACGAACATGCCCCAGCCGATGACCGTCGCGGTCAGCAGCACGCCGAAGGCGATCGCGATCCCGTAGGGCATGCCCGGGTCGGGGCGCAGCCAGTAGGTGAGGGGGACCACGGCGATCGAGGCGCCGCCGATCCACGCGACGTACCGGAAGGGCCGGTGCACCGCGAGGGTGAAGAGGGCCACGGCCGCCGCGCCGCCCGCCGTGTCGGAGGCCACCGAGACCGGCACCATCGCGAGGGCGAGGCCGACCGGCCAGCGTCTGCGCAGCCAGACCGCGGCGCAGGCGGCCGCGCCGAGGACCTGGTCGAACGCGGCGACGCCCGGGGAGACGTGCGGGTTGCCGCTGACCGCGTCGGCGCCGATCATCCCGATGAGGACGGCGGCGAGGAAGCAGCTGAAGTCGGTGATCCAGTCGCGCGCGGTCCGCCGCGTCCGGCCCCCCTTGCGGCCGGGGTCGAACTCGCGGGCGACGGCGGAGGGCAGGGTCCAGGGGTTTTTGGCCAGGGGGCCGCCGCCCGGATCGGCGTGCGCCGTCGCGGGACCGGCGGGCGGCACGGGCTCGGCGCGGGGCCCGGACCCGGTGCTCTCGTCGGGCCGGGGCCGGCGTGGGGGTTCAGTGCCGCTCATGGTCGACAAATCTACGCACCCGGGGTGCCGACAGGCGCGTCGCGCATGTGATCGTCGACCAAAGTCGCGCAGGTGGACGACTTTCGGACCGGCGCGCTCCGGAGATCCTCGCCCGGCGGCGGATGCCCGCGCGGAACGTGCGGGGCGAGGATCCTGCCATGAAGCAGCTACTGGAGTTCCTCGGCGTGGTCCTGTTGATCCAGGGCGTGATCGGCCTGGTCAACAGGACCACCGGCGAGCTGCGCGGCTGGGGCCTGGTGCAGCGCGCCGCGTTTCTCGACGGGTACGAGATGTACGCGAGCGTCACGCTGCTGGTCCTGGCCGTCGCCGTGTTCGCCGCCGCCGGGAGCGGGCCGCGGGACTGAGGCGTACGGCGGGGAGCCGTACCGCCTGCCGACCTGTGGGGAGGTCAGCAGCCGTGGTCGACGAGGTCGAACGAGGCGTAGTGGTCGGCGGTGTAGTAGTCCTCGTCGTTCTTCTCGCCGGTGACGATGCGGCGGGCGCCGCGGTCGTCGGAGCCCGGCGTGACGACCGTGTACTCGTGGTAGTAGCCGGAGCCCTGCTGCGGCAGCTCACCCTCGCGGTTCTGGAAGACGGTGCCGTCCTGCGGGAAGGGGTAGGGCCCGCCCTTGTCGATCAGGTCGAGGGTGTCGTGCGCCTGGGCGGGCAGCTTGGAGAGGCAGATGTCGCCGACCGCGGCCACGGAGTGGCTGACGGGGGCGGCCGGGGCTGCGCTCGCGGTGGCCGCGACGGGGCCGCCGACGAGGAGGGCGGCGGCGAGGGCGGTGATGCTGACGATTCGTGGTGGGGGGATTCGCATGGGCCCAGTGTGACGCGCGTAGAGGTTGGCGTGTCAACGTCAAGTTCGTGAAATTTTCCGGGAGTTAACCATCCGGCACCGCACCTCCCCCGAACGACCCCCTCGACGCGAACCTCAGCGCACGGCCCGACGCCCCCAGCTGGTCCCCGCCAGCACCAGCAGGCCGCCCGCCAGGCCGAGCGCGCCCAGCCGTTCGCCGCCGATCGCGATGCCGACCGCCGCCGCCCAGAGCGGTTCCGTGCCGAGCAGCAGGCTGACCCGGGAGGGCGAGGACCTGCGGACCGCCCACATCTGCACGAAGAACGCGAACAGCGTGCAGCAGACCGAGAGGAAGAGCAGTCCCGCCCACTCCCGCGCCCCGAAGTCCGCGGCGGCCGACCACGGCGCCGCTCCCGTGCCCGCCGCGGCGAGCAGGGCGAACACCAGGACCGCGGAGCCCAGTTGGACCGTGGTCAGCGGCAGCGCGGCGGCGCCCCGCACGCCCTTCATACGGGCCATCGCCAGGACGTGCGCGGTCCGGGCCAGCGCCGCGAGCAGGATCAGCAGGTCGCCCGCCGACGGCCGGGTGAAACCGCCGCCCTGGGTCAGCAGGACGACGCCGAGCACGGACAGCCCGGCCGCGGCGAGGAACGCGCGCGGCGGCCGGGTCCTGGTCAGCGCGGCCTCGGCGAGCGGCGTGAAGATCATGGTGAGGCTGATGAGGAGGCCCGCGTTGGTCGCCGAGGTGTGCACGACCCCGTACGTCTCCAGGAGGAAGATCCCGCCGAGGATCAGTCCCAGGATCCCGGCTCCGCGCCACTGCGCGCCGGTCAGCGCGCGCAGCGGTCGCAGTCCCGCCACGACGAGGGCGGGCAGGACCACCGCGAAGCGCAGCACGAGCACGGCGACGACCGTGTGGGTCGTGGTGATGCCCTTGGCGGCGAGGTAGCTGGCGCCCCAGACGGCGGCGACGAGCAGCACGGGCAGATCGGTGAGCCAGGCGCGGCGCGGGGCGAGCGCGGCGGGGGTGGCGAGCGTCGTCACGGGCGCGGTCTCCAACGGGCGGTGCGGTGCTCGGGTGTGGAGACGTCGGCGGCTCGCACGCGGAGCGCACACGGTATCCGGCGAAGATCACGGCGGAAAGGCCCCGGACGCGCGCCGTCGTCCGCCCGCGGGCCCACGACGACCGGGCCGCGACCGTTCCCGCTGGTCAGCGGCGGACCTTGGACGTTCCGCCGAGGGGGCGCGAGGTCCTTTGGTCGGGACCGCGCCTTGCGGGCGGGGGCGGCGCCGGACTTGGCTGGCCGGGCCCGGCACCCTCCAGGAAGCGACGGACCTCCATGCCCGACGGCTGCACGCCCTGGCCCGAGATCTTCACCGACCGCTACTGGGCGGCCGGGCACTGGCGGGGTGTCACGCTGGACAACCTGCTGCGCGACTGGGCCCTGGAGCACGGGCCGCGGACCGCGCTCGTGCACGGTGACACCCGGCTGACCTACGCGGCCCTGAACCGGCGCGTGGACCGCACGGCCGCCGGATTCCGGCTGCGCGGGCTGCGCCCCGGCGGGCGGGTCGTCGTCCAGCTGCCGAACGTCCCCGAGTTCGTCGTCACCGTGTTCGCGCTGCTGCGGGCCGGTGCCGTCCCGGTGCTCTGCCCGGTCGCGCACCGCACGGCCGAGGTCGCCGCGACCGTGCGGGCCTGCGAGGCCGTCGGCTATGTCGGACCGGCGACGCGCGACGGCTTCGACCACCGGGCGATGGCCGAGGAGATCGCGGCGCGGAGCCCCTTCCTGCGGCGGGTGTTCACCTACGAGCCGCCGGGCACCTCGTCCCCGTACGGCGGGATGGCCTCCGACGCGGCGGGCTGTCACTACTTCCCGCTGGGTTCCGTGGACGCCCCGCCGGAGCGGGCACGCGCGGGGCGCGCCGACCACGTGGCGTTCCTGCTGCCGTCCGGGGGCGCGGCCGGGGCGTCCGTGCTGGTGCCGCGCACCCACGACGACTACGCCTATCAGGCGCGGGCCGCCGCCGAGCTGGTCGCGCTGACCGCGGACGACGTGTACCTCGCGGCGCTGCCCGCCGGGTCCCCGCTCGCCCTGGGCTGCCCCGGCATCGTCGGCACGCTCGGCGCCGGCGGCACCGTCGTCCTGGTCGAGGACGCCGGGCCCGCCGCGTGTCTCGCGGCCGTCGAGCGGGAACGGGTCACCCTCACGTCCGTGACGCCCGACGCCGCCGGGCGCTGGCTCGACGCGCTCGGCGCGAGCGGTGCCGACCTGAGCAGCCTGCGGCTCGTGCAGTTGGGCGGCGCGCCCCTGGACCGGGCGGAGCGGGCGCAGGCCGAGCGGACGGGCCGGGAGCTCGGCTGCCGTCTCCAGCAGGTCGTCGGCACGGCCGCCGGACCGCTCGTCCTGACCAGGACCGACGACCCCGACGAGACGGTGCTCGGCACGCAGGGCAGGCCGCTCTCGCCGGACGACGAGATCCGCGTCGTCGACGCCGACGGCCGGGACGTGCCGGACGGCGAGAGCGGCGAACTCCTGGCCCGGGGCCCGTACATCCCGCGCGGCTTCTACCGGGCGCCCGACGCCGACGCGCGCTCCTTCACCGCCGACGGCCACCTGCGCACCGGCACGCTCGTGCGGCGCACCCCCGCCGGGGACCTGGTGGTGACCGGCCGCCTCGGCGGGGCCCGGCGGGACGCCCGGAGCACGCGGGACCGGGGCGCCTAGAAGGTGCCGTACTCCGGGCGTCCCGCGCGCTCGTACGTACTGATGACGACGCCTGTGGAGGTCGTCCGGGAGCGGGCGAGCCGGAAGGCGGTGGGCAGGCCGCCCTCGGTGAACAGCCGCTTGCCGGCGCCGAGGACCACCGGGAACGTCGCCAGGTGCATGCTGTCGATCAGGTCGTGCGCCAGCAGGGTGCGGGCGAGCGCGCCGCTGCCGTGGATCTGCAGTTCGCGCCCGGGCCGCTCCTTGAGCGCGGCGACGTCCTTGACCACGTCGTCCCGGCCGATCAGGTGGGTGCCCTGCCAGTCGGCCGAGGTCAGGGTGGTGCTCGCGACGTATTTCGGCAGCGCGTTGAACCGGGCGGCGACCGGGTCGGCCGGGTCCGTCCGGTGCGGCCAGTACCCGGCGAAGATGTCGTACGTCCCCCTGCCGAACAGGAAGGCGTCCGCCCGGTCGAAGACCTCGGTGACGAAGGCGCCGAAGTCCTCGTCGTCGTAGGGCACCGACCAGCCGCCGTGCGTGAATCCGCCGCCGGTGTCCTCCTCGGGGCCGCCCGGGGCCTGGAAGACGCCGTCCAGGGTGAGGAACTGGGTGAACGTGAGCTTCATGGCGAGCGCCTTCTCTCGGTCGTCGTCCGTCTCTCACCCACTCAGACCCCGATCGGGGCGGGAAGTCATCGCCGGTGCCGCCCGGCCGCCCGGTGCCGCCGCAGCTACGTGTCCGATGACCGCCAGCCCCCACCCGCCCGGACGACTTTGATTGAACCCGCAAGCACTTCTCGCCCACAGCGGCGGACACCCACAGATTTCCCGGAAGTCACGCGGAAGAGGTTCGGACATGTCTTCATTCACCGGTCCCACAGGCCCCACCGGCCCCACCGGTCCCACCGGATTTACTGGTCTCACTGGTCTCACCGGCAAGACGGCTCTGGTCACCGGCGGCAGCCGCGGCATGGGCGCGGCGATCGCGCTGCGGCTGGCCGCCGAGGGCGCCGATGTGGCGCTCACCTACGTGCGGCGCGAGGACGCGGCACACGAAGTCGTCACGAAGATCGAGTCGATGGGCCGGCGTGCCGTCGCCGTCCGGGCGGACGCGGCCGACGCCGGGGACGCCGCGGGCGCCGTGGAACGCGCGGCCGACGACCTGGGCGGCCTGGACATCCTGGTGAACAACGCGGGCATCGGCGTGCTCGGCCCGATCGGCGAGCTCTCGCTCGGCGACGTCGACCGGGTGCTCGCCGTCAACGTCCGCTCGGTGTTCCTCGCCTCGCAGGCGGCCGCGGGGCTGCTGCGCGACGGCGGCCGGATCATCTCCGTCGGCACGGCGCTGACCCGGTACGCGGGCGGTCCGGGCGGCACGCTGTACGCGCTGAGCAAGTCGGCGCTGACGGGCATGACGAAGGCGCTCGCGCACGAGCTCGGCAGGCGCCGCATCACCGTGAACCTGGTGCAGCCCGGCCCCGTCGACACGGACATGAACCCGGCCGACGGGCCGTTCGCCGAGGGGCAGCGCGCCGGCACCGCGCTCGGCCGGTTCGGCTCGGCCGACGAGGTGGCGTCCCTGGTCGGCTATCTCGCCGGCGCGGACGCGGCGTACGTCACGGGCACCGAACTGACCGTGGACGGCGGCCACTCGGCGTAGCGCCGCCCGGACGTGGGTGCGGGGCGCACCGGGGCTGTCCACCCGGTGCGCCCCACGTTCAGCGGGGGCGGATCAGCCGCCCAGCTCCTGGTGGCGGGCGGCCAGCTTGGCCGCGCCCGCCTCGGTCAGCGAGCCGTACAGACGCAGCCGCGAGATGCCGCCGTCCGGGAAGATGTCGATGCGCACGTGCGTGCCGACGACCGGCGCGTCGAGGACGAAGCGGTGGTTGGTGTCGGGCTGCAGGCGGGTGCGCGGCAGGGCCTCGACCCACTCGCCGCTCTCCCCGTCGCGTACCGAAAGGGACGCCCAGCCCGCCGAGTTGCCCTTGAGGTAGGCGGTGTCGATCTCGACGACGCGGACCTCGGCCTGCTGGACGAGGCGGTAGCGGATCCAGTCGTTGCCGGTGTCGCGGCGGCGGCGGGTCTCCCAGCCGTCGTCCATCTTGCGGGAGCGGCCCGGCTGGATGGTGTTGGTCGCCGGGGAGTAGAAGCGGTCGGAGGCGTCCTCGACCTGGCCGCCGTTCTCCAGGGCGACGACGTCGAACGCGCCGAGCGCCTCGAGCCACTTGGGGTCGGCGACGACCTCGCCGTACACCCGCAGGCGGGCGATGCCGCCGTCCGGGTGCTGGTTGACGCGCAGGTGCGTGAAGCGCTGCTCGACGTCCACCGCGAAGCCGTTGGCCGCGTGGCCGCCGACCGGCGTGCGCGGGACGAGGGTCGTCCACTTCACGTCGTCCGCGAGGAGCTCCTCGGGGGTGGGCGAGCCGGCGACGCTGGTGCCCTCGACCGAGACGGCCTGCGGGTAGTTGCCGCGGAAGTGGGCGGTGTCGATGACGATGCCGCGGACGACGCCCGGGGCGCCCAGGCGCACCAGCGCCCAGTCGTGGTCCTCCGCGGTCGGCCAGGGGTGCTCGCCGGAGACGCCGCGCCTGCGGCGGGTCTCCCAGCCGTCCATGACCTTGCCCTTGTGCCCGAAGTGCTCCGGGTCGAAGACGGCGTCGTGCGGCAGGAGCAGGTTCTCGCGCATGGCGAAGAACTCGTCGTTGGCGGCGATGACACCGGCGCCGAGCTGCCGGTCGGCGAGGTTGGCGTACTGGGTGAAGGGGAAGTCGGCCGTGCGGTAGTCGGCAAAGGGCTCGCCGCCGCCGTAGGGGCTCGCGTCGCCGGTGAAGGAAGGTATCGCCGTCACTGTCTCAGTTGTTCCTTTCCAGAAGTCGGCCTGCGGGTTCGCTGAACTCGCCGCCGTGCAGGATGCGTTCGCCGCGCAGCCAGGTGGACTTCACGACGCCGCTGAGGGTCTTGCCCGCGTACGCCGTGACCCGGTTCCGGTGCTGCAGCTCCGCGGGGTCCACGGTGAAGGTCTCGTCGGGCGCGAGGACCGCGAAGTCGGCGTCGCGGCCGGCCTCGATGGCGCCCTTGTGGCCGAGGCCGACCAGTTCGGAGGTGCGCGTCGACATCCAGCGCACCACGTCGTCGAGGCCGTGGCCGCGCTTGCGGGCCTCGGTCCAGATGGCGGGGAGGCTGAGCTGGAGCCCGGAGATGCCGCCCCACGCGGTCGCGAAGTCGTCGGTCTTGAGGTCCGCGGTGGACGGGGAGTGGTCCGTCACGATGCAGTCGATGGTGCCGTCGGCGAGGGCGTCCCAGAGCAGGTCCTGGTTGGCGGCCTCACGGATGGGCGGGCAGCACTTGAACTCGCTGGCGCCGTCCGGGACTTCCTCGGCGGTCAGGGTGAGGTAGTGCGGGCAGGTCTCGACGGTCAGCTCGACGCCCTCGCGCTTGGCGGCGGCGACGAGCGGGAGCGCGTCGGAGGACGACAGGTGCAGGACGTGCACGCGGGCGCCGATCCGCTTGGCGACGGCGATGAGCCCCTCGATCGCGGTGTCCTCGGAGATGCGGGGCCGCGTCTGGAGGTAGTCCGCGTACTTGGGCCCGGCCTTGTGCGGGGCCGCGTCGAGCTCGTGCGGGTCCTCGGCGTGCACGATGAGCAGCCCGCCGAACCCGGCGATCTCGGCCATGGAGGCGGCCAGCTGGTCCTGGTTCAGCTCGGGGAACTCGTCGACGCCCGAGGGCGAGAGGAAGCACTTGAAGCCGTAGACGCCGGCGTCGTGCAGCGGCTTGAGGTCCTGGACGTTGTCCGGCAGCGCGCCGCCCCAGAAACCGACGTCGATGTGCGCCTTGCTGCGGGCGACCTCCTGCTTGGTGCGCAGGTTGTCCACCGTCGTGGTGGGCGGCAGGGAGTTGAGCGGCATGTCGACCAGGGTGGTGATGCCACCGGCGGCCGCGGCGCGGGTGGCGGTCCAGAAGCCCTCCCACTCGGTGCGGCCGGGGTCGTTCACGTGGACGTGCGTGTCGACCAGGCCGGGCAGCAGCGCGTCGTCGCCGAAGTCCTCGAGCCGCGCGCCGTCCGGCACTTCGGCGTCGTACGCGCCGACAGACACGATCGTCCCCGCGGCGACGGCGACCGAGGCGGGCCGAATCCCCTCGGGGGTGACGACCCGGGTCGAGCGGAGCACCAGCTCCACCGTCGCGTTCACGTCTACGTCCCTTTCGGACACCCGCGTCCCCTCTCTTCTGTTCCGCTACACAGACCTTTTGCTTCCGCTTAACGGAATTCAACGTTCTGTTGAAGGAGTTTTCACGCTTGTCCGCGCGACGTCAAGGGTGGGCTTCGGCACCCCGGCGCCCGACCGGCCGGATTCCGCTCCGCACTGGACGTTTCCACAACGTGGAATTAAGATTCCGCTTACCAGAACGTAGCTATGCACAACGCGGGCGTCGGGGTTCCCGGGACAACCCCGCGAAGACACGGACAAAGGACCCCTGACCGGCGACGACGGCATGACGAGCAAGAGTCCTCGCGAAGAACCGAACGGTAGGCTGCTTCCTTGCCCGCCAGC
Source organism: Streptomyces sp. NPDC002564 (assembly GCF_042889645.1). Lineage (NCBI taxonomy): Bacteria > Bacillati > Actinomycetota > Actinomycetes > Kitasatosporales > Streptomycetaceae > Streptomyces > Streptomyces sp. NPDC002564. The sequence goes on along the minus strand of NZ_JBIARE010000010.1, from coordinate 182,574 downwards.
ACCGAAAGGAACGCGCCGTGCCGACGTCAAGCGCCAGCGACGCCCCTGCTGAACCCGCCGCCTCCAAGACCCCCGCCGCCAGCGGTGGCGTCCAGTCCCTCGAGCGCGCCTTCGATCTGCTCGAGCGGATGGCGGACGCGGGGGGCGAGGTCGGTCTCAGCGAACTCTCCGCCAGCAGCGGCCTGCCGCTGCCCACGATCCACCGCCTCATGCGCACGCTGGTCGCCTGCGGGTACGTGCGCCAGCAGGCCAACCGCCGCTACTCCCTCGGCCCCCGCCTGATCCGCCTCGGCGAATCGGCCTCCCGCCTGCTCGGCACCTGGGCCCGGCCCTATCTGGCCCGGCTCGTCGAGGAGACCGGCGAGACGGCCAACATGGCTCTTCTCGACGGCGACGAGATCGTGTACGTCGCGCAGGTGCCGTCCAAGCACTCCATGCGCATGTTCACCGAGGTCGGCCGCCGCGTCCTGCCGCACTCCACGGGTGTGGGCAAGGCGCTCCTGGCCAACACCTCGCCGGACGAGGTCCGGGCGCTGCTCGCCCGCACCGGCATGCCGGCCGCCACGGAGAAGACGATCACCACCCCGGAGGGCTTCCTCGACGCGCTCGAGGACGTGCGCCGCACGGGGTACGCGGTGGACGACAACGAACAGGAGATCGGCGTCCGGTGCCTGGCCGTGCCGGTCCCCGACTCCCCCACGGCCGCCGCGATCTCCATCTCCGGGCCCGCGGGCCGGGTGACGGAGGCGGCCACGGACAAGATCGTGCCGGTCCTCCAGCAGGTGGCGGTCGAACTCTCCGCCGCGCTCGCCTCGGCGGGCCCCGGGGCCTGACCCACGCCACGCCCGACGGCCCGTCCCGCCACAGCGCGGACGGGCCGGAGCAGCCTTTCCCCTCGGGCCGGCCACTCTTCTCCTCCGGTCGGCGACCCTCCCCCCTCCGGTCGCCCCCCTCCGGCCGTCCCGCCCCTCAGGCAGGCCGCTCCCCTGAGGCCCAAGGCCTGCCGCTCCCCTCAGGCTCGCCCGCGGTCGCCCGCCGCCTCCGCGATCATCCCGCCGGTAGGGGCGCCGCGCCGTCCGTCAGGCGGCCGTCCGCCATCTCCGCCACCCGGTCCGCGACGCCGAGCCGCGCCCGGTCGTGCGTGACCAGGACCGTCGCCGTTCCCCGCTCCCGGGTGAGACCGGCCAGCAGATCGAGGACCGCCGCGCCCCGCTCGTGATCCAGCGCGCTGGTCGGCTCGTCGACCAGGAGCACGGCGGGACCGTTCATCAACGCCCGTGCGATGCCGACCCGTTGGCGCTGCCCGCCGGACAACTGGTGCGGCCTTCGCCCCGTTTCGCCCGAGAGCCCCACCGCGGCCAGCAACTCCCGCGCCCGTTCCCGCACCTGGCGGGCCTGCCCGCCCCGGCGCCGCCGCCCGTCCACGTGCGCCATCAGCTCCAGCTGTTCGAGGGCGGTCAGCGAGGGCAGCAGGTTCGGCTGCTGGAAGACGATGCCGAGGCGGCGGCGCCGCAGCTCGGCCTTCTCGGCCCGGCTCAGGCCCGCCGTGTCCACGCCGTCGAGCACGACCCGCCCCCGGTCGGGCGTGACCAGGGTGGCGGCGACGGCGAGCAGGCTCGACTTGCCGGACCCCGAGGGGCCGACCACCGCCGTCATGGTCCCGGCGGGCACGTCGAGCCCCACCCCGTCGAGGGCGGTCAGCCGCCCCGCGCCGTCGGGGTACGTCAGCGTGATGTCGGTCAGCGACAGCGAACGGTTCATCGGGCACTCCCCAGGGCCACCAACGGATCGACGGCGGTGATCCGCCGCACGGACAGACCGGCGCCGAGCGCGCCCAGGGCGACCATCACCCCGGCCGGCCACAGCACGGTCGACGGTTCCAGGACGAACGGGACGTCGCCGCCGCCGAGCGCGCCGCCCACCGCCACGGCGATGCCCGTGCCCAGCGCCGTCCCCGCGACGAGCACCGCCACGGCCTGCCCCAGCGCGTCCCGCAGCAGATACGGCGTGGCGGCGCCCAGCGCCTTGAGCACCGCCACGTCGGCGCCCCGCTGGATCGTCCACACCGTGAAGAACGCCCCGATGACCAGCGCGGAGATGACGAAGAGGAACCCGCGCATCAGCTGCAGCGACCCGTTCTCCGCCCGATAGGAGCCGATGGCGGACAGCGCGTCGCCGAGCGAGGCCGTCTCGGTCCCCGCGGCCTCGTCCCCCGCCGCCAGATCGACGCCGTCCCCGGTGCGCAGCGCGATCACCGTGGCCTGATCGTCCACCGACGTGCCGCGGTGCCCGAGCGCCTGCCAGTCGTCCAGCGCGAGCCACACCACGGGCGTGTGGCTGTACGAGGCGTCCGAGGCGATCCGCGCCACCCGCTCCTCGACCCCGCGGGGCCCGATTCTCACCGTGTCGCCGACCCGCACGTCGAGGTCGGCGGCGGCCTTGACCGACAGCACCGCCCTGCCGGGCGCGATGCCGTCCGGGGCGATCCCGGAGTCCGGCGCGACGCCGAAGGCGGAGACCGCGCCGGAGCGCCCGCCCGCGGTGGCGTCCAGCGTGCTGATGCCCACGGGCTGCGCGGAGACCACCCCCGGACGCCCGGCCCACCGCTCCCAGGCACGCCGGTCCACCTGCGAGTCCGTGAAGGAGACGGACCGGCCGTCGGACGGCGCGGCGAACGCGAGGTGGTCGGCGGGCAGGCCGGTGATCGCCGAGGTGTTCTCCCTGGCGAGCCCGGCGGTCAGCCCGGACAGCAGGCCGACGAGCAGGGTGATCAGCACGACGACGGTCCCCATCAGGGCGAACCGCCCCTTGGCGAACCGCAGGTCTCTCCATGCGACGAACATGCCCCCACCCTCCGGCCGGACCCCGCCCCCGGGCATCGCGCCGCGGCACGCTTCCCCCGCATCGAAGTGCGGGGCCGCCGGTCAACCTTTCGATTGACGAGCGACGCCCGCCGCGCCCGTACCGTGGAGGGCGACCAGCGCGCCGCCACCGCCCACCGGCCGGCCGCCCGCCTCCCACCCCACCGGACCCGCCACCCGCCATGCCCCCTCTCCTCCCCCTCCCCGGCACCGGCACCCGCGCCGCGACGGGCCCCCGAACGCCCGTGGCGCCCGCCCTGCGCGGGTGCCTGCACGCCCTCCTCGCGGGGCTGCTCGCCCTGCCCGCGGTGAAGGCCCTGACGGGCGCGGGCGACCCGGCGGCGCACCCCGTCGCCGTCCTCGCCGCGGCCCTGGTGACGGGCGCGGTCTACGCCGCGGGGGCGGCGGGCCCCGCCGTCGCCCGCTCGCCGCGCGCGGCGGCCTGGTGGCTGGCGGCGCTCGCCGCGAGCTGGCTGGTGCTGCTCGTGCTCTCCCCCGACGGGCTGTGGGCGGCCTTCCCGCTGTACTTCCTGCAGTTGCACCTGCTGCCGCCCCGCTGGGCGCTGCCCGCCGTCCTCGCCACCGCGGCCGCCGCCATCGCGAGCTTCCTGGTGCACAGCGCGCGGATCACGCCGGGCAGCTTCATCGGACCGCTGCTCGGCGCCGCCGTGGCCGTCGCCACCGTGTACGGGTACGAGGCGCTGTACCGCGAGAGCGAGCACCGCCGCGAGCTCATCGACGAACTGATGGCCACCCGCGCCGAACTCGCCGCCGCCGAGCGCACCGCGGGCACGCTGGCCGAGCGGGAGCGGCTGGCCCGGGAGATCCACGACACGCTGGCGCAGGGCCTGTCCTCGATCCAGCTGCTGCTGCGGGCGGCCCAGCGGACCCTCGGCCCGGACTCCCCCGCCGCGCCGCACGTCGAGCAGGCGCGCGCGGCAGCGCAGGACAATCTCGCCGAGGCCCGCCGGTTCGTGCGCGCGCTCGCCCCGCCCGGCCTGGCGCACGGCTCGCTCGCCGGGGCCCTGGAGCGGCTGAGCACGACGAGCCGGGAGCCGCGCGTCCGCTTCTCGCTCAGCGGTACGCCGACGGAACTGCCCACGCCGTACGAGGTGGCGCTGCTGCGCGTCGCGCAGTCCGCCCTCGCGAACACCGTGCGGCACGCCGGGGCCGGCCGCGCCGAGATCACGCTGACCTTCATGGACACCTCCGTCACGCTCGACGTGGTGGACGACGGCCGCGGTTTCGACCCGGCGGGCGCTCGGCACGGGGACGGGAACGGCGGGGACGGCGGGGACGGCGGGGACGGCGGGGACGGCGGCTTCGGGCTCGTGGCGATGCGGTCACGGGCGCGGTCGCTGGGCGGCACGTTCACCGTCGAGTCGGGTCCCGGGCAGGGCACGGCGGTGGCGATCTCGCTGCCGCTGCCCGCGCGGGCCGGGGAGGCGGCATGACGGAGACCCACGGCGGCGGGCCCACGGTCCGGCTGCTGCTCGCCGACGACCACCCTGTGGTGCGCGCCGGACTGCGCGCGGTGCTGGCCGCCGAGCCGGACTTCGAGATCGTCGCGGAGGCCGCGACGGCGGAGGCGGCGGTGGAGCGGGCCGCGGCGGACGGCGTCGACGTGGTCCTCATGGACCTGCAGTTCGGCGCGGGCCTGCACGGCGCCGCCGCGACCGCGCGGATCACCGCACGGCCGGGGGCGCCCCGGGTCCTGGTCCTCACCACGTACGACACGGACGCGGACATCCTCGCGGCGGTGGAGGCGGGCGCGGCCGGCTACCTGCTCAAGGACGCGCCGCCGGAGGAACTGGCCGCGGCGGTGCGTACGGCGGCGTCCGGACGTTCGGCGCTGGCGCCGGCGATCGCGCACCGGCTGATGGACCGGATGCGGGCGCCCGCACAGGCGCTGAGCCGCCGCGAGCTGGAGGTGCTGCGGCTGGTGCGGGACGGTCTGTCGAACCAGCGGATCAGCAAGGAGCTCTTCCTGAGCCAGGCCACGGTGAAGTCCCACCTGGTGCACATCTACGCCAAGCTGGGCGTGGACTCGCGCACCGCGGCGGTCGCCGCGGCGACGGCCCGGGGGCTGATCCGCAACCAGGGCTGACGCACCCGCCCCGGGTCTCCCCGGAGCGACGGGCCACCCCGGCAGGAGCGGCCCGCGCGGCGCCGCGCCCTCGTTCTGCAGAACCGATTCGCCGGGCTCAGCGACCGCCGGGGTCGCCGAACATCTCCACCGCCACGCGCACCCCGGCGAGCCCGGCCGCCAGCGCGCTGACGGAGCCGATCGCACCGGCCACGAGGAGCAGGGACCGGCGCATCCTGGGGATCTCGGGGGCGCCGCCGTACGCCATCTCCGCGAGGGCCGCGAGCTCGTCCTCGGCGATGCCGCGGTCGGCGAACTCGGCCGGGTGGGCGGCGAGCTCGCGGCGCAGCCGGGACACGGCGGCCCGCAGCTCCGCCACCCGTGGGTCCTCTTCGCTCCCGGCCACCCGTTCCCGCTCCACGCTCCGCACCACTGCTCTCCCCCTCGCACGCCCTCGTGCGATGTCCTCGTGCATGTCCTGCGGCCCCGTGGTGCTGGTCGGGCACGTGGGGACCGCGGGTCAGTAAACCGTCCCCGATACGGGATGCGCCACTTCACCGGCGCCTCGCGGCGTGTATCCAGGAGGCATGACGACAGATGCGAGGAACGAGCGGACCGACGGGGCGGGAGAGGTCGTCGGGCTGCTGCTCGCCGCGGGGGGCGGGCGACGGCTCGGCGGGCGGCCCAAGGCGCTCCTGGAGCACCGGGGCCGGCCGCTGGTGGAGCACGCGGTGGACGTGCTGCGCGCGGCCGGGTGCGAGCGGGTCCACGTGGTGCTCGGCGCGTCCGCCGGCACCGTGCGCCGGCGGGCGTCGCTGCCGGGCTGCGTCCTGGTCGACAACCCGGACTGGGCGGCGGGCATGGGCTCGTCGCTGCGGGTCGGCCTCGCCTCGCTGCGTACGACGGGGGCGGCGGCCGCGCTCGTCTCGCTCGTCGACCAGCCGGGCATCGGCGCGACGGCCACGGCGCGGGTGCGGGCCGCCTACCGCTCGCCGGGGACGCTCGCCGCTGCCGCGTACGACGGCCTCCGGGGGCACCCGGTCCTGTTCGGCAGCGCGCACTGGGCGGGGATCGAGGAGCATGCGGTCGGCGACCGGGGGGCACGCGACTACTTGCGGGAGCACGTGGGCGAGATCACGCTCGTGGAGTGCGGGGACGTGGCCGAGGCGTACGACATCGACACGGCGGCGGACCTGCGGCACCTGGCGCCCCCGCCCGAGCCCGGTCAGGGGCCCGGAATCCCGGCGTCCGGGACGCCGGACTCCGCGGCCCACATGGAGTGACCGGCATGGCACTCAGCGACACGTTCTGTCGACGAGAAGAATCTCGACGTCAACAAACCATTGAACTTCCACCATGAGGAAACTAGTATCCACTGACCAGAAGGCCCGTTACCTCGGACGGGGCCCTACAGCCGTACCTCGGCTCCTGTGGCACCCAGTGCCACCGCGTCTGCCCGGCGGCTCGGCCGGCACCGTCCGTGCAGCTCTCTGAAGGAAGTGACAGCTCATGTCCGCACTAGCGCCGTCGCCGCTGGCCATCGTCGACGCAGAGCCCCTGCCCCGGCAGGAAGAGGTGCTCACCGACGCGGCCCTCGCCTTCGTGGCAGAGCTGCACCGGCTGTTCACGCCGCGGCGTGACGAGCTCCTCGCCCGCCGCGGCGAGCGCCGTGCCGAGATCGCCCGCACCTCCACCCTCGACTTCCTCCCGGAGACCGCCGCGGTCCGCGAGGACGACTCCTGGAAGGTCGCGCCGGCCCCGGCCGCGCTGAACGACCGCCGGGTGGAGATCACGGGCCCGACCGACCGCAAGATGACCATCAACGCCCTGAACTCGGGCGCCAAGGTCTGGCTCGCGGACTTCGAGGACGCCTCCGCCCCCACCTGGGAGAACGTCGTCCTGGGCCAGCTCAACCTCACCGACGCCTACGAGCGCCGCATCGACTTCACGGACGAGCGCACCGGCAAGTCGTACGCCCTCAAGGGCGCCGACGAGCTCGCGACCGTCGTCATGCGGCCGCGCGGCTGGCACCTGGACGAGCGCCACCTCCAGGTGGACGGCCGCCCGGTCCCCGGCGCGCTCGTCGACTTCGGCCTGTACTTCTTCCACAACGCCAAGCGCCTCATCGAGCTCGGCAAGGGCCCGTACTTCTACCTCCCGAAGACGGAGTCGTACCTGGAGGCCCGCCTCTGGAACGACATCTTCGTCTTCGCGCAGGACTACGTCGGCATCCCGCAGGGCACGGTCCGCGCGACCGTCCTGATCGAGACGATCACCGCCGCGTACCAGATGGAGGAGATCCTCTACGAGCTGCGCGACCACGCCTCCGGCCTGAACGCGGGACGCTGGGACTACCTCTTCTCCATCGTCAAGAACTTCCGTGACGGCGGCTCGAAGTTCGTCCTGCCGGACCGCAACCTGGTCACCATGACCGCCCCGTTCATGCGGGCGTACACCGAGCTCCTGGTGCGCACCTGCCACAAGCGCGGCGCGCACGCGATCGGCGGCATGGCCGCGTTCATCCCGTCCCGCAAGGACGCCGAGGTCAACAAGGTCGCGTTCGAGAAGGTCAAGAACGACAAGGACCGCGAGGCCGGCGACGGCTTCGACGGCTCGTGGGTCGCGCACCCGGACCTGGTCCCGATCGCCATGAAGTCCTTCGACGCGGTCCTGGGCGACAAGCCCAACCAGAAGGAGCGCCTGCGCGAGGACGTCGAGGTCTCCGCGGCCGACCTGATCGCCATCGACTCGCTGGACGCGAAGCCCACCTACGACGGCCTGGTCAACGCCGTCCAGGTCGGCATCCGCTACATCGAGGCCTGGCTGCGCGGCCTGGGCGCCGTCGCCATCTTCAACCTGATGGAGGACGCGGCCACCGCCGAGATCTCGCGCTCGCAGATCTGGCAGTGGATCAACGCCGGTGTCGTCCTGGAGAACGGCGAGACCGTCACCGCCGACCTGGCCCGCAAGGTCGCCGCCGAGGAGCTCGACGCCATCCGCGCCGACATCGGCGACGAGGCCTTCGCGGCCGGCAAGTGGCAGCAGGCCCACGACCTGCTCCTGCAGGTCTCGCTCGACGCGGACTACGCGGACTTCCTGACCCTTCCCGCGTACGAGCAGCTGCGCTGACCTCGGCGTCGCACCCGCTCCTCCCCGCCCCCGGCACCGCACAGCGCCGGGGGCGGATTGCGTGGTCCCACGACCAATCCGGCGCGCCGTCGGCTCCGGATCAGTCGTGTACGTAGGTCTGCGCCCTGGAGGATCACCGCGTGAATGAAGTCGTGCCCATCGGATCCCGCTCCGCCCCAGGTCCCGATCTCCAAGAGCTCGTCGGCCGGGTCGCCCGCGGTGATCAGGAGGCCTTCTCCGGTGTCTACGACGCCGTGGCGGGCCCGGTCCTCGGCGTGGTGCGCGGCGTGCTGCGTGACCACGCGCAGTCCGAGGAGGTCGCCCAGGAGGTCCTGGTCGAGGTGTGGCGCACCGCGCCGCGCTACCGGCCGGACCGCGGGTCGGTGATGAACTGGGTGCTCACTCTGGCGCACCGGCGCGCGGTCGACCGCGTCCGGTCCGTGGAGGCGTCCCACGCGCGGGAGCACAGGGCCGCGCTGCTCTCCCAGACCCCGGAGTTCGACGAGGTCAGCGAGCAGGTCGAGACGCGGCTGGAGCGCGAGCAGGTGCGCCGGTGCCTGCGCAACCTCACCGAGGTCCAGCGGCAGTCCGTGACGCTCGCCTACTACCGGGGCCTGACCTACCGGCAGGTGGCCGAGCTCCTGTCCCTGCCCTTGGGCACCGTCAAGACCCGCCTGCGCGACGGACTCATCCGGCTGCGCGACTGCCTGGGGGTGACCGCGTGAACACCGCTGCCGACCTGCACACGCTGACCGGCGCCTACGCCGCCGATGCCTTGGACGACGACGAGCGCGCACAGTTCGAGGAACACCTGGCGCAGTGCTCCTCGTGCGCCCAGGAAGTGCTCGAGCTGACCGAGACCGTCGCGCGGCTCGCGGCTGCGGCGTCCGTCGCGCCCCGCCGTGCCCTCAAGGACGAGGTGCTCACGCGCATCGCCAGCGTCCGCCAGGACGTCCCGCGCGGCGAGCCCGCACCGGGTCCGAGCGCGGCGCCGCGCCGGGCGCGCCGGTTCTCCCGGTGGGCCCTCGCGGCCTGCCTCGCCGCCGCGGCGGCCTTCGGCGGCACCGCCGTGTGGCAGCACCAGCAGGCGCAGGACGCGCGGGACGAGGCCCGCCAGGCCCAGGCGCAGGCCAGGGAGCAGTCGCAGCAGCTCGCCGAGGTGCTGGCCGCCCCGGACGCCAGGACCCGGACCGGCGAGCTCGGTGACGGGGCGAGCGGCACGGTCGTCGTGTCCAAGGACCTCGACAAGGCCGTCTTCGTGGCGGACGGCATGGCACGGCTGCCGGGCGGCAAGGTCTACCAGCTGTGGTTCAACGAGGGCGGGACCATGCGGTCGGCCGGGCTCATGGACGCGGGCCGGGCGACCGAGGCGGTGCTGATGCAGGGCAAGGTCGGCGGGGCCACCGGCATGGGCATCACGGTGGAACCGGCGGGCGGCTCGGCCGAACCGACCTCCTCCCCCGTGGCGCTGATGAACTTCCCGACCTGAGGGCGGCGGCGGGCCGGGCGGGGGCTGAGGCCCCTCGGGGCCGGGCGGGGCGGAGACCCCTCGGGGCCGGACACGGTGGGCACCCCGAGCATTACAAGGGGTGAAATCGGGACAAAAGCAATCCGTATCCCCACCCGCTCCGGATTACGTGTGCGTCGGTCACCCGGCCGACCGCCACGCTCCCGGGCCAGCCCGGGACGACCCTCCACCGAGGAGGAACCGATCATGACTGTCCACCGCACCCGCCACGCACGCCGCACCACGGTCTCGGTCCTCGCCGCGCTCGCCCTGCCGGTCTCGCTCGGCCTGCTCGCCCCCGCGGCCCACGCCGACAGCATGTCCGGGCCCTTCGGACCGGCCTGTTCCGCGGTCCCCGAGGACGGCGCGGGCAGCTTCGACGGCATGGCGGACGACCCGGTCGCCACCGCCGCCTCCAACAACCCGGAGCTGTCCACGCTGGTGACCGCCGTCAAGAAGGCCGGCCTGGTCGACACGCTCAACAACGCCAAGGACATCACCGTCTTCGCGCCGACCAACGCCGCCTTCGCGAAGATCCCGAAGGCCGACCTGGACAAGGTCCTGGCCAACAAGGACCAGCTCACCAAGATCCTCACGTACCACGTGGTGGCCGAGAAGATCGCGCCGGACAAGCTGGCCGACGGCACGTTCAGGACCATGGAGGGCGGCAACCTCACCACCAGCGGCTCCGGCGAGTCGTACAAGGTGAACGACAGCGCCAAGGTGGTCTGCGGCAACGTCAAGACGTCCAACGCCACGGTGTATCTCATCGACTCGGTGCTGATGCCGAAGATGTGACGCGCGGGCCCGGACGACGTGGCCTCCGACAGCGGTTCACGGACCGCCGTCGGAGGCCACGTTCACTCGATCGGGGAATCGACCAATCCGCCCGGCCGTCGGCCCCGGATACCCCACGTGAAGACAGCGTGGAAAGTCCCCCGGCCGCACGGCGGTTGGCGGCGTACGGCGGCCGGCGCCCTCAGCGGCGCCCTGGCCGGGTTCGCCGCCCTCGCCGTGGCCGAGCTGGTGTCCACGGCCGTGCGGCCCGAGGCCGGGCCCGTGGTCGCCGTCGGCGGAGCGGCCATCGACCGCACCCCCGCGGCCGTCAAGGACTGGGCGATCCAGGAGTTCGGCACCAACGACAAGCTCGTCCTCAAGTCGGGCATCCTCGCGGTGCTCGGTCTGCTGGCCGTGGCGCTCGGCCTGTTCGCCCTGTACCGGCGCAGGACCGGCTCGGCGGGCGTGCTGCTCTTCGGGGTGGTCGGCGCCGTCGCGGCGACCTCGCGCCCCGACTCCACCGGCCTGGTGGACGCGCTGCCGTCCCTGGTGGGCGCGCTCGTGGGCGCGGTCCTCCTGTACGTGCTCGTGGGACGTCTCGCCCTGCGACCCGCCCCGGCGGGGGACGCGGCGGCGGAGACCGGGTGGGACCGGCGCGGTTTCCTGATCGCGGCGGGCGCGGCGGCTGCCGCGTCGGCGGCGGTCGGCGGTCTCGGCAGGACGCTGGGCGCCTCGCTCGGCAAGGACGCCGTCGCTTCCCGCAAGGCCGTCACGCTCCCCGCCGCCGCCTCGCCCGCCGACGCCGTGCCCAAGGGCGCGCAGGTGCGGGTGGCGGGCGTCAGCCCGTTCGTCACGTCCGCCGACGACTTCTACCGGGTGGACACCGCGCTCGTGGTGCCGAAGGTGAACGCCGACACCTGGCGGCTGCGGATCCACGGCAAGGGCGTCACGCGCGAACGGACGCTGTCCTTCGCGGACCTCCTCGGACGTGAACTGATCGAGCGGGACATCACGTTGACCTGCGTGTCGAACGAGGTCGGCGGCCCCTACGTGGGCAACGCCCGCTGGATCGGGGTGCGGCTCGCGGACCTGCTCGACGAGTGCGGTGTGCGCCCGCCCTCCCGGGGCGGCCCGGCCGACCAGTTGGTGGCCAGGTCCGTGGACGGCATGACCATCGGTACGCCGGTGGACGACGTCATGGACGGCCGGGACGCGATGCTCGCCCTCGGCATGAACGGCGAGCCGCTGCCGTTCGCACACGGCTTCCCGGTCCGCATGCTGGTGCCGGGGCTCTACGGCTACGTGTCCGCCTGCAAGTGGATCCAGGACATCGAGCTGACGACGTTCGACGACTACGACCCGTACTGGGTGAAGCGGGACTGGGCCCGCAAGGCGCCGATCAAGACCCAGTCCCGTATCGACACCCCCAAGCCGTTCGGCAGGCCGAAGGCCGGGACCGTGATGGTCGCCGGGGTGGCCTGGGCACAGCACCGCGGCATCGACAAGGTCGAGGTGCGCGTCGACGACGGGCCCTGGCAGGCCGCCGAACTGGCCGCGGAGGACAGCAGGGACACCTGGCGCCAGTGGTCCTTCCGCTGGCGGGCCACCCCCGGCAACCACACCCTCACGGTGCGGGCGACCGACCGTACCGGCGCGATCCAGACCGCGCGGCGCACCCGCACGATCCCCGACGGGGCGAGCGGCCGGCATTCGGTGGTGGTCACCGTCGACTGACCAGGGCTCCGCGAGCCCTTCCCCCCGCCGCAACACCCCCTCACGAAACCCTCGCCGCGGGCAGCAGCCCCGGCCTACTCCAGGAGATTCACCATGAACACCTCGTCCCGCCGTGTCCGCCGTGCCGCCGTCGCCGTCGCCTCCGTCGCGTTCCTGCCGCTGGCCCTGACGGCCTGTTCGGACGACAGCAAGGACAGCGCGTCGTCCGACGCGTCCAAGTCCTCGTCCGCCGAGGAGAAGAGCTCGTCGAGCCCGTCCGACGAGATGGGCACCATGGCCAAGCCGTTCGGCCCGGGCTGCGCCTCGGTGCCGAAGGACGGCAAGGGCAGCTTCGACGGCATGGCCAAGGACCCGGTCGCCACCGCCGCCTCGAACAACCCCGACCTGTCCACCCTGGTGACGGCCGTGAAGAAGGCCGGGCTCGTGGACACCCTGAACAGCGCCAAGAACATCACCGTGTTCGCGCCGACCAACGACGCGTTCTCGAAGATCCCGAAGGCCGACCTGGACAAGGTCCTCGCCGACAAGGCCCAGCTCACCAAGATCCTGACCTACCACGTCGTGGGCCAGAAGCTGGAGCCCAAGGACCTGGAGAGCGGCTCCTACCCGACGCTGGAGAAGACCAAGCTGACGACGTCCGGTTCGGGCACGTCGTACAAGGTCAACGACTCCGCCAACGTGGTGTGCGGCAACGTGAAGACGTCCAACGCGAACGTCGAGATCATCGACACCGTCCTGATGCCGAAGAGCTGACCCGCACCGCGCCTCCCGGCTGACGCCGGCCGCCCGTCCCCGGTGGCCCGCGTCAGCCGAGGTGTCTGGACCAGTCCTGCTCGGCCGCGGGTTTCCCGTGCAGGTCGGGCACGCGCTTGAGCCAGGCGGGGCGGGCCTTCTCGGTGGCGGCGGCCCGCCGGGCGTCGGCCGCGGCGAGTTCGTCGCGGCCGGGGAAACAGGTGGGCAGCCAGGCCGCCGAGGCACGGGCGCGGGCCAGGAGATGGTTCACGTACGCCTCGCGGACCGCGTCCGGGGAGGCGAAGCCCGGCTCGTCGGCGAGCCACGCGTCGGGCACCAGCGCGGCGATCCCGCGCAGCGCGGACCGAGTGACCAGCGGCGCCAGTGCGGCGTCGGCCGCTGCCATGTCCGGGCCGTACCCGCCGAGGGCGTGGTGGCGGAAGTCGTAGGTCTTGTCGGACGCCGAGCTGCCCCAGCGGTGGTGGAAGACCAGGGCGGCGCCGTGGTCGATGAGCCACAGCCGCGGCTCCTGCACGCCGAACGTGGGCCAGATCATCAGGTTCGAGCTGTGCACCGTGCGGTCGACGTTCGCGGTGAGGGCGTCCAGCCAGACGATCTTGCCCGCCTCCAGCGGGTCGACGTCGATGGCGTCCGGGCTGAAGTCCTTCGCGCCCGGCAGCAGGTCCATGCCGAGGTTGCGGCCCGCGCTGGCGTGCAGCAGGTCCTGGACCTCCTGGTGCGGTTCGTCGGCGGCGACGGCCGGGTCGAAGTCCACGAGGACCAGCTCGGGAAAGCGCAGGCCCAGCAGGCGCGCCAGCTCACCGACGATGATCTCGGCGACGAGCGCCTTGCGGCCCTGGGCGGACCCGGTGAACTTCACCACGTACGTCCCCAGGTCGTCGGCCTCGACGACACCGGGCACGGAGCCGCCGGTGCGCAGCGGCTCGACGTAGCGGGTGGCGGTGACCACTCTCAACATGTCCTCGGGCCACCTTCCCCTTCACTTGTCCGGACCACGGCCTTCCCGACGGTGCCGGGGCTGGGGCGTGAGGTGTGCATCGTAACGAAGGTCAAGTCTGGCGCCGGACTCCGGCTGGGGCGGCGGTTCGTGGGGTGAGCAGGGGCTCGGCGGTGCTGGTCGTCGAGCCCCTGCCGGACTCGTGGCGGACTCAGTGGAGGACTCGCTCCACGAACGCGTCGAGGTTGCCGCGCAGGCGCTCGATCTGCTGCTCGACGGTGAGGGACTCCTCCATGCGTCCGCCCGGAGCCGCCTTCTTCCTGCCCCTCACGTACAACGAGCAGTCCAGGTCGCTGCAGATGTACAGGCCCACCGAGTTGCCCGCGCGGCCGGCCGGGCCTGCCTTGGGGGCGGTCATCAGGGAGACGCCGCTGCCGGGGTGCGTGGTCAGGCACAGCGAGCACAGGCTGCGGCGCAGGAAGCCGCGGTTGCCGGAGGCGGAGCGCAGGGACAGGCCGACGAGCTCTCCGGCACGATCAAGGACGAGATACTTGCGATCGGGCGCGGACAGGTCGAACCAGCCCAGGAAGTCCAGGTCGTCCCAGTGGTCGAGGTCCGCCAGGTTCTTGGGCAGGGGGAGGCGCTTGGCCTCGCCCTTCGAGCAGTTGACGAACGAGGTCCGGATGTCGTGCTCGGTCAGGGGTTTCATGGAGAGTCCTAGGTGAGGTGAGGTGAGGTGAGCTGAAGTGAGGTGCGCGCTTCGGCGTCGTGGCCGGTCGCGTCGCCCTGGGCCGGCACGCCGGCGGGGGCCGTCGCGTAGAGCGGCATGAAGGTCAGGCCCGTGCCCGGGCCGAGGAGCAGCAGGGCGGGCAGCAGGCGAGCCGCGATCCGGGGCGTACCGATGACGGTTTCTTGGTCATGTTGATCACGCTTGTTTCGTGTCGAGGTGCTGTCGGGACGGCCGGGGTCGGTCGCATGAGGACGACGGGCCGGTGTACGCAGCACGGGGACACGGCAGCGTGGCGGGGCAGCGGGTACCGCGGAGAGCACCCGGGCCTGCCTCACCGCCTGTGTGTCACACGCGTCGGCGCTCTGCTGGGCGTGCGGCTGAGCGAAAAGGCCGAGATCACGGTGACCAGCAAGAGGAGGGCCCGTCTTCGGGCACGCGCCCCCGCAGCCCGCGCGGCAGATCAGAGGAACCGAGCAGGCCGGGACGTCTCGTGGCACGGCATCTCAGGAAGACGCCGAGGACAGGAAACGAGTAAGGGGGAAGAGTTACCGCGCGCCGCAGAGGAGGGAGGGCACACGGCCTGAGGCAACTATGGCCGCAACGCATTCGGCACGGTCCATGTCTCTCGCCTCCTTCCGGGCAGGGCACGCGGTGCGTGTCGACGCCGAGCGCGCCGAGCGGGGCGGCAGAAACCCTGCCGCGCGAAATCCGGGCCAGGCTACCCCACCGCTTCGACCGCGTGCCCGGAATTACCGACCGCCCGCTCGCAGGGAGGGAGGGAGGGGGGGAGGGGGGAGGGGGGGAGGGAGGGAGGCGGAACGCTCGCCTTCGCAGCCGGTGCGCGGCGGGGAGCCGAGTCCTTCGCCGGTGCTCCTAGCGGACGTCGCGGAAGTCCTCGGCGTCTCTGACCAGGAGGGCCAGTTGGACCCGGTTGTCGACGGAGAGTTTGGCGAAGACGGCGGTGGTGTGAGCTTTGACCGTGGCGACGGAGATGCCGAGGCGGGCCGCGATGTCGGGGTTGGCGAGGCCGTCCGCGATGGCATGGGCGGTGTCGCGTTCGCGGTCGGTGAGCGCGGCGAGGCGGCGGCGGGCGTCCTCGCGGGTCTCGGCACGGACGTACGAGGAATGCGGGGCGGTGGCCGCGGCGATCACGCGGGCGGTGACCGACGGGGAGAGAACGGGTTCTCCGGCGGCGACGCTGCGAATGGCGTCGGCGATCCTGGCCGACGGGGTGTCCTTGAGGACGAAGCCGAGGGCGCCCGCACGCAGGGCGCCCAGGACGAGCTCGTCGGCGTCGAAGGTGGTCAGCATCAGGACGGCGGGCGGAGAGGGCCGGGCGAGGATGTCCCGCGTGGCGCTCAGCCCGTCGCGGCCCGGCATCCGCACGTCCATCAGGACGACGTCCGGACGGTGCCGGTCCACCTCGGTGAGGGCGCCGTCCCCGTCGGCGGCCTCGGCGGCGACGGTCAGGTCCGGCTCGCCGTCGATGACCAGGCGCAGCGCCAGACGGGCCAGTTGGTCGTCGTCGACGACCAGGACGCGGAGCGGTTCGGCCCGCTGCTGGTGGCTGTCCAACTCATGCTCTCTTCCCGCGGTGGTCGGGCCAGGGTAGCCGCGCGGTCAGGAGGTGGCCGCCGTCGGAGGTCGGGCGGTGGTGGAGTTCGCCGCCCGCGAGGGTGACGCGTTCGGTGAGGCCCAGCAGGCCGTAGCCGGAGGACGGCAGCGCCGTGCCCCGGGGTGCGGGCGCGGGCGAGTTGCGTACCGTGACGCGCAGCCCGTCGCCGGGGGCGCCTTCGACGGTGATGCGGACGCGGGAACCGGCGGCGTGCTTGGCGGCATTGGACAGGCCCTCCTGAGCGACGCGGTAGCAGGTGCGGCCGATCGGGTCGGGAGGGTCGTGGCGGACCGAGCCGGTATAGGTGACGTCGAGTCCGGCGGCATGCGCCTCGGCCACCAGGTCCGGTATCAACTCCATCGAGGGTTGGGGCGGTTCGGGGCGTTCGGGTTCGGAGCGCAGGACGCCGAGGACGTCGCGGAGTTCTTCCAGGGCCTGGTGCGAGCTGTCCAGGATGGAGCGCACCAGCATGCGGTTCTCCTCCGGGGTGAGGTCGCCGCGGTGGTCCAGCACTCCGGCGTGCAGCGCCACCCGGGAGATGCGGTGGCCGAGGACGTCGTGCATCTCCCGGGCGATCCGGGTCCGCTCCTGGGACCGGGCGTGGGCGGCCCGTGCGCTCTGCTCGCGCTCCGCGCTCACGGCCCGCTCCCACAACGACCTGACCTCGGCGCGGCGGGAGCCGATGGCCAGGCCGACGGCGACGGCGATGCCCGCGCTCAGCGCGGAGAGCAGCAACGCCAGCCAGGGCGAGGGGGGTTCGCCCCGCACGGGGTAGAGCCCCATGGCGCCCTGGGCGGCCAGCAGGTAGGTCGCCATGACGGAACCGGTCCACACCGGCCGCCGGTGGGCGGCGATCGAGGTCAGCGCCAGGAAGGCGGCGCCGGTGGCCAGGACCGACACCGCGGATGCGGCCACGGCGACCAGGGCGGTGGGCAGGGGGTGGCGCCGGCGCCGGGCGAGCGCGGCCAGAGCGACGAGGGCCACCAGCGGGTCACCGGTGACGAACCAGTAGCCGCCCTCACGTACGTAGCCGTACGGCATCTGCATCGCGGTGAGGAACCAGAAGGGAACGCCCAGTGCCGCGGCGGCCAGCAGACGCCAGGCGTGGCGCCGGGCCCCGTGGCCGGGTGGGGCCGGTGCGGCCCGCGTGATCGTCGTCGCCATGGTGCCATTGTCGCGAGCGCGCGCGGCCCGCACAGCCTCCCGAAGAGGGGCCACCTCCGACCTGGGTCGGAGGTCGACCTCGCCCTGGGGCGAAGGCAGCCGCAGCCCGACGGCCGATGTGCGCGGCGGGACCCGCACAGCAGGCTCGTGGGGCAGCCGGATCGACACCCCACGCCGCCGGGCGGGGGTGCGGCCGGACGGACGACCTCGCCCCCAGGAGGACACAGATGCGCCGCATCACGACCCTCGCCGTCGCCCTCTCCGCCACCGCGGCCACGCTGACCGCGGTACCGGGAGCCTCGGCGACACCCCCGTCACCGCCGCCCCTGCAGTGGAAGCCGTGCCCCCAGGAGCGGCCGGCCACGGCCGAGGCCAAGGGCACGGGCACGGCCACGGCCACGACCAAGGGCAAGGGCAAGGCCGGGGCTCCCGGCGAGTTCCCGCCCCTGGAGTGCGCGAAGCTCGCAGTGCCACTGGACTACGCAGATCCCGCAGGCCGTCAGATCGAGATCGCCGTCTCGCGGCTGGCCGGCACGAAACCCGAGCGGCGCCGGGGCGTCCTGCTGACCAACCCGGGCGGACCCGGCATCCCGGGGCTCGGCTACCCGGCCGTCCTCGCCGCCACCGGCCTCCCGCAGAAGGTGCGTGACACCTACGACATCATCGGCTTCGACCCGCGCGGCACGGGCCGGAGCGCCCCCGTGAGCTGCGGCCTCACCCAGGAGCAGCAGGACCGAGGGAACTTCCCCGCCTACGCCCGCACTCCGGGTGACGTCGTCCGTGAGGCCGGTCGCGCCCGGGGCATCGCCGAGCGGTGCGCCGCCTCGCCCTCGGCCCCGGTGCTGCCGCACATCGGCACCGCCGACACCGCCCGCGACATGGACCGGCTCAGGGCGGCGCTCGGCGAACGGCGCATGTCGTTCCTGGGGGCGTCGTACGGAACCCACCTGGGCGCCGTGTACGCCTCGCTGTTCCCCGGGCGCGGGGACCGGATCGTGCTGGACAGCAGCCTGGGGCCGGGCGGGTACGACGCCGGGGCGATGCGGATGCTGGGCCGCGGCATGGAGGAGCGCTTCCCGGACTTCGCCCGGTACGCCGCCGCTCATCCCCGGTACGGCCTGGGCAGGACTCCCCGAGAGGTACGCGCGAAGTACTTCGAGCTGGCCCGGCGGCTGGAGCGGGAACCGGCCCAGGGATTCGACGGGACGGCCTTCCGCGGGATCACCTTCGACCGGCTCTACCTCGACGCGAACATGCCCGAGCTGGCCGCGCTCTGGCAGGCGCTGGACACCGGCAAGCCCGTGCCGGAGCTGCCGTCCAGCCCTGACGCGGAGCAGTTCATGTCCGCGCGATTCGCGGTGATCTGCGGAGATGCCGCCTGGCCCCGGACGCTGCGCGCGTACCAGCGCGGGGTGGCGGCCGACCGCAAGCGCTACCCGCTTCTGGGCGGCTCCACGGCCAACATCGGTCCGTGCGCCTACTGGCCGCGCTCCTGGGTCAAGGATCCGGTACGCGTCAGCGACCGCGGCCCGGCCAACATCCTGATGGTGCAGAACGAACGCGACCCGGGAACACCGCTGGCCGGTGCACACGCGATGCGGCGGGCGCTCGGCAAGCGGGCGGTACTGGTCACCGCCGACCAAGGCGGCCACGGCGCCTACCTGTACGGCGGCAACGGCTGCGCCGACGACGCCGTGACCACGTACCTGACCACCGGTGAACGTCCCGCACGGGACCGCGCCTGTGCAGCCGAGCCCGTGACCCGCGGGCGCTGACCGACGGGCGGTCGCGGGCGGCGACGCGCCGCGCCGCCGGGTCGGACGGCTGTTAGGTCGGGCGCCGTAGAAAGATCGACCGCTGGTGTGTGATCCGTCCGCGGGGGCAATCGGGCGCTTACCTGATGGATGCCATGTCAACCGGGGAGGGCGCTGTGCAGGCGAAGGCGAAGGCGAAGGCGAAGGTCCGATTCTCGAAGACGACTGCGTACGGTGTGGTCGGCCTGTTGGCCGCCGCGACGTTGGCCGGGTGCGGGTCGGGGGACGATTCCGGCTCCGACGCGAGGTCCGGGGACACGAAGACGGACAGCACGACGAGCAGAACCGCCGAGCGGTCGTCCTCACAGGTGGTGCGGGCGACCAACGAGAAGACCAGCCGGGCGGGTTCCGCGCGCCTGGAGATCACCTCGACGGTCAGCGCGGGCGACGAGACGCAGAAGATCACCGGCAAGGGCGTCATCGACCTCGACGACGGCACGAGCAAGCTCACCCTCGGCAAGCCCGGCCGACGCATCGAGCAGCGCGTCGTGGACCAAGTGCTCTACCAGAAGCCGCCGAAGGGCGAGGCCGGTCTGCCCGGCGGCAAGTCGTGGATGAAGATCGACCTGAAGAAGCTGCGCGCCTCCGGAGCGAGCGGGGGCGATCAGGTCAGTGACCCCTCCGATTCCTTCGCCTACTCCAAGTCCCTGTCCGAGAAGGACGTGCAGAAGGTCGGCCAGGAGTACATCGGTGGCGTGAAGACCACGCACTACCGGGTCTCGGTCGACATCGACAAGCTGGCCCGGGGTGACGAGAAGGAGGCCGAGAAGCTGCGCGAGCAGCTCGGCGAGACGGTTCCCATGGACTTGTGGATCGACACCGAGGGCCTGACGCGTCGTCAGCAGATGGAACTGAAGGCTCCGTCCGACAAAAGGCCCGGCAAGAGCCCGGACAAGAGCTCCGACAAGACCAGCAAGGCGGCGGGCGCCGCCGGGATGAAGAAGGCGACGGTCGTGATGGACTTCAGCGATTTCGGGACCGATGTCGCCGTCGACGCACCCGCGGCCACCGATACCGCGGACATGACCGACCAGGTCGTCGCCCAGGGCCGGCAGAAGGCCTGAACCGTCCCCGCACGGCGCACCGGTCGTCCTGACGCACGGCCCGGCGGGCTCCGCCGAGCGGGGTGCTGTCGGCGAGCGCGGGGCAAGTAGCCTGGTTCGGCGGCCTGGGACTGCCAAGGGGAGGGACGACGGGTGCACCGTGCTCGCGAGAAGGACACCGGCCGACACGTCTTCCGGCGTCATATCGGTCCGCCCCGGGCCCTCCACGGTGATCTGATCTGCTGGAAGTGCACGGCTCCCTGCATCGCGGTGGGCGCCCGCCTGCGCGAGGGGCAGCCGGTGCAGGCGCACTACCGCCTGGAGGGCAGAGGGCACGATGCCTCCTGCCCCCTCGATCCGGACACCGTCGCCGGGCGCGTCGCCCGCCGCTCGCACGGCCTGGCCGAGGTGGATACGGGCGGAACCGTGCAGCTCACGTTGCCGCGCCGCCTCGACGACATGCTGCCGCCCGGTCCGGACCACGGCACCGGACCCGCGACCGAGACCGAGGCCGAGACCGAGGCCGAGGAGGACTCCGTCGCCCCGGGCCGGCCCCTCCTGCCTCCTGCCGTCGCCACCGCGGCCGAGATCGCGCAGTTCCTCCAACTCCACGACCACGAAGCGGAGATCGCCGCCCGGTTCCACGTTCACCCGCACCAGGGGCGACTCATACCGTGGACGGATTTCTGCTACGGGCCCCTGCCCGAGTCCTACACCCGGCTCTTCTCCCGCTTGCGGACCACGCCCCACCTGCCCCACCCGGTCGCTGTCGTGGGCACGGTCCAGCGCGTCAGCCGGGACAGCAACTACAGCCCCTTCGCCGATCTCGCCGTCGGCGTCCCCTCCCGGGCCGGACAGTTCCATGTGACGGTGCGCTCCGATCTCGCCGACCTGATGGAGCCCCTGGCCGTAGGCACCGACGTCCTGGCGGTGGGCGGCTGGGAGATCTACGCCCGCGGGTCCACCCCCGCGCTGCGCCTGTGGGTCGACTCCCCCTGGCAACTGGCCTTCTGGCACACCGCCGAGGACGGCACCCAGACGCCGCCCCGCTGCCCGGCACGCGTGACACCCGCATACGAGGCGATGGAGCGCTGGCGAAATCCAGCCCCACAGCCCCGCCCCACCCCGACACCGCGGGCCCCAGCGCCCACCGCGCAACCGCCCCAGCCTCCCGAGCTCCGCCGTCCCGCACCAGAGCCCCACCCTCCGGCACCCGAGCATGAACCGGAACCCGAACTCCACCGTCCGGACCCCGAACCCCACCGCCCCGCACCCGAGCATGAGCCGGAGCCCCACGACTCCCCGGCGGAGCCCCCGGCACCGCTCGACGAGGCGGCCCCACCGCGGCAGCCTGTCGCCCTCACGCCGCCGTCACCTCCCGGGCCACCGGAGCCGCGCGACCCGTCCGCGCCGCCCTCCGCCCGGCCCGAGCCTGGCAGCACACCGCCACGCCGCGGGATCGGCCAATGGCTCCGCCGCCGACGAAGGCCCAGCTAGGGCTTGTCGTTGGGATCTCCGGTAATCGGCCGGGGCGGCTGACCGGAAAGTCGATCGCGATGTCGCTCGTGGCATCGGCGCCGAGGACGTCCGTACGGGCTCACTGGAGCAGTTCGAAGTGAGGGTGGTACGGGGATGCCGGACAGATGTGGAGCTGCAGGTTGTTGCCGCCGGTGATGTCGATCAAGGTGAAGTTGCCATCCCGTGCGCCCAGGGCCGGCGGGCCCGGGGTCGGCCGGTCCTGCTCGGCGATCCAGGTCGCGCTGCCCCCGTCCCATTCCGACGAGGCGATGGTGAGGAGCGGGACCGCCTCGGTGCCGCACTCGGGGCAGGAGCGGTCGATCGGGTCGGTGGGGCTCCAACGGGTCCAGCCGCCGGTCTTCCAGCCGGGGGCGGTGCAGAGGTTGTTCAGGTAGAGCTCGCCAGGGTCGTCCGCGTACGTGTCGTACCGCGCGGAGTCGATCGTCTCCCAGCGGCTCATGTCGTCCAGCTGGTCCCGAAGTTCCTCGCTCAGCTCCGAGGGGTGGGGGTATTCGACGACCTGCTCCGGTGAGAACAGGCACGGCTCCGGGAGGTACCAGCCGTCCTGGACGATCGGCGGCTCGGGCGGTGCCTCGAGGACGTCGGTGACGGTTACGGAGGACCGCCAGAAGAGGGCGGTCTTGGGGTGGGCCATCTCGTGGTCGAAGGGGCACCACAGGACTTGGAGCAGGTCCGCGTCGGGCGGGCAGGGGAAGGGGACGTCGCGGGCGTACAACTGGGCGACGGGCACGAGAGGGATCGGGCCGTCGAACCATGGGCGGCCCACCTTGATCCGATCCAAGATCTCCTGTTCCTCAGGAGTCCGCTCGGGTACCCAGGGATCGAGGTCAGGGCGCTCGGGTGCCTCGGGGTCGGGGTAAAGGCGCTCGGCCGCCGCGGCGAGGACGCGGCGCTGGAGCCGGACGTCGTCCGGGGAGTTGATTCTGAGCGACGCATGCCTGTCATGCGGTTCTTCGCAGTACGGCCACGGCTCGTCGGCCGGCCACAGAAGCGGCCCGCCGACAGAGCTGTCGTGCACGGTCGGCGATCCCGGCCGCGGGTGCAGCCGGGTCGCCCTCCGCGCCAGCGAGGCCAGTTGAGGGAAGAGCGCGGTGACATCGAACGGCCGGGGCGGGGTGGTGAATATGGCGTTCATAGCGGTGATGCTGCCACCGGTGTCTGACAGTGGGTGGACTCGATGGGTGGGCTGATCCTCGGCGGGCCGACACCCGGCAGGGTTCCGGGTCGGCGGGCGGGCCAAAGGAAGATTCGTCGGCGGCCGGCGGTCGGCCGAGCCGAAGTCGCATCGAACGTAAGTGCTACAATCGAGCGCCAGACGCTTAGGACAGCAGGCGCATGGCCGCCGCGGTGAACTCCCGTATCAGGGTGGAAATCCGGGGCGGTCTTGTCATTCCTTTATTCCGTGAAGGACGCCGCATGTCCCAGCCTTTCGACGAACAGCCCCGATACACCGTGGTCACCCATCAGCGCAGCGCGGCATGGGTCGTCGAGCTCGCCGGCGAGGTGGATGCCAGCAGCATCGGCGATCTGGAAGAGGCCACGTCGCACGCCCTGCGGATGCAGGAAGGGCCCCTCGTCTTCCACTTGGCGGGCCTGCACTTCGCCGATTCGACCTTCCTCAATCATCTGCTGAAGACCCGGGCCGAGCGCCAGGTGATCCTCTCGGCCACGCCGCCACCGATTCAGCGGCTCCTGGACCTGACCGGCGCCGCCATCCTCTTCGAGGCGCACCCGTCCCTCGAAAGTGCCTATGCCGCCGCCCAGGAAGGCCCACGGGCTTCTTGACGCCGCCCGCCGCCCGCCGCCCGCCGCCAACCGCCAACCGCCCCGAAATTCGATTGGGCGCATGACTTTTACCCCAAAAGTGTCTGCGTGAATGTATTCCGATGTGTCGGGTATCGGTGGAGTCATCCATTCTCGATGACCGGAGGGATGGCACCGATGCATCCGAAGCGGGCGATCAGGAAATGGCTGCAGCGACACGGCCGCCATACGGCGAATGCGGCGGCGAGGCCGGGCTCACGGGCAGCGGCCCGACCGCACTTGAGCCGGTCACGCCTTCCCGCCCTGCCGGCGCAGCGGAGTCGGCCTCCGCTCTAACGGGCGCGCGCTGTCGCGAAGCCCCCCCGACCGCCCTCGTCCAGAGCCGACCTGCTCCCGTGATCCCGCACGCGGCCGCACCCCTGCGTCCGCGTGCGGGGCGGCCCCCCGGGCCCACGGCAATGAACCAGCAACAAACCCTTCGCGCCCCGTGCATGGATCCGGCCCGGCCCCACGCCTAGCGTTCGTGTCACCGCCACCACCGCCGTCGCCCGTCCCGCACTCAGACGAGAGGGTCACTTTGTCATGAGCACCTCTAGCCCGTCCGGCAGCGCCTCCGGTCCCACCCGCCGCGGTGTCCTCGGCACCGCCGCGGCCGTCGCCGCCGGTGCCACCCTGCCCGCGCTCGCCGCCTCCCCCGCCCGCGCCGCCGCCGCCCGGCCCAACATCCTGCTGATCGTCACCGACGACCAGCCCAAGCAGACCGAGTGGGCCACCCCGAAGACCGTCGACTGGCTGACCGGCCACGGCGTGCGCTTCACCAACGGGCACGTCACCACCCCGCTGTGCGCGCCGTCGCGGTCCTCGGTCTTCTCCGGCCGCTTCGCCCACAACCACGGCGTGCGCAACAACGGTGCCTCGCACGCGCTGGACCAGCACACCACCCTGCAGCGGTACCTGAAGGACGCCGGCTACCGCACGGGGCTGTTCGGCAAGTACCTCAACTCCTGGAACGTCGCCGACAATCCGCCGCACTTCGAGGACTTCGCGCTGCTCAGACCCTCGTACGTGGACGGCACGTTCAACGTGAACGGGACGGTGCAGACCGTCACCGGCTACACCACCACCGTGGTCAGGAACCGCACCCTCGCCTTCCTGGACAAGTCCCGCTCCGACGACCGTCCCTGGTTCGCCTACGTCACCCCGTACGCCTCGCACGGCCCCCGCACCCCGGAGGCCAAGTACGCCGGGACCGCCGTGCCCGCCTGGGACGGCCGCCCCTCCGTGCCCGAGAGCGACCGCAGCGACAAGCCGCCCTACGTCCGCAACGCCACCCAGACCCTGGCCGACGGCCGCCGGGTGCGCGCCGAACAACTGCGCACCCTGCGCTCGGTGGACGACGCGGTCCAGGCGTTCCACGACAAGCTGGCGGACCTGGGGCAGCTCGACAACACCCTGGTCATCTACATCGGCGACAACGGCTTCAACTGGGCCGACCACGGCCTGACCGGCAAGGGTGTCCCCTACCGTCCCGCCCACGAGGTGCCGTTCTACCTCTCCTGGCCCGGCGGCGGGCTCGGCGGCGGCACCACCGACAACCGCATCGTCGCGAACATCGACATCGCCCCGACCGTCCTCGACGCGGCCGGCATCACCCCGGACACCCCGCACGACGGCCGCTCCCTGCTCAGCGGCTACTCCCGCGACCACCTGCTCATCGAGTGGTGGAAGCAGGGCACGGGGGAAGGGCAGCGGACCTGGTCGTCGTACGTCGCCAAGGACCGCCAGTACACCGAGTACTACGACCTGCACACCGATGCCTCGGGCAAGGTGACCGGCACCGGCCAGGTCGGCTTCCGCGAGTACTACGACCTGCAGGCGGACCCGTACCAGCTGAGCAACAGCCTCTACCAGGCGACGCCCGCGCAGGAACGGGCCCTCGGGATCCCGGGCCTCGCGGCCGCGCTGGCCGCGGACCGCACCGCCTGACGGCACGGCCCCGATACCGGCATACCGGCATACCGGCAACCGGCACACCCCCTGTCCGTCCGGCCGTCGGGCCCCTGCCGCCCGACGCCTGACGGCACCCCAGGAAGGAACCCCCGATGAGCCGCCACTGCTGCGCCCCCGCCCGCTCCACCGCACCGGGCCGCACCACCCTGCCGCTGCTCGACCGCGGCGCCGGGGAGCAGCACGACGGCCGGTCCGCCGGGGAGCGGCCGGGCGGCGGCGCCTTCGCTCCGCTCCTGTCGCTGCCCGGCGGGACCTTCCGGATGGGCACCGAGGACGCCGACGCGTTCCCCGAGGACTGCGAAGGGCCGGTGCGCACGGTCGGGGTGGCGCCGTTCCTGATCTCCGCCACGGCCGTCAGTCACGCCGAGTTCCGCGCCTTCGCGGACGCCACCGGCTACCGCACGGAGGCGGAGCGCCACGGCTACTCGTTCGTCTTCCGCGGCAGCCTCACCGCCGAGGCCCGCCGGTGGGCCGAGTCCGTGCCCGGTGCCGACTGGTGGCTCGCGGTGCCGGGCGCCTGGCACCGCGAGCCGGAGGGCCCCGGATCGCGCTCGGACGACCGCCTCGACCATCCCGTCGTCCACGTCTCCTGGCACGACGCGCAGGCGTACTGCGCCTGGTCCGGCACCCGGCTGCCCACCGAGGCCGAGTGGGAGTACGCCGCCCGCGGCGGCCTCGACCAGGCGCGCCACCCGTGGGGCGACGAACCGCCCGACCCGGACCGTGCGGTGATCTTCCGCGGTACGTTTCCGGACGGCCCGACGACGGCGGTCGGTACCGCGCCCGTACGCTCCCTCGCCCCCAACGGCTTCGGGCTGCACCACGCCGTCGGCAACGTGTGGGAGTGGACCGGCGACCGCTTCGCTCCCGGCTCGCCCGCGCGGGCGCTGCGCGGCGGCTCACACCTCTGCCACGCCTCGTACTGCAACCGCTACCGCTGTTCGGCGCGGACCTCCAACGCCCCGGACTCCTCGACGGGTCACACGGGCTTTCGCGTGGCGGCGGATGCCCGTGACGGCGCCGGCGGCGCTGGCGGCTCCGCTTGATCCGGTGTCGCGCGGGTCAGGTGGCTCCGGCCGCACAGCCGCGCAGGGTGGCCTCGGCGAGGGCCGCGCCGTCGTTCGGGGAGGGCTTCACATGGTCCTCGCACCAGCGGTGGACGTCGTCCGCCATGCCGGACCCAGGTCCTTTGCCCTGTCTGGTCAGTGCGGCGGCCTCGTCCCGGCCGCGGGACCAGCGGTCGTGTGCCGTGGTGTCGGGGGCGTACGGATTGCCCGTGGGAAGGGCCGGGTCGGGCCGGGGCCTGTCGTTGTCGGTCTGCGCGGTGGCGATCCAGCCGACCAGCAAGGCCAGGGGCAGGCCGATCACGAGCGCGGCGAACCACCAGCCGGTCCTGGGTGTGGTGCGGCGGCCGACCGCGCGGGCCAGCAGTGCCAGCGGCAGCAGCAGTACGACCGCCAGGAGGGTGAGGATTCCTGCGCCGGATCCCATGGTTCGGGTGCTTTCCGTTCGTTCAGGGCCGGGTGACCGCCCGCCCGGGGCGGAGCTCCGGCGGGAATGCGTGTGCGGGGGCGGGGCCACTGCCCCGCCCCCGCACACGGGACACTACGGCGTCTCGTTCTCGATGAACCCCTTGCCGGGTTCGTCGCAGTGCACGAGACCGGCCGGGACCTTGCCGGGCCCGTCCCCGATGACGGGGATGGGCGCGTCGACCGCCCACGGGTTGCCGCCGCTGCCACGCCCCATCACGTCGCACTTCCCGAAGGCGTGCCCGTCGATGGCGGTGAGGCCGGGGATGTTGGAGAAGTTCTTCCAGTCGCCGACCTGGATCCGCTTGTTCGACGGACGGCCGAGGTTGTCGGTCATCTTGTCGTCGACGTACAGGTACAGGTCGGGCATGTAGCTCTGGAAGACGATGCCGTTGGCCGGGTTGGCGTCACGGTTGTTCGCGAGGTGGGTGGGCTTCACCGACCCGTCGGCGCAGAAGGCCGCGGCGATGTCCTGCCAGATGGGCGGGGCGTTGCCGATCGAGCTGCCGAAGGTGTTCACGTCGCCCGAGTTCTTGAAGAACATCGAGTAGATGTCCCCGGCGAGGTTCTTCACCGTGTAGTTCATCTCGGTGTTCGCCTTGATCTTGTCGACCCACGCCTTGACGTTGTCGTTGATGTACTTGTTGGCGACCATCGGCCGGTAGCCGTGCACGCCGCCTCCCACACCGCGGACGTCGACACAGGTGTTGTCCGAGTTCAGGCGTGCGCCGCGGAAGTGCGGGAAGTACGCCTGGCCCGGGGTGTCACCGGTGGTGTACGGCGAGACGTGCTGGTCGCGCCCGAACTCCAGCGCGTCGGGCGTCGTGTAGCTGATGTTCGGCTTCGCGATCCCGTAGTCCGCCTCCACCGCCTTGATGAAGTCCGTGACGAAGTGCGGCAGGTGGGCGTTGCCGACCCGGACGCGGTAACCGGCGGACTCGCTCCCGGAGATGATCTTCCCCGAGGAGTCGTCGACGATGTAGCTGACGTCGATGTCACTCTTGATCTTGTAGCTGTTGTCGCTCTGGTAGGCGACGCTGGCCGGCTTCGAGGGGTCCGGGCGGAGGTTGGACATGGCCATCCACACCGGGATCGACATGCTCGGGGCCGTACCGTCGGCGTTGGGCTCCTCCCCGCCGGCCTTGATGTCCTTGTACCAGTCGTCGGCCACGTCGTAGGTCCGCTGGCCGACGCATTCGCCCAGCGGGGTCGTCCCGGTGCAGCGGGCGGCGGAGGTGATGCCCTGGTACTCCACCTCGGGGTTGTCCCAGCGCGGCCCGCGGTAGGCGTGGCCCTGCGCCCAGCGGAAGAGGGTGGTCGAGGTGCGCAGCGGCGTCTCGATCACCTCGGGCATGCTGCCGTCGAGGTCCTGGTTGGGGTCGAAGATGGCCGCGGCCGTCAGGCTGCGCTCGACGAACCGGCCCTTGATGGGCGTGACGGCGACGGCGTCGTAGGCGATGTCCTTGTCGCCGGTCGCGTCGGGGGCGATGGTCGACAGGGACACCTTGGGCTTGCCGTCGAACATGAACGCGCCGAGGGAGACCCAGCGGTTCTTGTCGCCGTTCTGGTTGAGGACGCGGGTCTTGACGCCCTTCGCGGTGTGGATCTTGTACTGGGCGCGGGTCTCCTGCGCCCCGTGGTCGGGCAGGTGGACCCAGACCTTGGCCGGGCCGTCGACGGTCTTGCCGAGCGTCCAGCTGCCGGTGAACTCCAGGCGGCGGCCCTTGGCGTCGTCGGACCGGGAGTGACCGAAGTAGAAGTGTCCGCCCGCGCCTGCGCCGAGCTGGTGCAGGTCGACCTTGGCGGGCCAGCGGTTGGGGCCGCCGAGCGTGGGATGGCTGCCGTCCCCGTCACCGAAGTCGATCGAGAACGAGCCTTCGTTGGTCCATGACGTATTGGCACAGCGCTGCGCCGGGACGTCCGAGGGCAGGTTGTCCACGATCATCGAGCCCGCCGGAAGACCCGCGTTGGGCGAGCAGTTGGGCGGATAGGCGGTGCCGTCGGGCTCCTCGGCCCAGTCGGCGGGGAAGCGGGTGAAATCGTTGCCGCAGGAGTAGTCGCAGTCGGTCTTCCAGGTGGAGGGCATGTGCCACCAGCACTTGAAGTCGTCGCGGGTGCACGGTCCCATGCCCGGCTCGTTCTGCGCGCTGTCGGAGATCTTGCCGGGCGTGCAGTCGTTGCCGACGTCGCAGAAGGTGCTCTCCGGCGGCTTGGCCTTGGCGCGGTTCTGGACGGCGCTGCCCTCGATCGAGGCTCCGCCCTCCTTGCCGTTCCACCAGGCCGCGCGGAAGGCGGGGACGAGCTTGCCGGGGGCCTCGAGGAAGGACGGCGGGTGCGCGGCGAAACCGATCACCTTCTCCTGGTACGGCCAGTCCTGCGGGTGAGCCGCGTCGGAGGCCTCCTCGTTGCCGGCGCTGTCCTCCATGAACGGGGAACGGGCGGCGTCCCACATGGGGTTGGCGGGGTTGTTGGCCCAGCCCACGCCCCAGGGGCTGCCGTCGCCCTTGTTCGGGTAGAAGCCGGCGTTGTACGCCCACAGGGCGAACGACCAGTTCTCGATCTTGGCGGGGTTGCCGTTGTTGATCTGCAGCCCGGCCTTCTTGGTGTCGTTCCACTTGGCGACGAGGATCTGCAGGCCCGCGGCGACGTTGGTGGCGTAGTCCAGGGCGACCGCACGCTGCTTCTGGTAGTCCCAGGCGGCACCGCCGTGGCCGTCCTCACGGCCGGCCATGCGCATGTGGTCGGTCACCTGGGTGATGCCGTAGCCGCAGTCGGCCTCCGGCCAGGCGATGTCCCAGTCGTTGTCCGTGTTGCCGTCGTAGTAGTCGATGCCGTAGTAGTTGCCGATCAGCGGGCTGCTGGAGACGCCGGGCACGGCGACCCGGGACGCCTGCCACATGTTGGACTCCTGCGCGGTGACGCCGAGCATCACCTGCGCCGGGACGACACCGCCGCCCTCCAGCTCCGGCTTCTTGAACAGGGTCTGCGGCTGGTACGCCGGCATCCCCAGGTCCTTCCAGTTCGCCGGCCGGCTGATGTGCGCGTTCAGGTTGCCGCGCAGGGCCTGGTTGACCGCCCACTCCACCTGGCGCGGCTTGGGCTGGGTCGCCTGGTTGCGCGGATCGTTGCGCGGCACGGAGCACACCCGCTCCGACTCCACGATCTCGTTGCGGTCCTCGGCCAGCGTGCTCACACCTCCCTTCGCCTTTGCCTCGGCCTTCGCCGGGGGTGCGCCCTTGGCGGAGGTCAGCGCGGGGCTCATGGCCGAGCCCTCGTCGCGGGTCCGCGGCGTGCGCGCCAGGGGAGGCACGGTGAACCGCGCCTTCTTCCCGCTGTCGACAGCGGTCAGATCGACGCTCACCGCACGCGTGGCGTCCGGCTTGTCGGCGCGGATGAGCGCGCCCTGGCCGTCGGACCAGGTGGTCCTGGTGACCACGGCCTCGCCGCGGGTCGAGACCCTGGTGTCCATCGGGGTCCGCGTCAGCTGCGCCACGCCCGACGGCAGGGTGCGGCCCGGCACGCGCTGGGCCTTGCCCGTCAGGAACACCTTTCCGGCGCCCCGGGTCAGCCCGGTGCCGTGCAGCGGTCCTTCGGCGAACGCGCCGGCCTTCGCGGTGCGCACGTGCGGCGTGTCGATCGCCGACGCGGTCAGGCGCTTGGCCCGTACGGTCGTGGAGCCCGCCGCCGTGCGGTCCAGGAAGACGACACCGCCGTCGGCGTCCGCCGCCACACGGTGCGGAACGGTGGAGGTGTTCAGCAGCGGCGTCTTCCGGCCACGGCCGTCGACCTTGACCAGCTGTGCGCCGGCCGCGCCGACGATCGTGCCGTCCGCGGTGACGACGGACGACGTCAGCTGTCCCTTGGTCTCGATGGGGGCGGACACCTTGCCGCTCACCGCGTCCAGCTTGATCAGCCGGGTGGCGTTCTTGCCGTCGCCGCCGGCCTGCGTCAGCACGGCGCTCTCCCCGGCGCCGCAGCCCGGGTTGAAGTGGGCCAGCGTCGTCTGGGTCCGCAGTTTGGTGACCTCGCCCGAGGCGAGGTCCACCACGGCCGTGAACGCGCCGCGCGCCATCAGCTCGGCCTCGTTGGTGAACGTGCGCGGGGCGTAGACCACCACCGCGCGCTTGCCGGACGCGGTCACGCACGCGTTGCCGATCCAGGAATCCGCGTCGAAGCCGGGCTCGGACAGCGAGGCCGTGGTGCGCCACTGGTAGCCGCTGCTCTCCGACGCGGTCAGCAGGTGAAAGCCCTGGGCGTCCCCACTCGTGGTCCAGGCGATGTCGCCCGACTTCTTGTAGTCCTTGCCCAGGACGGCCGTACGGTCGGCCGTCGGCACCGCGTCGCGCTGCTTCGGCTGCGGCTCGGACTGCACGGACGGCGACTTGCCGACCGTGTCATCGGCCCAGGCGGATGCCTGGACCACCCCTCCCAGCACGGCCCCGGCGACGACGGCCGCCAGGGGGACACGTGCTCTCCCACGGAATCTCAACGATTCTCCTCGATGTGAAGCGGCCCTGCGGCATGCAGGACCGTCCGGGCCCGGGCGCGGATGTGCGCCGAGCACGGTGACTTGAGCCGAATGCCGGTGTGCGGGCCGGCGCCCGGAGCGACGCTCCGGGAGAAGTACGGGGCCGGGCCGTCCGTGACGGCGCCTGTGGCGGCGGGTGACCCGCGCGCGCGACCGGGCACGGGGCTCTGTGGCGGGCAGTCGCCCTGCCGGGGCCGTACCTGCCCCGGGACATACGGGGCGCACCCCCGTCCCGTGCCAGCCGGACGAGGGTGCGCGCGTCAGTCCGTGTCAGCGCCGGTGCGCGCGGATGCGCGGACCGGCCTGCCGTGCGCTCAGGCGCAGGGCGAGGAGGGCGACGACACGGTGAAGACGTAGCCGCCCTTCCAGTTGATCAGGTTCGCCGTGCCGGCCTCGTTCTTCATGAGGGCCGTGATGGTCACGCACCGGCCGCCGACCGCCTCGGTGCTGCTGCGCACCGGACCGGCGTAGGAGGAGAAGTCGCCGCTGTCGCGGTCACCGGCGCTCGGGCTGTCCCCGGGGTACATGCGCAGGTCCATGAAGTTGGCGCCGCCGGGCGTGTTGTTGTCCAGGATGGCGCAGGCGCTGTTGCCCTTCATGTAGAAGAACAGCGTGCCGTAGCGCTTGTCGGCGTTCGGAAGCGCCTTGGCGTCCACGAACTCGTAGCCGGTTCCGCACACGGTGGCCGAGGCGAACACCTCGGCCTCGTTCTCGGCGGCGAAGGCGCGCGCCGAAGCCTTCGCCTCGGACGAGATCACCGGGCCCGCCTCGGCCGCCGTGGCGGCGGGCGCGGAGACGCAGGTGGCGGCAAGGGCAGCCACGGCCATACACACACGTGTCACCGTGGAACGAACAGAAAGCATGGATCCCCCCAGAAGAAAGCAACTTCAGTTGCGTCGGCCCCACTTCGCGATCGAAGTAAAGGCGAGGTGAAGGTAGCCACTCATGCTCTTCACAGGCAACCGGTCTAGACCTGGCTTGATCCCGCCGCGCGTCGCGTTCTCACTCAGAGGACAGGAACGCATTCCGCTTGCCGCGCTTTTCAGCTCCGTTGCATCTCGTTTGGCCGGATTGGGACGTCACTCTCCGTCGAGAGGTGAACTGCGTCACACTCCCTGGTTCCAATCGAGCCGGAGTACGGCGAGGTCGTCGGAGTGCCGTCCGGCGTTGAGGGCGTGGGTCTCCTTGATGAGGCGGTCCACGTGGGCGGCCGGATCGGTGGGCGGCAACTGGTCGATGAGGGTGAGGAGTCCGTCGACGCCGAGCCGCCGGCCGGCGGTTCCGCTGTGGCCTTCGGTGAGGCCGTCGGTGTAGAGGGTGAGCGCCCCGCTGGCCGGGAGCGGGATGACCGTGGAGGGCCAGCTGCGCAGGTCGGGAGCGATGCCGAGGGCGATGCCGTGGGCGGCAGCGGCCTCGCGGGTCCCCTCGCCCGTGGTGAGCAGCGGTTCGTGGTGGCCGGCCAGGTGCAGGGTCGCGGTACCGGCGTGCTGGTCGAGGGTGAGCAGGGTGCAGGTGGCGAAGAGCGGGTGGCTGCCGCGTTCGGCGAGCAGGATCCGTTCCATCAGGTGCAGCAGGTCCTGTCCGCGGTGCCCGCCGAGGATCAGCGAGCGCCAGGCGATGCGCAGGCACACGCCCAGCGCGGCGGCGTCCGGGCCGTGCCCGCTGACGTCACCGACGACGGCGTGCAGCAGCCCGTCGTCCCCCTCCACGACGTCGAGGAAGTCCCCGCCGAGCAGGGCCATCGCGGCACCGGGCAGATAGCGGGTGGTGACCCGCACGGTGGAGGTGCCGAGCATCGGCTGGGGCAGCAGGCCCCGTTCCAGACGGGCGTTCTCCTCGGCGCGCAGCCGGGTGGCCTGCGCCTGGGCGTTGGCGCGTTCGGTCTGGCTGCGATAGACGGCGTAGCGGACGGTGCGGTCCAGCAGGTCGGCCTCGACCTTGCCCTTGACCAGGTAGTCCTGGGCACCCGCGGCCATCGCGTCGGCGCCCGCCTGGGCCTCGGACAGGCCGGTGAGGACGATGACCGCGGTGTGCGGGGCGAGGGCGCGGACGGCGGTGACCGCGTCGATGCCGGACACGTCGGGCAGGTGCAGGTCCAGGAGCACGCAGTCGACGGCGCCCGCGCCCAGGTCCGGGCGGGCTTCGGCCAGTGTCGTGCGCGTGACCAGCTCGAAGCGCAGCCCGGTGTCCTGGAGGAGCTCGTCGACGAGCAGGGCGTCGCCCGCGTCGTCCTCGATGAGCAGGATGCGGTACGGCGGTTCGCCGGCGGGGTCGCCCGGCACGGCACCGAGAGGAGCGGTCACGAGGACAGCTCCGCCGCGGCGCGGGTGGCTTCCGGCAGGGTGGAGAGGCCGGGGACCTCCGGCGGCTCGGGGGCCAGGGTGAAGGTGATGCGCGCGCCGTCCCGGTAGCCGGGGTCGACGGCGATGGTCCCGCCGTGGAACTCGACGATCTTCTTGCACATGGCGAGGCCGATGCCGCTGCCGGAGTAGGTGTCCTTGGTGTGCAGCCGCTGGAAGATGACGAAGACCTTCTCCACGTAGTCCGGCGCGATGCCGATGCCGTTGTCCGTGACCGTGAAGGCCCACAGCTCGCCGTCCTGCCGGGCCGTGATGTGAATGGCCGGCGGTACGTCGGGGCGGCGGAACTTCACGGCGTTGCCGATCAGGTTCTGCCAGAGCATGCCCATCTGGGTGGGATCGGCGACCAGGGTCGGCAGCTCGTCGTGCGTGATGACGGCCTCCGCCTCCTCGATGCCCACGCTGAGGGAGGACAGGGTGCGCTTCAGGACCTCGTTGTGGTCGACGCTCTGGTGGGTGTTGTGCAGCCGTCCCACGCGGGAGAAGTCGAGGAGGTCGTTGATGAGGACCTGCATGCGGTTCGCGCCGTCGACCGCGAAGTCGATGTACTGGTCGGCGCGTTCGTCGAGCTGGCCGCCGTAGCGGCGCTGCAGGAGCTGGGTGAAGCTGGAGACCTTGCGCAGCGGCTCCTGCAGGTCGTGCGAGGCGACGTACGCGAACTGCTCCAGCTCCGCGTTGGAACGCTGCAGATCGGCGGTCTGCGCGTCCAGCCGCAGCCGGGCCTCCTCGGTGAAGGCGAGCTCGCGCACCAGGCGCCGGCGCATGAAGTCGATCTCGCCGCTGAGGTGGCGCAGGTCGGCGGGGCCTATGGGGGTGATGGGGTGGTCGAAGTCGCCGCCCGCGATGGTGCGGGCGTCGGCGCCGAGCTGCTCCAGCGGGCGGGTGATGCCGCGGCGCAGGCCCTCGAAGATGATCGCGGTCAGGATGAGGATGAGCGTCCCGATCGCGCCGAACACCCAGTTCCGTACGGTCATGGTGGCCATCAGGTCGTCCCGCGCCTGCAGGCGGTCCGCGCGCAGCCGCTCCTGCTGGCCGGCCATCGCCTTGCGGACCTGGTCGAAGGACTCCTTGCCCTCCGCCGCGCGCTCGGTGGCGAGCGCGGAGGCCGCGCCGGGCGTCGCGGCGGCGATCGGGCGGGCGATCCGCTCCTGCCACGTGTCCAGGGCGTTCCGCACGGTCTCCAGGTCGTTCAGGCGGTCCCGGTCGCCGTCCAGGAGCTCGGTCAGGCTCGCGGCGTACGCCTTCTGCTCGGTGAGCCCCTTCCGGTAGGGCAGGATGAAGTCCTTGGTGCCCGTCAGTCCGTAGCCGCGGATCCCGGTCTCCTGGTTGAGGACGGCCGACTCCAGGCGGATGGCCGTGGTCAGCGCGGGCGAGCGCACGTCCACCAGCTCCTCGCTGAGCGTGGTGGTGCGGCCCAGCACCCATGTCCCGAGCGCGCCCAGCGCGGCCAGCACGGCCAGCGACAGGGCGACTCCCACCCGCAGCCAGCGCCGCGTCGTCCACGCGGACAGCCCCTGCCCCTGCGGGTGTCGTACCTCGCCGCTCATCTTCAATGCCCCTTGGTGTGTGGCCGCTTGAAGGTGCGGCGCCGACACTATATCGGGCCGACAACTGTTGTTGTCACCATCCGTGGCAGGGCCTAGAGTTCCGGGCATGCCAGACAAGAACTTCCAGCTGCGGGCCGACCCCCAGGAGACAGCGGCGATCGCGGACACGGCGATCGCCGGGCTCG
This sequence comes from Streptomyces sp. NPDC002564, assembly GCF_042889645.1. Lineage (NCBI taxonomy): Bacteria > Bacillati > Actinomycetota > Actinomycetes > Kitasatosporales > Streptomycetaceae > Streptomyces > Streptomyces sp. NPDC002564. The sequence continues at coordinate 146,962 of NZ_JBIARE010000010.1, read as the reverse complement.
CGCAGCGTCTGGCGCGACAGTTGCTGCAGGACCCGGCGCTGCCGGCGGCGGCCGGCGATTCGGCTCCGGCCCTGGCCCTGCTCCACCTGCTCGACCATTTCCAGCATGCCGCCGAGCGGCTCCAGCAGGACGCCGCCGCCGCGGCGGCCCGCGCGGGCGCGGGCTATCCGCAGATCGGCGCCGCCTGCGGCATTTCCCGCCAGGGCGCCCGCCGCCGCTGGCCGGGACTCTTTGACCACTCAGACGAAAAACCCACGGAGCGTCCGATGATGACGACCCCCGCCCGCCCCTTCGACGTCCTGCTGGTCGAGGACGACATCGCCGACGCCATGCTCATCGAGGAAGCCCTCTCCGAGCGCGGAGCCCGCAACCTCGTCCAGGTCACCGACGGCGTCGCCGCGCTGGAGCACCTGCGCGCCCCCGACAGCCCCCGTCCGGACCTCATCGTCCTGGACCTCAACATGCCCCGCATGAACGGACGGGACCTGCTCAAGGTCCTCAAGAACGACGAGAACCTGCACACCATCCCCGTCGTCGTGCTCACCACGTCCACCGCCCCCGACGACGTCACCGGTGCCTACAGCAGCCACGCCAACGCGTACGTCACCAAGCCGGTGAACCTGGACGAGTTCGAGCAGGCCGTGCAGAGCATCGACGCCTTCTACCTCGACACCGCGGCCCGCCCCCGCCCCTGAGGCCCGCGGGCGGCAGACGCGAGAGGCCAGACGCCAGACAGGGCCCCCGGCACCAGCCGGGGGCCCTGTGCGTGCCGGACGCCACCACCGCGCCGACCGGCGACGAGGGCGCCGCCGGAACCGGTCCGACGAGAATCACGTGCCGGAGTGCATGCGCGGTGAAAGCCGGGGCACTCGGGGGGAGCACCACACACGAACGGCAGCCGCCGCACACGGGCGGCAGCGCCTCCCCCTCAGCCGGAGAACCTTCAGGCCTGCGGGGGCGGCGGGCAGGATTGACGCGTACGCGTCAGAATGCGCCGGCAACGGAAACTCGAGCGAACGGATTCACGATGATTGTTGTTGGGCTGATTCTGCTGATCATTGGCCTTCTGGTGGGCCTGTCGCTGCTGACGACGATCGGCGGCATACTCATCCTGGTCGGCGCGATCCTCTGGATCCTGGGCGCCACCGGCCGTGCCGTGGGCGGTCGCAAGCATTACTTCTAGGCCGCTCGCCGATGCCTGCCCCCAGCTGCGGCTGCCGGCAGGACGGCCTGCGGCGACGGTCGTCGACCGTAGACGCGGCCCGTCAGGTGCCGCACGCCCCTCGGGGCCACACCCGCATCCCTGTATCCGACGAAGTCCGGCATCCGGATACAGGGACGCGGGGTAACCTGACCCGCTGTACCAGTGCCGCCCACAGGCGCTGATGAACGAACACCGCGGGGGCCGTGCATGGCGGGAAGCCCAGGGCAGGAAGCAGACGACGCGCCGGACCGTCCCGACCTCCCCGGGGCCGCCGGCCCCCTCGAGCTCGCCGTCCCCCTCGACGGGGACGCGGGGTGCATCGCCGAGGCCCGGCACACCGCGGCCCGGTTCCTGACCCTGGCGCGCGAGCAGGACAAGGTGCCGGTGGCCGAGCGGACGGTCGAGGTCGTCCAGCTGATCGTCAGCGAGCTCGTCACCAACGCCGTCAAGCACGCCCCCGGTTCGGCCCTGCTGCGGCTGCGGATCGACGAGGGGACCGTACGCGTCGAGGTCTGGGACGGCGACCCACGGGGTCCCGCCGTCCACGACCCCGACCCGCAGCGGATCGGACAGCACGGGCTCGAGATCGTCTCCCTGCTGGCCCGCACCCTCAGTGTCCAGCCCACTCCGGTCGGCAAACGCGTCACCGCCGTCCTGGACCTGGACCCCTGCACCAGCGCCGTCTGACCCCGAGGCCGCCCTCCGGCCTCGGGTTTCCGGCATGAAGCGCGCATAGTCGGCGCGCCGCGGAGCAGGCTGCCCACACTCACCGCACATACCTCGCACGGGTCCGTCACGCGTTTTGACCCGATTCGCAAACCGTGGCTACGGTCCCCGCTGCGATCAGTGCGCGAGCAGTGATCTTCAGTGCTCTTTCGACCGAGTGGAGGGAAAGCCGTGTCACCCACCGACGTGTCGGTGTCGCACATCCTTGCCGACGGCGCCGGCCAGGCCGGGTCCATGGAGACCCAGGCGATCGAGGCCCCGGACTGGCTGCGGGACAACGCAGGAACCCTGATAGGCATCCCGCTGCGCATCGCGCTGATCATCGTCGGCGCGATGATCGTCCGGGCGCTGGCCAAGAAGGGCATCACCCGCGTCGTGCAGCGCATCCTGCAGCCCGCGGGCGAGGAGGGCGAGCCGCGCCGCACCAACCGCGGCCCCGCCGTGCTGCAGCGCGACCGCAGGCGCGCCCACGAGCGGCGCGAGCAGCGCGCCCGCACCATCGGCTCGGTGCTCAGCAGCATCGTCACCGTCGTCGTCGGCGTGATGGCCGTGGGCATGCTCCTCGACCAGATCGGCATCGCCCTGGGCCCGCTGCTCGCGAGCGCCGGTGTGGTCGGTCTGGCCATCGGTTTCGGCGCGCAGAGCCTCGTCGCCGACTACCTGTCCGGCATGCTGATCATGCTGGAGGACCAGTACGGCGTGGGCGACTCCGTGGACCTCGGCGAGGCGGTCGGCGAGGTGGAGCACGTCGGCCTGCGGCTCACCCAGGTCCGCGACCTCAACGGCGGCCTGTGGCACATCCGCAACGGCGAGATCATGCGCGTGCGCAACGACAGCCAGGAGTGGGCCCGCGCCGTCCTGGACGTCTCGGTGGCCTACGAGTCCAACCTCGACACCGTCTACGCCGTCCTGGAGGACACCGGGCACGCCCTGCGGCAGGATCCGCGGTTCGGCCCCGCGATGCTGGAGGACCCCGCGGTCTGGGGCGTGCAGTCCCTGGACGCGGACGGCGTCGTGGTCCGCGTGGCCGTCAAGACCGTCCCGCTCCAGCAGTGGTCCGTCACCCGTGAGCTGCGCCGCCGGACCAAGGAGGCCCTCGACGCGGCGGGCATCGAGATCCCCTTCCAGCAGCGCACGGTGTGGATCCGCAGGGACGACGACGACACGCCCGCCCCGGACGAGGCCCTCCACCGCCAGCCGTCCTGACCGGCCCGCCGGGGCCTCACGGGGTGGCCGGTGCCTCGCTCCCCGGCCGCGCCTTGCCGACGGTGATGTCGGAGTACGGCAGGTCGAGGGCGCACTCCTCGGGGATCTCGGCGGCCGACTTCTCGCACTTCTCGGCCTGCTTCCCGGCCTGCTTCGACGTGTCGGGGCCGCCGGTCTCCGGCCCGTGCTCCTCCCGCTCACCCGTCTCGACGCGCCCCTTGGGGGCCTCGGCCTCGGCGGGGCCGGGCCGGGCGGATCCGGACGGCCCCGCGGGGCGCTTGCTGTCGGCGGCGTCCGGCGACGAACAGGCCACCGCGGCCGTCGCGGCACACAGGACGAGAGCGGCGGAGGCCGCGACGGTACGCACACGCATGGTGATCCCCCTACGCGGACGCTCGGGCGTCCGCCTCATCAGTCGATCTACGATGCCACACCGTACGGCCCGAACGGCCCGCAGGGCGGGGAGAATGCGTGGCGATCCCGTGCGCGGGACCGGGTGCGCTCCCCGTACCGGACGAGACCGGTGGGAAGGGCGGCGGGAGAGCCGGGGGGGGGAAGGCGGCGGGAAAGGGAGCGGCGATGGACGTCAGGCAGCTGGAGTACTTCCTGGCGATCGTCGATTCCGGCGGCTTCAACCGGGCCGCCGCGGCGCTGTACGTCTCCCAGCCCTCGCTGTCGCAGGCCGTCCGGACACTGGAACGTGATCTGGGGTCCGCGCTCTTCCACCGGATCGGGCGGCGTGCCGTGCTCACCGAGGCGGGCCGGGCGCTGATCGAACCGGCCCGCGCGGCCGTGCGCAGCCTGGAGACGGCACGGGCGAGCGTGGCGTCCGTGCACGCGCTGCGCTCGGGGCGCCTCGACGTGGCGTCGATGCCGTCCCAGGCGGTGGAGCCGCTCACCTCGCTGATCCGGGCGTTCAGCACGCGCTACCCGGACGTGGTGGTCGCCGTGCGGGCGGTCTTCACCGTCCGCGACGTGGTCGACGCGGTGCGGACGGGCGCCGCGGAGCTCGGCCTCGCCGCGTCCGGCGGGCCGCTGCCGCAGAAGGAGGTCGCCTCGCTCGCGCTGGCCCGCCAGCGCTTCGTGCTCGTCGTACCGCCCGGCGGGCCCTTCGCCGGGCGGGCGGGTGTGGCCTGCGAGGAGCTGGCGGGGCAGCGGTTGATCGTGGGGCAGCCGGGGACCGGGATGCGCGCGTACGTCGACGCGCTGCGCGAGCAGGGGATCGCCTTCGCCGTGGCGGCCGAGATCGAACACCGGGTGGCGCTGCTGCCGTTGGTGCTCGCGGGGGTCGGGCTCGCGGTCGTGACGGAGGCCTGGCGGGACCTGGCGCGGCAGGCGGGGGCCGAGGTCCTGGACATCGAGCCGGCGACCGCGCTACAGGTGGGCCTGATCAGCCGCCACGGGCCGCTGTCGCCCGCGGCGGCCGCCTTCCTGGAGACGGCCCGCACGGAGGCCCTCGGGCATCATCCGCGCACCGGAACTCCCGGCCACCCATAGGCGCCCGCTATCAGCGAGATCCGCGGTACGTCTTGGACGCCGCACCGGCCGCGTTGCTGGAATCGACGGCATGACGAACCACCACATCGCCCTCATCCCCGGTGACGGGATCGGCGCCGAAGTCCTGCCGCCCGCCCGGCAGGTGCTCGACGCGGTCGGCACACGGCACGGCTTCGCCCTGCGCTACACCTCGTACGACGACTGGTCGTGCGCACGCTACCTGCGCGAGGGCGCGATGATGCCCGAGGACGGCATCGATCTGCTGCGCGACAAGGACGCCATCCTGCTGGGCGCGGTGGGGCGGCCCGACGTGCCCGACCACGTGTCGCTGTGGGGGCTGCTGATCCCGATCCGCCGCAGTTTCCGCCAGTACGTCAATCTGCGGCCCGTCCGCGTCTTCGAGGGCGTCGAGAGCCCGGTGCGCGGCGCGCTGGCCGGCGAGGTCGACTTCGTCGTGGTCCGTGAGAACGTCGAGGGCGAGTACAGCGAGGCGGGCGGCCGGATCAACCGGGGCCTCGACGACGAGATGGCCGTCCAGGAGGCCGTGTTCACCCGGGCGGGCGTCACGCGGGTCCTCGACTACGCCTTCGGTCTTGCCGGGCGGCGGCGCGGCACCCTCACCTCGGCGACCAAGTCGAACGGGATCGTGCACACCATGCCGTTCTGGGACCAGCTCGTCGCCGAACGGGCCGCCCACCACCCCGGGGTGGCCTGGGAGCAGGAGCACATCGACGCCCTCGCGGCCAAGTTCGTCCTCGATCCCGCCCGCTTCGACGTCGTCGTCGGCTCCAACCTGTTCGGCGACATCCTCAGCGACCTCGCGGCGGCGGTCGCCGGGTCCATCGGCATGGCACCGGCCGCCAACCTGAATCCGGAGCGCGCCTTCCCGTCCATGTTCGAGCCCGTGCACGGCTCCGCGCCCGACATCGCGGGCCGGGGCATCGCCAATCCGCTGGGCGCGATCTGGTCGGCGGCCATGATGCTCGACCACCTCGGCCACCCGCGGGCGGCCCGCGACATCACCGACGCCATCGCGGCCGTGCTGGCCGGGACCGATGTGCGCACCCGCGATCTGGGCGGCACCGCGAGCACCGCGGAGTTCACCGACGCGCTGCTCGCCCGGCTCTGACTTCGGCGCACCGTCGCGGGTGGCCGCGCGGGGCGCCCGTACGTCGGGGACCGGGTCAGGCCGCCTCGTCGCGGCGTTCCCCGACCACCGTCGGACGGTGTCCACCGCGCGCGTGCCCGGAGACCAGGCGGAGGTGGCGTCGGTGACGGCCCGAGGGCGGGGAGGCGTTTCCCCTCAACCGGTCCTCGACCCGGTCCATTCCGATCAGCAACAGCCCCATGGCGGGCAGCAACAAGAGAGCAACAACCAACATCTGCGGCAACCTCCGCGGCGTCTTCTTTTCGGCTGCCCCGCCCGTCCGCCTTCACGGGCGCGAAGATGTGAAGGTCTCGCAACGCCGTCCGCCCGGGCGGTGGTCGGCCGTGCCCCGCACCGCTTCCGCGACGTCACCCTTCGGTGAGGTTTCGCCCCCGCGGGCGCGGACATGAGGTTTCCCACACGTACGACAACTGCCCATCGCGGCGGAGAGGCTCAGCCATGACCGACAGCGTCCAGGCCTTCAGAACTCCCGACGGCCCCCTCGTGTCCACCGACCTCATCGGCTGCGCGGTGGAGGCGAGCGACGGCTCGGTCGGGAAGGTCGACCCCGTATCCGAGGAGGTGGCGCCCGACCACCTCGTCGTCGACACCGGCGGGCCGCTGCTCAGCAAGAAGGTGCTGCTGCCCCTCTGGGTCGTCGCGCACGTCGACGAGGGGACCCGCACCCTGTCCGTGCCCCGCACGAAGGACCACGTCAAGGCCGCCCCGCGGTTCGACAGGGACCTGCGGGTGACCGACGCCGGCTACCGGGCCCGGATCGACGAGCACTACCTGGACCGGATGGACCGGCCGGACGAGTCGGGCGTGTCCGGGAGCTGACCCCTGCGTGACCGCCCCGGCGCACGGTCGGGGCGGCACACCCTTTCCCGGGGCCCCCGAACGGCTCTACGCTCCCGGGGTGTTCTTCTGCTCGCGGCCGGGCGCCGACGTCATCACCCGGGGGAGACCGTGGACGTCCCGACGCTGATCCTCCTGGGGGCGGCGGGCGGGCTCCTGCGCGGGGTCCTGGACGTGTACACCCGGTTCGTGTCCTGGCAGGCCGACCGCCGCGCGTACCGGCAAGCGGCGGCGGCCGGGGCGTACCACGGTGAACTTCCCCGTTTCCAGGTGTACTTCGACCCGTCCGTGGACGTCGCGGCGGCCGCGGTGCACGGCGTGATGGGCGCGGGCGCGGCGGTGCTGTTCGGCACCACGGACCAGATCAGCGGCGAGTACGCCGCTCTCGTCGTCGGCATGTCGGCGCCCATGCTCCTCACCCAGCTCGGCCGCATCCAGACGGTGAACGAGGCGGTGACGGGCGGGGCGCAGGCCGCGGAGGCGGCGACGGGCGGCTCTCCGGCCCCCGAGTCGGTGGGCTCCGCCGCGACCGCCCCCGCCCCGGCCGCGTCCGCTCCCCCCTCCCCGGCGCAGGCGTCCCCGGCCGCCCCCGCGAACGACCCGGCCCGACCGCTGCCGGACACCGGCGCTCCCCCGTGCGTCCCCCGGCCCCTGGACGTGCCCGGACCGCCCGCCCCGTTCGGCCCGCTCACGCCGCCCGCCGGCGCCCCCGAGCCCGCGCCCGCCGCCTCCCTCGAACTCCCCCCGGAGCAGCGCCGCTTGCCGCGTCCCGCCCCACCCCACGATCCCCCGCAGGCCGGCGCCGAAGGGCGCGACGCGCCCCCCTGGCGAGCGAGGCCCGCGGCCGGAGAGGAGGGGCTGTGAACAGTGCCCCGCACCTGCTGGCCGAGGACCGGGCGGAGTACGAGCGCCTGCTCGACGAGACGCTGCGCACGGCTTCGGCGCGCCCGGAACTCGCCGCGCTCGGCGAGCGGTTGACCGCCGAGCAGCTGCGCACCATGGCGCTGAACGCCACGGCTCTCCTCACGTCGGCCGCGGCGGACGAATACGCGCACTATGTGGCCCTGCGGGAGCGGCTGCGCACCGCGGCGCATCGCTCACCGTCGGGCCGCGCCGCGCCGGGCCCGGGTCGCCGACTGGGCGCGGCCGTCCTGGGCGCGGGCCGACCGGACGGCACGGAGGTCGCCAGGGACCGGTGGGCCGGGATGCCCTACGGGCGCCGGTTGCTGGCGGCACTGGTCGGGCTGCGCGTGCGGCCGGTGGTGCCGGGTGCGGTGCGGGCCGATCAGGCGCGGGCGTCCCGACCGTCCGTACCCCGTCGGGCAGGGGGCGGACGGGACGGGCGGATGCACCCCCCGAGTCCTTCGTGGGGTCCCGGCGCGTCCCGGCCGGCCTTCGGCGCACCGGAGGGGACCGGCGCCGGTCCCTTCGCCGCCTTCGTGGTGCTCGGCACCCTGCTGTCCGGAGCCGTCGCCGCGCTCCTCCTCGTCGTCGGTCTCGTCCTGAGGCTGACCGGTGCCGCCTTCGCGGGCTCCCTGATCGGCGCGGGGTGGCTGGTCGGCGCGCTGGCGGTGGCCGGCCTGCTCGTCGCCGTGATCGGAGTGGTCAGGACCGCCCTGCGCGACGGCCGGGCCGGTCCCGGGCCGGAACACCGGTCCGAGCTGGACGAGGAGGTGGCCCGGGCCAGGGAAGAGTGGCACCACGCCCTGTTGGAACGGGGCGTGGTCCCCTTCCTCCGCGAGGCCCTGGCCGGCACCGGCGCCGTCCCTGATGCCGCGCGCGCCGGCCGTATTCCGCGCCTCGGCTACTCCGCCCCCGGTCCGGCGCCGGCCCCCGCGTCGGCCGACCGGCCCGCGTCCGGCGACCGTCCCCGCCTCGTGCGCCCGGACTTCACCAGCCCCGACTTCGGCGGTCCCGACACTCCCCCGGCACGTCCCTCCCCGGCCGAACCGCGCACTCCCGGCGACCGGGGTGACCAGCGGTAAGGGGGTTTCACCTGGGACGGAAGGGGCAGGTGCCGAGCGCACCGGAACGGATGGAGAGACCACCTTGACCCCTCGCGACCGCACCCGCCCGACCGCCCGGGCCGTGACCCTGACCGCCGCCTGCGGCGCCCTGCTGTGGGGTCTCGCGGCCCCGCCGGCCGGTGCCGCCGCCGGTCCCGCCCCCGGTGCCGCCGCGTCGGGCAAGGAGCGGAGCGAGCGTCCGGTCTGGGCCATCGCGCACCGCGTGCTGACCGTCGGCGGCGTCGACAAGGCGCTGGAGCACGGCGCGAACGCGATGGAGATCGACGCCACCGCCTGGAAGAAGGGCTGGTGGGCCGATCACGACGGGCTGCCGACGAGCGCGGGCAACACCATGGCGGAGATGTTCGACCGCATCGCGCAGCAGCGCAGGGCGGGCAAGAACGTCGGATTCGTCTGGCTGGACATCAAGAACCCCGACTACTGCGACAGCGGCGACCCGAAGTGGCGGCACTGCTCGACCGCGGCCCTGCGCGACCTGGCCCGCGCGAAGCTGGAGAGCGCCGGGGTACGGGTCCTGTACGGGTTCTACGGCACCGCGGGCAAGGCGGGCTGGAAGGACGTCGCGGGCGGCCTCAACCACCTCGAGGGTGTCGACATCAGCGGCGACTCCGCGGAAGTGGCGCGCCAGTACGACGAGTTCGGCGGTTCCGTCGCGCACAACCAACGGGTCATGGACAAGGGCCTGTTCAACCTGAGCCTGCCCACCGTCCTCGGGAAGGTCGAGGAGCAGCTGCGGCTGAGCGCGCGGGCCCGGGACCGCGGTTATCTCGCGCGCGTCTTCGGCTGGACGGCCGCGGCGGGCGACGACGGTGCCGCGCGGAGCCTGCTGGATCCCGCCGGGGGCGACGCCGACGGCCTGATCTACGGCCACCGGGCGTCCTGCTACCCCGACGGGGTGTCGGGCACCGGCGGGTGCGGCACGGACGAGTCGTCCGCGCGGCGGGCCATCGGCCACATCCACGACGTCGTGCAGGCGCACGGCGGGACCCGCCGCATGGCCACCACGGACGACGTCCCCTTCGGGAGCTGAGCCGGGAGCTGAGCGCCGGGACCCGACCTGCGCGACGATGTCCGGGGCCCGCTCGGGGCCACGACGTCATCACCGAGGGAGAGACATGACGGTTCAGCACGATCTGCCCGCCGGGCAGCCGCTCTACGGCTGCATGGGACTCGGCGGCAGCTGGGACGCCGCGCCGTACACCGCCTCGGACATCGCGCATGCGGAGGCCGCGGTGGAGGCCGCGCTGGACGCGGGCATCACGGCGTTCGACCACGCCGACATCTACCGGCGCGGCAAGGCCGAGGCGGTCTTCGGTGAACTGCTCGCCCGGTCCCCGGGCCTGCGCGAGCGGATCGTCCTGCAGACCAAGTGCGGGATCCGGCAGGCCGACGGCGGGCTGCCCGGCATGTACGACCTGCGGGGGCCGACCATCGTGCGGCGCGTCGAGGAGAGCCTCACCCGGCTGCGTACGGACGTGATCGACGTCCTGCTCCTGCACCGTCCCGACCCGCTGGCGGATCCGGCGGAGACCGCCGAGGCGCTGACGTCCCTGCACCGGCAGGGCCTGGTGCGCCGGTTCGGCGTGTCGAACATGAGCGCCGCGCAGATCGCCGAGCTGCGGGCGCATCTCGATCTGCCGCTGGTCGCCAACCAGTTGGAGATGAGCCTCGCGGACCGGGACTGGGTCGAGGCGGGCGTCCTGGTCAACACGTCCGCCGCGACCGGGAACGGCTTCCCGCACGGGACCCTCGAGTACTGCCGGGCCCACGACGTGCGGCTGCAGGCGTGGGGGGCGCTCGCCCAGGGCCGGTTCACCGGCCCTGACGCGGGCGACTCGGCGGCCGGGCGGCTGGTCGCCGACCTCGCCGAGCGCAAGCGGACCACGCCGGAGACGATCCTGCTGTGGTGGCTGCAGCGCCACCCGGCCCGGATCGCACCGGTCATCGGCACCACCCGGCCGGAGCGGATCCTGGCCTGCCGGGACGCGGTCGCCCGTGAGCCCGAGCTCACCCACGAGGAGTGGTACGAGCTGTGGGTCACCGCCCGCGGGGTCCCGCTGCCCTGACCGGGACGCCGCGCGGGTGCGGGGCCCGGGCCGTCCGTGGCGTCACGTCGCGCGCAGCGCCTTGGCGAGGACGGACTCGCCGGTGACCTCGACCCGGCCCTCCCGCACGCCCTGCCCGAGCGTGAGGTCGCCGCGGCCCACCGCGACGCACGTGTCGGCGTCCAGCGTGATGCCCGCGTCGGCCCCGTCCGGCGCGGGCCCGTCGCCGTAGGACTCGGCGTCCGGGGCGAGGCGCACGTGGAAGCTGCCCTCGGGGAGCCGTACCTCCGCCACGCCCTGCGCGCCCGCCGCCGCGAGGTGGCGCAGGAGCGGCAGGGCGAACCAGTGCGCCCGCACCGCGTCCGTGGGCGCGCGCTCGGCGAGGCCGGGCGCGCCCCACGCGGAAAGGGCCTCCAGGACGGGCAGCAGCGCACGTCCCCTGGGCGTGAGTTCGTAGACGTAGGCCGCCGAGGGCGGGGGCAGCCTGCGGCGCGTCGACAGGCCCCGCTGTTCCAGGTCCTTCAGCCGGGAGGCGAGCACGTCCGTGCTGACGCCGGGCAGGTCGGCGTGGAGGTCGGTGTAGCGGCGGGGCCCGACCAGCAGTTCCCTGACGACGAGCAGGGTCCAGCGGTCGCCCACGGCGTCGAGCGCCCGGGCTGCCGCGCAGTACTGGTCGTAGCTTCGGCGAGGTGGCATGCGACGCAGTCTAGACAAGTTGTTGGACTTTCCAAGCGGAGACTTGGTAAAACCAAGTACCACACGTCTCGGGAGGCACAGCGCATGGAGTTCCGGCAGTCGAGCAAGCTCAGCGAGGTCTGTTACGAGATCCGGGGCCCCGTCATCGAGCATGCCAACGCCCTGGAGGAGGCGGGCCACAGCGTGCTGCGCCTCAACACCGGCAACCCCGCGCTCTTCGGCTTCGAGGCGCCCGAGGAGATCGTCCAGGACATGATCCGGATGCTTCCCGGCGCGCACGGCTACACGGACTCGCGCGGTGTCCTCTCGGCCCGCAGGGCGGTCGTCCAGCGCTATCAGGCGCTCGGCCTGACCGACGTCGGCGTGGACGACGTCTTCCTCGGCAACGGCGTGTCCGAGCTCGTGACGATGGCCGTCCAGGCGCTCCTGGAGGACGGCGACGAAGTCCTCGTCCCCGCGCCGGACTTCCCGCTGTGGACGGCCGTGACGACCCTCTCCGGGGGCAAGGCCGTCCACTACGTGTGCGACGAATCGGCCGACTGGTACCCGGACCTCGACGACATGGCGTCGAAGATCACCGACCGGACCAAGGCCGTCGTGATCATCAACCCGAACAACCCCACGGGCGCGGTCTATCCGAAGGAGATCCTGGAGGGCATCCTCGATCTGGCCCGCCGGCACGGCCTGATGGTCTTCGCCGACGAGATCTACGACCGGATCCTGTACGACGACGCGGTGCACCACAGCGTCGCCGCCCTCGCGCCCGACCTCGTCGTCCTGACCTTCTGCGGCCTGTCCAAGACGTACCGGGTGGCGGGTTTCCGGTCCGGCTGGCTGGTCGTCACGGGGCCGCGGCAGCACGCGAAGAGCTACCTGGAGGGGCTGACGATGCTCGCCTCCATGCGGCTGTGCCCCAACGCCCCCGCGCAGTACGCCATCCAGGCCGCGCTCGGCGGCCACCAGTCGATCCACGAACTCACCGCGCCCGGCGGCCGGCTGCGCGAACAGCGCGACCGGGCCTGGGAGAAGCTCAACGAGATCCCGGGCGTCTCCTGCGTCAAGCCGAAGGGCGCGCTGTACGCCTTCCCGCGTCTCGACCCGAAGGTCCACCCGATCCACGACGACGAGAAGTTCGTGCTCGACCTGCTCCTCCAGGAGAAGATCCAGGTCGTGCAGGGCACCGGCTTCAACTGGGCGCGCCCCGACCACTTCCGCATCCTGACCCTGCCGCACGCCGACGACCTGGATGCGGCGATCAGCCGTATCGGCCGGTTCCTCAGCGGCTACCGCCAGTGACCCCGGACCCCGGGAGCCCCGCCGTGCCGCCCTGCGCCACCTGCGCCGCGCCCGTCCGGACCCAGTTCGCCTCGCCCGACCTCGTCGGACCCATCGTGTACGAGGACTTCGACCGCGCCGCGGACCCGGCCTGGCGCACCTCGGGCGCGGCCACCGTGGAGGACTACGCGCGCTGGTGCGGCCACCTGTGCGGCCTGACGTGCTTCCGGATGTGGCTCGGCCCCGGTGCGCCCACCCTGTTCGCGCTGCGGGACGGCGCGCTGAAGTACGGCGCGTACACCGAGGCGGACGGCGTGATCCGCGGCCTGGTCTACGCCCCCTTCGCGGAGTACGCCCGCCAGGAGCACGGCGCCGACGCCCGGGTGCACCGGCACCTGTCCGTCGAGGAGATCTGCGCGCTCCTCGACGAGGGGCGGCAGGTGATCGCCTCCGTGCACTTCGAGATCCGCCGCCCGCACCGCCCGGCGCCGGGCCGCGGCGGTCACCTGGTGCTGCTGACCGGCCGCACGCCCGACGGCTCGCTGCACTTCCACAATCCGTCGGGCACCGCCCCGGCGAGCCGGACGGCCCTGCTGTCCCCCGCCGCTTTCGAGCCGTTCTTCGCCGGGCGCGGGGTGTCGCTGCGCTGACACGGCGTCACCCCGGCTGCCAGGATGGCGCCATGATGCGTGGAGGCAGGGTCGCCGTCGTCGGTGGCAGCGTCGCCGGGTGTGCCGCGGCCCTGGCCGCGCACCGGGGCGGCGCGGACGAGGTCACCGTGTACGAGCGGGCCGCGGGCGGCCTGGCGGAGCGCGGGGTCGGGCTCGCCGTGCACGACTCCCGTTACGCGGAGCTGGAGTCGGCCGGCTACCTGGACGCGGCCATGCCGTGGGTGCAGCTGCGGCGGCGGCGCTGGTACGTGCGGGACGCGTCGGCCGGCACCGCGGTGGGCCGGGAGATCGCCGCCATGCCCTTCCCCTTCCGCACGTACAACTGGGGTCCGCTGTGGCGGGAGTTGCGCGGCCGGCTGCCGCACGGCGTGGACTTCCGCGCGGGCTCCCCGGTGCGGCAGGTGGTGCCCGTGTCCGACGGCGTCGAGGTGGTCACCGATTCCGGCAGCGCACGCCACGACCTCGTCATCGGCGCCGACGGCTACCGCTCGACGGTCCGCGCCGCGCGCTTCGGCGACGTACGCCCCGCCTACGCGGGCTATCTCGCCTGGCGCGGCGCCTTCCCCGAGGCCCGCCTCGCCGATCCGCACCTGTGGAGCGCCGACGACTGCGCGTACGCGGTGTTCCCCGGCGGCCACGTGATCGTCTACCGCATCCCGGACGGCGCGGGCGGACGGCGCGTCAACTGGGTCCTGTACACCGCCCCGCCCCCGGACCTCGACCTCGGGCTCGGCCTCGACCTGCGGCTCACCGGCCCCACCGGCCTGCCGCCCGGCGGCCTGACCCGGGCCCTCGCCGCCCACCTCACGCATGTGGCCGACGAGCTCCTGCCGCCCTACTGGGGCGCCCTGCTGCGCGCGACGGCACCCGACGAGCTGTTCCTGCAGCCGATGTACGACTTCGCCGCGCCCCGCTGCACCGACGGCCGCGTCCTGCTCGCCGGGGACGCGGCCGCCGTGGCCCGCCCGCACACCGGGGCGGGCGCGGTGAAGGCGCTGCAGGACGCGACCGTCCTGGAGTCCGCCCTCGCCACGGCCGACACCTGGGCGGACGCGCTGGACACCTACGACACCGACCGGACCGTCTCCGGGCGCGCGATGGTCGACCTCGGGCGGCGGCTCGGCGGGGCGCTCGTCCAGGCGACGCCCGACTGGCGGGCGATGGACCAGTCGGCGATGGAGGCCTGGTGGCGCCGGGCGGACGGGTCGGGGGCGTTCGGCGGCCGGCGCCTCGGGAACTGACGCCGGCACCCCTCCCCGGGGGTGATGCGTAGTCAGGCGGTGGCCCTGCGTGCGCTTCTGATCTCGTTTTGGGGATGCGCGCCGGAGATCAATAAGATCCGGCGATGATCACAAGACAACGGCCGGCGGCCTGGGTGATCGCCCTGCTCGCCGCCCTGACCGCCGGGCTCGTCACGGCAGGCCCCGCCGCGGCCGATGACGACGACGAACCGGCACAGCCCTCCCCCAAGGTCGAGCTGGTCCTCGACGTCAGCGGCTCCATGCGGGCCCGCGACATCGACGGCAAGTCGCGCATGGCCGCCGCGAAGCAGGCCTTCAACGAGGTCCTGGACGCGACCCCCGACGAGGTCGCGCTCGGCATACGCACCCTCGGCGCCAACTACCGCGGCGACGACCGCAAGGCGGGCTGCAAGGACAGCGAGCTGCTCTACCCCGTGGAGCGGCTCGACAAGGCGGGCCGCACCGACGCGAAGACCGCCGTGGCGACGCTCGCGCCGACCGGCTGGACCCCGATCGGCCCGACGCTGCTCAAGGCCGCCGACGACCTGACGGACGACGAGGCCGGGCGCAGCCGCCGCATCGTGCTGATCTCCGACGGCGAGGACACGTGCCAGCCGCTCGACCCGTGCGTGGTCGCCCGCGAGATCTCCGCCAAGGGTATCCATCTGACCATCGACACGCTCGGCCTGGTGCCGGACGCCAAGACCCGCGACCAGCTCAGCTGCATCGCCGAGGCGACCGGCGGCACGTACACCTCGATCCGGCACACCGACGAACTCTCGGGCCGTGTCAAGCAGTTGGTGGACCGTGCCGCCGACCCGGTGGTCACCCCGGTCGAGGCGAAGGGCGCCGCGCAGTGCACCGCCGCGCCGAAGCTGGAGTCGGGCCTCTACACCGACCGCGAGAAGTTCGGCGAGCACCGCTGGTACCGCGTGGAGGTCCCCGCGGGCAAGGAACTGCGCGCCTCCGTGAGCGTGTCCGCCGACCGGGCCGTCCACCCGGACTACGGCGTGCTCCTGCGCGCCGAGACGCCGGGCGGCCGGGAGATCGTGCGCGGCCAGGAGTCCGGCGACGGGCGCACCGACGTCATCTCGACCGGCCTGCGCTACCCGCGGCCCGAGGCGGACGACGCCGACGAGGACGCCAAGTACGGTGCGAGCGAGACCGTCTGTCTGCGCGTCAGCAACTCCTTCTCCGCGCCCGCGTCGGTGAAGACGTCGCCGGGCCTGCCCGTCGAGCTCGCCGTCGACCTGGTCGACTCCCCCGACGACGCCTCCGACGTCGCCTTCTTCGGGCTCGGCCACGGCTGGTGGCTGCTGGGTCTGCTCGTCCTCGTCGGCTTCCTCGCCGGTGTGCTCTGGGGCTGGCTGTCGCGCTGGCGCTTCGCGGTCTGGAGGACCAACTGATGCGTACGACACGTGTGGCGCGGCGCCTGGCCGCCGTGACCGGTGCCGCCCTGCTGCTCCTCGCGGGCACCGCGGGCACGGCCCTCGCGGACGGCGACGAGAAGGGCGACGCGCCGACCGAGGCGGGCACGTCGTTCCGTACCGCCACCGCGATCCGGCCGGACCAGGACGCCACGGCGGAGGCGTCCACGGGCGACTACCTGTACTGGGCGTTCCCCGTGGACACCGGGCAGCGCGCCACCGTGCACGCCACGGTGAAGCTGCCCGACGCCGCCGCCCGGCAGGCCGCGTCGACCTGGCAGGTCGACGTGTACGACGGGCTGCGGCGCCGCCAGGCCTGCCGGCTCGGCACGCCCACCCGCACGGCCGCGCAGGACGCCGCCTCGGTCTCCCTCTCCTGCACGCTGCGCACGGTGCGGGCCTGGTCGGAGCAGTGGGCGAACGACCCGCTGCCGGGCACCTACTACCTGCGGCTCACGGTCACCGACCTCAAGGCGGACGACCTGGGGCTGCCGGTGCGGGCCGAGACCAAGGTCACCACGACCGACGCGGGCGGCGCGCAGGCGGTGGACGGCTCGCTCGGCGAGCCCCTGGTGCCGGGCGCGGGCTCGGACGACCGGCGGCCCGCCGCCGCCACCGGGCCCGAGGACGGCTGGTCCGGCGGCTGGTGGTCCTCGCGCTGGCTGTGGACGGCGGCCGGCGGCGTCCTCGCGGCGCTGGCGGGCGTCGGCGGATACGCCCTGACGCGCGGCTCGGGTCGGCCCGCACGGGTGCCGCAGGGCCTGTGACGAGGCCCCCCTCACGCGCGTGACCTGCACCGCGTGGCAGTCTCGGGGGTGGCGGGACCGGACGGTTCCGCCACCCCGGAAGAACAGGATCTTCGCGACCATGGGCGATCTGCTCCTCGTCCGGCACGGCGAGACGCCGTGGGCCCTCTCAGGGCAGCACACCAGCTGGACGGACATCCCCCTCACCGACAACGGCAGGGCACAGGCCCGCTCGCTGGCGCCGCTCGTCGGCACGTACCGGATCGGTGCGGCGTTCACCAGTCCGCGCGCGCGGGCCCGCGAGACCGCGGAGCTGGCCGGGTTCGGGAACGCGCTGGTCGACCCGGACCTGAGCGAGTGGGAGTACGGCGCGTACGAGGGCCTGACGACCCTGGAGATTCACCGCACCGACCCGGACTGGTACCTCTTCACGGACGGCGTGGCGCCCGGCCCGCCCGACCACCCCGGCGAGTCGCCCGAGCAGGTCGGCGAGCGCGCCGACCGGATGCTGGCCAAGATCGACGCGGCGCTGGCCAACAACGAGGGCAGCGTGGTCGTCTTCGCGCACAGCCACTTCCTGCGGGTCCTCACGGCCCGCCGCCTGGGCCTGCCCGTCTCCGGCGGTTCGATGTTCCTGCTGGCCACGGGGACCGTGAGCCGGCTGAGCACCGAGCACGGCAGGCCGGTGGTGGCCGGCTGGAACCTCCGCCCGCAGCCCGCCGCCTGACGGAGGAATCCCCGGATTCCGGCGCAATGCTGGGCTTCCGGGCCGATTCCGGAGGATCCGAGGCATTCGACAGCCGCATTCTTGATCATCAAGACTGCGGCCATGCGATACGGCGTGAATCTCCTCAACTTCGGCTCCGGCACGACCCCCGAATCCCTCGTACGGCAGGCGACCGACGCACGCGACCTCGGCTTCGAGTTCGCGATGATCTCCGACCACATCGCGGTGACGCCCGACGTCCACGAGGTGTATCCGGCGCCGTTCTACGACCAGTTCGTGCTCGCCGCGCACCTCGCGGGGCGGGTGCCGGGGCTGCGGCTCGGCACGACCATCACCGTCATCCCCTACCGGCACCCGCTGCAGACCGCCCGGCTCGCGGCGAACATCGACCGGCTCAACGACGCCGGGTTCATCCTGGGCGCGGGCGTGGGCTGGTCCGCCGCCGAGTACGAGGTGCTCGGCGTGCCCTTCCGCGAGCGCGGCGCGATCACCGACGAGTACCTGGCGGCGATCCGCGCCGCGTGGACCGAGGACCCCACCTCGTTCCGGGGGACGTACGTCTCCTACGAGGGCGTGCGCACCGCCCCGGCCCCCGCGACCCGCCCCCACCTGCCCGTCTGGGTGGGCGGCAACTCCCGCGCCGCGCAGCTGCGGGCGGCGCGGCTCGGCGAGGGCTGGCACCCGTTCATGCCGACCGCGGACCTGCTCCGCGAGGCGCTGCCCCGCCTCGCGGACGAGGCCGCGTCCGCGGGCCGCGCGACCCCCGCCCTGGTGCCGCGGCTGCAGATACGCGTCGGGCCGCGGCAGGACGGCGCGGACCGCCCGCTCGGCCACGGCAGCGTGGAGCAGATCCGCGCCGACCTGGAGACGCTGGCCGCGCTCGGCGCCACGGACGTCCTCCTGGACACCTATCCGGGCAGCCCCGGGGAGCGGGCGGACGCGGACGAGGACCGGCGGGTCCTGGAACTCCTGATGACCTCGGCCTCCTGATGTCAGTGGCACAGGGCACCATCGGAGGCAGGTGACCGAACCGGCCGGGGAAGGGGTGCGTGCGGTGAAGCCTCCGACAGCCGCGCAGCGACGGATCATCGAGGCGGCCGACCCGGCGACGGGGCGGCTGTCCGGCACGGAGCACCAGCTGACGGCCCTGGTGCGGGCCCGCCTCGCCTTCCGCCACCCCCGGCCGCCGCACGCGTACTTCCTGACGCCCGCGGGCCACCGCATACGGGACGAAGACACCGCCCCCGCCCCCGCGCCGCGGGAGCCGTCGCCGGCGACCGCGTCCACCGGCGTCTTCGCCGCCCGCACCGGCACGGAGACGGCCCCCGCGGGCCCCGAGGGCCCGGCCCGCGCGCGGGAGGTGCGCAGCGCCTGGGAGGGCCTGGTGGAGCTGCGCCGCATGACGAACGCGGACGGCGCCCGCGACCGCCCGTGCGCCTGGGAGCGGACGCATCTGGTGCAGGCGGCGGCGCTGGTCCTGGAGGCGTCGGGCCGCCTCCCCGCGGCTCCGGGCCGGGACGGCTACCGGGTGGCGGACACCCCGCAGCCCGAGGCCGTCGCCGTCCGCGACCCGGCGCCGGACGGACTGCGCGCCTGCGCGGCGGCCCTGGAGCGGGCGGGCTGGCAGACGAGCGAGCACGCGGGGGCGCGGGCGGCCGGACGGTATCTGCTGGCGTCGCCGCGGCGGACGTGAGCCCGCCTCGCTCCTGGCGGACGTACGCCTCGCGCCGGGCCGATCACGGCGTGCGGCTCAGGCCCGCCGGGCGAACACGGCAAGCGGCTCAGGCCCCGGCCCGCCCCGCGAGACGCCTGATCGTCCAGCACATGCACAGGACCGCCGCCACCAGCGCCAGGTCGATGAGCGCGGAGACCGTCATGGCGTGCGCGTAGTCCCCGGCGGACGGGTCGGCGCCGAGCACCGCGAAGAAGACGGCGCCGACGACGGCCACCCCGGCCGAGCTCGCGAACTGCTGGGTGGTGGTGAGCACTCCGGAGGCCGCGCCCGCCTTCGCCGGCCGTACCCGGACGAGGGCGGCACCGATCAACGCGGGCAGCACGAGGCCGTTGCCGCACCCGACCAGACACAGGCACAGCACCACCGGGAGCACCGCGACCGGGCCGTCGGAGAAGCCGTCGGAGAAATGGAGGAGCATCGTCAGGAGGAGCAGCCCGGTCCCGGTGGTCGCGCTTCCAGCGACGAGGACCGTGGTGCCGTACCGGTTCACGAGGCTCCTGCCGAGCAGCGAGCTCGTGGCGAAGAGCAGGCCCATGGGGGCGAAGGCGAGTCCGGCCGCGGCGGGGCCGAGGCCGAGTCCGGACTGCAGCAGCAGCGTGAGGGTGAACATGAAGCTGCCGAAGTAGAGCTGGAAGGCGACCCCGGCGACCAGCCCGGAGCGGAACGACGGACTGCGGAACAGCGTGAGGTCGAGGACCGGGCTGCCCGAGCGGCGGGCCAGGGCACGTTCCCAGAGCAGCGTGCCGACGGCCACCGGCACGGCGGCTCCCAGGCAGGTCCACGACCAGGCGGGCCACCCCGAGGCGTGGCCGAGCGAGAGCGGCAGCAGGATCAGGACGAGCGTCAGGCAGACACCGGCCGCACCGACCGGGTCGAGGCCGGTGGTCCTGCCGGGGACGGGGGCCGGCAGTCGGCGGGCCGCGAGCAGCGCGGCGAGCGCGCAGACCGGCACGTTCACCAGGAAGATCAGCCGCCATCCCGGCACCGGCAGGTGGGTCTGCAGGAGGGCGCCGCCCAGCACCTGTCCCGCGATGGAGCCCAGGCCGCCGGCCATGCCGTAGGCGGCGAGTGCGCGCGGCTTGGCCGCGGCCGGGACGTGGGCGGTGATCACGGCGAGCACCTGCGGGACCATCAGGGCCCCCGCCGCGCCCTGCACCAGGCGTGCCGCGACGAGCTGCCCCGCGGTGGCCGTGATGCCGCACAACAGGGAGGCGGCGGCGAACGCGACCATGCCGACGACGAAGAGGCGGCGGTGCCCGTAGAGGTCGCCGAGCCTGCCGCCGGTGATCATCCCGCTGGCGAAGGCGAACGCGTACCCGCCGACGACGAGTTCGAGCGTTCCCGCACCGGCGTGCAGGTCGCGCTCCAGGGAGGGCGCGGCCACGTTCACGACGAAGAAGTCGAACTGGACGATGAACATCGCCGATACCAGCACGCTCAGGACCAGGAGGCTGCCGGGGGCCGACGGCTTCCCGTCGCGCGCGGCGAGCGAGGGGACGGCAGGCAACACGACTCCTTGGTGGAGAGGTCGGGGGCACGACGATCACTCCGCACGCTAGGACGCGTGGCCGACCCAGGCAATCGGAATTCGGAAGTCCTCTTCCGTCGAACGGAATCTCCGCACCCGGAATGCCGCCCCCCGCCCCGGGGTTGACGTGTCCGATCGTCCAGCGCCAGGTGCCGGGCGCCACGCGCGGCGGCACCGGGTGAAGTCCAGCGAAGGGAACGCAGTGACCGAGCCGTACTCCGTGAGCATCTCCGTCCGCGGCTACGAGACCGACTCGCAGGGCCATCTCAACCAGGCCGTCTACCTCCAGTACGCCGAGCACGCCCGCTGGTCCCTGCTGCGGGCCGCCGGGATCGAGCAGGCCGATCTGCTGGGCAAGGGCGTCGGGCCCGTGGCCCTGGAGAACACCGTGCGGTACCGCAGCGAGCTGCGCGCGGGCGACGACATCACGGTGAGCTGCCGGTTCGTGTGGGGCGAGCGCAAGACCTTCCGCACCGAGCAGACGATCGCCAAGGCGGACGGCACGGTGGCCGCCACGGTCATCGGCGTCGCGGGCCTGCTGGACCTCCAGGAGCGGCGGATGGTGACGGATCCGCTCGACCACTTCCGGGCGCTGGCGTCCGACCCCGGACTGCTCGGCCTGTAGCGGCGGCGCGGTCCGCGGCGGCCGCCCGGCCCGGGCGGCGGCGTGACGGCGGGGCGAAGAGGCGGCGCAGGGCAGGACAGGGAAGGGCGGGACAGGACAGGACAGGGCAGGAAGGGAAGGGCAGGGCAGGACAGGGCAGCCGACCGTGTCCATGACATCGTCACGCAACCGTCCCACGACGTTCACACGACGATGCGCACATCCGTGCCACTCTCCCGGTGGTTGATTGGTCAACCCGCGTAGACCGCACGCCTGTTGGACGGGCGTGCGGCGCGCGAAGCCTCCGGGAAAGGACAACCCCCACATGCCCCTCCCGCGCGTACGCCGCTGGAAACCGCTGGCCCTGACCGCCGCCGCGGTCCTCGCCGGCCTCACCGTGCCGGTCACCGCCACGGCCTCCCCCACCACGGCCCCGGCGCCCGCAGCCGCCGGCGCCTACAACGACACGTACTACGACGACACGTACTACAAGGACGCGCTCGGCAAGACGGGCCCCGAGCTGAAGTCCGCGCTGCACACGATCATCAGCGAGCAGACCAAGCTCTCCTACGACCAGGTCTGGGACGCGCTGAAGACCACCGACCAGGACCCGGCCAACAGCGCCAACGTGATCCTGCTCTACAGCGGCACCTCGCGGAGCAAGGGCAGCAGCGGCGGCGACCAGGGCGACTGGAACCGCGAGCACGTGTGGGCCAAGTCGCACGGCGACTTCGGCACGTCGACCGGTCCCGGCACCGACATCCACCACCTGCGCCCCGAGGACGTCACGGTCAACAGCATCCGTGGCAACAAGGACTTCGACAACGGCGGCAGCGCGGTCGAGGGCGCCCCCGGCAACCTCACCGACGGCGACTCGTTCGAGCCCCGCGACGCGGTCAAGGGCGACGTCGCCCGCATGATCCTCTACATGGCCGTGCGGTACGACGGCGAGGGCGGCTTCCCCGACCTGGAGCCCAACGACAAGGTGGACAACGGCAGCGCGCCCGCCATCGGCCGTCTCTCGGTCCTGAAGCAGTGGAGCGACGAGGACCCGCCGGACGCGTTCGAGAAGAACCGGAACCAGGTCATATTCGACTCGTTCCAGCACAACAGGAACCCGTTCATCGACCACCCGGAGTGGGTGGAAGAGGTCTGGTGACCTGACCGGCCGGCTCAGCGACCGCCGCCACCGCCACCGCCCTCGAACTCCTTGGGCGGTGGCCCCCCACCGGTGTCGGCGAAGAACTGCCAGAGCGTGACCGCGGCCACCGCCTGGGCGACCAGGTAGGCCAGCTGGAGCGAGAAGTACCGCATCTGGTAGATCGACAGGAGCAGCCCGAACCGGCTCTGCCAGAACCGGCGTTCGCCCTGGAAGATGTCGAGGTCCAGGGCGATGCCGGTGAGCGTGAGGACGAGCAGCATCGTCACGACGACGAGGCCCGAGTCCCCGTACCCGAGATCCATGAACCAGTTGCCCAGCGCGTCGGCGCCGACGGGCAGCGCGAAGGCCGCCGCGACGGCCAGCGCCTTGACCGGCCCGCGCCGCCCGGGCAGACGGCGCCAGAGCGCGCCGAGCACGAAGCCCGCGCCCGCCCAGCTGACCTGCCAGACGACGAAAGCGCACACCAGGTCCGGCAGCCCGAAGCCGTAGTACGCGGTCCAGCGCCAGTTGTCCCCGCGGATCCAGCCGGACCACACCAGCACCGTGCTGGCGGGCAGGCCGAAGAAGCAGGCGATGAGCGCGCCCCGGCGGCCGTTGCCCCACCAGGTGTCGCGCGGGCCCATGGCCAGCGCCACGTCGACCACCGACACCCGGGAGGGCAGCCGGTCGGGGCCGCCCGCGCGGCCGGTCCAGGTATGCAGCCCGCGTACCTCCTGCTCCAGCAGGCGGCGTTGGAGTATGTCGTCGTCCGACTGGCCCGCGTCGAGGCGGCGCATCTGCGCGTGGATCTCGCGGTAACGGCGGGCCCGGCCGAGGATGTCGGAGCGCCGGGCGGCGGTGACCGTGTCGCCGAGCCGCTCGCCGGTCGACTCCAGGGGGTGTTCGAGCACGGTCCGGCTGGTGCCGACGGCCGTGACCAGGCGCAGGGCCGCCATGTTGAGCAGCAGCCATACCCCTTCGAGCAGGTGGTTGTTGGCGTACGCGCCGAGGCCGAGGCCGACCATGACGGGGAAGAAGAGCAGGAACAGGCGCCGGTCCGCGGCCTCGGCGACCGGCGACTCGGTGGCGCGCGGCACGGCGGCCCGCAGCGCGGCGAGGACGACGAGGCCGGTGACGAGCCAGCTGAGCCCGAACCACCAGTTCTGGAAGTTGGCGCTGAACCAGGTGAGGTCGCCCCTGATGTCCTGGAGGTGCGCGATGCCGTACTGCGGGTCGCCGCGGCGGCTCAGCCAGGAGATGCGCCGCCAGTCCCGTTCCACGGTCAGCGTGTAACAGGTGCCGACGAACGCCGTACCGGCCAGGACGGCGGGGAGCGCGTACCGCGCCCGCAGCACGCGCGGGGCGTGCGGCGCCGTCCTGCCCGGCGGCAGGAGACCGCACTCCCGGGACGCGCGCCAGACGGCCGCGGTGAGGCCGAGCAGGCCGAGGGCCAGCACGCTGCCGTGCGCGGCGAACAGCGCGTACACCGCCCGGTCCGGTGCGGACTGGAGGAGCTCCATCGACGGGGGCAGGTCGAACCACCGGGGCGCGCAGGACACCACGAGAGCGGGTGCGGCGAGCGCCGCCGCCGTCCAGACGATCGTGCGGCGCGGCCTGCCGAAGGCGAGCGCGAGGGCGCCGAGGCCGAGGGTGAACGGCAGGCTGAGGCGCTGCTCCCGGTCGTACCAGAGTTCCTTGTCCCCCAGCGTCCTGGCCGTGCGGTACAGCACCTCGTCGCCGAGGACGACGACGATGAGGCCGAAGGAGACCCACGCCCAGTCGCTCAGCGTGCGGGCGGCGGCGGTCTCGGCCGCGGTGACGGCGCCGCGTCGGCGGATCCGGCGGGCCGCGTACAGCATCAGCACGCTCGCCAGGACGGTCCAGGAAGCGGCGCCCGCGTTGCTCACGTTGGCGAACAGCAGCCGGTCGTCCTGCGCCGCGAAGGAGCGCCGCCAGTCCGGTGCGAGGCGCACCGCGACGGGCGGCGGCGACTTCTCTCCCTTGGGCCGCCACACCAGGGCGGTGTCGCCCTCGCGGGTGGTCGGCTTCGGCTCGGCGGACTCCGCGCCGGGCGCACCGGGATCCACCAGGATCTTCGTCCAGTTCACCCGGCGCAGGGCGGGGGCGGGGTCGAAGTGGATCCGCCAGCGGGCGGTGCCCAGTTCGATCCACCACGGCCCGAACCCGATCCAGCCCGTGGCGTCCTCGATCCACGCGAAGGTGTCGACGACGACCTTGAAGCCGCCCTTCTCCGCCGCGACCCGCGGACTGCCCCCGGGCCGCCACTCGCTTCCCCAGGAGAACTGCGTGGCGTACGGGCGGGTCAGGCATCCCATGGCCTTGCGGTACGCCCCGGAGTCGTGGCCCAGGAGCAGGGACTCGGCGTGTCTCCAGGACCTGGGGACGTGCACGGTGAGCCGGGCGGTCGCCTTGGTGTGCACGCGGCCGCCGTGCCGGAGCCGGACGGAGGCGCCGGCCCGCGCCCTGTCGAGGCCCGCGCTGTCGCACCGCCGGTCCCCCGGCTGCTCCGCCGCTCCCGCCCGCACGGGGTGCCGCTCCGGCGCGGCGGCCGCCGGCCGGGCGGGCCCGAGACCCGCGCACAGGGCGAGCAGCGGCACGACCACGACGACCGCGGCCACACGTAGCCGTCCCAATCGACGCCCCCCGCCCCCGAGTTGCTGTGCGCGCCAGTGTCCCGCACGCGCTCCGACGGCGCGCGGGGTTCGACGTGATCCCCTGCTGCGGACGGATGCGGACGGATGCAGACGGATGCGGACGGATGCGGACCGCTACCGACGGATGCGGACGGCTGCCGGATCGTGCCCGCCTGCTGCCGGATCGTGCCTGCCTCCTGCCGACAGGTGCCGGGTGCGGACATCCCGCGGCCACCGCATGCGAACACATGGCCACTTGCTGCCACCGTTGACCCCTCGCGCGGGGCGCGGCCACACTGTCGCCACCATGCCGAGCACACCCGGATCCACGAACAGCGCGAGCGCTCCGAGCACCGACCAGGTCGTGTCCCTGCGGGGCGAGCGCGAGCTGGTGCGCCGGGCGGGCGGCCTGCTGACCGGCGCCCGCGACGAGTTGCTGTGCGCGGCGGCCGACCTGGCGACCTTCTCGCCCGCCGTGCACGCCGCGTTCACCGAGGGCGGCCGTCCGCCGCCCGCACCGGAAGGACCCGCGCTGCGGGGGCTGTACGCGCCGCGGGCCCTCGCGGGCCGGGAGGCCGAGGAACGCCTGCTCAGGATCGCCGAGTCGGGGGCGCAGGTGCGCATCGCGACGGCGCCGCTCGCGCACGAGGCGATCGTCGTCGACCGGCGCGTCGCGATCCTCGCGGGGGCGACGGTGCGGGGCGTGCGGACCTTCACGGTGATCCGGTCGCCCGTCGCGGTCGAGGGCGTCAGGGCGGTGCTGCACGCGGCGTGGGAGACCGCGGCCGATCTCACCGAGTTCCGCCGCACGCGGCCGCCCGCGCTGGACGAGCAGGCGCGCCGGATCCTGCGGGAGCTGAGCGCGGGCCGGACCGACGAGGTCGCGGCGCGGGAGCTCGGGATGTCGCTGCGCACGTACCGCAGGCGCGTCGCCGACCTGATGACGGTGCTCGGCGCCACCTCCCGGTTCCAAGCGGGATTGCGGGCCCGCGAGTTGGATCCGGGCAGACGGGGTGGGGCAGACAACTGAAACGGACGGCGAATCCGTCTAGATTGGTACTTGATCGTCGAACTGTTCAGTGCGACGGGCGTGTCCACACGCCCGGATCGCTGTACGCCGCCAGGAGGCTCCCGTGTCGGACAACGACCCCCAGTTCGGTTCCACCGCTGACATACGCGCGCGCATCGACACCAGCACGCCGCACTCGGCGCGTTTCTGGAACTACTTCGTGGGCGGCAAGGACAACTACGAGAAGGACCGGGAGCTCGGCGACCACATCAAGCAGATCTTCCCCGGCCTGGTCGACGTGGCGCGCACCAGCCGCCTCTTCCTCGGCCGCGCGGTCCGTCACCTGGCCACGGAGCAGGGCGTACGGCAGTTCCTCGACATCGGCACGGGTCTGCCGACGGCGGACAACACGCACGAGGTCGCCCAGCGGGTGGCCCCGGACTCGCGGATCGTCTACGTCGACAACGACCCGCTGGTCCTCGCCCACGCGCGGGCCCTGCTCACGAGCACGCCCGAGGGCGAGACGGCGTACATCGACGCGAACCTGTACGAGCCCGAGGCGATCCTCGCGGAGGCGGCGAAGACGCTGGACCTGTCCCAGCCGGTCGCCCTCATCATCCTCAACACGCTCGGTCACGTCGCCGACCACAAGCAGGCCGCCGACCTGGTGTCCCGCCTCATGGCGGGCCTGCCGTCCGGCAGCCACCTGGTCATCAGCGACTCCACGTCGACCAGCGAGGGCATGATCGCGGCGTCGAACGAGTACAACAAGAGCGGCGCGATCCCCTACTACGTCCGCGGCGTCGAGGAGATCGGCGGCTTCTTCGACGGCCTGGAGCTGGTGGAGCCGGGCGTCGTCCAGGTCACGCGGTGGCGCCCGGAGACGGACGACGAGACGGTGGTCGACGCGTACGGGGCGGTGGCGCGGAAGCCGTAGCGTCGCGTGGTGGGGGGCCGGTGCCACCCACCGGCCCGCCCCCCTGCCCCTGTCGCTGTCCGTCCCCCTCCCTCTCCCTTTCCCTTTCCTCTCCCTTTCCCCTGTCGGCACCCCTCCCCCTGACCGATGACTTCCCGCCACCGCTCCGGTCTCCCTTACGTGGCATACGTGGAGCACGGATACGTGGAGCACGGACCGGTGGACGAGGAGAGGGTGGCCCCATGAACGGCACAGGCCTGCGGGACGTTCTGGAGGCGCACGTCGGCAAGGGGCCCGGGGCGGCGCCGGGCGCGGTCGGCCTGGTGGCGCGCGGCGACCGGGTCGAGGTGTGCGCCGTCGGCTCGGCCGACACCGACGGCAGCGCGCCGATGGCCCGGGACTCGCTGTTCCGGATCGCCTCGATCACCAAGCCGATCGTGGCGGCGGCCGTCCTGATGCTGGTCGAGGACGGGCGGCTGGGCCTCGACGACCCCGTCGCGCCCTGGCTCCCGGAGCTGGCAGCGCCGCGGGTCGTGCGGACCCCGTCGGCACCGGTCGACGACGTCGTCCCGGCCGCCCGCCCCATCACCGTCGAGGATCTGCTGACCTTCCGGGCCGGTTACGGCTTCCCGTCCGACTTCGCGCTGCCCGCGGTGCGGCCGCTGTTCGACGAACTCCGGCAGGGGGCACCGGAGCCGGAGCACGAGCGGGGGCCCGACGCGTGGATGGCGGCGCTGGCGCGCGTACCGCTGCTGCACCAGCCGGGTGAGGCGTGGCTGTACAACACCTGCTCCGACATCCAGGGCGTCCTGATCGCGCGGGCCGCGGGCCGTCCACTGCCCGAGTTCCTCGCCGAACGCATCTTCGCGCCGCTGGGCATGACGGACACGGGATTCCACGTGCCGCCCGCCGCGCTCGACCGCTTCACCAGCTCCTACCGGCCCGATCCGCAGGACGGCACGGCGCGGCTCGTGGACGCGGCGGACGGCCGGTGGAGCCGGGCGCCGGCCTTCCCCTCGGGCGCGGGGGGCCTCGTCTCGACGGTCGACGACTGGTACGCCTTCGCCCGCTTCCTGCTGGCCCGGGGCACGGCCGACGACGGCCGCCGGCTGCTGTCCGCCGAGTCGGTCGCCCGCATGACCACCGACCACCTGACCCCCGCCCAGCGTGCGGCGAGCGCCCTGTTCACGGAGGGCCAGGGCTGGGGCTACGGCGGCTCGGTCGACGTCGCCCGCACGGCACCGTGGAACGTCCTGGGCCGCTACGGCTGGGTGGGCGGCACGGGCACGACGGCCCACGTCACCCCGGCCACGGGCACGGCGGCGATCCTCCTGACCCAACTCCAGATGACGGGCCCGACGCCGCCGGCGTCGATGCGGGACTTCTGGACGTACGCGGCGGGGGTGTAGCCCCCGGGGGCCTCCCTCGGCGGCTCAAGCGCTCCGCAGCCCCCGACGCGCCAGGTCATGGGCGACCGTGCCGAAGTCCGTTCCGATGAACTCCGTTTCGGTCGCGCTGTGGGCGCCGGACCCCCACGCGTACACGGGGGCCTCGCCGTCCGGGCCGACCCGGCTCGTGTCGAGGACGAAGTAGCCGCCCATCCCGTCGGGCCGGAACGCCACCAGCTGCGGTGCAAGCCCCGCGGAGTCCCGGAGGTCGAGGGTCTCCGTGACCGCCCCCAGCATCTGCCCCTCGCGCAGAACGATCCCGTAGAACTCGTCCCCGGCCACGTCGCAGTCCCCGAGCTCGCGCAGGAACAGCTTGTACGACGCGGGAAGGACCACGCCCAGGCGCCGCTCCGCCTCGGCGATGTCGTCGTCCGAGCACCCCCCGGCGAAGACCGACTCCTCCGGGTGATCCCGCACGAGCCGCACGAACTGCTCTGCTTCCCTAATTCCCATCTCGGCTCTCCACGTATGCTCTTGCGCGGTCTTTCCAGTATTGCTTGCGCCAGATATCGAATTCTTCTCGGTTGATCCCGGACGGTATCTTCGTTCCCGATTTCCAATGCAATTGATGATAGTTGCCGAAGTGCATGCCGTGCGTCAGCTCCGCCATCGGTCCGTCCTCGGTCTGCAGCATATGGTGCACGTTCATCGGGCGGCCGTCGGGGCCCAGGGGCGCGAGCCCCTGCTGCATCCGCTTGAGGTTGGAGCGTCCGTACCTGTCGCGCGCCTGTATGGCCTCGGGATTGTCGAGTACCAGGTCATCGCGCTGATAGACACGCTGCCCCCGGTACTCGACGAGGCTCCAGAAACGGCACGAAGGCGCCAGGCCGAGATGGTCGGTCCATAGGTGGGGGTTGTGGACGTAGGTAGCGGGATTTGGAGCGGGTGAGAGCCCGAGGGGGTCGAGCGAGGCATAGCGGCCCGTCTCGGCTTCATAGTGGCGGAAATAGTTGTAGTGCAGCCCGGTTTCCGGGTCGTGATACTGCCCCGGGAACCGCAGTGGGGTGTGTGTGCGGGCATCCCCTTCCCACGCCGTGACGCCCCACAGAGTGCTACGGCCGCGCCAGGCGACGGCTCCGTCCTCGTCGAGGAGCTCGGTCGGCGTACCGACCAGATCGGTGACGATGGCGAAGAACCTTGAGTCGATCGCGTGCTGCGGAGCTTCGGCGGCGCCGACACGTTCGGTCTGCGTGATGGGGCACAGGCCTTGGTGGTCCCAGGTGAGGGTGATCGAGTCCGGGAGCTCATCGCCGGCCGTGGTCTGCTCACACAGCAGTGCTCCGTCCCAGGTGAAGTCGACCCGTTCCACCACGGACTCGCCGTCGTCCCCGAGACGGGCCTTCGCGATCCGTCGCCCCAGAGGGTCATAGGTGTAGCGCCATCGGGTGCCCTCCGGAGTCACGACCGATACGAGTCGGTCTTCCGCGTCCCACTCGTACCGCCATGTGTCCGCCTTGCGCGACAACCGCGTCTTCTGACGGAGCACGAGGCGGCCGCCGGCGTCGTACCGGTACCGGACACGGCCTGCGCTCGACAGAGTCGTACCGGCATACTCACGCCGCCCCTGTGCCCCCTGACCCGGGTGATCCGAGGGCCATGAGGCGTCGGTCTGGCCGCCTGCCAGGTCGTACGCATACGTCTCACGCCAGCCCTCGGCCCGGACGTGTGTGACGCGTCCTGCCGGATCGAGGTCGAACTGCGTCGCGCTGCCGCCGTGTTGCTCAATTCCGGTCAGACAACCGTCGGCGCGGTACCGATAGGAGCGTTCCTGGACTCGCCGCCCGCCGGAACCCGTGACGCGCTGAGACGCCGGACGGCCCAGTACGTCGAAGACATGCGAAATGGTGAGGTGATCACCGACATGCCGGGACACCTCGGCCCCTGCCTCGTCGTACTCGAAACCGAGACGCCTGTCGCCTGTCAGCAGGCTGCTGCGGTTGCCCGCCTCGTCGTAGGTCCACGCGCTCACCGCGCCGGTCGGGGTCACGCGTCGCGAACGTCGGCCCAACGCGTCGTAGGCAGAGGACATGGTGCGGCCGTTGACGGTCTCGGACAGCACCTGGCCGGTTGCGTCGCGCTGCATCTCCACGACGGCGTCCGGGGCAGCGGCACCTGTCATCCGGCCTGCCGGGTCGTAGGTGAATTCCGTGATGCGGCCCGCCGCGTCCTTGCGTCGGACCGCGCCCAGTTCGTCGCGATCGAAACGAATGACTTCGCCGAGCGGCGTCACTCGTTCCTTGAGCCGACCAGCCGCATCGTGGCGATATCTCTGCAGCCTGCCGTCGAAGTCGACTTCCTCCACCATGCGGCCCGCAGCGTCGAACGCGTAGGCCCAGGTCGATCCGAGCGGATTACGCACCCGGACGAGGCGGAGTTCGCTGTCGTACATGAACTCGTGACGGGCGCCGTCCGGATCCGTGCGTGCGGCCAGCAGGTCGAAGTGGGTGAACTCGAACCGGGTGACGCGCCTTTGGGGATCGGTGTGCGAGGTGCAGTTGCCCTCACCGTCATAGAGCCATGTCTCCTGCGTACCGTCGGCGGCGCCCCTGCGGGACAACCGGCCCTCGACAGTCCACTCCAGAAGGGTCTGCGCACCCAAAGGGTCCGTCAGGACCACGGGCTGCCCCAGTGCGTCACGCCGGTACGAGGTCACCGCTCCGCGGGCGTCGGTCACCTCGACGGGGAGGCCTGCCTTGTCGTTACGGATCGTGGTGCTGTGACCGAGAGCATCGGCGACGCGGGAAAGGCCGCCGTTGCTGTCGTAGGAGAGGCGCGTGGCACGGCCGACGGCATCGGTCACGGTCACCGGGTTGCCCGCGCCGTCGTATTCCTGGGACCAGCGCGACCCGTCCGCCTCCACCACCAGCGTCGGCAGGCCGAGCCCGTTGTACTGCGAGACGATCGCTCCGCCGTCCGGGCGCGTCACTCGGGTGACATGACCCGCCGGATCGTAGGTGTACTTGGTCGCGTGCCCCAGCGGATCCGTCACCGCGGTCAGCCGCAGTTCCTCGTCCCAGTCCTGTCGTGTCACGTGGCCGAGGGGATCCGTCTCGCGGATCAGGCGGTACGACTCGTTGTGCGCGTAGGTGCGGACGCGGCCGAGGGAGTCCGTCACCCGCGTGGTGCGGGTCGCCTCGTCGTACGTGAGGGTGGAGGCCAGCGCGTCCCCCGTGCCGCCGGTGGCCGTGACGCGGCCGCGCTCGTCGTAGGCGTACCAGTACGTCGTGCCGTTGCGGTCGGTCCAGGAGGTGACACGACCTTCAGCGTCGTAGGTGTAACGCATGGGCAGACCCGAGGAGTTGGTCTCCTCCACGAGTCGGCCCGACGCGTCGTAGCCGAAGGTGACCAGCGGGGTGCCGGGCGCCGAGGCATCGACGGGGTCCAGGAGGCGCAGGCCCGTGACCCGGGAGTCGGACCCGTCCCGGTCCAGAGCGATGCGGTAGCCCCCGGAGTGGCTGACCACCGCCGGGACGTCCCCCTCCGCGTACTCGATGGTGACGCGGTTGCCGTTGCGGTCCTGGACGTACTGCAGCGGCACGTCGACGGCCTCGCCCCCGGCGGCCGGGACCGGGCTGTGGAAGACCTGGACGATCCCGGTGTCGGGGTCCGTGACGCACAGCGCGCCGTCGAAGCCGTCGGCCCAGGACAGGGTCAGGCGCGAGCCGGGAGTGTCGGGACGCACCGCCTCGCCGCTCTCCGCGTCGGGGAGGGGGAAACAGATCCGGGCGCCGTCGGCGGCCGCGTAGACGAAGCCGTCCTCGTCGGCCTGGACGCGCTGGTCCAGGGTCGAGGCCCACGACGGGCCGAACCAGCCGCCGAAACGGTACGAGGAGAGGTGTGTCCGCTCCAGGATCAGCGGCAGAACTCCCGGCAGCCGCACGTCGACGCGCGGGAGCGCCATGTCACCGGTCGCCACGTCGATCGGGTCGCGGACGAACTTCTTGAGCGCGTTGCGCACCGAGGCGGGGAGCTTGTCGAAGCCCGGCCGCAGGGCGAGGCGCTCGAAGGAGGCGCAGTTGAGCTTCATGGCGCCGCGCAGTTTCGAGAGGTCCTTGGGGCTGAGCTTGCCCAGGCCCTTGCCGAGCAGCGTGCCCAGGCTGCCCAGGCCGACGCCCAGGGCCGCCCCCAGGGCGAGCGTCTCGGCGAGCTTCCCGGGGTCCTTGAACGTCGACGGGTCCTTCAGGAGCGTGTCGAGCGCCGCGAACTTCGCCCCCTCCCCCGCCATCTTGCCGACCCGTGCAACCGTCTTGATCTCCTTGAGCGCCTTCAGCGCCCGACGCAGGCCGCGGATGACCTCCAGAACGGCGCGGATGGTGCGCGCCATCGCCGTTCCGGCGTGCTCGATGCGGCCGATGAGCGCCATCACTTTCGCGAAGCGGGCGCCTGCGGCGAGGCTCCCGACCACGGCGGAGGCGCCGCCGGTGAGGACGGAGAGGGCGAGGCCCGCCATCTCCACCTCGATGATCTCGACGATGATGACGTTGAGTTCGGTCAGGAGCCCGTGCGCCTCGTCGGCGTACTTGTCCAGGGCGTCGGCCCCGTCGCGCAGCGAGTCCGCCATCTTCGTGGCCTGCGAACGGGTCTTCCTGGACCGCTTGTTGAACTCGGTGGCGGTCTTGCCCTCCCACGTCACATCCCGCAGGGCGGCTTCCGCGTCCTTGACGGAGGCGTCCACGGCCTTCGCCAGCGAGCGCCACTTCTTGGCGATCTCCCGGACGCCGTCCGGGTCCACGGCCGGGTCGGAGATCCCCAGGAACTCCATCATGCTGGCCGTGTTGTCGCCGGCCATGTGGTTGAACTTGTTGATGTAGTGCAGGGGGTTGAGGTCGACCACCGGGATCAGCTCTGCTTCTTGCCGCGGGCGGCGGCTTCGAGTAGGACGTCTAGGACATCGAACGCCTCGGAGAGGTCGGTCATCAGCTTCGCCTCGCCGTGCCACTCGTCCACGAGGTCCCCGGCGACCTCGGCGAGTGTCTCCATGCCCTCGCGCACGTCGTCGGTGGCGCTCATGAGGGCGCCCAGCGCGCCCAGGGCGGAGAGGTCGTGCGAGGCCGTCCTGAAGTCGTGGAGCGGTTTGGCGATGTGGTGCGGGGCCTTGCGCAACAGCGGGGCCGCGTTGGCTATCGACTCCGAGTCCTTGCCCAGGTCTCCCATGGTCGAACGTCCCCCGATACCTCACGTTGCTGTGTGCACAAGCCAACGGGGACAGTAACCGGCTCGAGCAAGCGGGAAGTATAGGGATGATCATGAACAGGTAAAGCAAGTGGTGTGCGGGGGCTGCGGTCCGCCGGTCAGGACGACGCCTCCCGGAGTGCCTCCAGCCCCGCGAGCTCTTCCGTGAACGACCCCGGACTCTCCCGCTCCAGCTCCCGGTACAGCGCCAGCGCCTCGTCACTCGCCTCGCGGGCCTGCGCCGGGCGGCCCAGGTTCAGGAAGGTCTCCGCGTGACGTGCGCGGGCGTGTGCGTGTTCCGCCATCAAGTCGCTCCTGGAATCTTCGGGCAGGCCGGCGATCAGCGCTGCGGCTTCGGCCGCGATCAGCTCGGCCTCTTCGAGGCGCCCGAACAGGATCAGGAACTGGAGTTGGTTCGTCAGCGCGGTCAGCAAGCCTCTCGCGTATGCGGGGTTCTGCTCATGGACGGTCCGGAACACCTGCGCGGCCTTGTTGTTCACCCGGAAGGCGACCTGGACGAACGGTGTACGGGACAGCGCCAGCGTCTGAATGAGGAAGGACCCACCGAGCAGGGGTAGGTAGTCCTGTCCGTGTGCGGTCACGAGCTGTCGCGCCAGGCCGACGGCTTCTTCCGCCTCCCCCAGGGCCTCCGCCGTCGCACCGGCCTCCACACTCAGCTCCACTGCCTCTTGCAGCGTCATCACAAGGTCTTCTCGTGCGTGCGGCGAACCCGCCTCGATGAGCCGGCGTTCCACCGATGCGTTCTCCGCCAGTGTTTCCCTCGCCGCGTCGACGTCACCGAGGGCCACCAGCACGTGGGTCTTGTTGGTGAGCGTGGACGCCAGTTCCTCCAAGAACGCGTCCGGGTACTCGTCGGCCGCCGCCCTGCGTACGTCCAGGGACTCCTCGGCGGCCTCCAGCGCCTCAGTGAGCAGGTCGGCCTCTTGAAGACGCACGGTGAGCGTGTTCAGCGAGCGTGCCAGGTCGGGAAGCCCCAGGCGGTTGAGCCCCGCCAGTTCGCGCCGCATCGCGACGGACCTACGGGCCGCGGACAGGGCCTCCTCGTCGTGGCCGACGTCGGCAAGTTGTTGGGAGAAGTTGTTCAGCACGGCCGACAGGATGAATGTCTTGTCCTGAGGGTCCTCCGGCTCCCACTCGGTCAACAGAGTCACACCGCGACGTCCGTCCTGCAGCGACTCCTCCCGGCGGCCCAGCTTGCCCAGTGCCGCCGCACGCTGGCTGAGCGTCAGCCCCAGCAGTACCGGGTCCTCGTCTTCCGCAGCCGCCAAGATGTCCAGCGCCGCCGTCGAGGCCTGCAGGCTCTCCTCGTACCGACGGGCGCCCGTGAGCCGCATCGCGAGATTGTGCAGCGAACTCGCGCGCTGCAAGGCGGGTGAACCCGCCGACTGGTCGTCCGCCACCTGTACCAGCTTCTCGTGCAGCCGGATGCTCCAGGACGACAGCGCCCGGGTCAGGGGCGGGATCCGCTGGGCAAGGTCCAGGAGTTGGTCCGGTGGAAGGAGTTCCTCCACCAGGATCTGGTCCAGCGCCGCTATCAGGATCGCCGGTTCCGCGCTGCGCGTGCCCGCCGCCACCAGCAGGGGCGCCAGGCGGGCGGGGGACGTGCGGACGGCCGTGCGCAGGACGTCCGCCAGGGGTTCCGGCTCGGTCTGGGCCGCCGCGCGGCTCAGGACCAGGAGGGCCTGCGCCGTCTCCTGGGCGTCCAGCACCGGCAGGAGGCGCAGGAAGATCTCCGGTTCGGCGGCCACCTCGCGGCCCACCAGGTACTCGCCCAGGGGATCCGGCTGCAGCGGGCCCCACTGCCAGGACGTGCCGCCGTCGGCCGAGTCGGGGCGCGGGTACAGCTCGTGGAGCCAGTCCGCGACCGCGCGCCGCACCGACTCCGGGTGGTCGCCGATGCGCGGCACCCCGGCGAGGATCGCGTGCGCGCGGGCGCCCGGCACCGCGCCCACCAGCGTGGCCGTGACCACCGCGTTGCGCAGCGCCGCGTCGCCGAGGGCGCCGAGCGGGGCGCGGCGCGAGGTCTCGCGCCAGTACGC
This sequence comes from Streptomyces sp. NPDC002564, assembly GCF_042889645.1. NCBI lineage: Bacteria > Bacillati > Actinomycetota > Actinomycetes > Kitasatosporales > Streptomycetaceae > Streptomyces > Streptomyces sp. NPDC002564. Next base: position 111,202 of record NZ_JBIARE010000010.1, on the reverse strand, counting down.
CGACTCGTGGTCCAGGAGCGCCTTCTGCGCATCCCGCACCCGCACCCGCGCGCTCGGCGCGAGCACGCTCGCGAGCGCCGCCATGTGGATGTCGAGGACGGTCCGGTGCGGGCGGCGCGAGGCGGCGGGCGGCCCGGGGGGCACCGCGTCCGGCGACACCGCGAGGCCCAGCGCCGTCGCGCCCCGCGTGAGGTCCTCGACCGCCGTACGGTAGATCTCGTCCTCGGCGACGCCGAGGGACGCCGTGTCGAGGATCGACCAGCGCCGGGCCCGCCCCGTCGCGTCGGCCGCCTCCGCCCCGCCGAGGGACCGCACCTCGTCCCACCACTGCCCCACGGCCCGCGCGACGAGCAGGACCTTGAAGGGCACCCCGCGCGGGCGCCGGCCCAAGTGGCGGAGCAGGCCGCCGAGTTCCTCCACCCGGCTCTCGGCGTAGTCGATGACGAGGAGGACGGGAGCCGTCGTCCGGGCCAGGAGCCGATGCCGGTCGGGGCCGCTGCCCCGGTTGAGGTGGACCACCGCGTAACGGGCCGCGGCGAGCCGGTGGCCGACCTCGCGGGCCAGCCGCGTCTTGCCCGCGCCGCCCGCCCCGGTGAGCAGCGCCACCGACACGTCCTCGCCCTCCGTGCTCCACCCGACCATCTCGTCGAGGAGTTCACGGCGCCCGGTGAACCGCACGGTCTCCGCCCGGGGGTGGAGCAGCGTGGCCGCGGACCGGGGCACCAGCGGCACGATCGGCTCGACGTCGTCCGCGAACTCGGCGGGTTCCAGCGGGGCGGCGGCACCCGTGTGCTCCCGCAGCAGCGCGCGGAACGCGTCGTCGGCGAAGAGGACATAGCTGGGGACGGCCTCGATCCTGCTGTGCGGCCAGCCCGGCAGGTCGGCGACCGCGACGCCCACGAGCGTGCCCGCGCACCACACCGCGCCGCCCGAGAGGCCCGCCCAGGGCGACTGCTCCGGCGAGCCGACGGGCGGGCTGCCCGTCAGGCCCAGGACGTAGCGGTCCGACTCGACGGCCTCCATCGGGTCGAGCGTGCCCACGAACGACGTGGACCCGAGGCGTCCGTCCCGCCCGGACAGGCCCGTGTATCCGCGGGCGGACGTCTTCGACTCCTCCTGCGTCACCAGGCGGCCCCAGCGGACCGGTTCGAGGTCCCGCCCCAGGTCACTGTCGGCCACCAACAGGGCCGTGTCGTACGGGCCGTCGGAGCGCGCCCAGACCACCCGGCAGGGCACGGGCCCGCCGCCGGGAATCTGCGCGGTCACGTCCGTGCGGTCGCCGATGACGTGCTGCGCGGTCAGGACGAGGCGCGGCGCGAGCACATACCCGGAGCCCTGCCCCTCCCGCCGCCCGGGTCCCGGCCCGCCCGAGGCCCGCACCACAGCGGTCCGGCGCCTGTCCTCCACCCGCGCACCGCCTCTTCTCAGCGTCCGATGCTCAGTGTCCGACGCTCGGCGTCGGATTCTCAGCGTCCGAAGGACGAGTCCAGTCCGCCCGTCTCCGGCGGCTTCTCGTTGCTGATCAGGAGAGGGTTGCCCGTACGGTCCTTCGGCGTGAGGACGAGACGTACGTGGTGGACGTCCTCCTTCGCGAGCTTTCCGGCCGCGCCGACGGACACGACCGCGCTCAGGACCCGGCCGAGGCCCGCCTTGGCGGTGCCCTCGACCTTCGCGGTGACCTCCCGCGTGAGCGTGACCGCGAACTCCAGCTCGATGGGCCCCACTTCGAACTGCACGTCGCTGCCCGCGCCCGCGACGGCCGCGCCCAGCAGCTCGTCCCGGAGCGCCTGTACGGCCTCGCCGACCCCGATGGGCTCGCTCATATCTCCCCAACTCCCCGCCGCTCGCCTGCAGACGGCACTTTACGGCGCGGGCAAGCGCCACCGGGGCGTTACGCCTCCATCAGTCGCGCAGGGCCTGCACGACCCTGCCGAGGTCGACGAACTTGAAGTTCGTCGAGGGCCGGTCGCCCTCGCCGGGGGCGTCGTGGCCGTCCTGGACGACGAGCAGGCCGTGCGGGTACTTCGGCCCGAGAGGTTCGTTCAGCGCGGCCGCGCCGTCGCACTCCTCGGAGCCGTCCAGGGTGCCGCCCGCCGGTGCGACACGGAAGCCGCCCTCGTACGCGTTGCCCTTCTTCGCCGCACGGTCGTACGCGGCGAAGGTGTCGTCGCCCTGGCTGGAGGCGAGGAGGTGTCCGCCGCCGCCGGATTCCTGGATCAGGGTGAGGCCCTCCACGTCGGCGGCGACCCGCTTCCCGCCGTAGCCGGGGTCGGCGCCCGGGGTGCACTCCTCGGTCTCCTCGTCGTAGACGCCGGGTACGCCGTACTCCCGCACCTTGTCCACGAGTCGGGGCTTGCCGGTGAGGTCGGCCCGCAGGCGCCAGATGCCGACGTCCTCCTGTCCGGCGTAGAGCGTGCCGGTGGCCGGGTCGACCACCATGCCCTCGACCTGCGGGAGTTCGCCGGGCTCGGCGCACGGCGACCACGAGGTGCCGTCCGGCAGCCGGAACGACGACGGCAGGTCGAGCGTGCGGACCGTGCGGTAGGTGACCTTGCCGGCCCGGCCCGGGGTCAGTTCGAGGAGCGCGACCCTGGTCCGCTCGCGGCGGCTGACCAGGGCGTACGAGCGTCCGGTGGCCCGGTCCCGCCAGGTGGCGAGCCCGTAGGCGGTGCGCTGTCCGTTGATCTCGGCCTGATCGGCGGAGAAGACGGGCGGCGCGGCGGGATCGGTGACGTCGGTGAGCGGGCCGCCGGGGCGGTCGCGGTCGATGCGGTAGAAGCGGAGCCGGTCGTGGCCCCGGTCGCTGGTGACGGCGAGGTCGGCGGGCCCGGAGGACAGCGGGAGGCCGTGCACGAGGTCCACGTTGTTGAAGCGGCCCGGCGCGTCGTCGGGGCGCTCGGCGGGCGGCGCCGCGATCGACTGCACGGGCCGCGCGTCGAGGTCGTAGGCGCGCAGCCCGCCCTCCTTCGCGGTGGCGATAACCAGGCTGCGGCCGGGCGCCGCCGGGTTGCGCCAGATCGCCGGATCGTCCGCGTCGGCGTTGCCGCCCGCCTCGTCGTCGTGGAGCGCGGGCGTCTCCGCCCGGGGCGTGACGGCCGGCAGCGGACCGGCGGGGGCGGGCGCGGCGGCCGTGGCCGTGGCCGCCGCGACGACGGCGGTCAGGGCGAGCGCGGCCGGGCCGAAGGTGCGGCGGATCGGGCGGTGTCTGGTCACGCGGTGTCTCCTCGTTCCGGGAACGGACGGATCGTGCGTGAGACTGCGGCCTGTCCGTGTCGCCCCGGCGTACGCCGGGCGTCCGGCAGCACCCCGCCCGAATGTACACAGGGTGAACCGGCGCCCCGCCCGCCCGCGTCACCCCTCCTTCTGCGCCCCCGTGTCGAGGCGCAGACAGGCCCACACCGTCTTGCCGACCTCGCGCCCGGCCACACCCCACTCCGCCGCGAGCGCCGCGACGATCACCAGCCCTCGCCCCGACTCCCCCTGGGGCAACGGCGGTTCCGGTTCCTTCGGCGGCCTGCGTTCGGTACGGGTGTCGGTGACCTCGACACGGAGCGTGTCCGCGAAGAGGGTCAGGCAGAGCTCGAAGTCACGGCCCGGCACACGGCCGTGCGTGACCGCGTTCGCCGCGAGCTCGGCGACGACCGCCTCGGCGGCGTCGGACAGTTCGGTGTCGTAGGCGATCCCCCAGCCGTCCAGGTGGTACCTGGCCAGCCTGCGGGCGAGGCGGGCACCTCGGGGCGTCGCGCTCAGGCGCTCGGTGACTTCCCGCACGGGAGTGGCGGGACGGGCTTCGGTCGACATGCGGCAACGGTGTCGGTCCGCCGCGGCGACCACCAGGACCGGAACTCGTACGCTGCGTAATTGTACGAGTGCGAACGGTGGACAGTACGGGTAACCCAACGTGACCATGGGCGGGTTGGCGGGGAACGGTAAGCGAGCGTCAGGGGATACCCGTGATGTCGTCAAGTACGCCGGGCAGCAATGAGCCCGAGCCGACCGATGGCCTGAAGGCCTTCGGGGCGGTCCTGAAGAGCTTTCGCAAGCACGCCGGATACACCCAGGAGTCGCTGGCCCCGGAGATCGGTTACTCGGCCCACTTCCTCGCCTCGGTGGAGCAGGGCAGGCGCTTTCCGCCGACCCGGTTCGTCGACCAGTGCGAGGCGGCGCTCGACGCGTTCGGAACCTTGCAGCTCGCCGTGAACCAGTTGTCCCGGCAGCGCGGGCTCGCCTCCTGGTTCCGGCGGTGGGCGCTCCTGGAACAGGAGGCGGTGGCCCTCTCCACGTACGAGTGCCGGTTGATCCCGGGACTGCTGCAGACCGAGGCGTACGCGCGGACGCTGTTCGTGAACCAGTTGCCCCCGCTGGGCGACGAGCAGATCGAGGCGCAGCTGGCGGCTCGCGTGGAGCGTCAACTGCTCCTCACCGAGCGCCCGAACACGGCGTACAGCTTCATCCTGGAGGAGCACTTGTTCCTGCGGCGCATGGGCGGGCATGACGTCACCATGGAACTCGTCGACCATGTTCTGGAGCTCGCGGGGCGCCGGAACATCGAGGTGCAGATCATGCCGGTGGTGCAGGAGAGTCACGCCGGGCTGGACGGACCCATGCAGCTGCTGGAGACGCCGGAGAACATGTGGCTCGCCTACACCGAGGGACAGGAGAGCGGCCAGTTCATCTCCGCCCCGAAAGTGGTCAGCATGCTTCAGATGCGGTATGCCAGGATGCGCGCACAGGCTCTCCCCCTGGAACACTCCTTGAGCCTGCTGGAGCGGATGCGAGGAGCACGATGAGCACCCCCGAACTGGCCTGGTTCAAGAGCAGTTACAGCAGTGGCGGCTCCGGCGACTGCCTCGAAGCCGCCCTCTCCTGGCACAAGTCGAGTTACAGCAGCAGCGGCGACGGCGACTGCGTCGAGTTCGCCCCCTGCCCCGCCGCCGTCCACGTCCGCGACTCCAAACGCCCCGAAGGGGCCCGGCTCGCCCTGGAGCCGCGTACCTGGGCGGCGTTCGTGTCGTACGCCGCCCAGGTGTGATCCCTCAGTACTGGGGCTGGGAGGACGGCTGGGACTCGACCAGCTCGCGCGCCTCCTCGTCCGAGGCGACCGAGGGCGGCGAGCCCTCCAGCGGCTGGCGGGCCGTCTCCTTCATCGCGGCGACGGCGATGATGCCGACGAGGCCGGCCAGCATCGTGTAGAACGCGGGCATCAGGTCGTTGCCGGTGGCGCTGATCAGGCCCGCGACGACCAGCGGGGTCGTACCGCCGAAGAGCGAGACGGAGATGTTGAAGCCGATGGACAGGGAGCCGTAGCGCACGTCCGTCGGGAAGAGGGCCGGGAGCGACGAGGACATGACGCCCAGGTAGCAGACCAGGGCGAGGCCCAGGATGAGCAGGCCCGTGAAGACCGCGACCGTGCCGCCCTGCTTGATGAGCAGGAAGGCGGGCAGCGCGAGGACGAAGAAGCCGATCGAGCCGGCCATCAGGACGGGCTTGCGGCCGATGCGGTCGGAGAGGCGGCCGACGGAGTTGATGAGGGCCATCAGGATCAGCATCACGATCACGATGGACATCAGGCCGCCGGTCTCGCCGAAGCCGAGCTGGGTGAGGTACGTCGGCATGTACGACAGCAGCATGTAATCGGTGATGTTGAACGCGGCGACCAGCGCGATGCACAGGAGCATGGCGCGCCACTGGCCGAAGAAGGAGTCGCGGAAGGACTTCTTCTGGCGCTCGGCGGCGGGGCCGCTCTCCGCCTCGTTCATCTTCTGGAAGGCGGGCGACTCGTCGAGCTTCATCCGCAGGTAGAGGCCGATGAGGCCGAGCGGGGCGGCCACCATGAACGGGATGCGCCAGCCCCAGGACTGCATGGAGGAGTCGCTGAGCAGCGCGGTCAGGGTGGTGACGAGGACCGCGGCGACGGTGTAGCCGATCAGGGTGCCGAACTCCAGGAAGGAACCCCAGAAGCCGCGGCGCTTGTCGGGCGCGTACTCGGCGATGAAGGTGGCGGCACCGCCGTACTCGCCGCCCGTGGAGAAGCCCTGCACCATGCGGCAGAAGACGAGGAGGATCGGCGCCCACACGCCGATCGTGGCGTAGCTGGGGATGAGGCCGATGGCGAGGGTCGCCGCCGACATCATGATCATGGTCAGCGCGAGGATCTTCTTGCGGCCGACCTTGTCGCCGAGCGGGCCGAAGAACATGCCGCCGATGGGGCGCACCAGGAAGGCCGCGGCGAAGGTCGCCAGGGAGGAGAGGGTCTGCGCCGTGTCGTTCCCGGAGGGGAAGAACTCCTTGCCGATGATCACGGCGAGGTAGGCGTAGACACCGAAGTCGTACCACTCCATGGCGTTGCCCAGCGCGGTCGCCTTCACCGCGCGCTTGACCTGCGCTTCCTCGGTGACGGTGATGTCCGACTGACGCAGGCGCGGGTTCTTGCGGCGGTGTATCACGCGGAACAGCGCTCGGTGTCGGGCCACGGCTTCCGGAGCGGGCGGTGCCGGTGTTTCAGGGGCTTCGGGCGCGCTCACGGATTCAGTCACTCTCTCTGTCGGCATGGTGGGACGTCGATCTACATTGCCAATCAGAGGGACGGAAAAGTGCCCGCCATTGGTCCTGACGCCGATGGCCCCAAGTCCCTGGGATCAAGGACTTGGGGCCCTTTTCACCAGAAAATGCGGCTCCAAACTCGTATGACCATGTGAATCTCAGCGCGTGTGCAGCTGTGACCTTGGAATGACCTGCTGCTCCTGGCCGGGGGCGGACCACAGCAGCTTCAGGTGGGCCTCACCGGTCTGCTCGGCGTACTCGACCCGGACGGTGTGGCGCCTGCCCGCGGTGAGCGCCACCCGCGCCTTGTCGAGCCTGGGCTCGTGCGGGGTCCAGGAGTCGATCACGAGCTTGCCGTCGATCCATACGCGGGCCATGTCGTCGGACACGGTGGTCAGGGTGTAGGTCTCGGTGCGGCGCGGTTCGACCGTGCCCGTCCAGCGGATGCTGAAGCGGTCGGCGGGGATCGAGGCGGCCGGGGAGCCCGTGTACTTCCAGGCGTGGTTCAGGGTGGCGTCGGTGCGGGTGATCCTCGGGGTGCCCGTCAGGGTCGCGTTGTCGAAGATCTCCTGCTTGAGGCCCGTGCCGGTGCCCGGCCGGGCGGTCGGGCCCGGGTCGACCGCGAGCTGGATCACGGTGGCCGTGTCGTCGGTCGCCGCGCCGGCCGGCCTGACGTCGAAGCCGTCGCCCGCCGTGGTGACGGTCACCTTCTGGTCGCTGCCGAGGACACGGGCCGACCGCACCGTGAAGGCGGTGCGCGCCGTCAGGTGCAGGGCGGCGCCCGGCGCGGGCCAGCGCGTGACCGCCGCGTACAGCGTGTCGCCCTTGCGGCTGACCGAACCCCAGGACGGTTCCTCGACGAGACCGGCGTAGCGGGCGCCGAAGACCGCCTGGCCCTGGCCGTCCTCGCGCAGCCAGTCGCCCATCTGCCGGAGCCGGTCGACGGAGGGCTGCGGGATGCGGCCGCGGGCGTCGGGGCCGACGTTCAGGAGATAGTTGCCGCTGCGGGAGGTGGTGGCGAGGAGGTTGCGGGTGAGGGTCTGCGCCGACTTCCAGTCCTGGTCGTAGCGGGCGTAGCCCCAGTGGCCGTTGAGGGTCATGCAGGACTCCCAGAGCTGGCCGTCCACGGGGGCGCCGGGGATCTCCTGCTCCGGGGTGCCGTAGTCGCCGTCGACGACGCGGCGCTTGCCCACGCGGTTGTTGATGACCAGGCCGGGGTCGAGGCCGCGCAGATAGGCCTCCAGGCGCTCGCCGTGCTCGGCCGTCCAGGGGTTGTGCGGGTTGTCGGTGTCCCACTCGCCGTCGAACCACAGCAGCGCGGGGTCGTAGGTGTCGACGAGCTCCTTGAGCTGGGCGTACATGCGCTTCTCGTACGCGGGGAAGGTCGCCGGGTCCGCGAAGTCCTTGTCGTGCCAGTCCCAGATCGAGTAGTAGAAGCCGAGCTCGATGCCCGCGTCGTCGGACGCCTTCTTCAGCTCGGCGAGGATGTCGCGGTCCTTGTCGAAGGAGGAGTGGTCGCGCAGGTTCCAGTCGTTGACCTTCGTCGGCCACATCGCGTAGCCCTCGTGGTGCTTGGACGTGATGACGATGTAGCGCATCCCGGCGTCCTCGGCGGCCTTGACGACGGCCTTCGCATCGAAGTCGGCGGGGTTGAAGTTCTGCGCCTGCTTCTCGTACGCGTCCATGGGGATGTCGCACTGCCGCTTGATCCACTCGGCGTCGCGGCAGGTGGTGCCGTCGGGGCGGCGGTACTCGCCCTCCAGGTTCGAGTAGGCGCCGAAGTGGATGAACATGCCGAAGCGGTCCTGGCGGAACCAGTTGGTGCGGTCCGCGGTGAACGGGTCGTCGGCGGCGTGGTCCGTGCCCGGTCCGGCGGCGTGCGGGGGCCGCGCGGCCGGGGCGTCGGCGGGGGCGGCCGGGGCGGCGGTCGCGACGGTCGCGGGGACGGCCGTGGCCGCGAGGGCGGCGGCGAGGAGCAGGGCGAGTCCAGTGGCTCTGTGGCGCATGGGGCGGCTCCCGGGTTCCCTGGGTTGGGGGTCGCACGGGAACGTAGGAGTGAATACATCGGATGTCAATGGGCCCAACTCCCGCCGCAGGGCGGTCGGTTCGGCGCATATACCCCCACTGATCCGATGACATCGATCCGATGACATCAATCCGATGACTGGCGAGATGACCGGTGAGGCATCGTCGACGGCCGCCGAGTGGTCGGCACGGCGGGCGGCCACCCGCCACCCATGCTCGCGCCCGCGCCCGCGCCCGCACCCGCACCCGCCGCGCGGCGCGGCGCGGCGCGGCGCCAAGCGCCTTACGCCTTAAGCGACTTGACGGGTATACGTCACGCCGAATCTCTGGTAGGAAACCTTCCTAACAGAACGCGGAACGTCGAACTCCCCCATCTGCACCCCCATTTGGAGGCCCCCGTGGAGACCCCCCACATACGCCCGCGCACCACTGACACCCCCCGCACCACCGAACTCCCCCGCACCCTCACCTCCCGGCGCACGCTGCTCGCCTTCCTGGGCGCGGCGGCCGTGGCGGGCCCGCTGCTCACCACCCCGTCGGCGGGCGCGGCCCCGCTCCCCGGCCCGCTCGCGGCCGGCGGACTCGACGACCCGGCGAAGAAGGAGATCGCGATGCAGATCGTCTGCAGCGCGGAGAACTCCTCCCTCGACTGGAAGAAGCAGTACGGCTACATCGAGGACATCGACGACGGCCGCGGCTACACCGCGGGCATCATCGGCTTCTGTTCCGGCACCGGCGACATGCTCGACCTCGTCGAGCTCTACACGCAGCGCAAGCCGGGCAACGTCCTCGCCACGTACCTGCCCGCCCTGCGCCGGGTGGACGGCAGCGACTCGCACGACGGCCTCGACCCGAACTTCACCAAGGACTGGGCGAAGGCCGCCAGGGACACGGAGTTCCAGCGGGCCCAGAACGACGAGCGGGACCGCGTCTACTTCAACCCGGCCGTCCAGCAGGGCAAGGCGGACGGCGTCGGCATCCTCGGCCAGTTCGCGTACTACGACGCGATCGTCATGCACGGCGACGGTGGCGACCCCACCGGTTTCCGCGGCATCCGCCAGCGCGCGCTGCGCACGGCCAAGCCCCCGGCCCAGGGCGGCAACGAGGTCACGTACCTCAACGCGTTCCTCGACGCGCGCGTCTGGGCGATGAAGCAGGAGGAGGCCCACGAGGACACCAGCCGGGTCGACACCGCCCAGCGGGTCTTCCTGAAGAAGGGCAACCTCGGCCTCAACACGCCCCTGGACTGGAAGGTCTACGGGGAGTCGTTCCACATCGGCTGACGCCCCGGCCCACCCGGCCGACCGCACCGCGCGGGGCGTCCCCGACGTCCCGCGCGCCTGCGCCCCCCTCTTGCCTCACCCCTGTAGAGATGGGTACCGTCCCGGCCAGCCTTCCCCGGGACGCGACCAGCTCCTCGTCTACGCGCGTCTTCCTGCACAGACCAGCACAGACCAGCACAGAGGTGAGAGATCCATGTTCCTCCGTACGACCGTGCTCGCCGCCGCCACCGCGGCGGTCGTCGCCTCCGGCGGCACGACCGTCGCCGCTCCCGCGGCCCCCGCGACCCGCGCGGCGCCCGACGGCTGGCAGCAGGCCGGCGACGGCATCACCTCCGGCATCAGCGGGCTCGCCCTCGCCGGCCGCACCGCGGGCGCGGCGCACGCCCTCGTCGTACGCGACAACAAGAAGCCCGGCGAGAACCGGATCGCCGACCTCACCTACCGGCCCGGCCGTTCGGCGGTCGTCGAACCGCTCGCCTGGTCGGGCGGCGCCGAGCCGATCGACCTGGAGGCCGTCGAGAAGGTGCCCGGCACCTCCGACGAGTACGTGGCGCTGGCCAGCCGCGGCCTCGTCTACCACCTGAAGGTGACCGGCTCCGAGACCCAGGTCCTCGACACCTCCCCGCTCCCCGCGATCGCCGAGGGCGACGACTACGAGAGCTTCGCGCTGACCTCCGCGCACGGACGGATGGCGGCGGTCTGGTCCGACCGCGGCGCGGGCAAGGACCGGCCCGCCGCCGTGCACGCCGCGCCGTTCTCCTTCAACACGTACGACGAGGCGGACTTCGGCCCGGTCACCACGGCCGACTACCGGGCGCCCTACCCCTCGGGCGAGATCCGGCACGCCTCCGACATCACCGTCACGGACGACGGCCGCCTGCTCATCGGCTCGGCGGCGGACGCGGGCGACGACGGCCCCTTCGACTCGGCGGTCGCCGACGCGGGCACGGTGTCCGTGGGCCGCGACGGCGAGGTCCGGCTGTCCATCGCCAAGTCACCGGTCTCCGTAAGGAAGTTCACGGGTCACAAGATCGAGGCGGTGGAGTGCGTGCCCGGCACCCGGACGGCACTCCTCGGCACCGACGACGAGAACGCGGGCGGGGCGGTGCGGGCGTCCGCGATCTGCTGAGCCCCACCACGGGGCACCGCCAGGGCCGGAGACGAGAGGAGCGACGGGCGACGACGGGCCGGGATCGGGCGCCGGGTGTCAGGACAGGATCGGGGTCGTCTGGGCGGAGGCGATGCGCCAGCCGCTCTCGCCCTCTTCCTTGACCAGGACGTAGGTGAGTCGTCCCGCCGTGGCGGGCAGCGGTGCGGGCTGCTCGCCGTCGGCGTCCGGCGCTCTCCGGTCGGAGACTGTCTTGATGTTCGCCACGATCGCGACGTCGGCACGCAGGAAGCGGATGTCCTCGACCTCGACCGTGGTGACGACGTCGGCGAGCGGTGAGGCGAGGGCCTGGCTCATCGCCCCGGCCAGCGTGTCCCGCCCGGCGACCCGGCGCCCGCCGAAGTTCACCACCGTGGCGTCGGCCGTGTGCAGGGGGATGAAACGGTCCACGTCGTTCTGGAACGCGGAGGCGTCCGCGACGAGTTGGCGGATGGCGGCGAGGTCGGCGGCGCTCCCGGCAAGCGGGGCGGCGGCGGTGGCAGCGGCGGTGGTCGACGTGGCGCTCATGGCGGTTCTCCTGGGTGTGCGTGGGAGCGGTCGGGAAAGGGGCCGGGTCGGGATCGATCGGCTCCTGGCCGGGATTCTTCTGCCTCAAGTGGACTTGAGGTCAACCGTGCTCGCCGTCGTGGGCGGCACCGCGCCCGCCGGCGCCCCGACGGCTTGCCCTGACGCCTGCTCAGGACGGCTTTCCTGTGGTCAACTTGGGATTCCTGGCGGGAGTTGATGCCGGAGTACTGGTGGGGGGCCGAGTGGGGACGGGGCTGCGCAGGACGGCAGCGGTGGCATCGGTGGTCACGGGGGCCGTGGTGGCGACCCTGCTCGGCCTCGCGGCGAACCAGGCGTCGGGCGAGGAGCGGTGGCCCGGCGCCCTGGACGTGCTGCGGCGGTACCCGTGGGAGTCGGGCGCGACCCTGACCCTGGTCGGCGCGGTGCTCTCCCTGGTGCTGCAGCGGCTCGCCCAGGTCGACGCCGCGGGCGACCCGCCGCCGCCCCCGGCCGGTGCCGTGCCGGACTGGGTGGTCGACCGCGGGGAGGCGTCCGAGGTGATCGCGGCGGTGTGCGGGCGCCGGCGCCGCACGGTCGGCATCACCACGGCGCTGGAGGGCGCGGGCGGCTTCGGGAAGACGACGCTGGCGGACATGGCCTGCGCGAGCCCCCGGGTGCGGCGGCTCTTCCGGGGGCGCGTCTTCGTGGTGACGGTCGGGCGGGAGGTGCGGAGCCGGGCGGCGATCGCGGCGAAGGTCGCCGAGGCCACCCGGTTCATCACGGGCGACACCGCGGTGTTCGACGACCCGGTGCTCGCGGGTGCCCACCTGGGGCGGCTGCTCGACCAGCGGCCCCGCACCCTGCTGGTCCTCGACGACGTGTGGGAACAGGAGCAGCTCGAACCGTTCCTCGTCGGCGGGCAGCGGTGCGTACGCCTGGTGACGACCCGTATCCCCGGCATCCTGCCGCCGGGGGCGGCCCGGATCCGGGTGGACGCGATGTCGGACGAGCAGGCCCGCGCGGTGCTCACCTGGGACCTGCCCGCGCTCCCCCGGCCCGTGGTCGAGCTGCTGTTCGCGGCGACCGGGCGGTGGCCGCTGCTGCTGCGGCTGACCAACCGGCTCATCGCCGCGGAGCTGGCCACCGGCGCCGGTCCGGACGCGGCGGCGCGCGGAGTGCTGCGGCGCCTGCGGGAACTGGGTCCGGTCGGCGCGGACCCCGCGCGGTTCCTCGACCTCGACGACCCGAGGCAGCGCAGGAAGGCGGTCAAGGCGACGGTGGAGGCCGCCACCGAACTGCTGCCGTCCGGCGGCGCCCGGCGCTTCGCCGAGCTCGGCGTCTTCGCCGAGGACGAGGCCGTGCCGGTGGAGCTGGCGGCGCGGCTGTGGCGGGCGACGGCGCGGACGTCCCCGGCGCAGGCGCGGGAACTGTGCCGGGTGCTGGCCGGGTTCTCCCTGCTGACCCTCACCGCGGAGGACGGCGGCCACCTGATCCTGCACGACGTCATCCGGGACTACCTGCGCCGGGAGATCGGGGCGGCCGGGCTCGTGGCGCTGAACGGCGTCCTGGTGGACGCGGTGGCCGCCGGGCTGCCGACGGCACAGCCCCTGCCCCCGGACGACACCACGGGTCCCGCGGTCGCCTGGTGGGACACCGAACACGGTTACGTGCTCGACCACTTGGTCGCCCATCTGGTGACCGCCGACCGCCTCGACGCGGCCGAGGCGGTCGCGGGCGACCTGCGCTGGACCGAGGCGCGCCTGCACCAGCGCGGGGCGTCCGCGCCCTGGAACGACCTGGTCCGGCTCCCCACGGAGACGGCCAGGGCCAAGGCGCTCGGCCTGTCCCGCGCGGCGCACCTGTTGCGGCCCACGCATCCGGGGCATGCGTTGACCGCCGTTCTGCACAGCCGGCTCGAGGGGGTGCCGGCCTGGCGGGCGCAGGCGCGGGCGCGGGCCCGGCAGGCGCGGACCGGCTGCCCCGCGCTGGTCAACCGGTGGGAGCCGCCCGACCAGTCCGACCCCGCGCTGCAGCGCGTGCTGGTGCACTCCTCCGCCGTGCACGCGCTCGCGGTCGCCCCGGACGGGGCGTGGCTCGTCACCGGGTGCGGTGACGGGACCGCCCGGATCTGGGACACCGACACCGGGACCTGCACCGCGACGCTCTCCGGTCACATCCGCCCGGTCACCGCGGTCGCGGTCGCCCCCGACGGCACGTGGGTCGCCACGGCGTCGGCCGACGGGACGGCCCGGATCTGGGACGTGGAGACGGGCACCTGCACCGCGACGCTGACCGGTCACAGCGCCCCCCTCAGCGCGGTCGCCGCCGCACCCGACAGCACCTGGCTCGTCACCGCGTCCGAGGACCGGACCGCCCGGGTCTGGGCGGCCGGGACCGGGGTCTGCACCACGGTCCTCTCAGGTCGGCACGTCCTTGCCATCCGGGCAGTTGCGGTCTCCCCGGACGGGGCGTGGATCGCGACCGGTGGCGAGGACGTACAGATGTGGGCGATGCCGAGCGGCCGTCCGGTGCAGATCCTCCATACCGGATCGAACAGCACTGCGGACTCAGTGGCCTCACTGGCCTTCACACCGGACGGTGCGCGGCTCATCTCGGGCCTGACCAAGAACGTGCGCACGTGGCGACGGGGCGGGGCCAGCCGTGGCTTTTCCAGCTACGGTAGCCACTCGACCCGATCGGACGGTGGCCGTGTCAACGCGCTGGCCGTCGCACCGGACGGCACGTGGATGACGACCGGGGACCCCCGGCGAACCGTCCGGATATGGCAGAGACAAGAAGACGCGGACGTCTGCGCAGTCGTCCTCACCGGTCACACGGATGACGTCACGGGTACGGCCATCGCGCCGGACGGGAGTTGGCTCGCCAGTGCCAGCCTCGACGGCACCGTGCGTGTCTGGAATGCGATCCAGACCCAGGCAGCCGACCTGTCCAGCCCACCGGGGTGGCTGACGGCCGCCTTCGCCCCAGGGGGAACCCATTTGGTCACCGTCTCCCGGGACCCGGACGACTGGTGGAAGGGCTCCTTCGAGTTCTGGGACACGACGACCCGCCGACGCGCGGCATCCCTGGCCAGTGACGACCTGCTGCCCTACGACATGTCGACGATGGCCGTCTCTCCGAACAGAAGGTGGATCGTCTACGGAGGATCCGACTCCGGCAGGATCAGGATGCCGGGCGCCGCGAACAACCGGGCGCGGAGCGCCTCCGTCGGCGAACCCGTCACCGCCGCCGCCATCGCCCCGGACGGGACCTGGTACGCCACGGCGAGCGAGCGCAGGAACACCAAACTCTGGCGCGCGAGCACCCACACCTGTTTCGCCACCCTCGGCGACCACGTGGGTCCCGCCGACGCCCTGATCATCGCGCCGGACGGATCGTGGCTCACCACCGGGGACGGCCGGAACCTCAAGATCTGGGTCACCGCCACCGCGTCCCGCGCCGCCACCCTCACCGGGCACACCGCCCCCCTCAGCGCCGCCGCCGTCGCGCCCGACGGCACCTGGCTCCTGACCGCGTCCGAGGACCGGACCATCCGGGTGTGGGACGCGGCCGCGCACACCTGCACGGCGACCCTCACCGGCCTGCCCGCGCCGGTCACCGGGCTGGCCGTCGCCCCGGACGGGGTCCACTTCGCCGCGATCAGCGAGGAGTCCGTGCTGCGGATCTGGGACCGGGAGTCCCGGGACGTCGTCGCGATGATGCGTACCGACAGCCCCTTGGTCGCCTGCGCCTGGCGGGCGGGGACGGACGACCTGACCGCGTGGGGACCCCGGGGCGCGTACGGCTTCGCGTTCCGCCGGGGCGGCCCCGGTGTCAGTGCGTGACGACCGGTTCCGGGTCGGCCGCCGGTGAACCGTCCTTCGTACCGAGGTGGTTGAAGACCAGGTTGAGCGCGACGGCGAGCAGGCAGCCGGTCGAGATGCCGGAGCCGAGCACGATCTGCGCCCAGGCGGGGAACGCGTCGTAGAAGCCGTCGGAGAGGGCGGGCGCGAGGCCCGCGCCGAGGGTGACGACCACGATGAGGGCGTTGTCGCCGCGGTGCAGGTCCGCCTGGAGCAGCGTCTGGATGCCGCTGACCGCGATCGAGCCGAAGAGGAAGAGGCTGACGGCGGCGAGGACCGGCATGGGGACGGCGGAGATGAGGGCCGCGGCGGCGGGGCTCAGACCGAGGAGGACGAGGATGGCGCCGCTGAGCGCGACGACGAAGCGGCTGCGCACCTTGGAGATCACGACCAGGCCGATGTTCTGGGCGAACGCGCTGGCGTGGAAGGCGTTGAAGAGCGGGCTGAGCGCGGAGCCGAGGGCGTCGGCGCGCAGACCGGCAGCGATGGTCCGCTCGTCGACGTCCTTCCCGACGATCTTGCCGAGGGCGATCATGTCGGCGGTCGACTCGGTGAGGATCACCAGCATCACGACGCACATGGAGATGATCGCGGGCAGGTTGAACTGCGGGGCGCCGAAGTGCAGCGGGGAGGGAATGCCGACGAGGTCGGCACCGTCCAGCTTGGAGAAGTCGGCGAGGCCCATGGGTATCGCGAGCAGGGTGCCGATGATCATCGCGACGAGCATGCTGATCTGCTTGAGGAAGCCGCGCGTGAACCGCTGCAGCAGGAGCATCACGAGGACGGTGGCGCCCGCGAGTCCGATGCTGCGGGGCTCGGGCGTGCCGGACGCCGAGTCGTCGACGATCCAGTCGTAGGCGACGGGGATGAGCGAGACGCCGATCAGGGTGATGACCGAGCCGGTGACGACGGGCGGGAAGAACCGGACGAGGCGGGAGAAGTACGAACTGACCAGGAATCCGAAGAGACTGGAGACGATGATCGCGCCGAAGACGACCGGCATGCCCGCCCCGACGCCGCCCTGGGTGGAGATGATCGTCAGCATGACGCCGACGCCCGCGAAGGAGACGCCGTTGACGAAGGGCAGGCGCGAGCCGATGAAGGTGCCGATGCCGAGGGTCTGCAGCAGCGTGGCGATGCCCGCCATCAGGAGGCTGCCGCCCATGAGTACGGCCGTGTCGCCCGGCGACATCTTCGCGGCGACGGCCACGACGAGCGGGACGGAGACCGCGCCCGCGTACATGGAGGCGACGTGCTGGAGACTGGCGACGAGCATGCGGCCCGGCGGCAGGATCTCGTCGACCGGGTGGACCTCTGGGGCGTCGGCACGCGCGCCGGCGGACTTCACTTCAGAACTCATGGGTGGCGCTTCTTCCGTTGCGTGACGCCGGAAGTCGCCCCGGTTCCGTGGGAGTTCATGAGACGCGGAACAGGACCGACGTATCCGACTGGAAAGTAACTTCCGCCATACGGTCGGCGGCGGCACGACGTTACGTCAGCACACCCCGGCTGCGGAAGACCTCTGGGCCACCCGCCTCGTCCGGCCCGGCCGCGCCCACCTGCCCGTTCGGCCACCGCAGGACTGCCCTTCGGCTTCTGGCCGCGGCCGGGGGCCACCGGGAAGACTGGGTGCCTCTGTCACCGAGGAGCCCCCCGTTGCGCGAACACGAGCACGCCAGGAAGAACGACCCCGCGACGTCACGGGCCGCGGGCCGCAGAGCCCCGGCCGAGGCCGAGACCCCGATGCAGCGGCTCCTGGCGCTGCAGGGCGCCGCGGGCAACGCCGCCGTGGTCCAGATGCTGCGGGCCGACCGGTCCGCGGGGCAGGACCGGCACCAGCACGGCGCGGGCTGCGGCCACCAGCAGGCCACGGAGCCCACCGTGCAGCGCGCGCCCGGCCGGAGCCCGGACGCGATGGACGTCGACCCGCGGGACTTCTCCGACGCCGAGGAGATCTCGGACGGCGGCACCGACTCGGAGGCGGGCGAGTACGACTACGCGTCGTTCATGGACGAGCGGAACAAGTTCCCGCGCGAGACCACCCCGACCCCGCAGCCGACGGTGGGCTTCGGGGACAGCACGTACGGTCCCGACCCCGGCAAGGTGAAGTCGATGCGGGAGGACCGCAAGCAGGGGCGCGACGTCCCGCCGCTGCGGTACCGCAAGGACAGCGAGCTTCTGTACCGGTGGGACAAGCGCACGCCCGACCAGATCCTCGGCAAGGGTTTCGAGGCCTGGAACGACAAGTTGCCCGCCAGCCTGCGGCACTACCAGAAGCTGCTGCAGAAGACCGGATTCGTCAGCACCACCCGCTCCCCCGGCGGATACGTGCCGGACTGGGCGCGCCAGCCCGACGGCAGCGGCTACCGCTACGTGATCAGCGCGCCCGGCGGCATCGACCTCGTGGACACCCTGGGCACCACGTCCTTCGCGCAGCAGCAGGAGGTCATCTTCTGGAAGGGCATGACGGCCGGTCACGTCCTGCGCGCGGAGCTGTGCGACAAGGACGGCAAGATCCTCAAGGTCATCCCCGCCGGTGGCGCCGGGGCCGCGCAGGGTGACGCGATGGACATCGACAGCGAATGAACGGTGGCCCCTCGCGCGGGACCTGACCGCGCGAGGGGCCACCCGGGCCATGGCCGGTGGATCAGTGGGCGACGGCCTGACCCGGCACCCGCGTCTCGGCGATCTCACCGCCCGGCTCCATCGGCGCGGTGACGTCGTCGTCGCCGGCGCCCTTGCCGATGTGGTTGAAGACCAGGTTCAGGAGCACGGCCGCCACACAGCCCGTGGAGATGCCCGAGTCCAGGATGATCTTCGCGGTCTCCGGGAAGGCGTGGTAGAACTCCGGCGCCGCGATGGGGATCAGGCCGACGGCCAGCGAGACGGCCACGATCAGGACGTTGTTGTCCCGCTCCAGGTTCGCCTTGACCAGCGTCTGGATGCCGCTCGCCGCGACCGAGCCGAACAGGACGACGCCCGCGCCGCCGAGCACCGGGCGCGGCACGACCGCGATCAGCGAGGCGGCCATCGGGCACAGGCCCATCAGGACCAGGAACCCGCCGCCCGCGGCGACCACGAAGCGGCTGCGGATCTTCGTCATCGCGACCAGGCCGATGTTCTGCGCGAAGGCGCTGCACATGAAGCCGTTGAAGAGCGGGCTGACCGCCGAGCCGAGGGTGTCGGCGCGCAGACCGGCGGCGATGGTCTTCTCGTCGGCGGGCCGGCCGACGATCTCGCCGAGGGCCAGCATGTCCGCGGTGGACTCGGTCATCGAGACGACCATGACGACGCACAGGGAGACGATCGCGGCGGCCGCGAACTGCGGGGCGCCGAAGTGGAAGGGCGTCGGGAAGCCGACGATGTCCGCGTCGCCGACCGGGCCGAAGTCCGTGACGCCGAACGGGATCGCGACGAGCGTGCCGATGACCAGGCCGAGCAGCACGGCGATCTGCTTCACGAAGCCGGTGGTGAAGCGGCGCAGCAGCAGGACGATGACGAGCGTGATGCCCGCCAGGCCCAGGTTCTTCATGGAGCCGTAGTCGTCGGCGCCGGGAACCGGACCCTGCGCCCAGCCGAAGGCCACCGGCATCAGCGAGATGCCGATGAGGGTGATGACGGTGCCGGTCACGACCGGCGGGAAGAACCGGATCATCTTGGAGAAGAACGGGGCGGCGAGGAAGCCGAGCACGC
The DNA here is from genome assembly GCF_042889645.1 of Streptomyces sp. NPDC002564. Classification (NCBI taxonomy): domain Bacteria; kingdom Bacillati; phylum Actinomycetota; class Actinomycetes; order Kitasatosporales; family Streptomycetaceae; genus Streptomyces; species Streptomyces sp. NPDC002564. Next base: position 92,141 of record NZ_JBIARE010000010.1, on the reverse strand, counting down.
CCGCCACGATCACCGCGCCGAAGATGATCGGCAGGGCGTCGTCCTTGTTGTCGGTCGAGTCGACGACCGCGATCATCGGCGCGACACCGGCGAAGGTGACGCCGTTGACGAAGGGCAGCCGGGCGCCGATCTTCCAGATGCCGAGGGTCTGCAGGAAGGTCGCGAGGCCGGCGGTGAAGAGGCAGGCGCCGGTGAGGAAGGTGAGTTCCTTGGCGGAGAGGCCGATCGCGGCGCCCACGATGAGCGGCGGGGCGACGACTCCGGCGTACATGGCGGCGACGTGCTGGAGGCCGGTCGTCGCCATCTTCAGGGCGGGGAGCTTCTCGTCGACGGGGTGGGTGGCCCCGCCGTCGCGTATGGACCCGTCGTCGGTCTCTGGGTCCGGGGTGGTGCCTTGCTTGGTGAACCTGGGCTGAGTGGCCACTGTGGCTCCTCCGGTTGTTTTCCGGTCCCGGCTGGGCCGCCGGCACTTTTCGCTTCTGGGAGGTGGTGCGTCGTGCAAGGACTTGCTCGATGTGAAGTTGTGGGTGGTGCTACGGAGTACCGGTGTGTCCGGTGGGAAATGCGCCCAGGTAGTACTGACCGCCCCGGGAACGCGAAGCTTTGGGCCACGTTCCGGGGCGGCACTTGAGCAGCCCGCTCGGCTGCTCAAGTCCGGTCAAGGGCCGTCCCCCCCGACCGGAGTTCTTGGGTCAGGCCTCGGCGGCGATCCGCGCGAGACGCTGTGCCTGGTCCCGCGTGTCGCGGGCGATGGCGTCCTCGTCGGCGTGCAGCAGGCGGCCGTTCTCGACGACCGGCTTGCCGTCGACGAGGGAGAGCGTGACCGGGGCCGCCGCGCCGAAGACGATGGCGGTCACCGGGTCGGCGATCGAGGCGTGTCCGATGCCGTCGACCTTCCAGAGGACCAGGTCGGCGAGCTTGCCGGCCTCCAGGGAGCCGATCTGCGTGCCGCGGCCCAGGACCTGCGCGCCGCCGAAGGTGCCGAGGCGCAGGGCCTGACGGGCGTTCAGGGCGGCTTCCCGGTGGGCGCCGAGGCGGTTGATCAGCAGGGCGTTGCGCAGCTCGGTGTGCAGTTCGCCGGACTCGTTGGAGGCGGTGCCGTCGACGCCGAGGCCGACGGGTACGCCCGCCTTGAGCATGTCGGGGACCCGGGCGATGCCGGCGGCGAGGCGGGCGTTGGAGGAGGGGCAGTGGGCGACGCCGGTGCCGGTGCGGGCGAAGGCGGCGATGTCGGAGTCGTTCATGTGGACGCAGTGCGCCATCCACACGTCCTCACCGAGCCAGCCGGTCGACTCGAAGTAGTCGGTCGGGCCCATGCCGAACAGCTCGTGGCAGAACTTCTCCTCCTCGACCGTCTCACTGCCGTGGGTGTGCAGACGCACGCCCAGGCGGCGGGCCAACTCGGCGCCCTGCTTCATGAGTTCGGTGGAGACGGAGAACGGCGAACAGGGGGCGACGGCCACCTGCGTCATCGCGTCGAAGGAGGCGTCGTGGTGCTTCTTGACGGTCTCCTCGGTCGCGGCGAGCGCGCCCTCGAGGGTCTCGACGGCGAAGTCCGGCGGCAGGCCGCCGTCCTTCTCGCTGCGGTCCATGGAGCCGCGGGCCAGCGTGAAGCGGACACCCATCTCGGAGGCGGCGCGGATGATCGAGCCGGACAGGTCGCCGGAGCCCTGCGGGAAGACGTAGTGGTGGTCCATGGCGGTGGTGACGCCGCCGCGGGCCATCATGCCGAGGGAGCCCTGCGCGGCCGCGTAGGTCATCTGCTCGTCGATGCGCGCCCACGTCGGGTACAGCGCCACCAGCCAGTTGAACAGGTTGTGGTCGGTGGCCAGGCCCCGGGTGATCCACTGGTAGAAGTGGTGGTGCGTGTTGACCAGGCCGGGCGTGACGAGGTGGCCGGTGGCGTCGACGCGGCGGACGACGTTCTCCAGGCCCTCGGGGGCCTTGCCCGCGCCGATGGACTCGATGCGGTTGCCGGCGACCACGACGTGGCCGGAGGCGTACTCCGTGTCCTGGGCGTCGACCGTGGCGATCGCGGCGTTCTCGATGACGATGCGCTCGACGGCGCCTTCAGGGGTTGCCGATGCTGCCATGGTGCTTCCTCACTGTGTGTGGCGTTGGGTTCCCCCCTGCTCCCGCGGAGCCCGGGGGAGGGCACGGCATGACCCTAGGAAGATTTGAGTGCCGCAGCCGCGTTGGCGCTGCTACGGGTGCCGAGATGGTGAAAGAACAGATTGAGCGATACCGCGACGAGCGCACCGGCGCTGATGCCGGAGCCGAGCACGGTCTGGGCCCACGCGGGGAACTCCGCGTAGAAGGTGGGAGCGGCGAGCGGGATGATGCCCGCTCCCAGCGACACGGCCACCAGGATGATGTTGGAGCTGTCGTCGAGGCCCGCCTCGGAGAGCGTACGGATGCCGCTGACCGCGATCGAGCCGAAGAGGACGATACCCGCACCGCCGAGGACCGGCATGGGGACCACGTTCACGACGGCGCCGAGCACCGGGAAGGCGCCGAGCACGATGAGCGCGCCGCCCGCGACCGCGACGACGTAGCGGCTGCGGACCCGGGTCAGCGAGACCACGCCGACGTTCTGGGCGAAGGCCGAGGTCGGGAAGCCGCCGAAGACGGGGCCGACCAGGGTGGCGATGCCGTCGGTGCGCAGGCCGCGGGTGATGGTCCTGCCGTCGGTCTTGCGCTCGCAGATCTCGCCGAGGGCGAGCATGCCGGCCGCGGACTCGGTCATCAGGACCAGCATCACGATGCACAGCGAGAGGATCGCGGCGGGCTGGAAGACCGGGGCTCCGGCGGCGAAGGGCGTGGGCAGCGCGGCCAGCGGGGCGGTCTGCACGGAGGTGAAGTCCGCCATGCCGAAGGGGATCGCGGCGAGCGTTCCGATGAACATGCCCGCGAGCAGGGCGACTTGCTTGAGGAAGCCGCGTCCGAAGCGCTGGAAGAGGAGGATCACGACGAGCGTGAAGGCGGCGAGCGCCAGGTACTTCATGTCGCCGAACGTCGGGTCCGTGTCGTCCCCGCCCTGCGCCCACTTCACGGGCACGGGCATCAGCGTGACGCCGATGAGGGTGATGACGACGCCGGTGACCAGCGGCGGGAAGAAGCGGAGCAGCTTGCCGAAGAAGGGGCCCACGGCGAGGCAGAAGACGCCGGCGACCATCACCGCGCCGTAGATCGCGGGGAGTTGGTCACCCTTGGCGTTGGTCTCGGCGATGGCGAGGATGGGCGCGATGCCCGCCGAGGAGGCGGCGTTCACGAACGGCAGGCGGTTGCCGACGAAGCCCTTGACGCCGAGGGTCTGCAGGATGGTGGCGAGACCGGCGATGAGGAGACCGGCGGCGATCAGCCGGGTCTGGGCCACGGTGTCCAGGCCGCAGGCCTGGCCGATGATGAGCGGAGGGGTGACGACACCCGCGTACATGGCGGCGATGTGCTGGAGCGCGGCGGGGACCAGTCGCGAGGGGTGAAGCTTCTCGTCCACCGGGTGACAGGCGGCTGCTGACGTGCCGTCGGCTGTCTCCGATGGGGTGGAACATGGGCCTTCTGCCGGCCCCGTTGCAGGCTGCTGTGCCATTGCTGTTCCCTCCGGTGTGGCGCGCCCCCGCCCACTGCGGTGAGGCGGGGGCGCGCGTCCCGAATCAGAGGTTGGTCATGTCGACCGGGATCTTCGGCTCGACGCCGTCCCGCAGGATCGTGGCCTCGATGAGGCCGTAGGGGCGGTCGGCCGCGTAGTAGACCGCGCCGTCCTTGGCCGCGTTGTCGAGGCCGAAGGGCGAGAGGTCCTGGCGGAAGTGGTGCTTGTTGGGCGCGGAGAAGCGGATCTCGTCGATCTCGCTGCGGTTGTTGATGACCCGCGAACCCATCTGGTACAGCGTCTGCTGGAGGGAGAGCGAGTAGGTCTCCACGAAGGCGTGCAGGATGTGCTTCTTGGACTGCTCGTACGAACGCTCCCAGCTCGGCATGCGCTGCTCGTCGCTGGTCCAGTTGTGCCGCCACCAGGTGGACAGGGAGGTGGCGAGGATGCGGTCGTAGTCTTCCTGGAGGGTCGTGTACTTGTCCTTGATGTAGCCCCAGAACTCGGAGTTCGTGGAGTTCATCACGGTCAGGTCCTTCAGACCCGAGAGGACCTCGAAGTTCTCGCCGTCATAGGTGATCTGGGCGAGCCGCGTCTCCTGGCCCTTGCGGACGAAGGAGTGCTTGACCTCGTCGGCACCGATGAACTTGGAGTTGCTGTCGGAGCCGCCGATGCGCTCCCAGGAGTACTCCTCGATACGGATCCGCGCGCGGTGGATCGAGGGCTGGCTGTCCACGAAGTGGCGGGCGAGGTGGATGCCGTACTGCTCGGCGGACTCGATGCCGTATTCCTTGGCGAACGCGAAGCAGGTGTTCTTCGTGGTGTCCGTCGGCAGGCAGTTGGCGTTCGAGCCGTTGTAGTGGACGTCGTCCAGGTCGCCGGAGAGGGCGACGGAGACGTTCAGGTCCTTGATGTGATGGGTGTCGCCGTCCCGCGTGATCTTTACGACCCGGTTCTCAGCCTTGCCGTACTGGTTCTGTCCCAGAATGGTGGGCATGTCTGCTAGCTCCCTCGGTAAACGGAGTAGCCGAACGGGTTGAGCAGCAACGGCACGTGGTAGTGCTCGCCCGGCGTGACGGCGAACGTGATCGCCACCTCCGGGAAGAACGCTCCGGTCGTGCCGCTGTCCCGATTCGCGGGGGCGTCCTGCTGCGCCTCGGCTTGCTTGTTCTGCTTGTTCTGCTTGGTCAGGAAGTACGCCTCGGTCTCGAAGTCGAGGCGTACGTGCGTGGTCCCCTCCGGCAGCGCCGGCAGGTCCTTGCAGCGCCCGTCCGCGTCGGTCGCGCTGCCGCCGAGCGCCTGCCACTCCGCGCCGGAGCCACTGCGGGCCGACAGGGAGATGGTGACGCCCTCAGCGGGGCGTCCGACGCTGGTGTCCAGGATGTGCGTGGACACCGAGGCGGTCGTTTCCGTGCTCATGCGGTCTCGTCCTCCAGGAGGCGGGTCAGGCGGATGCGGTTGATCTTGCCCAGTTCGGTGCGGACGATCTCCCGCTCCTGTTCGGGCGAGTTTCCGATCCGTTCCTTGACCGCGTCCCGCATCTGCTCGCCGGTGCGACCGGTGGCGCAGATCAGGAAGACGTGACCGAACTTGTCCTGGTAGGCCAGGTTGAGTTCGAGCATCTCGGTCTTCAGTTCCTCGGAGGCGCCGGCCATGCCCCGCTGTTCGCGGGACGAGGTCGGGTCCCCGGGCTTCGGGCGGCCGATCGGCGGGTGCCCGGCCATCGCTTCGGCCAGGTCCTCGGCGCCGAGCTCGGCCATGGCGGCGTCGCTCGCGGCGAAGAGGGCTTCGGCGGTGGCGTAGGGGCGCCGGGAGAGCAGCTTGCTCCCCCAGGCCGAAGAGGCGCAGGCCTCGTGGAGTGCGGCGGTGGCCGCGGACTCCGCCAAGGCGTTGAACCGGGTCAGCCCCGCGGGGGGCGTGGGGGGCTCCCCCACGGAACGCTGTGTACTCGACGTCACGGGAGCCTCCGTGGCCTTGTGCTGGACGGGCTGCGGAACAGCTAAGACCTTCAACAACACCGCGTCAACAGTTTGTTGAAATAACTTGAACAAAGAAGCCGCCACCCGCGATACGGGTGACGGCTCGGCCGCGCAGAGTGACGGATCGGGCGGGGGATTCCGGCGCGGGGCTACTCGCCCTTGGCGGCGTTCTCCCTGTTCAGGTAGTTGTACACGGTGAAACGGGAGACTCCCAGGGCGCCCGCCACCGTCTCGACGCCGTGCCGGACGGAGAACGCCCCGCGGGCCTCCAGTATGCGCACGACCTCCTGTTTCGCCTTGCGGTCCAGCTCCGAGAGGGGCCGCCCCTGCTTGCGCTCCAGGGCGATCAGGATGTGGTCCAGGGAGTCGGCGAGCTGCGGCAGCCGTACGGCCACCACGTCCTCGCCCTCCCAGGCCAGGACGACGTCGTCGGCGCCGGCCTGGTCCGGCGGCATCATCTCGCCGCCCATCGCGTCCACCAGCGGCTTGACCGCCGTGACGAAGGGGTCGTCCCCGAAACCGGTCACTTATCCGCCTCCCCCTCGGCCGCCGGCCCGCCCGGCTCACCGATCACGTTGACCTGGAGCGAGACGCGGGTGGCGCCCGCGCCCAGGGACCGGCGCAGCATCGCGTCGACGGCAGTCAGCACCGCGTCGACGTCGCCCTCGGCCGTATTGCCGAACGGACCTACGTCCACGGTGTCCAGCGGGGCCCCCTGAATGACCTCACGGGCCACGAGCGCATGCGCCGGGGCCTCGTCGAGATCGAAGGGTTCGGTCGTGAACTCCACTCTCAATCGCACGCCCCACAACCTAATGCCGTGGCTCGATTTTTCGGCAGCCCCCTCTTGACAGCTTCCGCAGATCGGAGGCAGTCTTCCATCAAGCAGAAATGAACTTCCGCAATACGGAAGGAGCGCGGAAGCCCCATGGGATACTCCGACCAGCGCTTCAATGTGAACCTGTCGATCCTCTTCACCGAGCTCCCGCTCCTGGAGCGCCCCGCGGCCGCCGCGAAGGCCGGCTTCAGCGCGGTCGAGCTGTGGTGGCCCTGGGTCGACGCCCCCACCCCCGAGCAGTCCGAGCTCGACGCCCTGAAGAAGGCGATCGAGGACGCGGGCGTCCAGCTGGTGGGGCTGAACTTCTACGCCGGCCAGCTGCCGGGCCCGGACCGCGGCGCCCTGTCGATCCCCGGTGAGGAGAGCGCGAAGTTCCGCGCGAACCTCGCGGTGGCGGCGGACTTCGCGCAGTCCCTCGGCTGCACGGCGCTGAACGCGCTGTACGGCAACCGCGTCGAGGGCGTGGACCCGGCCGTCCAGGACGAGCTCGCCCTGGAGAACCTGGTGCTCGCCGCCCGCGAGGCCGACCGCGTCGGCGCGATCCTGCTGATCGAGGCGCTGAACAAGCCCGAGTCGCCGCTCTGCCCGATCGTGAGCGCGCCCAAGGCCGTCGAGATCGTGGACAAGGTGAACGCGGCCACCGGCCTCGGCAACGCCAAGTTCCTCATGGACCTGTACCACCTGTCCATGAACGGCGAGGACCTGCCGTCGGTCATCGAGCAGTACGCCGACAGGACCGGCCACGTGCAGATCGCGGACAACCCCGGCCGCGGCGCCCCCGGCACCGGCTCGCTCCCCCTCGAGGGCCTTCTCGACCAGCTCAAGAAGGTCGGCTACGAGGGCTGGGTCGGCCTGGAGTACAAGGCCGGCGACCGCCCGAGCGCCGAGTCCTTCGACTGGCTGCCGGCCGAGGCCCGCGCCGCGCGCTGAGCGCCAACTCACCGACGTACGACAGCAGTTAGAGAGGCACCCGCATGAGCAACCTTCCCAAGATCGCGTGGATCGGCCTCGGCATCATGGGCTCCCCCATGTCCGAGAACCTGATCAAGGCGGGTTACTCCGTCACCGGCTTCACCCTGGAGCAGGACAAGCTGGACCGCCTGGCCGCGGCCGGCGGCACCGCCGCGAAGTCCATCGCCGAGGCCGTCAAGGACGCCGACGTCGTCGTGACGATGGTGCCGGCCTCCCCGCAGGTCGAGGCCATCGCGTACGGTCCTGACGGCATCCTGGAGAACGCGAAGTCCGGCGCGCTGATCGTCGACATGTCGTCGATCACCCCGCAGACCTCGGTGGACCTGGCCAAGGCCGCCAAGGAGAAGGGCCTGCGCGTCCTGGACGCCCCCGTCTCGGGTGGCGAGGCCGGTGCCATCGAGGCCGTGCTCTCCATCATGGTCGGCGGTGAGCAGGCCGACTTCGACGAGGCCAAGCCGCTCCTGGACGCCCTGGGCAAGACCATCGTGCTGTGCGGTCCGCACGGCTCGGGCCAGACCGTCAAGGCCGCCAACCAGCTCATCGTCGCCGTGAACATCCAGGCGTGCGCCGAGGCCGTGGTCTTCCTGGAGAAGTCCGGCGTGGACCTGAAGGCCGCGCTCGACGTCCTGAACGGCGGCCTCGCGGGCTCGACCGTCCTGACGCGCAAGAAGGACAACTTCCTGAACCGCGACTTCAAGCCCGGCTTCCGGATCGACCTGCACCACAAGGACATGGGCATCGTCACCGACGCCGCCCGCAACGTGGGCGCGGCCCTTCCGGTCGGCGGCGTCGTCGCCCAGCTCGTCGCCTCGCTGCGCGCCCAGGGCGACGGCGGCCTCGACCACTCCGCCCTGCTGCGCTCCGTCGAGCGCCTCTCGGGCTCCGAGGTCTAAGACCTCCCCCGGCCCCCCTTCCGGGGCCCCCAGACTTCCGGGCCGTGGCGTCGCTGACACCTGTCCTGTCGCGCCCAGGCGCCGCCACGGCCCGGAACACCCACTGCTCCACCCGCCGCACCAAGGCCCACCCAAAAACTTCAACAAACTGTTGACGTAGCTGCTCAGGGGTCCATACGCTCCCGAACACCGTCAGCAGTTGAAGCAGTTCCGTACGGAAGGTCAACCCCGCCACCATGTCGAAGCGTGTGCTCACGACCGAGTCCGGCGCCCCCGTCGCCGACAATCAGAACTCCGCCACCGCCGGCGTCGGTGGCCCGATCCTGCTCCAGGACCAGCACCTCCTGGAGAAGCTGGCCCGCTTCAACCGTGAGCGCATCCCGGAGCGCGTCGTGCACGCCCGCGGTTCCGGCGCCTACGGCCACTTCGAGGTGACCGACGACGTCACCGGCTTCACCCACGCCGACTTCCTCAGCGAGATCGGCAAGCGCACCGAGGTCTTCCTGCGCTTCTCGACCGTGGCGGACAACCTCGGTGGCGCGGACGCGGTCCGTGACCCGCGCGGCTTCGCGCTGAAGTTCTACACCGAGGACGGCAACTACGACCTCGTCGGCAACAACACGCCGGTGTTCTTCATCAAGGACCCGCTGAAGTTCCCCGACTTCATCCACTCCCAGAAGCGCGACCCCTTCACGGGCAAGCAGGAGCCGGACAACGTCTGGGACTTCTGGGCGCACGCCCCCGAGGCCACGCACCAGGTCACCTGGCTCATGGGCGACCGCGGCATCCCCGCCTCGTACCGCCACATGAACGGCTACGGCTCGCACACCTACCAGTGGACGAACGCGCAGGGCGAGGCCTTCTTCGTCAAGTACCACTTCAAGACGAACCAGGGCGTCCGCAGCCTCTCCGCCGAGCAGGGCGCCGAGCTCGCGGGCAAGGACCCGAACTCGCACCAGACGGACCTGCTGCAGGCCATCGAGCGCGGCGTGAACCCGTCCTGGACGCTGCACGTGCAGATCATGCCGGCGGCGGAGGCGGCCGAGTACCGCTTCAACCCGTTCGACCTCACCAAGGTGTGGCCGCACAAGGACTACCCGCTGCAGCGCGTGGGCCGTCTGGTCCTCGACCGCAACCCGGACAACGTCTTCGCCGAGGTCGAGCAGGCCGCCTTCTCCCCGAACAACTTCGTTCCGGGTATCGGCCCCTCCCCCGACAAGATGCTCCAGGGCCGCCTGTTCGCCTACGCGGACGCGCACCGCTACCGCCTGGGCGTCAACCACACCCAGCTCGCGGTGAACGCCCCCAAGGCGACGAAGGCCGACAACTACGGCCGCGACGGCCTGATGGCGTCCAACGCCTACGGCCGCGACCGCAAGAACTACGAGCCCAACTCGTACGACGGCCCGGCCGAGACCGGCCAGCCGCTGTCCGCACCGCTCGCCGTCAACGGCTACACCGGCACGCACGAGGCTCCCGCCCACACCAAGGACGACGACTTCTTCCAGGCGGGCGAGCTGTACCGCCTGATGTCGGAGGACGAGAAGTCCCGTCTGGTGGCGAACATCGCCGGTGGCCTCTCGCAGGTCTCCCGCGACGACGTCATCGAGAAGAACCTCGCCCACTTCCACGCCGCCGACGCCGACTACGGCAAGCGCGTCGAGAAGGCCGTCCGCGCCCTGCGCGAGGACTGAGCGAGCGAGTAACTCCCAGGCTGCGCCGGTGAGTTGACGGGAGGTCGACTCGCCGGTGCTGAGCCCGCACCGCCACGGACCCGGATGAGGGGTGGTCCCGTGAGCACCGCGGGCACGTCCGCTGAAGCGGACAGGCACGGGTCCGCGGCGGCTCTGCGAGCCAGTGCGGTGGTCAAGGTCCGGTGACTTCCTTCTCGACCTGAGGGAGGGGAATTCACGGTCCATCGCCGGCCGCCGCGGTCCCAGCCGACATCCTCCGCCCGCCCCGGCGGAACCGAGAGCTCCGCCCGGCAGCGCGCATGCATGTTCCGCCAGTCGCGCGCCGTCGGGCGGTCACAACGTCACATCACATCAGGCCAGAGCGCCGAGCACGGACGGTCCCGTGCTCGGCGCTCTTTCCATTGTCCGCCGGCCCGTTGCCCGGCCGCTGTCCGCCCGCCTGTCGTCCGCCCGCCCGTTGCCCGGCCGCTGTCCGTCGGGGGCCGTCCGGGGGGCCTTACGTCCTCGCGTACGAGGGCGGGTCCTCGTCCCCTCGTGCCCTGGCGTACGAGGTCAGGCCCTCTCGTCCTCGCGTACAAGGAGCCGCTCGACGGTACCAACCGCTCTCTCCGGGCGACGGGATGCCGGACTCCCCGCGGATACGGACGCGGGCGCTCGTCCGGCCCCACGAGGTGGTCGACGGCCCGACCGACGGCCTCGTGCACCCGGCCAGGCGCACGAAGAGAGCGCCCGGCACGCACGCCGAAGGGGCGGTCCACCCCGCCGGGTGGACCGCCCCTGTCAGTGGCTCAGAAAGCCGTGTGTCAGACCTTCAGCGGACGGATCGCCGTCGGCGCGTGGCCCGGCTCCGTCGCGATCTCCTCGAACTCCTTGACCGCGCTGATGTCGGCCGTGGGGCTCATCGAGATGTTGGTGATGCGCTCCAGGATCGCCTCGACGACCACCGGGACGCGGAACTCCGCGGCGAGCTTCTTGGCCTGCTCGAAGGCCGGCAGCAGCTCGTCGGGCTCGGTGACGCGGATCGCCTTGCAGCCCAGGCCCTCGGCGACCTTGACGTGGTCGACGCCGTAGACGCCCAGCTCGGGGCTGTTCTGGTTCTCGAACTCCAGGTTGACCTGGAAGTTGATGTCCAGGCCGATCTGCGCCTGACGGATCAGGCCCAGGTAGGCGTTGTTCACCAGGACGTGGACGTACGGGATGCGGTGCTGCGCGCCGACCGCCAGCTCCTCGATCATGAACTGGAAGTCGTAGTCGCCGGAGAGGGCGACGACGGGGGTCTCCGGGTCGGCCTTGGAGACGCCGAGCGCGGCCGGGATGGTCCAGCCGAGCGGGCCCGCCTGGCCGCAGTTGATCCAGTGCCGCGGCTTGTAGACGTGCAGCATCTGCGCGCCCGCGATCTGCGAGAGGCCGATGGTGGTGACGTAGCGCGTCTCCGGGCCGAAGGCCTTGTTCATCTCCTCGTAGACGCGCTGCGGCTTCATCGGGACGTTGTCGAAGTGCGTGCGGCGCTGCAGCGTCTCCTTGCGCTTGAGGTGGGAGGCGACCCACTCCGAGCGGTCGGGGAGCTCGCCCGCGGCCTTGAGCTCCTTGGCGACCTCGACGAACAGCTCCAGGGCGACCTTGGCGTCGGACGCGATCCCGTAGTCCGGCGCGAAGATCTTGCCGATCTGCGTCGGCTCGATGTCGACGTGCACGAACGTGCGGCCCTGGGTGTACACGTCCAGCTTGTAGCCGGTGTGACGGTTGGCCCAGCGGTTGCCGATGCCGAGGACGAAGTCCGACTCCAGGAACGTGGCGTTGCCGTAGCGGTGGCCGGTCTGCTGGCCGACCATGCCCGCGTTCAGGTCGTGGTCGTCGGGGATGGTGCCCCAGCCCATCAGGGTCGGCACGACCGGGGTGTTGGTGATCTCGGCGAACTCGACCAGCAGGTCGGAGGCGTCGGCGTTGATGATGCCGCCGCCCGCGACGATCAGCGGGCGCTCGGACTCGACCAGGAAGCGGATCGCCTTCTCGATCTGGGCACGGGTCGCGGACGGCTTGTAGACCGGCAGCGGCTCGTACGTCTCCGGGTCGAACTCGATCTCGGTCTGCTGGACGTCGATCGGCAGGTCGATGAGGACCGGGCCCGGACGGCCCGAGCGCATCAGGTGGAACGCCTGCTGGAAGACGCCGGGGACCTGGGCGGCCTCCAGGACGGTGACCGCCATCTTCGTGACCGGCTTGGCGATGGTCGCGATGTCGACGGCCTGGAAGTCCTCCTTGTGCAGGAGGTGGGTCGGCGCCTGGCCGGTGATGCACAGGATCGGGATCGAGTCGCCGATCGCGGAGTACAGGCCGGTGATCATGTCGGTGCCGGCCGGGCCCGACGTACCGATGCAGACACCGATGTTGCCCGGGTTGGCCCGGGTGTAGCCCTCGGCCATGTGCGAGGCGCCCTCGACGTGGCGGGCGAGGGTGTGGTCGATGCCACCGCCCTCCTTGAGCGCCTTGTAGAAGGGGTTGATCGCGGCGCCCGGCACACCGAACGCGTTGACGACGCCTTCGCGCTTGAGGATCTCAACTGCCGCGCGGGCAGCGGTCATACGAGCCATGGGGTTCTCCTGCTTCGACAGCTTCGACAGCTCTTCGGCTGCCGGATACGGCTGGCGGATCCGGCTCCCGTCGCGCCCCGCGGTGAGCTTCTGTTTCCGCATTGTGGAAATTATGTTCTGCTATATGGAAGCAATGTAAGCGGGTCCGCCCGAGACCGTCAAGAGAGATCCGGGGGAAGCTCTCGCCGCGGCCCCTCGGACGCGATGACCCAACTTGCAGCCGACGGGCATCCCTTGGGTGGAGGATGAGGGGCGAAGGCCCCGGCGTACGCGGCAGGCGGTGGTGACGGTGACGGACAGTGGTGTGCCGGTACGGTGCCCGGGCTGCCGGCGCAAGCATCTGTACGCTCCCCCGGCCTACCCGTGCGCGTGCGGCGCCCTGGTGACCCCGCAGGTGGCGGGGGACGCGGCGGCGACACCGGTCACCGAACGGGCCTGGGCCGACGCATGGGTCACCGTGCGGTGCGGGGCCTGCGGTCACCCGGGCCAGTGGCCCCGGCCGGAGCTGGACTGCGCGTGCGGCACGGTGCTGCGCGTGCCGGTCGTCGCCGGGCCGCCCTCCCCCGCACCGCCGCCCCGCAGCACTCCCCGCCCCGCGTTCCAGCCGGTCACGATCCGTGACGCGCGCGACGCCGTCACCGTGACCGCGCTGTACCTGCGGTGGCTCGGCTACCTGAACACCCGCAGCGCCGCCCGGCGCCCGCCCTCCGGGGCCCGCATCTCCGCGCGCGGCATGCTGGCGCAGGTCGAGCCCGCGCCCCGGCCCACCACCCTGCGGGACATCGAGTGCCTGTGGCTGACCGCCATGACGGACACCGGCGACACCCCCTTGAACTGCGCCTTCTTCTCCCTCGCCGGATACACCGACGGGGCGAGACAGCGCGCGGACAGCCTGGGCGTGCCGCTGTTCACCATGGACGTGAGCGGCACGCCCCAGCCGGTCAACGGCGCGGCGGACGAGCTGGTCGCGGCGGGCGCCTGACGCCCCCCGCGCGAGCGGGACGCGAGCCGGGCACGAGCTCGGCCCCGCCCCCGCCCGGGCGGGGCGCTAGCGGCGCGTGCGGGAGGCCCGCCCCGCGCCCCCGCGCAGATGCACGGCGTGCCGTACGAGCGCCAGCGCCGCCATCAGCGCGACGAGGCCGCACACCCCCGGCCAGCCGAAGCCGCCGTACGCCCGCACCGCGAGCCAGGACCCGATGCTTCCGCCGAGATAGGCGCAGGTCATGTACGCCGTGTTGAGCCGGGCCCGGGCCCGGTCGCTCAGCCCGAAGATCCGCACCTGGTTCGCGACCGTGCCCGACTGCATCGCCACGTCGAGGACCAGCGACCCCACCGCGAGCGCCGCGAGACCCGGCACCCCGCCGAGGCCCCCCGCGAAGAGGATCGCGGACGCCACGAGCACGGCGACGATGCAGACGAGGTTCACGGCGTCGGACCCGCGCCGGTCGACCTGGCGCCCGGCGATCGGCGTACAGATCATGGTCGCCGCGTTGACCAGGGCGAGCACGCCGACCGCCGAGGCGCCCAGGCCGTACTCCGGCCCGGTCAGGAGCAGCGCGACGCCGGTCCACAGGGCGGAGAACCCGCCGAAGAGCATCGCCTGGTAGAAACCGGAGCGGCGCAGCTCGGGCTCGGTGCGCAGCAGCCGCAGCGACTCGGCGAGCAGCGCGGGGTAGCGCTGCCGGGAGGCCGCGGTCGACCGCGGCAGCGCACGGGCCAGGACGCACGCGATGACCAGGGCGACGGCCGAGGTCAGGAGGTAGGGGGCGCGCCAGCCCAGCCATTCCCCGACGGTGCCGCCGAAGACGCGGGACAGCAGCATGCCGCCGATCGACCCGCTCAGGAGCGTGCCGGTGACGGCGCCCCTGCGCTCCTCGGGGACCAGGCCCGCCGCCGTGGGCGCGATGACCTGGGCGACGACGGTGGTGACACCGATGAGGACGCTCGCCACGATCAGCGGCGAGATGCCGGGTGCGGCCCCCGCGCCGAGCAGGCCGAGGCCGGTGAGGGAGAGCAGGGTGACGATGAGGGTGCGGTACGGGACACGGTCGGCGAGCGGTACGAGGAGGAAGATGCCGCCCGCGTAACCGAACTGCGTGGCGGTCACGACGAACGCCGCCGTGTCGGCCGAGACGCCGAGCCCGTCGGCGACCAGCGGGCTGACGGCCTGCGGGAAGTAGACGTTGCCGACGGCCACGCCGCAGGTGACGGCGAGCAGCAGCACCATGCCCCGGCTCAGCCCGGGCGGCCCGGCGGACACCGGTGCCGTGCCGGCCTCTTGCGCACCGGCTCGTTCCGTCCCGGTCTCTTCCGTCCCGGTCTCTTCCGTCCCGGTCTCTTCCGTCCCGGTGTTCTCCGTCCCGGTCTTCTCGGGGTCACCGGACGTGGACAGGTGCACACTCACCTCGCGGAGTCGGCCGACGGACCGGCCCACGATCGCCGGTCGGCCCCCCGCGGCACAAGGGGTTTTGGGCGGGGCATACTCGCCGCATGATCATCCGACCCGTCACGGCGGCCGAACTGCCCGTGCTCCAGGACATCGAACGCGCGGCGGGCGAACCGTTCCGCGCGCTCGGCATGGCCGCGATCGCGGACGACGAGCCGCCCGCCGTCGCGGACCTGGACCGCTTCCGCCGGGCGGGCCACGCCTGGGTCGCCGTGGATCCGGAGCGCGCGGACGGCGCCCCCGTCGCCTACCTGATCGGTGAGCCCCTCGCCGAGGCGGGCGGCGCCGTGTTCCACATCGAGCAGGTCTCCGTGCACCCGCGCGCCGCCCGCCGCGGTGTCGGCCGTGCCCTGATCGAGCACGCGGCGGACCGGGCCCGCGCCGAGGGAGCCCGGGCGCTGACGCTCACCACCTTCACCGACGTCCCGTGGAACGCGCCGTACTACGCGCGGCTCGGCTTCCGCCCGCTCGCGGACGCCGGGCTCACCCCGGCGCTGCGCGCCGTCCGCGCGCACGAGGCGGAGCTCGGCCTCGACCGGTGGCCCCGCCTCTGCATGCGCCGCGACCTGCCGGGCGCCGCGGGCCCCGTCACCGCCCGTACCGCTCCCTGAGCTCGATCTTGCGGACCTTGCCGGAGACCGTCATGGGGAAGGAATCCAGGATCCGCAGCGCGGCCGGCACCTTGTAGTGGGCCAACTGCCCCTCGCAGTAGGCCTGCAGCTCCTCCAGGGTCAGCGGGTCACCGGGGTCGCGCACGATCACGCAGGCCAGCGGCACCTCGCCGTACCGCTCGTGCGGGACGCCGACCACCTGGACGTCGGCGACCTTCGGGTGGCCGTACAGGAACTCCTCGATCTCCCGGGGGTAGATGTTCTCGCCGCCCCTGATGATCATGTCCTTGATGCGTCCGACGATCCGGACGTAGCCGTCGTCCGCCATGACCGCCAGGTCGCCCGTGTGCATCCAGCGGCCGGCGTCGATGACCTCCGCGGTCCGCTCGGGTTCGTCCCAGTAGCCCAGCATCACGCTGTAACCCCGGGTGCACAGCTCGCCGGACGCGCCGCGCGGCAGCGTCACCCCCGTCGCCGGGTCGATCACCTTGACCTCGACGTGCGGCAGGACCCGGCCGACGGTGCCGGTACGGCGGCCCAGGTCGTCGTCGCGGCGGGTCTGGGTGGAGACGGGTGACGTCTCCGTCATGCCGTAGCAGATGGAGACCTCCGCCATGTGCATCTCGGCGATCACGCGCTTCATCACCTCGACCGGGCAGGGCGAGCCCGCCATGATGCCGGTGCGCAGCGAACTCAGGTCGTACGTCGCGAAGTCCGCGAGGTTCAGCTCGGCGATGAACATCGTCGGCACCCCGTAGAGGGAGGTGCAGCGCTCCCGCTCGACGGCGTGCAGCGTGGCCACCGGGTCGAAGGACGGCGCGGGGATGACGATGCACGCGCCGTGCGAGGTCGCCGCGAGGTTGCCCATCACCATGCCGAAGCAGTGGTAGAAGGGCACGGGCAGGCAGACCCGGTCCTGCTCGCTGTAGCCGACCGTACGGCCCACCCAGTAGCCGTTGTTGAGGATGTTGTGGTGCGAGAGCGTGGCCCCCTTGGGGAAGCCGGTGGTGCCCGAGGTGTACTGGATGTTCACCGGGTCGTCGCAGCTCAGCCCGGCCTCGCGGGCGGCGATCTCGTCGGGCCCGACGGCCCTGGCCGCGTCCAGGAGGACGTCCCAGGAGCCGTCCTCGATGTAGTGCACGGCGCGCAGTCCGGGGCAGCGGGGCCGCACCTCGTCGACGAGCGCGCGGTAGTCGCTGCTCTTGTGGGACTGCGAGGCGACCAGGACGGAGATGCCCGCCTGCCGCAGCACGAACTCCAACTCGTGCGCCCGGTAGGCGGGGTTGATGTTCACCATGATCGCGCCGATGCGGGCGGTGGCGTACTGCACGAGCACCCACTCGGCGCAGTTCACCGCCCAGATCCCGACGCGGTCCCCCTTGGCGACGCCCGAGCCGAGGAAGCCGCGCGCCAACTGGTCGACGGCCGCGCCGAATTCGGCGTACGTCCACCGGGTGCCCGCGCCGACGTCCACCAGGGCGTCCCGGTCGGGCCAGGCCGCCACGGCCCGGTCCAGGTTCTGCCCGATGGTGTCGCCGAGCAGCGGGGTGCCGCTCGTGCCGTGCGCGTAGGACAGGTCGCCGACGGGCAAACAGGACAGGTCGCTCACCGGAAGTCCTCCTCACGGTATTCCGCGTCCGAACCCGAGGCGGTCGCCTCGCGCAGCTCGATGCGGCGGATCTTGCCGGACACGGTCTTGGGCAGCGCCCCGAACTCGATGCGGCGCAGCCGCTTGTAGGGCGCGAGGACCGCGCGGGAGTGCTCGAAGAGCAGCTTCGCGGTGTCCGGGCCCGGCGCGAAACCCTCGGCGAGCACGACATAGGCCTTGGGGACGGCGAGCCGCACCGGGTCGGGCGCGGGGACGACGGCCGCCTCGGCCACCGCCTCGTGCTCCAGGAGCGCGCTCTCCAGCTCGAACGGGGAGATCTTGTAGTCGGACGCCTTGAAGACGTCGTCGGAGCGGCCGACGTAGGTGATGTAGCCGTCGGCGTCGCGCGAGCCGATGTCCCCGGTGCGGTAGTGGCCGCCCGCCATGGCCTCCGCGGTCCGGTCGAGGTCGCCGTGGTAGCCGGCCATCAGGCCGACGGGGTCGGCGCCCAGGTCGAGGGAGATCTCGCCCTCGTCGGCGCCGGGCTCGCCGGTCACCGGGTCCAGGAGCACCACGGTGTAGCCGGGCGTCGGGCGGCCCATGGAGCCCGGCTTCAGCGGCTGCCCGGGCGAGTTGGCGACCTGTACGGCGGTCTCGGTCTGCCCGAAGCCGTCGCGGATGGTGACGCCCCAGTCGCGCCGCACCTGCTCGATGACCTCGGGGTTGAGCGGCTCGCCCGCGGCGACGACCTCCCGGGGCGGGGTGCGCAGCTGGGTCAGGTCGGCCTGGATGAGCATGCGCCACACGGTGGGCGGCGCGCAGAACGAGGTGACCCCCGCCCGGTCCATCTCCGCCATGAGCCGCCCGGCGTCGAAGCGCGTGTAGTTGTGGAGGAAGACGGTGGCCTCGGCGTTCCACGGGGCGAAGAGGTTCGACCAGGCGTGCTTGGCCCAGCCGGGCGAGGAGATGTTCAGATGGACGTCGCCGGGCCGCAGCCCGATCCAGTACATCGTCGCCAAGTGCCCGATGGGGTAGGACACATGGGTGTGCTCGACGAGCTTCGGGCGTGCCGTGGTGCCCGAGGTGAAGTAGAGCATCAGCGGGTCGTCCGCGAGGGTGATCCCCTCGGGCTCGAAGGCCTCGGGGGCGTCGTCGGCACCGGCGTACGACACCCAGCCCGCCCCGGCGTCCCCGCCGACGACGATCCGCGTGTAGTCGCCGGGGACGTCGTCGAACTTCGCGGCGTCCTCGGGCCGCACGATCACGTGCCGGGCGCGGCCCCGGTCGATGCGGTCGCGCAGGTCGGCCGGGCCGAGCAGCGGGGTCGCCGGGATGACGACGGCGCGCAGCTTCATCGCGGCGAGGGCGATCTCCCACAGCTCGACCTGGTTGCCGAGCATCACGACGATCCGGTCGCCCGCCCGGACGCCCCGGCCGCGCAGCCAGTTGGCGACACGGTCCGAGCGGGCGGACAGCCCCGCGAAGGAGGACCGGCTCTCCGTGCCGTCCTCCTCGACGATGTGCAGCGCGGTCCGCTCGTTGCCCTCGGCGATGACGTCGAACCAGTCGAGCGCCCAGTTGAACCGCTCGGGCCGCGGCCAGGCGAAGCCTTCGTATGCGGTGGCGTAGTCCTCTCGGTGCCGCAGCAGGAAGTCCCGTGCGGTACGGAACTGTTCCGTGGCGCTCGTCCCGTTCGTCGTCATGTGCACCCCTAGTCGGTCCCGCGCTCTCGTGGTTCACGCGGTGGATCACGTCACGCCCGTGCCGCGCACGCACCGCGGGAAGCCGTGCCGTACGCATGGCCGGACGCTTTGCCGTACGCATTGCCGGACGCTGCGTAACATCGTGTAATTCGTGAGGCGGATCCACCACCCCCGGACGGGGGTGTCGCGGAGGGAAAGGGCGGACGCGTGTCGGCTGACGGCGGCGAGACCGTGGAGATACGGGCCGCTCTGCTGCGGCTGCGCCGGGGCACGGGGCTGCCGGTGGCCTTCGGCGGGCTCCTCGACGGAGCGCAGCAGGTCCGGATCGGCGAGCTGAGCGGCACGGGGACGTGCGCCCTCGACGGGCTGGCCATCTCGTCCGGCAACGGCCTCGGCGGCAAGGCCGTCGCCCTGTCCCGGCCGTGTGCGGTCACCGACTACCACGGGTCGCGGCACATCAGCCACGAGTACGACGCGGCGGTCGCGGCCGAGGGCCTGCGCTCGGTGCTCGCGGTGCCGGTCGTGGTGCGGCGCCGGGTGCGCGGGGTCCTGTACGGCGCGCTGCGCGCGGCCCAGCCGCTCGGCGACCGGACGTTGTCGGCGGCGGTGGCGGCGGCCCGGGACGTGGAGCAGTCCCTCGCCGTGCGCGACGAGGTGCGCTCGCTGCTCTCGGCGGCCCGGGAGCCGGTGGCGGGCCCGGAGGCGTGGGAGCAGGTACGCGAGGCGCACGGCGCGCTGCGGGCCCTGGCCCCGCGCATCGCCGATCCGGCCCTGCGGGCCGAACTCCTCCTGGTCTGCGGTCGTCTGGAGTCGGCGACGACGGTCCCGGAACCCACCGGGGACCGCCCCGTCTCCCTCGCCCCCCGCGAGGTCGACGTCCTGTCGTGCGTGGCCGCGGGCGTCACGAACGCGGCAGCCGCCGAACGGCTCGGCCTGCGCCCGGAGACGGTGAAGGGCTATCTGCGCTCGGCGATGCGCAAGCTGGGCGCGCACACCCGCCTGGAGGCAGTGGTGGCGGCGCGGCGCGCGGGACTGCTGCCGTAGCGCCCCCTGGTACGGGGTACGGGGTACGGGGATACGGGCGCTGTTCCGACGGCCGCCGGGCGGCCCGTCCGCCCTCTGTCAGGCGTCGATGACGGTCCCGAAGCGGATGTCGTACGAGGAGGAGGCCCCGGCGATCCGCGTCAGCATCCGCTCGGCCTCGCGGGTCAGCTCCTCCCGCTGACCGCGCCGGAGCGGCTCGAACGGCTCGATGGTCAGGAGGGCCGTCCCGCCCTCCGTGTCCTGCGTCAGGCGCCACACCCCGGCGAGGAATCCGTCGAGCAGGAAGACGGGGTAGGAGACGTTCCCCTTCCAGGTGCGCCCCTTGTACGCGGCGGGCACGACACGGGCCCGGTCGGCGTGCGAGAGGAGGAGGTTGTCGAACTCGGGCAGGAAGCGGGGCGGGGCCGGGGTGTCCGGGTCGGGCCGCGGCGCGTCGGGCAGGTCGAACAGCTCGACGCCGTTCTCGTCGCGGAACGTGCGCAGCCCGGGCCGTAGCCGCTCGAAGACCTCCCGCATGCGGGTGAGCCCGGCCCAGGTCTGCAGGTCCTTGACGGAGGCGGGCCCGAAGGCGCCGAGGTAGCGCAGGACGGTGTCGTCGGGCGCGGGGACCGTCCCCTCGTCGCCGCCGAGCCACGCCCCCACGGTGGTGAGCGCGACCTGCCCGCCGCGCCGCCACAGTCCGCGCGGGGTGACCTGGACGAGCGGCAGCGTGCACCGGGCGGCGATGCCGAGGGACTGGGGGTCGGCGTCGGGCCAGCGGACGAGGAGCAGCTCGCGCAGTTGCTTCGGCGTGCGGGGCTCCGCCTCGACGGCCTCGCGGGCGAGCGCGGCGAGCTCGGTCAGGTCGACGCCTGCCAGCCCCTTCCGGAAGGCCGAGAGCTCGCGTTCGAGCGCGCCCTGCACGAGCGGCCGCAGCGTGCGCGCGTCGGCGGCGGTGTGCAGATGGATGGTCGAGCGCATCGTCACCATCCGGACCAGGTCGCGGGACTCCAGGAGCGCGGAGAGCCCGGCCGGGTCGAAGTCCTCGAGACGCGCGGCGAGGGCGTGGTACGGCGGCTTCACGTTCTGCGCCTGGAGACCGACGAGGTGGGCGACGGCATCCCCGACGGACAGGTCCGCGGAGCGGCGCAGGAGGAGCTGCCGGTCGAGCGTGGCGCGGTTGAGGGCGCGCACCCCGAGGACGGGGGCGGTGCCGGCCGGGGCCCGGTGCGTCGTCTTGGTCATGGTCGGCACGCTAGCGGGGCTTGCGGACACATCCGGTCCGCAAGTCCCGCCGCGCCGCTCGGGGACCGCGCGCCGCCGCCTCGTCAGCCGTGCGCCTTTTGGCCCGTATATCCTGCCCGGAGACCGGCGGGAGCGGTCGGCCCCCGGGCCGGTCGGGCGCGCCGGAGCGGCACGACGTGGGCGGCACGACGTGAGGGACCCGCGGCTCGACAGGAACGGCACGGCCCGCGGAAGACGGACGAGGGAAGGCGGAAAGCATGGCGGAACGCCGATCCCGTCCGGCACCGGCCGCGAAGAAGCACGCGTGGCGGCGCACGGCACGGACGCCGACGGACCCACCGGCACCGGAGGCGGACTCCGCCGTGGCGGAGGTTTCCCCCGAGGCGGGTGCGGACGCCCTCGTCGAGGCGGCGCTGTACCGCGACGGCGTACGGGTGGCGACGCCAATGTCCCTCGCGGACACCTTCCGCGAGCTGCGTGACGAGCCGGACGGCATGGCGTGGATCGGCCTCGCCCGCCCGACCGAGGCCGAACTGATCTCCCTGGCAGCCGAGTTCGACCTCCACGAGCTGGCCATCGAGGACGCGCTGGAGGCCCACCAGCGCCCGAAGCTGGAGCGCTACGGCGAGACGCTCTTCGTCGTCCTGCGGGCCGCGCGCTACCTGGACGCGTCCGAGGAGGTCGACTTCGGCGAGCTGCACGTCTTCGTCGGCCCCGACTTCGTCGTCACGGTCCGGCACGGCGCCGCC
Organism: Streptomyces sp. NPDC002564; assembly: GCF_042889645.1. Classification (NCBI taxonomy): domain Bacteria; kingdom Bacillati; phylum Actinomycetota; class Actinomycetes; order Kitasatosporales; family Streptomycetaceae; genus Streptomyces; species Streptomyces sp. NPDC002564. The sequence continues at coordinate 70,220 of NZ_JBIARE010000010.1, read as the reverse complement.
CCCGACCTCTCCGGCGTCCGCCGCCGCCTGGAGGAGAGCCCCGGCCTCCTCGCACTCGGCCCCGAGGCGGTGCTGTACGCGATCCTCGACGCGGTGGTCGACGGTTACGCCCCGGTCGTCGCCGGTGTGCAGAACGACATCGACGAGATCGAGACCGAGGTGTTCGGCGGCGACCCCGCGGTCTCCCGCCGCATCTACGAACTCTCCCGCGAGATGGTCGAGTTCCAGCGCGCCACCCGCCCCCTGGTCGGCATGCTGCACGCCCTGATGGCGGGCTTCGCGAAGTACGGCACGGACGAGGAACTCCAGCGCTACCTGCGTGACGTGGCCGACCACGTCACGCACACCAGCGAACGCGTCGACGGCTTCCGCCAGGCCCTCGCGGACATCCTCACGGTCAACGCGACACTGGTGACCCAGCAGCAGAACGCGGAGATGCGGGCGCTGGCGGAGGCGGGCTTCGAACAGAACGAGGAGATCAAGAAGATCTCGTCCTGGGCGGCAATTCTGTTCGCACCCACACTCGTGGGAACGATCTACGGCATGAACTTCGACGCGATGCCCGAGCTGGACTGGGCGTTCGGCTATCCGTTCGCGATCGGCCTAATGGCAGTGGTGTGCGTGAGCCTGTACTTCATCTTCAAGCGGCGGGACTGGCTGTAGCGGGGAACCAGTAGGCTTGCTCGACTTCGCGTACGCGAAGGGTTCAGAAGGGCTCTCCCGGCCCCCTGGGGAGAATCTGGGGAGAATGCGCGGCGCTGGGGAGCGGGCCATCACCCGCCGCACGTCATTCGCCGTTGGGTGTAGCTCTCCCCGGGAGACGCCTGCGGTTCAGACCGTGAGGTCGTAGTCGTGCTGGTCAGAGGTGGAATAGAGCCGTTCGTGCTCGCGGGCGAGATGGAAGGCGAAGTAGGCGTCGAGGTCACCGTTGTCCTTCACCGCCCTGAGTTTGAGGACGGCCTCGGCGCCGCTCAGCCCCCACCTTGCCCCGGTGATCTCCAAACGGTCGCCGATGAGATGCCTGCATGCGCCCTCGATCGGGCCGGTGGCAATCGGCCAGCCCTCGGCCAACGCGGTCTCGTAGCAGAGTTGGTCAAGGTGGCCGCCCAGGTAGCGGACGCAGGTGGCTGCGGCTTCGCGTTTCGCTCCGCGCAGGCCGGCCCGCTCCGCCTGCGCGGTGATCTCCGCGGCTGGCCCGGCCGTGGAGGATCGTGGTCAGATGCCCGGCGCCCCAGGCTTCGGCTGCCGGGGTGCCGGGCCGGTGGAAGCTGTGCGCGGCAGCCCAGATGTACTCGCTGACGTGCACGATGTCGAGCAGGACCTACACGGTGATCCCGCGCCGGTCGGCTTCGGCGCGGATCGGGTCGAGTTGGTGGCGGGCGCCGTCGACCAGGACGACCCAGGTCCGCACGTGGTCGCGGTCGCGGGCCTGGGCCGCCGCCTCCCGCGCCTCCAACTCCCCGATCAACGACCCCATCAGCGTCGCCTCCTCCACCCACCCGGTAGAGACCCGACCACGCCGCCATCACCCACAACCACGATCTCCCAGCTCAAACCATCGGGGCCGTCCCCGGAAGAGAGCTACACCCTTCGCCGTTTCCTGCGTGGCTCACCCCGGCCCTCCCCGGCTGTGCCGAACCGTCACCGACGGTATTGACCGATCAGGATGTGGACAGGAAGGGCCGCGCCACTGTGCGGGAGATCAGGCACCGCATGTTGCATGCAGCCCAGATCAAGGACCTGGTCCGCTCGGCGGATCGGCTTCCTGGCTCATCCCCGATGCTCGCTCGCGCAGCACCGCCCGCAACTCGTGCCATGTGCGCACGACAGCGATCAGGTTCGTCAACACGACACGGGCTTGGGACAGCAGAAGCCCCAAGAGACCCAAGAGCGCGAGGATCCCCAAAGCCAAGGTGGCCCATGTCACCACGCACCCCTTCCCGTTGGCCCCATGGCACGCGAAGCACCTGGGGTCACCGACCCACCGTCTTGGTCCGCATACTCCCGTCGCAAAAGATCAAAGTCTGCACGGCAAATGAGGCAGCGGGGGCGATCATCGTGGACGAGCTCCACCGAGTGCTGTCCCTGCGGCACGGCGGCGGCTACTCCCTCGCCGAGCTGGCCCCAGAGGTCCAGGACGACTCACTCAGTGGGGTGGCCCTGCGCTTACTGACCGAAGAGGTCGGCATCTGCGACGTCTGGACGGAGCCCGGCAGCGAGGGGCCTTTCCTGGTGGACGTAGCCAAGGCTCCACGCGAGTACGGCCCTCGCATGAGGGTCGGCTTCCGGTACCTCTTCCGTGCCCACTCGGGGGCCATCTTCCCCACCATGATCGAGACCGGCCGCCCCGGAGTTTGTCAAGTCCATTCGAGGTAACGGCCGTTGCAGCATAGCTTCGAGGAGCGAGTATCAACTGGTTCGAAGGGCGGGCACCGTGAAGAGTCATGACAGGACACGAGGTGCGAGTGGCAAGCCGTCCGAACTGGTACGCCGGGAGGTATGGGTGCGCAGTGGGGGCAGGTGCGCACTCTGCAACGCCTACCTGTTGGAGGGTTCCATGTCGTGGCGAACGCTGAATCTTGGCGAGCTGGCTCACATCGTCGGCCGCGGCAGCACCGTCCGCTCTCCACGGGGTGAGCATCCACTGGACCGCGCGCAGAGGGAGGATGCGGACAATTTGATGCTGTTGTGCGCCGATCAGCACGATGAGGTCGATGCAGCAGGCGGGCTGGAACTGTTCACGGTGGAGAAGCTGCGCCGGGTCAAGCAAGACCATGAGGACCGGATTCGGCATGTGACGGGTCTTGGTTCGGACCGCGCAACCACGGTGGTGCGCATGGTGGGTTCGGTGCACGGCAATCAGGTGGAGTTGTCCCGGCAGACGGCTGCGGCTGCGGTCATCGCCAGGGACCGATATCCGCTGTTCCTGGAGTCCTACACGCGCCATGGCCTCGAAATCGACCTGCGTGGTGTGCCCGGCGAATCGCTGGCCGCCCCATGCACGGCGTCGCAAGTTGCTGCCGGTCGCTCGTACTACCGCATGGCGACCCAACTGGTCGACGACGTGATCGAACGGCAGTTACGGCCCGGCATCACGCGCGATGCCGTGCGGCATGTGAGCGTGTTCGGCTTCGCACGCCTGCCGCTGCTGGTGCATCTGGGTTCCCGGCTGGACGACACGGTGCCTACGGACATCTACCAGCGGCACCGTGAGGACGAGTCGTGGGTGTGGCGCGAGGAGGACGGTCTGGCCCCGAGTTTCACCGCACGGGTCGATCACGATGTGCCGTCCGGGAGTGAGGCCGTAGTGCTCATCAACGTGTCGGGGGCTATCGGGGCACAGGAAGTGCCGACGCCGCTGCGTGGAATGCGTCGCTGGGAGATTCGTCCGGTTGGGGCGCCGACGAGCCCGGACATCATGGCTGCTCGCGGCTGCCTAAAGCGCTTCACGGAGGCGCTTCGGGGCTTCTTCGCCGAACCTGAGGCAGAGGTGAAGATGTTGAAGCGCCTGCATGTGCTGTCCGCGTTGCCCATGTCCGCCGCGATCGTACTGGGCCGTGTCCATCACCCGCAGGTTCACCCACAGTTGGTGGTCTACGAGCGGCTGGCCGGATGCTACGTGCCGACACTTGAGGTGGGCGGAGACAGCGGGTCAGGCGTGGGGACAGTGACCAGCGCGGCTGGCGGGTCTTCGGGATGGGCGGTGTAGGGGACGAAGTGCTGAGCCGGTTGGGTTCCGGTGTGCGGCTGAGCACACAGGTGGGTTCCGGAAACTGGGTGGTGCATCTGCGTGCCCAGGAGGGTGATGAGACTCGCGGCGATGCCGACGAGGTCGGCAGCGGCTCCGTGGAAAGTGGGCACGGAGCAGCCACGCGTGGGTCGGATCTCCTGGCCCGACTGTGGTTCGCTCCACAGTGGGTGGTACCGCTCCAGGGTGGAATCGGCCAGAACATGCTTGCCGGTGGTGCGATCAATGAACGCTGGGCCGTGGATGGTGCCGGGGGCTGAGACCGTAAGGATGCCATGACTGGCCGTGGTGACGTCGGTGGCCATCTGAGCTAGCACTGCTTTGCGGCCGGGGAGGCGTGCCAGGAGGTCGAGGTATCGTCCCGCGGTGATGCTGACAGTGGCGTCGATGACGACGTCGGCCTGGTGGGCTGCGTCGAACAATTCAGGTGAGGGTGGCGACGGACAGATGTCGACGGTGAGGTCGTCGCGCAGGCTGAGGAGGCGTTTGGCCAGGGCTACCGCTTTGTTCTCGCCGATGTCGGACTCGGTGTAGTTCTGTCTCACGAGCAATCCTCCGGTGATGGGGGTGCCGGGATCGGTGAGGCTGATACGGGCGGCTCCTGCGCGGGCAATCAGTTCTGCGGCCCAGGAACCGATTCCGCCGCAGCCCCAGAGATGAACGTGTGTGTTGTAGAAGGCGTTGACGGGTCGTTGGACATCACGGCGAGTGGTCACGGCTTCCCGTTCGTCAGAGAGGTAACACCATTCGATGGCGCTGTCGCGTACCTCGGCTGGCAGTGCGAATGGGCCTTGTTGGATGCGGGGTATGCGACGGAGGGCGTCACTGGCCGGGGTGGGCAGGCGGCCGACCAGGAGGAAGCGAGGGTCTGCTGGGAGACGGGGGTGGGGTACGGCGAGGAGGAAGTACTGACTGGTTCCCTGGGGGTTACGGCGGGCTGTTTGGGTCAGAGCCGTCAAGAAGGCAGATGAGGAACGTCGGGTCTGGTGGGGGGTTCTTGTTTCGTTGGGCGTGGGGTTGTCGATGCGGTCGAGGAGAGCGGCGAGGGTGTGACCGGCCGCCAGCGGCAGATGATGACTGAGGGGTAGTACGGGCAGGCGCTGACTGTGCTCGCTGACCCGGTGGCTGGACAGGTCGAGTCGCTGACCGGAGCGTGGGGTGAGCCAGGCGGTGTGCGTGGTGCGGTGCTCGTCCGGTTCCCGGGCAACGATGGTGGGTGTGCCATCGGTGCGGTGGAGGACTCCCCCGACGGCGTGGTACAGGGCGGTAGTGGCGTCGAATCGGTTGGAAGCAGCGTCCGTGAGCCACTGCCACAGTCGGTTCAGGACGGCGGGGATGCCTCCTTCGGGGTTCCACTCGCGGGCGGCGTCAAGGTAGATGCACAGGCGCACTCCCTCCAGCACATGCGGGGTGCCGGCGAAGCGGGTGTGCGGGGTCAGTACCTGCGGAGGCACCCGCTCGGTGGGCGGGAGGCCAACGATGAACTCCTCTGCCTCGCCCAGAGCAAGACCGCCCTCGACGTGCGGGATGTCGGCGGTGAACAGGCGGATGGAAACCAGAGCCGTGCCGTTGGGCAGGATTTGGGGGCCGCCCAGGACCCGGAGGTCTGCTGGGTACTGGGCGGCAAGAGCTTTGAGACCGGACAACAGGTCCTGCTGCCACGGGTTCGCCTTGAGAGCGGGTGGCCTGCGCTTGGTCATCCGGCACGTCCAGTTCGGGTGGGGGTGATCAGGGGCGGCACCGGGAACTTGAGACCGGCCGCCGGGGTGGTGGACGAGGAGGACGCCTCGGGCGGCTCGGGGAAGCGGTCGCCGAACAGATCCCGCCACAGGCGCAGGCTGGTAGTGGGGTCCGTCTCCTCGTAGGCCGCGCGTATCTCTCGTGCGTGGGTGTGGATCCGGTCGCGGAAGTAGGCATAAGTGGCCTGGTTCCAGCGGTGGTCGAAGGTGAGGCCCGATTGGGACGGGTCGGGGATGGAGGGCTTGTAGGGGCGGGCCTGCAGCCATTCGTCGAGGTCTTCGACAATGGTGAGGAGCGCGGTGGGCACGTTGGCGTAGCAGCCCGTCTCGAGTAGGGCGGTGGCCTGGGTGACGCGTCCGCCGAGGAGTGTGGTGAGGATGATGGAGCGGGTTCCGGTGAAAGAGTTCCTGTGGTCACGCAGGTACTTCATCAGGCGGATGACCTTACGAAGGTTGCCACCTGCGATGTCGTCCTTCTCTTTCATCCAAGCCGTGAACCCGGCGGGGTTCGTCGGCTCGAACCGGTTCTCGTCACGGTTGACGATGACTTCGCGGCCGTCGGCGAGGCACAGGTAGGGGACGATGTCGACGTGCATGGAGTTGGCGTAGGTCAGTTGCACACACCGGCATTTGCGGGTGTGCGGCATGCCCTTGTAGGTGCTGTTCCGGTGGAGCGCGGCGTAGATCTTGTCGATGTAGGTTGCGGGGTCGCCCGCCCACTCCAGGAGTTCCTGGAGGTGGAGCATAAAGTCGGCGTCGAACTCCTTGTCTCCGACCGGGTTGATGATGGTGCGCTGCGCCCACGAACCCTGCGGTTTCTTGCCGAGGATGAGCGGTCCGAGCTCCGGGTCGTTCTTGAGTGCCTGGTAGATGGCCTCCACCCGGGAGCTGAGGAGATCGAGCTTGGCTTGGCTGAGGTTGACGACGTCCCGCAGGAACGTGGTGAAGCAGTTGACGTGCTGCATGGGGGTCTCTCCTTTGATGACGCGGCGAGTTGCCCTGCCCTCCGTACGACGCTTGGGCGCCGCACAAGACGGGGAATGCTGCGCGGTCCTTGGGCGTGGGCAGCGCGCAGGCCACGTGCCGGCAGGCCGGTTCGCCGCAACGGGCACACGAGAGAGGTGTGCGACGGGGCTGTCCGCGCAGGGCAGAGGTGACGGAGTGGCCGCGTATCCAAGAGGGTGCGGGATACCACGGCAGTCAGTGAGTACATCTGACGGTGCTGACGCCTTGCGCCCCGAGCGTCGTGATCAGAGGCCGACTGGCGCCTGTGCTCGGCTGGTTGGGGCGGCGTCTATAGAGCAGACCGCGCGTGCAGTGGTGCCGTCCGGTCAGTGCTGCGGTCCGTCGTCACGGCCCGGCATGCAATGCGGTACGACCCTGGTCAGGTGGTCACCTGCCCGGCAACACGCTGGGCAAGGTGCACGTTGTCCCCAAAGAGCTTGCCTGCTCTCTGGCGTAACAATGACAGCACACACAGCGACCAGCACGCAAGGCATCTTTTGATAGTCAGTTTCGCTGACATCACTTCACCGGGCGTGCCCCCGGGTCGAGTCGGGTCGGCGGCGGCCACCTGTGGAGACGCCGAGCGCCTGAACTCTATTGCGGGGGACCCGAGATGATGCCCAGATTCATCAAGCGATAGGTCATCGCGATCTCGCTCAGCGCGAATGTGCGCCCCAACTGGGCCACCAGTTCTCCTACGGTTCGGAAGGAGGTCTGGTGCACCGCACCCCGGACCAGCGCCTCGGGAGCGAGCAGGGCGGCGGCGAAGCGGTTGGCCTCAACCTCCTCACGGTCCGTCGCCATACTCGACACCGTATTGCGGTAGTTCACCCGGGTATCCGTATCAAGGATCAAGGGGCGGCCACGGTGTATCCGCTGGTGCCCGAGTTCATGCGCCACGGTGAATCGCTGCCGCAGGGGAGAATGGGTACGGTTCACACCGATCACACATCGGCCGTCCCGCCGCAGCAGCATGCCCGAGACATCGTCATCCAAGTCCCTCAGCACGACAGGAACATCAAGGCTCCCCGCCAGTGCAAACGGGTCGATCGGAGCGGCGTTGATCTCGAACTCCTGCAGCAGAGCCCGCGCGGCGGTGTCAGCCCTGGCCATGAGTATCTTTCAGATTCTCGGAGTCAGACCACACCGAAGCGACATCGGCCGCGTACTGGGCCGGAAGACCAGCGGCCTCCGCTGGCAGAAGCTGCGGAAGGAGTTCGGCCGGCTGCACGTGCAGCGCCGCCGCGATACGGACGAGCCGGTACAGCGGAGGCGCCTGCGTCCCGCTCTCGATGTTCGTGATCGACGCCCGCGACACCCCGGCCTGGCGCCCCAGCAGTTCTTGCGTTAGCCGCGCTCTGATCCTGGTCTCCCTGATGCGCCGCCCCACAGCGGTGTTGAATGCCTTTTCCTCCACGCTGCCCCCAAGCAATGCCAGCCTCACTGACAACCTACTTCCCCAGCTACGGCGCTACCAGGCCCGAGACGAACGGGCGATCGATCACGTAGCACGCCTCACCATCACGACATGGCTCACAGAAGGCCCGAGCTTCCCTGCTCCACCCTTGCTGCACACGTTTCCCGCGGCACCCCGCGGTCAGAGAGGGCGCCGCAGGGCTGACAGCAACGGAGTGTGACCGACACTCCCGGGTGACGCAGTATCGTGACGCCGCCTAACCGGGTTCCGGCACAACCCGCGCCATGGGGAGACTCTGGGGAGAACGAAGCCTCGTTGGGGAGCGACTGGGGAGAATCGACCACGCAAACGAACAGCAACATGAAAGCTTCGGAAACGCCCATCCTCCCAGGTCAAAGGACGGCACCAGCCGATTCCCGCAGGTCAGCGCCGCGAGGACGACACCTTCAAGAAGATCTCGTCCTGGGCGGCCATCCTGTTTGCGCCCACGTTGGTGGGAACGATCTACGGGATGAACTTCGAGACGATGCCCGAGCTGAAGTGGGCCGGCGGGTACCCCTTCGCGATCCTGCTCATGGCCATGGTCTGCGTCAGCCTGTACTTCATCTTCAAGCGGCGGGACTGGCTGTAGCGTCGAGCACGCGACCTTCGGTCGGGTTCGCGAAGGAAGCGCACCTCCTGCCGAGCCTGGCCGCGCTGTCGCGGGGCTCGACCGGCGAGCGGCGGCCCTGACTACTGGGCCCAGGGCGGTGCGAAGGTGGTGCCGTCAGCCAGTTCGGCGGTGAGCCCGACGCGTGTGGTGACCCATAGGCGGGCGGGTTGATCGGTGGTGTTGGCGATCGCGAGTTCGGAACCCGCAGGTGCCACTGCCGCGTCACCTGCCCGGAGTTCGGCGCTTTCGGCGTCGATGGTGAGCCGGAGTCGACCGGCGAGGACGTAGAAGGTCTCCTCTTCACTGATCGTGTGGGTCGGCCCGACCATGGCGGCCGGGATCTCGACGCGCCAGGCGGCGACATCCCTGCTGCCGGTGTCCGGACGGACGTAGGACACGAAACGGCCACCGTGGATCTCGTGCACCACGGCCTCGTCGGCGCGGATGAACGGCATGCTCCAGCCCCCCTGTAGTCAACCAGCTTGTCTATATAGACAAGCTGGTTGACGAGTTATAGTCAAGCCCATGGATGACGCCCTGGCCTTCTCCACACTTGTGCTGGCACTCTCCGGACAGCTGGTGCAGGAGATCCACACCCACGTGTCCGAGCAGGGATTCGAGGATGTACGACCCGCGCACGGCTTCGCCTTCGCCCGTATCGCGGCAGGCGGCGCCACCACGGCCGCCCTCGCCGGGCACCTCGGGGTGACCAAGCAGGCCGCCGCCCAGCTGGTCGAGGAACTGGTCCGAAAGGGATACGTCGAACGGCATCCGCACCCGCACGATGCCCGCGCCCGCCTCCTGGGACTGACCGAGACCGGCTGGGCCGCCACACGGGCCGCCGACCAGGCGGCCCGTGCCGCCGTCACACCCTGGCGAGAAACACTGGGCCAGGCGCGCTTCAGCCAACTCGTCGCCGATCTCACCCTCTTGGCGCCGCCGGGACCGATCCGCCCTGCCTGGTGAGCCGTTGACCCAGCCGATGCCCCACCGTCCTGGAGACCCCCGACCGGGACCGGACCGACACGGGTGAATGTTCCCCTTTTCCTGACGCGGCGCGCCGTGCCCGACATGCGCCAGGGGCCGCTACCGGGCGCCACGTTGACCGCCAGCGGAGTGCCCTCGTACTTCTGGAGAAGCGCGCCCGGGGCCGGTTTTCGACCGTATGCGCCTCCTTGGAAACCTTTGCGATTCCACAGCAACGCTTCGGACCGGTCTTGCAGGATAGGCGCCTGGGGCAACCCTCGAACGAGCAAGGAGTGTTGGTGGTCAAGGACCTGGCCAGTGCCGGCGGAGACGACAGTGGCGCGTCGGGCCCGGCCGGCGGGCGCAGTGGTGTGCGTTTCCTGCACAGTGAGGCGGCGCCGTCGGCGCAGCGGCTGCGGCTGGGTCTGCTCCTGCGGGGGCTGAGGCGGCGGGCCGACCTGATGCAGAAGGACGTCGCCCGGCGGCTGAAGTGGTCGGAGTCGAAGATCAGCCGGATCGAGACGGGAACGTTCAACCCCAAGGCGGTGGATCTGGAGCAGCTGGCGGCGCTGTATGCGGCCAGCTGCGAGGAGTCTGAGCGCTTACGGGAGAGCGCGGCGCACGCCAACGAGCCGGCCTGGTGGCAGCCGTGGAAGGGGGTGTCCCATCCCTACCTCGAGGCGATGGTGAGCTGCGAGGACCTGGCGGTGCGGGTCAGGTCGTACGAGCCGCAGATCCTCAACGGCCTGCTGCAGGCGCCCGCCTACGCGCGGGAGCTGATCAGCCGCGGCCGCGGCGACCAGGACCTCCACGAGCAGTTGTGGCAGTTCCGGGCGGAGCGGCAGAGGCGGTTCACCCAGGACGCGGGCAAGTCGTTCTTCGGCGTGGTGGACGAAGCTTCCCTGCTGCGGCCCGTGGGGACGGCGGCGATCATGTTGGAGCAGTTCGAGCACCTGCTGCAACTGATGGACCACGGCCGTTTTCACCTGCGTCTGGCCGAGCAGTCCAATCCGCGGGTGCACACCGAGATCGGGCCCACGACGATCTTCGACTTCGACGAGCCGATGATGCCCTCGGTCGCCTACGCCGAGCTCTTCGACGGCTCGGTGGCCTACCAGGACACCGACATGGTGGACCGTCGGATGCAGAAGTTCGACGCCCTGCAGGTCGCCTCGCTCAACCCCGCGGCCACCCGCCGACGGCTGCACGACCTGCTCCGGACCTACCCCCGCTCCTGACCACAGGGAGACAGGTCTGCCGGGCCGTTTCGGGCGCCGGGAGGTCGGTCAGGGTTTGCGGGCGACGCCCGCGTAGAGGGAGACGAGCCGGTCGGTCAGGACCGCGGGGCCGCTGCCGGGCTCGGGATGCCACTGGTGGGCCAGCACCACACCGGGATCCAGGAGCTCCAGGCCGTCGAAGAAGGGCAGCACCTCCTCGCGGGAGCGGACCTGGGCCGGGGTGCCGCGCGCGATGTAGGTTTCGATGATCTTCTTCCATGCCGCGGGGTCGAAGTCACCGGTGCAATGGGTGAGGCTGAGGTAGGAGCCGGAAGCCAGCTCGTCGAGGAACGCGGCCACCATCCGGGCGGGCTCCCGGTCGTCGGGGACGAAGTGCAGCAGGGCGTGCAGGCTCAGCGCCACCGGCTTCGTCAGGTCCAGGACGCCCTGCTCGCGGACCGCGGCCAGCAGGCGGGCCGGATCGGTGGCATCGGCCTGGACATAGGCGGTGCGCCCTTGTGGACTGCCGGCCAGGAGCGCGTCGGCGTACACGAGCACGATGGGATCGTTGTCGGCGTAGACGACCCGCGCCTCGGGCGCGACCTGCTGGACGATGTCGTGCAGGTTGGGCGCGGTGGGGATACCGGTGCCCACGTCGAGGAACTGCCGCACCCCCGACTGCGCAAGGTGGCGCATGGCACGGTGCATGTAGGCCCGGTTGACCCGGGCGACGGTCTCTATCGCCGGGAACGCCTTGATGACCTGCTCGGCGGCTTCCCGGTCGACGGCGTAGTTCGTCTTCCCGCCCAGGTAGTAGTCGTACATGCGGGCGCTGTGGGCCTGATCCTGGCGTAAGTCGCTACCGGCGTCGTGGTCCTGCTCCGGCACGGGCGTTCCCCCCATTGCTCCCCCAGGCATACGTGGCGTCCTCCCCCGCGTGCAGGGCGGACTGCACTTGCAGTTCCTCTATCCATACCGACCGGTCACTTACACAGTCCAGCCTCGAACGGCTTTCTCGACAAACCGGCTACGGCCGCATCCGCCGGGCTCCGCAGACGCCTCCACCGCCGGTGGCCCGCTTCCCTCAGGGCGGGCCACGGCGCGGCCTACCGGGCGGGCGGACCCGCCGGGGTGACCGACAGGCCGGTCACAGGCCGCCCTGTAACAGCGCGTCCGCGAAGAGCGCCGCCGCCTCGGCGCGGATCTGGACGACCGGCCCGTCGGCCACCTTGGAGTCGCGGACGAGAACGTGGTCGCCGCCGGGCCGGGCGATCTCCACGCAGGCGCCCTCGGGCTGGCTGTAGGAGCTCTTGCGCCAGGCGTGGCCGGCGGACCGTGCGGACGTCAGGGGGGTGCGGGTCCGGTTCTGCATGGATGGCCTCCATAGATGACCTGCTTGTTTCCACCGGACTGCAATTGCATTCCGGCCTGCTCCTGTCAGGATCACCCGCCCGGCCCGGGCCCATGCCGCCGCCGGGGACATCGACGCGATTCCAACTGATAAGCACCGCATGCAAGTGCAGTTGGCATGCTCACCAATTCGTCCACCGTTCCGACCACACGGCGAAGACGGCACGCACACGCGCAGCCGATTCGCACATGCCACCGCTTCCGGACCGGCCGCACGGGGTGGCATGGGGCTCTCAGCAGGAGCGTTGGCGGCGCACAAGCCCGCGCACCGCGAGGCGAACGAATCGAACGTCCCCCTCAGCACGGGCGGCAGCGGGCCTCGCACAAGGGCCGCAAACGAGCCACCCGGTCACGCATGAGCCGATCCAACACACCCCACATGGCTACGAGTTGGCCCTAACGTTCACCATCGCCCGGCCCTCGCGTCCGGGCAGCACAAGGGCCCCAACTCAGCGATTGGCGTCAACGGCTGGGGCCCAAGCCACGCACCCCGCATCCAGAAGGAGTACGCAGAGATGCCCTCCCCGAGGCGGCGCCGCGGCAAACCGCGCCACGCCCGCCCCCGCACACCCCGCCTTCCCCGCCTTCCCCGCCTTCCCCGCCTTCCCCGCCTTCCCCGCCTTCCCCGCCCCTGCGTCTGTCGCCTTCACGACACCTTCAACACCACCACGGCCGGCGCGAGCCAACTCCTGATCACTCAGCCACCTGCCCACTGGCAGCCCGTCCTGGGCACCTGGGGCCTGCTCCTCCTGCACGGCGCCCTGCGCACCTGCCCCCACACCACCCCCCGGCCTGCTGCCACACAAACCCAGCACGCACAGGCAGCCGGCCGATGACCCCAGGAGCCGGCATCGCCTCCACCGACCCCGAGCCCGCGGGCCACCAAGGACACTTCGCCCGCCTGCTCCACCACATCCGCCAGCATGCGGCCACCACCGTCAACGACCTCGTCCACGCCACCGGAACCGACCCCGACCACCTCCACCAAGTCCTCGCCGGCCACCGCTTCCCCACCCAAGCCTTCACCCGCCGCTACGCCCGCGCCTGCGGCGCCGACCCCCACATCCTGCTCATGGCCTGGCAGCACGAACACGACCGCCGCACGCGTGCCGGCCGCCCCGACTGAAGCCCCGACGCGGAAGAGCCGACTGCCCCCGGAAGCGGGCCGAGCAGGGCTGCGCAGCGGTTCAGCCGGTGAACTGCCGTCAGCGGTACGGGTGCCCCGACGGCGAGCGATCAGCCGACGGGGGCCCCTGCAGGGAGAATCTGGTGAGTACGACGGGCGCTGGGGAGCGCCCGGGGAGAACGAACCGCGTAACGCCGGGTGAAGCCGAAAGCCCCTGCAAGAAGCGTTCGCGTAGGCGGAAGACAGCCAGCGGCGATAACCGCAGGTCAGGCCGACTTGGTCCTCTTCGCCTCGACGACGCCGCACCGCGGGACTCGTCCGGCCCCGCGCAGGGTCGTCGGCCCTGCGAGGCCTTGGTGCAAACCCTGCCGGACGTGTACGGCGACCACCGGCGGGGCGGCGCCACCAGGGGCCGCGGAGCGCTGCCCGGCAGTTGATTGCGTATTCGTGGATTCGGCTCCCTGATGTGCACGGGCGTGCAGCGGTGTCTAGTTTCGGGTGTCGGCCCACCGGACTCGCAAGGCCGCTCAGCACGTGCGGGGAACTTGTCCAGCCTCGGTTGGCCGGCTCGTGCACGGGCGTGCGGAACGAGCCGCGCATGCCGGTCTACGGCTGTCCCGAGCCGGACGGCACGGCGTGCCGCTTTCCAGCGGTCGGCCGGGCGCGCTCCGCGGTGCGCCTCGACGCCGGCAGCTCTTCCGCGCGTCCGGGCACGCACGCCCTGAGCATGGCGGGGGTGCGGGCCCGGCCGCCCGCTTCTTGCATGTGTTCGATGATGTGATCACCTTGGTACGGTGCGGCGATGGGCGAGGATGGCGGCGTGATCGCTGTGCGTGGTTCTGCTGGCTGGCCCCTGGCCGGCGTCCTCGCCGGCGAGCGTGCCGACCCGGTGCTGCTGTTCGTCGAAGGGGTCGCCGGTGGGGGCAAGAGCCACCTGCTCCAGGAACTGGCCTGCCTGCCCAGGACGGCCGAGGTCACCCGGTTGTGGTGGCGGTGCGGTGCCGGCGGCGAGCCGCCGCACGAGGACGAGAACCGCCCGGCGTTGTGGCTCGTGGACGACGTCCAGCGGGCGGACGAGGACGAACTGCGGCGGCTGCGCCAGGTGTTGGCGCGACTGCGGCCGGGCTCGGCGGCTGTGGTGGCCTACCGCCCCGAGGAACTTCGCCTGCCTGGAGCGCCGTTGGGGGCCCGACCGATGGCGTACCCGTCCGGGATGACCGTCCTGCGGCACCGGCTGGCGCCCTGGGACGAGGAGCGCGTCCGCCGGGCCGCCGCAGAGGCGCTGGGTGACCGCGGTTCGCCCGAGGCGGTGCGCAGGCTCCACGAGCGGACCGGCGGAGTGCCGCAGGTCGTCGTCGACGTCCTGGCCGTGCTGCGGGAGCAGCGGCCGACGTGCACCGGCACGGCCGCCGACGTGGACGCGGCGGGGGCTCCGGTGCGGCTGGCGGAGCTGGTGCTGAGCCGTGTGCACGCGCTGAGCCCCGAGGACCGGCCGGTGGTCTGGGCGGCCGCCGTTCTCGACGGGCCCGCCGGTCGCGACGAACTGGTCGCGGTGTCGGGAATCGCGGCCGCGCAGGGCAGGACCGCGCTGCTGCGCGCCCTGGAGGGTGCGACGCTCACGGAGCTCGGGGAAGACCGCTACGGCTTCGCCGTCCCGCTTGCGGCGTCGGTCGTACGTGACTCCCTGGCCGGACCCGTACGCCAGGACCTGCACGGGCGGGCGGCGAAAGCCCTGTCCCGCAGGCAGCCCGTGCCCTGGGCGGCTGTCGCCGGCCATCACAGGGCGGCCGGCGACAGCCGCAGGTGGATCAACGCGGTGGAGAAGGCCGCCGAGGCGGCGGCGTCCGCCAGCCGGCATCAGGAGGCCATCGCTCTCCTGGAGCGGACGCTGGCCACCCCTGGCCTGTCGCCCCAGGTCCGCGCCCGGCTGGCGCCACTGCTGGCCCGCAGCGCCGTGACCGGGCTGCGCTCGGACCAGACCGTCGAGGTTCTGGCGCAGATCGTGCAGGACGCCTCCCTGCCCGCGGCCGTACGCGGGGAACTGCGGCTCGACCTCGGCCTGATGCTGTCCAACCAGGTGGGCCGGTATGCCGAGGGCTGGCGGGCCCTGGAGACCGCCGCCGCCGAACTGCGCGAGGTGCGTCCCGGCCTGGCCGCCCGTGCGATGGGAGCCTTGTCCAGCCCGTTCTGGCCGGACAAGGCCGTCGGTGTCCACCGGGAGTGGCTGGTCGAGGCGATGGCCGCCGCGGACGCGAGCGGGGACGACGCGATGCGTACGGCGGTGCTGGCCAACAGGGTCGCTCTGGCGATGAGTTGTGCTGAGGACGGCGCGTGGGGGCTGGTGTGCGAGCTGCCCAGGGACACCTCTGATCCCGCCCGCGCCGGGCAGGCGGCACGCGGTCTGTGCAATGCCGCGGACTCCGCCGTGTGGCTGGGCCTGCACGAGCGGGCGCCCGGCCTGCTCGCCGAGGGGCGGGAGCTGTCCGCGCGCAGCGGTGCGCCCTACTTCGAGCACAACGCGCTGGGGGCGCAGCTGCTGCAGGAGTGGTGGACCGGCCAGTGGCCGGGGCTGGCCAAGCGGTGCGAGGACTTCGTCGCGGCGACCGCCGACATGCCGCTCATCGCTTCCGATGCCTATATCGTCCGGGGCCTGCTCGCCGTGGCCCAGGGGGAATGGGGGGAGGCGGTGTCCTGGCTGTCACCCTGCGGGACGTCCCACGCGGGATCCCTGCCCGTGCCGCTGGTCGCGACGGCGGCCGGCGCGCTGATCCGCCTCGCCCTGGCCCGCCAGGAGACGAAGAGCGCGGCGGAACAGGCGCGTGTCGCTTGGGCGGTGGTGGCCGGGAAGGGGGTGTGGCCATGGGCAGCGGAACTCGCGCCGTGGGCCGTGGAGGCACTGGTACGCGCGGGTGACGGTGTCACGGCGCATGCCATGGTGCGGGATCTGTCCGAGGGCCTGGGCCCCGGTGACGCGCCCGCCGCACAGGCCGCGCTGGTGTGGTGCCGGGCCGTACTCGCCGAAACGCAGGCACAGGACCGGGAGGGGTTGTCGCGTGCGGCGGAGCTGTACCGGCAGGCCGCGGCGGCGTACGGGCAGCTGCCCCGTCCCTATACGCAGGCAGTCACGGTGGAGGCCGCTGGCCGCTGCGTGCTCGCGGCACACGCCGCTGCCGGACCCGGTCCGGACGGCGGGAGCGAGCACGCCGCGGTGTCGGCGGAACCGGCGGCCGACTGCGCCCCTGTACTGGTGGCGGTGGCCGAGCTGGAGTCCTGCGCCCAGCGCTTCACCGATCTGGGGGCCGTCTGGGACGCGGCCCGCGCCAGGGCCCTGCTGCGCACGCGCCAGCCGGTCAGGAGGAATCGTCCGCCGGGGCGCCCCTCGCACGCCGACGAGCTGTCTCCCCGGGAGGCGGAGGTCGCGCAGCTCGCGGTCCGCGGCCTGACGAACCGGGAGATCGCCTCGACTCTGCACCTGTCACCCCGCACAGTGGAGCAGCACATCGCCCGCGCCATGCGCAAGACGGGGGCGCTCTCCCGCCGTGACCTCGCCCACCGCCTCCGCGGCGACGAATCGACGAGTGCCTGCCCGTCCTCCGGTGGCGGTCGGCCCGTCAGGGCAGGTGAGATTTGCTGAGCCCGAGCGTTCTGTCCTGAGCCCAGGCGTCCACGGTCGCGGCCGTCCAGTCGAGGACCCAACCCGGGCGCAACCCGCGGGCCGACCAGCCGTCCGGACGCCTGCCCAGGGCGGGAAGGCCCGCCTCCTGCGCGGCCACTTCCGCGTCACAGGTCTCCCGCGCGATGCGCAGGGCCGCCGACCAGGTGGCGGCCGAGCCGGCGAAGACGTGCAGTCCGCGCTGCTCGGGCCGTGCGGGGTTCCGGATCGGGACATGGACCTGGAAGTAGATCTCGGGCACGGCACCGGCTCCTTGCGTCTGCTTCTACGTCTACGTCTGCGTCTGCGTGTTTCTGCGTCTGCGTCTGCGTCTGCGTCTGTTACGCGCTTTCCCCTGGGATCGCATCAGCGTAGGCACCGGCCCAGTCCGCGTACATACGTGTTCGGCGATCACTTATACCTATTCCGGTACCTGCACCCGGCGACTACGTCGGCAGCACATCCCATTCCGGTTTTCTGCGTATCCGTGAAAGCGTCGGCCTGCTATGTCGGCGACCGTGATTCGCTTATCGTCCGCCAACGACGCGCGCGTTCCCGCTGGTTGAGCCTGTCCAACCCGAGCAGCCCGATTTCCATTGAATGAATTCGCCGCCGTCGGCATCTTGAAATCCGAAGAATTGCTGCGCGATAGTTCGGTTCCACGGAGGGCCACTGGTCCTCCGTTTGACAGGAACTACCCCTATCCGGCGTGCAGTTGCACTCCGGAGGTAACCCCCCATCGGGTTCCTGTCTGACACCTGGAAGGAATCAACGTGCGCAACTCTCGTAAGTACCGCCTGGCTTCGGCAGGTATCGCGCTGTCGGCCTGTGCGGCCCTGGGAACCCAGACCGTGGCGCAGGCACAGGGCTCGGACGACACCCCCCACTACCAGCCCGAGATGGTGCGGGCGCTGGCCGCTTCGCTCGGTGTGAGCGAGGAAGCCGCGGTCGAGCGTCTGGACCGGCAGGACGAACAGCAGACCAAGCTGGCCGGACTCGCCAAGCGGGGCATAGCCGGCGACGGGGCGTTCTTCGATGCCTCCGGCAGGCTCACCGTCAACGCCGCCGACCGGGCCGAGGCGGCCCGGGTGGAGAGAGCCGGCCTCGACGCCCGGGTACCTGCCCGCGGCCAGTCCGCGCTCGACAAGGTCAAGGCCGAACTGGACGCCCTCGCCGCCAAGAAGGTCCCCTCCGGAGTGGTTGCCTGGTCCGTGGACCTGGCCGCCGACAAGGTCACCGTCAAGGTCAACAACGACCGGGGAGCCGCGGCGCAGGCGTTCCTGGCCCGGGCCGCCGAGCACGGATCCGCCGTGCGTATCGTGCGGGACCAGGACAAGGTCGAGGCCAAGTCGGCGATCTACCCCGGCAGCAAGATGACGTTCAACGACACCAGCCAGTGGTGCTCCGTCGGGTACGGGGCCCGTGACCGGTCGGGCAACCAGTACCTGGTGAGTGCCGGACACTGCATCGTGAACACCCTGCGCTACGAGGGATCGGCCTTCGCCAAGGGCTACAAGACCCGCTACGCCCTCGGCACCCAAAGCGTCGACATGGGCATCGCCACGGTCAACTCCGGCCACTCGATCACCACCAGCGTCGGCACCTGGGGCCAGGCGGGCAGCAACGTGGCCGTCAAGGGCAGCAGCCGTGCCGCGTCCGGAGCGGCCCTGTGCAAGTCCGGTGCGACCACCGGGTGGACCTGCGGCACGGTCGGCTCCTACAACAACACCGTCACCTACGTCGCCGACAACGGCCCCGACACCGTCGTCAGCGGCCTGGCCTCCTCCAGCGTCTGCGTCGAGGGCGGTGACAGCGGGGGCGCGTACATCTCGGGCAACCAGGCCCAGGGCATGACCTCCGGCGGCCCGAAGAACCAGCAGTGCACCGGCGGAGTCAACTCCCGCGGCTCCTCCTACTTCCAGCCGCTCGACGACGCCCTCAGCTACTACGGACTGACGCTCAACACCAACTGAGCACACCTGTGACAGGGCCGGCCGGGGGTCGCTCGTGCGCCACGACGAGCGGCCCCCGGCTGCCGCCCGGCCCGCCTTGGCCACAGGCGCTCCCGCCCGGACCCGGCCCGCGCCGCGCGGATCGGGCAGTGCACGCACCGTTCTTTGTCCCCTCCGTCGGGGAGTGCCGCAGACCCCGAACAGGGTTCTTGCCGCGTCACGTCATCAGGCCGTCCTGCGCGGTCCGCTGCGGCGGTATCCCTCCCAGAGGGGGCCGCCCGCCGCGTCGAGGACCTCCGTGACCACCGAGGCGAGACCCTTCGGTGCCCCGCGCAGGGCGGCCTGCGCCGCCGTATCCAGGCGCGCGGCCAGGTCCGGCGCGACGGCTTCGAGACGCCGGGCCAGCCACTTGCCACCGCCTAGCCACGTGTCGTGGGTCAGCAGGGCCAGCTCGCCGCTGCGCCGCACGAGCTCGGCCACGACGAACAGCCGCTCCCCCGTATCCGTACAGACGGCGAAGTCGTCGAGCAGGTCCGTCAGCGCGTACCGGGCATCCTCGAGCGCCGTGCCGGTGACCGGGGGCGGGCCCGCGGCCACGAGGCGCTTCGCCGTTTCCGCGATACGGGCTCCTGTCCCGTCGGCGTCCAGCAGCAGCGCCCCGTCGGCGCACATCCACAACAGGGGCGAGTTCCGCTGCACGACCTCCGGCGTCACGAAGCCGTGCCAGGAGTCCTCCGTGTGCACGAACAACTCCACCGGCCAGTTCCCGAACCGCAGGCTCTCGCGGTACGGGGCGGGCGGGCCCGCCAGCAGCACGACGACGTCCAGGTCGGACCGGGCGGTGCGCCGGCTCGTCAGGACACTGCCGCCGAGAAACGCGGCGCGGGCGTCGGGATGGCGTTCCATGACAAGCTCACGGGCAAGGTCGACTACGTCCATGCGCCTACTCTGCCGTGATCCCCTGGTTTGAGTACTCGGCCGAACACGCCCGACTGCTGTGTCCCGGCCTGACACCGCTCCAGGGAGGCCCTGTCCACGAACGCGCCCTTGGTCCCGGCGCTGTTCTGCCGCTCTATACCGACGGACTGGTGGAACACCACGGCCGCGATGTCGACCGGACCACCGGCGGCGCGGCGCGCCTGCTGGCCCGGGCCACGGCCGGGACGACCGCGCTGCCGCAGTTGCTGGACCTGCTCGCCGTGCGGGTCAAGGACACGGACGAAGGCTGACCGACGGCGTGACCTGATTTCTCGGCGGTCGGCGAGCCGCAGGTACCGGGCCCGGACGGCCCGGCGGAAAATTCCTCGACACGGGGCGGGGTGATCGGGGACGCTTCGCGCGATGACGAGAATCGATGACACACCGCCCGCGTGGGACGACCGTACCCAGCTCACCACCTTCCTCGACTACGCACGGGACACGGCCCGGGCCAAGTGCGAGGGCGTCTCCGCGGAGCATGCCCGCAAGGCGCTCCTGCCGGGCTCACCGCTGATGACCATGAGCGGAGTGATCAACCACCTCCGCTGGGTCGAGTACTACTGGTTCCAGGTGGTCTTCCTCGGCGAGGAGGACCATGCGCCCATGACGGACGACGACCCCGACCGCGAGATGCGGATCGCCGTCGACTTCCCGCTCCCGCAGCTGGTCGACGAGTACACGGAGCAGAGCGCCCGCTACCGCGAGCTGGTCGCCGGGAACGACCTGGGCACGCGGGCCCGGCGAGCGATCCGCGGGGGCCTCCACGTCGACCTCCGCTGGATCCTGCACCACCTCGTCGAGGAGACGGCCCGCCACAACGGCCATCTGGACATCCTGCGCGAGCTGCTCGACGGGACGACGGGCGACTAGGACGTTCCCTCCGCCGGGCCAGGGACCGTCAGGGCCGCCCGCACCGGTCGGGCAGGTGCGGGCGGCCGGGAATCGGCGGTAAGGACCGGAGCGGTGCCGGCGGGCTAGCGGGCCGTGAACTCGCGGACGGGCGAGCCCGGCGCCCCGCCTCCGTTGATCACGAACTGGGAGCCGGGCTCCTTGAAGATGTCGCCGTCGCGCGAACCGCTGATCGACACGTCGGTGAGCGTCGCGCTGCCCCGCGCGCCGCTCATGGCGAGGATGCCCGAGCCGTTGTTGGACTTGGAGATCGTCACGTCGGAGATCTTCACGTCCGGCATCGTGCCGCCACCCGTCTTGAACTGGATGCCGTCGTACGTCGAGTCGTGGATGTCGGTGTCGCGGATCGTGACACCGGGGATGTCCGGGCCCTGGGCGAACAGCGTGATGGCGCCGAACTCCTGGTCCTCGTTCCAGAACGCGCCGCCGGTGCGGTAGAGGCCGTTGTTGGCGATCAGCGTCTGGCCGGTGAAGGGGATCGGGTCGTGGTCGGTCGCCAGCATGATGCCGGGGTAGTTCATGGTGTCGTAGACGAGGTTGTTCTCGATCTTGTTGCCGTAACCGCCGTACACCGCGATGCCGTTGGCGCGCCAGGGCAGTTGCACCGTGTTGTTGCGGAAGGCGTTGTCGTGGCCGACGTCGGTCGACGTGTCCTTGACGTACTTGCTGGCCCACACGGCGAGCGCGTCGTCCCCGGTGTTGCGGAAGGAGGAGTTGAAGACGGTCGAGTTACGGGTGCCGTTGGTGAAGTTGACCCCGTCCGCGTAGGTGTTGCGGATCCGCATGCCGCTGAACTCCAGGCCGTCGCCGGGACCCCACAGCTCGGGGATGTTGCTGTAGTCGCGGCCGACCCAGGCACCCACGTTGGCGTGCTCGATCCAGACGTTCTCGATCTTGGTGTTCTTGCCGAAGCGGCCGTTGAGGCCCACGCCACCCTCCGCGTTGCCGTCGCCGCCGCGGATGGCGCCCGAGCCGAAGATGGCGATGCCGGAGATCTTGGTGTTGTCGTCGATGTCGAAGCCGAAGTTGCCCTCGTGCGGGTGGTTGATGCCGCCGGCCTGGTGCGGCGGGGTCAGCGTGTAGAGCTGGGAGTGCCACATGCCCGCGCCGCGGATGGTCACGTCACGGATACCCACCTGGTTGAACTGGCCGCGGTTCAGCGGGTCGTCGGTGAGGATCTTCTGTTCCTGGCGCCACTGACCCGCCGGGATCCACACGCAGGAGATGTCGCCGTTCTGGTCGGCGGTCACGGCCCGCTGGATGGCGGTCGTGTCGTCGACGCCGTCGTTCGGGACCGCTCCGTACGTGGTGATCGACGTGCACTCGGCGGGCTTGCTCGCCGGCGGGGCCACCTGCTCCAGGTCCACCAGGTCGACGATGTAGAAGGCGGCGTCGTCACCGGCGTCGCGCTGCAGCTTGAACTTGGTGCCCTGCGGATACGTCTGCGTGAGCAGGGCGTGCGACTCGTCGAAGAGCCGCCGCGCGTCGCCGCCCGGCGTGTTCGTCAGCCCCTCGGGCTGGTCGGTGTTGCCGTACAGCCAGCTGTGCTTGGAGGACAGGGCGAGCTTCTGCACGAACTTGCCGTCCGCGTAGAGGCTGAGCGTCTTCTCCTGTCCGCCGCCGCCCGGCGCGTCGGGGATCGAGTTGCGTACGACGATGGAGTTCGCGGCGCTCGTCGAGGTGAACTCGACGTACTGGCCGGTGGAGTTGAGGCGCACCGACTTGCGGCCGGAGGACTCGGAGGCGTAGTTCGTGTGCCCGAAGGTGCGCTTGGCGTCGGCCTCGAGGAGCGTGCCGTCGTAGCGTCCGTCCTCCGCCTCGTACTCGATGTACGGGACGGCCGCACCGCGCCCGACCACGATCGAGCGGGCGAAGACGTTGTTGTTCTCGTTCGTCTCGGCGACCGTGTTCGTGGCGTCGGCGGTCGCGGTCAGTGTGGCGCCGCCGCTGGTCGCGGTCCAGCTCCCGCTGATGTCCACCGTGGCCGTCTCGCCCGCGGCGACGGCCGGAGCCGTGCCGTTGAGGGTGGTGCCGCCCACGGTCAGCCGGGTCACCGAGCCCGCGCCCGCGGTGCTGGTGCCACGGTTGTGGACCTTCGCCGCGAAGGTCACCTTCGCGCCCACGGCCGGGTTCGCCGGGTTGGACGTGATCCCGGTGATCTCCAGGTCCGGTCCAGGACTCTGGGTGACCGTCAGCTTGGTGTCGGCGGTACGGCTGTTGTTGTCCTCGTTCTGCTCGTCGATCGTGTCGGTCGGATCGACGATCGCCGAGACGGTGTAACTCCCCTGCGCGCGCTTGCCGACGGCGACCTTGGCGACGGCCGACTCGCCGGCGCCGAGCGCGGGCACCGCCGCACTGCCCGCGACGGTCCCGCCGACGCTGACGTTCGCCGTGGTCGCGGCCGAGGCCGCGCTGCCGGTGTTGCGCACCGTGGCGTTCACGGTGACCGCGTCGCTCTCGGAGGGCTTCGCGGGGTCCCAGGTGAGGTTCGAGACGGTCAGGTCGGGGTTGGGCGCCGGGGTCCCGATGACCTGGAACTCGGCCGCCTGGCCGCCGTATCCGGAGCTGTTGCTGAAGATCTTCAGCTGGACGTCGGCGTACCGGCCGGTGACCGGAATGGTCACGATGTTCCGGTTCGCGGACGGGTTGAAGCTGTAGTCGGCGCGCGCCTTCAGGGACTTGAAGCCCTGGGCGGACTGCTCGCGCCCGAGCACCTCGATGCTCTGCGTGCGCGTGGCCCACGCCGCGTCGGGGTTGAGCTTGACGACGACGGACTGGAGGTCGGCGTTGGCGCCGAGCTTCACCGTCAGCGTGGAGGGATGGCCGGTCGCCTCCCAGTAGGTGCTCGTGTTGTTGTCGTTGGCATTCGGGGCGAAGTAGTTCTGCGTCGTCGAGGACGCCTCGATCGGCTTGTTGAGGGCGAGGTTCGTGGGCTCGGCCGCGGGGCCGGCGGCGGCCTGGCCGGCCCCGGCCGGCACCAGTCCGAGGGCTATCAGTCCAGCACTGAGCGCGGCGGTGATCAGCCGCCGGCTACTGCGTTGCTTCCGTCTCATGGCGTCCTCTGTTCCACGGGGGGCTGCGGTACCGCGGTGCGACTGAGCGACGCAGCGCGGGGAGGAACGGGGCATCCGGGCGGGGGATCACCCGGCGTGAACGCTCGACTCGACTCGCGCCTCAGACCACGAAGGCCTATGTGAAATTTGCCGAGTACAGTCAATTTCTTGCGCGCACAGCAGCACAGATTTGCCGCACGCACCAGGAATGTCAACGCTTCGCACACGCCGCTCAACTGGACCGCCACCCGGGCCGGTTCGGCCTGCCCGGCGGCCACAGGGGACACGCACCTGGCCAGAGGGCCTCCTGGCCGGGCCGCCGGGCAGCAGAAGGCCCGGTCGGTCAAGCGAATTTCTTGCTCGATTCCATCAGGATCTTGCGGTCATCATCGACTGGAGGGCGGAACGACGGATGAGGCCGGGCTCCGTGGAGCCCGGCCTCATCCGGGTACGTCTCTGCACTTCTCCGTACTTCTACGCCAATTCTCCGTACTTCTACGCCACGTCCGGCCGCGCCGTCCGTCGCGCCGGGCGGTGCCGTCCGGTTCAGCCGCCCTGGCCCGCGCTGCCCATGGGGCCAACCTTGACGGGCGTGCCGCCGTCCTCGGTGACGGGGAGGGTGGCGTCGCCCGGCCACTCCAGGGAGACGGACTTGGTCTCGTTGGGCGGCGTCACGACCAGGCCGGTGACGCTCACGCCGGAGCCGCCGGAGTCGTTCTGCGGGTAACTGATGCGGAAGGAGACCGACTTGCCGACCTTGAGGACCATCGGGGAGGCCTGCTCGCCGGTGCGCTTGGCGGACAACTGGCCCTGGCTGGTCTTGAGGTCGACGCCCGCGTAGGCGGCCAGCGTGCAGTCCTTCTGGCTGTTGTTGTCGATGGTGACCGCGACCGAGCCCTCGTCGTCGCCGCCGATCGTGCTGTCCGACGCGGTGATGTTCAGGGCGTCCGTACGGCACATGGAGCCCTTCGCCCCCGCGCCCGAACCGTTCCCCGCGGTCTGCCCGCCGCCGTCCTTCCCCGCGGAGTCCTTGCCGGCGCCGTCCGAGCCCGCGGACTCCTTGCCGCCCTGGTCCGCGCCGTCCGAGCCCGCACCACCCGTGGACGACTCGCTGGACACCGACGACGGCTCGCTCCCGCCCGTGACGTCGTCGTCGTTGCAGGCCGTGAGCGAGAGGCTCGCGGCCACGGCCAGAACAGCGAAGGTGGAGAGCTTGCGAACACGCATCGTCTTGATTCCTCAGTCTCGGTGGGAGGTGCCGGTCGCTTCGTACGCACCGGTTCGAGTGAACGTTTCTGACCTCCCAGAGCGGCTCGCGGCGCCCGGTCGTTCCGCCCAACTGGCCGCTAAGACATTCCTGTTACACGCACGGACCGGCGCGGGGACGTCACGCCCTCCGGCCCGCCCCCACCCCGGGCCCTGCCCGCCGGGTCCGCTCCGTGCTCCTCCGACCTCGGGAAACCGGGCCCGAACGCAGGTACGCGCCCGGGGTGCCCGGGATGGAGGCGGGGCACGTGCCGGTGCCTGCGACGGTTCCCCTCACCCGGCCCACCCCCACCCGCATCCGGCGCCCGCTGGGACAGACCCGTGACTCGACTGATCTTGACCGGGGCCGCCCGCGGGTGGGTGGCGGAACGTACGGACGGCGGGCCCCGGGTGGGACCCGCCGCTATTTCCTTACGCTTTGGCGTACTTGATACCTGGTGAGCCCTTGCGGGCCCCGAGTGGCGGCTAGGAGGACACCGGCATGCAGATCGTCAGGACCTGGATCGTGGCGTCCGACGAGCCGTTGTTCCTGACGCGGATGCGCCACCGATTGGTGTCGGTCTTCGAGTAACTGTCCGCCACGGTGAGGGCGGAGGCGGGGTTGCTGCGGTAGTAGCCGCCGCTGACGACCGCCGTGCCGCTCGGGCAGGCGGGGCCGTCGAGCGTGGCGAGAGCGCCGCCGACCGGGACGGTCTGGTCCGAGCTGTAGAGGTGCTGGAGCGGGCCGGTGGGCCCGACGGACCCCTTCTCGCCCTTGTCCCCCTTCTCACCCTTGTCCCCCTTGGCACCTTGGGCCCCGGCGTCACCCTTCTCGCCCTTCTCGCCCTTGGCACCTTGGGCCCCGGCGTCACCCTTCTCACCCTTGGGCCCCTGAGCGCCGGTCTCGCCCTTTTCACCCTTCGCCCCCTGGGCACCGGTCTCGCCCTTGGCGCCCTTGGGACCGTCGGCACCCGTGTCACCCTTGGGGCCCTGGGCGCCCGCCTCACCCTTCGGCCCCTTGGGCCCGTCGGCACCGGCGTCGCCTTGTTCACCCTTGGCGCCCTTGGGCCCGTCGGCGCCCGCGTCGCCCTTTTCGCCCTTGGCGCCCTTGGGCCCGTCCGCGCCCGCGTCGCCCTTCTCGCCCTTGGGACCCTGGGGCCCTGCCTCGCCCTTCTCGCCCTTCGCCCCTTGGGCACCGGTCTCGCCCTTGGCGCCCTTGGGCCCGTCGGCACCGGCGTCGCCCTGCTCTCCCTTGGCACCCTTGGGACCATCCGCGCCCGCGTCGCCCTTCTCACCCTTAGGCCCCTGGGCGCCGGCCTCGCCCATGGCCCCCTTGGGGCCGTCCGCGCCGGTGTCGCCCTTCTCCCCCTTGGGACCCTGGGCGCCGGCCTCGCCCTTCTCGCCCTTCGGGCCGCCCGCGCCGGTGGCACCGTCGTCCCCCTTGGCGCCGGCCGTACCCTTCTCACCCTTCTCGCCCTTGGGGCCTTGGGCGCCCTCATCGCCCTTCTCACCCTTGGGCCCCTTGAGCCCGTCCGCGCCGGTGTCGCCCTTCTCCCCCTTCTCCCCCTTGTCCCCCTTCTCGCCCTTCGCCGCGGCAGCCCCCGCTTCCCCCTTGGGACCCTGCGCCCCGGTCTCGCCCTTAGGTCCCTCGGCCCCGGTGTCGCCCTTCTCGCCCTTGTCACCCTTGGGGCCCTTGAGCTTGTTCAGGTCGTCCTTCGAGGCGGTGTCCAGGTCCCACTTGGGGCCGGGCGGACCCTTCGGCCCAGCAGGGCCCGCGGGACCCGCAGGCCCGGCGCTGCCCTTCTCGCCCCGGTCCCCCTTCGCGCCCTTCTCACCCTTGTCGCCCTTGTCGCCCTTCGGGCCCTGGACCACGGGCGTCGGCCTGGGCCCCCCGCAGAACGGGATGTACGCGAGGTTGTCGACGTAGCGCGCACTCATCCACCCCGGCCGACCGCTGAGCCGGTACCAGAGGGAGTTCCCCCCGACGTTCTGGCCGCGCACCTTGCACTTGATCGGCACGATGGAACGGGACGGATACGTGCGCAGGGAGCGGGAGTTCGCCGTCGGCTGGGTGCGGACGTGCTGGCCGATCTGGGAGACGACCCGGCCCGATTTGGCCGGCTTGCCGCGGAACACCGCCAGCGTGTCCTGGGCCTGCGCCGGACCGCACATGCCCACGGTCAGGCTCAGACAGAGCGCACCGAGCGCGAGCGTGCCCGCCAGCGGGCGCAACGGTCGATTCGACGGGTCCGGCATCTGCATCTCCCTTGTCGGCGTGGGGCTACGCCAGGAGCCTCCGGCACCGGTGCCGCCCGGACGGGACGACACTTAGGAAGATCACTCAAGCGGTTCAACGGATATGCCGATTGCCTCACCGTCACACCCCGGATGGCCGACTCGCGCCGCCCCGCAGCGACTCGCGCAGGTTCGCGCCCGCCTACGAGGTGCGCGCGAGCTGCGCGTGCAGCGTGCGGCGGATGCGGAGCTCCGCCTCGGCCCTGGTCGGGCCCCACGCCACGGCTCCCGTCTCCTGGTCGAGGGCCATGACACCGTCGGTGTCGCTCTCGACGTCGTCGGCGAGGTAGATGATCTGCGCGTCCATGGGGTGTCCTGCTTCTTCCGGGCCGTCCCCTGTCGGCGGACGGCAGTGCTGAGGTTCTCGATACCAACGGGAGAACCACGCCGCCGGTCACGGAGGATCACCCGACCCCCGCATCGCGACCACGTCCACGTCCACGTCCACGTCCACGGAGCCGCGCGGCAGGTGCGTCGACCAGTGGGTTAACGTCGCTCTTCATGCGCTTCACCCGAACACGTACTCGTACTCGTCATCCCCTGAAGGTGCTCAGAGCTGCGGCCCTGAGCACCTTCCTCGCCGCCGGTCTCCTCGCCGGCAGCGGGGTCTCCCACGCCGCCGACGCGATCTCCGAGATAGCCGCCCCCGGCGATTTCAAGCTCACCAAGAAGTACGACTTCGGCGACCAGGTCGACAAGCTCAAGGCCAACGACGCCCTGACCGTGGTCAAGAACCCGCTGTCCGCGCTGGCCGGGACCGGGCACACGGGCAAGAAGGGCCTGTGCTACCCGACCCCCTTCCATCCCGGCATCGGCGCCGACGGCTACTGCTGGAACAACGAGGACGACTCCACCGGCGGTGCGGCGGAGAGCTGGGCCCCCCAGGGCTTCGCGGTGAAGGTGGGGGACCCGAACTGGCAGGCCGTCACCTGGCACGCCAAGGAGACCGAGGGAAGCACGGAGCGGTTCGCCCGCATCACGCTCGTCGACCGCTCGTCCGGCACCCCCCGCTTCAATCACGTGCTGCTGGTGCTCCCGGACAACCTCTCCGCCTTCAGGCCCGACGGCATGCACGCCGACAGCGTGGTCTGGAAGGACGACCGGATCACCATCGGCACGGGCAGGCGCCTGCTGACGTACGACATCAACGACCTGATGAAGGTCCAGGAACTCAACGGCACGGTCGGGATCCGGGAGGACAGGACGTCCTCCGCCCACTTCCACAACTACATCCTGCCGCCGAGGGCCGAGTACACCACCGCCGCCGGTGGAGGCACGTGCACGGCCGTCACCGGCACCAGCCCCTGCCTGACCTCGCTGAGCTACGACAGCACCGGCGGCGGCTCGCTCATCTCCAGCGAGTACGTGAAGGACGGGCCGGGCGGCCGGATCGTGCGCTGGCCCTACCAGCTCGACGGGGAGCTCGGGAAGAGCAAGCAGGCCACCGCGGCCTGGAAGTCGCCGATCCACAGCCAGCAGGGTGCCGTCTACGCCGAGGGGAACCTCTTCGTCAGCGGCTCGTGCCCGGACAGCTTCGACAACAGCGCCGACCACGCCAACGGCATCGACTCGTGCATCCACAAGGCGGTCCCCGGCCAGAGCCCGCACGTACTGACCGCCGCGCCGGACATGACCCAGAACCTGGCCTACGACTCGGTCGGCAAGCGGGTCTGGGGCATCAACGAGCGGCACAAGGCGGGCGAGCCCCGGCGGGTCGTGTTCAGCATCAAGACGACGCCCACGCCCATCACCGCGGTCCGGTTCAAGAACATCGGCAGCGACAAGTGCCTGATGCAGTACGGCGGGAGCCTGAACTCCGGGGCCAACGCCATCCAGTGGGACTGCAACGGCAAGAGCCCGCAGAACTGGTACTGGGACGGGCAGAAGATCCGTAACTTCTCCAGCAACCTCTGTCTGACCGTCTCCGGCGCGAGCACGTCCAACGGCGCCCAGGTCACGCAGTGGACGTGCAACGGCAGCGCCGCCCAGAACTGGACGCTCCGCAAGAACCAGGCGGCCGGCGGTGCCCACATCGTCAACGCCCACAGCAACCTGTGCCTGACCACGAAGTCCGGCAGCGCCGCCAATGGGGCCGACGTCGTCCAGTGGGCCTGCAACCCGAAGGAGATCAAGCACTCCTGGAACGGCGGCTGATCCCGCCCCGGCCGGGACCGCCCTACGCCCTCGGCCGCCTCCCGGGGCCGAGGCCGAGGGCGGTCAGCGCGGACGCCCCGGTCGCGGCGTGGTCGCCGCCCGCGAGCAGCAGCGTGCGCGCCGACTGGTAGGGGGAACCCGCCGCGTCGAAGGCCGCCGCCGTCGCCGTCAGACGGCGGCGGTCGCCGTCCAACAGGGCTTCCGCGCGGTCGAGTTGGGCGGTCGCGACGGGATTGCCCGCGACCACCGCCCGGGCTTCGGCGATACGCGGCCGCGCGCCCGGGTGGCCCGCAAGTACCGCGGCCTCCGCCCTGAGCGCCACGTACCAGTGCAGCCACACCCAGCACACCCACTTCCACACCTCGGCCGGTTCCGGCGCGAGGCGGGCCAGCGCGGCCTCGGGGTCGCCGTCGTGGAGCAGGACCGTGGCGTCGAAGACCGCCCCGTAGCCCTTGCGGTGCTGCTCGGCGGAGTCGGCCAGGTCGGCGGTCGCGAGCCAGGCGGCGCGGGCGTCGCGTTCGCCGCGCAGGCCGTGGACCATGGCGACCGAGGAGGCCGCCGCGCCGAGGGAGAGCGACTGCGGGCGGCCGTTCCGCCCCCACGACTCATGGAACCTCACGCTCCGGGTGAGGACGTCGTCGGCGTGCCCGGCGAGCGCGTCGGCGACCAGGATCCAGGACGTGGCGTGGTGGCCCGCCTCGGCGAGCAGGGGGTGTCCGGCGAGCTGTCCGCCCCGGCGGCGGGCCTGCGGCAGCGCGCCGACGCCGAGCGCCGTGCCCGCCGCCATGGCGAGGGCGTCCATCTGCTCGTGGGTGGCTGCCGGGGTGCGCGGCAGCGCGGCGAGGACGTCGATGCGGCGCCGGGCGGCGGCCGCGGCGGCGAAGGAGTCCCCGGCCCAGCACTGGGCGCCGGAGAGCGCGTCGAGGGCGGCGGACTCGGCCACGGGGTCGGCCGCCCTGCGGGCGAGTTCGACGGCGCGTTCGGCACAGGCGACCGTCTGCGGCGCGGAGTTGTCCGCGTCTCCCTGCAGCGCCCCGAACGCGTCCGCGGTCACTGCGGCCTCGGCGAGCGCGACGGCCGCGACGGCGGTGGGGTCGGCGGTGGCGCGGACTGCCCCTTCGGCCGCGGGGTCGATCGCGCCGGGGACCGCGGGGCCGCTCGCGGCGGGGTCCATGGGAGCGGTCGTCCCCGGGGGCGTCGCGCCGGACAGCGCCCTCGCCCGCGCGAGCAGCCCCGCCACCTCGGCGACGTCCGGGAGCACGGAGAACGACGTGGAGAAGCGGTACGCGACGGTGGCGGCCGCGGCCAGCTCGCACCCCTCCCCGACGGTGTCACCGGCCAGGCGGGCGGCCTCGGCGGCACCGCGGTGCAGACGGAACATGTCCTCGCCGAGCCTGCGGCACCCGGCCACCGCCGCGGCCCCGCGCAGCGCGTCGGCGGCGTCGGCCGGGGCGTCCCCGGCGAGCGCGGCGGCCTGTTCGAACCGCTCCTGGGACTCGCCGAGCAACGTACGGGTGAAGGCCGACCCGGCCAGTGACAGGGCGAGACGGCGGGCGTCCGAGCGGCGCTCGGGCCGGTCGGCGGCCCAGGCGAGGGCGGACCTGAGATCCTCGGCCAGTTCGTCGAACCGCACGCGCCAGTCCGCGCCGTCGGCCGCCGCGAGGGCGGTCGCGCCGGCCAGGCACCACCGCACGTGCCGTATGCGGACGTCGGTGAGCTCGCCTGCATCGGTGAGCCGTTCCGTCCCGTACTGGCGGATGGTCTCCAGGGCCCGGTAGCGGGTGCCGGCCGCCGACGGTGTCACGGCGAGCAGGCTCTGTTCGGCGAGCCTGCCGAGACCGTCGGCGACCGCGGTCGGCGTCCCGAGCCCGGCCACCTCGGCCGCCGCGTCGGCGGTGAACGGCGCCATGAACACCGAGACCCGCCGCAGCAGTACCCGGTCCGGCGGGTCGAGCAGACCGTGGCTCCAGTCGAGGACCGCCCGCACCGACCGGTGCCTGCCGTCGGCGCGGGGACCGCCCGCGAGGATGCGGAGCTGGTCGGAGAGCCCGGCCGTGAGGCCGTCGAGGCCGAGCGTCGGCCAGCGCGCGGCGGCCAGTTCGATGGCCAGCGCCATGCCGTCGAGCCGCTCGCACAGCGCCGCGACCCGGTCGTGTTCCGCCGGATCCGGCGCCCGGCCGACCGCCGCCGCCCGTTCCAGGAACAGGGCGACCGCCTCCGACCCGCCGCCGCCGGCACGCGACAGCGGCGGCACGGGAAAGACCCACTCGAAGGGGACCATCAGCCGGGCCCTGCTGGTCGCGAGCACCCGTATCCCCGGGCAGGCGGCCAACAGCCGTTCCAGGAACGGCGCCACCCCGTCGAGCACGTGCTCGCAGTTGTCGAGGACCAGCAGCGCCCTGCGGTCGGTCAGGGCGGCGACCACCGTGTCGCCGATGCCGCGCCCGGGCTGCTCGCCCACGCCCACGGCGCCCGCGACGGCCGCCGCCACCCGGCCGGGGTCGGTGACCGGGACCAGGTCGACGAACCACACCCCGTCCGCGAAGGCACCGGCCGCGTCCGCCGCCACCGCGAGCGCGAGCCGCGTCTTGCCCACTCCCCCGAGCCCGACCGCCGTCACCAGCCGACGGTCCGTCACCGCCCGTGCCAGTTCCTCTCGTTCACGTACCCGTCCGACGAATCCGGTCAGCGGGGCGGGCAGTGCGGGCGCAGGAAGCGTCGGGGCCGCTCGCCCCTCGTCGGCCGGGGCGCGCCCGGCACGCCGGGACAGCGCGCGGCGGTCGGGCAGCTCCAACTTGCGCAGCAGCGACGAGACATGCGACTCGACCGTCCGTACGGAGATGAACAGCCGCGCGGCGATCTCCGCGTTGCTGAGGTGCTCGCCGAGCAGTGCGAGCACTTCGGCTTCCCTGGACGAGATCACTGGGGTGGTCACCGGCCCATTATCAGTGGCCGGTTTCCGCTCCCCGCGCATCCGTGGCCCTCCGGAGCCCTCCGTGGTCCTCCGTCGTCATTCCGTGGTGTTTCCGTGGTGAGCACGGACGCGCGCCGCCTGCCGTGCGGGAGAGGCTGCGGGCACAGCGAACGACGAGGAGTGAGCATGTCCGTCTCCCCCACCCGCGGAATCCCGGGAAGTCCCACAGCACCGGGAAGTCCCGTAACGCCGAAAAGTTCCGGACTCCCGGGAACTCCCGAAATCCGAAGAAGTCCCGCACCCCCGGAACCCCCTACCCCCCGGGCGCCCCAGGCGGTCCGGACGACCAACGGAATCCGGACCGTGCTGCATCCCGTGTCCGACCTCGGGCGGGCGAAGGCGGTGTACGCGGCACTGCTGGGCGTACCGCCGCGGTCCGACGAGCCCTGCTACGTCGGCTTCGAGGCGGCCGGGCAGCATGTCGGGCTGCTGCCGGACGGCGGTCCGCTCGGCCTGACCTCGCCGTTGGCCTACTGGCACGTGGACGACGTCGAGGCGAAGGTCGCCGAGGTGACGGCGGCGGGCGCCACCGTGAAGAACGCCCCGGCCGACGTCGGCGGCGGACGCCTGGTCGCCACGGTCATCGACCCCGACGGCAACCTCATCGGCCTCCTCCAGGACCGATGAGCGCCGGCCCCCGGCCCCGCGCCGTGCGCCGCCGCGACACCGAGCACCGGCTCGCCCACGACGTCGACGTCTGGGTGGCCAGCGCCTCGGCGGACGGCCTGCCCCACCTCGTACCGCTGTCCTTCGACTGGGACGGACGGACGCTCCTGGTGGCCACGCCGACGGACAGCCCGACCGGCCGGAACCTGGCCGCCACCCGGTCCGTGCGGCTGGCTTTCGGCCCGACCCGGGACGTGACGGTGGTCGACGGCGAGGTCGCGTTCCTCGCCATGGACGCGCTGCCCCGCGAGGCCGCCGACCGCTTCGCCGCGCGCACCGGCTTCGATCCGCGCACCCTGACCACGGCCTACCGCTGGTTCCGCATCACGCCGAGCCGCATCCAGGCCTGGCGCGAGGAGGACGAACTCCGGGGCCGCCTGCTGATGCGCGACGGCGCCTGGCTGACGTGACACCGCCCGGCCGACCACCGGCTCCCCCGGGCCCGACGACCCCACGCCCCGACCCACACACCTCACCCCGCCCCGCCCTGTCCTCCTGCGTTCCGTACGCATCCTCACCTCGAAGGAGCACCTCACCATGAGCGCCACCACCGCGAACAGCACCCCCAGCAGCCCCGACAGCACCGCCCACCGTGGATTCTCGGCCGAGGAGCGGGCCGCGATGAAGGACCACGCCCGGGAGTTGAAGAAGGCCGCCCGCCGCGCCACCAAGGAGGAGAAGGCGGCGGAGGCGCTGCGCGACGTGCTCGCGAAGATCGGGGAGATGCCGGACCAGGACCGTGCGATGGCCGAGCGCGTCCATGCCGTCGTCACGGCCAACGCCCCGGCCCTCGCGCCGAAGCTCTGGTACGGCATGCCCGCCTACGCGCGGGACGGCAAGGTCGTCTGCTTCTTCCAGAGCGCGGACAAGTTCAAGACGCGCTATGCGACCCTCGGCTTCAGCGACCAGGCCCGGCTGGACGAGGGTGCCATGTGGGCGGCCGGTTACGCCCTGACCGAGGTGACGCCCGAGGTGGAGGCGCGGCTGGCGGAGCTCGTGCGCCGGGCGGCGGGCTGAGGCGTCGCGCGACCGCCACGCCCAGGGCCCGGCTTGAGGGGCGTCGCGGCCGTACGGGAGCGGGGCGCGGGCCGCGAAGAGCTCCCCGCCCGATCCTGGCGAGGAGCTCTTCGCGGCGACGGGCGCCGGAACTCCGGTTGCCCCTGACGGTGGATCAGACGGTGGCGAGGGAGATCTCGGTCGCCTTGATCAGCGCGACGACGGAGGCACCGGCGGCCAGGTCCAGGTCGGCGACCGCGTCCTTGGTGATGGCCGCGGTGAGCGCGCCGCCCTCGACGTCGACCTTGACGGAGGCCATAGCGCCACCTGCGGCGACATCGGTGACGGTGCCGGCGATCTGGTTGCGGATGGAGAGGCCCTGGACGGGGCCGGTGGCCAGGGAGACCTCCGTGGACTTCACGAGGATCCGCACCTCGGAGCCCTCGGCGAGGCCGAGCTCCTTGACGGACTCGGTGGTGATGGCGGCGGTGACGTCCTGGCCTCCCGCGAGGCGGACCTTCACGGTCGCCATGGCCTCACCGGTGGTGACGGAAGCGACGGTGCCGGCGATCTGGTTGCGGATGCTCAGGCTCATGGTGGTACTGCCTCACAGATTCGGATTCGAGGGTGCGGGGCCGCGGGGGCGGCCTGCTGCGTCCGAAGGTAATACGTCCGCAAAGACCCGTTTCCGGGCGCGCCGCATCCGCGAGGCGGAACCGCGCGAGCGGCTGGCAGATCACTCGGGACCGAACGTCACGAGTCTCCCGGGCCGTTGGTCCCGCACCGCTCCCGCTGGGTGATCGACCAGCGAAAGGGCCCGCCGCCCGACACCTTTCGGATCTTGACCCGGTGGTGGCGGCCGCCCGCCCGCTGATGCACTGGAGTCCGCGCCGACGGGCCGCACCGGCTCTCGCGGACCGGCCGGCGCACATCGAGGAGGGGCTGCGTGGCGTTCGTGGAGTGCGCCACGCACTCCCACTCCACCCGCGCTCTCCGCGCCCCCGCCCGACCGGGGCGATCCCCCCCCCCGGCGCACACCCGGACCCGGCACCGCGCAAGCCCCGAACACACCAAGGCACATACGCGGAACTTTGGCGGATGGGCCAAGCATCTGCCAGCCCTCTATGAGAAGCAGGCTCGCAGATGCAATATAGGAAGCATCGTTCGGGATGCGGAACATGCCGCCCCGGCCCAGGTCCAGGCCCGAAAGGCGAGGTCCCATGGTGATGCGCACCCACGACGGCACCTCCGGGGACCTCGGCCGAGGGACCGCCGCCGGGCCGGCCCACACGGCCCGCCGCCCCGATCCGCGGATCGCCGGCCTCATCGCCCGTGCCCTCGGCGACGCGCGCTCGGTCCTGAACGTCGGGGCGGGCACGGGTTCGTACGAGATCGCGGCGCACACGATCACCGCCGTCGAGCCCTCCCTTGCGCTGCGCGCACAGCGCCCGGCCGCGCTCGCCACGGCCATCGACGCGGTCGCCGAGGACCTGCCCTTCGCCGACGGGCGGTTCGACGCGTCGATGACCCTCTTCAGCGTCCACCAGTGGTCGGACGTCGAAGCCGGGCTGCGTGAGATGCGGCGCGTCACCCGCGGCCCCGTCGTCGTCCTGACCCACGACCCGGCGCGCGTCCGCGACTTCTGGCTCTACGAGTACGCCCCGGACGTGCTGGACGTCGAGGTGCGCCGTCATCCACCGCTGCGCACCCTCACCGCCGCGCTCGGCGGCACCACCACGGTCCGGCCCGTGCCCATTCCGCTGGACTGCACCGACGACTTCAACGAGGCCTACTACGGCCGCCCCGAACTCCTCCTCGACCCGGCGGCGCGCCAGGCCTGCTCCGCATGGAGCTACCTCGACGACCGCGCCCGCCAGGACTTCGACACCTCGCTCCGGCACGCCCTGGGTTCCGGCGCGTGGGACGCGGCCTTCGGCCACCTCCGCAACCGGCCCGCGTACGAGGGGTCACTCGTCCTGCTCCGCTCCACGCCCTGACCACGGGTCACCGGGCCGCGCCGCGCGGAGATGTCCGCGTACTCTCCCGGAATTGTCCGTGATCGGTAACAGGCGCATCCCCCGCGCGCGTTCCTCCGTCCTGCCGGGTGGCCGGCGATCGGCGAGGGACGGCACGCAAAGGGGCGGGTATGGCGCGGCATGGTGGTGGGCGGGGTTGGTACGGGAAGTTGTTGGGGGCGGCGTTGGGGGTGACGGTGCTTGCGACGGGTGCGTCGGTGTGGACGGCGCAGGCGGGGGAGACCGATGAGGCGTCTCCGGCGGTGAGGGCGCCGGCGGTCAGGGCGGTGTCGGCGTCGATCGCGCATGCGTCGCAGGGCGGCCGGGGGGCCATCAACCTGACGATCGATGACGGTCCTGATCCGAAGTGGACGCCGCGGGTGCTGGAGTTGTTGCGGCAGTACCGGGTGAAGGCGACGTTTTGCATGGTGGGTACGCAGGCGCGGGCGCATCCTGATCTGGTGCGTCGGGTGGTGGCGGAGGGCCACCGGCTGTGTGATCACTCGGTGTCGCACAACACGGCGATGGACAAGGAGTCCGAGGCCTA
The DNA here is from genome assembly GCF_042889645.1 of Streptomyces sp. NPDC002564. Classification (NCBI taxonomy): domain Bacteria; kingdom Bacillati; phylum Actinomycetota; class Actinomycetes; order Kitasatosporales; family Streptomycetaceae; genus Streptomyces; species Streptomyces sp. NPDC002564. Next base: position 33,504 of record NZ_JBIARE010000010.1, on the reverse strand, counting down.
TCAGTCCCGGCAGATCCTGGATGCGGAGCGCATGATCACGCGGGCGTCGGGTGGGGTGCGTCCGCAGTACTACCGGGCGCCGGGTGGGGCGTTCACGCCGTTCAGCCGCAAGCTGGCCGCGTCGCGGGGGATGCGGCCGCTGGGCTGGAACGTGGACAGCAAGGACTTCGAGCGGCCCGGCGTGGGAGTAATCGTGGCGACGGTGGAGCGGGAGTTGTCGGGCGGGCCCACGGTTCTCTTCCATGATGCGGGCGGGGACCGGTCCCAGACGTTGGAGGCGTTGCGCCGCCTGTTGCCGGGCCTGCGGCAGCAGGGACACACGTTCAGCTTCCCGGTCCGTTAAGGACTGCCCTTCCCGGCGGGGCGGGGCGGGGGGCGGGACGGGTCGGTTGGGTGGGGGTCCCTCCCGCTGCCCGTCTGCGGGCTCCAACAGGCCCGCCGCTGCGCGGCGGATACCTCCCACCCACCCACCCGTTTGCCCCGCGCCGTGAGGCGGGAGTAGGGGCGGGTGAGTCCCGCTTCGCGCGGGGCGGTGGCGGGTGAGTGGGTCCCGCTCTCGTGCCGGGCGGGTGGGCGGGTGGGTGGGAATCTCCCCCACCCCTCCCGTCGAGGGGACTTGTGGACCAGCCCCCACCGGCCCGCACCCGAGACGGATGCCCCACCGGCCCGCACCCGCCCAACCGGCCGGAGGGGACGTGGGGGTATGTGCGCACGGAGCACCGAGCGCACCATGGCGTCTTTGTCCGTGCAGCGGGGCGCAGGGATAGCGAGTACGCACATACCCCCGCGGCCCCGCCCCACCACACGGAGAGGGCGCAGACGGCAACCCCGCACCAGCAAACAGGCACGGGGAAACGCCCCGCCACATAGACCTGAGGGCCTTTCAAGGCGTCCACGGATATTCCCCGGAGCCGCTCGTCGAGCCCGTAGTAGAAGGTCAGGCCGAGCCCCCAGCACTCCCCTTTGACGATGCCCGACCGCCCCGGCGACAGCGGCGCCCGCGTGCAGTGCTGAGGGCTCTCCGCGATGCCGCCGAGCGCGGCGGTCACCTCGGCGGGGCGCATCCCGAAGGACAACGGGCCCACACCTTCGTACGGTTCCAGCGACCAGCGCCGCCGCTCGGCGTCCGGCAGCGCCTCCCACACACCCATCGGTCGATCATGTGCGGCCACCCCTCAAGCGGTGGGACGGCGACGCCTGCGGGCGGCGACGGCCAGCGCGGCACCGAGCGCGATCGACGCACTGCCGGCGCCGAGCAGCCGGCCCGACATGTCACCGCCGCCCGTCTCGGCCAGGGACGCTCCGGCTCCGGCACCGCCGGGGGCATGTCCCTGGCCCGTCCCGGGGCCGACGGCGTGGGAGCGCCCGGTCGCGGGGGCGACGGCTGCGGCACCGGGGCGGGTGGTGCCGGGCCCGGTGGCGTCGCCTGCGCCATCGGCGCCGCCGTTCCCGCCGAACTGCCCGCCGCTGCCGGGCCGCTCCGCCTCACCGGGCTTCCCGTCTCCGGGTTCCTCGACCGGCCCGCCACCTGGCTCCACTCCGGGCTCCTCCCCGGATTCCTCACCCTCCCCGGAACCCGGCTCGGAACCCTCCTCCGGCTCCTCCCCGGACGGCGCGACGATCTTCGTCGCGACCCAGTAGGAGCCGTCCGACTGGACGTGGTCGTCATAGACGAGCGGATTGATGAAGAACTCGATGAGCGGGGCGTCCGCTCCGGCGCGGATACGGACGGGGACGACCGTCCGGCCGGTCGGGATCGTGAACGTCGGCAGCAGGGAGAGATCCTTGTCGTCCTGCTCAGGGGGGCTCAGGAGCCTCGCGTCGCGCCACTCGCCGTCGACCCGGACCTGCACCCGCACGGACTCCCCGTCCCCAAAGAATTCGATGGAGTTGAGGGACATGTCGAGCGCCCAGTCCTCCAGGTCCCGGTGGGCGTTGTCGATGACGACGGAGAACTCCGCCCAGTCGCCGCCCGCCACGATCTCTTCCGGTACGCCTTCCAGCTCGACGTCCGGAATCGCCTCGGCGGCGGGGTCCTCACCGTGCGGGCCAGTGGGCGCCTCGGAAGCCGTCGCGTCGGGAGCGGGCCGGTTCGCCTCGGGCGCCGGAGCGTTCCCGGCCTCCGCCGAGCCCTCTCCCCCTTCAACCTCCCTGACCTCCCCCTCCTGCGCCCCTACCTTCTCCCTCTCCTCATCCGCTTCCCCTCCCCCATCTCGATCAGGAACCGTCACGGCCGCGTCGAGGGCGTCGGCCGCCGTCGCGGGCGGAGCCACAAGCATCGACGGAGCCATCGCGACGGCGGTGGCGATCGCGGCCATGTACTTCAGTTTCACTTCGTCATCCCTAGGTGCGGACCGGTGCGGTGTCGTGGAACCCAGCCTCGGGGTGCGCAACACACCGGAGTAGAGGTTTCCGGCTTATCGGCCCATAAGCCGCACCTATGACCGCGTTCACGCCGCCCCGGGACGGGACACACCCCGGGGCGGCAGCCAGACTCAACCAGACCCCGCCCCCTCACCGCCCCACCGACTACCCCGCAGCCGACACCGCGGCCGACGTCCACGCCGCGCGCAACGCCTTCTTGTCCACCTTGCCGACCTTCGTCGTCGGCAGCCGGTCCAGCAGGACCGTCTTGCGGGGCGTGTACAGGTCGCCCAGCTCGGCGGTCACCGCCGCGCCGACCTCGGCCGGGTCGACGTCGGCGCCCTCGGCCGTGGCCAGGAAGACCTGGACCGCCTCGCCGAAGTCCTCGTCCGGCACGCCGAGCGCCGCCGCGTTGCGCACGCCGGGCAGGGTGAGCAGGAAGTCCTCCAGGACGCGGGAGTAGACGTTGTCGCTGGTGCTGCCGGTGACGATGATGTCCTTGGCCCGGTCGACGAGGTAGAGGTAGCCCTCGGCGTCGAGGTAGCCCATGTCGCCCGTGCGCAGCCAGCCGTCGTGCAGCGCGGCCGCGGTGCGCTCCGGGTCCTCGTAGTAGCCGAGCATCACCGACCTGCCGCGGACGCACACCTCGCCCACCTCACGGACGGCCAGTGCGGCCGTGTCGTCCTCGGCCCGGATCTCGATCTCGGTGTCGGAGATCGCGCGGCCGCAGCTGCGCCACAGCTCGGGCCGCCGGGCGGCCTCCGCGGCGAGTTCGTCCGCGCCGAACGCGGCGATGCCGAGCGCCTCCGACTGGCCGTACCCCTGGCTGAGTACCGGCCCGAAGACCTCGACCGCCTGCTGCAGCCGGCTCGGCGAGGTGGCCGCGCCGCCGACGACGATGCGCCGCAGCGCGGGCAGGGCGCCCGGCACGCACTCCGGGTGGTCGAGCAGCGCGTACATCATGGGCGGCACGAACATGGTCGCGGTGATGCGTTCCTCGCGCAGCGCCGCCAGGGCCGCGCCCGCTTCGAACTCGGGCAGGACGACGAGGGCGGAGCCCGTCACCAGCGCCTGGAGCGAGGTGAGATGGCCGCTGCCGTGCGTGAGGAGGGTGGCGGCGAGCACCCGGTCCGTGCCGGCGGCCATGGCGGGGAAGAACGCCGAGCGGGTGTCCCCCGCGGTGTCGTCCGCGGTGTCGTCCGCGCGGTCCATCAGCGTGTCGTAGAGCCGGTGGCTGTGCGCGGCGAGCTTGGGGCGGCCCAGGGTGCCGCCGGTGTAGAGGACGGTGACGGCCTCGTCCGCTGCGGGGGCCGGTATGCCCTCGGGGCGCGTCTCGGGGCACGCGTCGGCCAGCGCCAGCAGGTCCGCGCACGGCTGGTCGCAGGGGCCGAGGCCGAGCAGCACCGGGGCGTGGACGCTGCGGCCCGCGGCGTCGGCCGCGCGGGCCGCGAAGAGCGGGTCGGTGACGACGGCGCGCGCCCGCGACTGCTCGACCAGCGCGGCGAGTTCGCCGGGTCCGGGCTCGGGCGGCAGGAACACGACGCGGCAGCCGATGAGGTGGACGGCGAGCTGGACGAGCACGGAGTCCACGCGATTGGCGAGGAACAGGCCCACTCCGTCGCCGGGTTCCAGACCCTGTCCGCGCAGGGCGTGTCCGAGGGAGAACAGCCGCCGCCGGGCCTCGCCACGGGTCAGCCGCCGCGCACCCTGGACGAGCGCCTCGGCGTCCTCGTTCTCGTGCCAGTGCTCCAGGATGCGGTCCACGTACGTCCGGGGCGCGGTTGTTTGCTGTCCGTTGATGATCATGGGCATATGCAAACATGCGCCGCGGAAAGCGCAGACCCGCAGGGGGCACCTTCGGCCATTCCCCCGTGCAGTGTTATGTCCCTTTTTCGAGAGGCTAATGAGGATTCCTCATCCCGGCCGCGCAAGGCGGTGTGCGCCGAGGGCAAGGAATGCTGCCCGTCCGGTCCACGTGCCGGATCAGGCAAAGCGCACGCCTGTCACCTCCGGTTCTGGCACCGTAATGTCTTGGTGGTACGAGGTCACCGCGGTGCCGTACGCGTGTGGCCACGACCCCGGACCGGGACGGTCGTGTGGTGGTTGCCGTCGGCCGAGCCGGCCGGGACGAAGGGATGTCGCGCGATGGGTTCGGAAGCTGGCGACCGCGAGCCGTCGGTGCGTTCCGTGACCGGAACCGACGTGTTCGCCGCCGATCCGGAGGTCGGCCGGGACCTGGCCGGGGTGGACTGGGCCGCCACACCGCTCGGCCCGCCCGCGGACTGGTCACAGAGCCTGCGGGCCGCGGTCAACATCCTGCTGTCGTCCCGGTTCTCCATGTGGATGGCGTGGGGCCCCGATCTGACGTTCCTGTGCAACGCCGCCTACCGGCGCGACACGCTGGGCGGCAAGTACCCCTGGGCGCTGGGCAGATCGGCCCGCGAGGTGTGGGCGGAGATCTGGGACGACATCGGTCCCCGGATCGACGCGGTCCTGACGACCGGTCAGGCCACCTGGGACGAGGGCCTGTTGCTGTTCCTCGAACGCTCCGGGTTCCCCGAGGAGACGTACCACACCTTCTCCTACAGCCCGCTGCGCGACGACTCGGGAACGGCCGTGGGGATGCTCTGCGTCGTCAGCGAGGACACCGACCGGGTCATCGGCGAGCGGCAGATGGCGACCCTGCGGGACCTCGGCTCCGACCCGAGCGCGGTCCGCACCGAGCAGGAGATGCTGGCCTTCACCGGACGGCAGCTGAGCAGGAACCTGAAGGACCTGCCCTTCACGCTCACCTACCTCTTCGGCCCCGACGGCTCCGCGTCCCTCGCGAGCGTCTCCGGGATCCCCGCCGGCCACCCCGCCGCGCCCGTCACCGTCCGCGCCGACGACCCCCGCCCGCCGTGGCCCGTGGCGACGCTGAGACGCGGCGAACAGACCCTCGTCGGCCTCGGCGACCTCGCCGGGCTGCCGACCGGCGACTGGGCGGACCCGCCCGCCGAGGCCCTGGTGGTGCCGCTGCTGCAACAGGGCAGCACGCCCTACGGATTCCTGGTGGCGGGCACCAACCGCTACCGGCCGCTGGACGGCGGCTACCGGGCGTTCGTCGAGCTGGCGGCGGGGCACATCGCGGCCGGTGTCTCCAGCGCCCGCAGCTACGAGGCCCAGCAGCGCAGGGCGGAGACGCTGGCCGAACTGGACCGCGCCAAGACCGCGTTCTTCTCCAACATCAGCCACGAGTTCCGCACGCCCCTGACCCTGATCATGGGCCCGCTGGACGAGCTGCGCGCCCGTACGGCCGACGGGGACCCGCAGCTGCGCCAGGAGCTGGACCTCGTCCACCGCAACGCGCTGCGCCTGAGCAAACTGGTCAACACCCTGCTGGACTTCTCCCGCATCGAGGCCGGCCGGATGCAGGCCGTCTACGAACCGGTCGACCTGGCCACCGTCACCGCGCAGCTCGCCAGCGTCTTCCGGTCCGCCGTCGACCGGGCGGGGCTGGCCTTCGAGGTCGACTGCCCGCCGCTCGCCGAACCGGTCCTCGCCGACCGCGACATGTGGGAGAAGGTGATCCTCAACCTCCTCAGCAACGCGCTGAAGTTCACCTTCGAGGGCACCATCCGCGTCACCGTGCGCGGCGAGGACACGCACGCGGTCGTCACGGTCGAGGACACCGGCGTCGGCGTCCCCGCCGAGGAGATACCGCGGCTGTTCGAGCGCTTCCACCGGATCGCGAAGACCCGCGCGCGGTCCAACGAGGGCAGCGGCATCGGCCTCGCCCTGGTCCAGGAACTGGTCACCCTGCACAGCGGCACCATCACCGCGCGGAGCACCGAGGGCGAGGGCACCCGCTTCACGATCCGCCTGCCCTTCGGCACCGGCCACGTGCCCGCGGACGCCGTCGCCGCGCCGGGCGGGGCGACCGACGCGGCCGACGCCCGTACGGGAGTGACGGCCGCCGAACCCTACGTACAGGAAGCCCTGCGCTGGCTGCCCTCCGACACCGACTCCCCGGAACCCACCGGCTCCCCCGAACCCACCGGCTCCCCCGCCGACACCGCGCCGCCCGCGCGGGACGCCGAGGTGCCGGGTCCGGGAGCCGCGGCGCCCCCGGCGGCGCGGGTCCTGATCGCCGACGACAACGCCGACATGCGGCAGTACCTCACCCGCCTGCTGACCGGCGCCGGATACCGCGTGGACGCGGTGAGCGACGGACGCCGTGCGCTGGACGCCGTCCGCACGGCCGCCCCCGACCTCGTCATCAGCGACGTGATGATGCCCCGCATAGACGGTCTGGCCCTGGTGCGGGTGCTGCGCGAGGACTCCCGTACGGCCTCCGTGCCGGTCCTGCTGCTCTCGGCGCGGGCCGGGCAGGAGGCGTCCATCGAGGGCCTGCGGGCCGGCGCCGACGACTACCTGGTCAAACCGTTCGCCGCCGCCGAACTCCTCGCGCGGGTACGGGCGAACATCGAGCTGGCGCGGCTGCGCGGCCACCACGCGCGGTGGCGGACCGCCCTGGTCGACTCGCTGCAGGAGGCGTTCTTCGTCTGCGACGAGAACGGCGCGGTCATCGAGATCAACGCCGCCTTCGCCGACCTGCTCGGCCACGGCCCCGAAGGCCTGCCCTACGCCCCGGTCCACCCCTGGTGGCCGACCGCCGACACCGAGGGGGCGGCCGACGCGTCGTTCGCGTGGATGCGCGGCGGCAACGGCTCGCGGACCGTCCCCGTCGTCCACCGCGACGGCCACCGACTATGGGCGACCGTCACCTACGCCCAGGCGCAGGACCCCGACACCGGGCGCCGGGTCGTCGTGGGCACCCTGCGCGACGTCACCGCCGAGCACTACGCCATCCAGCGCGAGAGCGCCCTGGCCTCCCTCAGCACCCGGCTCTCCCGGGCCACCAGTCTCGGCGAGGCCCTGTCGGGCGCCCTCGCCGAGCTGCGGACGCTGTGGCAGGCGCGCAGCGTGCTGGCCGCCGTCTTCGACGGGCCCGACGAGCCCACCCTCACCGCCACCGAGCCGCCGACCTGGGCCGAGCTGCCCGAGGCCCGCCGCCGCGCGGTGCTCGACCTGCGCGGGCGCCCCGCGCTCATCCCCGTCCCCGGGGACACCGGGGCGGGCGTCGTCCTGGAGCACCCGCACGGGCCGATGGTCGTCTGGATCGACCTCGGCGAGCGCGCCTTCACCGAGGAGGACCAGCTGCTGCTGTCCCTGCTGGCGGGCCACCTCGCCCAGGGGCTGACCCGGGCCCACCAGATCGACCAGCAGCGCGAGACCGCCATCGCCCTGCAGCGCGCCATCCTCGGCCCGTCCCGGCTGCCCGAGGGCTTCGCCGTGCGCTACGAACCCGCCACCCGGCCCCTGGAGGTCGGCGGCGACTGGTACGACACCCTCACCCTGACCGACGGCCGGATCGGCATCGTGGTCGGCGACTGCGTGGGACACGGCCTGCCCGCGGCCACCGTCATGGGGCAACTGCGCAGCGCCTGCCGGGCTTTGCTGCTCCAGGACGCGAGCCCCGCGCGCGCCCTGATGGCACTGGACCACTTCGCCGCCGAACTGCCCGGCGCCATGTGCACCACCGTCTTCTGCGGCGTCCTCGATCCGGAGACGGGACGCCTGGTGTACTCCACCGCGGGGCATCCGCCCGGCATCCTCACCGACCCCGACGGCACCTCGCGGCTGCTCGACGGGGCGCGCTCCCTCCCGCTGGCCGTGCGGCCCGGCAGGACCCGCCCCGAGGCCGAGTGCACGCTGCCCGCGCGGGCCACGCTGCTGCTGTACACCGACGGGCTCATCGAGCGCCGCGGCCTGCCGCTGGACGAGGGCATCACCGAGGCGGGCGAGGTCGTGCGGCACCGCAGACACCTGGCCGTCGACGAGCTCGCCACCGAAGTGCTGCGGCAGCTGACCCCCGCGGACGGCTACGACGACGACGTGGCACTGCTGCTCTACCGCCATCCCAGCCCCCTGGCCCTCGCCTTCCCCGCGGAGTCCTCCCAGCTCGCGCCGGTCCGGCACGCCCTGCGCAGCTGGCTCTCCCGGTGCGAGATCCCGGTCACCACGAGCCAGAACATCCTGATCGCCGCGGGCGAGGCGTGTGCGAACGCCATCGAGCACGGGCACCGCGACGCCCCGGGCGACGTCATCCGCCTGCGGGCCGAGGTCTTCCTCGACGACCTGCGGCTGACCGTGGTCGACTCCGGCCGGTGGAAGATGCCGCACCCCGAGGCCAACCCGCACCGCGGGCGCGGGATCTTCCTCATGCGCGCGCTGATGCAACAGGTCACCATCACCCCCGGAGCCTCCGGCACCACCGTCGACATGCACGCGAGGATCTCGTCATGACCACCCAGCTGCTCCTCACGGAGAGCCCGCTCGCCGACGGCGCCCATCGGATCGCGGCGGCCGGTGAGATCGACATGACCAACGCCGACACCCTCGACCGGGCGCTGGCCGCCGTGTCGGGCCGGGTCGTCGTCGACCTCACCTCCGTCGGCTACCTCGACAGCGCGGGCCTGAACGTCCTGTTCGCCCACGCGGAGCGCCTGGAGCTGATCGTGCCCGCCCTGCTCGCCCCCGTGCTCGCGATCTCCGGGCTCACCGACCTGGCCACCGTGCGGTCGGACGGGCCGCCCGCGCCGCCGGACTGACTCCGTGCGCGCGGCGCAAGCGGGTCCGCGCCCTCTCCGGTTCGAAGGCGGACGGCGGCGGGCCTGCCCGTATCCCAAGGTCATACAGGGGTCAACAGCACAATATGGGGGGCTCGTTGGCGAACGGCAGGGACCCGGCGGCCGGACGTGCCACCATGAGGAGGCGCGAGGGCGAATCGCCGCCACGGCCCGGGGGCCCACTCCGCACCCCGCCGGGCGGCATCGGCGTGGAGTGCAGGAGAGCGCATTGAGGTTCCGGGAGCGGCAGATCCACGAGGTGGGCCACGGTCACCACCTGTGTCTGCCGTTCGACGACGAGGACGAGCGGCAGCGGCTCGTCGGGGCCTATCTGTCGGCGGGCCTGGACCGCGGCGAACGGCTGAGCTACTTCAGCGACCTCCGGCCCGTGCCGGACGTGCTCGCCTGGCTGGAGAAGGCCGGGGTGCCGGCGACGGCGGCGGCGGAGAGCGGCCAGCTGACGGTGGCCACCGCCGAGGACGCCTATCTGACGGCGGGCCGCTTCGACCCGGACGCCGCCGTGGCCAAGCTGCACCGCACCGTACGGTCGGCGCTGGCCGCCGGCTTCGCCGGCCTGCGGGTGAGCGGCGAGATGAGCTGGGCGCTGCGGGACGCGCAGGGCGCCGGGCTCCTGGAGGAGTACGAGACGAAGGTGAACCGGGTGTTCGCCGGGCGGCGGGCGTCGGCCATCTGCCAGTACGACACCCGCCGGTTCGGCGCGGCGCGGGTCGCGTCCCTGGACCGCAGGCACCCGGGCATCGTGGGGCTGGCGCCGCTGCACACCTCGCCGACGCTGCACCTGGTCCCCGCCTTCCAGGCGGGGCAGCTCTGTCTACGGGTGGAGGGCGAGGTCGACTACCACACCGCCGACGTGTTCGCGGCCGCGCTGCGGACCGTCGCGCGGCGGCCGGGTGACGTGCGGGTGGACATGAGCAGGCTCGACTTCATCGACCTCTCGGGCATGCGCATCCTCGCCCAGGCGGCCGATGAGCTGGCGCCGGGGCGACGGCTGCACCTCGTGGAGCTGGCGCCGACGCTGTGCGAGGTGATCCGCGTGGCCGGCTGGGACGCGGGCTCGTCCCTGGTGGTCAGCCCGCCGTCGCCGTGAGGAAGAAGTCCGCGCCGGGTCGTCCGCCCGGTCCCCCTTGGGGCGATCCGCCCGAACCGCCCCCGGATCCGGCGGCCGCGCGCCCGCTACCTATAGTTTCGCGAGTGCTTTCGCGAATACAGCGCAGAATTGATTTCTCCGTGTGGCGTCGACCGCGGGTGATCCTGTGGGCCACGGCAGGGGTGGTGGCCCTCGGGCTGCTCATCGCGCTGGAGATCGCCGCACGGCGCTACGGCGGCGAGCCGGGACCGCTCACCAACCAGGCGCGCGAGGTGATCTTCGCGCCGAAGCCGGGGCCGCTGTACGGCGGACTGGCGCTGATGATGGTGGTGCTCACCTGGCGCCAGCGGTTCGTCGCCGCCGGCTTCGCGATCGGCGTCGACCTCGTCTTCGTCCTGGTGCGGTGGGCGGTCGACGCCCATGTGCCCGAGGGGCAGGAGTTCGGCAACGGCGCGCTGTGGGCGATGCTGGGCTGCGCCGTCTTCGCGGTCACCCGCCGCACCGGCCGCGAGCGCGTGCTGCTCCTGAAGGGGGTCGGTCTCGGGCTGCTCCTGGTGGCGGGCCGCAAGACCGGCGACACCTGGCTGCTGATCACCGCGAAGACCCGTCCGACGGTGCTGGACCCCTATGTGGCGCTGGCCGATCACGCGCTGGGCAACCCGTCCTGGTTCGCGGGCCGCCTCCTGCAGTCCAGCGGTCCGGTGCTGACCCACGTCATCGACCTGGTGTACGCCCAGCTCGCGGTGGCCGCGGTCGTCGCCGCCCTGTACCAGCTGCGGAACGTGGCGCGCGAGGGCCGCTTCCCGCGCCATCACCTGGTGCGCACGTTCCTGGTGATCGGCCTGCTCGGCCCGGCCTTCTACATGATCTTCCCGGTGGTCGGGCCGATCTTCGCGTACGGCCCCGGCACCTCGGGCACCGGCGGACTGCAGTGGGCGGTGGCCGACCTGTGGCCGCACACCCCGCCCGGCATCGCGGTGCCGCACCCGGTGCCCTACGACGGCATCACACCGCGCAACTGCATGCCGAGCCTGCACACGGCGTGGGCCGTCGCGATCTTCGTCCACACCCGCAAGGGGCCGCGCCTGCTGCGCTACGCGGGCACGTTCTGGCTGGTCGCCACGCTCAGCGCGACGCTCGGCTTCGGCTACCACTACGGCGTGGACCTCGTCGCGGGCGTGGTGTTCGCGCTCACCGTCGAGGGGGCGCTGCGCGCGTTCGACCACGGCTGGGACCGCTCGGGCGTCCGCCTGGTCGCCCACGGCACGGGCGTCTTCGCCGCGCTCCTGCTGGCGTACCGCTTCCTGCCCGAGCAGATGGCCGCGCGCCCCTGGGCGGCCGGTCCGCTCGTCATCGTCTCGATGCTGTCGGTGATCCACGCGTACGTGCGCACCACCGGGGCGTGGGAGCCGAAGGCGGCGCCGACGCTCGAGCCGGAACCACAGCCGGAACCGGCCTGAGCGTCGGCGCCGGTCACCGCCGCCGGGTCGTCTCCCCCCTCTCCGTCACCGGGCGGTCGTGCCGCAGGTCGTCGAAGAGCCGGGCCGACCTGCGCGCGTCCCACGTGAGGACGTTGCCCTTGGAGGTGGGGACGCCGATCCCGGACACCGGCACGTTGATCTGCTTGCCCTGGCCGCCCGCGACGCCCCGCACGGCGCGGAACATCGTCCCGAGGTCGCGCAGGTCCATGTCCTCGTCGACGATGAGCGTGTCGAGCCCGGCCTGCGCGGCGGGGCCGGCCCGCAGCGGGTCGAAGAGGGTGTCGGGCCGGGCGGCCTGGTGGGCGAGGGTCGACAGGAACTTCTGCTGGTTCTTCGACCGGCCGAGGTCGCCCTCGCGTTCCTGGTGGCGCTGGCGGACGAAGGCCAGCGCCTGCCGACCGTCCAGGGTGTGGCAGCCCTTGCGCAGGTCGGCGCCCGACTTCTCGTCCACGATGTCCCGGTCCAGGCACATCCGGACCCCGCCGATGGCGTCGACGATGTTCACGAATCCGGCGAAGCCGATCTCCGCGTAGTGGTCGATGCGCAGGCCGGTGTTCCGCTCGACGGTGTGCGCGAGCAGTTCGGGGCCGCCGTAGGAGAAGGCCGCGTTGAGCTTGTCCCGCTCGGGGCGCTTGGTCTTGCCCGTGAGGGTGTCGAGGCGGCCGGGCAGGGTGACGTAGGAGTCGCGCGGCAGGCTGACCATGGTGGCGCCGTGCGCCCCGGTATGCACGAGCATCATCGAGTCGGTGCGCCGCCCGCCGCCTCCGCCCGCGTGCAGGTCCTCGACGTCGCCCTCGGAGAGCCCGTCGCGGCTGTCCGAGCCCACGATGAGGTAGTTGGTGCCCGCGCCGGGCGGCGGACGGTGGCCGTACGCGCCGAGGTCGACGTCGCGCCGCAGCCGGGACTCGGCCCAGCCGTAGGTGCCGCCCGCGACGAGGACCGGCACGACGAGGACGACGAGCACCGCCCGCCGCAGCCGCCTGCGCCGCTTCGAGCGCCGGGCGTGGGCGCGCCGGGGTCCGTAGCGGGAGCTGGGCCGTTCGGCGAACCGTTCGCGCTCCGCGGCGCCTTCCGTGAGGGTCATGGCCGGCTCCCTTCCAGGCTCCGCCGCGCCTCGTCGGCCGGCGGTTCGAGCAGGTACGGGTCGGCGGTCCCCGCGCGTTTCATGCTGTGCCACTTCAGGCGGGTGCCGAGCAGCGCCGTGGTCACCGAGTGGATGACCACGGCGTACATCAGCTGCCGGTAGACGAACTGCTGGAGCGGCAGCGCCCACAGCACGCGCAGCCGTTCCCGGTCGAGCCGCAGCGCGTACGCCGCGGTGGCGAGCTGGACGGAGAGGAACCCGAACCAGACGAGGGCCGCCTCCACGGGGTCGCGGAACAGCGCCCCGAACAGGGCGAACAGGTCGACGACGGGCGCGCACAGCGGCAGCACGATCTGGAACAGCGTGACGTAGACCATCACGCGCCGCCCGAAGCGTCCGCCCGGCCCGATCTCCGTCACCGCGTGCCGGTGCTTCCACATCGACTGCAGGGTGCCGTAGCACCAGCGGTAGCGCTGGCGCCACAACTGCCGCAGGCTGGTGGGCACTTCGGTCCAGGCGACCGCGGATTCCGCGTAGACGACGCGCCAGCCGGCCCGCCAGAGCGCCATCGTGAGGTCGGTGTCCTCGGCGAGGGTCTCGTCGCTGACGCCGCCGACGCCCATCAGGGCGTCCCTGCGGAAGGCCCCGATGGCCCCGGGGACGGTCGGCATGCACTCCAGGACCTCGAACATCCGCCGGTCGAGGTTGAAGCCGAGCACGTACTCCAGGTGCTGCCACGTGCCGAGGAGGTGGCGGCGGTTGCCGACCTTGGTGTTTCCGCTGACCGCGCCGACCGCGGGGTGGGCGAGCGGCTGGACGAGCCGGGCCAGCGCCTCCGGTTCGAAGATGGTGTCCGCGTCGACCATCACGACGATGTCGTACCGGGCGTGCGCGAGGCCGGTGTTGAGGGCGCTGGGCTTGCCGCCGTTGGGCTGGCGGATCACCGTCACGCGCGGGTCGTCGATGTCCTCGGCGATGTCGGCGGTCGCGTCGGTCGACCCGTCGTCGACGACGATGATCTGGAAGTGCGGGTGGGTGGAGGCGAGCAGCGAGTACACGGTGGAGGCGATGCCCGCCTCCTCGTTGTACGCGGGCACCAGGACCGTCACCGGGTCGCGCACCTCGCGCAGCCGCGGGGCGCCGGGCCGGTAGCGGTGGAGCCGGCGCACGTGGAGCCGGGCGAACAGCGCGAACAGGAGCATGCGCAGGACGCCGAGCACGCCCGCGAGGGTCAGCGTCCACACCATCACGGTGAGGAAGGCCTTGCCGAGCCGCTTCGCCCAGATCAGGCCCTCGCCCTTGACCTCCTGCGCGACCGGTACCTGGTCGACGAAGGAGGGCCGCCCGAGGCCGCCGCTGATGGTGGTGAACCGTTCGACGCGCGGGTCCCGCAGCAGGTCGCGCGCCTCGTGGTAGCCGAGGTCGGTCTGGCTGTGCTGCGTCACCTGGCCGCGCCACGGCTTGCGGTCCTTGTGGTCGGAGGCGACCACCAGGTACCCCTGTTCGGCGGCGCGGCGCGCGGCGGGCCACTGGGGTCCGCAGAGGGTGTCGGCGGCCGTGGTGTGCGGCAGGCGCAGCAGGGTGGTGCTGACGCCCGTCGTGCCCGCGAGGGCGCTCTGGGTGAGGGACAGTTCGAGGCGGGCGCGCAGCGGCGAGGCGACGCCGAGATCGCCGCCGCTGTAGGTGTACGAGCCGATCTCGTGGCCCTCGTACAGGATCCGCCGCATCAGGTCGGGGTGTTCGGCCGCGTCCTTCCCGTAGACGAAGAACGTCGCCCGTGCGTGGTGTCTGCGCAGCAGGTCGAGCAGGCGGGGCGTCCACTCCGGGTCGGGTCCGCCGTCGAAGGTGAGCGCGACGGTGCCGGGCGGCATGTTGGTGGTGGTGACGCCCTTGGGGCCGAACCGCAGCAGGGGTTTGCCGTCGTCCGCCGCGCGCGGGATCGGCCGGGTGCAGGGCGGTTTGGTGCGTGCGGCGTCGACCTGGTGGGTCGTCCAGCCCTCGAAGAGGAGGGTGACGGCGACGACGAGGAGGACGAGGAGGAGGACAAGCCAGTGTCCGCGCGGTGGGCGGCGGACACCGGCCCGCTCGCTCACTGCCCCGGGCTTCCGGCCGGCCGGGCGGCTCTGCCGTCCGCCGCGCCGCCGCTGTCGTGACCGGCGGCGGGCGCCGGTGCGTCGGTGCCCGGCGGGTGCGTGCCGACGGGTTCGAGGAGTCCGCCGGCCAGCGTGCCGACGAAAAGGAGATATCCGAGGCAGACGCAGCCGACGACGAGGCCGGCGCCCTGCAGTGCCCGTCTGCGCCAGCCCGACGGGTCGATGAAGACGGGCGGCCGGGACGCGGCCGGTGGTCCGGCCGGGCCCGGTGGGCGGGCGGGTGCGGACGGCGGCCGCCCGTCGTACGGTGTGCCGGCTATGTGGGGGGTGCCTTGCACTGGTGCTCCTGATCTGCGGCCGCGCACGCGCGACTCTTTGTGTGGGGGGTGCGGGCCCGGGGGCCCGCCGGTGCTCCGCGGGACGTCGAGGGCCGCTCTCCGGTGCCCGACGCGCACGGAGGGATCCCGCACGCGCGCATGCCGTGCGCCCTTCCCGGGTGGGGCCGGGAAGCACGTACGCATACGCCCTCGCAAGGGCCGGACGGCGGGGTGCGGCCGTCGGCGATCACGCAGCCCCCGACCCTACTCGGGCACCCGGGTGCCGGGGCAACAGCAACTCGGGCCCATGGGGCGGTCTGCGACCCAGATCACGGAAGCGGGACCCGGTGGACCGCGGTGGCTCGCGCCGGGGGTGCTCACCGGCGTGCGGGACTAGAGCGGCGCGTCCGGGTCGTGGGTGATCAGGTCGCCCGGCTGGCAGTCCAGGGCGTCGCAGATCTTCGACAGGGTCGAGAAGCGGACGGCCTTGGCGCGGCCGTTCTTGAGCACGGACAGGTTGACGACGGTGATCCCCACCCGGGCGGAGAGCTCGGTCAGGGTCATGCCGCGCGCGGCAAGGATCCGGTCCAAGTGGATCCGGATCCCGTGGAGTTCCTCTTCGGGCATCAGATGGTTCCCTCGAGGTCCTCTCTCATGCGCACACCCTCTCGCATGATGCCGCCCATGACCACCGCGGCGAGGCCGGCGAGGATGAGCGCCATCGGTCCGGTGGTCGTCGGCCCGGAGCCCACGATCGGCGCCATGCTCCCGACGAGCCAGGACTGCGACCAGCCGACGACGAGACCGGCGAGCGGCGTCCCCAGCGTGACGGTCCAGCCGAGGACGGTGAGCCGCCGCGCGACCTCGTGGGTGAACGGCCCCTGCTGCACCACGGCGTCCAGCAGCCGGGAGAAGAGCCACAGGGCCAGCGCGGCGAAGAGCAGCCAGGGCAGTTGCCCCCCGAGGTCGGCGGCGCGCTGCCCCACGGAGGGGTCGTCCTGGCAGAGCCGGGTGGCGCTGCCGGACGCCTCGACGCCCGTACCGACCGACAGGTCGTCCGCCAGCGGGGAGTTGGCCCAGAAGCCCGTCTCCACGCAGACCGCCCCGTCGTCCGTCATGTGCGTGATCGCCTTGCCGGCGAAGGCGAGCCCGCACAGGACCGCCACCGCGAGGCTCACCGTGGCGAGCATCCTCGTAAACCGCGTGTTCATCGCACTCCCACCCATCGACTTTCGATATGCCCACTCTAGAGGGGCATATCGATAATCGACAAGTCCGTGCCGTACGCCGCGCGCCGGGACCCCGCCCGCCCGCTCCCCTCTCAGCCCGACGATCCCGACGACTCCCCCGTCGCCCACTCCGCCCCCGCACTCCGCCGGGGCGCCCGCGCGGCCGTGAGGTAGTCGAGCGTGCCGGTCAGCTGGAGCAGCCGCTCCAGGCAGAGCGGGCGGTGGTTGATGCGCAGGGCGGCGCCGTGCGTATCCGTCACCCGGCGGATCATCAGCAGGGCGGCCAGACCCATCGAGTCGATGAACGTCAACTCGGCCACGTCCAGGTCCAGTTGCCGGGTCTCCGGGCCGCCCGCCCGGCTCCGGTCGAGCTGGTCCCGGACGATGGCGACGAGGCTCTCGGTCACTCCGTACTCCAGGCTGCCGCCCACGTGGACGGTCACGACGCCCTGGTGGAACTCGGCGTGCAGGGTGAGGCGGGAGGCGGGGCGGATCATGCGTTCTCTCCGGGGTTGGGGCTCGCCTGCCGAGCGCCGAGGGCATGGTGGGCGGATGCCAGCACGCGGGTCGCGCGCGGGAAGTCGGACAGCCTGCGGCCCAGCACGTCCAGGGCGAGGAGCAGGCTGTGGGCGGGGACGTGCCGTGCGGCGAGGATGTCCGCCGTCCAGTCGAGGAAGCTGGCGAAGAGCTCGTCGTCGTCCAAGTAGAGGGCCGTGGCGAGGTAGTCGGCGATGTGCGCGATGTCCTCGGCGGTGTGCTGGCGCTGCTGCGCCGTGTACCGGGCCATCGGGGGGAAGAGCCGCTCCAGTTCGACGAGCACCTCCTTGACGAGTTCGCCGCGGGTGCGCGCCACCATCGAGTACTCCTGGTCGATGAGGTGCGGCAGGTCGTCCACGGCCTGATGGAGCATCACCCTCGGCCGGTCCAGGCCGTGTTCGAGCAGCACGGCCGCGTCGCGCGCGTCGGCGGCCCAGGCGTCGGCGCCGAGGACCTCCGCGTAGCGCCCGCCGGGGCCGAAGGCCGCGCCGCCGACCAGGACCGGCATGCCGATGGCCTGGCAGGCGGTGAGCGCGGCGTGGGCGACGGGGAGGTTCGTCGGGATCGAGGAGGACAGCGCCACCGCGTCGGGCACGTGCTGGTGCAGATGGCGGACCAGGTGCGGGGTGGGCGTGTGGGCGCCGAGGAAGTCGACCTGCCAGCCCCGCAGCCGCAGCACCTCGGCGAGCAGCCGGGCCGGCAGGGCGTGCCACTCGCCGTCCACGCAGGCGATGGTGACGCGGCCGCGGTGCGGCGGCGCGGCGGGCAGGCCTGCGGTGAGCGTGATGACGCGTTCGTTGATGGCCGTGGCCGCGTGCTCCTGGGCGACGGTGATGCGGTTGGCCTGCCATTCGAGCCCGACCCGCCGCTGCACGGGGGCGATGAGGTCGAGCAGGACGCTCTCGTACGAGGTGCCCGCGTCGACCGCGGCCCGCACCGTGCGGGCGGCCGCGGTCTCGTCGCCGTCGCGCACGTCGTGCCAGAGCTGGGCGCGGACTGGGTTCAGGGCGTCCTGGGCGTCCTGGGCGGGAGGAGCGGTCATCCGGTGTACCTGCCTCGGGTGTGTCCGTCGACGGCGCTGAGGTGCTGGTGGCGCGGCACGGCTATGGCGACCACGGCCATGTCGTCGTGCGCGCCCCGGCCCACCCACTGCGTCGCCAGCATCTGCACCCGCTCGACGACGGCCTCGGCCACCATCCCGAAGCACTCCGAGAGCGCCCGTGACAGCCGCTCCTGCCCGAACATCTCCGTGCCCATCGGCCCGCCCGTCGCCTCCAGGATGCCGTCGCTGAACAGCAGGCACACCTCGCCCGGCTTGAGCCGGATGTGCGCCGTGGTCGACGTGACGTCGGGCAGGGCGCCGATCAGCGTGCCCTTCGTCTCGGCCTCGGTCACCGTGCCGTCCGCGCGGGCGATCAGCGGCTGCGGGTGGCCCGCGCTGGTGACGCGCAGGTCGACGCCGTTGCCGCGGCGCACCACGGAGGCCAGCGCGAGGGTGGCGAACCGGGTGTGCTCGTTCTGCAGCAGCGATTCGTTGAGCAGCCCGAGCAGCCGCTGGTGGTCGTCGCCCATCGAGCGCAGCGCCTGCACGGTGTTGCGGATCTTGCCGGTGAGCGCGGCCGCTTCCAGGCCCTTGCCGCAGACGTCGCCGAGGACGGCGAGCGTCTCGTCCTCCGAGCTCTGCCCCGCGTGCACGTCGTAGAAGTCGCCGCCGATCCGCTCGTCCGGGCCCGCGGCGATGTAGCCGCCCGCGAACTCCACGCCGTGCACCGCGTGCAGCGTGGGCGGCAGCAGGTCGCGCATCAGGGTGCGGGAGATGGAGCTCTGCTCGGCGTAGAGCCGGGCGGCGGAGACCGCGGCGCCGGCCCGGGCGGCGAAGATCCGCGCGAAGAGCTCCTCGGCCTCGGTGAACGCGCTGCGGTCGGTGGACCGCAGCAGCATCAGCACGCCCGCCGGCACGCCGTGGCCGGGCAGCGGGGTGATCACCACCGAGCAGACGGGGCCGGTGAAGTGCGCGGGCACGG
This sequence comes from Streptomyces sp. NPDC002564, assembly GCF_042889645.1. NCBI lineage: Bacteria > Bacillati > Actinomycetota > Actinomycetes > Kitasatosporales > Streptomycetaceae > Streptomyces > Streptomyces sp. NPDC002564. Next base: position 14,596 of record NZ_JBIARE010000010.1, on the reverse strand, counting down.
CCCACTCCGGGAGCACGGAGGGGTCGATCCAGCGCGAGGGCACCGGCGGGAAGCCCTGCATCGCCTCGCTGAGTCCGGGCACCTCCGCCAGGTCCACGGTGAGGGTGGTGTGCGTGACCTCCCCGGCCGGGCCGGTGAAGGTCACCGGGTACACGTTGCCGCGGCCCGGTGCGATCACCAGGGCCGCGTCGCACAGGTGTCCTGCCGCCATGGTGGCCGTCACTTCCATGCAGCGCTCGACGTTGAGCGAGGCCAGTAATTGCTGGGAGACATCCGCGAGCAGTGCCGTGCGTCTGCGTTCCGCACGGAGTTCGTCCTCGGCGGCGCGGCGGTGCGTGTCCTCCGCGAGCCACCAGGCCCAGTGCCGGTCGTCGAGGCGGGCGGGGCGCGCCTCGAAGCTGCGCTCGCCGATCCCGCCGCGCACGACGTCCGGTTCCCGCCGGGTCTGCGCGGGCAGGGCGAGCCGGGAGCCGTCGTCGACCAGCCGGGCGTGCGCGTCGGCCAGCCACTTCGGTACGGCCTCGGCCAGCGGCATGCCGTGCGTGGCCCGCGGCAGCAGCAGCCCGCCGACCTCGTTCGTGGCGGCCACCCGGCCGCCGTCGTCGGCGACGAGCACGGGGTGCGGTGCGCCGGCCCATGCCTCGGCCAGGGCCGCCGGTGCGGCGCGGGTCGTCGCGTCGGCCTGTTTCGGTGCGGTCATGTCGTCCGGGCGCGCGGTGCGGGCCCCCACCCCCTTCCGGAGCGTCAGCGGGCGTGGGAAAACGGTCCCTCGTCAGCACCGGTGGAGGCAAACCATCGCCAGGAATCCACCCCATGGGGGAGGTTCTGCGCCGCTCAGCCCCATGTGTGCGCGAGCGTGCGCCAGATGTTCGAGCGGCGGCGGATCACCTCGGGGCAGCGGATCACCTCAGGGGCAGCGTCACGGTGATGAGCTTGCCGTCGCGCTCCAGGGTGATCGTGATCCCGGTGGCCAGTTGGTGGACGAGGGGCCAGCCGTAGCCGCCCTCGCCGCCCGCCCGGGCGCGCTGCTGGTCGACGGTCCGCCGGCGCGGCAGATCCGTCGACCGGTCGCCCACGGTCACCCGTATCTCCTCGGCCCGGGCGCCGACCTCGAAGCGGGTGACGCCGCCGCCGTGCCGCAGGGCGTTGGTGAGCAGTTCGGAGACGACGAGGAGGATGTCGGCCAGGGCGCGTTCGCCGACCGCGGTCCCGCAGTGGTCGGCGCGGGCCTGCAGGACGGCGACGACCTGCCCGCGCGCCTCGCTCGCCGTGGCCGGGAGCGGCGCGGCGGCGGGCAGCGTCGCCAGGGGCTCGCTCTCGCGCGGCCAGTCGGACGGTGCGTCGGGACTCACACGCAAGCCCCCCTCATCGGGCCGCAGACAAAGCCGTCTCGAGGTCCTCGGACAGGTCGAAGAATTCCGCGGTGCCCGTGACGTCGAACAGTCGGTGCACCACCGGCCGAAAAGGGCCGCACACCACCAACTGTTTACCGGTCGCCCTGTGTTGACGCTGGGACTCCAGGAGGACGTGCAGCACCGACGAGTCCGCGAAGTGCAGCCCCGAGAGGTCGAGCACCGTGCGCACCCGCGGTCCGAAGGGGGCGGACGGGTCCGCGGCGGCGCCCGACGCGCAGGCATCGGCCAGTGCCGTCTGCAGCTCGTCCACGTTGTCCGCGTCGAGCGAGCCCGCCGCGGCCACGACCGGGACCGGGCCGCGGTGCGTGACCGAGAGGTCCGCCGCGGTGTCGTGCCGTGTGCTCACACTGCTCTCCGGTCTCTCCGTCATGGGCAACTCCCTGGTCCGGGCGGCAGTGCGCCCGCGGTCGGCATTGGGTACCCGGGCGATTCTACGTACCCCCGACCTGCCCCCTTACGCCCTCACGTCAGGGCTCGCCCCTTCGAGAAGACCGTTCGGATCCGCCCCAGCGCGTCGGGATCCGCGAGCGGATCGCCGTCGACGAGGAGCAGGTCGGCCCGGAATCCCGGGGCGATCCGGCCGGTCACCGCGCCGAGCCCGAGGGCCTCGGCGGCGTGCCGGGTGGCCATGGCGAGGATCCGTTCGTGCGGGATGCCGAGGTGGGCGTAGAACGACAGTGCGCCGGGCAGCCCGTCGAAGCCGGTGCGCTGGACCCCGGCGTCGGTGCCGAGGATGATGTTCGCCCCCGCCTCCGCCATCCGCCGGACCTGGTCGAACATGGTCGCGGCGCGCTCCTCGCCGAACACCTTGGGCAGCAGGCGCCAGTGCGGGCTGACGGTCAGGCTGACCGCGATGCGCCGGTCGACGATGCGCCGGAGCACCTCGGGCCGCAGGTCGAAGCCGGTCTCGGTCATCCACGTGCAGTGTTCGAGGGTGTCGGCCCCGGCGTCGACGGCCGCGGCGATCGCGTCCGCGCCGTGGGCGTGCGCGGCCACGGGCAGCCCGGCGCGGTGCGCCTCGTCGACCAGGGCGTGCAGCTCCTCCGGCGTGAACTGGCTCTGCCAGCTGCGCGGGCCGTCCTTGGTCAGCCCGCCCCCGCTGGTCATGACCTTGATGACGGCGGCGCCCGCGGCGGCGTTGCGCCGGACCAGGTCGCGCACCTGGCGCTCGCCGCGGACCTCGCCGCCCAGGAAGTGGCAGTGCCCGCCGGGCGGCGTCGCGGGGGTGCCCGCGGCGAGGAGGTGCGGTCCCGCGAGGGCGCCGGACGCGGTCTCGGCGGCGACCCGCAGGGCCAGGCCGTTCCGGTCGCCGAGGTCGCGCGCCGTCGTGACGCCGGCCCGCAGCAGGTGCCGCGCGCGCTCGCGCATCCGGTCGAGGAGTACGTCGTCGGGCTCGTGGAGGCCGGCGACCGGGTCGGGGCCGCCGTCGAAGATCAGGTGGACGTGCGAGTCGACGAGGCCGGGCATGAGCGTGCCGGGGTGGAGGCGGCGCGGGACGCCGGGGTCCGTCAGGGCGTCGAGCTCCGCGGCGGGGCCGACGGCGGTGATCGCATCGCCCTCGACGAGCACGGCGCCGTTCTCCAGGAAGGTGTCCGTGTCCGTCAGGACCCGGTCCGCGATGATCAGCATGTCCCCATTGTCCCGCCCGCACGGCCCGTGGCGGCGGTGGTACGAAGCGGTGCCCGGGATGGGCTAGGATCGATCTTGCTTCCGCGGGCCGGACTTCCGGCCGGTGGACCGGCGTTGGTCGTCCAAGGAAAGACGCCCCGCTTCCTGCGGGGAAATGCAGGTGCAAGGCCTGCCCAGCGCTCCAGACAAGCCCTGGACTCCGTACGCGGACGTCCGGGGCTTCTGTCGTCCCCGGACGCATCGGCGGCCCGCCCGCACACAAGTCCCGGACGAACCCGGACAAATGGCCCGGCACAAAGATGTTCCGGCTCTCTCCGTCACAAGATCCCGCGCCGCGTGTCCAACCAGTCGTGACGTCCGACGGTCGGGCCCGAAGCGGTCACCGGCCCGTACGGGGGAACAGCCCGTACGAGGGAACAAGGGAACAAGACGGCGGCTTCCGTGCCGCCGACACGCAAGAAGGAGCACCCCGATGGAGAGTTCACCGCCCACCGTGCACGGCGTGCCCGCCCGGCTCCCGCACGGTCGCGGGGCAGGCTCCTCCCCCGCGTCCGCGACCGCGGCCGACGGCCCCGACACCCCCTCGCCGTGGGCCCTGCGCCGCGCCGCGCTGCGCCGCACCCCGGTGTCGATGTGGGACGACGACGTGTCGGACTGGGCGGCGGCACTGACGTACTACGCGATCCTCTCCCTGCTCCCGGCCATGCTGGTCACCGTCAGCCTGATCAGTCTGGTCAGCCCCTCCACCACCCAGACCCTCATCGCCGAGGTCACCGACTGGGCGCCCGCCGAGTCGGGCCGCTCACTGCACTCGGCGCTCACCGAGATGGCGGACGCACGCTCCGCCGCGCTGACCGTGGTGATCGCCGGCCTGGTCAGCGCGCTGTGGTCCGCCTCCAGCTACGCGGCCGTGTTCCGGCGGGCGCTGCACGCGATGCACGGCGTCGAGGACACCCGGCCGGCCTGGCGCAAGGCGCACCGCGTCCTGATGACCGCGGTGACGCTGCTCGCCCTGCTGGTCGCCAGCGCCCTGCTGCTCGTGCTCACCGGGTCGCTCGCGGGCAGCGTCGGGCGGCGCATCGGCCTCGGCGACGCGGGACAGACCGCCTGGGCCGTGCTGCGCTGGCCGGCCCTGCTCTGCCTGGTGGCGCTGCTCGTCCTGGTCCTCTTCCGCAACGCCCCGCCCGCGGCCCGCGACTGGCGCCACATCCTGCCCGGCGGGCTCCTCGCGTCCCTGTTGTGGCTGCTCTCCTCCGGCGTGTTCACGCTGTACGCGTCCGGGTTCGGCACGTACGGCAAGCTCTACGGCTCGCTCGCCGGGGTCGTCGTCTTCCTGGTGTGGCTGTGGGTGTCCAACCTGGCGCTGCTGGCCGGGGCCCAGTTCACCGTGGAGATGGACCGCGCGCGGGCCGCCGCGGGCTGAACCCCGGGCGGCGCGGGCCCCGTGGGCCGTTCGGGCGATACCCGACGCCCCGGGTGCGCGGGACGCATCAGTGCGCCGACTCCGGGTATCGGAGCGGGAACGGACGAGAGGCGGGCACGTGATGTACGCGTCGCAGGACGTGATCGAGCTGATCCTCAAGGACCACCGGATCGCGGGAGATCTGCTCCGGCAGTTGCGCGGCGGCATGGAGAGCGTCCGCCGCCACGCGCTGCACGAGTTCGCGGATCTGTACGTCGCCCATGTGCGGGCCGAGGAGGCCGAGGTCTACCCCGCACTCACACGGTACGAAGGCATCGACGGCCGCGCGATCGAACGCGGTGTCGCCGCCCACGAGGAGGGCGCCGAGGCGCTGCTCGACCTGTTCGAGGCACTGGCGGGATCCCCGCACACCTGGGACGCCAGACTCGACGAGCTCGCCGGATCGGTGACCGCCTACACCCGGGAGACGGAGACGACGCTCCTCGCGGACACCCGCGAGAGCGTCCCCAGCGCGGGCCGGTCACGGCTCGGCGCCGCTTTCGCCGACGAGCGGGGCCGACAGCTGCGGGCGCGCTGCGGCGACATCGACAACGTACGCCGCATCGTGCACGCCTGACCGCGCCCGCGGTCGGGGCAGCGGCCGGGGCCCTGCGGGGCACGGCCACGAGTGGGGACTCAGCATGGACACCACCCTGGAAGTACTGCTGGATCAGGTGCGGGAGAAAGGGGACTTCGCCAGTCGTCAGCAGGCGGCGGGCGCCGTCGAAAACGTCCTGGTCGTCCTCGGGGCCCACCTGGTCGGGGACGACCGCACCGACCTGGCGCGGCTGCTGCCCGAGCAGTGCGGGCCGCTCCTGGACGGCGCGGAGCCGGCCGGCGAGGCACTGACGCCCGTGCAGTTCGTCGACGCGGTGGCCACCCGGACGGGTGACGGCGCGCCCGGCGCGCGGCGCGCCGTCACCGCCGTGCTCGGCACGGTCGCCGAGGCGGTGGACGACGCGCTGCTGCGCCGCATCCTCACCCAGCTCCCCCCGGGGCACGCGGGCCTGTTCGGCCGCACCGATCCGACCTGAGCGTCGAGGCACAGCCTTTCTGGAGGGTTCGATGGCATGGACAGGCCGATCCAAAGCGATAGGTGGCACCGGGAGGGCCACCCGGACCGGCAGGACGACCCGGTCCGGCAGGACCGGTGGCGCCGGTGGCTCCACCGGCGCCAAGGGAGCATTCCGCTCCGGAACGGCGGGGCGGCGGCCCCGGGCGACCGCCCCGCCGCCCGCCGACGACGCGGCCCGGCGCGCGGCGCCGCTGCCCCCGCTGGCCCGCGTCACGATGATGCTGCTCGGCTTCGCGTGCATGGTCGGGTTCGCGGTGGTGCTCGCCCGGCTCACGCTGGAGCCGTCCGCGTCCTCCGAGGCGCTGACGCACAGCAACTTCACGCCGGGCGACTCGATCGGCGACTACCTGGCACAGCCCGCCTTCCGGGACACCGTCAAGCAGCTCGGCGGGAACATCCTGCTGGGCGTGCCGTTCGGGATGCTGCTGCCCGTGGTGCTCCCCCGCACCCGCGGCTTCATCCGGGTCGGTCTCGCCACGGCGCTGACCATGGTGCTCGTCGAGCTGGCGCAGGGCGCCTTCGTGACCGGACGCACCTTCGACATCGACGACGTCATCCTCAACACGTCGGGCGCCCTGCTGGGTTACCTGCTGCTCGGCCGCCGGCTGGGCCGGGCCGTGCATCCGCGGCGGCGGCACTGGTGGCACCGCTTCACCCGGCGGGACGCGGCCACCCGCGCCTGACGCGCGGGCGCCGCGGAGTGCCCCTCAGGGCACGGGCTGCTGCTGTGTGACGCAGTGGATGCCGCCGCCGCCCGCACCGAGCCGGTCGATGTTCAGCTGCTCGATCCTGCGGTCCGGGTACAGGCGGGAGAGGACGGACTTGGCCGCCGCGTCGGCGCGGGTGTCGCCGAAGTGGGCGCAGATCAGGGCGCCGTTGCAGAGGTAGAAGTTCGCGTACGAGGCCAGGAAGTCCGGGTTCGTGGAGCGGATGCGCGCGTAGTCGGGGCCCTGCAGCCGCAGGACGTCCATCGGCCGGCCCGCGGCGGTCGTCGCCGCGGTGAGGGCACGGTACTGGCGGCGGGCGTCCTCGGCGTACGCGTCGTCGTCCGAGGCCAGGGGCAGTTGGACGAGCGCCTCGCCCTCGGCGAGGAACCGTGAGGTGGCGTCGACGTGGTCGTCGGTGATGTCCTGTCCGTACACGCCCTCGAACCAGATGACCTTGGACGCGCCGTAGGCGTCCCGCATCGCTCCCTCCAGGCGGGCCTGGGTCATGCCGGGGTTCCTGTTGCGGTTGAGCAGGCTGCTGCGGGTCGCCATCAGCGTGCCCGCGCCGTCCTGTTCGACGGCGCCGCCCTCACCGACGAACGCGGCGCGGGTGAAGGGCACACCGACGTGGGCGGCGATGCGTTCGGCGACCCGTGCGTCCTTGGCGTGGGTCTGTTTGCCGCCCCAGCCGTTGAAGTTGAGGCCGACCGCGTCGAGTCCGCCGGTGCCGTCGGTGCGGAAGACCGGGCCGGTGTCGCGCGTCCAGCAGTCGTCGACGGGGATCGAGTCGATGACCGTGACCGACGTCCCGCACTGCGAGCGGGCCTTGGCCGCGCTCGCCGGGTTGGCGCACATGACGACCGGTTCGTACCGGGCGACGGTCCGCGCGATCAGCGCGATGTCGGCCTGCACCCCGGCGAGGCTCCCGCCGTTCCAGATCGCCGTGCTGTCCGGCCACGTCATCCAGGTACGGGTGTGGCGGACGTCCTCGACCGGGACGCGGAAGGCGGCGGCCCCGGGGGCGCGGCCCGGCCGGGCGGCGGCGCTGTCCCGGCCGGCCACGGCGAGGGCGGCGCCGACGGCGGTCGCTCCCGCGGCCGCGAGGAATCCGCGTCTGCCGGTCCGCGGTGCCGTGTGCGCGCGGGTGGTGGGATCGTTCACTTGGTGCCTCCTGGTGTCGGTGTCGTGCGGTCTTCTCTTCTGTGGTGGTGACGGGTTGTGGACGGGGTGACGAGTCGTGGTGGCGAGCTGATGGTTCGTCAGAGGGCCCTGCGGGCGGCCGCGATGCGTTCGGGGTCCCAGCCCGGGCGCGGCACGGAGTCCATGAGCAGGCGCGTGTACGGGTGGCTCGGTCCGTCGAGCACGTCGGCGGTGGCGCCCGACTCGACGACGCGGCCGTGCCGCATGACGATCACGTCGTCGGTGACGCACCGGACCACGCCGAGGTCGTGGGTGATGAAGAGGTAGCCGATCGCCGTCTCCTCGCGGATGTCGGCGAGGAGGTTGAGGATCTGGGCCTGGACGGAGACGTCCAGGGCGGCCACCGCCTCGTCGAGGACGAGGACGGCGGGTTCCACGGCGAGGGCGCGGGCGATGGCGACGCGCTGGCGCTGGCCGCCGGAGAGCTGTCCGGGCCGGGCGTCGGCGGCCCGGGTCCCGAGCCCCACCCGGTCCAGGAGTTCGCGCACCCGCGGTGCCGGGTCGCGGCGCGGGAAGTGCAGGCGCAGCGTCTCGCGCAGCACCGCGTCGACGCTGGTGCGCGGGTCGAGGGAGAGATACGGGTCCTGGAAGACCATCTGCACCTCGCGGGCGCGGGCCAGCCGCCGGGCGCGCCCGCGCACCGCGGCGGGCCGGGGCACCCCGCCCACCAGGACCTCCCCGGCGTCGGCCCGGTCCAGGCCGACGACGATGCGGGCGGTGGTGGTCTTGCCGGAGCCCGACTCGCCGACGATGCCGAGCGAGCCGCCCTCCGGCAGGACGAAGGAGACGCCGTCGACGGCTCGTACGGCGCCGAAGGAGCGGGTGAGACCGTCGGCCCGGAGGGCGGGCGCGGGCTTCGGAGGGGAGGCGGGCGGGGCCGTCGGCTCAGGCATCGGCGGCGCTCCTTTCGGGATGGTCGCCGTGGTGGCAGGCGGCCCGGTGGCCGGGCTCCGCGGAGGCCGGGCGGAGCACGGGCTCCCGGGTGTCGCACACCTCCGTGGCCAGCGGGCAGCGCGCGGCGAACGGGCAGCCGGTCAGCGGGGTGCGCAGGTCGGGCGGCTGTCCTTCGATGGCGGCGAGCCGCCCCACGGGTGCGTCCGGGCGGGGTGTGGAGGAGAGCAGGGCCGCCGTGTACGGGTGGCCGGGGCGGGCGAACAGGGCGTGCGCGGGGCCGCTCTCCACGATCCGCCCCGCGTACATCACGTAGACGCGGTCGCTGATCGTCGCGGCCAGGTCGAGGTCGTGGGTGACGAACAGCAGGGCCGTGCCGAAGCGTTCCTGGAGCCGTCGCAGGAGGGCTATGACCTCGGCCTGGGTGGTGACGTCGAGGGCGGTGGTCGGCTCGTCGGCGAGCAGCAGCGCCGGGTCGCCCATCAGCGCGGCCGCGATCATGACGCGTTGCAGCATGCCGCCGGAGACCTGGCTCGGGTACGCGCGCAGGACCGCCTCGTCGACGCCGACCTCGGCGAGGAGTCCGGTCGCGCGGGCGGTGGCCGCCGCCCGGTCCCGCGCCCCGCCCGGCACGGCGCTCTCGGTGAGGAAGTCGCCGATGCGGCGCAGGGGGTTGAGGGCCGCGCGCGGGTCCTGGAAGATCATCGCGGCGGTGCCGGTCCGCAGGGCGCGCAGCCGTTCGGCGTCCATGGTCAGGACGTCGTCGCCGGCGACGCGCACCGTGCCCGAGGTGCGCGCTCCGGACGGCAGCAGGCGCAGGGCGCTGCGTGAGGTGAGGGTCTTGCCGGAGCCGGACTCGCCGACGAGGGCGACGGTCTCCCCGGCGGTGACGGTCAGGTCGACGCCGTCGAGGACGGGTCGGGCGGTGCCGGGCAGCGTCATGCGCAGCCCGCGGATGTCGAGGGTGCGGCCCGTCGTGGCGGGCGGGGGCGCCGGGGCGGACGGGGTGCGGGCGGTGGACGGAGTCATCGGTCTCTCCTGGCGACGCGGTCGGCCCACCGTTCGCCGACCACGTTGAACGCGACGACGGTCAGCACGATGAGGACACAGGGCAGCACCGCCGAGAGCGGGTAGCCGCGCTGGACGGCGGTCTGGCCGTCGAAGACCATGCGGCCCCAGTCGGGGGTGAGCGGGGGCACGCCGAGCCCGAGGAAGGAGAGCCCGGCCAGGTCCATGAGCGCGTAGCCGAAGTTGATGGTGGCCTGGGCGAGGACGACGGGGGCGATGTTGGGCAGGACGTGGCGCAGGCAGATCTGCGCGGCCGAGTGGCCCTGGACGCGGTAGGCGCTCACGTAGGGGCGGGCGCGTTCGGCCAGGACGAGGGAGCGGGTCAAGCGGCTGACGTAGGGCAGGTAGGCGATGCCGAGGGCGAGGACCGGGGCGAGCAGCCCTTCGCCGTACACGGAGATGACGAGGATCGCGAGGAGGAGGCCGGGGAAGGCGAAGACGACCTCGGTGCTGCGGGAGAGCAGCGAGTCGAGGCGTCCGCCGCGCCAGGCCGCCGTGGTGCCGACGGCGACGCCGGCCAGCGTGGAGAGGACGACGACGCCGAGCGGCCCGAGCAGCGAGGTGCGGGCGCCCAGGAGCAGCCGGGAGAAGGTGTCGCGGCCCGCGGTGTCCACGCCGAACGGGTGCGCGGCGGAGGGGCCGGCGAGGGCGTCGCCGAGGTCGACGGCGTTCGGGTCGTGGGGCACGAGCCAGGGGGCGAGCAGCGCGGCGGTGACGGTCAGCGCGACGAAGCCGAGACAGGCGAGGTGGAGCGGCGGTCCCGCGGCCCGCAGGCGGGCGAGGCCGGGGCGGCGGGTGAGGACGGCGGTCATGCGGCGGACCCCCTGGTGCCGAGGGTGATCCGGGGGTCGACGAGCGGCAGCAGCAGGTCGACGACCAGGTTCACCGTCATGAACAGGGCCACGATCAGCAGGGAGATGGCCTGGACGGTCGGGAAGTCCTTGGTGGTGGTGGCCAGTTCGAGGAGCTGGCCGATGCCGCCGACGCTGAAGGCGGTCTCCACGAGGATCGTGCAGACGAGCAGCGTGGAGACGACGAGGCCGCCGGTGGTCAGGACGGTGCCGAGGGAGTTGCGGAACACGTGGCGGCGGATGACGTGGCGTTCGGGCACGCCCCTGCTGCGGGCCACGGTGACGTGCTCGCCGTCGAGCGCGTCGAGCATCGCCGAGCGGGTGACCCGGGCGAGCATGCCGATCAGGTAGAGGGCGAGCGCGACGGCGGGCAGCGTCAGGTGCCACACCTGGTCCAGGAGCCCGTCGCCCGCGCCGCCGCTGGGGAACCAGCCGAGGCGGACGGCGAAGAGACCCTGGAGCAGGACGGCCGCGACGAACGAGGGGGTGCCGACGGCGAGGGTGGTGACGAGGAGGACGGCGGAGTCGGTGCGCCCGCCGCGTACGGCGGCGAGCCGGCCGAGGAGGAGCCCGACGACCACGACGACGGTCAGCGCCATCAGGATCAGCAGGAGCGTGGTGGGCAGCCGGTCCGCGAGGAGCCGGGACACGTCGGTGCGGTAGGTGATGGACCGCCCGAAGTCGCCCCGCAGGACGCCGCCGAGCCAGTCGAGGTAGCGGACGGCGAACGGATCGTCCAGGTGGTACTGGGAGTTGATCGACGCGACGGCCTCGGGTGAGGCCGAGCGGCCCGAGAGGAGGAAGCTCGCGGGGCTGCCCGGCGCCAGATACATCGCGCCGAAGACCACGAACGACGCGGCGAGCAGGGTGGCGGCCATCTCGGCGACCCGCCGCGCGGCGAATCTGAGGAACGTCATCGCGCGGCCCCCACGTCGGCGGCCCACGGGTGGTACATGTACGAGATGCTCGTCGGGGCGCCCGTGATGCGGTCGTTGAGGAACACCGCGGTGGGCCACTCGGCGACCGGGATCCAGGGCAGTTGGCGGGCGGCGCGCCGCTGGAGGCGCGCCTCGACCGCCAGGCGCTCGCGCGGGTCGTCCAGCGTGGTGGCGCGGTCGACGAGCCGGTCGTACACCGGGTCGCGGTGCCCGGCGAAGTTCAGGTAGGCGCCGCTCCTGAAGTTCGTGAGGACGTCGAGCGGGTCGGTGATCGAGCCGTAGTAGGTGAGCGGGAACATGTCGATGCCCTTGCGGGCGCCGGGGTCGGTGAACAGCGCCGTGAACGCGTTGGGTGCGATGGACTTGAGCCGGATGTCGAGGCCGATGCGGGTTCCGGCGTCCTGTACGGCGGTGGCGAGGAGCGAGACGTCCTGGCCGATGGAGCTGGTGGCGACGGTCAGGGTCCGGCCGGTGGCGCCGGCCTTTTTCACGAGTGCCTTCGCCCGTGCGATGTCGGGCCTGCCGGGGCGCAGGCCCGCGAAGGCGCGTTTTCTGGTCCGCTCCGGCGCACCGGCCCAGGTGGCGCGCGTGGTGGGCGAGCCGGTGGGGGTGCCGGCGCCGCCGAGGCCGACCTGCACGAAACCGGAACGGTCGAGCGCCAGGGAGAGGGCGCGCCGCACGCGCAGGTCGCCGAGCGCGCCCCGCAGGTTTGTGACGGCGACGTTGACGGTGCTCAGGCCCTCGCCGAAGTAGAGCTTGCCGACGCCGCTGCCGCGCAGCCGGTCGTAGCTCTCGGTCGGGATCAGATAGCCGCCGTCGGCCTCGCCGCTCAGCAGGGCGTTGGTGCGGGCCGACGCGTCGGGCAGGAAGCGGAAGACGACCTTGCCGGATTTGGCGCGCCTGCCCCAGTAGCCGTCGAAGCGGTCGAGTTCGATGGACTGGCCCTTGTGCCAGGTGCCGAGCTCGAACGGTCCGGTGCAGGCGAGTCCGCCGGAGGTGCCGTAGTCCTTGCCCGCCGCCTCGACGCCGGCCTTGGAGGCGACCACTCCGGCGGCGCTCGCCATGTACTGGGGGAACTGCGAGTCGGGCTTCTTGAGCCGCACGGTGACCTGGAGCGGTCCGGTCCTGCGCACCGAGGTCACGTTCTGGAACACCTGGGCCCAGGCCGCGGCGTTGTCCGGGTCGCGCTGGCGTTCCAGGCTGTACACGACGTCGTCGGCGCCCATCGTGCCGCCGCTGTGGAAGCGCACTCCCGCGCGCAGGTCGTAGACCCAGGTGGTGGGGTCGGGGTGGGTGGTCCTGCGGGCGAGTCCCGGGGCGGTGGTGAGCTCGGGCGTCCAGCGCAGCAGGCTCTCGCAGACGTTGGAGAGGACCATGTTCTGCGGGTAGTCGAAAGCCACGGTGTAGTCGAGCGTGGGCGGTTCGGCGTACAGGGCCCAGGTGAAGGAGTCGATGTCGCCCTTGGGCCGCGGGGTGGCGGCCGAGAGGTCGAAGGGGGTGCCGGAGCCGTTCCTCGGTGGTCCCGCGCAGGCCGCCAGGGCGGCGAGGACGGCGAGCGCGGCGGCGGATCTGCGGTGGCGGCGGCGCCCGCGGCGCGCGGCACGCCGTGCGGGCGAGGCGGTCGGTGACGAGGTCGGTGACGTGGTCATGGTCGCTCACCCGTCCGTCACGCGGTGGGGCGTGCGGCGGGGATCTGCTGGGTGATGCAGTGCACTCCCCCGCCGCCGTACGCGACGGCGGCGGCCCGCACCCCGACGACCTTGCGGTCCGGGTGGGCGGCGGCGAGCACGGCCAGCGCCGCCTCGTCCTCGGGCAGCCCGGCGACCGGCACGACCACACCGCCGTTGGCGAGGTAGTGGTTGAGGTAGGACACCTCGACCTCCTCGCCCGCCACCCGGGTGAAGACGGTCTGCGGGAGGTCGACGATCTCCAGCGGGCGGCCCTGCGCGTCGGTGGTGACCTCCAGGACGGCCCGGTTGGCGCGCATCCGGGCGTGGTCGGGGTGGGCCGGGTCGGCGGGCAGCGAGACGACGACCTTGCCGGGCGCGACGAACGCGCAGACGCCGTCGACGTGTCCGTCCGTCTCGGTGTCGAGCAGACCGCCGTAGGGCAGCCACACGACCTTGGTGACGCCGAGGCGACTCTTCAGCTCGGCCTCTATCTCCTGGCGGCTCATGCCCGGGTTGCGGTTGGGGTGCAGCAGGCACTGTTCGGTGGTGATCAGCGTGCCCTCGCCGTCGACGGTGACCGATCCGCCCTCCAGGATCATGTCGGAGGCGATGCGCTCGACGCCGAGCCGGTCGAGCAGCAGTCCGCTGATCCGGTCGTCGGCGTCGTACGGGTGGTGCTTGCCGCCCCAGGCGTTGAACCGGAAGTCGACGCCGGCGCGGCGGCCGTCCCCGTCGAGGACGAACAGCGGCGCCGAGTCGCGGAACCACGAGTCGTCCAGCGGGAGTTCGATCACCTCGACGCCGTCGCCGCAGTGGGCGCGGGCGTCGGCCGCGTGGCCGGGCGGGGCGACCATGGTGACGGGCTCGAACTCGGCGATGGCGCGGGCGACGTCCGCGTACTCGCCCTTCACCTGGTCGAGCACGCTGTCCCACAGGTCGGCGCGGGTGGGCCAGGCCATCAGGCAGCCCTCGTGCTCGGACCATTCGGCGGGCATACGGAAGACGGTCATGAGGGTCTCTCTTCGTGCGGAAGGGATGGGAAAGGGTGGGGGGGGAAGGGGGGAAGCGGGGGGAAGGGGGGAAGCGGGGGCCGACCCGGTGGCCGGCCGGTCCTGGACGCCGTGCGTCACAGGAAGTAGAGGCGGCTCAGGGATACGGAGTCGGCGGGCCCGGAGCGGACCGGGTCGCCGTCGAGCGTGACCAGGCCGGTGCGGGCGTCCACCTGGACGTCCCCGAGGCGGGTGTTGCCGATCATGTCGGCGGGGCCGATGCCGCGGGTGCCGCGGACGGCGACCCGGCGGCGCCGGGTGGTCATGGTGTCGTTGCCCTGGTCGAGGGCGGCCTGCGCGACGAACGCCACCGAGATGTCGGCCGGCACGGCACCGTGCCCCCCGAACAACGGGCCCAGCACGAGGGGTTCGCAGTGGTCGGTCGCCGCGTTGGGGTCACCCGTCACGCCGTAGGCCGGCACTCCTGACTTGAGGACCATCTGCGGTTTGGCGCCGAAGTACTGGGGACGCCACAGGACGATGTCGGCGAGCTTGCCGACCTCCAGAGAACCGACCTCATGGGCCAGACCGTGCGCAAGAGCCGGATTGATCGTCAGCTTCGCCATGTACCGCAGCACCCGCGCATTGTCGTCCCGCGGCCCGTCCCCCTCCATCGGACCCAGCTCGGCCTTCATCTTCCC
>NZ_JBIARE010000009.1:59753-313333 GCF_042889645.1 Streptomyces sp. NPDC002564 | reverse complement strand
GCCCTCGTACTGGTGGTACGAGGGCGGCCCGGCCGTGCGGCGAGGTGCCGTGCCAGGCGTCGCGGACCCGCGAAGATCGGAGAGACGCCCCCTAGTCCGTGAGGCGGCCCATGCCCAGACAGTGCAGCGTGGCCGCGGAGCGGGGGCAGGCTCCTCGTACGACCAGGGAGCCCTCCACCTCCTTCAGGGCGCGCAGGGTGCCGAAGAAGACGCCCGCGCCTTCCCGCGCCAGATAGGTGACCTCGGACAGATCCACGATGAGGTGACGGCAGCCGTCCTGGACCAGGCGGCTGAGCTGGGCCCGGAGCGAGTCGGCCTCACGTGCGGTGATCTCGCCGCGCAGGGACACGCGGACCAGGCATCCGGCGACGAGCACGCGGCCGATGCCGGCCCGCCGCAGCCCGCGTGCCGATCCCGGCATCCCGAGGCGACGGGTCCTGCGGGATCGCCGCGCTCGCGCGGCGGAGGAGGCGCGATGGGGAGCATGCACGAGAACAGACCTTCCGGCGGTTCACCGCCTGTCGGCCGAACCGGCCGAGAGGTACCACTTTCATATGTCTATACCATGCCGGATCGGTCGCCGCGAGGGCCGGAATCACGTCCCCACCTGCACGATTCCCGATGTCTACGGCATCACCGCAGGCCAGGCGCGCGCGACGGGCACCGCAGCGCCGCCACGTCCCCGTACATTTCCTGCATTGGTCTATACCCATTTCGCCGGCCATGTCCGCGGCGGACGGGAGGGGGTGCCCGTCCGCCGCGGATCGCCTCGCGACGACCGTCAGGGACCGCCGCGGAAGTTCGTGGCCGTCCGAGAGCCAGGATTCCTGGGGGCGTGCTCTCGGACGGCCAGGCCAACCGCGGGACTCAGCGCGGCTCGCCCACTTCCACACCACCCGTCTGCCCCCATCCCGCGCGGCTACGCAACCCGATCGCCCGCGGCATCCTCCTCGGCCCGGGCCGGGGGAATCGCGGCATCCCCGGCCCATATCCGCGGGGTGCGGTCGGCCCACGGGCTCGCCTGTTCGAGCTGACCGGCGAGCCGGAAGAGCAGGTCCTCGCGTCCGTGGCCCGCGGCGAACTGCATGCCGATCGGCAGACCCGTCCGTTCGTCGGGCGTCGCGGGTACGGACATGGCGGGCGTGCCCGCCACATTGAACGGCGCGGTGAACGGCGAGCGGTCGAGGATGTGGCGCAGCCAGCCGTGGCCGTCGAGCGTCTCCGCGCTCCTGGCGTCGGCACCCAGCGGGACGGGGAGTTCCGGCAGGGTCGGCGTGAGCAGCACGTCGTAGGCGCCGAAGAAGCGGGCCAGGCTGCGGGCGACCCGGTTGCGTACGTCCAGCGCCGCGATGAACCGGGGGCCGCTGATCCGCTGTCCGTACCGATGGCCCGCCAGCGTCACGGGTTCGAGGGTCGAGGCGTCGACGGGACGGCCGGAGGCGGCGGCCAGCTGGTCGACCGTGGCGGCGACGTGCGCCGTCCACACCACGGCGTTGGCGGCCACGAAAGCGTCCCAGTCGATCCCGAGGTCGACCTCGGTCTCCGTCACCCGGTGGCCGAGGGATTCGAGCAGGGACACCGTCCGGGAGAGCGCCCCGGCGACGGGCGCACTGGTGCGGCGCCCGCCCCACGCCTCGGCGAGCACCCCGATCCGCAGCGAGCCCGGGTGGCGGACGACTTCTTCCGCGTACGGCCGGGTCGGCCGCTGCGCGACGTAGGGGTCGCCCGGCTCGGGGCCGCTGATCCGGTCGAGCAGGACCGCGCTGTCGCGGACGGTGCGGCTGATGCCGCCCTGGACGGCCAGGCCGCTGAACACCTCGTCGGCGTCGGGGCCCATGGAGACCCGGCCGCGGGTGGGCTTCAGCGCGAAGAGGCCGTTGCAGGCGGCGGGGATGCGCAGCGAACCGGCGGCGTCGGTGCCGTGGGCGACCGGCACCATTCCGGCGGCCACGGCCGCGCCCGCTCCGCCGCTCGACCCGCCCGCGCTCCGCCCCGCGTCCCACGGGTTGCGGGTCGCACCGTGCAGCACCGGCTCCGTCGTGATGCCGTACGCCAACTCCGGTGTCGCGGTACGCCCGATCGTCACGAGGCCCGCGCGGCGGAACCGCGTCATGAGGGCGGAGTCGGCGGGGGCGACGTGGCCCGCCGCGAGTCGGCTGCCCAGTTCCGTCCGCCGTCCCTTCATGGCCACTCCGATGTCCTTGATCAGGAACGGCACCCCGGCGAGCGGCCCACCGCCGGGCCCTGCCCCGTCGCCGGCTCCTGCCCGGTCCTCGCCGCCCTGCCACGTCTCCACGACGGCGTTGACGTGCGGGTTGACCGCATCGACGGCCTCGTGCGCAGCCGCTTCCAGCTCGCCGGGGGTCACCTCGCCCTTAGCCACGAGCTCCGCGAGCCCGACGGCGTCGTATCGCACGTACTCGGTAACTCTCACTGCCACTCCCGGTTGGTTCCAGAGGATGTCGGTACCGGCGCTTCGGTACCGCTCAGTACCTGACGATACCGAACGGTATCGCGTGGGACGGACTGGTACCGTGATGCGGGGTGATCGCCCCCGAACCGACCCCTGACGTCACGGAGCGCTGATGGCATCGACCGCAGGCAGGCCGAGCAGGGTGGCGAAGCTGCCGCCCCGCGAGCGCATCCTCGACGCGGCGGAGGAGCTCTTCCAGCGCGAAGGGATCCGGCGGGTGGGCGTCCAGGCGATCGCGGAGCGCGCCGAGACCACCAAAATGGCGATCTACCGGCATTTCGACACCAAGGACGCGCTGGTCGCGGAGTGGCTCCGGATCGTCGCCGCCGACTACCAGGCGGCCTTCGACCGCGTCGAGGCCGAGCACCCGGGGTGTCCCCGGGAGCAGATCCTGGGCCTAGCCCGCTTCATCGCCGAGGGGCTGCCGGCGGTCTCGTACCGGGGCTGCCCGTTCATCAACTCCCTGGCCGAACTGCCCGATCGCTCACATCCGGCACGGCAGGTGATCGAGCAGCACAAGGCGCTCCAGATGCGCAGGCTGATCGGAATGTGCGCCGCGGCCGGGCTGCCGGACCCCGAACAGGCCGCCGCCGAGATCACGTTCGTACTCGAGGGGGCCCAAGTCAGTACGCAGAACGGCAGCGTCGACCGGGCGGGCGAACGGCTCCTGCGGATCGTCGCGGCGATCGTGGACCGCCGCACGGCGGAGACGGCCGGCCGATAGGCCCAACACAGCGCTGCCCCCGGCCTGTTCGGGCCGGGGGCAGCGACTGCGCCGCGTCAGGAGTGCCTGTCACCGGGACCACGGACACGGGACCGCGCGTCAGGCATTCTGCGCCCGGTCGTACACCTTCTTCGCCGTGCCCTTCCAGACCTCGCCGTACATCTTGGTGGGCTCCAGGGAGTCCAGCGCGCTGTTGACCGAGACCAGCACGCCCTTGCCGGTGGTGGCGTTGAAGTCGGCCAGCCACGGGCCGCCGCTGGACCCCCCGCTCATGTCGCACGGGATGACCTGGCTGCCGTGCTCCTTCTTCGCCGTACCGACACAGCGCAGCAGCTCCTCGCCGAGCTGGGGGCGGGTGGCGGAGTAGCCGAAGGAGGAGATGGCGCCGCCGACGGGCCGGTTGAACGCGACCTGCTGGCCGCCCACGGCGTCGGTGAGCTTCTTGCCGTTCTTGCCGGCGTCGACGACCAGCGCCGCCATGTCGTTGGTCGAGTCCGTCTGCCAGGTGCGCGGAGTCGCCGCCTGCCGCACCGCGAACGCCCCGTACGGCGCTTTGCCCTTGTGATAGGCCGGGACGAACACCATGGAGATGTTGGTGTTGTACGGGGAGGAGCCCCGGCGCACACAGTGGGCCGCGGTCATCACGGCGGACCGGTTGGCGCTCTTCACCGCGGTCGCCGTGCACCAGGTGTCGGCACCGCCGGCGTTGACGAAGAACAGCCGCCCCACCGTCTTGAGCGTGGTGCCGCGCCACGGCTTGGCCTTCGGCCCGGTGGGACCGAGATCGACGGACTTGCCCACCGCCTTCATCCGGGCGGGGGTCCAGTAGGCGAGGGCTTCCTTGCGTTCCTGGGCCTTGAACTTGAGGACGGAGACCGGGTCGGCGGCCGCGCCGGCCTGCCCGGCCGTGGCCGTCGCCGCGACCGGTGCGGCGAGGGCGAGGGCCAGTCCGGCCACGGCGACCCCCGTGGCCCGGCCGCGCAGACGCCGGGGCACGGAAGAGGATGTCTCGGTCACAGCGGTTGTCTCCTTGGCTGGTGCGGGCAGCGGTCGACGCTGTCAGTCCGCACTACAAGAGATCGAACCCGCCCGATCGGTTTCTCTTCGTGCCCGCTGTCGACGTTCTGTGACACGACGGCGGGCGAGGGACCACGAGCCGTCTCGTATCCCGTGCCTCATACGGGCCTCGCGTCCGCTGCCTCACACGGGTCTCGTATCCGCTGCCTCACACGGGAAGCGGATCGAACGTCCACACCGGACGGCTGCGTGCCTGCGCCGCCGCGGTGAGCCGGTGCTGCTCCCCCAGCGTCTCCGTGAGGTCCGCCAGCGCACGGGCCCGCAGCACTGCCGCCTCGTCGCTCTCCCCCGTCGCGTCCAGCTCCACGGCCTCCGCCATCCGCGCCAGGAGCGTCTGCGGATGCCGCGGCCCCAATACGCCGGCCGTATCCCGTGCGGTGGCCTTCGCCAACGCCGAGGACCGTTCGCGACGGCCGTCGTGGCCCAGGTCTCCCGCGAGGTTGTACGCGATGCCGAGCGTCCAGGGATGCGTCGCTCCCAGAGCCCGGGTGGCAAGGCCCAGGGCCTGCTCACCGAGGCTTGCCGCGCCCGCGCCATCTCCGGCCATCCGTAGGGCCACCGCCAGATTCGTCAACGCGCCCGCCACGTGCGGATGGTGGGGACCGCACAGGACGCGGCAGCGCTCCACCACGTCCCGGCACAGCGCCGTGCCGTCCCCGAGGTCGCCGTGCGAGCGCTCGGCCGCCGCGAGACTCGTCGCGGCCCTCAGCGCGAGGGGGGTGTCGGGTCCCAGCAGCTCGTCGGCGGCCAGGCGCACTTCGCGGAGCCTGGTCAGGCCCTCGCCCACCGCGTCGTTGCGCAATTCGCAGAGGGCCAGCTGGTGTTCGGCGCACAAGGTGGCGGGGTTCTCGAAGCCGAGCAGCTCGCGGTGTCCGAGCGTGGCCTGGAGTTGCTGGGCCAGTGCGTTCTCGAAGTGACCGAGCAGCCGCAGATCGAGCGCATGGCGTGCCTCCGCGAGCAAGCTGTCCACGCCCGGGGGTTCGGCGATGCTCCGGTAGCCCTCGATCGCCCGGCGGTCGTGCAGCAGGGCTTCCGAGTACCGCCCGAGCAGGCGCAGGGAATCGGCGACGCCGACGACCGCGCCCAGCGTGCACGGATGGCGCGGCCCGTGCAGGCCCTCACGCCCCTCGCAGGCGGAACGGGACCGGTCCAACGCCTCGTCGTAACGGCCCAGCCCGCGCAGATCCGCTGCCAGGTCGCCCGTGACACCGAGCGGGTCGGCGCACTCGGGGTGCTCTGTCCCACGGAGCCGCGCCTCCTCCTCCCGGTCGCTCTCCAGCGCTCGGCCGTACAGCCCGAGCGCCCGCAGGACTTCGCCGCGGCGGGCCACCAGGACGTGCTCCTGGGGCGGGCCGGCGCCGAGTCTGCTGGTCCAGGCCCGTTCGACGCGCTCGATGAGGTGGAGGGCCGACCAGGACTCACCTCGCAGGTGCAGATAGCGGGCGCAATTGAGGATGAGCCCCGAGTCCTCCGCGACGGCTTCCCCCGGGGCTCCCGACGGCTCCAGGTGCGGCACGAGCTGCGCGTACTGCGGCCATACGCGGACGTTCACGGGATCGCGCGGGTCCGCGGCGACGAGCGCGTGGCGTACCCGGCGCAGGAGCGTCGAACGGTAACCGCCGGCCATGTCGTCGCGGACGACCCGGCGCACGAGCGGGTGCATGCGCAAAGTGGTGCCGGGCAGGTCGTGTGCCTCGTCGTTCTCCTCGCCCGGCTCCACGGCCGCCAGCGAGTGCGCGACGAGCGTTCCGACCATCTCCTGCCAGCGCAGCGAGTCCAGCGACTGGCCGCGCAGGGGTTCGGGAAGGCTCAGCCGGAGCAGCCCCAGCGGCGCCCCGCTGTCCGCGAACAGGACGCAGACGTGCAGGAGGTCGACCGCTTCGGGCGAGGATTCGCGCAGCCTCTTGAGCACGGCTGTCAGGGCCCGGGCGAACGTACTCGGATAGTCACCGGTGGCCTTCAGCGGCGCGCGCTCCCACGAGGTGTCCCGCAGCCGTTCCAGATACTCCGGCACGGCGATCGGCGTGTGATCGAGGTAGGCGAGTGCCTGGGCGATGGCCAGCGGGTGGTCGCCCAGTTCGTCGGCGAGCCGGTCCGCCTGGGCCGGCCTGACCCGGGTGATGCGGCGGCGGATCAGCCGGATGCTCTCCGGACGGTCGAGCGGAAGGACCCGTACGGTCTCCACCTGGTGCTCGGCCCAGTCGCTGTTCTGGGAGGTGATGAGCACGTGGCCCGGGCCGGCTGGCAGGCAGTCGGCGATGTCGGCGGGCCAGTCGGCGCCATCGAGCACGAGCAGCCAGCGACCGTACGGGGTTCCCCGGCGCAACGCCTTGAGCACCCCGTCCAGCCGGTCCCCGCCGCCGTCCACGCCCAGCACCGGCGCGAGCTCCGCGAGGCCGTGGCGGAGCGCGTCCCGCGAAACCGCGGAAACCCACCACACCACGTCGTACTGCGCGGCGAAGCGGTGGGCGTACTCGGCGGCGAACTGGGTCTTGCCGATGGCCGGCATGCCGACGAGGGCGGCTGTCGCCGCGCCCGACGGCGCCTCGTCGAGCCAGTGCCGCAGCTGCCCCAGCTGGGCTCCCCTGCCGGTGAAATGAGGATTGCGGCGCGGTACGGCACCCCATACGGGTGGCGGCTCGGCGGGGTAGCGCGGCGCGCTGGCGCCGGTCCTCACGCCGCCGAGCGCCGGGTCGAGGTGGAGACGCTGCAGCACCCGGCGCTCGTCGTCCGCCGCGCCGACACCGAGCAGTCGTGTGCTCGTCAGCACGGAGGCGAGGTGCGGGAACGCGCGGTCGGTGAGGGTGAAGGCGGCCAGCCGGCCCGTGCGCTCCGCGGGGTCGACGTCGCGCAGCGCGCGGACCCAGCGGTCCTCGCTGTGTCCGCCCGCGAGAACGAATTCGTCACTGAGCAGCAGAATATGGGTGCCGTCGACGACCAGGAGTGCCCGCAGGGCCTCTTCCAGGGGGAGTCCGGTCGGCGGATCCCAGCTCTGGATCGCGGCGTCGTGCCCGATGGTCTCCAGTCGGTGTCTGATCCACACGGCCCAGGGCCGGTCCGGCCCCGCATGGCTGACGGTGAAGCGGCCGGGGGCCACGCCGGACGATGCTTCCGCCTCGACCGCCAGGGACTCCTCCGCCGCGAGCATCTGGTGTTCGAGCGCCTCGCAGCGTCGTTCGGCCTCGACGGCCTGCCGCCGCGCCTGGTCCAGGGCCTGTTGGAGGTGCGCGCTCTCCTCCAGCAGCCGGTCCCGTTCCGCCAGAAGCCGGTCGTGGGCGGTACGCAGCGTCTCCAACTCCCGCCTGTCCTTGCCCTGCTGGACGCTGAAGGAAAGGTGCAGCCGCTGCCGTTCGGCGTCCATCTCGGCCATGCGGTGTTTCTTGCCCAGCAACACCTCCGACAGCGCCTCCACATTCGCCTCGGCGGACTGCAGCCTCCGGTCGGCGTCGACCAGTTGGTCCTTGAGGAGCTGCAGCTCGTAGCCCAGTTTGCTGGTGCGCCGCAGGGCCGACCGCTGCAGGGCCGTCACACGCTCGGTGACCTCGACGGAGACCGGGCGCCGCATGGCGTCGGCGGCGTCGGTCAGCAGCCGCTCGATGAACTCCGCCGGGGCCACCGCCGTACCGTTCAGGTAGCGGGAGACCGTTCCGGGATCATGGTGGGTGCGTACGGCGTAGCGCCGCACGGAGACACGCAGGCCCACGAAGACACCGCGCAGCGCCTCGGCCAGTTCGCGGCACTCGGGCGTCACATGGGCCGGGATCGGCTTCAGCCCGCTCGGGCTCGCCTCGTCCCACGGCGCCGGCACGAGTTCTCCGCGCGCCTCGTCCGCCGACCGCTCCGGTAATCCGTCCACGCTTCCGCCCCCGTCGGTTCGCACCGCGCCGGTCCCCCGTTGCGGCGGCCCGCAACGCGTGCGTACTGCCGCAACACCCGATGCGGCGAGCAGGGTGAAAGCCCCCGGCAGCGACGCCGAACTCACCTACACCAAAGGGACGTCCAGAATGCCACGCCTGAGCCGCAAGAGCCTGGACCCGGAAGAGATCACCAGGAGCTCCGTCCTCACCCTGGCCGCCGCAGGGGTGTCCGGAGCGGTGAGCGCGCTGCTCGCCTGGCTGCTGGACGCGGTCCCCTGGCCGTGAGCGCCCCAACGCACGAGTCCCCGCCCCGTGTTCACGGGGCGGGGACTCGGATGGAGCGCCGGGCAGGCCTTGCACCTGCATTTCCCCGCAGGAAGCGGGGCGTCTTTCCTTGGACCACCGACGCGCGCTCAGCCACCGGGAGTTCCGGCGACCGCTCAAGATCCACTATAGCGCACCGGTGCGGGCCGGGACGCCATCACAGCCCCGGCGTACGGGACAGGATCTCGTCGGCCAGCTCGGCGGGGGTCGACTCGGCGTCCAGGAAGGTCGTGTCGTCGGGCAGCGTGGCCCGCGCCGCCCGGCACGCGACGATCCGCGACTTGCACCACGCACGGACGCGTTCGTCCTGCTCGGGGGCGTCCGGTGTGAAGCTCCGACCGTCGATACGCCGCACCAGCACCTCCTCGGACGCGTCGAGGAAGTAGTGGTGGGAGGCGATCCCCGCTTCCTTCAGGGCGCCGAAGATCTCCGCCACGTACCGCGGTTCGACCAGCGTCATGGGAACGAGCACCGGGCGCCGGTGCTCCTCCACGAGCCCCACGGCCAGGGACGCGACCTGGCGCCGCCACAGCCGCAGGTCCTGGAAGTCGCCGGTCGGGGGCGCCACGATCTCGCGGAGCACGAAGCCGACCGTCTCCGGGTCGAACACCAGGGCTTCCGGACGGCGCTTGCGCACCTCCTCGACCAGGGTGGTCTTTCCGCTGCCGAACGCGCCGTTGATCCAGACGATCACTCACAACTCCCCGTCACCGATGCCCCCCGTGGGCAGGCCTGTCGCCATGACCCCCCGCACCTCGTCGGAGGGCGGGAGCGGGACACCCTGCCAGATCAGGCCCCTTCCGCGCACCTGAGCGCCCCGCCGTCCCGGACGTCGCGCCGTCACGGAACTTCGCGGGGCGGGAAGGCGTTGGCAGGAAGACGCGCGGAGTGCGCGCGGACGATCGACGGGTAGCCGAGGTGGCACGGATGGCGATGTGGGACCGGATCAAGGACCAGGCCAAGGGTCTGCAGCAGCAGTCGCAGGGGGCGCGGAGCTCCGGCGGCCACGGACGGCCGGGATCGGGGTCGGGCTCCGGCGGGTCGAAGGCGCAGCTCGTCGGCGTGCTCAAGTCCCAGCTCACCTCCCTCAAGACGGAGCTCAAGAGCGGCGCCTACCGGGACGCCAGCATGGCCATGTGCGCCCTGGTCGCGGCGGCCGACGGGACGGTCGACCCGGCCGAGCGGCAGCACGTCGAGTCGTTGATCCTGCAGAACGACGTCCTGCAGAACTTCCCGCCCGAGCAGCTGCGCCAGCGGTTCAACAAGCACGTCGACCAGCTGTCGTTCAACTTCCAGCAGGGCAAGACGGAGGTCATGCAGGAGATCGCCAAGGCGGCGAAGAAGCCCGCGGAGGCCAAGGCGGTCGTGCAGACCGGCTTCGTCGTCGCGGGCGCCGACGGGTACATCGCCCCGGCCGAGGAGCAGGTCCTGCGTGAGGCGTGCGCGGCGCTCGGCGTGTCCCCGCAGGAGTTCGGTCTCTGATCCCGCCGCCCCTGCAGCGGGGCAGGCGCCGGGGCCCGCACCTGGTGGTGCGCGCCCCGGCGCGGTGCGTGGGTCAGGCCTTGCGGGCCGCCCACACCGAGCGCTCGGTGCGCACCCGCAGGTCGTCGCGGCGCGCGACGCTCCCCGGTCCGTCCGGGTCGAGCAGCCGGTCCAGGGCGGTCAGGTCGGCGTCCGTCAGCGCGTCCTGCACGCCGCCGCGCATGCGGCGCAGGCTGCTCAGCGCGTAGCGGCCGACCGCCTCGGTGTGCGGCGGGCCGATGTCGACGGTGACGACGCGCTCGTCCTCGACCACGAACCCGGCTTCGGCGAGCTTGGTCCCCCATGCGGCGCCGCGGTAGGGAATGTGCTCGGCGTGATGCCGGTCGAGTGCGGCGTGGCAGCGCTCCTCCAGGCCCGGTGCCTCCTCCGGGGCGCCCTCGGGCAGGAACCGGGGGAAGCCGGCCAGCTCGACGACGGCGAACAGCCCGCCCGGGGCCAGCAGGTCGCGGACCTGGCCAAGGGTGCGGTCGGGGTCGGCCATGTGGTGCATCGAGGCCGAGGCCCAGACCAGGTCCGGTGCGCCGAGCTCGGGCCACGCCGCCGCGTCCAGGTCGGCCTGGACGACGTGCACGCGGTCGGCCGCTCCTGCCGCCGCCGCCTTCTCCCGCAGTCGGTCGAGGTGGACCGCCGAGGAGTCGACGGCCGTGACCCGCGCGTCGGGGAACCGCTCGAGGAGGGCGAGCGTGCCCGCGCCGGTTCCGCACCCCAGGTCGACGATGTGGCGAGGGCCTGACCCGACGGGCAGCCAGGCGGTGATGGAGGCGGTGTGCTCGGCCAGTACCTCCGCGTCCAGGTCGAGGATCTCGGCCTGGTCCTCCAGCCCGTCCTGGTCGTCCGTTCCGGAGCCGTGACCACCGTGCTCGTGGCGGTGCGCGCCGCCGTGGTCGTGGGCAGCGTGCCCGCCGTGGTCGTGGGCGGCGTGCGCGCCATGCGGCGCTGCGGGCGGGGCGGTGTGGTCGGCATGCTCGGCGTGGTTCATGCGCCCCACGCTAAGCGGGCCGTACGCCGGTGACCTGGCCGGACGCAGAACGCGCAAGGCATTGGCCCCCGGTGTTGCGGGACGCGCAAACATCCCCGCTCCCCCGGCTCCGGGTCACGACGAGGAGCTCTCCGGGTCCGGCTTCTCCGCGCCCTCGGCGCGCTGGTGGCCCCGGCGGGCGTCGCGGTCGAAGATGCCGAGGATCTCGCAGGGACCGCCCTCGGCGCCGATGGCGTGCGGAAGCATC
Organism: Streptomyces sp. NPDC002564; assembly: GCF_042889645.1. Taxonomy (NCBI): domain Bacteria; kingdom Bacillati; phylum Actinomycetota; class Actinomycetes; order Kitasatosporales; family Streptomycetaceae; genus Streptomyces; species Streptomyces sp. NPDC002564. The sequence goes on along the minus strand of NZ_JBIARE010000009.1, from coordinate 302,110 downwards.
GTGGGGAACTCCGCCGCCTGGTTGGTCTCGATGCGCAGGCGCCGGTTGCCGAGGAGCAGGACCGCCGTGCCGGAGAGGACGACGAGCCATTCCCGGCCCGGGTGGGCGCGCATGCGCGAGGGGTTGTCGGGCGGCGGATTGGTCATGCGCTGCCGGATGACGGTCATGCCGGGCTCCGCCTTGAGCGGCCAGCGCATCTGACCGTGGGCCGCGTCGATCATCGGGCTGGACACGACGTCGTCCGCCGCGGTCTCCACCAGCTGGTCGAGGGACGTGTCCAGGGCGCGCGCGAGCGTGACGAGCTGGTCGAGCGCCAGACGGCGCTGCCCGTTCTCGATACGGCTCAGGGTGGACTGGCTGACGTTGGCGCGGCCCGCCAGCTCTTCGAGCGACCAGCCCTGGGCGACGCGCAGGGCGCGGATGCGTTTGCGTACCAGGCTGTCCAGCTCACCATTGTCTTGCGTCATGGGCAACATCGTATGCCCAGTCGGCAAGGTGCGCTTAGCGTCGTCCGTGTCCGGCTCCCACTCCGCGGGGGCCGCCACCGAAAGGGGACGACGCCATGTCCGCCAAGACGTCCGCATACACGACCGACCGCCCGGTGGGCCGGGCCGACGAGCCGACGGACGGAACCGTCGACGCCGTGGTGATCGGCGGCGGAGCCGCCGGGCTGAACGGGGCCCTGATGCTCGCCCGCTCCCGCCGTTCCGTCGTCGTCATCGACAGCGGCACCCCGCGCAACGCACCCGCCGAGGGGGTGCACGGACTGCTCGGTCTGGACGGCACTCCCCCGGCCGAGCTCCTCGCGCGCGGCCGGGAGGAGGTACGCCGGTACGGGGGCGCGGTGCGGGCCGGTGAGGTGGTCGAGGCCGCCGCCGCTCCCCCGTCCGCCGACGGTGATCCGCGCTTCGCCGTCGCCCTGGCCGACGGCGACGTCCTGCGCGCCCGGCGCCTCCTGGTCGCCACCGGCCTGCGGGACGTGCTGCCCGACGTGCCGGGGCTCGCCGAGCACTGGGGCCACGGCGTGGTGCACTGCCCGTACTGCCACGGCTGGGAGGTGCGCGACCGGCCCGTCGGCGTCCTGGCCGTGGGGCCCGCGTCGGTCCATCACGCGTTGCTGTTCCGCCAGTTGACCGACGATCTCGTGTACTTCACCCGCGGCACCGCACTGGACGCGGACACCCGGGAGCGGTTCGCCGCCCGCGGCATCCGTGTCGTCGACACCCCCGTCGAGCAGGTCGTGCCGGCCGGGGACGGCGGGATCGCGGGCGTGCGGCTGGCGGACGGCCCGGTCGTGCCCCGGTCCGTCCTCGCCGTCGCGACCAGCATGTGGGCGCGCGCCGAGGGCCTTGCGGGGCTGGGCCTGCCGATGCGGGACCTGCCCGGCGGGGCGGGCCGCCACTTCGCCGCCGGCCCGGCCGGTCTCACCGAGGTGCCCGGCGTATGGGTGGCCGGGAACGCCACCGATCCGACCGCCCAGGTCGGCGCGTCGGCCGCGGCGGGCGCCCTGGCCGGCGCACACATGAACGCCGACCTGGCCGTCGCCGACACCGACAGGGCCCTCGCCCTCGCGCGGCGCGAGAACGCCCACGCCTGACGGCCCGGCCGCGCCACCACCGCCCCTCCCCCCCATCCCGCACCCCCGACTCCCCCACACGCAGGCCTTGTTGGCCTGTCGAGAGGAACACATGAGTACGAACCTGCCTGGCCGGGCGGGCCCCGCGCCGCACGCCGGCAGCGGCGCCGGCACGCCCGACGCGCGTCAGCGCCGCGCCATCCTGATCGCCGTCTGCGTCGCGCTGATGGCCGTCATCGCGTCGGTGTCCGGGCTCAACGTCGCCCAGCCCGATCTCTCCGTCGCCTTCGGCGCCTCGCAGCGCACGATCCTGTGGATCATCAACATCTACACGCTCACCCTGGCCGCGCTCCTGCTCCCGCTCGGCGCCATCGGCGACCGGTTCGGCCGCAAGCCCATGCTGCTCACCGGTCTGACGGTCTTCGGCGTCGCGAGCGCGGTCGCCGGCCTTGCACCGTCCTCCGATGTCATGCTGGCCGCCCGCCTGTTCAGCGGTGCCGGCGCGGCGATGATCATGCCGATCACCCTGGCCGTCATCACGTCCACGTTCCCCGAGGAGGAGCGGGGGCGGGCGATCGGCGTGTGGACCGGTGTCGCCGGGGGCGGCGGCGTGCTCGGCATGTTCCTCTCGGCCGCGCTGGTCGACGTGGCGAGCTGGCGGTGGCTGTTCGTCCTGCCCGTCGCCCTGGTCGCCGTCGCCCTGGCGGTGACGCTGCGGTCCGTCCCCGACTCCCGCGAGCGGTCGGCGCATTCCTTCGACACCGTCGGCGCGCTGACCTCCGTCGTCGCCGTGGTCGGGCTGATCTACGTCCTCCAGGAGGGGCCCGAGCGCGGCTGGACGGCCCCCGTGACGCTGCTGAGCCTGGTGGCCGGTGTCGCCGCCGCCGTCGGATTCGTGCTCTGGGAGCTGCGCCGCCGGGACGCCGCCCTCCTTGACGTGCGCCTGTTCGGCGAACGCGCCCTGGCGTCCGGCTCGATCACGCTTCTGGTGGTGTTCGGCGTCCAGGCGGGCATCTTCGTGGTGCTCTTCCCGTTCTTCCAGGCCGTCCTCGGCTGGTCGGGGCTCATGTCCACGCTGGCCCTGATGCCCATGGCCGTCCTGATGATGGCGGCCTCCGGGCTCGCCCCACGGCTGGCCGCACGCATCGGGCCCCGGTCGACCATGGCCGCGGGCATCCTGCTGGCGGGCGCCGGTCTCGCGCTGATGGCCTCGGTCGTCTCCGTCGACGGCGGCTATCCGTCCGTCCTGCCGGGGATGCTCGCGATGGGGCTGGGCATGGGCCTGTCGATGACCCCTTCCACGGAGGCCATCACGGGCGCGCTGCCCCGCGAGCGGCAAGGGGTGGCGTCCGCGCTCAACGACGTCACGCGGGAGTTCGGCACCGCACTGGGTGTCGCCCTCCTCGGGGCGCTGCTGTCCGCGGGCTATCGCGGCGCCATCGACGCGCGGCTCACCGACGTCCCGCGGCCCCAGGCCGACACGGCTCGTGAAGGTGTCGCCAACGCACTCGATGCCGCCCACCACGCCGGACCCCACGCACGGGCGCTCGTCCACGCCGCCCAGGAGTCGTTCGTCGACGGCTGGCAGCAGGCGATGTGGGCGGGAGTCGCCGTCATGGCGGCGCTCCTGCTCCACGTCCTGACCCGTGGCCCGCGCCACCCCGGCCGCAGGTCGACGAAGGCGGTGGCGGAGGCGGTGGCGACGGCCGACGGGCCGTCGGACACCCCGGCGAACGCGTCCGACGGCAGGTCGGCGGACGCGCCGGAGTCGACCGGGGCCGCCACCACCGCTCCGTGAGTCCTCAGCCCTTCCCGCAGAACTCCGCCTCGAAGACGTCCTCGTAGAGCCGGCCGTCCTCCAGCCAGTCACCGTTGAGGTGGAAGGTCAGCGTGTGCTTGCCGTCGGCGGTGGTCGCCGTGCTGGTCAGGGAGCCCCAGACGATGCCGTCGTGGCCGTAGACCTTCACTCCGCACGACAGGGTGCGGGCGATCAGGCCGGTTCCGTACCGGAAGAACGTGCCCGTCTCCACCGTGTCCAGCAACTCCCGCTGCTGGGCGGCAGGCAGCAGCTTCCCGCTCAGCAGCGCGCTGTAGTAGCGGTTGAGGTCGCCGGTCGTGCTGATGACCTCGCCGGTCGCGCCGGACCACGCCGGGTTGTACTCGGTGGCGTCGTAGATCTCGGGGCCGGGGTTCTCCGCGTACAGCTTGGAGTAGCCGACCGCGTAGGGCGCGGGCAGCTTGGGGTCGGTGCCCGGGAACGTGGTCTCGCGCAGCTTCAGGCGCTTGATGATGCGCCGTTCCGCCTCGTGCGCGTAGGTGTGGCCCGACGCCTTCTCGATGATCATGCCGGCGAGCACGAAGTTGGTGTTGGAGTAGTTCCAGCCGGTGCCCGGCTCGAAGTCGGGCCGGTACTTGAGGGCCATGTCGACGATCTGCCGGGGCGTCCGGGTCTCGTAGCGGTGGGCCAGGAAACCCGGGCCGTTCATGTACGCGCGCCACTCCGGAGTGGACACCATGTCGTGCACACCACTGGTGTGGTTGAGGAGTTGACGGATCGTCACCTTGCTTCCGTCGTAGCCGTTGCCCTGCAGCAGGCCCGGCAGCCAGCGCTCGACGGAGTCGTCGAGGTCGAGCTTGCCCTCGGCCTCGAGCTGCAGGACGACCACCGAGACGAGCGACTTGGTGTTGCTGCCCGCGCGCAGGTGGTCGGCGGCGGTGCGCTTGCGCCCGGTCGAGGTGTCGGCGAAGCCCGCGGAGCCGAACCAGGTGCCCTGCGGGCCGCTCACCTCGGCGGCCACCCCCGGCATTCCGGCCTGCTCCAGCGCGTCGAGGGCACGCTGCGTGGCGCCGTGCGTGCCACCGGATCCCCCGGCCGCGTTGCCGGTCCCCGCCGCACCGGTCAGGGCCACCACGGCGCCGAGCGCCACGGCGAGGCCGCGCAGAGCGGACCGGTTCCTTCGCATCGTACGTATGGACATGCGTGTCCCATCCCCCAAGCGGTGAGCATGATCATTTGACTCGGGCAGTGTACGGGGGCGGACGGGCCGTGCACGGGGAGCCGCGTACCCGCGTACGGACGGCCGGAGCGCGCCCGGCGCCCCTACGACGCCCGTTCCCGGCGTCGGCCGGGTCCCGGCTTGAAGACCAGGAGGAAGAACCGCGCGCCGGGTGAACCCAGGGGCATGGCGGCGCACATGGTCACGTCCCCCTCCTCGGAGCGTGCATGGTCCGCGCAGCAGCGACTCAGCCGGGCCGTCTCGTGCACGGGCCCGGACCAGGGCCGGCGCATGCGACGGGTGTCGCCGTTCGGGTGGACGTAGGCCACGTGGCTCGCACGGTAGAGAGGGCCGGACACCGGATCGGCGTCGACCTCCTGGTCGAGCCGTTGCAGGTCCTCGTTCTGCGGGTACTGCGCGACGGCGTTGCGGAGTTGGGCGGTGAGCGGAACGGCCCACTCGCTCTCCCAGTTCACCAGGTGGTGCTCGCGCGCCTCCTCGTTGAGGAGCATGTACCGCATGAGGTTCCGGTCGGGTATGGCCGGCTCGGCGTGCGGGGCCCGGGGGAACATGCGGACGAAGTCGTCGTTGTGGGCGACGACGTTCCAGGCGACGTCGTTGACGTAGCAGGGCTGTCCCGTGACACGGCGGACGGCCTCCGCCCAGGCGCCGTGCACCGTCGTACCGGCCAGCGGGTCCTGCGGGTGGGGCGGCTCGTGCCCGAGGGAGAAGACGTAGAGGGCGGTGCGCTCGCGCTCCTCCAGGCGCAGCACTCTCGCGACCCGGTCGAGGAACTCGTCGGCGGGCGACGTCATTTCGCCGCGTTCGAGCTGGGCGTAGGTGCGCTCCGAGACGTAGAGGAGGTGGGCGACCTGCGCCTGCGACAGGCCGGGGGCCCGGCGGCCGCGGCCGGTCCTCGGGGGCCAGCCGAGCTGGGTGGGGTCGAGTTGCCTGCGTTTCCATTGCAGCAGTTCGCGCAAGGCCGCCTTGTTGTCCACCGTCCCACCCTTTCGCCGTGGAGTGCTCGCGGTCCGGCCCCATATACCCCATATACAGGAACGGGGATTTCCTGAAATTCATGTGTCGGCAATGGCCCGAAGCGGGCGGCGGACACGTGCGGAAATCGGTCGACGAGATGCGGTGCGACGGCGCGTTCCCCACGAACCGGCCTGCTTTCGACCACAGTTCGTAATCCGCCGATGACACTACAGTCACGCTTCCGCGGTATCGCACCGGCATACCCGGGGATACGGATCCGGTGGCAGGACCCGCGCGAGCGGCGGTCGGTAGGTGCACGCAGAAACAACCCTCGGGGCACTCCGGGGGCGGCGGATGCGACTTCTCGTGTCTTATTCCGGACTCGGCGCACAGAGCCGTCCGAAGCGGGTCGGTGCGGGAAAAGGCACCCCGTTTTCCCGGGTGTCTCCACTGCGGCTCAAGCGTCTTTGGACGGCATCACGAGGGCCGGGAGGGCGCCGGAAGGTTTCTTTCGGGGGCACCGGAACGGCTGCCTCAATCGCTGGCTAGGCTTGCCTTTCGAGCTGTGATCGCATGGGCGCGGACGCGCGGCGCGGCGGGAGGGAAACGGGCAAGTGCAGCCGGGTGAGCAGGACTTAGAAGGGTGGTCGGCGATGCATGCGATCTGGCGGACGGTCGTCGAAGGGGTGACGGGCTCGATGGCCTACCTCGCCGACAAGCACTGGAACGTCGTCGCGTGCAATGCCGAGTTCGAGGCGCTGTTCCCCGACGGCCGACCACCGGCCAACATCATGCGCTGGATGCTCCTGGACGATCAGGCCCGTGGCGGCACCCTGCTGAACTGGGCCGAGGACTGGGCACGAGGGGCATGCCCGGCGCTCCGGCAGGCCGTCACGGACAACCCGGCCGATCCCCAACTGGTCCAGCTGGCCAGCGATGTGCGCCGCGACCCCGTCGCGGGTCCCATCTATCTGGCGACCGCGAGCTCGCACGCGCTGCACCCCGACGGGGCCGTGCGACAGGTCCACCATCCCGTGAAGGGAGTGGGATGGGTGATCGCCTCCGCCGCCAACCCGCTGCCGGACGTCGACGCGCGGTTCGTGATGATGCAGTACCGGCCGGGCCCGGTCCGCCCCCACCAGCCGCCGCCGCTGAGCAGGCGCACGCGCTGACGGCCCGCGGCCCGGGGTCGGGTTTCGGACCCCTCACCCCGCGTCGCGGGCCGATCTGTTGCGCCGGGGCAGCCCATGTCCTTTGATGTCCCTGTCCGGCGCACCGAACCCATGGGGTGTGTGTGCGCCGAGGCGCCGGACCGGCGGTCACCGACCGGCCCGTCCGGCGCGCCAGGTGCCGCCCGCGCTCCGGTACGGGCGGCACCTCTCGTGTCGTGACCGGTCACGCGGACACGGGCGCGACCCGCGCACCGTCGCGCCGGCCGAAGGACCAGGCGGCGGCCTTGCCCGCGAGCTCGACGACGCCCGGTGCGGCCCCGGCGCCGCTCAGGTGGGCGTACTCGACCCCCAGCACGATCATCAGGCGCTCCGGCAGGCCGAGCTGCGGGTAGAAGGACTGCCCGATCAGGTCGTCCACGGCCTCTTCCAGCGGGATTCCGGCCTCGTGCCGCAGCCGCGCCTCACGCTGCACGGCCCGCAGATACCCGACGTGCTCCGCCAGTTCGTCCGCGGTCGTCACCTCGCCGTGGCCCGGGACGACGACCCGCGGATCGAGGCGGAGGACCCGCTCACAGGCGTCGATCACGTTCTGCAGCGGCCCGGCCCAGTGGGCCGGGTGGTCGCCGTGGAAGAAGATGTCGCCGGTGCAGACGACGTCCCCGACGCGGACGACCAGGTCTCCGTCGTGGTGCGCGGGACCCACCTCGTACAGGTGCACCTCCTCGTCCCCCACGGCGAAGGAGTGCTGACCGGAGAAGGTGGTCGTGGCGGGCGTGACGCGCCCGGAGGTGAAGTCGAAGCCGCCGAAGTGGCGGCGGACGTACCAGCCCAGCGGGGAGTCCGGCGGCGAGGCGTGCAGCAGGGCGTGCATGTCCGCCGGGGTCGGTTCGTGGTGCTGGTGGACGCGGGCCGCCTCGGTGGCGACGATCTCCGCCCCGGGGAAGAGGTGGTTCCCGAAGCTGTGGTCGCCGTTCGCGTGGGTGTTGACCACCGTCCGCACCCGGCGGTCGCCGAGCCAGGGTCTCGCGGCGGCGATCATCGCCTCGGTCATGGGCCGGTCGTAGGGGGTGTCGACCACGGCGGCCTCGTCACCGGAGATGATCCAGAGGCAGTTGGCGTAACCCCATAATCCCGCGCCACCGGGAGACCAGAGGTAGAGATGGTCGCTGCCGGAGACAGGGGTGAGTCGAGTAGGAAGATCCATGCGCGCATTCTGGTCGTACGAGGGCGTTCCCGGACTGTGGAATAGGACACAAGGGGCCTATCCGGAATGCACAAGTCCGTTGCGATACGGATGACATGAGATCACATCAGGTCCGTCGGCGGCCGAAGGCCCCCTCCGCCCGGAGCAGCCGCCACCACGACGGCGCACGCCACCCGGCCGTGCCCCGGGACCTGCCCGTACGGGGGTAAACCATCGCGGTAGTCGATCTCCACCCGCCGCGGTACGCGGCGGCGCGGCGGCGGCGATAGCGTCGGGCCCACCTCGCACGGCCGTCCGGCCCCCACCCGACGGCGTGCCGCCTCCGTCACGCAGCGCACCGATTGGGGAGCCATGCACCTTTCCGCGTCCCTCAAGACCTGGCTGGCGACCGCCGCCCTGGCCGTCGGCCTCGCCGTGGCCGGGCCGCCCGCACCGGCCGCCGCCGCCGTCACCTGTCCGAGCATCGGCACGGGCGACTCCGACGGCCTCGACCTCCAGTACTGGCAGCCGTCTCCGGACGGTCTCGTCTGCGAGGCCGAATTCACCACCGGTGCGCTCTTCACCCCGCGCGGTCCGGGCGCACCGCAGATCGACCCGGTCCGCCGGCCGGTCCGGGTCCGCGTCCACCTGCCCGCCGACTACAGCCCGTCGGCCGCGTATCCCGTGCTCTATCTGCTGCACGGCGGGGCCGCCGACTACGAGCAGTGGTCCAGCGGCGGCGGCGACATCACCCGGACCGTCCGGGAGGCCGGCTTCAAGGGCATCGTGGTGATGCCGGAAGGCGGCAAGGTCGGCTTCTACTCCGACTGGCAGGGCCCGACCTACGGCAACTTCACGCCACAGTGGGAGACCTTCCACATCAAGCAACTGGTGCCCTGGGTGGACGCCCACTTCGCCACCTCGGGGCAGCGGGCCGTCGCCGGCATGTCGATGGGCGGCTTCGGCGCGCTGAAGTACGCGGCGCAGCACCCCGACGTGTTCAGCGCGGTGGGCGCCTTCTCCGGCGGCACGGACCTGCGGCGCGCCGACCACCAGCAGATCGTCAACAGCGGCAGCACCCTCTACGGGGCGCGCTTTTGGTGGCACGGCTCGGGCAGTGACGCGGGGAACTACTGGAAGTACCTCTTCCCCGGCAATCCCGACGCGTTGCGGCGCACGGAGCTGGTGTTCGGACCGCAGTCGGGGTGGGCGTCGTTCAACCCCGTCCAGGTCGCGGGGACGCACCCCGCCGCCTACCGCTCCTACCAGGGCAGGCTGGCGCTCTACAGCGGCCGGGCCGAGGACCCGTACGCGTGGAACAACGCGCTGCACGCGACGCTGAAGCAGCAGAGCGTGCCGCACCGGTACTGCTCCGGCCCGGACGGACACGACTTCACGACGTGGACCCCGGCGCTCACGCACTTCCTGCGCTTCGCCTACGGCACCGCGGCCACGGCCTGCCCGGACAGCAGCGGGTGGCGGCAGGAGTCCTGAACGGACGCGCCCCGGTGGCGGCCCCGCGCGGGTGGTGGTAATGCGCTCGCGCGGGGTGCGACATGCACCTTTTGTCCATACCGTGGAGCGGAACCGGGGGAAGTGCCCCCCCTCCCCACCGCGCCCTCCTGGACGGCCCCCATGACCCTGTCCTCCTTCGACTCCTTCGGCTCCTTCGGCGACCCGGACCCGTTCTCGGACCTGCTCAACCGCTTCTTCGGCATGTCACCCGCGTCCTCGCCGCCGCAGGTGCAGCGGGTGCCGATCGGGCGGCTGCTGACCGACTCGGCACGGGAGCTGATCGACCGGGCCACCCGCAGGGCCGCGCAGGACGGCAGCCAGGACCTGGACACCGAGCACCTGCTGTGGGCCTGCACCCAGGTCGACCCCGCCCGCACGCTCCTGCAGCAGGCCGGGGCCGACCCGGACCGGCTCGCCGAGACCGTCGCCCGGGCGCTGCCCGGCGAGAGCGGCACCCCCTCCGCCGAGCCCGGCCTCACCCCCGCCGCCAAGCGCACCCTGCTCGCCGCACACGCCCGCTCCCAGGCCGCCGGGGCCACCTACATCGGCCCCGAGCACATCCTGGGCGCACTGCTCGGCGACCCCAACTCCGGCGCGGGAAAGCTCCTTTCGGCGTACGGGACGGACGCGGACGCGGTGCGCAGGAACACCGAGCGCCCGGCACGGGCCGAGGGCCCCGAGAGCATGCGGGCCAGCGACACCCCCACCCTCGACGAGTACGGCCGCGACCTCACCGAGGAGGCGAAGGCGGGCCGGCTCGACCCGGTGGTGGGCCGGGCCGACGAGATCGAGCAGACCGTGGAGATCCTCTCGCGGCGCTCGAAGAACAACCCGGTCCTGATCGGTGAGCCGGGCGTCGGCAAGACGGCGATCGTGGAGGGACTCGCCCAGCGGGTCGTGGCGGGCGAGGTGCCCAAGACGCTCAAGGACAAGCGGGTCATCGCCCTCGACCTGTCGGGCCTGGTGGCCGGGGCCCAGTACCGGGGGCAGTTCGAGGAGCGGCTGAAGAACGTCATCGACGAGGTGAAGGCGGCCTCCGAGTCGACGATCCTGTTCATCGACGAACTGCACACCGTGGTCGGCGCCGGCGCGTCCGGCGAGGGCGCCATGGACGCGGGCAACATGCTCAAACCGGCGCTGGCCCGCGGCGAGTTGCACGTCGTGGGGGCGACCACCATCGACGAGTACCGCAAGTACATCGAGAAGGACGCGGCCCTGGAGCGGCGCTTCCAGCCCGTCATGGTGCCCGAGCCGAGCGTCGAGGAGACCGTCCAGATCCTCGAAGGCCTGCGGGACTCCTACGAGGCCCACCACCAGGTCCGCTACAGCGACGAGGCGCTGGCCGCGGCCGCCGAGCTCTCCGACCGCTACGTCTCCGACCGGTTCCTGCCCGACAAGGCGATCGACCTGGTCGACCAGACCGGCGCGCGGATCAGGCTGCGGTCGCTGCGCAGGTCCACCGAGGTGGTCTCGCGGGAGGACGAGCTCGCCAGGCTGAACCGCGACAAGGACGAGGCCGTCGCCGCCGAGGACTTCGAGCGGGCCAGGGACCTCAAGGACCGGATCTCCGGGACCGAGGCGGAGCTCGCCGGGATCGAGGAGCGGCGCGAGGGCGTCATGGAGGTCACGGCCGCCGACATCGCCGAGGTGCTCTCGCGGCGCACCGGCATCCCCGTCGCGCAGCTCACCGCGAGCGAGAAGGACAAGCTCCTCAAGCTGGAGGACGCGCTGCACGAGCGGGTCGTGGGCCAGGACGAGGCGGTCACGGCGATCGCCCAGGCCGTGCGCCGCAACCGCGCGGGCATGGGCGACCCGAACCGGCCCGTGGGCTCGTTCCTCTTCCTCGGCCCGACCGGCGTGGGCAAGACGGAACTGGCCAAGGCGCTCGCCGAGCTGCTCTTCGGCGACGAGGGCCGCATGGTGCGCTTCGACATGAGCGAGTTCCAGGAGAAGCACACCGTCTCGCGGCTCGTCGGCGCCCCGCCCGGATACGTGGGGCACGAGGAGGCAGGCCAGCTCACCGAGAAGGTACGCCGCCAGCCCTACAGCGTGCTGCTCTTCGACGAGGTCGAGAAGGCGCACCCGGACGTGTTCAACACCCTGCTCCAGGTCCTCGACGACGGGCGGCTCACCGACGCCCAGGGGCGCACGGTCGACTTCCGCAACACCGTCGTCGTGATGACGTCCAACATCGGCGCGCACCGCATCCTCGCGCACCGGGGCGACGTCTCCGAGATCCGCGACGACCTGATGGGCGACCTGCGCGGGCACTTCCCGCCCGAGTTCCTCAACCGCATCGACGACATCATCGTCTTCCACGGCCTGGGCCAGGACGACCTCGCGCACATCCTCGACCTGCTGCTGCGGCAGAGCGAGCGGCGGGTCCGCGCGCAGGGCCTGGAGCTGCGGGTGACCGAGGCGGCGAAGAAGCTGCTGGTCGCGCACGGGCACCAGCCGGAGTTCGGCGCGCGGCCGCTGCGCCGCACCATCCAGGCCGAGCTGGACAACCGCATCGCCTCCCTGCTCCTCGGCGGCGAGGCCGACCCGGGCGACACGATCGTGGCCGACGTCAAGGACGACGCGCTGGTGTGCTCCGTGGAGCGCCCCGCCGACGGCCCGCACCCGCCCACGGACGCCGCGCCCGAGCGGGACACTCCCGCGCAGGCCGCACCCACGCCGGAGGACACGTCTACAGAAGGCGGTCCCCGAACCGCGTGACGATCAGCACGGCGACCACTCCGTAGAGCAGCACCGGTCCCGCCCACGCGTAGCGGCCCAGCATCCGCGTCAGCCGCGCCGGGGCGGGCAGGGCTCCGGTGCGCAGCGAGTGGAGCGTGACGAACCAGAACAGCGGCAGGACCACCGCCCACACCAGCAGGCACCAGGGGCACAGCGCCCCGATCACGTACAGGCACTGGCTGATCAGCCAGACCACCAGGGCGAACGCCGCCGTGACCGCGGCCTGGAAGGCCAGCCACAGCGGGCGCGGCACGGTGGCGCCGGTCGCCAGGAGCAGCCCCAGCATGGCGAGTGCGGCGAAGCCGACCATGCCGAGGAGCATGTTCGGGAAGCCGAGCACGTTGCTCTGCCACGCGTCCATCACGTCACCGCAGCTGATGACCGGGTTGATGTTGCAGCCGGGGGCGAAGGACGGGTCGGCGAGGGTCCCGATGCGGTCGTACGTCAGCACGGCCGAGGCCAGCGTCCCCAGCAGCCCCGCGCACAGCACGAGCAGACTGAGCGGTCGGCCCGCGCCGACGCGTCGGGGGCGGGGAGCGGTGTGGTCGGCCATGATCTCAAGGATCGGCAACCGGGCTCCCCGCAGGCCAGGGACGATGGTCCCGGCACCGGGGCACGAAGGCCCTCCGGGCAGCCCGGCACCCGACCGCATCGGGCACAGGATGTCGGGTCCGGCACCCGCGCGCTCCCTAGCGTGGTGATCACAGCGAAGAGCACCGAGGAACCGAGGAGAGGAAGGGACACGGGCGTGCTGGAGCGGCTCAACCAGGCCATGGAGTACATCGAGAGCCATCTCGACCGGACCGTCGACGTGGCGGAGGTGGCGCGGATCGCGGCCACCTCCGAGTACCACCTGCGGCGGATGTTCTCCGCCCTCGCGGGCATGCCGCTGTCGGAGTACGTCCGGCGCAGGCGGCTCACGCTCGCGGCCGCCGAGGTCCTCGCGGGGCGGGAGACGCTCCTGGACATCGCGGTCCGCCACGGCTACGGCTCGGGCGAGGCGTTCGCTCGGGCGTTCCGCGCCATGCACGGCATCGGGCCCGGCGAGGCCCGGCGCACCGGAGCCGCGCTCAGCTCCCAGTCCCGGATGACCTTCCGCCTCACCGTCGAAGGGAGCAATGACATGCGCTATCGCGTGGTGGACAAGCCGGAGTTCAGGGTCGTCGGGCCCAAGGCCCGGGTGCCGCTGGTGCACACGGGTCCGAACCGGGCGATCATCGACTTCGTCCGCGGCATCCCGCCCGAGGACACCGAACGCCTGGCGAAGCTGTCGGACCAGGAGCCGCGGGGTGTCCTCGCCGTCTGCGACGACCTGGACCCGAGCCGCGCCGAGGGCACCGAACTCGACTACTACCAGGCGGTGATCACCTCCGAGCCCGCCCCCGGGGGCGCGGAGGTCCTGCGCGTCCCCGCCGGCACGTGGGCGGTCTTCACGGCCTCGGGTCCCGTGCCGGAAGCCATCCAGTACCTGTGGCGGGACGTCTTCACGGAGTGGTTCCCGTCGAACCCGTACCGCAGCCGTCCGGGGCCGGAGCTCCTGCGCACCCACCTGTCGCCGGGCGGGGCCGAGGGGGAGGCCGAGCTGTGGCTCCCCGTGGAGCGGGAACAGGGCTGAACCGGCCGCCCTGTCCCCGGCCGCACCGGACCGCGTCCCGTGCGTTCCGGTGCGGCCGGGTCAGGCGGCGGCCGACTTGACGGCGTGGGCGACCTGCGCGCGCAGCTCGGCGTACTCGGCCGAGTTGCGCAGGTCGTCCGCGTCGACGTCGTCGCGCGGCAGGTCGATCGACAGGTCGAGGGCCACGGTGCCCGGGCTCCTGGTGAGGACGACGATGCGCGAGCCGAGGAACACCGCCTCGTCGGCCGAGTGGGTCACGAACACCGTGGTCCGCCCGGTCTGCGCGCTCACCTGCCGCACGTCCTCCTGGAGCCGTTCGCGGGTCAGCGCGTCCAGGGCGGCGAACGGCTCGTCGAGCAGCAGGAGCGGGTTCTCCGCGGCCAGCGCGCGGGCGATGGCGACCCGCTGCTGCTGGCCGCCGGAGATCTCCCAGGTGCGCCGCTTCTCGGTGCCCTCGAGGCCGACGCGCTCCAGCAACTCCGCCCGGCGCCGCGGCCATTGGCCGCGTTCGACACCCGCGTACCGCAGTGCCAGGTCGATGTTCCCGCGCACGGTGCGCCACGGGAACAGGCGGGGCGTCTGGAAGACGACGCCCGCGGTGTCACCGGGTCGCGGCGCGGCGCCGCCCACCCGCACGGAACCGTGCGTCGGCTCCTCGAACCCGGCGATCAGCCGCAGCAGCGTGCTCTTGCCGCAGCCGGAGGCGCCGACGAGCACCAGGAACTCCCCGGCGGGCACGGTGAGGTCGACCGGCCCCACGGCGGTGACGGCCCGGTCGCCCCGCCCGTACGCGTGGACGACGTGGTCGAGCCGGAGGCCGCCGTCCCGCGGCTCGGCCGCCTCGGCGACGGCGGGCGTGGTCGCGGGCCGGGTGGGCGTCGTGGGTGCGGCCGTCTCCCTGGTCTCACTTGAGGACATCGGGCAGCCCCTTGAGGTACAGCGCCTTGCGGACGGTGTCCGCGGACGGCGCGGCGTCGATCTGCTTCTGGTCGGCCAGGAACTGGCCCGTGTCGGTCAGGTAGGAGGCCAGCTTGCCGGGCTTGCCGTCGGCGCCGAGCCAGTCGGCGGAGGTGACTTCGGCGGGCGTGAGGAACACTCCCTGCGAGAGCTGGGCCTTCGCGTCCGCCGCGCTGATGCCGAGCTCCGCCGCGATGGCCTTGACGGAGCCCGCCGGGTCGGACTTGAGGCGGCGCAGGGCGTCCGCCTCGACCTTGCGCCAGGTGTCGATCACCTCGGGGCTCTCGGCGATCAGCTGGTCCGACACCACGGCCAGGTCCAGGGTCGGTTTGCCCTCGGCACCGATCTCCTTGCTGCTGGTCAGCTGGGTCCCGGTCTTGCGGAGCTCGTCCAGGGTCGGCAGCCAGGCGTAGGCGGCGTCGATGTCCCCCCGCTGCCAGGCGGCCAGGATCGCCTGGGGCTGCAGGTCGACGAGCTTCACGTCGGACGGTTTGAGGCCCGCCTTCTCCAGGGCCGCCAGCAGGCTGTAGTGCGAGGTGGAGGCGAACGGCGTGCCGATGGTCTTGCCCTTGAGCCCGGCGACGTCCGAGACCCGGCTGCCCTTGCGCGCGATCAGCGCCTCGTTCTCGCCCGCGACGTCGAGGATGAACGCGACCTTGTACGGGATCGGCGAGCTGCCCGACACACCGCGGGCGAACGGGCTCGACCCCAGCGCGGCGATGTCCAGGGACTTGCCGAGGAAGGCCTGGTTGACGCTGGCGCCGGAGTCGAACTTGACCCAGGAGATCTCGTGGTCGGGGAGGGCCTTCTCCAGCAGCTTCTGGTTCTTCACGATCAGATCGCCGCTGGGGAAGGCGAAGTACCCGACGCGCAGCCGCTTGGACCCGCCCTTGGACGATCCGTCACCGTCCGACGAGCAGCCGGTGACGGCGACGGCGGCCGTGGCCAGGGCGCCGGTGAGCAGCGCGCGGCGGGAGGGGCCCGGAGCGGCGAGCGACCTGCCGCCGAAGGGAGTTCGGGGACGGGAAGGAGACATGGGGAGCCGTTTCTGTACAGGTGCGGGGCACCGGGGGGGGACGGGTGTGGGTACGGGTGCGGGCCTGCTGCGGGTACGGGCGGGTCGTGCGGACGGCGGGACGGTTCGGCAGGCCTACGCGCGGCCGCGCCAGGGCACGACGGCGCGCTCCAGGCGCAGCAGCAGGCCGTCGATGATCAGGCCGGAGACACCGATGGCGATGATGCCGACGAACACCACCGGGGTGTTGTTGTAGTTCGCGGCGTCCTTGACCATGCCGCCGATGCCGGGCAGTCCGTTGACCAACTCGGCGGCGACGAGGGAGGAGTAGGCCACGCCCACGGCGAGCCGGATGCCGGTGAACGTCTCCGGGAGTGCGGAGGGGACCACGACGTCCTTGACGACGTCCCAGCGGGAGGCGCCCAGCGCGCGGGCCGCCTCGACCAGGCTCCGGGGCACGGCCGCGACGGCCGTCGTCGTGGAGACCGCGACCGGCGGGAAGGCGGCCACGGCGAGCAGCGTGATCTTGGGCTCCTCGTTGATGCCCATCCAGATGACCAGCAGGGAGAAGTAGGCGAGCGGGGGCAGCGTGCGCAGGAAGGTGATCCAGGGCTCGAAGAGCGAGCGCAGCCAGCCCACGGTTCCCATGAGCAGGCCGAAGAGCACGCCGACGGCGATGCCGAGGCCGGCGCCGAGCGCGATGCGCCGCAGGCTGATGCCCAGGTGTTCGACGAGGTAGGTGCCGTTGTAGCCGCGGACGCCGTCGTGGGTCGTGGACACGGTGACGAAGGCGTCCCACACCTTGGCGGGCGGCGGCACCAGCGTCTCGCTCCAGGTGCCGCTCGCGGCGAGCAGTTGCCACAGGGCGAGGAACAACAGGAGCGAGGCGAGGGGCAGTCCGACATGGCGCGCCCGCGCCCATCCGCCGCTCGGGCGCGGACGCGGGCGGCGGGCGGCCGGGGGCGGGCCGGGTATGCCGGCGGGCTCCGCGGTCGTCGGAGAGGGAGTTGTGGACACGGGGCGGCCTCCATGGGGCGCCGAGGCATGCGCGTCCGGGGCCGGTGGACGGGGTCGACCGGCCGCGTACGCACGCGGAGCTGAGGGGACGAACGAGCGGGTGGGCGGGCGGCGCGACGCGGGCGACCGGCACCGGCGGGCCGACGCGCGGTGATCAGCGCGAAGTGATCGGCACGCGGCCATCGGTGGGGAACGGTGCACGCGGAGCGGGGCGGCCCGCGGGGCCTCGCCGGGGAAGGAGCACCCGGCGGGCGGGACGCGTCAGGGACGCGGGGTCAGCGACAACACGAGAGGGGGCATCGGCACAGGTCGATGACCAGGCGTCGCACCAGCAGTCCGTGAGTCATGGGGGCATTTCTACCGCAGCGGCCGCGCTGCTCCAAACGGGCGTCCATTCTCTGGAACGGCCGCCGGGCGCGGGCGCGGGCGCGCGACGGCTCCCGCGCGGCGCCGGGGCAGGTCCCGGCGCCGGGCGGGAGGGTTCTCGCGTGTCCGGCCGCCGCGGCGGGCCGCCGGACACGGGTGGCGGCCTCAGCGCCGGGCGGCGCCCACGGGGGAGGTGGCGGCTGCCGGGTCGAAGCCCCGGGTGACGCGGGTGCCCGAACCGGCCGTCTCCGCCTTGTAGTTGGACTCGCCCACGCAGTCGCTGTACTCGTAGTTCGCCTTCGCGGTGCCGTCGAGGCCACCCGCGTCGGTGGACGTGGGACCGCCGAAGACGGCGTCGGCCCTGGGCATCTCGGCGCAGCTGGGGATGCCCAGGTAGTACTCGACGAAGCCGCCCTGGGAGCCGCGGAGGTTGCCGCTGCCGGCGGGGAGCGTGTAGGAGCCGAGACGGGTCTCCTTGCCGGTGACCGTGTCCCGCGCGGTGCCGGTCCAGGTGTCGGTGCCGGTGCGCTTGACCTTCAGGTCGTAGCGGTGGCCGTAGACCCCGTCGAAGTCGACCGCGCAGGTCACGCCGGGCCCCCCGTCGGCACCCGGGCGGCACAGCGGGTCGGTGGTCGTCGCTCCGGCGACGAAGGTGGAGAAGCGGGCGGACAGCCGCTCGCTGCCGCCGCTGTCGGGCCGGGGCTGGAGGCCCGTGTAGCCCACGTCCGCCGCGCCGGTGAAGCCGAACTGCTGGGCGAAGTAGATGCCTTCCTTGTGCGCCGTGGCCTTGTTGACCGTCAGGGGGAAGGTGAGGTCCCGCAGGCCGGCCGTGGGGGTGCCGGGGACGGACCAGCCGATCGACACGTTCCCGCCTCCGACCGAAGCGGCCCTCGGCCCCGGTCCGGCGAGGGGTGCGGGGGCGGCGGAGGCGGGGGCGGCCGTCAGGGCGGGCACGGCCGCCATCATCAGGCCCACCGCCGCGGTGACCGCGGCATACCGGCGCGGGCGTCTGGCTGTGCTCATGTGCTGTTCCTCCTCAGTGGGGGTGAAGAACAGTGCTGTGGCGGCAACAGTGTCGCGCCGGTCCCCCGCGCCCCGGCCATGGACAATCGCGCCCCGGGCTTGGACTCTTGCGCCGCGCCGCCACCCGGGACAGGCCGGCTTCGATCACAACTACTCTACGTAGTCGCCAACATGACGCATGATCAGGTAGAGGCGCGCGCCAATCCCCCGGCCCATTGTGGGTACGAATGGCCCTGAGCGGGAACGATTGACATATGACCTCGGTGCCGCCCAGGACCCCGGTGGCGTCCGGCGCCGGTCTTTGCACGCCGCGCCACCGCACTTTCGATTACTCTCCGTGAGAGGACGAGACACTGCTGCACTGGGAAACGGGCACCGCCGACTTCACCTTCGGCCTGCGTCACCGCGTGGTGAACGGCACTGATGTCCTTGCGTTTTGGGGCGAACTGGACGCCTGGGCCGACCAGGAGCTCGCCCCCCGTGTCATGGCACTCCTCGACCGGGTCGGCCCGCGAGTCGTCACGGACCTTCGCGGGGTGACCTTCATGGATGCCGGCGGGCTGCGCCTGCTCGTCCGGATCAGACAGCAAGTGGCCCGGAACGAGGGCACCTTGTGGCTGGTGCCGGGCAGCGCGCGCACCTGGCGCCTGCTGCGCATCACCGCTCTCGACCAGGCCTTCACGATACCGGCGAGCGCACCGGTCCCCTGCGCGCGCGCCGGACCCCGCAGGGGGGCACGGTGACCCGGCCCTCCCGCGACGGACCTCTTCGCCACGCGCGGCCCCTGCCCCACGCGGACCGCGCGGGGACCGCATGAGGCGGGGTTCCCTGGGCACTAGGAAGCCATGCATCTCCCCTCCATGCGTCTCCCTTCGGCCACCACCCGCGGCAAGAACAAGGCGCGGCAGGCCGCCAAGGGCCGCGGCGTCGCCGCGGTGGCCCGCGCCGGCTTCGTCGGCCGCGGCGTGCTGTACCTCCTCATCGGCGCGCTCGCCCTGCGGATCGCCTTCTCCGACGGCGGCGGCCGGCAGGCGGACCGGGGCGGAGCCCTCGCGGAGATCGCGGAGAAGCCGTTCGGGAACATCCTGCTCTGGCTGCTCGGCGCCGCCCTCGCGGGCATGGCACTGTGGCGGCTCTCCGAGGTCTGCTTCGGCCAGGCGGGGCCGGACGGCGACAAGGCGAGCAAGCGCGCCCTCGCCGGAGCGCGCTGCGTCTTCTACGGCTTCGTCTCGTACTCGATCCTCGCCTACGCCGCGGGCGACAAGGGCAGCGGCAGCGGTGAGAGCGACCGGCAGACGCAGGACGCCACGGCGAAGGTGCTCGACTGGCCCGCCGGGCAGTGGATCGTCGCCGCGGCCGGCGCGGGCGTCGTCGGTGCGGGCCTGTGGATCGCCGGGCGCGCGCTGATGCGGAAGTTCCGGGACCGTCTCCGCCTGTCCGAGATGTCGCAGCACCAGCGCCGCGGGGTCGACATCCTCGGCATAGCCGGGGGCACCGCCCGGGGCGTGGTGTTCGGGGTCGCCGGCGGGTTCGCCGTCACCGCGGCGCTGCAGCACGAACCCGGTGAGGCCAAGGGCATGGACAACACCCTGCGGTCCTTCGCGGACACCACCGGCGGCCCGTGGCTGCTCGCCCTGATCGCTCTGGGCCTCGCCACCTTCGGCCTCTTCTCCTGGGCGAACGCCCGCTGGCGCAAGTTCTGACGCGGAAGGCCTCACGCCACCGCTGTCACCCGGTGCCACCGTGCCCCTGAGCGCCACGCACGGCATGCCGAGCAGCCGAAGGTACGATGGCCCGGTGACCTCCCGCCCCCACCTGACCCTGGCCGAGCGCAAGCGCCGCCTCGTCTCGGACGAACTGACCGAGTCCGCGCTGCAGCTACTGGCCCTCAAGGGGTACGAGGCGGTGACGATCGACGAGATCGTCACCGCCGCCGGTGTGTCCCGCCGGACGTTCTTCCGGTACTTCGGGTCCAAGGAGGACGTCGTCGTCCAGTTCCTGGCCGACATGGGCGACGGCATGCGCGCGGAGCTCGCGGAGCGGCCCGTGGACGAGCCGCCCTCGGTGGCGTTGCTGCACGCCGTCCGCGTCCCGCTCGCCGCCTGCTCCTCCCACTCGGAGCGCGCGCTGCGCGTGGTGCAGCTGATCCTGCGTACGCCCGCGCTGCTGGCCCGCTTCCTGGAGCGCCAGGCGCAGTGGCGGGGCGATCTGACGCAGGAGGTGGGGCGCCGCACCGGGCTCGACCCCGATGCAGACCTCTATCCGCGGCTCGCGGCGGGCATGGCGCTCACCGCGTTCGACACCGTGCTGCAGCGGTGGAGCACGACCGAGGGCGCCGAGGACCCGGCCGAGCTGCTCGACCGGGCCTTCGACGTGATCGCCCCGGCGCTGGACGCCGGGCGCACCTGACACCGCGCGGGCCAGGAGCGGCTGCCGCTCCTGGCCCCGGCCGGGCGGTCAGACGACCGCCCCGGTCCCCCGCTCCTTCCTGCGCCGCGCCTCCAACGGGCTGTATCCGTCCGGGACGTCGCCCGTACCGCCGGAGCGGCCCGGCCGCCGTGCGGGCGGCGGCGCCGGGTTGCGGTGCTCGAGCGCGACGGCGATCGGCACGGCGGTGAAGACGGTCGACGCCATGCCGACCAGGACTCCCGCGATCAGCGCCAGCGAGAAGTCCGCGAGCGAGTCGCCGCCGAGCACGGCGAGGGCGGTGAGGATGAACAGCGCGCCCATGCCCGTGTTCACGGTGCGCGGCAGCGTCTGGACGACGGCGCGGTTGGCGAGGGCCGCCAGGTCGCCGCGCGGGTGGCGGCGGCGCGCCTCGCGCACGCGGTCGAAGACGACCACCGTGTCGTTGACGGAGTAGCCGATCACGGTGAGCAGCGCGGCCAGGAAGACGCTGTCGACGGGCTTGCCGAGCCAGGCGAAGAGGCCCACCACGAGCAGCACGTCGTGGACCATCGCCGACACGGCCGCCGCCGCGAGGGTCCAGCGGAACCGCACACTGAGGTAGATCAACTGGGCGGCGACGGCGATCCCCAGGGCGATGAGCGCCTTCTGCCGCAGTTCGCTGCCGAGGCTCGGGCCGATCAGCTCGTCGCGCTCGACGGTGACGGTGCCGCCGGGCTTCTCCAGCGCGGCCCTGACGCGCTGCTGTTCGGCATCGGTCTGGCGTTCCGTGCGCACGGTGATGTCGCCGTCCCCGGACTCCTGCACGACCGCGCGCGGGAATCCCGCGTCGGACACGGCGGTGCGGGCCGTGTCCGCGTCGACCGGCCTGCTGGTGCTGTACTCCACGAGCCGTCCGCCCGTGAACTCGACGCCGAACTCCAGGCCGCGCAGCACGATGCCCGCGAGGGCCACCACGACCAGCAGGGCGCTGGCGCCGAGCCAGCGGCGCCGGTGGCGCAGCAGGTCGGGGTCGCGGCGCGCCAGCCAGCCGCGGACCCGGCCCGTCGAGGCGATGCCCGTCAGTCCGGGCCGCTTGCGCACGAAGCTCCGGGCGACCGCGAAGTCGGCGAGGACGCGGGTGATGACCAGCGCGGTGACCATCGACGCGAGAACGCCGACGCACAGGGTGATGCCGAATCCCTTGACCGGCCCGGCGGCGAAGAAGAACAGCAGTCCGGCGGCGAGCAGCGTCGTCACGTTCGAGTCGACGACCGCGCTCCACGCCTTGGCGAAGCCGGTGCGGACCGGCTTGGCGAGGTCCGGCGAGCGGACGGCGAGGTACTCCTCCCTGGCCCGTTCGAAGACGAGCACGTTGGCGTCGACGGCCATGCCGATGGCCAGGACGAATCCGGCGAGCCCGGGCAGCGTCAAGGTGGCGTCGAGCGCGACGAGGGCGGCGTAGGAGATCAGGCCGTAGAGCACGAGGGCGAGCGCGGCGAGGGCGCCCAGGAGCCGGTAGACGGCGGTGATGAACAGTGCGGTCAGGACGATGCCGATGACGGCGGCCTGCGCGCTGGCCTCGATGGCGTCGGCGCCGAGCGTCGGGCCGACCGTGCGCTGCTCGACGACGTCGACGGGCACCGGCAGCGCGCCGCCCTTGACGAGTGCGGCGAGGTCGCGGGCCTCGGTCTGGCCGAAGCCGCCGGTGATCTGTGTGGTGCCGCCCGTGATGCCGGTCCCGCAGGCCACGCCCTCGTTGACGCCCGGCGCCGAGATGATCTTGTCGTCGAGGACGATGGCGACGCGACGTCCGGGTGCGCCCTGGGGTGCGCAGGCCGCCTCGCCGGTGACCCGGGCCCAGGTGTCGCCGGCTCCCTTGCGGAAGTCGAGGGAGACCGTCCAGCCGGACAGGGTCTGCTGGTCGAGCAGCGCCTCGGCGTCCTTGACGCCTTCGCCGGTCAGCGCGGTGGGGCCGAGCGTGAGGTGGTTGCCCGTCCGTTCCGGGTCGGGCAGGGTGCGGGACCCGTCGGCGGCGGGCCCGGTGCTCGCCTTCCGCGCGGATTCGCCCGTCACCGGGTGGACCGTGAGCTGGGCGGTGCGGCCGATGACCTCGGCGGCCTTGCGCGGGTCCCGCACGCCGGGGAGTTCGACGATGATGCGCTTCTCCCCGGAGCGTGCGATGCCGGGTTCGGAGACGCCGAGCGCGTCGACGCGCTGTCTGAGGACCTCCAGGGCGCGGTCGGTGGACGCGGTGTCGGCCTTGACGGTGGGCGAGTTCCTGGTCTCCAGGACGATCTGGGTGCCGCCGCGCAGGTCGAGGCCGAGGCGGGCGGACTGGGTGAGAGCGATGTACACGGACAGGGCGACGGCCGCGAGCGCGACGATCGCCCGCCACAAGGGCGCGCGGAACATGGGTTCTCCACGATGAGGGCAGGGCGGAAGAACGCGTGACCGGGCGTCGCGGATGCGGTGTGCGCCGGTCAGGCGTCAGGAAGGGGCTGCGTACTCATCGGCGGGGGTGGTCCGCGCGGGGCGGTGGCCGCGCGGGGGCGGCGGGGCGGCGCGGGCGCGCCGGTTCCATGGGTGTCGGGTCCGCCCAGGGCCCGGTGCGGAGCCGCGGCGGCGGCCGTGGGCGCCGGGCCCGCGGGCTCCGGTCCGGGCAGAGGTGCGTCGGGCCGGTGCGTGAGCGCGACGTGCAGGCCCGGGACGTCGTGCGGGACGGCGGGCTGCTGGGCGTGCGCCACCGCGGTGTGCCGGGGCAGGGGCGCGTCGGCCGGTGTCCCGTGGGCCGCGGCGGACGGGGCGAACAGGGCGAGGACCGTGACGACGAGCGACAGCGCGGACGCGGCAAGGCGCGCGGAACGGCTCTGCTGCGCCACGCGTCCCCCCAGGTGTCTCCGTGCCCGTCGGGCGCGCACGGCGTGCCCCCGCCCTGCCCAACGTACGAGAACCCCGGGTCGGTTCCGCGGACGGAAAGATGGCCCGGCGTGCTGGGGCGTCAAGTTCCGTATTCGACCAGGCTGGTGGGGACGACGATCTGGCGAGGCGGCTGCGGCCGGGCTGCGCCGGGTGCCGTGCCGGGGCTTCGGACGTGCAGGCGGTCGGCGAGCAGCCGGCCCGCCGCGCGCCCGAGTTCGTCGCTGTCGTACGCGACGAGCGTGAGGGGCAGGCCGAGCGCGTCGGCCAACTCGAAGTCGTCGAAGCCCGCGAGGGCGATACCGGCGCCGCCGCCGGGTGCCGCGGCCCGCAGCGCCCGGAACGCCCCGATGGTGTTGCGGTTGTTGGAGCAGAACAGCGCGGTGGGCGGGTCGGGCAGGGCGAGGAGTTCGGCGGCGGCGCGGGTGGCCTGGTCCGGCTCGGTCTGGCCCCGGCGCACGTACCGCGGGTCGACGCCGAGACCGGCGCGGGCCAGTGCCGCCGCGTACCCCCGGAGCCGTTCGGCGCCGGTGTGGACGGCGGGGGGCGAGCCGAGGAAGCCGATGCGGCGGTGGCCGCGCGCCAGGAGCCGGGCCGTCGCGTCCCGGGCGCCGCCGAAGTCGTCGACCAGCACGCAGTCCGCCGCGAACCCCTCGGGCGGGCGGCTGGCGAGGACGACCGGCACCCCGCCGGCCGCCGCCGCGGCGAGATGGCGCTGATCGGCGCCGGCCGGGACGGCGATGATGCCGTCGACGCGGCGGGCCAGCAGATCGGCCGTCAGGTCCCGTTCGGCGTCCGGATCCTGCCCGGTGTTGCCGATGACCGTCTTCAAGCCGTGCTCGGCGACCACGGAGTCCACGCCGAGGGCCAGCCGCGAGTAGAAGGGGTTGGCGAGGTTGGTGACGACCAGGCCCACCAGGCCGGCACCGCGGCCGAGCCGGAGGCTGCGCGCGACCTCGTTGGGGCGGTAGCCGAGCGCGGCCGCCGCCGCCCGCACCCGGGCCCGGGTGGCGGGCAGCACCTGCGGGTCGTCGCGCAGCACCCGGGAGGCCGTCATCGCGCTGACCCCGGCCCGCTCGGCGACGTCCCGCAGAGTGGGCCGGCCGCTCTTGGGGTCGCGGGCGGAGCCGCCGCGCGGCTCGTGCGGTCCGGTCATGGTGCGGACGTCCTTCCGTTCCGTCCGGCGCTCTGCCGGGCGCGGCGGCTCAGGGCACGGCGGCCGCGTACGTCGCCGCCCCGACGAGCGCCGCGTCCGCGCCGAGCCCCGCGGGGCGCAGCGTCACGGGAGTATCCCCCAGCCCGGCACGCAGCGCGGGGCGCAGCAGGTCCCAGGAGCCGGCCATGGCGCCGCCGACGACGAGGACGGTCGCGCCGAAGTCGCGCAGGCGCGGCGCGAGCGCGGCGCCGAGCGTCGTGAAGGCCTCGTCGAGGACCTGCCGGGCCCGCCGCTCCCCCGCCCGCGCCCGTTCCGCGACGTCGCTCACGTCCAGGTCCCGGGCCGCGTCCGCGCCGGACGGGTCGGCGTAGTCCGCGAGGTAGCGGCCGAGGATCGCCCGGCGCGACACCGTGTCCTCCAGGGGCCGGCCGGCCGCCTCGACGAGGTCGATGCGGCCCTGGGGCGGGATGCCGGGCCCGTCGTGCCGGGCGTCTCCGGCGACCAGGAAGGCCGACCCGACGCCGGTGCCGAGGGTGATGCCCACGCACCGGTCGTGGCCGCGGGCCGCGCCCGCCCGCCACTCGCCGAGCAGGAAGGCGTGCGCGTCGTTGAGGAACACGGTCTCCGCCGGGCGCGGCCACACCCCGTCGAGCAGCACCGCGCGTACGTCGATGCCGTACAGGTCGTCGAATTTGCCGACGCCTTCGAACCGCGCGACCCCCTTCTCGTACTCGAACGGTCCGGGGACGGCGACGCCCCACACCTGTCCGGCCGGGGCGTCGAGTTCACCGGCGCAGCGCACCAGCGCGCCGAGGACGTGCTCCGCGGTGCCGCGGGCGCGCACGGGCCTGCGC
Organism: Streptomyces sp. NPDC002564; assembly: GCF_042889645.1. Taxonomy (NCBI): domain Bacteria; kingdom Bacillati; phylum Actinomycetota; class Actinomycetes; order Kitasatosporales; family Streptomycetaceae; genus Streptomyces; species Streptomyces sp. NPDC002564. The sequence continues at coordinate 276,644 of NZ_JBIARE010000009.1, read as the reverse complement.
ACCCGCCGCAGCACGGTCGCGGCGACGGGGTCGGCGAGGGCGGCGGTCACATGGGTGCCGCCGAGTTCGAGCACGGGTCTCATCTGTCGCCTCCCGGACCGGTTCCCGCGGGCGGCTCCGGGCGGACCAGCGCCTTGACGACCCTGACCGGCGTCTCGCCCACCGCCGCCAGCCGGTACGGCCCGACCGCGGCGGGCACGGTCAGCGTCTCCGCGCGGGACAGCACGTGCCGCTCCCCCGCCTCCGTGTGCACGAGGACGCCCTCGCCCTCCACCACGTTCAGGACGTGGAAGCGGCCCCGGGTGGCGTCGTCGAGGACGGCGCCGGCGTCGAGGGTGTGGCGGCGCACCTCGTAGAACATCTCGTCCAGCGCGCCCAGGAGTTCCTCGCGCCAGCCCTCGCCCGTGCGCAGGGTGCGCGGTTCCTGGACGAGGTCCCGCGCGACGGCGTCGCCCCGGCGCCCGGTCTCCAGGTTGGCGAGGCCGTGTTCGTAGGGCAGCGGGCGGGACCGGCCGTCGGCGTCGGGGCGCAGCCAGTCGTAGAAGCGCAGGGAGTAGAGGTAGGGGGTGGCGCTGATCTCCAGGACGACGTTCCCGGCGCCGCTGGCGTGCGGGGTGCCCGCCGGGATCATGAAGAGGCGGCCCTGTTCGGCGGGGAAGGTCAGGACGTGGTCGGCGGGGTCCATGGGGACGCCGTCGTGCGCGGCCTCCTCGATCTCCTTGCGGAAGAGGTCCAGGTCGGCGTCCTCGCGCAGGCCGAGGAAGACGCGGGACGCCGGGCCGCCGAGCGTCAGGTAGTACGTCTCGTGCTGGGTGTAGGACCAGCCGAACCGCTCCTTCATGTACCGCGCCTTGGGGTGGCAGTGCACGGAGAGGTTGCCGCCGCCGACCGTGTCGAGGTAGTCGAAGCGGATGGGGAACGAGGTGCCGAACCGGGCGGCCACCTCGGGCCCGAGGAGCGCGTCGGGGTGCAGGACGCAGAGCAGCTGGAAGGGGATCTCCACCTGTTGACCGGGGTGCGGGCCGATGAGGACGCCCGCCTCGGGGGCGATGAGTTCGTAGCCGAGGGCGGTGTTGCGGGCCGCGGGGTCGAAGCCGAGCCGCCGTTGGGCCCAATGGCCGCCCCAGGGCGTGGAGTTGAAGTAGGGCCGGGTGCGCAGGGGGCGTCGGGCGAGGCCGGCGAGGGTGGCGCGCAGTCCCGCTCCGTCGAGGTAGGTGGGCCGGTCGTAGTCTTGGACGTCGAGCCAGGCGTCGAGGCGGGCCGCCAGGGCGTCGCGGTGGCGGTCCAGGACGGGCCAGTCGGCGTAGAACAGCCGCCGCAGGTCCGCCCGCTCCCCCGGGAGCCCGAGGTTGTCGCCCGCGCCGGATGCCACGGCGGCCTCGGCGTGGCGCTTGGGCAGATCGGCGTACCAGAGCAGGTCGTGCGGCAGCAGGGCGGCGCCGGGGCCGTGGACGAGCAGCACCTCGGCGGACGTCGGCGGTGCGGGGCGCGGCAGTTCGTCGAAGAGGTCGCGCAGGGAGGCCTCGGCGAGCCTCGCGAAGTAGGGGTCGTCCGCGTCGCCTGCGGCCGTGGTGCGGCGGCGCACCTCGGCGGGCGGGGCGTGGTGGGCGCGCAGGTCGAGGGTGCGCACCGGGGTGCCGCGCGCGGTCAGTTCCCCGGTCAGCCTGGTGGCGAGTCGCGCCCAGTCCACCGTCGGCGGGCCGTCCACGGCGACGGTCACGGGTCCTGGGGGCAGTTGGGCGGCGACGGCCTGCCAGCCGGTGGCGAGGACCGCCCCCGGCGCGGGGGCGTAGCGCGGGTCGAGCCGGTACACACGTTCTCCTTCGCGCGGTCGTACGGGAAGTGCGGTCGTACGGGATGTGCGGTCGGACTGGGACGTGCGGTCGTACGGGGCGTTTCTCCGGGCTGCCGTCAGGGGTGGCCGGAGGCGGTCGCGGGACGGGGCGGGCCGGGGCGGGTGAGGAGCACCGCCGGGGTACCGAGCGTCGGCACCTCCAGCGTCATCTCGCCGTCCGCGCACGGCAGTTGCTCGGCGGGGACGCCGAGGAAGTCGGCGCGGTGGGCGGCGGCGACCGGGAAGTGGGCGCGGATCCGGCAGGTCAGCGGCTGCTCCGCGAACGACTGGAGGCGCAGCAGGACGAGGCCGGGTCGCGGGGTGGTGGCGCCGACCAGCCGGACCCGCGGGTCGCCGATGCCGACGAAGGAGTGTCGGTCCGGCGCGCCGCCCGAGTCCCCCCTGGCTCGGACGGCGCGCATCGGGCGACTCCAGGCGGCGGCCGTCCGCGGGCCGAGCCCGCCGACGTCGCGGGCGCCGGAGCCGCTGGCCAGGCTGTACCGGAAGGTGAACTCGAAGCCTTGCTCGCCGGGGAAGTTGGTGTCCCACAGGTTGTTGTGGATCCACGAGTAGACGGTGGCGGGCTCGTCGTGGTCCATCGTCTTCGGGAACGGCGCGTACGGCAGGGCGATGTTGCCGAACTGCACGAGCGGCGCGTCCTGTGTGGACCAGGCCACCGTCAGGTCGTCGTCGGCCAGGGTGACCCAGCGGCGCACGGCCCGCATGTGCAGTGCCGAGCCGGGCACCACCGGCAGGCCGCCGCCGGTGACGCCGCCCGAGGCCTCCATGCGGACCACCGGGTGGTCGAAGGCGAAGGGGAAGGCGAAGTAGGCGCTCTCCTTTCCCGGGCGGGCGTCCTTGTCCAGGCGGTTCTCGATGTCGAGGCGGGGCACGCCGTGGCGCAGGGTGAGCGTGGTGCGCAGCCGGTTGGCGCCGGCCGGGCGGGTCTCGTACGTGAGGGATTCGGCGGTGACGGTGGAGCGGCGGGCGATGAGTGCGGCGGGCGGTGCGACGGCGCGGGCGCCGAGGTGTTCGAGGCGGTCCGATGCGGTGGTGCGGCTGGAGTTGTGGTTGAAGGCCCCGGCGGTGGTGTAGCTGTCGTGGACGTAGGCGTTGAAGCCGACGATGGCGTCCTCGCGGACGAGTTCGCGGCCGGTCCGCTTGTCGAGGACCGACGCGACGCACGCGCGCGCGAGATCGACGCGGACGGCGAAGTGCTCGTTCTCCAGCAGGGTCGGGTCGGCGCGTGCGTGTGCCGCGGCCGCCGCGTCCGCGGGGTCCTCGCGTTCGGTGCCGCCCGTCGGGTTCCAGCCGGTGGCCGACCTCGCCGTCCCGCCCCCGACGGCCCGCGGGGCGTCGGCGGCCGCGTCGACGACGTCCAGGCGCACCGATCCGGCGGGCGGCACGTCGTCGACGCGGACGAGGAGGAACCGTCCCGCGTCGCGGTGGTCGTCATTGGTCTGCGGCCGCTCCTCGTGCGGCAGGAGCCGTCCGTCGCGGGCGTCGCGCACGGCGACCGGCCGCTCCAGCGGCACGGTGCTCTCCGGCAGGAAGACGGGCACGACGTCGGTGCGCGGCCAGGAGCAGGTGTTGACGACGTGGTACGAGGCCGCGGCGTCCGGTGGCGCGCCGAGCCGCTGCCCGAGGCGGGCGCTCGCGCGGGCGAGCAGCGCGTTGCCGTCGTCGTGGGCACGGAGCGCCTGTCCGTACTTCCAGTGCCACTGCTGCTCGCCGGAGTGGCCGCCCTCGTCGCCGTGGGTCCACGGGTCGCCGGCGCCCCAGGTGTGCTCGTCGAAGAGCGACACCGCTTCGTAGACCCCGGCGGCGTCCCTGCTGTCGTCCTCGGCCCCCGTGGCGCCGAGGAGGGCGGCGAACGTGCCGATGGTCTGGGCGTCGGCGACCACGGACTGGGCGGTCCTGGCCAGGGACAGCGGGCGCGCCCCCGAGCCGACCCCGTCGACCCACCAGTCGGTCCAGTCGCCCTCGAAGGTGCGGATCTCGCCGCCGAGCCTGGCCTCGGCGTCGGTGAAGAAGTCCTCGTTGCGGGAGAGCCGCAGCCGGGGGAAGGCCCAGGTGTCGTTCCAGCGGCGGACGGTGTCGGCGATGATGCGGCGCGGCGGTGCGTTGTCGCCGAACTTGCCCTGGACGCGCAGGTGCAGGATGTCCCAGGGGTAGGGTTCGCGCTTGACCTCCGTCCGGTCCATGGGCCAGCCGAAGATGCCGCCCGGGTAGGGGTAGGGGTGGGTGGCGAGCGAGGTCAGGTAGGCGGGCAGCAGGTCGTCGACGTCGGCGTAGTCGGTGTCGAAGCCGAGCAGCGGGCCCTCCATGTAGGCGAGGCCGTGCGGGGTGTCGGTGACCCACACCAGAACGCTGTTGCCGCTGGGCGCGCGCCAGCGGAAGAGCCGGGGCAGCTTCTCGCCGCCGACGAGGTGGGGCACCGAGCGTCCCGCCCAGTTGTGCGCCACCGACAGGTACTTGACGCCTGCCGCGGCGAGGGCGTCGACGAGTCCGACGACGGCGCCGGGCACGTCGGTCTGCATGGCGGAGGTGAGGTCGACGCCGTGGTGGTCGCGGACGGTGCGGGCCAGGCGCAGGAGTTCATGCAGCTCGTCGGTGGAGCAGGTCTCGGTGTGCAGGTTGAAGGGCAGCGCGGTCAGTTCTATCCGGCCTTCGCGGACCCTGCGGACGAAGGCGTCGACCTGTTCGGCGGGCCGGGCCCGAGCCCACTGCTGGAACGACCACAGCGACTCCACGCACCAGCGGAACCGCGACTCGGCGGGCCAGTCGTCGGTGGCCCGGGTCAGCTCCAGGCAGGAGTCGAGGAACGACAGGTGCTCGGCGAGGACCTGGCCCTGCGGGTCGGTGTAGCCGATGTCGAGGTGGGAGTGGTGGACCAGGTGCAGGGTCCAGTGCCGCTGCGGGGTCAGTGGTACGTCGATGCCGTCCCGTCCGCCGGGCGGCCCGACGGTGACGCGGGTGGCGGTGTCGACGGCGGGCAGCAGCAGCCGTACGGAGCGGCCGGGGCCCGGGATGCGCTCGGCGCGCAGGGCCGCGCCGGACGCGGTGCGGACCGCCAGCGCGCCGGGGACCGGGGCGTCGCCCGCGGGCTCGACGCGCAGGGACTGCAGGAGCGTGCCGTCGTCGGCGTGCCGCAGCAGGGGTTCCTCGGTGAGCCGCAGGGCGGTGCCGTCCGCCAGCGTGCCCTCCGCACTGACCACTCGGGCGCGCAGGCCGGCGCGGATCCGGTCGTTGTCCCAGTCGGTGGTGCGGACCAGAGCCCGTGTCGTCATGCGGATCTCTCCCGGGGAAGGGGGTGTGTCGGGTCAGCGGGCGGATGCGGTGATGCCGCGCAGGAACAGGCCGCGGAACACCAGGAAGAGGACGAGGGTCGGCACCGAGACGATCAGCGCGCCGGCCAGGATGACGGGCGGGCCCGTCGAGGCGTAGGCGTTGCTGAGGGTGCTCAGGGCCGCCATGACGGGCTGGACGTCGGGGCTGCGGCTGAGGGTGAGACCGAGGAGGAGGTCGTTCCAGACGGCCGTGAACTGGAAGAGGAAGGCGGCGCCGAGGCCCGCCTTCATCAGCGGCACGTGGATGCGCCAGAAGATCCGCCGGAAGGAGGCTCCGTCGATGAGGGCCGCTTCCGTCAGCTCGGGTGGCATGGCCGCCAGCTGATTGCGGATCAGGAAGAACGCGAAGGGCACCGCCCAGGCCGTGTAGACGAGCATGAGGCCGAGCCGCGTGTCGTACAGGTCGGCGTCCGCGTACAGGCCGAAGAGCGGGGCGAGGAACATCTGCAGCGGGAACAGGGTCCCGGAGTAGATCAGCCAGAACCAGAGGGCGGGCCTCGGGATCGGCAGGACGACCACGGCGAACGCCGCCATGGCGGCGACCAGGACGGCGGCCAGACCGCACACGACGGCGTACAGGAGCGAGGCCCGGAAGCTGTCGCCGATGCCCGCCACGTCCCACGCGGTCCTGACGTTGTCCACGAGCGCGAAGCCCTGGAAGGTCCAGTCGGGCCTGCCCTCGTACGCGGTCACGGGGGTCAGGGCGTTCACGACCAGCAGGTACAGCGGGACCAGCCAGAGCACCACGCACCCGGCGACGAAGGCGTTGCGCACCGTGCGTCCCATGGGTCCCCTCCCTTCCTCAGCCCGCGGCCGTGCCGGTGTCGGGCATCTGGTGGCGCAGGTACAGCCAGGACGAGGCGACGACGATCACCGAGAGGACGAGGGCGATCGCCGAGCCGTAGCCCACGTGGAACAGCCGGAACGCCTCGCGGTACATGCTCAGCGCGAGGGTTTCCGAGGAGCGGGACGGGCCGCCCTTGGTCAGGATCCAGATCATGTCGAAGGCCTTGAGGCTGTTCACGACGGCCATGCCGACGACCACGACGGTCACGGACCGCAGCTGCGGCAGGGTGATGTGCCGGAACATGCGCCAGCCGCTCGCGCCGTCCAGTTCCGCGGCCTCGACGGTCTCGCGCGGGATGGCGCGGAGCCCGATGGCGAAGAGGACCACGTTCAGTCCGGTGGCCTGCCAGGTGCTCGCGACGATCATCGCGAGGGTGTTCTGCGGCCACTCCAGGAGCCAGGTCTGCGTCCAGCCGTCCAGGCCGATGCCGCGCAGCACCTGGTTGACCGCGCCGTCGGACGTCAGCATGACGTTCCACAGGACGGCGGTGGCGGCGGCCGAGATCGCGTACGGCAGGACGATGATCAGCCGGGCGATGCCGCCGAACCGCATCCGGTGGGTGGCGACCGCGATGAGCAGTCCCGCCAGGACGGGCAGCAGCAGCGTGCCCGCCACCCACATCAGGGTGTTGACGAGCGAGCGGCCGAAGACGGGGTCGTCGGCGAGCCGCGTGTAGTTGTCGAGGCCGGTGAAGCTGCTGGTGAAGCCGTTGTCCTCGAAGAAGCTGCCGTAGATGCTGCGGAAGAACGGATACACCAGGAGCACGCCGACGAAGGCGAAGGCGGGCAGCGTCCAGGGCAGCGCGGCGAGGGGGCCGCCGAGCCTGCCGCCGCCCGGCCGTGCGGCCTGGTGCGGGGTGCGGGTGGGGATCCGGCGCCGGGCGCGTACCGGCTTCGTGGCGCGCCGCGCGGGGGCCGTGGTGCCGGTCATGTCCGCTCCGCCTCCCGCCACACCCGCCATGCCTCGTCGGCGCGGTCCTGCATGGTGCGCAGCGTCGCGCGGTACGAGGAGGGGTTCAGGAGGAATCCGGCGAGGTCGTCGACGGTCGCCTCGACGAGTTCGGGCGGGCCCTGTTCCCAGAAGCGGTTGAGGAGCCACAGCCTGTCGCCGCGCACCTTTGCGGCGAGGCTGCCGATGACCGGGTTGGCGGGCGCCACCTCCGGGTTGGGGCAGCCGTCCTGGAGGGTGTGCGAGAAGGCCTTCATGACGCCGGGGTGCAGCCAGGCCCTGGTGGCCTTCAGCGCCTCGGGGTGGTCGGGTCCCTTGACGGTGGCGACGAGGGCGCTGGACTCGAAGATGACGCTGGGGCGCACCTTCGGGTCGGCCATGGGCAGCACGAACGCGCCGAGGTTCTTGCCCGGTGTGCCGCCCGCCGCCGCGAGGGTGGAGCCGAGCCAGGTGCCGCAGGGCACCATGCCGACCTTGCCGTGCAGCAGGGCGGCGGCCGCGTCGGGGTGGTTCATGTCCATGGGCGTGAACCAGTCGCGGTCGAAGAACGACGCGATGGTGCGCAGCGCGCGTTCGGCCCGCGGGTCGGTGTAGCGCTCCCGGCCGTTCATCAGGTCCCGGTAGAAGCGCGGGTCCTGGCGGCTGAGGATCTCCTGGAACCAGATGAAGGAGGGCCAGCGCCCGTCGGCCGTGCCGTGCAGCGGGGTGACACCGGCCTTCTTCAGGCGCCCGCAGACGGCGAGGAATTCGTCCCAGGTCCTGGGGGCGCGCAGGCGGTGCTCGCGGAAGACCTCGGGGTTGTGGAAGAACACCCAGTACGCGAGGTTCATCGGCAGGCCGTAGACGCGGTGCCGGTAGGTGAACGCGTCGCGCAGGGAGGCGTCGACCCAGCCCTTGGCGGCGGCCGCGTCCCACTGCCGGGTCAGGTCGGTGATGCCGCCGGTACGGGCCAGGTCCTGGAGCCGGTAGCCCGACCAGTACTTGAGCATGTCCGGGGTCCTGCTGGTCCGCAGCGAGGACTTCACGATCTGCTCGAAGGACTCCAGGGACGGGTTGACCTGGGGCACCAGGCGGACCGCGGCCACCGACTTCATGGCCGCGCCGGCGGCCGCCATGGGCTTGCCCCACTCGGCGCTGTCCCCGAGGACGGCGACCTCGCCCGGCGGCCGTCCCTCGGCGCTGCCGCAGGCGGTGGTGAGCCCGCCTGCGGCAGTGGCGAGGAGCAGCGTGCGGCGGGCCAGGGACGGCCGGGGCCGCGGCCGCGGGGCCCGGACCGGCGTGCCTGGTAAGCCCGGTGCGGCGGGCGAAGGGTGACGACTACCTGACATGGATGACTCCCACAGGTGTGCCTCAGCCCGTTGTTAGCGTTAACACGGGCGTCTTGGAGCTTCACCTCGGGCAGACCCGATGTCAATGGGTCGCGAACCGTTCACTTTCCAACTACGAGTGAAACCAGGGGTGTTCACCCGCCCTCCGGTCGCCGCCGGGCGTCGGACGGGTCAGAACGGCTTGGTCGGCAGGTACTTGCCGTCCAGCGTGATCACCGCACGCTCGCCGCCCTCGGGGTCGGCGACCTTCCGGACGTCGAGGCGGAAGTTGATCGCGCTGATGATGCCGTCGCCGAACTGCTCGTGGACCAGGGCCTTCAGGGTGGTGCCGTAGACCTGGAGCATCTCGTAGAAGCGGTAGATGGTGGGGTCGGTGGGGATGCCGCCGGGGATCGATCCGCGGGTCGGGATGGTCTGCAGCAGGGTCGCGGCGTCAGCGTCCAGGCCGAGCAGTTCGGCGACGGCGTGGGCGGCGGGCTCGGGCAGGGCGTGCTGGCCGAGGACCGCGGCGGTCACGAAGGCGACGGACAGGCCGGTGGTGTCGGCGATCTGCTCCCAGGACAGGTTCTTGCGCACCTTGGCCTCGACGGCGACGACGGCGAGGTTCTGCCGGGCGGTGGGGTCGAACTGGGCGTGGATCATGGTGAGTCGTCCTTTCGGGAACGGTTCGAGGTGCAGAGGGAGGCCGCAGGAAGGGCTGGTGGACGTGGGGGGAACGGCACGGGTGGGGCGGAGGTCAGGCCGCCGGGGCGGTGACCTCGGTGAGGTTCTCGACGGCGCCGGTGGCGATGTCGTAGACCCAGCCGTGCAGCGCGAGATCTCCGCGGGCCCGCGCGCGGGCCACCGAGGGGTAGGTGGCCAGGTGGGTGAGCTGGGCGAGGACGTTCTCGCGGACCAGGGCGGCCACCCGGTCCGCGCCGGTCGCGGAGTCGGCGGTGCGGGCCACGGCGGCATCGGCGTGGTGCAGCCAGCCGGCGACGGCCGGGGCGCCGGTCAGGTCGTGGCGCTCGGCGAGGGCGGTCATCGCGCCGCAGGCCGAGTGGCCGCACACGACGACGTCCGTGACCCGCAGGACGGACACCGCGTACTCGACGCTGGCGGCGATCCCGTCGGCGTGCGGCGCGTGGGCCGGCACGAGGTTGCCCGCGGTGCGCACCACGAACAGTTCACCCGGCTCCCGCTGCGTGATCAGCTCGGGCACCACGCGGGCGTCCGAGCAGCCGATGAACAGCGTGTCCGGCGTGTGGCGGTCGGCAAGGTCCGCGAACAGCTCGGCCTTCGCCGGGAAGACGTCCCGCTGGAAGCGTCTCACTCCCGCCGCGAGGTCTCGCATGGCCACTCCCTTCGATGGGGGCTTCGACAGAGGTCCGGCCCGGAAAGGGCCGTCAGGTCCGCGGCCCGGAGCCGCGGAGTCCGCCCCGGTGGGGCGACGAGATCCACCCTGCCCGAGCTGGACCTATAGCGTCCAAGACGTAGTAGCCATGCCTTCCATCGATGCCATCTATAGTTGGAACATGGCCCCTGAACTGCGTCATCTGCGCTACCTGCTCGCCGTGGCCGAGCACGGCAACTTCACGCGCGCGGCCGAGGAGCTGCACATCTCCCAGCCGACGCTCTCCCAGCAGATCCGGCAGCTGGAGCGCGCGATCGGCACCCCCCTCCTCGACCGCGGCGGCCGGGCCGTGCGCCTCACGGACGCCGGCGCCGCCTACCTCCCCCTCGCGCGACGGGCCCTGCAGGACCTGGCCGCCGCCGAGCGCGCCGTGCACGACGTGACCGACCTGTCCCGCGGCACCCTGCGCCTGGCCGTGACGCCCACCTTCACCGCGTACCTCGTCGGGCCGCTCACCGCCCTGCTCCACGAGCGCCACCCGGGGATCGCCCTGCACCTGCGGGAGCTGCCGCAGGACCGCATCGAACCGGCCCTCCTGACCGACGAGCTCGACCTCGGCATCGCCTTCCACGGCGCCCACCTGCCGGGCCTGTCCGCCACCGACCTGTTCACCGAGCACCTGAACCTCGTCGTGGGCGACCTCCACCCCCGGGCCGCGCGCGCCACCCCCCTCCCCCTCGGCGAGCTCGCCACGACCCGACTCGCCCTGCTCAGCGGCGACTTCGCCACCCGCGTGCACATCGACGCCCATTTCACCCGGCACGCCGTGCGGCCGGACGTCGCCGTGGAGGCCACCTCGATCAACGCGCTCACCGAGATCGTCCGGCACACCCCGCTGGCCACGGTCCTGCCCGACGCCCTCACCCGTGAACGCCCCGGACTGCACGCCATCCCCCTCGACCCCGCCCTGCCGACCCGCACGGTCACCCTGCTGACCCGCGAAAACGGCTATCGCAGCGCCGCCGCGCGGGCCTTCACCGAGCTGATCCACGAGTGGACCCGGACGCAACTTCCGCCCCACGAACATCAATTGAAGGGTTGACGGAGTTCCGACAATCAGTAAGGTCTAGGCCAATGAGTCGACCGAGGCGCCCGGTCGTCTCTTCCCCCTCACCCCCCACCCCAGAGGGAGCACAGATGCGTTCGAAGCGGAAACTGGCCGCGATCGTCGGAGCGGGCTTCGCGCCCGTACTCGTCCTGACCTCGGTCTCACCGGCCGGCGCCCACGGCTACGTCAACGCACCCCCGAGCCGCCAGGCGCAGTGTGCGGCCGGCACCGTGGCCTGCGGCGACATCACCCATGAGCCGCAGAGCGTCGAGGGCCCCAAGGGCCAGACGACGTGCAGCGGCGGAAACTCGCGGTTCGCCGAGCTCGACGACGACAGCAAGAACTGGCAGGTGACCGACGTCGGCTCCTCCCAGGACTTCAGCTGGAAGCTGACGGCACGTCACAGCACCAGCACCTGGCAGTACTTCGTCGGCGGCAACAAGATCGCCGAGGTCGACGACGGCGGCGCCCAGCCGGGCGAGACCGTCACGCACAAGGTCGACTTCGGCGGGCTCACGGGCAAGCAGAAGGTCCTCGCGGTGTGGAACATCGCGGACACGGCCAACGCGTTCTACGCCTGCATCGACGTCAACATCAAGGGCTGACGCCGGGCATCGAGCACCGGCACCCGCCCGGCTCCACCCTTCCGCGGAACCGAAGGCGGTCCCCCCACACACGCCGCCTCGCCCGTCCCGCCGGACCGTCCTCGGTCCGGCGGGACGGGCGTTTCGGGGTGCGGCCCCGCCCTGAACGGCACCTCGGCGCCGCCCCTCGCCCCCGCTTGTCACCCGCCTGCCAAGACGACTCCCCCGGATGCCTCCGGATGCGCATCTCCGCACGTAGTGAGGCGTTAAAGCGTGAACTACCTTGCACGAGCCCCACCCCGCACCCCCCACATCCCCCCGCACGGAGGAGAACCCTCATGCGCATGCCCGCACAGCATCGCACCGTCGCGGCGCTCGCCGCCGTCACCGGAATCGCGGCCCTCGGTCTCGGCGCGGGACCGGCCGCCGCCGACGCCGAGGCGCCCACCCGCTACGTCGCCCTCGGCGACAGCTACAGCGCCGGATCGGGTGTCCTCCCCCTCGATCCGACGGCGCCCCTGCCGTGTGCCCGCACGCTCCTGAACTACCCGCACCTGCTGGCCGCGAAGACCGGCGCCAAGCTCACCGACGTCACCTGCGGCGGCGCCCAGACCAAGGACTTCACGCAGTCCCAGTACCCGGGTGTCGCCCCGCAGTTCGACGCGCTCAAGAGCGACACGGAGCTGGTGACGCTCACCATCGGCGGCAACGACAACAGCACGTTCATCAACGCGATCCTCTCCTGCGGCAGCGCCGGGATCCTCACGGGCGGCAAGGGCAGCCCCTGCAAGGACCGCTACGGCTCCACCTTCAAGGACCAGGTCGAGACCAAGACGTACCCGGCGATCAGGGCGTCGCTCAACGAGATCAGGGCCAGGTCGCCGAAGGCCCGCGTCGCGATCCTCGGCTACCCGTGGATCACCCCCGCGAAGGCGGTGCCCGGCTGCTTCGCCAAGCTGCCCATCGCGGAGGGCGACGTGCCCTACCTGCGCGACCTGCAAGCCCATCTGAACGGCGCCGCGCAGCGGGCCGCCGCCGAGACCGGGACGACCTTCGTCGACCTGGCCGCCGCCTCCGACGCGCACGACGCCTGCCGGCCGGCGAGCGAGCGCTGGATCGAACCGGTCCTGTTCGGCACCAACTTCGTCCCCGTCCACCCCAACGCCGCCGGTGAGGCCGGCATGGCCAAGGAGACCGCCAAGGTCCTGAACCTGTCCTGAGCCGCGTCCCGCCGCGCGGTCCGGCGGCGGGCCCTGAGATCCTTGTCGGGTGACCGGGACCAAGTGGCGTACCAGCAAGAACCGCTCCGTGCGGACCGACGAGACACCTTCCGCACGGAGCGGCAGGACTTCCCCGCGGCGGCCGACCGGCCCCGCACGGCGCGCGGCGGCCGGGCGGTCCGCACGGGCCGCCCTGGGCGGCACCCTGCTCCTCGCCCTCGTCGCCGGCTGTTCCGGCGACGGCGGCGACGGCGACACCGGGTCCGGCACCTCCACGGCGCGCCCCGCCCGCGGCGAGGTCCGGCAGCCGCCCGTCGACGCGGCCTTCGACTACCAGCTGGGCGGCCCCTACCGGCCCCCGTCGAAGGTCCGCGCCGTCTCGCGCGACCGCTCCGCCGACCCGGTGCCGGGCCTCTACAACATCTGTTACGTCAACGCCTTCCAGGCCCAGCCGGGCAAGGAGGCGACCCGCTGGTGGGAGCGCGAGCACGACGACCTGATCCTGCGGGACGACGACGGCGAGACCGTCGTCGACGAGGACTGGGACGAGCCGCTGCTCGACATCTCCACCGCGAAGAAGCGCGCGGCCCTCGCGGAGATCGTCGGCGGGTGGATCGACGGCTGCGCGAAGGCGGGGTACGACGCGGTGGAGCCCGACAACCTCGACTCCTACGAACGCTCCGACGACCTGCTGACCGCCGACGACGCCGCCGACTTCGCCCGGCTCCTCGCCCGGCGCGCGCACCACCGGGGCCTGGCCATCGCCCAGAAGAACACCACCGACCTGCTGGACCGGCGGAGGGACATCGGCTTCGACTTCGCCGTGGCCGAGGAGTGCGCGCAGTACAAGGAGTGCCAGGACTACGCGTCCGCGTACCGCGGCAAGGTCTTCGACATCGAGTACGTGGCGAAGGACTTCGACGCCGCCTGCCGCACGTACGGCAAGAAGCTCTCGATCACGCTCCGCGACCGTGACGTGCGGCCCGAGGGCGAGGAAGGCCACGTGTACCGGCACTGCTGAGCGCGCGGTGCGCCGCTGCCGGGATCAGCTCTCACCCGCGGCGCCCGGCGCGCCCGTGTGCGTTCCGGCCGCCAGAGCCGCCAACTCCTCGGCGGTGCGCGGGTCCTCGCCGGTGGCCAGGCCGTGGGTGCGCAGCAGCTCACCGACGGCGATGCCCCAGGGCAGGTGCAGCCCGGCCTGCGCCAGCAGGTCGCGCCGGGCCAGCATCCGCTCCACCGGCCCGGTGCGCACCCCGGAGGGCGTGAGCAGCGCCGCGTCGTCGGCCCAGCGCAGGGCGAGATCCACGTCGTGGGTGGCCATCACCACGGTGGTCCCGGCGTCCCGCAGCCGCTGCAGGGTGGCGAGCAGCCGCTCCTGCCCGTCGGGGTCGAGCCCGGCGGTCGGTTCGTCGAGGATCAGCACGCGCGGACGCATGGCCACGGCACCGGCGATGGCGGTCCGCTTCCGCTGCCCGTAGGAGAGCAGGTGGGTGGGGCGGTCCGCGAGCGCGACGATGTCCAGGGCCGCGAGTGCCTCCGCGACCCGGGCCCTGACCTCGGGGTCCGGCAGGCCGAGGTTGAGCGGTCCGAACGACACGTCCTGCTCGACCGAGGCCGCGAAGAGCTGGTCGTCCGGGTCCTGCACGACCAGCTGCACGGTCGTCCGCAGCCGGGTCAGGCCCCTGCGGTCGTACGTGACGGGAGCGCCGTCCAGGGTCAGGGAGCCCCCGGCCGGGCGCAGTCCGCCGCTGAGGAGCCGCATGAGGGTCGTCTTGCCGCTGCCGTTGCGGCCGAGCAGCGCGAGCGCCCGCCCCTCGACGACGTCGAAGTCCAGGCCGCTGAGCACGGTGGGCCCGTCCTCGTAGGCGTAGGACGCGGCGCGCAGGGCGACCACGGGCCCGCCCGGCCCGTCGGGAGCGCCCGGCTCGCGCAGAGCTGTCGGCTCGCTCATGGCAGGAACCTTTCCAGGACGAGGGTGAGGGCCACCAGGCCCACGAGGAGCGCCGCGGCCGCGGTCACGAAGGGCCGCGAGACCCGGGCCTCGGGCACCAGGACCCGCAGGGTGCCGTCGTAGCCGCGGCCCGCGAGCCCGGCCTGCAGCCGGCCGGCCCGGTCGAAGGCGCGCACGAACGCGGTGGCGCCGAGACCGGCCAGGGAGCGCCAGGTGGCCGCGCGGGTGGTGTGGCCGAGCCGGGCGGCCTGCGCCTGCCGGATGCGGCCCATGGAGTCCAGGAGCAGGAAGCTCATCCGGTACGTCACGAGCGCCACGTCCACGACCGGCGCGGGGACACCCGCCTTCACCAGCCGGGGCAGCAGGTCCGACATCGGTGTGGTGAAGGCGAAGAGGAGCACCCCGAGCGAGGCGGCGGAGGTCCGCAGGAGCAGGCCTCCCGCGCGGGCCGGGCCGCCTTCGGCGAAGGCCACGAACCCGTCGGGGCCGCCGAGTTGGACGAGCAGGGTCAGTGCTCCCGTCACGCAGAAACCGAGCGGCACGCGGTAGGCGCGCCACAGTTTGCGGGGCGGTACGCCCGCCGGGCCGAGCAGCACGGTGACGGCGGTGACCAGCACGAGGGCGGCGCCCGGCCAGGGCGGCAGCGAGATGGCGAGGACGGTGAGTCCGAGCCCGAGCACCGCCTTGTCGACCGGGTGCCGGCGGCGCCAGCGACTGCTGTGCGCCGCCGCGTCGATGGGCAGCACGCCGGATCAGACCTGCCCGGTGCCGGACCCGGCGCCGCCGGCATCGGCCGACCGCCGGGCACCGACGGGCTGGTGCGCGCCGTCGCCGTCCGGCTCGGCGGCCTGGTCGCCGAGCGCCTCCCCGGGGGGCGCCTCTTCGGTGCGGGCGGCCTGCTCGGCGCCCTGACGGCGGCCCTTGCGCAGGCCGAAGTAGTACGCGAGGACGCCCGCTCCGATGGCCGCCTGGAGGGCGAAGAGCGCGGACTCGATCTCGCCGGACGGGGGTTCGTACAGCGGCGAGAACCACGGCTCGTAGTCCGGCTTGATCTCGGTGATGGCCGTCTCGGCCTGCGCGTCGGCGCCGGCGAACGGCTCCTTCTCGTCGTCCCCGAGGCCGAGCGCGAGGGGCAGCACCGCGAGAGCGGCGACGATCACGACGAGCAGGATGTTGATCTTTGCGTTCTTGTTCATCAGGCGCTGGCCCCCGTCTCGGTCCTGGTGGTGGCGTCCGCCTGCTTGCGCTGCAGCAGCACGCCGAGCCGGGTGAGCTCGCCCTTGCTGGACTGCACGAGCAGCCGCATCACGAGGACGGTGAGCAGTCCCTCGCTGACCGCCAGCGGGATCTGCGTGACGGCGAAGATGCCGCCGAACTTGCCCAGCGCGCCGAGGAAGCCGCTGCTGGGGTCGGGGAAGGCCAGGGCCAGCTGGACGCTGGTGACGCAGTACGTGGACAGGTCGGCGACGAACGCGCCGAAGAACACGGCGACCATGAGCGGCACGTCGTACCGCTTGAGGAGCCGGTAGACCGCGTATCCGGCCCAGGGTCCGACGATCGCCATCGAGAACACGTTGGCGCCCAGCGTGGTGAGCCCGCCGTGGGCGAGCAGCAGCGCCTGGAAGAGCAGGGTGATGGTGCCGAGCACCGTCATGATGGGCGGCCGGAACAGGATCGCACCGAGCCCGGTTCCGGTCGGGTGGGAGCAACTGCCCGTCACGGACGGGATCTTCAGTGCGGAAAGGACAAAGGTGAAGGCTCCGGAGGCACCCAGGAGCAGGGTGCTCTCCGGGTGTTCCTTGACCTCACGGGTCAGGGAGCGGACTCCGTGGACGACGAACGGCGCGGACGCGACGCCCCAGGCGATCGCGTGCGCGGGTGGGAGGAAACCCTCGGCTATGTGCATGGCTCAGCAGACCCTCTCCAGCACCTCGTGGATGGACAACGTGCCTTGGCCGGTCTCCTGGCTGACGGGTCTTACCGACCGGACTCCGCCTTCCCGGGTACGCGAGTACCCAGTGGCTGCCGCGAGGGCTGGAGCCGGACTTCCCGATCACAGTGGCGAGGGCCGCACCGGCATCACACCGGATTTCCCGTGCACCAAGGCGTGGTGACATTAGTGCTCAACTGATCTGCTGACAACTTGCGGCCGCTGCGCCGTGATGTCACACGCGAGCGCGTGTACCACCGCGTGCGCCCCTGTTCAGAGCGGGTGCGCGCCGGTTCGGAGCAGGTGCGCGCGTGGTCGGAGCAGGTCCGCGCGGTCCGTGGTCAGGCGCCGTCGTCCGGCGGCGGGGGCGGCTTCGGGGCGCCGCGCGGGGGTGCGATCTTCGCGTACGCGACGGGGGAACCGGCGGGAGCGGCGGCCGGGGTGAGCGCCCGGTCGGCGGGGAGCAGCGCGTCGCGGCGGGCGCCGGGGTCCCAGCCGGTCTCCACGACCCGCTTCTGCACGACGATCGCGCCGAGCAGGACGGCCGCGCCGATCAGCAGCATCAGGACGATCCCGCCGGTTTCGCCCGCCTTCGCCGCATAGCCGATGAGGGTGCCGAACCAGCCGAAGTCGGCGTCGCCGAAGGTGGTGTTCTCGTCCCCGAAGGCGCCGAGGACCTTCAGGAGCAGGGCGGGCAGGAAGGTGATGAGGACGCCGTTGAGGAAGGCGCCGAGTGCGGCGCCGCGGCGGCCACCGGTCGCGTTGCCGTAGACCCCGGCCGCGCCGCCGGTGAAGAAGTGCGGGACCAGGCCGGGCAGCACGAGCGCGAGCCCGAGGGCCGGGTGGAAGACCCAGGCCAGCAGCCCGAGGCTGACGAGACCCCCGATGAAGCTGGCGATGAAGCCGATCAGGACGGCGTTCTGTGCATAGGGGAAGACGATGGGCGCGTCCAGGGAGGGCAGGGCTCCGGGCACGAGCTTCTGCGCGATGCCCTGGAAGGCGGGCACGAGTTCGCCGAGGATCGTGCGGACGCCGAAGAGGATCACGGCGACGGCGATGCCGAACTGCAGGCCCTGCATGACGGACTGCATGACGTAGTCGCCGACGCCGGTCGCGCCCGCCGCGCCGTTCTCGCCGAAGGCCTTGAAGGCCGCCGCCTTGCCCACCTTGCCGAGGAAGACCAGCGACATGATCAGGTAGATGAGCACCATGGACAGGGCGGTGGCGACCATCGAGTCGCGCAGGAAGCGCAGGCCCTCGGGGAGGTTCATCTCCTCGGTGCTGCGGCTGCGCTTGCCCACCAGCTGTCCGGTCGCGCCCGCCGCGATGTACCCGGCCGTGCCGAAGTGGCCGATCGCGACGCTGTCGTTGCCGGTGACACGCTTGGTCCAGGGGTGCGCGAAGGCGGGCATGGCGACCAGCAGGATGCCGAGCAGTACGCCGCCGACGACGACCACGACCCATGACGCCTGGCCCGCGATGGCCAGCACCATCGTCAACAGGGTCGCCATGAACAGCATGTGATGCCCGGTCAGGAAGACATAGCGCAGCGGGGTGAAGCGGGCCAGGAGCAGGCTGACGGCGAAGCCGAGGATCATCAGCCAGGCGACGCGGGCGCCGTACTGCTCCTGCGCGATGCCGACGATCGCCTCGTTGGTGGGGATCACTCCGTGCGCCCCGGTGGCGCCCTGGATCATCTCGCCGAGCGGGGCGAGGGCGCCGACGACGAGCGTCGCGCCGGCCCCGATGAGCAGGAAGCCGAGCGTCGCCTTGATGGCGCCGCCGACGATCTGCCCGGCGGTCTTCTTGAGCGCGATCAGACCCGCGGCCGTGATGAGGCCGATGAGGTACGCGGGTTGGCTGAGGATCTCGTTGACGAGGAACTCGGCGATCGACACGAGCCAGTCCATGGTGGTTCCCTCCTGGGCGCGGGGCCGTCAGACGTCGTAGGTGTCCCTGAGCACGCGGTCGGCCTCCGCCGCGCTGGTGAAGTCCTCGACGACCTTCACCGGGACGCCCACGTCACCGAGGGTCCTGGCGATCTCCCGCGAGGTGAGGATGGCGACGGCCTCGTCGGCCTTGCCCTTGGCCGAGATGGTGTCCGTCGCCTCCACGGTGACGTACCGGCCCCATCCCCAGCGGTCCAGGACGCCCTCGACGGTCTGCTTGAGGAACAGGCTCGTGCCGACGCCGTTGCCGCAGACCGTCAGGATCTTGTGCAGGTCCCCGCCGCGCGCGGCCCGTCCGCGCGGCCGGGCGGGCGCGGGGCCATCGCCGAGGAGGGCGTGCACCTGGGCGGGCGTCGTCGCCTCGCGCAGCGCACGGGCCGTGCCGGGGTCGGCGAGCAGCCGGGCCAGGGCGCCCATCGCCGCGGTGTGCTCGGAGGCGTCCTTCGCGGCGAGGCCGACCACCAGCTCGACGGGGTCGTTGGTGTCGTGCCCGAACGCGACCGGGGCCGCGAGGCGCACCCAGGACATGCCGGTGCGCAGGACGGCGGGCGAGGGGCGGGCGTGGGCGAAGGCGAGCCCCGGCGCGATGACGATGTAGGGCCCGTTCTCCTGGACGTTCTCGATCATCTCCGCGGTGTACGTGTCGGTGGCGGCACCGGTGGCGACCATCAGGTCGCCGGCGCGCCGGACGGCCTCGCGCCAGTTCGCCGCCGGGGCGTCGAGGAGCACGGCTTCCACGGGGAGGATCTCGGTCAGCGCTGCCATGCCCATGATTGTCTCCGACGTGCGGGGCCCGGCACGTCGGCGCCGCCGTTCGGGGCGCAGCCACGCGGGGTGCCCCCGGAAAGAGTGACGTGACCAGGGTGGATGGCCCCAGCGGCGGTTGGCGGTACGGCCCCGGGAGGTAGATGTGCGCCTGCCGGTGTGCAACGACCGGTTCCGTCACGAATGGAGACGCCTAGATGGCAGCAACGACAGTCCGGGCCACCCGCCGCACCCGCCTCGGCGCGAAAGTGCTCGCGCTGGTCGCCACGGCGACGCTCACCGTGGGTGCCCCCTCCTGGGCGAGCGCACCGGCCCCGGCACCGGCCAGGGAGGACGCTCCCGCGCCGCGCACCTCGCCGTTCACCGGTCTCACGGCCGATCAGGGGCCGGTCCTCGCCGTGAAGTTCGACAACGCCCGGGGAGCCCGGCCGCACACCGGCCTCGACCAGGCCGACATCGTCTACGTGGAGAAGGTCGAGGGCGGCATGAGCCGCCTGATGGGCGTGTACTCCAGCAAGTACCCGCGCGCGGTCGGACCGGTGCGCAGCGCCCGCGAGTCCGACGTGGAGCTCCTGCGCCAGTTCGGCCGCCCCGCGCTCGCCTACTCCGGCGTGCGCAGCGCGCTGCAGAAGACGCTCAGGGACTCGCCGCTGTACGCCCGCCCGCACGGCCGGGTTCCCGGCGCCTACTTCCGTGAGGGCGGCCGCGCCGCGCCGCACAACCTGTTCCTGCGTCCGAAGGCGCTGCTGCGGTCGGCGCCGAAGGCGGACCGGCCGAACGACATCGGCTTCCGGTTCGGCGCGGCCCCGCAGGGCGGCACCCGCGCCGACGTGCGGACCGTCAGATACGCCTCGGCGAGCCACTCCTTCCGCTGGTCGCCGCGGGAGGGCCGCTGGCTGGCGTCCTTCGACGGCGCTCCCGCGCGCAGCACGGCGGGGGCGCAGCTCGGTGCCCGCACCATCGTGATCCAGCACGTGACCATGCGCCCGTCGCGCTTCAAGGACGTCAACGGCGCGGTCACCCCGTACATCGAGACGGTCGGCAGCGGCAAGGCCACCGTGCTGCGGGACGGCAAGGCCTACGCGACGCGCTGGAAGCGGTCCGCGGCGACCGGTGGCACCACCTTCACCCGGCCGAACGGCGAGCCGATGCCGTTCGCGCCGGGCCAGGTCTGGATGGTCTTCGCGGACCGCTGACCCGGGCGCCCGACGGCCCGCGGCGCACCGCGACGGCGTGACCCGGCCCGCCTCCGTGAGGGCGGGCCGGGTCACGCAAAACGGGCCGGCCGGGACACTCCCCTGCGGGGTGGTGTCCCGGCCGGCCCGTCACCGGAGGGGGCGGTGGGTCACCGACCCACGGGCTCGAGCTCCCGGTCGGTCTCCGCGTCGGGCGTCACGGTGTCGCCGAGGTTCTTGTGCAGCTGCTCGCCCTCCACGTCCACGTTCGGCAGCGCCTTGTCCAGCCAGCGCGGCAGCCACCAGGCCGCCTTGCCGAGCAGGGCGAGGACGGCGGGCACGATGGCCATGCGGACGACGAAGGCGTCGAAGAGGACGGCGATGGCCAGGCCGAAGCCCATCATCTTGATCATGTCGTCGTTCTCCATGATGAAGCCGGAGAAGACGCTGATCATGATGATCGCGGCCGCGGCCACGACCCGCCCGCCGTGGGTGAAGCCGGTCACGACCGACTCGCCGGGGCGCGCCCCGTGGACGTACGCCTCGCGCATCCGGGTCACGAGGAAGACCTCGTAGTCCATCGCCAGGCCGAAGACCACACCGATCATGAAGATCGGCATCATCGACATGATGGGGCCCGGCTGGTCGACGCCCACGATGTCCGCGAGCCAGCCCCACTGGAAGACCGCGACCACGGCGCCGAGCGCGGCGGCCACCGAGAGCAGGAAGCCGAGCGCGGCCTTGAGCGGGACCAGGATCGATCGGAAGACGAGCATCAGGAGCAGGAACGCCAGGCCGACCACGAGCCCGAGGTAGGGCAGGAGCGCGTCGTCCAGGGTCTGCGAGAAGTCGATGGTCATCGCGGTCTGGCCGGTGACCAGGATCTCGGAGCCGGTGTCCGACCCAAGGCCGTCCGCGGTCGAGCGGATCGACTTGACCAGTTCCTCGGTCTTGTGGTCGCTCGGCCCGGTCTTCGGGACGACGTTCATGATCGCGGTGTCGCCGGCCTTGTTGGCCTGGGCCGGGGTCACGGCGGCGACGCCGTCGATCTTGCCGATCGCGTCGCCGACGGTCTTGGCGGCGCCCGCCACGTCGGTGTCCTTGCTGATGGTGACCATCAGCGGGCCGTTGAATCCTGCGCCGAAGGACTCGGACAGCATGTCGTAGGCCTTGCGCTGAGTGCTGTCCGGCGCCGACGTGCCCTCGTCGGGCAGGCCGAGCTCCAGGCTGGCGGCCGGGACGGCCACGGCACCGAGGCCGAGGACGGCGACCAGGAGCACGGACAGCGGGTGACGCAGCACGAAGCGCGCCCAGCGGGTGCCGAGCTTCGGCTTGGCGTTCGGGTCGATCAGCGAACCGGCGGGCTTCTTGCGGTCCTTGCGGCGCAGCACCTTGCGGCCGGCGAAGCCGAGGAGCGCGGGGATCATGGTGAGCGCGATGAGGACGGCGATCACGACGGTCGCCGCCGCGGCGAGGCCCATCTTGGTGAGGATCGGGATGTTGACGATCGCGAGGCCCGAGAGGGCGACGACGACGGTGAGCCCGGCGAACACCACGGCGGAGCCCGCGGTGCCGGTGGCCCGGCCCGCCGCTTCCTCGGGGGTACGGCCCTCGGCTATCTCCGCGCGGTAGCGGGAGACGATGAAGAGGGCGTAGTCGATGCCGACGGCGAGGCCGATCATCATCGCGAGCGTGGAGGTGGTGGCGGAGAGGTCGAGCACGCTGCCGAGGGCGCCGATGCCGGAGATGCCGATGCCGACGCCGATGATCGCGGTGAGCAGCGGCATGCCCGCGGCGACCAGCGAGCCGAAGGTGAGGATCAGGACCACCGCGGAGATCGCGATGCCGATGAGTTCGGCGCTGCCGCCCATCTCCTGCTCGGCCATGACGGCGTCGCCGCCGGTCTCGACCGTGAAGCCCGCGTCACGGGTCTTGTCGGTCGCGTCGGTCAGCGCGTCCCGGGCCTTGTCGGTGAGCTCGGTGGCGGCGACCTTGTAGGTGACCGCGGTGTAGGCGGTGCTGCCGTCCTTGCTGACCGTCTTGGCCTTGTAGGGGTCGTCGACGCTCGCGACCTGCGAGCCCTTGCCGATGGCCGCGACCAGCTTCTCGACCTCGGCCTTGGACGAAGCGTCGTCGATCTTCTCGCCCTCGGGGGCGCGGATCACGACTCGGGCGCTGGCACCGTCGGCGCTGGCGTCGGGGAAGCGCTTCTCAAGCAGGTCGAAGGCCTTCTGCGACTCGGTTCCCGGCATCGAGAAGGAGTCTTCGGGCGGGGCGGGAGCGGCCGAGGCGGCAAAGCCGGCCCCCGCCAGCAGCACCACCCACAGCAGCGCCACATAGCGGCGTCGCCGGAAGGCGAGGCGGCCTAGTTTGTACAGGAACGTAGCCACGGCGAAAGGGACTCCCGTCGGATTCGGCAGGCGCGGACGACCCTCTGCCGGTGCGATCGGCGCACGTCAGCGGGTCCAGCAGGATCGGTTTCCATCCTCACTGCCGAATGCGGGACACAAGTCCGCCTGCAAGCCGGACTATCGGCCCACGGTCGCTGTACTGCGTCGGGCGCGGAGTCATCCCCTGGGAGGAGACCCGATCTCCGTTTCTAGGCCACAGGGTGCAGTCACGTGTCAACAGTTCCGACATCATTGGCGCGGAACCATCCACTCCCCTTCCATCTACTCCCAGCTCCGGACACATGTCTGCACCCCACACGCACATGTCCGTCCGAGCGCGGTTTACGGCCGGTGGCCGAAAGTCGCCGTCGAGGCCTGCCGGGAGGCCGCCGAGCGCTCCCGCGTCCGGTCCTCCCTCCTCCGCCCCGGGTCCTAGGACCCACGGCCGGTGCCGGGGCCGTCCCGGGGCCGTGGCCGGGGTCCGCGGCGCCCACCAGACTGGGGCCATGGACACCGAACGCATCGACGCCTACCTGCGGCGCATCGGCGCCGACCGCCCCGCCGCCCCGACCGCGCAGGCCCTGCGCGACCTGCACCTGGCACATCTGCGCGGCGTGCCCTTCGAGAATCTCTCGATCCACCTCGGCCAGGACATCGAGCTGACCGACAAGGCCCTGGTGACGAAGGTCGTGGACGCCCGCAGGGGCGGCTTCTGCTACGAACTCAACGGCGCGTTCGCCGCCCTGCTCGCCGCGCTCGGCTTCGACGTGACGCTCCTGCAGGCGCGGGTGTACGACGACGACGCGCGGCCCGGCATCCCCTATGACCACCTGGCCCTGCGCGTACGCACCGAGGACGGCGGCGACCTGCTCGCGGACGTCGGCTTCGGCGCGCACAGCCACCTGCCGCTCGCGTTCGGCGACCCGGACGAGCAGGTCGACCCCGGCGGCACGTTCCGCCTCGTCGGGGCCGCGGAGGGGGACCTCCAGGTCCTCAAGGACGGCAAGCCTCAGTACCTCCTCGACCTGCGGCCGCGCGCGCTGGCCGACTTCAGGGCGGGGGCCTGGTACCACCGCACCTCGCCGGACTCCCACTTCACCCGCTCCCTGGTGTGCTCCCTGCTCACCGAGGACGGCCGGGTGACCCTCGGCGGCCGCACCCTGACCACCACCGTCAAGGGCGAGCGGCAGACCACCGAGCTCGCCTCGGAGGCGGAGGTGCTCGCGGCGTACGCCGACCGGTTCGGCATCACCCTGGACCGTGAACCGCGGGTGCGGGAGGGCGGCTGACCCGGCCCACCGGCCACCCGGAACGGTCACCGTGTGGCGATGAGTTCCCGGCGGTGCGACGGTCCACATAGGCAGACATGAAGGGCGGACAGGACCGCCGCGTACGCGACAGGAGAGCGCCATGCCCAGGATCACGCCCAACCTCTGGTTCGACCTGCAGAGCGAGGAGGCGGCGACGTTCTACGTCTCGGTCTTCCCGAACTCGGGGATCAAGAACGTCTCGTACTACGGCGAAGGCGCCCCGCGCCCGGCCGGCACCGTCCTGACCGTGGACTTCGTCCTCGACGGCCAGCCCTACACGGCGATCAACGGCGGCCCGGAGTTCACCTTCGACGAGGCCGTCTCCTTCCAGATCGACTGCGCCGACCAGGAAGAGGTCGACCACTACTGGACGAAGCTGTCCGAGGGCGGCGAGGAGGGCCCCTGCGGGTGGCTCAAGGACAAGTACGGCCTGTCCTGGCAGGTCGTGCCCGCCGTGCTCGGCGAGCTGATCACCGACCCGGACCCGGAGCGTGCGCAGCGGGCCATGCAGGCGATGCTCGGCATGAAGAAGCTGGACGTGGCGGCGCTCCAGGCGGCGGCCGACGGCACCGCCTAGCCCCCGCCCGCACCCCCGTGGCGCCCCTACGCCTTCGTGGCCACCACCAGGCGCCACCGGGGACTGCCGTCGCGGCCCCGCCCGAATTCCTCCAGGGGCCGCAGCCGCACGTCGAACCCGGCGCCGACGAGATCCGCGCGCACCCCGCCGAGCGGGAAGGTCCGGTAGTACATGACGAACGGCGGGCGCCACAGCAGGTTCCGCGCGCGCATCACGCCGTCGAAGCCGAGCAGCGCCCAGTACCAGGGCGAGGCGAAGGACTGCGGGGCGCCGATCGGGAACGCGAAGATCCCGCCGGGGCGCAGCGCCCGGTGCACCCCGGCGAAGAGGGCGGGCCGCTCGGCGGGCAGGAAGTGACCGAACGCCCCGAAGCTCACGGCCAGGTCGAAGCCGCCGGCGAACGGCAGGGCCCGGGCGTCGGCCCGCACCCACTCGACCGCGGGACCGTCCGGACCGGGCCCCGGCACCGCCCGCTCGGCGGCCGCCAGCATCCCCGCGCTGAAGTCCACGCCCGTCACGCGCTCCCGGCACAGCGGCAGCAGCGCCTCGACGCCCGCACCCGTCCCGCAGCACACGTCGAGGCCGGACACGAAGGGGCCGAGGGGGCGCAAGGCGTCCGCCGCCGCCCCCAAGAACCGGCCAGGCGTACGAAAGGGCGTGCGGTCGAACTTCGGGGCGAGCAGGTCGTACCCGTGCTCGGTGGAGGAGAGAGCCTGAACGGCGAGCTCACGCAGCGTGGGACCCTGGGAGGAGAACATCGGCTTCAGGGTAGCCAGAAGGGCGTCCGCGGGGGCGCCCGGCGGGCCGGTGCGGTGGCCGGATACCGCCACGAGGTCTACCGGGGGGTGCACCGGTCGGGTAGAGCTGCACGTCAGCCCCAGACCCGTTCCCCGCTCCCGGAGGTGCCCCATGGCCACAGACCGGCACAGGACAAGGACCGCATCGGGCAAGACCCGTTTCGACGACATCTACGACCGGCCGGACCCGCGCACCTACTTCCGGACACTGGCGCCCTACGAGTACGAGATACCGCAGCACGCCCAGGCCGTCTTCCGCCGCACCCGCGACCTGCGCGCCCGGCTGGCCGGGGCGGAGGGGTCGGTGACGGTCCTCGACGTGTGCTGCTCCTACGGGATCAACGCGGCGCTGCTCAACCACGACCTGACGCTCGCCGACCTCTACGCGCACTACACCTCGGACGAGGCCGCGGCGCTCACGCCGGCCGAACTCGTCGAGCGGGACAAGGAGTTCTACGCCTCCAGGCGGCGCGCGGACGCCTCGCCGGTGATCGGCCTGGACACGGCGGAGAACGCCACCCGCTACGCCCTGGACGCGGGCCTGCTAGACGAGGCGTATGCGGAGAACCTCGAACGGCACCCGCCCAGCCAGGAGCTGCGCCGCGCCGTCGCCCGGACCGGCCTGATCACGGTCACCGGCGGGATCGGGTACATCACGCACCGCACCTTCGACGCCCTGCTCGACAGCGCCCGGCTGCCGGTCTGGGTGAGCGCCTTCGTCCTGCGGACCGTGCCGTACGGGCCCATCGCGGACACCCTGGCCGCGCACGGCCTCGACACCGTCACGGACACCTCCCGCACCTACACGCAGCGGCTCTTCACCAGCCCCGAGGAGCGCGCCGAGGCGCTCCGTCAGGTGACCCTCGCCGGCGAGGACCCCGCCGGGCACGAGGCCGAGGGCCGCTACCACACGCGGCTGCACGAGTCGCGCCCGCGTACGGCGTGACATCGGAGCGCACGCACTGACATCGGACCGCACGCACTGATGCCGGACCGCGCGAACCCTGACGTCCGAAGGCTCGCCCCAGAGGCACATTCGGGCATATCGTTGAATAACTGGTCGACTCGGACGTCAGGGGGTCGCGCCATGGTCCAGGAACTGCTGACGGCGGGCGCAGCGGTCGGCTCCGCCTGTCTGCTCTACGCGATGGCGGCGGCGCGCGTGATCAAGCAGTACGAGCGGGGCGTCGTGTTCCGCCTCGGCCGGCTCGCGGGCAGTGTGCGCGGCCCCGGGCTCACCATGGTGGTCCCGGGCATCGACCGGATGCGCAAGGTCAACATGCAGATCGTGACGATGCCGGTGCCCGCGCAGGACGGCATCACGCGGGACAACGTCACGGTCCGGGTGGACGCGGTCATCTACTTCAAGGTCGTCGACCCCGCCAACGCGGTGGTGGAGGTGGAGGACTACCGGTTCGCGGTGTCGCAGATGGCGCAGACGTCCTTGCGGTCCATCATCGGCAAGAGCGACCTGGACGATCTGCTGTCCAACCGTGAGCAGTTGAACCAGGGCCTTGAGCTGATGATCGACTCCCCGGCGATCGGCTGGGGCGTGCAGATCGACCGGGTCGAGATCAAGGACGTGTCCCTGCCGGAGACCATGAAGCGCTCGATGGCCCGCCAGGCCGAGGCCGACCGCGAGCGGCGGGCCCGGGTCATCAACGCCGACGCCGAACTGCAGGCCTCCAAGAAGCTCGCCGAGGCCGCCCATGAAATGGCGGAGGAACCGGCCGCGCTCCAACTCCGGCTCCTGCAGACCGTCGTGGCCGTCGCCGCCGAGAAGAACTCCACCCTCGTACTGCCCTTCCCCGTCGAACTCCTGCGCTTCCTGGAGCGGGCGTCAGAGCGCCAGGGAGTACCGGGTCCCGCGCCGGCCGTCAAGCCGGATCTCGCCGCCGGGCACGAATCCGGTGCGCAGCAGCACGGCGTGTGAGCCGGGGTTGTCGAAGGTCGTCCCGGCGCGCAGCCCGGTCAGGCCGTACGCGGTGACGGCGAGGTCGCAGACCTGTCGGACGGCACGGGTCGCGAGCCCGCGCCCCGTGGCCTTCTCCGCGATCCGGTAGCCGAGCTCGGCGCCGCCGTCCGCCACGTCGACGAGGTTGACCCGCCCGAGGATCTCTCCCCCGTCGCCGACGAGCACATGGAAGAAGCAGTCCCCCGTGGCCTGCTCGGCGAGCAGGGCCGCGTGGCGGGCCTCGAAGTCGCGGAAGTAGGCGTCCCCGCGGTCGGGGACCACGGCGGCGAAGTAGGCGCGGTTCGCCTCCTCGAAGGAGAGCAGCGCGGGTGCATGATCGGGCCGAAGAAGCTGCAGTTCAGGGCCTGTTGAGGGGGTGGTCATGGCAGAACCATACGGAGCGACGGCGCGCGGGGCCGCACCGGCCTGTCGGTGCGGCCCCGCCGGTGTGGCCTTTCGGTGCGGCCCGCCGGTCCGGCGGCCGGCCGGTCAGTCGGTGCCCGTCGGCCGCACCTGCTCGTACAGCGCCACGAGCACCCCGTGCACCGACGGCTCGTCCGGTTCGTCCGCCGCCTCGTCGACCAGGCGGACGAGCGTCTCGGCGAGCTCCCGCGCCTTCTCGGCGCTGAGGCGCACGTGGCGCAGGGAGAGGGCCGTCTGCGGAGACCGGTCCAGTTCCTGGGCCACCGCGCCGAGCATCGCGGCGGTCCCCGCGGCCTGCGGCTCGGCGACGGACAGACGCTCGGCCGAACGCTGGTAGTACTGCTCGGTGCCGCCCCTGACCTTGCGGGTCTCGGCGACGTGCACGAGTCCGGCGGTGCGCAGCACCTTGAGGTGATGGGACACGTTCCCCTTGCCGGTGGCCAGCTGTGCCGCCAACTGGCTGATGGTGGACGGCTGCTGGTTCAGCACGAAGAGGAGCCGCTGGCGCAGGGGATGGGCCAGGGCGGCGTGCTGCTCCGGCGACTCGACCTCGAACACCGGGCTCCGCGGGGGCGACTGGGGCGGGTTCTTCTCCTCGGACATGCATCAAGTGTCCAATGTTCTTGACGCTTTGGGAAGTGGGCTGCTCTACTCCCCTGTCATGACCACCGCCACACAGCAGCCCGCCCTCACCGCCGCCGTCGAGCAGACCGCCCAACTCCTGCTGGATCACTACACGTTCCCCGAGATCGCCGAGGAGCTCGCCCCGCTCCTGCGGCGCCGCCTGGCCGACGGGGCGTACGACGTCACGGACCCCGCCGAACTGGCCCGACTGGTCACGGACGACCTGCAGTCGCTCAACGGCGACCGGCACCTGCGGCTCAAGCACCACGCCCAGCCGGTGCCGGAGGAGCAGGGCGCCGCCGTCCTGGCGGCGATGCGCGAGGAGTTCGACGCCACGCTGGGCGGCGTCCCCCGGGTGGAGTTGCGGGAGGGCGGGGTCGCCCTCGTCGAACTGTCCTCGAAGCTCTTCCCGTTGGACTGGTCGGCGGAGGTGCTGAGCGCCGCGTTCCATCTGGTCGCACGCGCCGGGGCACTGATCATCGACCTGCGCGCCAACACGGGCGGCGACCCGGACGCGGTCGCGTTCGTGTGCGGGTACCTGCTCGACGAGCGCACCCATCTCAATTCCATGTACTGGCGCGAGGGCGAGCGTGTCGAGCAGTCCTGGAGTCCGGCGCACGTGCCCGGCGCCCGGTTCGGCGGCAGCAAGCCGCTCTACGTCCTGACCAGCGGCACGACCTTCTCGGCGGCCGAGGAACTGGCCTACGACCTCCAACAGTTGGGGCGGGCCGTCGTCGTCGGCGAGACGACCGTCGGCGGGGCCCATCCGCGCGGGGGCTGGACCGTGCATCCCCACGTGGAGGCGTCCATCCCGGTGGGCCGGGCGGTCAATCCCGTCTCGGGCACCAACTGGGAGGGCACGGGCGTACGTCCCGACGTGCCGTGCGCGGCGGGTGACGCGGTCGAGCAGGCGGCCTCCCTGGCCCGGGCGCGGCTCACGGAGTGACGCGGAGGGCGGACGCCGCGGGCGGAGGAGAGGGACCCCTCCGTCACCGGGCGCCTGCCCTCAGGCGCCTGCCTTCACTGGGCGAGATCGCTCCCGCTACGAAGCGTCGCGCACCGTTCCCTTGACCGTCGGGCCGTCCGGCTGCGGGTTCCAGCGGTCGTCGTACACGGAGAGCCGGCCCTTCACGAACTCGTCCGGCTCACGCACCGCGTCCTTGATGGTGGGCACGCTCACCTCGACGGTCCTCTTCCCGGCGGGCACGGTCACGAACAGGCCCATGTCCTTCGCCACCGTGGACAGTTTCCGCTCCGGACGGGGCTTCGCACCGAACTGGGCCCTCAGCCAGCGCGGGTCCACGTCCAGCGTCGAGAGCTCCTTGCCGCCGTCGACCGGCCGGAAGTCGAAGACCCCCATCACGTCGACGTCGACGGACTCCGCCAGCGTCATCCGCCAGCGCAGCGTCTTGCCCTCGGTGACCCGGTCCTTGACGGGTACGAGCGTCACCTTCGGCATGGGATCGTCGTTCTTCGCCGTCACCCCGCCGTGGTGCGAGCCGACCACCGCGCCGCGCACCGCCTTGGCCAGCGCGTCGTACCGCACGTCGTAGCCGTAGCGGGTGTCCCCGCGCACCTGGACCGGCACGTCGACACGGGTGCCCGGACTGACCTTCACCGTCCGGTGCGTGCTCGCGCCCGTGCCCGGATCGGGAACGAACAGCCGGACCGTTCCGCTGCCCCGGCCCGAGACGCGCACCGGCACGTTGTACGTGCGCACTCCGGAGTCGCCTTCCTCGACCGTCAGCCGGCCGATGTCGACGCGCGGCAGCGCGACCGGCTGCACGGCCGGGGTGCCCGGGCGCCGGCCCCATGCGTCCATCAGCCAGGCCTTGCCCGAGCGGGTGCGCGGGGTCAGCTCCAGGGTCTTCACCCGGGTGAGGTCGAGCTTGTCGCGGAGCGACGGCGACAGCGGGACGCGGACCTCGCGACCCCAGTAGGAGGCGGTGCGCCCGGTGCCGGGGAGGCCGTCGACGCGGACGCCGCCGAGCCTGGCCCGCTTGCCCGCGGCGTCGACGAGTGAGACGTCGAGGCGGGTGCCCGTGCTGTTGGGCGGCACGATGACGCGCAGCGCCACGTCCTTGGCGCCGGACAGGGAGAACGGGCGCGCCGGGCTGATCCGCGCCGGTTCACCCGCCCGCGTCCAGCGCAGCGCCACCGCGTCACGGCCGGGCTCGGGCGAGACCTCCCAGCCCGCGAAGTGGGGCGAGGCGCCGTTCGTGCCGGAGGGCAGGCAGGCGCGGGAGTCGCGGGGGTCCACCTGGGCGCACAGCCGGCCGCCCGTGACCTTGGTCGACGCGCTCGGCAGCAGGGCCTGCGTACGGTGGGCGCCGACCGCGTGGGTCAGCACCCGGGCGGGGCCCGCCGACGCGGCGCGGCGGTTCGAGCCGTCGAGGAGGGGGCGCACCCGGTCGTCGCCGCCGACGAACAACCGGGCCGCCGCCGCTATGTAGGTCGCGCCGGCGGCCTGCTGCTGGGTGGCGCTCAGCCGTGTCGCGGTGCCCTTGGAGCAGACGCGGTCCGTGGTGTCGTCGGACGAGAAGTCGTCCTCGGAGGGGGCCTTCGACTGCCCCGGGGTCCACTCGCTGTTGAAGAAGTTGTGGTTGGCGCCCACCATGTACACCGCGCTGTGCAGGGCGGCGCCGCGGCTGACGCCGCGCGTCCCGTCCACGTAGATCTCGCCCTGGAGGTCGGAGACGTCTCCGTCGCAGCCCGGCAGGATCGTCGCGGAGGGCACGTCGGGCACCGGGTTCTGACCGAAGACGGTCGGGCCTATCAGCACGTTGCCGCGGATCTTCCAGCGCACCGGCCCGCGATAGCCGTCCTGGTCGGCGGGCGGCGGGGTGAGGCTGTCGAGCGCGGCCCGGTTGACGCCCTCGCCGCCGCGGGAGTGCCCGACCAGCAGGACACGGGAGAGGTCGGCGGGGGCGAGCGCGCGCACCGCGGCCGGAGCGGTGGACGGCTTCTGCGCCCACTCCGCCCAGCGGGCCAAGTGCTGGCGGACCAGCGACGATCGGGCCTGCGCGCCGCCGTCCTCGGCCAGGTCGTCCTGGCCGTTGATGCCGTTCGCGGCGATGGACACCGTGACGTACCCCTGCGAGGCCAGCAGCTTCTGGGCACGCTGGTAACCCGACTGGCTGGGGACCGGCTTCGTGCCGCCCGTGCAGGGCCAGCCCATCTCCTGCGCGTCGCCCGTGCCGTAGCACGTGTAGTGGCGGCCGTGCAGGAACAGCGCCAGCGGCCGCTTCCCCGGCGCGTCGGCGGGACCGACCACGTCGGCCCGCATCTCCACAGGCTCCGGGAAGCCGGGCAGCCGCACGGAGTCAAGCGTGTACGTGCCCTTGACCGTGCGGTAGCGGCCCGGCACGCCCGGGTCGACGGCATTCGTCGGCGGGCGCGGAGCGGCCTGCGCGCCCGGGGCGGGCCGCGGGCCGCGCGCCTGCGCATCGGCGCCGTCCTCGTCGAGGCGGCGCCCGGCGGCCAGGACCTTCAGCTCCTCGGCGGGGCCGATGCGCGCCCCGTTCAGCGGCAGCCGGAAGGACCGCCGGTCCTGCGCGGCCACCGGCCGTCCGAGGAGCCGGTTTCCGGAGTAGAACTCGACCCGCGCGTTCCCCACCGGCACCGGGTCGGGCGAGGCCCACACGAGCTCTTTCCCGTTGCCCTCACCCGCCGTGCGCCAGCCTTCGGGCAGCCCCTCGCCGTCACTGCCCGCCGCCGCGGGGACCGGGGGCGGTGCGGACACCGGGGGGTCGGTGGCCGGTCCGGCGTGGGCCGCGCCCGGCGCCACCGCCGTGAGCGCGAGCACCGCCAGCGCGGCGGTCGCCACTCGTGCGACACCTCTCAACGTGTCTCTCCTCGTCATCACATGAATCGGGGCACGCATCCGAACTCACGTGCCCCGCTTTTTCCTTGGATGACGGAAATCCATGGCCCATAGTTGCCTCCCGACCTGTGCGGGCGCCAAAAGTTCGACGGAGCCGCGCAGATGGGGCGCGCCGGACACCAACCCAGCGCCGCCCGCCGCGTGCCCGCCTGCCAGGATGCGTGCATGCACATCTACGAAGAGCGGCTCAGCGTCCCCCGCTCCTGGTGGGGGCTTGTCGCGCTGGGCGGATTCGGCCTCGCCCTGGGGGCGATCCCCTTCGGCCCGATCGCCGCGGTGACGGCGGCGGCCGTCGGCATCTCCGTGTCCGCCGTGCTCGTCCATCTGCACGGCAGCGTGCGCATTCTCGTGACGCCGGGCTCTCTCGTCGTCGGCGGGCGGACCATCCCCATCGAGGCCCTGGGCGCGACGGAGATCCTCGACGAGCGGGAGGCGTTCGAGTGGCGCACCGTCCGCGCCAATCCGTACGCGCTGCTGCTCCTGCGCTCCTACGTCCCGACCGCGCTGCGCATCGAGTTGCGGAACGCCTGGGGCGGCGCGCCCTATGTCTATGTGTCGACGCGGCAGCCCATGAACCTGGCGGCGGTGCTGGCGTTCTCCCGGGGCTGACCGGCGGCGCGCACTGGACCGGACCCGGGCCGGGCCGCACGCTGGTCCCGTGATCGATCAAGAGACCGGCCCCGCGACCGGATCCCCCTCGCCCCTCCCCTGGTACGCCCGGCCCGCCGCGCGCGCCTGGACCTGCGCCGCTCCCCCGCCGGACGCCCGGCGCTTCCACGCCGCGCTGCCCGGCTACGCCCCTACGGCACTGCACGAACTGCCCGCCCTCGCCCGGGAACTCGCGGTGGCGCGCGTCTTCGTGAAGGACGAGTCCGCCCGGCTGGGGCTGCCCGCCTTCAAGGCGCTCGGCGCGTCCTGGGCGATCGACCGGATCCTCGCGCCCCGCGCGAACGACGGCACCGCGCGCTCCGTGGACGACCGCCCCGTCCGGTTGGTCACCGCCACCGACGGCAACCACGGACGGGCCGTGGCCCGGCTGGCCCGGCAACTCGGCCGCCGGGCCCACGTCTTCGTCCCGGACGGCGTGCACCCGGCGGCAGTGGCGGCCATCCGGGGCGAGGGCGCCGAGGTCACCGCCGTACCCGGGTCGTACGACGCGGCGGTGAGCGGGGCCAGGGCGGCGGCCGCGGCGCCGGGTGCGGTCCTCGTCCAGGACATGGCGTGGGACGGGTACGAGGAGATTCCCTCGCTGATCGTCGAGGGATACGCGACCCTGTTCGCCGAGGTCGACGCCCAACTGGAGGCGGTGGGGGCGCCGTCGGCCGGCCTGGTCGCCGTCCCGGTGGGCGTGGGATCGCTCGCCCAGGCCGCCGTGACGCACTACCGCAGCCGGGGATCGCGCGCGCCCGCGTCCGGGGACAGGCCGTCCGGGCGGGCCGCGCCCGCTCTGCTCGCGGTGGAGCCCGTGGGGGCCGCCTGCGTGCTGGAGAGCCTGCGCACGGGGCGGCTCACGAGCGTGCCGACCGGCGTGACGGCCATGGCCGGGCTGAACTGCGGCACGCCCTCCGCCCTCGCCTGGCCGGTGCTGCGGGCCGGTCTGGACGCGGCGACCGCGGTCACGGACGCGGCCGCCGCGACGGCCGTGCGTGACCTGGCGGAATCGGGCGTCGCCGCGGGCCCGTGCGGGGCCGCGGCCCTGGCCGGTGTCCGCGCCGCCCTCACCGGAGCGGGCCGTGCCGAGCGGCGAGCGGCTCTGGGCCTCGACGCGCACGCCACCCTCGTCCTCATCAGCACCGAGGGAACGGATGCCAATCCGGGGTCCGCGGAGCGAACAGCACGTCAATAAAGCGTATGCGGCGGTCCGTTCAGGGGTGATTTCCGGTCGATACAGATCGTCGAAGCGCGAACCAATTTTCCATTCCCGCAGGTCAGCAGTTGGTTCCGACTTATACCAATGCCACCTGTCCACATACTGGACAGTCGGAACGGAAGCGCTCCCACAGCCCCTGAGCTGCCCGAACGATCGTGCGAGTCCGCTCACCGGACGCCCACATCCGGAAATCGACCATCCGCATGGCACTCACTCTCCGCACCGGCAAGACTCCTCACCGCAGTCACCAACCGCATCGACTCGAAGGAGAGTTCACCATGCGTCGCACCCTCAAGGCCGTGGGAACCGCCACCGCGGCGGCCGCCTGCGTCCTCGCCGCGACAGCAGGCACCGCGCAGGCCCAGGCCCCGCAGACCAAGAGCCTCTACGCGCCCACCGCCCTGGTGTTCACGGTCGGCCAGGGCGAGGACGCCGCCTCCGCCACGGTGGAACGCGCCGTGACGCTCACCTGCGCGCCGCGCCCGGCGGGCACCCACCCGGCGGCCGCCGCCGCGTGTGCCGAACTCACCAAGGTCAACGGCCAGTTCGGCATGCTCGTGACCGCGGAGCCCACCGTGGCGTGTACCAAGGAGTGGCGTCCGGTCACCGTGAGCGTCGGCGGCGTCTGGAACGGCCGGCACGTCAGCTGGTCCGCCACCTTCGGCAACCGCTGCGAGATGCAGGCCGGCCTCGGGCAGGGTGCCGCGCTGACCTTCTGACGGAACCACCTCTGAACCACACTCAAAAAGGGAAGTTCCGGTCACCTTTCGTGGGGGAAGGCGGCCGGAACGCGGGGCGGCCCCCGGTGTCGGGTGACACCGGGGGCCGTAGTGTCGTCCCCGTCGCCACGGCGGTGGCCGGACCGCCGGCGCCGCCGCCCCAGAAGCAGCCGCCCGTCGGCCGACGTCGCGAGGAGTCCACGGTGAACCAGCCCGCCGCGCCCGCACCGCGGGAAGCCCCCCGCCCCAGCCCCTACGCAGGCCTCCCCGGTGGTATCGGGGTGTCGCGGCTGCGCGTCTACGACTGGCCGGCCGCCGACGGCCTGCGCGGCGGAACTCCCCATCTGCACCTGACCTGTTCGGAGGGGTACGCGGTGACCGGCGGGAGCGGCTCCGTGCAGACCCTGACCGCCGACGGCTTCCGGCAAACGCCCCTCTCCCCCGGCGCCCTGGTCTGGTTCACGCCGGGCACCATCCACCGTCTGGTCAGCGACGGCGAACTGACCCTCCACGTCCTCATGCAGAACTGCGGGCTCCCGGAGGCCGGGGACGCCGTCCTGACCCTGCCGCCGCGCCTGCTCGCCGACCCGGCCGCCTATCGCGCCGCCGTCACCCTGCCCGCTGACGGGAACGAGGCGGACCTGGCGGCGGCGGCCCGCCGCCGTCGCGACCTGGCCGTCGAGGGTTTCACGGCGCTCCGCGCGGCCACCGAGGCCGGCGACCCGGAGCCGCTGGCGGCCTTCCACCGGGCGGCGCTCGCCCTGGTCCGGCCGCTCGCTGCGCAGTGGCGGGAGCGGTGGCGGGCGGGCGCCGCGGCGGCGGCCGGGACGACCGCCGCGCAGCTCGACCGGCTGGAGCGCGGCGAGGCCGACTACCTGGCGCACGCCGTGGTCCGCGCAGAACAGCCCGTCGAGCGGGGCCGGTTCGGGATGTGCGGGCGGCTCGACGTCTACGACGTGGCGTGAGCGCCCTGCGTCTCCGTCGTGTCCCGGGCGGCGGGCGGTCCTGCGGCGTAACGTCGGGGCCGCCGGGTGAACGTCAGGCGCGCGGGGCGTAGTTGAGCAGGTCGCGACGGGTCGGCGGCCTCCGGATCATGCCGGGCCGCCCTCGGGCCCCGGCCCGTCCGGCGCGCGGACGACACCGCACGCCACGGCCTCCTCGACAGCCCGGCCGTCGAGCCCGCCCTCCGCGAGGATCTCGCGGGTGTCCGCCCCCGCGCCCCGCACCTCGGGGCGCACCCGCGCGGGTGTCCGGGAGAGGGACACCGGCGAGGCGAGCCCCCGGTAGGAGCCGCCCTCGACGACCAGCCCGCGGTGGCGCACCTGCGGGGACGTCAGCGCCTCGGCGACGTCGTGCACGGGTGAGGCGGGGATGCCCCGGGCCGTCAGGAGCGCGGCGAGTTCCGCGCGGGGCCGGGCCGCGACAGGCTGCTCCAGGGCGGCGCGCAGCTCCTTCTGATGGCGTACGCGGTCCGGGTTGGTCCGGAAGCGCGGGTCGGCGGCGAGCTCCGGCACCCCCAGGACGTCCGTGAACGCGGTGAACTGCCGGTCGTTGCCAACCGCGACGAACAGCGGCCCGTCGGCGGTCGCGAAGGAGTCGTAGGGGGCGATGCTGGGGTGCGCGGAGCCGGTGCGGCGGGGCACGGTGCCGTCGGCGAGCCAGGACGCCGAGTGCGGGTGCAACAGGCTGACCGCGGTGTCCAGGAGCGTGCAGTCGACGAGCTGGCCGAGCCCGGAGCGGTGGCGTTCGTGCAGGGCGAGCAGGATGCCGGAGAAGGCGAGGATCCCGGTGACCTGGTCGACGACCGGTACGCCGACGCGCAGTGGCGGCCCGTCGGCCTCGCCGTTCACGCTCATCAGTCCGCCGTACGCCTGGAGGACCGCGTCGTAGCCGGGCCGTCCGCCGAGCGGCCCGTCGGTGCCGAAGCCGGTGATGCGGCAGTGCACGAGGGCGGGGAAGCGGCGGCGCACCTCGTCGTCGGGGAGGCCCCACTTGGCGAGGGTGCCCGCCTTGAAGTTCTCGACGAGGACGTCGGCCCCGCCCAGCAGGGTGTCGAGGATCTCCCGCCCCTCGGGTGCGGCGAGGTCGACGACGATGTTCTTCTTGCCGCGGTTGAGGTTCTGGTAGTAGGCGGAGGTGTCCGGCGCGACGAACGGCGGCCCCCAGCCGCGGGTCTCGTCACCGGCCGGGGGCTCGACCTTGATGACGTCCGCCCCGTGGTCGGCGAGCATCTGCGCGCAGTAGGGGCCGGCGAGGACCCGGGACAGGTCGAGCACCCTGATCCCGGCGAGGGCGCCGGTGGGGGCGGTGGAGGGTGTCGTCATCGGGAGGACCTCTTCATCAGTAGGACCTGGGCAGACCCAGCACGTGACGGGCGACGTAGGAGAGGATCATTTCCTGGCTGACCGGGGCCAGGCGCAGCAGCCGCGCCTCCCGGAAGTACCGCTCGACGTGGAACTCCTTGGCGTACCCCATGCCGCCGAGCGTCTGCACGGCCTGGTCGGACGCCCGGTACCCCGCGTCGGCGCAGAGCCACTTGGCCATGTTGGCCTCCTTGCCGCAGGGCAGGCCCCGGTCGTAGCGCCAGGCGGCGTTGCGCGCCATGAGCGCGGCGGCGTCGAGGCGGGTGGCGGCCTCGGCGAGCGGGAAGGCGATGCCCTGGTTCCGGCCGATGGGACGGTCGAAGACGACCCGTGTGCGGGCGTGGTCGACGGCGTGCCGCAGGGCCGCCCTGCCGATGCCGACCGCTTCGTGGGCGAGCAGGATCCGCTCCGGGTTCAGGCCGTCGAGGAGATGGCGGAAGCCGTGGCCCTCCTCCCCGATGCGGCAGTTCGCGGGCACCCGCAGCTCGTCGATGTCGACTTCGTAGGAGGCGACGGCGTTGCGGCCCATCTTCGGGATGGCCCGCAGCCGGACCGCGTCGGAGTCGATGTCGACGAGGAACAGCGTCATGCCGTCGGTGGGCCGTTGCGCGTCGCGGGGCGCCGTGCGGGTGATGAGGACCATCTTCTGGGAGTGGCCCGCCTTGGTGATCCAGACCTTGCGGCCGCTGATCACGTAGGTGTCGCCGTCGCGGCGGGCGACGGTGCCGATGCGGGTGGTGTCCGTGCCCGCGTCGGGTTCGGTGACGCCGAAGCAGACGTGCAGCGAGCCGTCGGCGGCGCGCGGCAGGATCTCCTCGCGCAGGCGCGGGCTGCCGTGCTTCACCAGGGTGTTGAGGCCGAAGATGGTCAGGTGCAGGGCGCTGCAGCCGTTCATGCCGGCGCCGGATGCGGCGATCTCCTCCAGGAGCAGGGCGGCTTCCTGGATGCCGAGCCCGCCCCCGCCGTACTCCTCGGGGATGGCGATGCCGAGCCAGCCGCCGTCGGCGAACGCGTCGTAGAACTCCTGGGGAAACGCCGCCCGTTCGTCGTGGTCCGCCCAGTACGTGTCGGGGAACCGGGCGGCGAGTCCCGCGACGGCGCGGCGGATGTCCTCCTGCTCCTCGGTCGGCGCGAAGTCCATGGATCACTGCCCCAGTTCGTATATACGATTGCCGAGCCGGATATGCGTGAGGCTAGGAGCCGTATGATCGAGCGGTCAAGGGCGTCCCTGCCGCGCGGCCACCGACCGTCGCGCGGCACCCGCCGGTTACCAGCCGCCCGTCGAAGGGGAGTCGGACCGTGAGCGAAGGGGCCGCGCCCAAGGAGCACCGGACCGTCAGCCGGGTGACGGGCATCCTGGAGTGCGTCGCGCGGCGCGGCGGCGCCCGCATGCAGGAGCTCGCCGACGTCCTCGGTGCCCCCAAGTCGTCGGTGTTCGGCCTGGTGAAGGGGCTCGTCTCGACCGGCTATCTGGTCGAGACGGACGGCGTCTACCGGCTGGGACCGGCCCTCGGGAGTCTGCTGCCGCGCCCCGCGCAGGACCTCGCGGGTGCCGCGCTGCCCGCGCTGGAGGCGCTGCGGGACCGCTTCGGCGAGACGGCCATGCTCGGCACCGCCGTGGGCGACTCCCTGGTGTACGCGACCGCCGCCGAGTCACGGCAGCTCATCCGCTATTCGGCGCCGCTGCGCACCCGCCGCCCGCTCTTCCCGCCGAGCGCGGGCAAGGTGCTCCTCGCCCACCGGGCGCAGGCGTGGCGGGAGAGCTATGTGCGTGCGCTGATCCACGACCCCGACGCGTGCCGGGCGGCGCTGGCGGAACTGGCCGAGGTCCGTGCCACGGGCGTGGCCTTCAACCGCGGCGAGACGCTGCCGGACGTGACCGCCGCGGCGCGGCCCGTCCTGGTCGGCGGGCAGCTCCGCGGGGTGATCGCGGTGGCGGGCCCCACCTCGCGCACCGCGAAGCGGCTGCCGGAGATCGCCGACGCGCTCGTGGGGGCGGCTTCCGCCGTCGCCGCGCGGCTCGGCACAATGCGTCCATGATCCCCACCGAGATCCGCACGGCCCGCCTCGACCTCCTGCCGCTGCGCGTCGGGCACGCCGAGGAGATGGCCGCCGTCCTGGGCGATCCCGCGCTGCACACCTTCATCGGCGGCGCCCCCGACGACGCCGACGCTCTCCGCGCCCGCTACCGGCGCATGCTCGCGGGCTCCCCCGAACCGGGGGTCTCCTGGTGCAACTGGGTGCTGAAGCTCCGGGACGGGGAACGGGCGTGCCTGATCGGCACGGTCCAGGCGACCGTCGGCGCGGACGGGTCCGCGGAGATCGCCTGGGTGGTCGGCACGCCGTGGCAGGGGCACGGTTTCGCGTCGGAGGCCGCGCGGGGCCTGGTGGCATGGCTGGCGGAGCGGTCGGTGCGCACGGTGGTCGCGCACGTGCACCCCGGTCACGCGGCGTCCGCGGCCGTCGCGCGGGCCGCGGGTCTCGCCGCCACGGACGTGGTCCAGGACGGCGAGGTCCGCTGGCAGTCGGCGCCGGGCCGGGGTCAGTAGGGCCGGTCGCCCGCGATGGCGACGCGCTCGGCGACCCGGCGGTGCGGCGCGTAGTCGTCGACCGCGTAGTGCTGCGTGGCGCGGTTGTCCCAGAAGGCGACGTCCCCGGCCTGCCAGCGGAAGCGCACCTGGTACTCCGGCACGTGCGCCTGGCGCACGAGGTAGCCGAGCAGCCGGTCGCTCTCCGCGCGCTCCATGCCGACGATGTGCGTGGTGAAGGAGGTGTTGACGAAGAGCATCCGCCGCCCGGTCTCCGGGTGCGTGCGCACCACGGGGTGGGTGACGGGCGGGAAGCGGTCCTGGAGCGGGGCGAGCTTCTCGGGGCCGTAGAAGCGGGCGAAGCCGGGGATGAAGTCGTGCACGGCCTGTGCGTCGTCGATGCGCACCTTGACGGTGTCGGGGAGGTTGTCGTAGGCGGCCGCCATGTCGGCCCACATGGTGTCGCCGCCGAACGGCGGCACCTCGCGCACCTGCAACACGGCGCCCAGCGCGGGCCGTTCGCGGAAGGTGACGTCGGTGTGCCAGACGTTCTCGTACGTGGGGGTGGCGTCGCCGCCCTTCTCGAACCGGGCGACGTCGTCGGCGGAGCCGCGCGCGAGCAGCGGATTGTTCTCCAGCTCGCCCCAGTTGAGGGCGAAGGCGCGCTGCTGGTCCGAGGTGAGGTCGGCGCCGCGGAAGAAGAGCACCTTCCACTCCAGCAGGGCGCGGTTCAACTCCGCGCGCAGCGCGGGCGTCAGCTCGCGCGCGAGGTCGACACCGCGGATCTCGGCGCCGATGACGCGGCCCTGGGGCACCACGTCGAGGAGTTCGTAGGGGCGCTCCTGCCAGCCGTCGGGCAGGCGGCGCAGGGTGCGGCGGCCTTCGTACATGCCGTCGGCGGGGACCTGCGCGGGACGCAGGGAGGCGGGGGTGGTGACCGTCATGGGTGTGATCCTTCGGAGGCGGAACGGGTGGGGCGGACGTGCGGAGCGGGCTCCGTACCGACAGCTAGCGGCCCGATCGCTCACACCCGCACCGCCACGGAACGTCGAACGTCCGTACGGCGGCGGTCAGGTGCTGGATCATGGTCGTCATTGTGGGGCGCGGCCGGGCTCCCGGTCAACCACCCCTTGGCGCGCCCACCTGGGGCGGCCCACCGTGCGGGTCCGCCGAACCGCTTGCCCTGGAGCGCACTCCAGCCCGTAAGGTCACGCCGTTCACGACGGTGGGATCCGAGGAGAGTTGTATGCGCTACCGCGTTCTGGGCGGGACCGGCATGGAGGTCAGTACCTACTGCCTCGGCACGATGATGTTCGGCTTCGTCGGCAATGGGGACCACGAGGACTGCGCGAGGATCATCCACGCCGCGCTGGACGAGGGCATCAACTTCGTCGACACGGCGGACATGTACTCGGCCGGGGAGTCGGAGACGATCGTCGGGAAGGCGCTGCGGGGGCGGCGCGACGACGTGATCCTCGCGACCAAGGTCCACTTCCCGATGGGCGACGGGCCCAACCGGGGCGGCAACTCCCGGCGTTGGATCGTGCGCGAGGTCGAGGACAGTCTGCGGCGGCTCGGTACGGACTGGATCGACCTGTACCAGGTGCACCGTCCCGACCACACGACGGACGTCGAGGAGACGCTCTCCGCCCTGACCGACCTGGTGCGCCAGGGCAAGATCAGGGCGTTCGGCTGCTCCACGTTCCCGGCGGACGAGATCGTCGAGGCGCACCACGTCGCGGACCGGCGCGGGCTGCAGCGGTTCCGCACCGAGCAGTCGCCCTACTCGCTGCTCGCCCGGGGCATCGAGCGGCACGTGCTGCCGGTGACGCGGCGCCTGGGCATGGGGATGCTGACCTGGAGCCCGCTGGCCTCGGGCTTCCTGACCGGGCGCTACCGCGAGGGCCAGGACCTCGACCTGAGCTCGGGGCGCCCGACCCTCAACCCGGACCGCTTCGATCCGTCCGCGCCGCGGACCGCGGCGAAGCTGGCGGCCGTCGAGCAGCTCGTGGCCGTGGCCGGGGAAGTCGGCTGCACGCTGCCGGAGTTGGCGACCGCCTTCCCGCTCGCCCACCCCGCCGTCACGTCGGTGATCATCGGTCCGCGCACGATGGAGCAGCTCCGCGCCACGCTCAAGGGCGCCTCGGTGACCCTGGACGACGCGGCCCTCGACCGCATCGACGCCATCGTCCCGCCCGGCACGGACCTCTATCCGCCGGACGGCGCCTGGACCCCACCGGCCCTGACCGACCCGGCCCTCCGCCGCCGCACGACGGCCGAGCGGCCGGCGGCCTGAGGCGCCCCCGCCCGCCCCGGGCCTCCCGGCCGTCGGCTCAGAGGCGGGCGTTGCGCCGGAGCAGCGAGACCGCGCCCACCGTCCGGTAGCCACGCCATTCCAGGGACGCGGACGGGGAGTAGCTGGCGAAGTCGACGCGCCAGCCGCCGTCGTCCTGCTGCCCGGCGGCCAGCCGGGTGAGTTCCGCGTCGATGACGGCCGGGTCGTACAGACCGCGGGCGGGACGGCCGGGGTCGGGGGCCGCGTCGAGGGGACGGATCACTTCGTCCGCCGCGCCGCCCGCGACGGGCAGCAGTCCGTCGTCGGGGATGAACCGGCGCAGGCTGTCCAGCAGGCCGCCGGCCTCCGCGCGGGTGTCGGACGCGGCGTCGAGGAACCGGATCGCGAACGACAGCTCGATCGCGTGCGGCCGGTCGCCGATCGCCTCGACGGCGGCCAGGCAGTACCGGGTGGCCCGGTCGAGCCAGGGGTGGGCGGCGACGGCCGGGTCGTGCGCGGCGACCCGCAGGGCGACGCCGGCCGCGAACGCCGTGCTCTGCAGCGTGGACGTCTTCGGGTCGGCCTGCGCCCAGAACGGCGCGCAGCCGCTGGGGTCG
The DNA here is from genome assembly GCF_042889645.1 of Streptomyces sp. NPDC002564. Classification (NCBI taxonomy): domain Bacteria; kingdom Bacillati; phylum Actinomycetota; class Actinomycetes; order Kitasatosporales; family Streptomycetaceae; genus Streptomyces; species Streptomyces sp. NPDC002564. The sequence goes on along the minus strand of NZ_JBIARE010000009.1, from coordinate 233,992 downwards.
GCGACGGGCAGGGCGAACGGCAGCCCGCCGTCGGGCAGAGAGACGGACTCCAGCCAGTCGCAGAGCCGCACCGCGTGCGGGGTGGTCACGGGAGCGATGTCCTCGAAGACCTCGAAGGCGTGCAGCGCGCCCGCGGGCTGGCTCTCGGGCGCGCGCAGGTCGGGTTCCAGGCCCCAGCCGTACCCGCCGTCCGGGTTGCGGTAGCCGTCGACGGCGGCGAGCACCGCGTCGGTGTCGGCGGCGCCGAGCAGCAGGGCGAAGCGCCGGCGGTCGAGGAGTCGGGCGTGCGTGGCCATGAACGAGGCGGCGGCGGAGAGATCTGCGGTCATGGGGCCACCATGGCACCGGCGCGGGCCCCCGGCTTGAACGTTTCGGACGCCCCGCCGTGCGGCCCGCACCCGCGGACCTACGCCCCCGGCTTGCGGAGCACTCCCCCGTACTCGTAGATCTCCTTGTTGGTGGCCGTCGCGCCGAGGTAGGGCACCAGGTCGGGGTCGACCGGCGCGAGCGGCGGCTGGTCGGGGTCGGGACGCCAGTCGACGAGGTTCACCACGCCGGGTGCCACCGGCTCCAGGCCCTCCAGGAGCACGTCGACCTCGGCGGGCGTGCGCGTCTGCCACGGCACGCCGCCGCCGGCGATGTGCTCGGTCATCGTCGCGCCCCGGACCGGGTCCTCGCAGATGACCTGCGAGAAGCCGACGAAGCTGCCGGGCGCCGCGCGGTCGACGATGGTGCGCAGGACGCGGCGCGGGTCGTCGGCGTCGACGAGGTGGTGCCCCACGGACAGGAAGAGCGAGGCGACGGGCTCGTCGAAGTCGATGAGGCGTGCCACGTCGGGGTGGTCCAGGATCGCGTCCTGGTCGCGCATGTCGGCCATGATGACCGTCGTCGAGGAGTCGTCGGCGAGCAGCGCGCGGCCGTGCGCGAGGACGATCGGGTCGATGTCCACGTAGACGACACGGGCGTCCGGCGCGAAGCGCTGGGCGACCTGGTGGACGTTGTTGTCGGTGGGCAGCCCGCAGCCCATGTCGATGAACTGGCGGATGCCCTCCTCGCGCGTCAGGTGGCGCACCGCGCGGTAGAGGAATTCCCGGTTCTGTCGGCAGATGTCGACGACCTCGGGGAACGAGGGCACGGTGGAGAGCATGAACTTGCGGTCGACCTCGTAGTTGTCCTTGCCGCCCAGCATCCACCCGTACCCGCGGGCCGAGGTCGGCACGTCGTAGGGAATGGACATCGTCTCGGGCTGGTTCTCACTCTCCACAGCGCGCTCTCCACCTCTCCCGTGGCCCTGACGGAACGTGTTCCTTGCCGGGACACTATCCGGTGATCCACGTTCGGGTGAACCGTCCGGGAAATCTCCAACACGCTTGCGGGAAAGGGGGATTGGGGCGGTAACCGGAAGCCTTCCTCGCACATGCTCCGGGGGGCGGAGTGTGGTGTGTCCCACCCGCGGCCCGCCGGGCCCCGCGCATGACGGATGATCGTGTCAGAGAGCCATCCGCACCACCGGATCCGTACCACCCAGAGAGGACCTCCCCATGGAAGACCGCTTCGACGTCGTCGTGCTCGGAGCAGGACCCGGCGGCTACGTAGCCGCCATTCGCGCCGCCCAGCTGGGCAAGCGGGTGGCCGTGGTCGAGGAGAAGTACTGGGGCGGTGTCTGCCTCAACGTCGGCTGCATCCCGACGAAGGCGCTGCTGCGCAACGCCGAGCTGGCCCACCTCTTCACGCATGAGCAGAAGACGTACGGCATCAAGGTCGACGGTCAGGTGACCTTCGACTACGGCGACGCGTTCAACCGCAGCCGTACGGTCGCGGACGGCCGCGTCAAGGGCGTCCACTTCCTGATGAAGAAGAACGGCATCACGGAGTTCGACGGCCGGGGCACCTTCCAGGACGCGAACACGCTGCAGGTGGCGAAGTCCGACGGTACGACCACCACGATCGGCTTCGACCACTGCGTCATCGCGACCGGCGCCACGCCCCGCCTGCTGCCCGGCACGAGCCGCAGCGAGCGCGTCGTGACGTACGAGGAGCAGATCCTCTCCGACTCGCTGCCGGAGTCCATCGTGATCGCCGGCGCGGGCGCGATCGGCATCGAGTTCGCGTACGTCCTGCACAACTACGGCGTGAAGGTCACGATCGTCGAGTTCCTCGACCGCGTCGCGCCGCTGGAGGACGCGGACGTCTCCAAGGAGCTGGCCAAGCAGTACCGCAAGCTCGGCATCGACGTGCTGACCTCGACGCGCGTCGAGTCGATCGACGAGTCCGGCGCGAAGGTGCGGGTGACCGTCACGGGCAAGGACGGCAAGGAGCAGGTCCTGGAGGCCGACAAGGTCCTGCAGGCCATCGGCTTCGCACCGAACGTCACGGGCTTCGGCCTGGAGGCGACCGGCGTGGCCCTCACCGAGCGCGGCGCGATCGAGGTCGACGGCCGCTGCCGGACGAACGTGCCGCACATCTACGCCATCGGTGACGTGACCGCGAAGCTGATGCTGGCGCACACCGCCGAGTCGATGGGGGTCGTGGCCGCGGAGACCCTCGCGGACGCCGAGACGATGGAGCTCGACTACCCGATGATCCCGCGCGCGACCTACTCGCAGCCGCAGATCGCCAGCCTCGGCTGGACCGAGGCGCAGGCCAAGGAGAAGGGTTTCGACGTCAAGGTCGCCAAGTTCCCCTTCCAGGCGAACGGCAAGGCGCACGGCCTCGGCGACACCGTCGGCTTCGTCAAGATCATCAGCGACGCGCGGTACGGCGAGATCATCGGCGCCCACCTGATCGGCCCGGACGTGACCGAGCTGCTGCCGGAGCTCACCCTGGCCCAGCAGTGGGACCTGACGGTCCACGAGGTGGCGCGCAACGTCCACGCGCACCCGACGCTGGGCGAGGCCGTCAAGGAGGCCGTGCACGGCCTGGCCGGACACATGATCAACTTCTGAGGCGTCCCGGGCGGCCCCGCCGTGCCCGAGCGACCCGAACGGGTCGGCTCGAGTGGCGGGGCCGTCCGGTCCGGCCGATCCTTGCGAACACGACTGATGTGCCTCGGGGGCGAGGAGAGGCAGTAGCCGATGTTCTCTGGCCTGGGCCGATTCGTGGTGCGCCGCCCCTGGTGGATCATCCTGGCGTGGGTGGTGGCGGCCGGTGCGGTGATCTCGCTGGCGCCGAAGCTCACCTCCAGCAGCGACGAGGCGAGTTTCCTTCCGGACCACTACGAGTCCATCCGCGCCGCCGACGTGCAGGAGAAGGACTTCCCCAAGCAGCAGAACATCGGCGCGATCATCGTCTTCCAGCGCTCCGACGGCGGGAAGCTGACGGCCGCCGACTCCGCCGCGGTGGGCCGCGTCTCCCGGGAGCTCCAGGACCGGAAGGTCCCCGAGGTGCAGGCCGTCGTGCCGGGCGAGGTGTCGCCGAACAAGCTGGTGCAGACCTCGGTCGTCGCCATGCCGAAGATCACCGACCCGGAGGACACCGCCCAGCAGGACGCGGTGAAGACGCTGCGGGACGACCTGAAGCCGGAGCTGAAGGGCACCGGTCTGACGGCCGGGATCACCGGTTCCGCCGCGCAGGCCCTCGACGAGAGCGACGCGTCCGAGCGGGCCGGTCTGCTCGTCGGCGTCGGCACGATCGTGATCATCGTCGTGCTGCTGCTGGTCATCTTCCGCAGCCCCATCATCGCGCTGCTGCCCGTCGTCCTGATCGGTCTGATCTCGCCGATGGCCACCGGCCTGATCGCCTCCGCCAACAAGGCCTTCGACATGAAGGCCGACTCCTCCATCCAGGAGCTGCTGACCGTCGTCCTGTTCGGCGTCGGCACGGACTACATCCTGTTCCTGCTCTTCCGCTACCGGGAGGCGCTGCGGGCGGGCGAGGATCCCAAGAGCGGCATGGTGCACGCCGTGGAGCGGGTCGGCGAGGCCATCACGTCCGCGGCGGGCGCGGTCATCGTCGCCTTCGCCGCGCTGACGCTGTCCTCGCTGGGCATGCTGCGGTCGATGGGCCCGGCCCTGGCCATCGCCGTGTTCGTGACGCTGCTCGCCGGTCTCACCCTGGTCCCCGCCGTGGTGTCGCTCCTGGGCACGAAGGTGTTCTGGCCCTCGAAGTCCTGGCAGCGCGAGCCGCACGGCACCGGGTTCGCCCGGCTCGGCGCGGCCATCGCCCGCAAGCCCGCCGTGTGGGCGCTGGTGTCGGCGCTGTTCATGGGCGCGCTCACGCTCGGCGCGCTCGGCTACCGCGCCAACTTCGACCTCGCCGGGTCCTCGCTGCCCAAGGACAAGGAGTCGATGGTCGCCCTGGACGACCTCCAGAAGGGCTTCCCCGCGGGCACCACCGACCCGACCTCGGTGTACCTGAGCTCGACGACGGACCGGCCGGTGCCGCCCGAGCAGGCCGCCGCCTTCCGCAAGCGGCTCTCGGACGTCCCGGGCGTCGGCGAGGTGGGGCCGCCGCGTCCCAGCCCGGACCGCACGACCGCCTCGTACTCGGTGATCCTCTCGGACCCGCCCGCCTCCGACGACGCGCTGGCGACCGTCAAGGACAGGCTGCGGCCCACGGCGCACGAGCAGGCACCGGCCGGCACCCAGGCGCTCGTCGGCGGCACGACGGCGGTGTACGTGGACATCAACAAGGCGGTGGACCGCGACTACTCGGTGGTCTTCCCGGTGGCGGCACTGGCCATCATGGTGATCCTCGGCCTGCTGCTGCGCAGCCTGGTGGCGCCCTGGTACCTCATGCTGTCCGTCGCGCTCGGCTTCGGCGCCACGCTCGGTGCCACCTCGCTGATCTTCCAGCAGATCGGCAGCCAGCCCGGGCTGATGTTCATGCTGCCGGTGATCATGTACTTGTTCGTCGTCGCGCTCGGCACGGACTACAACATCCTCATGGTGTCCCGGCTGCGCGAGGAGGCCCGCGAGGGCCGCACCCCGCACGACGCGGCGGGCACGGCGGTACGCCACTCGGGGCCGACGATCGGCTCGGCGGGCGTGATCCTCGCGGGCACGTTCGCGACGCTCATGCTCGCGGGCAACTCGACGCTCTCGCAGATGGGTTTCTCCCTCTCCTTCGGCATCCTCATCGCCGCCTTCGTCATGGCGATGATCTTCACCCCGGCGCTGACGGCCCTGATCGGCCACGCGGCCTGGTGGCCCGGCCACGGGGACCGGAGGCGGAGCGGCGCCGGCGGGACGACACCGCCCCCGGACACCGGCACGGAGTCACCCGGCGCGTCCCCCCGCACCCGGTAGGGAATTTGCCAACGCGCGAAAAGTGTGAGCACGAAAACGCGACACAAGAAGGCGCGTGCTCACACCCGCAAGGGAAAAGCAAGCGAAATCCATAAACCCGGGAAAACTCGTAGCCTGGAATCGACGGGAAATGTCAAGCCCGTCGACCGATATCAAAAAACTCCCCCCACAGGGCCCCGACCAGTGGTGATGGGGGTGTTAGGGTTTCCATTCGTTCCGCTCCCGGCCGCATTCCTGCCGCCGCTCCACTCGGAACGTCTTGCGGTGTTCCCGCTCTCGACGCGGTTCACCAGCGCCATTTCATCCGGCCGGAAAACCCTGCCACCTCGCCCTGGAGTTTCTTCATGTCTGCTGACAGCACGGCTGTCACCCCCGTACCGACGGACGCGACCGGCGCGCCACCCGGCGCCGGCCGGCACCTGGGCCTCGCCCTCTTCGTGATCGCCGCGGCCCAGCTGATGGTGGTGCTCGACGGCACCATCACCAACATCGCGCTGCCCAGCATCCAGACCGCGCTGGACGTGTCCGACGCGAACCTGGCCTGGATCGTCAACTCCTACGCGCTCGCCTTCGGCGGCCTGCTGCTCATCGGCGGACGCGCCGGAGACCTCTTCGGGCGGCGCCGGATGTTCCAGGTCGGCATCGTGCTGTTCACGCTGGCCTCGCTGCTCGGCGGACTCGCCCCGAACGAGGGCCTGTTGATCGGCGCACGGGTGCTGCAGGGCGTCGGCGCGGCGATCGCGGCGCCCAGCGCCCTGTCCCTGATCACCACCACGTTCCCGGAGGGCGGGCCGCGCAACAGGGCGATGGGCGTCTACGCCGCGATGGCCGGCATCGGCGCGACCGTCGGCCTGCTCCTCGGCGGGGTCCTGACCGACGTCCTGGACTGGCGGTGGGTGTTCTTCGTGAACATCCCCATCGGCCTGGCCGTCCTCGCCGGCACCCGCACGCTCGTGGAGGCCGAACGCGACCGGGGCCGCCTCGACATCCCCGGCACCCTGACCGGCACCGGCGGCCTCATCGCCCTGGTCTACGGCATCACCCGCGGCGGCGAGCACGGCTGGACCGAGGCACCGACCCTGACGTGCTTCGCGCTGGCGGCCGTCCTCCTCGTCGCCTTCCTCGCCGTGCAGAGCCGCACCGCGCACCCGATGATGCCGCTGCGGCTCTTCCGGGACCGCAACCGCTCGGGCTCCTACGCCACGATGCTGTTCATCGGCGCCGGCATGATCGCCACGTTCTACTTCCTCACGCTCTACCTGCAGTTGATCCTCGGTTACAGCGCGGTCGAGACCGGCTTCGCCAACCTGCCGTTCAGCCTGGGGATGGGGGTCGCCGCCGCCCTGAGCGCCAAGCTGGTCACCCGGCTCGCCCCGCGCGCCATCGCGGGTCCCGGCCTGCTCGTCGCGGCGATCGGCATGTTCTGGTTCGCCACGCTCACCCCCGACTCGTCGTACGCCGGGCACCTGATGCCCGCGATGTTCGTGACGGCGCTCGGCCTCGGCATGGGCTTCGTCCCGATGACGCTCGGCGCGGTCAGCGGCGTCGACCACCAGGACGCGGGCATCGCCTCCGCGCTCCTGAACACCGCCCAGCAGATCGGCGGCGCCCTGGGCCTCGCCGTCCTGTCGACGGTCTCCGCCTCGGCGGCGAACGACCGGCTGCCCGACGCGGCGGCGTCGTTCTACCGGGCGCTCGCCACCCACGACCGCGCCGCGGCCGCGAAGGGCGCCGAGGCGCTGACGCACGGCTACACCATGGCCTTCGTCGGAGCGGGCGTGATGTTCCTCGCGGGCGTGCTCGTCACCGTCCTGGCCATCACGGCGGGCCGGCAGCAGTCGCCGGAGGGCGCCGCCCCCGTCCACCTGGGCTGAGGCCGGGGCGGACGGGTTCCCGGCCACTGGCCGTCCGCCAGGAAGTCGACGCCTCCCGTCGCTAGGCTGGGGACGTCAGCCCTCTTCCGCCGCCCCGCACCGGACATCTTTTTCCGAAGGGCTGTCGAGAACGCGCCGTCCGCTCCGACGTCCCCTGTGAGCGTCGCCCACCAGGGGTGACGGCGCAGTCGAGGAGCGAAGTCATGAAGTATCTGGTGATGGTCCAGGGCTCGCAGGCCGACTACGAGGCCATGTCCGGCAAGGCCCCGCAGGACGGCCCGGTGTGGAGCGAGAAGGAACTGCAGGCGATGTTCGCCTTCATGGGCGAGGTCACCAACGATCTCGCCGAGTCGGGCGAGCTCATCGACGCGCAGGGACTCACCGAGCCCGCGCAGGCCCGTTTCGTCAGCAAGGACAAGGACGGCCGCCCGGTGATCACCGACGGCCCCTACGGCGAGACCAAGGAAGTGCTCGCCGGGTACTGGCTCCTGGAGTGCGAGAGCCTGGAGCGGGTCACCGCGATCGCCCGGCGCGTCCTGGAGTGCCCCGGGCCCGAGGGCCTGGTGGAGCCGCCCGTGGTCATCCGGCCCGTGCAGGACTCCTCGGGAGGCGAGTGTTGAGACCCGCGACGGGCGTCGAGGACCTGCTGCGCCTGCACGCGCCGCAGGTCCTCGGCGCCCTCGTGCGCCGGTACGGACACTTCGGCGCCGCCGAGGACGCCGTACAGGAGGCACTGCTCGCGGCGGCCCGGCAGTGGCCGGAGCAGGGAGTGCCCGGCAATCCGCGCGGCTGGCTGATCAAGGTCGCCTCGCGCCGCCTCACGGACCAGCTGCGCGCCGACGAGGCGCGCCGGCGGCGCGAGGAGGACGCGGCACTGCTCACGCCCCGCGACGCGTTCACCGCTCCCCCGCCCGGCGAGAGCCGCGCCCCGGCGGACGACGACACGCTGACGCTGCTGTTCCTGTGCTGCCATCCGGAGCTGGGCCCGCCCGCGCAGGTCGCCCTCACGCTGCGCGCCGTCGGCGGGCTGACCACGGCCGAGATCGCCCGGGCGCACCTGGTGCCGGAGGCGACGATGGTCCAGCGGATCAGCAGGGCCAAGGGGCGGATCAAGGGGATGCCGTTCCGCCAGCCCGGTGCCGAGGACCGCGACGCCCGGCTCGCCGTGGTCCTCCAGGTGCTGTACCTGATCTTCAACGAGGGCTACACCGCGACCTCCGGCGAGGCTCTGCACCGCGCGGACCTCGCCCGGGAGGCGATCCGGCTCACGCGCGCGGTGCGCCGTCTGCTCCCCCACGAGGGCGCGGTGACCGGCCTGTTGGCGCTCATGCTGCTCACCGAGGCGCGCACCGCCGCCCGCACCGGGCCGCACGGCGAGCTGATCCCGCTCGACGAGCAGGACCGCGCCCGCTGGGACCGCCGGGCGATCGCGGAGGGCACGGCTCTCGTGGAGGAGGCGCTGGCCCAGGGCCCGCCCGGCGCCTACCCGCTGCAGGCGGCCATCGCCGCCCTGCACGACGAGGCGCCGCACGCCGACGCCACCGACTGGCCGCAGATCCTCGCGCTCTACGACCTGCTCGTGCGCCGCACCCCGGAGCCCATGGCCGCACTGGGGCGGGCCGTCGCCTACGCGATGGTGCACGGGCCGCGCGCCGGGCTCGGCGAACTGGCCGCGCTGGAGGACCGTCTCAAGGACCACTACCGGCTCGCCGCGGTCCGCGCCCACCTCCTGGAGCGGGCCGGCGACACCGAAGGGGCCCGCGCCGCCTACCGGTCCGCCGCGCAGGGCACGCTCAGCCGTCCCGAGGCCCGGTACCTTCAGACACGCGCCGCCAGGCTCGCGCCCTGAGCGGGGCCGACACCGAGCGGCGCGCAGTGCTCGGCGACGGTGTCGGCGAAGGCACGGGCCAGCGGGCTGAGCGCGTCCCAGCGCCGCACCGCCCAGCCGACCGACAGCGGCGGCAGGGCGGGGACGGGAACCAGGCGCAGTCCCTCGGGGGCCCGCTCGCCCCAGCCGGGCAGCGCGGGCACGACCGCCTGGCCGAGGCCCAGCTCGGCGAGGAGGACCGCGGTGTCCCAGTCGGCGACGCTGGTGACCGTCGGCAGCGCCACCGCCAGGTCACCCAGGTGGACGTCGAGTTGGCCGCGTGACGTCGACCCCTCGGGCGGCGTGATGAGCTGGGCCGCCGCAAGATCGGCGGGGGTGACGTGCGCCCGTCCGGCGAGGGGATCGTCGGCGCGTACCGCGAGCACCCAGGGCAGCTCGACGACGGGCCGCTGCTCGATGCCGCGCACCGGCTCCCCCAGCGTGATCCAGGCGAGGTCCAGGTCGTCGGCGGCGAGCGCGTCGAAGCAGCCGCGGCTGGAGCTGACGGTCTGGAACTCCAGGCTGACGCGCGGGTAGCGGTCCCGGAAGTCCACGACGGCCTCGGCCATGAAGTGCCGTACCGAGGTGGCGCCCGTGGTGATGCGCACGGCGCCGCCCTCGCCCCGGACCTGCTCGCGCAGCCTGCGCACGGCGAGGTCGATGCCGCCGATGCCGTCGGACGCGGCGGCCTGCAGGACGCGCCCGGCCGAGGTGGGCACGACGCCCCGCGCATGCCGCTCCAGCAGGCTCACGCCCAGCTCCCGCTCCAGGCGTTTGACGTGCTGGCTCACCGCCGACTGCGTGCAGGACAGGTCGCGGGCGACGGCGCTGAGGCTGCCGGCGCGGCACACGGAGATGAAGATGCGGAGGTCGTCGAGTGTCACGGGGTGTGAAGGTATCTCTTGGGTGGGTGCAAGGAAACCCGAGGATTGACTTGGGTTTTCACCGTGCACCAAGATCGCTGCTGGCCCGGGCGGCGACCCGGCGACGGGCGTCGACCCGGGGTCACCCCAAGGGGCTCCGGGGCGCGGGCCGCGGAATCCGTGGGAAAGGTGACGTGTGGAAGCGCTCGAGATGGTGGCCGTCGGGGCCGCCGGTGTCGCGGCCGGCGGGCTGAACGCGGTGGTGGGGTCGGGCACCCTCATCACCTTCCCCACGCTGCTGGCTTTCGGCTATCCGCCGGTGCTCGCCAACGTGTCGAACAACCTCGGCCTGGTGCCGGGCACGTTGAGCGCCGCGTACGGCTACCGGCGGGAGATGAAGGGGCAGTTCCGACGGCTGGTGCGGTTCGGTTCCGCCTCGCTCGTCGGCGGCCTGATCGGCGCGCTGCTCCTGCTGAAGCTGCCCGCCGACGCCTTCCAGGCGGTGGTGCCCGCCCTCATCCTGACCGCGTGTCTCCTGGTGCTGCTGCAGCCCTGGCTGTCGCGCAGGCTCCGCCACCACGAGGAGGGCGCGGGCCATGACGGCGGCGTACCGATGTGGTGCGGGGTACTCGCCACCGGGGTCTACGGCGGCTACTTCGGGGCGGCCCAAGGAGTGCTGCTCATGGCCCTGTTCGGCACGTTCCTGCCGGACGACCTGCAGCGCCTGAACGCCGCGAAGAACGTGCTGGCCTCGATCGTCAACGGGGTCGCGGCCGTCGTCTTCATCGCGGTGGCGGACATCGACTGGACGGCGGCCGGACTGATCGCCCTCGGTTCGACGGTGGGCGGCCTGGTCGGCGCCCGGTTCGGCCGCAGGCTGCCGCCGCCGGTGATGCGCGGCTTCATCGTGGTCGTCGGCGTCACGGCCTCGGTGATCATGCTCGCGAGCTGACGGCGGCCGTGACCGCGCCGGGACCGCGGGCCGGTCGGGTCAGGTCGGGCCGAGGGAGGTGGGGCGGGGCGGGCCGAGCGGGGTGGGGCGGGGCGGGGCGTAACGCGGCTCACACCCGTCGGCCCGCGACCCGGGAACGCCGCGCCATGGTTTATCGTTGAACATTGTGTGACCCCGACCGAGATTCCCCCGTCCGGTCGGGGTCACGCTCGCTTCACGCAGGCGTCTTCTGCTGTTTTCACGCCTTCGAGGGCGAATATGCCAACCACAGCGCGTCACACCGGCCCGAGCGGCATCATGCGTCCATGGACGGTGCCAAGCCTGTGCAGGTCTTGTTCACGCCCGACGAGTACGCCGCGATCGCGCGCCATGCGGACCAGCTCGGGATGCCGTTAGCCGAGTTCATCCGCCGCGCGGTGACCGTCCGGACCGAGGAGTCCGTGCCGTGCCAGGCCAACGACTCCCGGCGCGGGGCGGCCGTGCCCCCGGTCCAGCGGGGCCTCGGCCCCGACGGGACACCCGCGCTCCAGCGGTTCCTCGACACCCTCGCCACCGCGGCGGAGCCCGAGGACGAGCACGGACGGTGACGACTCAGGAGAGGACCACCTCCGGCTTGTAGAGGTCCAGCCACAGCGCCAGGTCGAGGGTCCGCTCCAGATCCCGCCGCGAGGCCTGGGTGATCTGCGGCGTCCCCCGCTCCGCGGCCCGGGCCGCCCGGCCCCGGTCCACCAGGTCGAAGACCGGATGACCGGGCGTGGCCAGCAGGTCCTTGACGTGCCCCTGGAGCGCGACCGCGTACTGCGGGTCCTGCGTGGAGGGGTACGGGCTCTTCACCCGGTCGTACACCGACTTCGGCAGCACGTCGGCGGTCGCCTCGCGCAGCAGGCTCTTCTCGCGGCCGTCGAAGGACTTCAGCGACCAGGGCGCGTTGTAGACGTACTCCACGAGGCGGTGGTCGCAGAACGGCACGCGGACCTCCAGGCCGACGGCCATGCTCGCGCGGTCCTTGCGGTCGAGCAGGATGCGCACGAAGCGGGTCAGGTGCAGATGACAGATCTTGCGCATCCGGTACTCGAAGTCGCTCTCCCCGTCCAGGCGCCGGATGCCGGTGACCGCCGTCGCGTAGCTGTCCTTGACGTAGCGCGGCAGGTCGAGCGCCGCGGTCACGTCGGGGCGCAGCACCCCGGAGTCGTCGCCGAAGTGGTCGGCGAACCGCACGAGCCAGGGGAAGGTGTCGGCCGTACGCGCCCCCTCGTCGAAGAACTGCAGGTAGCCGCCGAACACCTCGTCCGCGGACTCCCCGGACAGCGCGACCGTGGAGTGCTCCCTGATGGCGTGGAAGAGGAGGTAGAGGGAGGCATCCATGTCGCCGAAGCCCATGGGGATGTCCCGCGCCCGGATCATCTTGGCGCGCACCTCCGGATCGGCGAGGGCGTGCGAGTCGAGGACGATGTCGCGGTGATCGGTGCCCGACGCCTTCGCGACGTCGTGGACGAAGGGGGTGTCGGGCGTGCCGCGCAGCTCGTCGGCGACGAAGTTGTCCGCCTGGCCGACGAAGTCGACGGCGAAGCTGCGCACGGTCTCGCCCGTCTCGGCCAGTTGGCGCGCCGCGAGCGCCGTCATCGCCGAGGAGTCCAGGCCGCCGGAGAGCAGCGTGCAGCGGGGGACGTCCGAGACGAGCTGGCGGCGCACGATGTCGTCGAGGAGCTCGCGCACCCTGCCGATGGACGCGTCCCGGTCGTCGGTGTGCGCCCTGGTCTCCAGCGACCAGTAGACGTGCCGGCGCAGCCCGGCCCGGTCGACCGTGACGACGGTGCCGGGCTCGACCTCGCGCATGCCGTCCCACACGGCGTGGCCGGGCGTCTTGACCATCGCGAACACCTCGCGCAGGCCGTCGAGGGCGACGCGGCGGCGGGCGAGGGGGTTCGCGAGGATCACCTTGGGCTCGGAGCCGAACAGGACCCCGTCGGCGGTCTCGTAGTAGTAGAAGGGCTTGATGCCCATGCGGTCGCGGATCATGACGAGCTTGTCGTGGCGGGCGTCCCAGAGGGCGAAGGCGTACATGCCGTTCAGCCGCTCGGCGAGGGCCTCGCCCCATTCGAGGTAGCCGCGCAGGACGACCTCGGTGTCGGACTCGGTGGTGAAGCGGTGCCCGCGGCCCGCCAGTTCGCGGCGCAGCTCGGTGAAGTTGTAGGTCTCCCCCGAGTAGACGAGGGCGACGGTTCCCGTCGGCGTGTCGACCGTCATGGGCTGGCGTCCGCCGGGCAGGTCGATGATCGCGAGTCGGCGGTGTCCGAGGCCGGCGGGCCCGCCGGTCCAGCTGCCGCGGTCGTCGGGACCGCGGCAGGACATCGTCTCCGTCATGGCGTCCAGGGTGGTGGACTCGGCCGTCAGATCACGGTCGAAGGAGACCCAGCCGGTGATGCCGCACATGCGCTTTCCTTCCGCTCGCCGAACTAGGTGTAACTAGCACCTATGTCGGCAGCGTGCGCCTGCGATTGCGTACGGTCAACGCCCCCTCGGCGGGTCTGCGCCCCTCGACCCCGACGGTTTCGGCCGCTCTTTGCCAAGGCCAGACGCCTGCGGGGAGGCCTCCCCGCCCCCTCACCCGCCGGGAGCGCGCCCGGCCCGTGCGACGGAACGAAACATTCCGGCCATGGGCAAAAACTTCCCCACGTTCTGCGGGCGGAGCAGCGGCGACCGCCTGCCGACCGTCACTCCGCGACTGCGCCGACCAGCACCTCGGCGTCCTCGCGGGCCTGGTCGACGGCATCGGGGAAGACGTGCAGCCCGTGCGCCACGAGCGCCCCCTCGTGCAGGAGCATCAGCGTCCGGCCCAGACGCGCCCCGCGCCCCGGTGCCGCCTCCTCGGCGAGCCCGGTGAAGAGCGCCAGCATCCAGGCCTTCTGGCCGGTGATGATCGGGTACGCAGGGTGCGCGGCGTCGCTGATCTCCGCGTGCGCGTTGACCATGCTGCAGCCCTTGACCAGGTGCGCGTCGGCCCAGTCCCGCGAGGCGTCGAAGACGGCGAGGATCCGGGCGGCCGGGGTGGGGGCGGCCGCGAGGCGCGGGGCGAGGAAGGCGCGCCAGCGCTCGTCGCGGTCGGCCAGGTACTCGACGACGATCTGCTCCTTGGAGCCGAACCGGTCGTAGAGGGTCTTCTTGGTGACACCGGCCTCGGCGGCGATCAGGTCCACGCCCACGGCATGGATGCCGCGCTCGTAGAAGAGCCGCCCCGCCGCCGCCAGGGCGCGCCGCGCCCCCGGCGTCATGACCACCCGCCGCGGCGTCGCGGTCCGGCCTTCTGCTCCCTGCACGTCCTCAGCCATGCCTCCATAGTAGACCGGTCTGTATACCGACCACTAAACCGATCTGTATACTCGCCGCCAGGTAGACCGATCGGTCTACTCGCCCCTGCGGGCGCCACCGCACGGCGAGGAGGCATCCATGAACGTCCTGCTCTCGACCGCGTTCGTGCTGACCTGGAGCTCCGGCTTCATCGGCGCCAAGCTGGGGGCCGGGAGCGCGTCGGCCGTGACGGTCCTGATGTGGCGCTTCCTGCCGCTGGCCGTGGTCCTCGGGCTCGTCGCCGCGCTCTTCCTGCGGGGCTCCTGGCGCGGCCTGACGGCACGTGACGTGGGGCGGCAGGCGGCCGTCGGCGCGCTCTCGCAGAGCGGCTACCTGCTCACCGTGTACTACGCCATCCAGCTCGGCGTCTCCAGCGGCACGACCGCGCTGATCGACGGCACCCAGCCGCTGGTGGCGGGCGCGCTCGCCGGACCGCTGCTGGGTCACTTCGTCTCGCGCACCCAGTGGGCCGGCCTCGGGCTCGGTGTGACCGGGGTCGTCATCGTCACGGCGGCCGACTTCTCGGGCGGTGGCGACGCGGCGTGGTGGGCCTATCTCGTGCCGTTCCTCGGCATGCTGTCGCTGGTGGCGGCGACCTTCCTGGACCGGCGCGCGCCGCGCGCGGTCTCCCCCGCCGCCTCGATGACCGTCCACTGCGTCACCAGCGCCGTCGTCTTCACCGGCCTCGCCCTCGCGGCGGGCGCCGCGACACCGCCGGCCGAGGCGTCCTTCTGGACGGCCGTCGGATGGCTGGTGGTGCTCTCCACCTTCGGCGGGTACGGCCTGTACTGGCTGATCCTGCGGCGCTCCGGCGTCACCCAGGTCAACACGCTGATGTTCCTGATGGCCCCGGTGACCGCCCTGTGGGGCGCGCTGATGTTCGGCGAGCCCTTCGGTCCGCAGACGGCGGCCGGGCTCGCCGTGGGACTCGCGGCGGTGCTGGTCGTACGACGTGGCGCGGCCCGTCCCACCGCCGCCGCGCCACCCGCGGGCGTCACCCGGGCGTCAGGAAGGCCTGCACCGCGGGCGCGTACCGGTCGGTGATCTCGGTGAGCTCGGCGGCGCGCAGATGCGGGCCGCGCGCGATGCCGTACATCACGCCGAGGCCGAGCAGCATGCCGACGGCGAGCTCGGCGCGCAGTCCGGCGTCCGGTCCGGACAGCCGTGCACCGAGCCGCTGGGCCACCTGGGCGCGGAAGTTGGCGCGCAGGATGTCGCCCTGTGCGCCGTGGAGCGGGGCGAAGACGATGCGCAGGATCGGGTCGGCGCCGCGCTCGGCCTGGCCGGTGAGCAGTTGGTGGACCATGTGGCGGCCGAGGTCGCCCACGGGTGCGTCGAGGAAGCCTTCCGCGTCCGCCTCGAACGACATCACCTGGGAGAACAACGCGTCCTTGTTGCCGAAGTACTTGAGGATCAACGGCGCGCTCACCCCGGCCCGTTCGGCCACCGCCTTCAGGGTGATGTCACCGTGCGCGTGCCGGGCCAGGAGGTGACGGGCGGCGCGGACGATGGCGGCCTTGGTGGCCTCCGCGTCCCTGCGGCCGGAGGGCGGGGCGGCCGGGGTGGAGCGCGGGCCTACGCCTCCCGCTGCGGCGGCCACGGGCCCGGCCGCGCCGGATCCGTCCTGCGCCGGGCCCGCCGCGCTCGCCGTGGACACGTTCCTTCCCGCCACGGTCACCTTCCTTCCAGAGCCTTCTCCTGGGCCGGCCCGGTGCCCCGGGCGGTCGCGCGCCCGGCCTCGGGGGCCGTGTCCGAGGGTATGGCCAGGGCCACGGCGCACGCGACGAGCGCGACCGTTCCGGCCAGGGCGAAGGCCAGTTGGTAGCCGCCCAGGGTGGGCACCCGCAGCCCCTCCACGGCCGAGGTGTGCCGCACGAGCACGGCGGCGACGGCCGCGCTGGAGACGCTCTGCCCGATCGTGCGCATCAGGACGTTCACACCGTTCGCCGAGGCGGTCTGCTCGACCGGGACCGCCCGCAGGATCAGCGTGGGCAGCGCCGAGTACGCGAAGGTGGTGCCGGTCGACACCACCGCGGCGCCGACCATGATCACCCACAGCTCCCGGCTGTCGACGATGCGCACGGCATAGCCGAGCGCCATGAAGACGGCGCCCGCGGCGAGCGTCACCCGGGGGCCGCGCGCCGTCGAGATCCGCGCCGACACCGGCGAGAGCACGAGCATGATGACGCCGTTGGGCAACAGGCACAGGCCGGTCGCCACGATCGACAGGTCCAGGCCGTAGCCGCTCGCGGCGGGGGCCTGCACCAGCTGCGCGGTCACCAGCGAGTTGGCGTAGAAGGCGAATCCCGCCAGCAGCGCCGTCACGTGCGGCAGCGCGACCCGCCGCCCGGACGCCAGGCGCAGGTCCACCAGCGGGTGCTTCGAGCGCAGTTGCATCCGCCACCACAGGGCGAGGACGACGACGGCCCCGGCGAACAGGCCGAGGATCGGCGCGCTCCCCCACCCCCACTGGCCGCCCTGCGACACCGCGAGCAACAGGCACACCAGCCCGGCCGCCAGCCCCAGCGCCCCCCAGGTGTCGAACCGGCCCGGCGAACGCACCGGCGATTCGCGCACCGCCCAGACGGCGAGCGCGAGGCCGAGGGTGCTGAGCCCCGCGGTCGCCCAGAACATCGCGTGCCAGTCCGCGTACTGCACGATGAGCGCGGCGAGCGGCAGGCCGAGGGCCGCGCCGATGCCGACCGTCGAACTCATCAGGGCGACCGCCGACGCCGTGCGCTGCGGCGGGAGTTCGTCGCGCAGGATGCTGATGGACAGCGGCACCACGGCGGCCGATGCCCCTTGCAGGGCACGCGCCGCGATGAGCAGCCGGATGTCCGAGGTCAGCGCGCAGAGCACCGAGCCGCCGGCCATCAGGCCGAGGGCGATGAGCAGCACCCGCCGCTTGCCGTACATGTCGCCCGCGCGGCCGAGGACGGGCGTGAGGACCGCCCCCGACAGCAGGGTGGCGGTGACCAGCCAGGAGACGGCGCCCGGCGAACTGCCCGTCAGCCGGGGCAGGTCGGGCAGCAGCGGCACGACGACCGTCTGCGTGACGGCCATGAGGATGCCGCCGAAGGCCAGGACCGGCACGGTCAGACGCTCCCGCAGGCCCCTCCCGGCGGGTATCGGTCCAGGCTCCACGTCGTCTCCCCCGCCCCTCTGAGGTGAATTCGAATTCACCATAGCGGGTGAATGGGCATTCACCACCGGGAATTCGGCGATTCCGCCGCACCGTCGGGGGTGTCCGGGGGCGCGGCGCACGGGGCGCGCCGGGGCCTGCCCGCCGTGGCCGTCGACCGCCCCCCGCGCCGGCGGGGGGCCCACCGGGGGAGGCCGCCCGTCGGCGGCGTCGGTCATACTGCGGGCCATGAACCGACTCCGTATCGGCCTGGTGGGCACGGGCCCCTGGGCCGGCGCCACGCACGCCCCGGCGCTGGCCGCGCACCCGGGCGTCGAGCTCTGCGGCATCTGGGGCCGGCGCCCCGAGGCCGCGGCCTCGCTCGCCGCCACGCACCGGACGACGGCGTACGCGGACGCGGACGAGCTCTTCGCCGCCAGTGACGCGGTGGCCTTCGCGGTGCCGCCCGACGTCCAGGCGCCGCTCGCCGCGCGGGCCGCGGCGGCGGGGTGTCACCTCCTGCTCGACAAGCCGGTGGCCACGACCACGGAGGGGGCGCACGAGCTCGCGGCGGCGGTGGCCGGGGCCGGTGTGGCGTCCGTGGTCTTCTTCACGCTGCGCTTCGCCCCGGGACCTGCGGCCTGGGTGACCGAACAGGCCGCCACCGGCGGCTGGTTCACCGGCCGTGCCGACTGGTACGGATCGTTCTACGCCCCGGACGGGGGCGCGGCCTTCGACTCGCCGTGGCGGGCCAGCCGGGGCGGCCTGTGGGACGTGGGGCCGCACGCCCTGTCGATGCTGCTGCCCGTCCTCGGCGACGTGAGCGCGGTGTCGGCGGCGGCCGCCGGTCCGCGCGACACGGTCCACCTGGTCCTGCGGCACACCGGCG
Organism: Streptomyces sp. NPDC002564; assembly: GCF_042889645.1. Classification (NCBI taxonomy): domain Bacteria; kingdom Bacillati; phylum Actinomycetota; class Actinomycetes; order Kitasatosporales; family Streptomycetaceae; genus Streptomyces; species Streptomyces sp. NPDC002564. The sequence continues at coordinate 215,832 of NZ_JBIARE010000009.1, read as the reverse complement.
GCGCGTCCAGCACGGCGACGCTGAGCCTCACGGCTCCGGAGGACTGCGCGGGCGTGACCGTGGAGCTGCGGGGCGAGAGCGGCACGGCGGTGCTGCCGTCGTGGGAAGGGTCGGACGAGGCGTTCCGCGCGGCGGTCGACGCACTCGTCGCCGCGGTGAGAAGCGGCACGGCACACCCGTGCGACGTCCGGTTCGGGGTACGTGTCACGGAGATCCTGGCGGAGGCGGAGAAGCGCGTCGCGGCCGTCTGACGCGCCCGGGACAACCACGGGCGGCCGGTACCGTGGCCGCTACGTAATGGCGAGTGACGGCACCGACCGCAGCCGATGGCCCTACGAAACCGGTGCGGGAAGAAGTGCCGTGCGGTCCTGCGCTGCTCCGATTCCGACCACACGGATCGAAATACGAACAGTTGTCCCACACGCTTCCCGCGTCGGCCCTATAGGCCTAGGGGGTACCCAATGCCGAGGAATTTCAGCCATTTTCGAGCTCCCCGGACAAGATGCCCCGCGGTTGTGCACGGAGATCCCCCGACGATCAAACCTGCAGGTCGGTGACTCCGCACGCTCCATGATGCCCGAGCGACTGATCGTTTTCTTCGGGCAATGTTTACTACCAAAGCCGATGTGAATATTTAGACTGATCACGCTCCAACTCGGCGTGCACCAAGAGGGATTACCCACCATGAACAAGACGGCGCTCCGCGCACTGCTCCGCGAACGACGCGCCCTCATAGCCCCCGAATCACACGGTTTCGCCCGCCCCACGGGTCAGGGCCGGCGCGCCCCCGGCCTGTCGCAGCACCAGGTCGACCAATTGCTGCACCGTACCTTCGGGACGTATCACCGCCTCGAATCCGGCAATTACCCCAATCCGCCGACTTCACTGCTCCGGGACGTCGCCCGCCTCTTCGGGCTCAACGAACAGGAATGGGTGTCCCTCTGCCGCTACGCCCTGCTCCAGGACCCGCCGGGACCGCTCCACCTCTCCTCCGGCAAGGAGGTGCCCGGCGTCTGGCAGGAGGCGGTCGACGGCATAGGGCACATGGCCTACGTGACCGACGCCTCCTGGGAAGTGCTGGCGTACAACGCCGCGTTCGCCGGCATGTTCCCGGGCGGCAAGGTCCCCGGCAACACCCTGCGCTGGATGCTCCTGGACCCGCTCGGCCGCGACACCCTGCTGAGCTGGCACACCGCCTGGGCCCCGATGGTCCTGCCCCAGCTGCGCGCCGCGCTCGCGGCCAGACCCGACGACGACGTCCTGCGGCAGATCGAGAAGGAGATCCTCGCCGAGCCGGAGATCGCCGACCTGTACGCCGCGGGCAACTCCCACCCGCACCCCGACGGGGACGAGCGCCCGCTGCTGCACGCCCTGGAAGGGCCGGGCTGGGTCACCATGTGCGCGGCGCAGCCCCTGACGGCGCCCGGCTCCCGGCTGATGATCCTCGTCTTCCACGCCGGCGCCCAGCGCACCCACTCGCGCGCCCCCATTCTCCGCTCGGACTGATCACCCCTCCACCCCGGCCGACCGTCCGGCCTGCTCGCACACATCTTCGACGCTCAGGTGCTCGGACAGTCGGCTCCCGACAGGGCACTCACGTCCCAGTGCAGTACTTTGGCCACACCCAGCCTTCTTCGATCCTGGGGAGCTGCCACATGACCGCTCATGTGCTCCGGCCGCACACGGTCGTCGGGGACCACAAGGTCACCACGGCCGAGATAGCCGACGACGTCAGCACCCACCACGCCGACCACCCGCGGCTGCGCGCCCTCCTGCGCGTCATCGGCAACTGCGGTGTGCAGACCCGCTACTTCACCCGCCCCCTCGACTCCCCCACCGTGGCGGGGACGGCCGACGTCGGCGAGCGGGCCCGGGTCGCGTTCGGCGACGCGCTGGCCATGGCGGAGCGCGCCGCGGCCACGGCGCTGGACGGCGCGGGGCTCGCGGCCCGGGACGTCGACGCCCTGGTCACCACGCACACCACGAGCTGGGCGGTGCCCAACCTCGACATCGGCCTCGTCTCGCGACTCGGGCTGCGCCCCGACGTGCGCCGTGTCGCGCTCGGCACGGTCGCCTGCCCGGGCGGCACCCAGGCCCTCACCCGCGCCGCCGACCTGCTGGCGGCGCGGCCGGGCAGCACGGTCCTGGTGGTGGCCTCCGAAGTGCTGTCGAGCATCTACCACCACAGCGACACCACCATCGAGTCGATGATCTACAAGGCGCTCTTCGGGGACGCGGCCGCCGCGACCGTCGTCACCGACACCCCTCTGGGCCCGGGCATCGCGATCGAGGACACCTTCGAGTACGTCCTGCGCGACAGCCTGGAGCGCCAGCGCGGCCGGATCGCCACGGACGGCATCCACTTCGACTCGACCAAGCAGGTGCTCGCCGCGGTCACCGACATGGTGCCGCACCTGCTGGAGTGGCTCGGCCCGCACCGGACGGACTTCGCCGTCGTCCACCCGGGCAGTCCGCGCATCATCGCCGACACCGTGGCCGCCCTGGGCCTGGACGAGAGCGCCGCGCGGCACTCCACGGACACCCTGGCCCACGAGGGGAACCTCGGGGGCGTGAGCGTCCTGCGCGTGCTGGAGCGCACCCACGCGGACCCGCCGGACGACGGCGCGCACGGTGCCGCCGTCGCGTTCGGCCCGGGGTTCGCCACGGCGGCGCTGCGCTGCCGCTGGCAGGCGTGAAAATCCTGTTGCCGCCCGTCGGTCGCCCTGCTGAGGTGACCGCATGGATCATGCAGCGGTACTGGCCGCGTACGACCGTCAGCTCCGGCACGATGCGCTGAGCGAGGGCGGCGGCTCCCGGGTCGAGCGGACGGGGGGCGTCGTCCGGGTGACCGGCTCGGCGCACGACTGGAACGGCGTGCTGTGGACGGACGTCGACGCGTCCACGGCGGACGCCGTCATCGCGGAGCAGGTGCGCCACTACACCGCGGCGGGGCGGGAGTTCGAGTGGAAGCTGCACTCCTACGACCGCCCCGGCGACCTGTCCGGCCGGCTGCTCGCCGCCGGTTTCCAGGCGGAGCCGACGGAGAGCGTGATGGTGGCCGAGGCGGCGTCGCTGCCCGCGGGGCCCGGGCTGCCCGACGGAGTCCGGCTGGTACCGGTCACGGACGCGGCGGGCGTGCGCCTGATGGCACAGGCGCATGTCGCGGCCTTCGGCGAGGACGACGCGGCGCTGGGCGAGCACCTCGCCCGGCGGGTGCTCGCCCAGCTCACGGAGGCGCCGGACCGGATCGTCGCCGTCGTCGCGATGGCCGGTGACCGGCCGGTGTGCGGTGCGCGGATGGAGTTCTGTCCGGGCACGGACTTCGCCGGACTGTGGGGCGGTGGCACCGACCCGCGGTGGCGCGGCAAAGGCATCTACCGGGCGCTGGTGGCCCATCGCGCCCGGATCGCCGTCGCCCGCGGCTACCGCTATCTGCAGGTCGACGCCACCGACGACAGCCGTCCGATCCTGGACCGGCTCGGCTTCGCCACGCTGTGCACGACGACGCCGTACGTGTACCGGCCGTAGGTCACGCCCGTCCCGGCCGTGGGCCGGCCACTCCGCCACCGGCCGTCGGCCACCGTGAGCCGGGGCGGCTCCCGCGGTTCAGCCGAGCAGCTTGAGCAGGGCCTCCGTCGTGTCCGTCTCGCCGAGCCTCGGGAAGATCTTCTCCACGCTGTTGCGGTGGGCGTCCGCGTCCATGTCGGTCACCGCGTCGACGGCCACGGTGACGTGGTAGCCGTGCTCGTGCGCCGCGCGGGCCGTCGACTCCACTCCGATGCTCGTCGCGATGCCGGTGACCACGACCTGGGTGACGCCCCTGCGCCGCAGTTGCAGGTCGAGGTCGGTGCCGTAGAACGCGCCCCACTGCTGCTTGGTGACGACGATATCGGTGTCCGTGCGGCCCAGTTCGGGCACGAGGTCAGCCCAGTCCGAGGGGACGTCGCCGCCGCGCGCGGGGCCCTCGGTGCGGCCGGGGGCGCCGCCGGTCACCCGCACCAGGACCACGGGCAGGCCGCGCTCGCGGAAGGCCGCGGCCAGCGCGGCGGACCGCTCGACGATCGGCGCCGAGGGGTGGGCGGTGGGCAGGCCGGTGATGCCCTTCTGCAGGTCGACGACGACGAGGGCGGTGTTCGGGTCGATCACGGTGGCAGTCATGGGAGGTGCCTTTCTCTTGCGTGAGCACCCCTCGTACGCGAGGGGGGGGTGGATCAGGGGGACGCGGTGCCGCTCCGGGCGCCCGTCAGGTCCGCGCCAGTCGCTCCAGGAGCGCGACGGCCTCGGCGACCCGGCGCCGCTCGGCCGGATCGAGCTCGTCGGCGAGGGCCTGCGCGAGCCAGCCCTGCTTCGCGGCCCGGGCGTCGGCGAGGGTGCGGCGGCCCCGTTCGGTGAGGGAGACGACGGACTGTCGCCCGTCGTTCGGATCGGGGGCGCGCGCGACGAGCTCCATGGATTCCAGCGCGGCCACGGTCATCCGCATCGACTGGGGACGTACGAGCTCGGCGCGGGCCAGGGCCGCGGTGGTCGCGGGACCCTCCCGGTCGAGCTGGGCCAGCACGGAACGCTGCGAGGGACTGAGGCCGCTGCCGGGCGAGGCGCCGCGCAGTCTGCGGACGAGACGCCCGACGACGCTCGTGAGGTCGGCGGCGACCTGCTCGGGGGTGGGTTCGCCAGGAGGTCCGCTCATGCCTGCACCCTACGAGTTCGACAGGCAAACTTGCAAACCACACTTGCAAACCTACCTGTCGACCACGCCGCGCGGACCGGCACGCACCAAGCGGACCGGCACGCACCAAAACGTCCGCCCCCGCCACCGAAGCGGCGAGGGCGGACGTCTCACGTGCACCGAGGAGACACGCACACCTGAAGGAACATGCGGGCCTGAAGGAATGCGACGACCGCCGCACTCGGGCCGACGCGCTAGCGGATCGGCATGCCCGAGAGCGTGCGCGCGATGACGAGCCGCTGGATCTCGCTCGTCCCCTCGAAGATCGTGTAGATCGCGGCGTCGCGGTGCATGCGCTCCACCGGGTACTCCCGCGTGAAGCCGTTGCCGCCGAGGATCTGCACGGCCTGCGCGGTGACCTTCTTGGCGACCTCGCTCGCGTACAGCTTCGACATGGAGCCCTCGGCCGACTCGAACTTCTTGCCCGTGCTGGCCATCCAGGAGGCGCGCCACACCAGGAGGCGGGCCGCATCGATCTGGGTGCGCATGTCGGCGAGCTGGAAGGCGACGCCCTGGTTGTCGATGATCGGGCGGCCGAACTGCGTACGCGTCTTGGCGTACTCCAGGGCCTCCTCGTACGCGGCACGGGCGGTGCCCACGGCCATCGCGCCGACCGCGGGGCGGGATGCCTCGAAGGTGGCCATCGCGGCGTTCTTGACCCGCTCGCCGCCCGTCCTGGCACGCTCCCGGGCCCGGGCCAGACGCTCGTCCAGCTTCTCCTTGCCGCCGAGCAGGCAGTGGCCCGGCACCCGGACGTCCTCGAGGACGACCTCGGCGGTGTGCGAGGCGCGGATGCCGTGCTTCTTGAACTTCTGCCCCTGGGAGAGGCCGGGGGTGTTCGGCGGGACGATGAAGGAGGCGTGGCCCTTGGAGCCGAGCTCCGCGTCGACGACCGCGACGACGACGTGGACGTTGGCTATGCCGCCGTTGGTCGCCCAGGTCTTCGTGCCGTTGAGGACCCACTCGTCCTTGGCCTCGTCGTACACGGCACGGGTCCGCATGGCCGCCACGTCGGATCCGGCGTCGGGCTCGGAGGAACAGAAGGCGGCGACCTTCACGTCGTTCACGTCGCCGTACATCTGCGGGATCCAGGTCCCGATCTGCTCCTCGGTGCCGTTGGCGAGCACACCGACGGCGGCCAGGCCCGTGCCCATGATGGACAGGCCGATGCCCGCGTCACCCCAGAAGATCTCCTCGGTCGCCATCGGGATGCCGAGCCCCGAGGGGTCGAAGAACTGCTGGGCGTAGAAATCCAGCGAGTAGATACCGAGCTTCGCCGCTTCCTGGATGATGGGCCACGGGGTCTCTTCGCGCTCGTCCCACTCGGCGGCCGCGGGGCGGATCACGTCGGCGGCGAACCCGTGGAGCCAGTCCCGGACCTCCTTCTGTTCGTCGTTGAGCTCCATGGTGAACTCGGCCATGACCCCTCCAGGACCTGCGATCATCTGCGGCGTTACTTGCGGTAACCGCAGTCTGTTACCGGCCAGTAGTCCATGTCAACTCCCGGCAGCCCGTTCGATGCGCGGCGGCCGACGGGTGTTACGTTGCGCGTGCGTCACCGATTCAGCACGGGCGGGGAGAAACGATGGAGACCACCCAGCGGACCGATCAGCAGCGGTCCGCGGAGCACCGACGGCGCGAGCTCCTCGAGGCCGCGGACCGGGTCGTGCTGCGCGAAGGCCCCGGCGCCTCGATGAACGCCATCGCCGCCGAGGCGGGCATCACCAAGCCGATCCTCTACCGCCACTTCGGCGACAAGGGCGGACTGTACGCCGCGCTCGCCAAGCGGCACACGGACGCGCTGCTCGAAGCGCTGCGCGCCGCCCTCGACGCCCCGGCCGAGCGCAGGGAGCGCGTCGAGGCGACCCTCGACACCTACCTCGCGGCGATCGAGGCACGCCCGCAGGTCTACCGCTTCCTGATGCATCCCTCGGAGGCCCCCTCGCCCGGCGAGGCGGGCTTCGACGTGGGGCTGCACTCCGCCCCGCTGCTGCGCCGCCTCGGCGAGGAACTCGCGGAGGTCATCGAGGAGCGCGTGGACCTCGGCCCGGAGAGCGCCGAGCTGTCCCGGGTGTGGGGCCACGGCATCGTCGGCATGATGCACGCGGCCGGCGACTGGTGGCTCGGCGAACGCCCCTGCCCGCGCGCCCAGTTGGTGCGCAGCCTCGCCGACCTCCTGTGGGGGCGGCTCGCGGCGGCGGGCAATCGCGTGGGCGGCCCCGGCTTCTGAACCGGGACCGAGCACGGCGGTGCGCGGTGTCAGGCGGTCCCTGCCGAGGGTCCGCCGGGGGCCCGCTCCGCATGCCCGGACGTGTTCCACGGTGCCCTGGCGGCGGCCCGCAGCACCCTGCGGCGCCGCCAGCCCGTGACGTGGTCGGTGTAGACCCCGCCGACCAAGTGGTCGCACTCGTGCTGGAGACAGCGCGCGAACCAGCCCGTCCCGTGCACCCGCACCGGCTCCCCGCGCACGTCGACGCCCTCGACCACGGCGTGGTCGAAGCGCGGCGTGCCCGCCTCCAGGCCGGGCAGCGAGAGACAGCCCTCCGGGCCGCGCACGGTCACGCCGTCCACCTCGACGAGCCGCGGGTTGACGACGTGTCCGAGATGGCGCACGTCCTCGTCGTCCTCGCAGTCGTAGACGAACACCCGCAGGCCCACGCCGATCTGGTTCGCGGCGAGTCCCACGCCCCGCGCGGCGTACATCGTGGCGAACATGTCCTCGACGAGCTCCGCCAGTTCGGGCCCGAAGTCGGTGACCTCCTCACAGGCCGTGTGCAGCACGGGCTCGCCGAGCAGGGTCATGGGTCGTACGCGCCCCGAGGCGCCCGGGATCGTGCCGTGTCGCATGGCGGCAAGAGTACGGTCCAGGGGACGGAGCGGCACCGGGGAGGTGCCGAGGTGGTGCCGTGATTCGGGCTTGCCAGTGGATCTCGATAGGCTGAGCAGCGAAACGATGCCGGGGGCAGGCGCGGCGCCGTACGCAAGGAGGATCTCGACAGATGTCAGGCAACACGGACCCGCTGTCGCCGCGGGCCAAGCTGGCCGTGACGGCGGGCAAGGCGGCCGCGGCGGTGTCGCGGGCTGCGGGCCGCGGCAGCGGATCGGTGATCGGCGGCAAGGTCGCGCTCAGGCTCGACCCCGAGCTGCTCGGACGGCTCGCCACGCACCTGGACGTGGTCCTCGTGTCGGCCACCAACGGCAAGACGACCACCACCCGTCTGATCGCCGAGGCGCTCCGGGCCAGCGGCCCGGTCGTCTCGAACGCGCTCGGCGCGAACATGCCCGCCGGAATCACCTCGGCTCTCGCCGGTGGCTCCGACGCGCGGTACGGCGTGATCGAGGTCGACGAGAAGTACCTCGCGGGTGTCGCCCGTGACGTCGACCCCAAGGCCATCGCCCTGCTCAACCTCTCCCGCGACCAGCTGGACCGCGCCGCGGAGACCCGCATGCTCGCCGAGAAGTGGCGCGAGGGCCTGGCCGGTTCCAAGGCCGTCGTCATCGCCAACGCCGACGACCCGCTGGTCGTCTGGGCCGCCTCCTCCTCGCCGAACGTGGTGTGGGTGGCCGCGGGCCAGGAGTGGAAGGACGACGCCTGGTCGTGCCCGTCCTGCGGTGGCGTCATGCAGCGCCCCGGGGACGACTGGTTCTGCGGCGAGTGCGGCTTCCGCCGTCCGGCGCCCAGCTGGGTGCTCTCCGGCGACCACGTCCTGGACCCGCACGGCTCCGCCTGGCCGATCCACCTCCAGCTGCCCGGCCGCGCCAACCGCGCGAACGCCGCCTCGTCGGCCGCCGTCGCCGCCGTCTTCGGCGTGCCGCCGCAGGTCGCCCTGGAGCGCATGTACCAGGTGCAGGCGGTCGCCGGACGCTACGACGTGGTCCAGTTCCAGGGCCGCGACCTGCGTCTGCTCCTCGCGAAGAACCCCGCGGGCTGGCTCGAGACGTTCTCGCTGATCGACCCGCCGCCGACCCCGGTGATCCTCTCGGTGAACGCCCGCGGCGCGGACGGCACCGACACCTCCTGGCTCTGGGACGTCGACTACACCCGGCTCTCCGGTCACCCGATCTTCGTGCTCGGCGACCGCAAGCTGGACCTCGCGGTGCGGCTGGAGGTCGCGGGCCTGGACTTCCGCGTCTGCGAGAGCCTCGACGAGGCGGTGCAGCTCGCCCCGCCCGGCCGCATCGAGACGATCGCGAACTACACCGCGTTCCAGGACCTGCGCCGCCGCGTCGGCAACTGACCCCACCGGCCCCTCAAACCTTCGTAGGGACGAATGAGCATGAGTGACAACAGCCTGCGGCTGGTGTGGGTCTACCCCGACCTGCTCAGCACGTACGGAGACCAGGGCAACGCCCTGGTCGTGGAGCGTCGCGCCCGCCAGCGCGGTCTCCAGGTCGAGCGCTACGACGTGCGCAGCGACCAGCCGGTGCCCACCTCCGGCGACATCTACCTGATCGGCGGCGGCGAGGACCGTCCGCAGCGCCTGGCGGCCGAGCGGCTGCGCCGCGACGGCGGCCTGCAGCGCGCCGTGGGCAACGGCGCGATCGTCTTCTCGGTCTGCGCCGGCTACCAGATCCTCGGCAACGAGTTCATCAACGACCTCGGCCAGCGCGAGCCGGGCCTCGGCCTGCTCGACGTGGTCTCCACCCGCGGCGAGGGCGACCGCTGCGTCGGTGACGTCCTCGCCGACATCGACCCGCAGCTGGGCCTGCCCCCGCTGACCGGCTTCGAGAACCACCAGGGCATCACGCACATCGGCCCGGCCGCGCGGCCGTTCGCCCGCGTGACGCTCGGCCGGGGCAACGGCACGGGCGACGGCACCGAGGGCGCCTTCAACGGCACGGTGTTCGGCACGTACATGCACGGCCCGGTCCTCGCCCGCAACCCGCTCATCGCGGACCTGCTGCTCAAGCTGGCCCTCGACGTGAACGCGCTGCCGCCCACCGACGACCGGTGGTACGAGGCGCTGCGCGCCGAGCGCATCAACGCCGCCCAGCAGCCCGCGTAACCCCCGGCAGGAGAGCCCGCCTGACGCCCCGCCCGCACATGTGAGCGGGGCCGTCCAGCCCTCGGACGCCTGATGCGGCCCCGCCCCCCGGCGCCTATAGGGTGGCGGGGATCCAGCCGGACGACGTGGTCCGGTCATCGACCCACGTTGCAAAGGTATTCCGGGCCATGCGCATTGGTGTCCTGACGTCCGGCGGCGACTGCCCCGGCCTGAACGCCGTCATCCGCTCCGTCGTGCACCGCGCGGTGGTGGACCACGGGGACGAGGTCATCGGCTTCCACGACGGCTGGAAAGGCCTCCTGGAATGCGACTACCGCAAGCTCGACCTCGACGCGGTGGGCGGCATCCTCGCCCGCGGCGGCACGATCCTCGGCTCCTCGCGGGTCCAGCCCGCCCACCTGCGGGACGGCGTGGAGCGCGCCCGGGGGCACGTCGCCGAGCTGGGCCTCGACGCGATCATCCCGATCGGCGGTGAGGGCACCCTCAAGGCGGCCCGGCTGCTCTCCGACGCGGGCCTGCCCATCGTCGGCGTCCCCAAGACCATCGACAACGACATCGCCGTCACCGACGTCACCTTCGGGTTCGACACGGCCGTCGGTGTCGCCACCGAGGCCCTCGACCGCCTGAAGACCACCGCGGAGTCGCACCAGCGCGTGCTCATCGTCGAGGTGATGGGCCGGCACACCGGCTGGATCGCCCTGCACTCGGGCATGGCCGCGGGCGCGCACGCCATCGTCGTGCCCGAGCGCCCCTTCGACATCGAGGAGCTGGCCGCGAAGGTCGGCGAACGCTTCTCGGCGGGCAAGAAGTTCGCGATCGTCGTCGCGGCCGAGGGCGCCAAGCCGCGGGTCGGCTCCATGGCGTTCGACGAGGGCGCCAAGGACATCTACGGGCACGAGCGGTTCGCCGGCATCGCCCGCCAGCTCTCCCTCGAACTCGAACAGCGCCTCGGCAAGGAGGCGCGCCCGGTCATCCTCGGTCACGTGCAGCGCGGCGGCACCCCCACCGCGTACGACCGGGTGCTCGCGACCCGCTTCGGCTGGCACGCCGTGGAGGCCGTGCACCGCGGCGAGTTCGGCCGGATGACGGCGCTGCGCGGCACGGACATCACCATGGTGCCGCTCGCCGAGGCCGTCGAGACGCTGAAGACGGTGCCCGAGGAGCGGTACGCCGAGGCGGAGTGCGTCCTGTAGAGCAGGCCCCGCCGCGCCAGGTCATCGCCTGTTGAACTAACTGCCCCCGGTCGTGTCCACGGCCGGGGGCAGTTCTACTCTGGTGCCGACACACGTCGCACAATCCGCACGAATCAGGAGCCACTGGATGGATCACAGCGGGCACGGCATGAACATGGATCTGCCGCCGTTCACGCTGGGGCGAGGCCTGGAACTCTCGGTCGACCCCTTCTTCCTCATCGGCTGCCTGGTGGGCCTCGCCCTGTACGGGTGGGGTGTGGCGCGGCTCGTGCGGCGCGGCGACAAGTGGCCCGTCGGGCGCACGATCGCGTTCGTGCTCGGCGTGTTCACCGTGCTGCTCGTGATGAACACCAAGCTGAACGACTACGGCATGGTCATGTTCAGCGTGCACATGGTGCAGCACATGGTGATCAGCATGCTCTCGCCGATCCTGCTGCTGCTCGGCGCCCCGATCACGCTGGCGCTGCGGGCGCTGCCGGTGGCCAGGCGCGGCAGCAAGGGACCGCGCGAGTGGCTGCTCTGGCTGCTGCACAGCCGCTACATCAAGATCATCACGCATCCCGCGTTCACGATCCCCCTGTTCATCGCGAGCCTGTACGCGCTCTACTTCACGCCGATCTTCGACACGCTGATGGGGTCCAAGGCGGGCCACATCGGGATGATGGTGCACTTCCTCGCCGTCGGCCTGGTCTTCTTCTGGCCGATCATGGGGGTCGACCCCGGCCCGCACCGGCCCGGCTACATCATGCGGATGCTGGAGCTCTTCGCGGGCATGCCGTTCCACGCGTTCTTCGGCATCGCGCTCATGATGGCGACCCAGCCGATGATCGGCACGTACATGCACCCGCCGGCCTCGCTGGGCATCGACGCCCTCGCCGACCAGGAGGCCGCGGGCGGCATCGCCTGGGCCTTCAGCGAGATTCCCTCCGTGGTGGTCCTGGTGGCCCTGCTCTTCCAGTGGCGGCGCTCCGAGGACCGGGAGGCACGCCGCAAGGACCGTGCCGCGGACCGCGACGGGGACAAGGAGCTGGAGGAGTACAACGCCTATCTGGCCTCACTGGCCGCACGCGGACGCTAGCGCCGGAGGGGCATGTCGGGTGACGATGGTTCTCGGACCGCGGTCTCGGCGCGTGCGCGCCGCAGGCTGCCGGGAGGAGGCTGAGCGATGCCCGGTTCCACGAAGACCATGGGTGGGTTCACCATCGGAGGTCTCGTCATGGTGACGGCCTACACAGTGACGCTCGGAAGCAACGGATGGCTGTGGTTCGGCTGGGTGGTCCTCGGCCTGATCACCTTGGCGATGGTGCTGTCGCGCGGCACCACCTGAGCCCGTACCGACCGCCGCGGGCTCCTCAGAAGCGGAAGACGTAGCCGGTGTCGGCGTCCAGGGCGCAGGCGTTCGGGTAGGTGCGGCGCCAGTCGACCGCCCGGCCGCCGTACGTCCCGGTCGCGCGCACCTTCACCGGGTCGTACTCCTTCGTGCACGCGTGCGGGTCGTCGGCGAGCGCGTCGAAGTCGCCGTTCGCCAGCGCGAGCGCCTCGCACGCCTTGGCCGCCTGCGGGTGGGGGCCCGGGGGCGGCGTGGGCCCGCAGTCGAGGAGGACGCCGCGGATCCAGGTCTGGTCGGTACCCGAGACGGTGAGGAAGATCCCGTGCTCCGGGGCGGGGACCGCTCGTGCCGCGTGGGCGGGGACGGCGGTGCCGAGGGCGATCAGGACGGCGGCCGCGACGGGGGACGGGCGCATGGGAGACCTCCGGGGGTGCGACGCCGCTCAGGGCGCCGGCGGTGACGTTCTGTGGCGTCGGGGACGCCGGGAGGAGGCCAGGCCACCCTCCCGCGGCGCGACACGTCGAGCCGCCCCGCCGGTCACTCCCCCGCCCGGCCGCACGCAAGGGCCCGTACGGGCTCTCGCATCCGCGGCATCGATTGGTTACTGTGCGTCGGCACCCAGACCAGGGGGAAGGCGGCCGCCATGTTCTACCTACTGCTCAAGCACGTGATCCTCGGCCCGCTGCTCCGGCTGATGTTCCGGCCCAGAATCGAGGGCCTGGAGCATGTGCCGGACCATGGCGCGGCGATCGTCGCGGGCAACCATCTGTCGTTCTCCGACCATTTCCTGATGCCGGCCATCATCAAGCGCCGGATCACGTTCCTGGCCAAGGCCGAGTACTTCACGGGGCCCGGCATCAAGGGCCGGCTCACGGCGGCGTTCTTCCGCAGCGCGGGGCAGATCCCGGTGGACCGCTCCGGCAAGGAGGCCGGCCAGGCGGCGATCCGCGAGGGGCTCGGCGTGCTCCACAAGGGCGAGCTCCTCGGCATCTATCCGGAAGGCACCCGCTCGCACGACGGCCGCCTCTACAAGGGGAAGGTCGGCGTGGCCGCGATGGCGCTCAAGGCCCAGGTGCCGGTGATCCCGTGCGCCATGATCGGCACCTTCGAGGCCCAGCCGCCCGGCCAGAAGCTCCCGAACCTCAAGCGCGTGACGATCCGCTTCGGCGAGCCCCTCGACTTCTCCCGCTACGTCGGCATGGACAACGAGAAGGCGGTGCTGCGGGCCGTCACCGACGAGATCATGTACGCGATCCTCGGGCTCTCCGGCCAGGAGTACGTCGACAAGTACGCGGCCGTCGTGAAGGCGGAGGAGGCCGAGCGGGCCGCGCAGGGCGTCAAGGACGGGCGGAAGTTCCCGCGGATGCCGCTGAGCTGACCCGCCCCTCCCCCGGTACGCGACACGCACGACGGGCCGGCGTGCGACGGGCGGCACGTGCGCCCCGTGGAACATACGACGGGCCGGCCGTCACCGGAGTCCTCCCGGTGACGGCCGGCCCGTCGGCGGTGCCGCTGCCGTTCGACCGCTACGGCTTGGGGGTGGCGTGCGGTCCGCACGTCACGTCGGCGCCGCCCGTCCTGCCGGTGAGCAGGTAGGTGTCGACGCGCTCGTTGAGGCACGGGTTCACGAGGTTGGTGATGCCGTGCGAACCGGCGTCCTTCTCCGTGATCATGCGGGATCCCTTGAGGCGCTTGTGCAGTTCCACGGCGCCCGGGTACGGCGTGGCCGCGTCACGGGTGGACTGGACGATCAGCGTCTTCGGCAGGCCCTTGTGGGACCGGACCTCCAGCGGCTGCTGCTGCTTGCTCGACCAGGTCGCGCACGGCAGGTTCATCCAGGCGTTGGCCCAGGTGAGGAAGGGGTGGTCCCGGTGGATGCGGGTGTTGTCGCGGTCCCACTTCTGCCAGCTGCGCGGCCACTTGGCGTCGGCGCACTCGACGGCCGTGTACACGGCGTTGCTGTTCTCCGAGGCGATGTTGCCCGCGGTGTCGGACGGGTCGGGGCTCGCCGCCGCGGTCAGCGGCTTCGGGTCACCGGCGACGTACTTGCTCCAGTTCGTGGCGATCTCGACCCAGGAGGAGTCGTAGTACGGCGCGCTCTGGAAGTAGGCGATCAGCTCGGCCGGGCCGACCACGCCGTCCAGCGGCTGCTTCTTCACCGCGGAGCGCAGGGTGTCCCACTGTGCGCGGACCTCGCCGAGGGTGTCGCCGAGGTGGAAGGCGGCGTCGTTCTTCGCGACCCACGTCATCCAGTCGGTGAGGCGCTTCTCGAAGGCCACGTCCTGGTCGAGGTTGGCCTCGTACCAGATCTTCTCCGTGCTCGGGTTGACCACGGAGTCGAAGACCATGCGGCGCACGTGGGTCGGGAAGAGCGTGCTGTAGACCGCGCCCAGGTAGGTGCCGTAGGAGACGCCGAGGAAGTTCAGCTTCTTCTCGCCGAGCGCGGCGCGGATGACGTCCAGGTCGCGCGCCGTGTTGGGCGTCGTCATGTGCGGCAGCATGGCGCCGCTGCGCTCCTGGCAGCCGTCCGCGTACTCGGCGGCGAGCTTGCGCTGCGCGCGCTTGTCGGCCTCGCTGCCGGGGACCGGGTCCGGCTTGGGCGCCTTGACGAACTCCTGCGGGTCGACACAGGAGATGGGGGCGGAGTGGCCGACGCCGCGGGGTTCGAAGCCCACGAAGTCGTAGGCCTTGGCCGTCTTCTCCCACAGCGCGCTCTTGGTGACGACGCGGCGCGGGAAACGCAGGCCGGAGGCGCCGGGGCCGCCGGGGTTGTAGACGAGGGCGCCCTGGCGCTCGCCCTTGCCGCCGGTGTTGCCGATGCGGTCGACGGCGAGCTTGATCTTCTTGCCGTCGGGCTTGGCGTAGTCGAGCGGCACGGTGACCCAGCCGCACTGGATGGGCTTCTCCAGGCCCCAGTCGGCGGGACAGTCGCGCCAGTCGACACCGGCCTTGCCGGCGCGCTGTGCGGCGAGCGCGGCGCCGCGGGCCTCACGGTCCTTGCCGGAGCGGGCGGCGGCGTCGCCGCGGGCACCCTGCTGCGCGTCGGCGCTCGCCGACGGGGCGGCTATCGCGCCCGCCAGCAGCGTCGCCGCGACAAGAGCACCCGCGGATCCCAGCACGGCCGTCCGTCTGTTCCCTGGCGTCCTTCTCAAGTGAGGCCTCCCGCACATCGATTCGAGCAGATTCGAGCAGTACGAGGGATCCTTGCGCCTGCCGGGTCCCCGGCGACAGGAGGGGCGGACGTTCTTTACCAATCCGATAAACGGTTCGGTCGGTACCGGTGAGCGACTAGCGCGGGGGAGCCGCACGGCCGCGGGCGTCCGCTTCCGGTGGGACACCGGGCGGATGCGCGATCGGTGAAACCAACTCGCGGCGCACAGCGGCCAGTTGTCACACCGTCGTCGTCAGGAACCGGCCATCCTCACTTCCGGTTGTGCCCGCCGACGTTTGCGCCCCGGCATCCGAGGCGGATGTCCGCGTACGTAATTACCCGCCGGCGCATATCGGTGTACGTGGCACCCATGGTGTCCCTGATGTCACATCAGTCACTTGAACACCACTCGTCTCGCGCGTTCGGCCGGAACTCGAACTTCCTTTTGTGGCGGCGCCATGGTCCCGCCGCGCGCCCCGCTTCCACGCTTTTCGGTCAGTGGGTCCTGCACCTTGTAGCCGGATCCGGGCGCTGGCTACGATCCCGCTCTCGTTGCACATCGCACACATCTCTTCACAGCTACTTCATGTTCATGGGGGAATTGCGTGGAGTCGTTCGCGCAGGCAGATACGCCGGACCACAGCGGGCCCCGTCCGTCCGGGCCCACCGCTTCCGAAGGCACCTCCGCACGCGACTTCCGCCTCTTCTGGTGGGCCAACGCCGCCGACGCGCTCGGTACCCAGGCCTCCGGCGTCGTCCTCCCGCTGCTGCTCCTCGCGCTCGGCCACTCCGCGCAGACCGCCGGGCTCGTGGCCGGCCTGTCCCTGGCGGCCGGGATCCTGCTCGGTCCGCTCGCCGCCGTCCCCGCCGACCGCGGCGCCCGCAAGACGATCATGTTCTGGGCCGCCGTCGTCTCCGCGCTCGCCATGGGCTCCGTCGCCCTGGTGCTCGCCCTCGGCCACCTCACGCTCCCCCACCTCCTCGGCGCCGTGCTCGTCGAGCGGTTCGCCACCGCCACCCACGACGCCGCCTCCCGCGGCACGGTCGCCCTGATCTGCCCGCCCGGCGAGCAGCCCCGCGCCGTCGCCCGGCTCGGCGCCGCCGACCAGGGCGCGCTCATCCTCGGGCCCGCCGTCGGCGGCGTCGCCTACAGCCTGTCGCGCGCCCTCCCCTTCGTGGCCGACGCCCTCTCGTACGCCGTCGCCGCCTGCTGTGTGCGCGGCATGCGGGCCGAGCTGAAGGCCCCGGCGGAGCCCACCGGGGGCGGGTTGCTGCGCGAGGCCGCCGCGGGGCTGCACGTGGTGCGGCGCCAGCCGCTGCTCCGCCTCGTCCTGGTGTGGATCGCGCTCGTCAACGGCGTCGCGGTGGCGCTGTACTACGCCGCCGTCTTCGCCCTGGAACGCTCGGGCTCCGGCGCGCTCCCGCTGGGTGTCGTGCTCGCCGTGTCCGGCGCCGCGGGACTCGCCGGGTCGCTCGCCGCGCCCCGGGTCGCGGTGCGGGTCGGCGTCACCCGGGTCATCGTCGGCGTCACCTGGCTGCTCGTGCCGCTCACCGCGGCGCTCGCCACCGCCGCCGGGCCCTGGACGTACGGCCTGCTGCTCGGCGCGGTCTGCCTGCTGGTGCCGCTGCCCGCCGTCATCCTCCAGGCGCGCGCCCTCGGGGTGACGGAGCGCTCGCTGCAGGCGCGGGTCGGCGCGGTCCTCGCGACGGCGTCCGGCGGCACCGCCGCACTCGCCCCCGTGCTCGCCGGACTGTGCGCGGACCGCGTGGGCACCGCCGCGCCCGCGCTGGGGTGCGCCGCGCTCCTCGCCCTGCTCGCCGTGCACACCACGCGCCGGGCCGCCCTCGCGGAGGCCGCCGCATGAGCCGCTTCCAGGTCTACCGTGCCGCGCTGCCCGAGGTCTGTGCCGCCGACCCGTCCCGGATGGCGTTCACCGCCGACGCCGACGGCCGCTGCGAGGTCTACACCTGGGACACCGCCGCGCGCCGCTCCCGGCAGGTCACCGACCGGCCCGGCGGGACCCTGCACGGCGCCATCGACCGGGACGCGCGGGTCTGGTGGTTCGACGAGGACGCCCGGGGGGTCGGCCGGTGGCGCCACCAGGCCTTCACCGGCGGGCCCGACCTGCCCGGTCTCACCGGTGTGCCGGACGGCACCGCGCGCGGTCTCGCCGTCATCGGCGGGCCCATCGCCACGATCGGCGTCGGCCTGGACGACAGCACCACGTTCCGCATCGGCGTGCGCGGCGGCCCCGGGCGCGAGGTGACGCGCGTCGACGGCCCCGCCTCCCTCGCCGGACTCGCCCCGGGCGGCGACCTGCTCGCCCTCACCCGCACAGCCGACTCCCCCGCCGCGGTCACCGTCCTGACCCCCTCGGGCGCCGTCGCCGCGGTCCTGCCCGGCGACGGCGCGCACGGCAGGCTGTGGGCCCTCGGCTTCGCACCCGCGGGCCCGGACGCCACGCTCCTGCTCGTCCGCGAGCGCGAGGACCGCTACCTGCTGGCCACCTGGTCCCCCGCGACCGGCACCGTCACCCACGACTGGTGCGCCTTCGACACCCAGATCACCGCCCGCTGGTACCCGGACGGCCGCTCCGTCCTGGTCCGCCAGGAGCGCCACGGCCGGTCCCTGCTGCACCGCGCCCACCTCGCGGGCCGCAGCCTCGCTCCCGTGCCCACCCCGCCCGGCACGCTCCTGGACGCGGCCCCGCGTCCCGGCGGCGACCTGCACACCCTCTGGACCGACAGCACGCACCCGCCGGTGATGGCGTCGAGCGCCGGCACCCCGCTGCCACCGCTCGGCACCGTCGCGGGCCGTGTCCCGGGCACCGTGCGGGACATCCGCACGCCCGGCCCCGACGGCCTCGTGCACACGCTGCTGAGCCTGCCCGAGGGCGGCACGGGCCCCCATCCCGCCGTGTTCCTCGTGCACGGCGGCCCCGCCGACCACGACCGGGACGCCTACGACGGCACCGTGCACTCGCTCGTCGCCTCCGGCTTCGCCGTCGCCCGGGTCAACTACCGCGGGTCCACGGGTTACGGACCCCACTGGCAGGGCGCGTTCGGCGAGGGCGTCGGTCATACCCAGGTCGCCGACCTCGCCGCCGTCCACGCCGACCTCACCGCGCGCGGCCTGATCCGCCCGGACGCGACCGGCCTGTGGGGCACCTCGTGGGGCGGCTACCTCGTGCTGCTCGCCCTCGGCACGCGGCCCGGCCTGTGGCGGGCGGGCGTCGCCGTGAAGCCCGTCGCCGACTACGCCGCCGCCCACGCCGCGGGCACCGGGGCCCTGCGCGCCCTGGACGAGCGGCTGTTCGGCGGCACGCCCGCGCAGGTGCCCGCGCGCTACGCGCACAGCTCCCCGATCCGGTACGCCGCCCGCGTACGGGATCCGCTCCTGCTCGTCGCCGCCACGCACGACACCAAGTGCCCGGCCGAGCAGGTCCGTTCCTACCTCACCGCCCTCGAAACGGCCGGCGCCCGGCACGAGTCCCTGTGGCTGGACTCCGGGCACGACGGCTACGACGGCGGCGACCACCTGGCCGTACTGCGCCGCGCGGTGCTCTTCCTCGACCGGGAGCTGCGCCCACCCAGACGCCCCACTCCGACGGGTTCCCCGCCGGGAGAGGGGTCGGCACCACCGCACCGTACAGCACTGAACCGCTGACTCACCGAATCGGCGGATCACTCAGCATCCGAGAGGAGAGAGCCATGCAGAAGGACGTCATTCACAACGACCCGCTCGCGGAGGACGAGACGAACCGTAAGCCGAGTGTCGGCATCACGGTCACCGTCCCGTTCCGCAACGCCGAAGACGGCGAAGACACCGTCGAGGACTGATCTCCACCGGCCGGCCCCCGGGCACGTCCCGGGGGCCGGCCGGCCCACACCCCGAGGAGCGCCCGTGCGCGTACTGCTGGTCAACATGCCCTGGTCGCCCATCGACCTCCCGTCGCTCGCCCTGGGCATCCTCAAACGGAGCGTCGACGAGCGCGTCCCCGGCGCGAGCGCCGAGGTGCTGCACGCCAACCTCGCCTTCACCGATTGGATCACCGAGCGCACCGAGTTCACCGGTGACGACTACGAGTACTACGCGCTCTCCTCGTACTTCATGGGCTGTGGCGACTGGGTCTTCTCCTCCGCCCTGTACGACGATCCCCAGTGGCGGGACGAGGAGTTCACCGCCTCGATGGCCGGCAAGCTGAAGGCCTCGCGGATGAAGATGACCCGTGAACTGCACCGCATCGTCCCCGAGTTCGTCGAGATGATCGCCCGTCAGGTCGTGGCGAGCGAGCCGGACGTCGTCGGCTTCACCTCCACCTTCCAGCAGAACACCGCCGCGCTCGCCTGCGCCCGCCGCGTCAAGCAGCTGGCCCCGCACCTGGTGACCGTCATGGGCGGCGCCAACTGCGACGGCGAGCAGGGCGCCGCCGTGCACCGCAACTTCCCCTTCGTCGACCACGTCGTACGCGGCGAGGGCGAGGCCGCCTTCCCCGCGCTGCTGACCGCGCTCACCGAGAAGACCCCGCTCGACGGCATCCCGGGGCTCTGCCACCGCGACGCCGCGGGCAGCAGCGTCGCGAACCCCATGGCCACCCGGCCGCTGCCGCCCGCCACGATCCTGCCGCCCGACTACAGCGGCTACTTCGAACGCCTCGGCGCTTCCGTCGCCCGCAACTGGGTGGAGCCCAAGCTCGTCGTCGAGGGCGCACGCGGCTGCTGGTGGGGCGAGAAGCACCACTGCACCTTCTGCGGGCTCAACGGCTCGTTCATGGAGTTCCGTTCCAAGAGCCCGGACACCTTCTACGAAGAGATCATGGATCTGGCCCGCCGCCACCGGGTCCTGGACATGTACGTCGTCGACAACATCCTCGACATGCGCTATCTGACCACCGTGCTGCCCCGCATCATCGACAGCGGCTACGACCTGCGCCTGCACATCGAGATCAAGGCCAACATGAAGCGCAGCCAGCTGCGCACCCTCGCCGACGCGGGACTGATCTACGTCCAGCCCGGCATCGAGAGCCTCAACAGCCGGGTCCTGGACCTGATGGACAAGGGCGTGAGCGGCTGCCAGAACGTCCGGATGCTGCGCGACGGCGCCGAGACCGGACTCTCCGTGGCCTGGAACTACCTGCACGGGTTCCCCGGGGAGAGCGCGGAGGACTACGACCCCGTGATCGCGCAGATCCCGGCCCTGGAACACCTCGACCCGCCGGTCGACCTCTCGGCCCGTATCGCCATCGAGCGCTTCAGCCCCTACTTCGAGCGCCCCGAACTCGGCTTCACCGGCCTGCGCCCCGAGGAGCACTACCGCTTCACCTACGACCTGCCCGAGGAGGAGCTGTACGGCATGGCGTACGTCTTCGAGGCCCCGGCGCGCGGCATCGAGGAGCCCACGGTGAAGGCCCTCAACTCGGCCCTCGCCGACTGGCGCAAACACCACACGGACGCCCGGCTCACCCATGACGACCACGGCGACCGCATCGTGCTCGTCAGCCGTCGGCGCACCTTCTCCTGGCGCGCGATGGAGCTGACCGACCCGTTCGAGCTGGCCGTCTTCCGCCTCCTCGACCAGCCGCACAGCGTCCAGGCCCTGCTGCGGAAGGCCACCGCGAAGGTCTCCGACGCGGCCGTCGGCGAGGCCGGGGTCCAGGAGCTCCTCGACTCCTGGCTCGCCCTCGGCATCGTCTTCTCCGACGCGGGCCAGTACGTCCACATCGCTCCGGCCGCGGTCAACGAGGACCTGCTCCGCCTCGACTTCATGCGACACATCCACGCGGAGGAGGCCGCCCCCGCGTCCGTGGCGACGGAGGGTTCCGGCGTCCGTGAACCGGCCTGACCCACCCGATCCCGTCCGACCCGGAGGAGCAAGATGACCGCCACCCTGGCCACGCCGACACTTCTGGCCTGGCGTGACTACGACCCCGCCGCGTGCGCGCTGCCCGGCATGTTCCTGGGCGAGGTGCCCCTGCCGGGGCCGCCCCGGGGCCAGGCCGAGCGGCTGTGGCAGCTCGGCGCGCGGCGGGTGCGGCTGCCCGCTCCCGTCGACCTCACCCCCGCCGCGGAACCGGAAGCCGCGGTGCACGGGCTCGGCCTCGTCCGGGACCTGACCGCGCGGGCCGTCATGGTGGAGTGGGAACTGCGGCTGGCGCCGGACGCGGTGGACAGCTGGCGCATGCTCAGCCACCTCCAGCCGCCCGCCGCGCTCCTGGTCGCGGCCGAGGGGCGGGACGCGGCCGACGGCGAGGGCCCGTCCCCCGCCGAGCAGGCGCTGAACACCTGGCGACGCGGCCACTATCTGTGCAAGTGCCTGTGGCGCAAGGGGCCGGGCTTCATCCAGATCCGTGACCGCCGCTGGGGCGAACTGCGCCGCTTCACCGCCGACGAGCCGGAGTACGAGGCGGCCATCGACCGGCTCGACCACGGCGCCCTCGCCGACACCGTCCCGAAGGCCGTCCTGGAGGACTTCCGCAGCGAACAGCTCGTCCTGGACATCGGCCCGTACGCCTGGTGGCTCCCGTACCGGGTCAGCCGCTGGCTGCAGCAGTCGATCGCGATCTGAGGACGGCCCCGCAAGGGGCCGGACGACGGGGCACGGCCGCCACCGGGCCGCGCCTCCGTCGGCCGTGCCGCCATCCGACCCCCGTTCGCCCCCGCCGCGTCACGCCGCACCGACGCCCCCTCCCCGGTAGGCCGTCCGCAGCCGGCCGATGTCGACGGCGTCCTCCCTCCGGCGGGGGCGGCCGGGTACCCCGTTCAGGGGCCGGGCCGCTCCGCGTGGTGGTCCAGGAGACGGTTCAGCAGGGTGACCAGCTGGGCGCGCTCCGCCGGGGTCAGGGGCGCGAGCAAGGTGTCGTGGAGGGTGTCCAGGATCTCGTCCAGGCGGCGCAGCCTGCGGCGGCCCCCTGCGGAGATCGTGATGATGTTGCGGCGCTGGTCGACGGGGTCGGGGGCCCGGTCGACGAGGCCCTGCCCGGTCAGTTCGCCGACCACGCCGACCATGTCGCTGCGGTGGATGCCGGTGCGCCGGCTCAGGGCCGCCTGACTGGCCGGGCCGAAGTCCTGCAGCGAGGCGAGCACGGCGTAGTGCCACGTGCGGGCGTCGGCCTCCGCGAGCCCCTCGTTGACCAAACGGTCCGACCGGACGGCCAGTTGTGACAGGAGTCTGCTCGCCCGTCGGCGGAGCCGGTCGGGCGTCCGTGGTCCGTCGTCGCCGGGCGGGCCCGCGGCTGCGCCTCCGGTCACGGCACCGATCCTCTCCATTGCGTTGGTCCCCCCAACGCTATACGTTCGCCTGCGCCCATGTCGTTGGTGTGACCAACGCCGAGGGCGCGACCTCGGAGAGGAAGATCCGCCATTCCCACCCAGCACCTGCAGATACCCACCCCCGACGGCCTGGCCGACGCCTTCGCCGCTTTCCCGGACGGCGGCGGCCGCCACCCGGGGGTGTTGTTGTACTCGGACGCTTTCGGGCTGCGGCCCGCCGTGCGGGCGATGGCCCGCGAACTGGCCGGGCACGGTTACTACGTGCTCGTCCCCCACCTCTACTACCGGCACGGTCCGGCACCCGTGATCGAGCTCCCGGAGTTCATCGGCGAGGCCGAACGGCCCGCCGTGTTCGACGCGTTGATGCCGCTGCTCACGGGACACGTCGGCACGGATCGTGCGGCGCGCGACGCCGCGGCCTACCTCGCGTTCCTCGGCGCGCGGCCCGAGGTCGGCCCCGGGCCGTTCGGCGTGACCGGGTACTGCATCGGCGCGCTCCTGGCGCTGCGCACCGCGGCGGCCCACCCCGACCGCGTGGCCGCCGTCGCCGGGTTCCACCCCGCCTTCGTGGTGACCGACGCGCCCGACAGTCCGCACCGCGTGGTGCCCGGGCTCGCCGCCGAGGTCCATCTGGGCCTCGCCGAGGGCGACATGTCGCCGGAGATCGTGCGCGAGCTCGGCCCGGCCCTGGGCGAACCGGGCCCCGGCGCCACCTACGAGGTCTACCCCGACACCCGCCACGGCTTCACCATGGCCGACACCGACGCCTTCAGCGCCTCGGGGTCGCGGCGGCACTGGGACCGTCTGGTCCCGCTGCTCCGCCGCACGCTGACCGGCGGCTGAGCCCCTCGGGCCCGGGCGAGGGGCGGCGCGGCGTCAGCCGAGCCTCCGCTGCGCCTCGTCCATGGCCCTGCGGACCAGCAGGGCGTCCGGCGCGACGGCGGTGACCAGGACCGCGGGACCGGCCAGGGGGGCGAGCGCCGCCCACTCACCGAGGAGTCCCGGCTGCGGCTTGGCCCGGGCGAACTCCGGGCGCACGACGACCAGTTGTCCCACCGCGCGGTGGCCGCCGAGGACCGCGGGGCCGTCCCAGCCGCCGGGGGCGCCGGGCCCGCAGGACAGCTCCTGGTCGATCAGGACCTGGCCCGCGCGGCGCACGGTGAGGCGGCTCGCGAGGTGGCCGGGCGCTTCGTCCGTGCGGCCGAGCACCTGCTCCTCGCGCAGCACCAGCCGGGCCTCGGCGGCCAGGTCGGCGCGCGTGGTCACCCGCAGGTCGCTGTCGCGCACGGAGATCAGCTGTTCCGGCAGCCAGTGCAGTTCGGCACCGTCGGCGACGGTGAGCCGTACGTCGTAGCGGGCCGTCCGCTCGGTCTGGCCCGGCAGCGCGATCGTGGCCGCCGCCGAGTCGACGTGCAGTCTCGCGCCCTCGTGGGCGGTGGCCTCGACGGTGAGGTGGTCGCCGCCGAGGGGGCCGCTCATCGCGCCGACGAGCGTCACCCGGGCCGCGGGGCCGCTGGAACGGGTGCGGCGCAGGGCGAGCGGGCCCTCGCCGTCGAGGACGGGCAGGGCCGTGCCGCCCCGGCCGTCGGCCCGCGCCCCGATCCGGGCGGTGGCACGGATGCCCGCCCCGCCGACGCGCGGGGCGGCCCACTGGGCGCGGTGCGGCGCGGCGGCGGGCGCCGCCAGGTCGACCGTCACGCCGACGCGGTCCACGCGGCGTACTGCGCGCGCACCCAGGCGGCGACGGGCCCGACGCCTTCGGCCGACCGCAGCGACTGGAAGGCCACCGGCAGTTCGGCGCGCTGCGCCTTGGCGTCGGCGGCCATGCGGGCGAGGTCGGACCCGACGTGCGGGGCGAGGTCGGTCTTGTTGACGACCAGCAGGTCGGCGCTGGAGACGCCGGGGCCGCCCTTGCGCGGGATGTCGTCGCCGCCCGCGACGTCGATGACGAAGATCTGGGCGTCGACGAGCCCCTTGGAGAACGTCGCCGTCAGGTTGTCGCCGCCGGACTCGACGAGGATCAGGTCGAGCGGGCCGACCTCGTCCTCCAGGTCCTCGACGGCCTCCAGGTTGGCGGAGATGTCGTCGCGGATCGCGGTGTGCGGGCAGGCGCCGGTCTCCACGGCGGTGATGCGCTCGGGCGGCAGGACGGCCTCGCGCAGCAGGAACTCGGCGTCCTCGCGGGTGTAGATGTCGTTGGTGACGACGGCGAGGGAGAGCTGGTCGCGCAGCTCGCGGCAGAGCGCCGCGACCGTCGCGGTCTTGCCGGAGCCGACCGGGCCGCCGAGACCGATGCGCAGTGCGCGGCGGGTGCCGTCGGGGCGGTGGGCGTCGGCGCTGACGGCGGCGGGTCCGTCGTGGGAGTGGTCGAGGTGCATGAGTCGGCTCCAATGGTTCGGCCGGTCCGGTGCGGCCCGCCCCCGTGGTCGGGGGCGGGGGCGTGCGGGCCGGGGGTGTGGGGCGGGGAACCCGTGGGGGACGGGGTCGGGCGGGGCGCGTCGGGAGGCCGGGTCCGGGTGCGTCGGACCGCGCGGACGGCGTGCGTCACGACGCGAAGAGACGTACCGGCCAGGCCGCGTGCGCCTCGGCGCTGATCTCCAGGAGCGGCGCCGAGGCCGCGGGCAGCGCGTCGACCCCCTCGTCGACGGCGCGTCTCGCCGCGTCGGCGGCGCGCAGGACGACCTGGTCGACGTCGGGGGCGAGCCGGGCCAGGACCGCCGTGGCGTCGAAGGGGTCGAGGCTGAGCAGCCGTACGGTGGCGGTCGCGGGGCCGCTGATCCCTTCGTACGCCGAGCAGTACGCGGCGTCGTCGGGCCCGAGTCCCGCCTCGCGGGCGGCGAGTCCGAGGACGACGGGCTGGTGGGCGCCCTTGGGGAACTGCCGGGCCAGTGCGTCGAGTTCGGGGTGCGGCCAGGTGGCGCGGGCCGCCCGCATCATCTGCCGGCCGAGTCGCCGCGCGGCGGCGCGCAGGGCCGGCGAGGGCGTGCGGGCGTCCGCGGCGGCGTCCAGGGCCACCGGATCGATGCCGAGTACCGCGGCCGCGGCGAGCGCGGCCGAGACGAGCCCGGAGGTGTGCAGCCGACCTCGGCAGAAGGCCTCCAGGCTCGCGGCGCCGGTGACGCGGCCCGCCTTGACGGCCGCCTCGGCCCCGCCGGAGTGGGCGTGCCCACCGGCGGGGAAGCGGCCGTCGGCCAGGACGAGAAGCGCTGCTCGGGACATGGATCGTCGCCCTGGCCGTCAGAAGAGGAAATACCGCTGCGCGAGCGGCAGTTCGGCGGCGGGCGACGGCTCGACGAGCTCGCCGTCGATGGTGACGGCGAAGCTGTCGGGCGCGACCTCGACCCGGGGCAGCGCGTCGTTCTCGCGCATGTCGGCCTTGCTGCGGCCACGCGTGGAACGGATCGCGGTGAACGCCTTGTCGAGGCCGAGCCGCTCGGGCAGCTGGTCGTCGAGTGCCGACTGCGTCACGAAGTTGAGCGAGTTCAGCGCCGGGGCCCTGCCGTGCGCCCCGTACATGCGACGGGGCAGCACGGGCTGCGGGGTCGGGATGGAGGCGTTGGCGTCGCCCATCTGCGCGTAGGCGATCTGTCCGCCCTTGAGGACGACCAGCGGCTTGACGCCGAAGAACGCCGGGTCCCAGAGGACGAGGTCGGCGAGCTTGCCGGGCTCGACGGAGCCGAGCTCGTGGTCGATGCCCTGGGCGACGGCCGCGTTGATCGTGTACTTGGCGACATAGCGACGTGCGCGGTGGTTGTCGGCGCGGACGTCGCCCGGCAGGAAGCCGCGGCGGCGCTTCATCACGTGTGCGGTCTGCCAGGTCCGCATGACGACCTCGCCGATGCGCCCCATCGCCTGGGAGTCCGACGACATGATCGAGATGGCGCCGAGGTCGTGCAGGATGTCCTCCGCCCCGATGGTGGTGGGCCGGATGCGGGACTCCGCGAAGGCGAGGTCCTCGGGGACGGCCGGGTTGAGGTGGTGACAGACCATCAGCATGTCGAGGTGCTCCTCGACGGTGTTGACGGTGTGCGGCCGGGTCGGGTTGGTGGAGCTCGGCAGCATGTTGGGCAGCGAGACGGCCGTGATCATGTCGGGGGCGTGGCCGCCGCCCGCTCCCTCGACGTGGAAGGCGTGCAGTGTGCGGCCCGCGACCGCGTCGAAGGTGGCGTCGATGAAGCCCGCCTCGTTCAACGTGTCGGTGTGCACGGCGAGTTGCGCGCCGGTCTCCTCGCACACGTTCAGGCAGGCGTCGATGGTGGCGGGCGTCGCGCCCCAGTCCTCGTGGATCTTGAAGCTGACCGCGCCGGCCCGCAGCTGGGCGTGCATGGACTCGGCGTTGACGGTGTTGCCCTTGCCGAGGAAGCCGATGTTGACGGGGCTCGACTCCAGCGCCGCGAACATCCGGGCCAGGTGCCAGGCGCCGGGCGTGACGGTGGTCGCCTTGCTGCCCTCGGCGGGCCCGGTGCCGCCGCCGAAGAGCGTGGTCACCCCGGAGGCCAGCGCCTCGTCGACGATGGTCGGCGAGATGAAGTGGATGTGGGTGTCGATGCCGCCGGCGGTGACGATCTTCCCGTTGCCGGAGATGACCTCGGTCTCGGGGCCGATCACGAGGTCGGGGTGGACGCCGTCCATCGTGTCGGGGTTGCCGGACTTGCCGATACCGGCGATCCGGCCGTCACGGAGGCCGATGTCGGCCTTGACGATCCCCCAGTGGTCGATGATCACCGCGCCGGTGATGACGGTGTCCGGGGCGCCTTCGGCGCGGGTCGTGCGGGACTGGCCCATCGACTCGCGGATGACCTTGCCGCCGCCGAACACCGACTCGTCGCCGGAGAGCCCGGGGCCGCCCGAGCGGTCCTCCTCGATCTCGATGAGCAGGTCGGTGTCGGCGAGCCGGATGCGGTCGCCGGTCGTGGGGCCGAACAGGTCGGCGTACGCGGCTCGGGACAGCTCAGGCATCGAGGGCACCTCCGGTCTCGCCGCGCAGGCCGGGCACGACGCGCCAGCCGGCCAGCGGGACGAGTTCGACGTCGACGGGGATTCCGGGCTCGAAGCGCACGGCGGTTCCCGCGGCGACGTTGAGCCGCTTTCCGTGCGCGGCGCCGCGGTCGAAGTCCAGACCCGGGTTGGCCTCGGCGAAGTGGTAGTGGGAGCCGACCTGGACGGGGCGGTCGGCGGCATTGAGGACGGTGAGGCGGGTGACCTCGCGGCCTTCGTTGAAGGGGACGGGCTCGGCCGCGAAGAGGATCTCTCCGGGGACCATTCCCTGGCCCGTGCCGTGCGGTGCGGCATGCATGAGGACGCGAACTCCCGTCAGACGATCGGCTCGTGGACGGTGACGAGCTTGGTGCCGTCCGGGAAGGTGGCCTCGACCTGGACGTCGTGGATCATTTCCGGGATGCCCTCCATGACGTCGTCACGGGTGAGCACCTTGCGCCCGGAGGACATGAGTTCGGCGACGGTGCGGCCGTCGCGGGCGCCTTCGAGGATGTGCGACGTGATGAGGGCGATCGACTCGGGATGGTTGAGCAGGAGCCCCCGCGCCCTTCGCTTCTCGGCCACGTCCGCCGCCACATGGATGAGCAGTCTCTCCTGCTCGTGCGGGGTCAGTTGCACGCGTCCCACCTCACAGTCCTCGCTCCGAACCGTGCGGGGTCCGGTTGCCGCGGCCACCGCGACGGATATAGATGTAACACACAGGAATTGCGCACGATCTTGCGCACCCCGGTAAGAAAATCCGCTGGTGGCGTGGCACGGGAGGGTAGTTGGGAGGAGTTTCAACGAGGTTAACCAGTCGTTGACCACCCCATGACCAAGACCAGGGCTGGTCCATACCCATGACCGCCCAGGACGCCTCGCTCGACGTCTCGGCAAATTTTTCGCCGCGCGGATACCGCACGGACGAAGCGGACACGGCACGGACGGAACGGATGCCGTACGGGCGGAGCGGATGCCGCGCGGATGCCGGACGGGCGGAGCGGGGGCCGGTCGGGGTGAATCCTTGAACACCGATACCCCGGGCGGGAGTCACGACACCCCCGGGCATCCGGCACCGCACCCGCGGACCGGGCGACCGGCGCACGGGGACCCCGCATCGAGCCCTAGGTCGCCTGCGGCCCGCGATGCTCGGCCGCGATGCCGAACCGCTGCCGTTCCGACGGCGTGGCGGGCGACGGCGAGCCGATGGAGGTGACCGTGCTGACGGGCCGCTCCTCCGCCGCGTCACTGAAAGGCCGCTCCTCCGCCGCGTCCGCGAGCCCTTCGAGGCGCTCCAGGTCGGCGGCCGAGACCAGCGCCACGAGTGGCTTGCCGTGCCGGGTGACGACGACCCGCTCGCCGCCGTAGACGACGCGGTTGATCAGCTCCGCGAGCTCTGCTCGGGCTTGCGTCACCGGAATCTCGTAGGCCATGCGCCCAGCTTAGACGCCACCCCTCCGGGGCCACCGGGTCACGAGATCCCGACGTTTCACCTCCCCACGCAATGTACGTCCTGTACATTTTTTACAGAGACCGGATCACCTCACCACCGGAAGAGGAGAGGCGTGCCATGCATCGTCCGTCCGCCCGCTACGTCCTGCCCGAATTCACCGAGCGCACCAGCTCGGGGACGCGGACCCTCGATCCGTACTCCAAGCTCCTGGAGGAGCGGATCGTCTTCCTCGGCACCCCCATCGACGAGACGTCGGCGAACGACGTCATGGCCCAGTTCATGCACCTCGAATACCAGGCGCCGGACCGCGACATCTCGCTCTACATCAACTCCCCCGGCGGCTCGTTCAGCGCGATGACCGCGATCTACGACACGATGCGGTTCGTCAGCTGTGACGTGGAGACGACCTGCCTGGGCCAGGCCGCGTCCGCCGCCGCCGTGCTGCTCGCCGCGGGCACCCCCGGCAAGCGGTCCGCGCTGCCCGGCGCGCGCGTGCTGATCCACCAGCCCTCGCTCGCCGAACCGATCCGGGGCCAGGCCACCGACCTCGCCATCCAGGCCGACGAACTGCTGCGCACGCGCAGCCTGTTGGAGGAGATGCTCGCCCGGCACACGGGCCGGGACAGGGCGCGGATCAGCGCGGACATCGAGCGGGACACGATCCTCGACGCCCCGGCCGCACGGGAGTACGGACTCGTCGACCGGATCGTCCCGAGCCGCACGTCCTCGCCCGCCGCGCGCGATTCGCGGTGACGCGCCGATGCTGCCTCCCGAACTCCCGCCCCTGCCCGCCCTGACGCGGGCCGAGGCGGAGCTGGTCGACCGCTATCTCGACGTCGTGGACCTGCTCGGCCGGATCAACCCGGCCCGCGCCGAGCACACCTACGGCGGACTGCGCGCCGCCCAGGCCCTCGTCGGCCGGGCGACGGCCCTGCGGGACGCGCTCGCGCTCATGCACCAGCGGGGCGAGAGCGAGGTGCACGCACCCACGCTCGCGCGGGCGTTGCGCGTGCTGGACGGCGAACGGCGGGCCGGGCGGGTCGCGATGCCGCCGGCGGCCCCGCCGCCCTCCGGCTCCTGAGCCACCCGGCGCGCGCACGCCGGCCGTCCGAGCTCGGCAGGTCCTCGCCCTGACATCCGAGCGCCGCGGGTCCCCGCCCGGACGCCCCTCGGTCACCCCTCGCGCACGCCCTTTCCGCACTCATCCGCGCACGCCCCTCACGGCATCCCCCGACACCCCCTGCGCACACCCTCCCGCCACCCCTCGATACGCCCGGTGCCGGGCGCCCGCAACGTCCGGCACCGACGCGAAACGGACCAGTCGGGCTACCTCGAACGGCGTAGGAGTGCCTCCGTATTCGGGCGGTCGGGACTTGCGCGAACCGAGTACAACACGGGCGGAATGACTCATTCCATCGCAGGTCGCACCGTCCTCGGACCGGTCGGCCGCGACCGCGATCCGGCAGTGTCCACCTGAACGGGTCAGTCGTGAGGAGCCTCACAAAACGCCGTTTCGGCTCGGTTTTCGGACCCATGTCGGGTCAAGATCCCTTTCGACGACAAGCCCCCGCCGCAGCGGCGGGGCGGTCCGGGCGGACGCCGAGTCCTGCCGCCACCCGGATGACCGGTCGACATCTGTGCAACGGCAGGAGTGGAGGACCCAGGTACGACGGGCCCGTCCGGACAGTCCGGACGACGCTCTTGGGGTGAAGCCGCAGAGCACGACGCGGCCGGGCATCTTCGCCTGCCCGAACCCGACAGGTCATCTTTCACAGGCGGCTGACGAAGGGTTGCGCATGACCGCGCTGAATCATGTTCCGTCGCTGCTCAGCAGGACCGGTGCCGCATCGGTCCTCACGCTCGCCGTCGTGGGCGGCACCGTCGTGGCCCCCGGGCTCACGTCGGAGGCCGAGGCAGCCACCCATGGGACGAAGGCGCTGAAGATCGCGGCGTCCAAGAAGGGCGCCCCGTACCGCTACGGAGCGGCGGGCCCCACCCGGTTCGACTGCTCGGGCCTGACGCTCTACTCGTTCAAGCGCACGGGCAAGAAGCTGCCGCGCACCACGGGTGCGCAGTACAACAAGACCAAGCACATCTCCAAGTCCCAGCGGACCCGGGGCGACCTGGTGTTCTTCCACTCGGGCCGGAACGTCTACCACGTCGGGATCTACGCGGGTAACAACCGCATCTGGCACGCACCGAAGTCGGGCTCCGTGGTGCGCCTGGAGAAGATCTGGTCCAAGAGCGTCTGGTACGGCAGGGTCCGCTGAGCCTGCCGCGGTCGGCCGGCGTGCTCCTCCCGAGGGAGCACGCCGGCCCCACCTCCGGCCTCGGGCAAGGCCACGCCTCCGGCCTCAGGCAAGGAGCGGCTCGACGAGGAGTACGAGGCCGAGCGCGCCGAGCACGGTCCCGGTGACGACCTCGACGGCACGGGCGGCCCGCGGCCTGCGCAGCCAGGTGCCGAGCCGGTCCACCAGCAGCGCCACCACCGGGAACCACAGCAGCGCCAGGGCGACCACGATCGCCGCGAGCAGCAGGGTCATCGGCATCGCGGGGCTCCCGTCGGGCACGAACTGGGGCAGCACGCTGAGGAAGGTGATCGACGCCTTGGGGTTGAGGGCGTTGGTGAGGAAGCCCTCGCGCAGGCCCCCACCCCGCACACCCGCCGCCGCCCCCGACGCAGTCCCCTTTTCCCCCGACTTTTTCCCCGACCTTTCCCTCGACGCCCTCGACGCCCCCGACGCCACCGGCGCCTCCGACTCATCGGGCCCCTCCGGTGCGGTAGCCCGCCTGCGCGCCGCGGAACGCAGCGACCGGCAGGCGAGGAACAGCACGTAGCCGGCCCCGGCGAGTTGCAGGGCCCGGAAGAGCGCGGGCTCGGCGGCGAGCACGGCCGCCACCCCGGCCACCGCGAGGGCCGTGTGCACCAGGAGCCCGCCCGCGACACCGACCGCGCAGGTGAGGCCGGCGCGCCGCGAGGCCAGGGCGTTGCGTACGACGACGGTGAAGTCGGCGCCCGGCACGGCGACCATGCCCGCGGCGACGCCGGTGAAGGCGACCAGTTGTGCGTCCATGCGCCCAGCCTGCCCGCGCCGGGCCTTCAGCAGGTATGTGGAATATCCTGGGTCCGCCTTAAGCAGCCCTTTAGGGAGCTTTCCATGTACGACCCCACGCGCCTCGCCGCGCTCGTCGCGGTCTCCGAGGCGGGATCGATCACCCGGGCCGCCGAGCGCCTCGGCTACACGGTGCCCGCGCTCTCGCAGCAGCTCGCCAAGCTGGAGCGGGAGGCGGGCACCGCCCTGCTGGTGCGGCACCCTCGCGGAGCCCGGCTGACCGGCGCAGGCGAGCTGCTCCTCGGCCACGCCCGCCGGGTGCTCGACGAGATGGAGCGCGCCCGGCACGAACTGGCGCGGCTGGCCGGGCTGTCCGGCGGCCGGCTGCGCGTGGGCACCTTCCAGACGGCCGGCATCCATCTGCTGCCGCCGGTCCTGAGCGCCTTCCGCAGGGCCCACCCCGACGTGGAGCTGACGGTGGCGACGCACGAACCGCCCTCCGGCGTCGCGGCCGTGGCGGCGGGCGAGGTCGATCTGGCCCTCACGCACACCTACGAGCCCGCGGATCCGGTGCCGCTGCCCGCCGGCGTGTCCGCCGAGCCGGTGCTGGTCGAGGAGCTGGTGCTGGTCGCCCAGCCCGGGCACACGCTCACCAGCGGCACGTCCCGGCTGGCCCTCGACGAACTCGCCGGGCAGCCGCTGATCAGCATGGCTCCCGGCCACCCGGCCCGGCACGGGGTGGAGCATGCCCTCGCCCGTGCCGGGGCGACGCCCGCGGTCCTGGTCGAGACGCCGGGCTACGCCCTTGTCTGTGCGCTCGTCAGCGCAGGGCTCGGAGTGGCGGTGGTACCGGAGATGGTGGCGCGTACCGCCGCGACGCCGGTCGGCATGCGCTTCCTGGACCCCGGCGACCTGCGGCGCACCATTTCCGTCGCGCACCGCGCCGACGAGTCGAACGCCGCCGCGGACTCCTTCCGGGGGCTGCTGCGCGGAGCCTTCGGACGCCGGGCGGGACCGGCCTGACGGGCGGTGGTGCCGGGCTGCGAGGAGTCCGGCACCAGTGACACGGTCAGTGGGTGACGTCGCGGTGTCTGCGCTGGACGGGCGCTCGCCAGGGCAGGGCGATCCAGACGGTCTTGCCCCCCTCGTCGGTGGGGCTGACCGAGAGTCTGCCGCCGCATTCGGCCGTCAGCCAGCGGATGATGACCATGCCGCGCCCGTTGTCCTGCTGGACGGCCGCGGGCAGCCGCTTGGGGTAGCGCGGGTGACTGTCGGTGACGCCGATGCGCAGGTGTTCCTCCCGGTCGAGCTCGACGTCCACCGTGAAGGTGGGCGACTGGCCCAGGGTGTGCTGCACGGCGTTCGTGGCGAGTTCGGAGACGATCAGCCGGATCGTGTCGACCACCTCGGCGTCCCCCGACAGCCCCCAGTCCGAGAGCACGCGCAAGACGTATTTACGGGCCGCGGGGACCGAGGCGGGCTCGCTCGGCAGGGTGACGGAGGCTTCCTGAAGGTCTGCCATGACGACGCTGTCCCTTTCCCACCGGAACTGGTCTCCGACTCTGGGCGGATGACTCGAGGACAGTTCCGGACTGGTGCTTCGCGCCAGACTGCCACTCCTTGGCCGGTCACGGGTGTCGATCCACCGAGATGTGCATATATCTGTCGCTCGAAGCGGTGAACTCTGCTACGGCCGACCGTATTTGGGTGCGACCCTGGTCCTTCCTCTAGTCTCGCCTCCTGCCCCCGCCCCGCCGCCGGGACATCCGACGGCTCCGTCCGGAAGGAGTCGGGCATGCAGTACGGACCCGCGGTCCGCCGCCGTCAGCTCGGCGCCGAACTGCGCGCGCTGCGCGGCCGGGCCGGGCTCACGAGCAGCGAGGCCGCGGCCAAGGTGGGCTGGCACCAGTCCAAGGTGAGCCGGATCGAGACCGGCCGCAGCGGCGTGAAGGCCGCCGACGTGCGGCTGCTGCTCGAGGCGTACGACGTGAAGGACCCGCACCGCAGCGAGCTGCTGTTCTCGCTCGTGGGGGCCGACGATCCCGGCACGGGGCGTCACCACTGGTGGAAGGCCTACCGCGATCTGCTGCCGGCCACCTACCGGGACTTCATCAGCCTGGAGTCGCAGGCGAGCTGGGTGCGCACGCTGGAGACCACCGTGGTCCCCGGTCTGCTCCAGACCCCCGAGTACGCCCGCGCGGTGACCCGGGCCGCGCTCGGCGAGCTCCCCGAGGAGCAGGTAGACGAGCTGGTCGAGGTGCGCCGGGCCCGTCAGGACGTGCTGCGCGCGGACCCGCCGCTGCGACTGAGCGTGGTCATGGACGAGGCGGTGCTGCGGCGCCCGGTGGGCGGTCCGCGGGTCTTCGCGGGGCAGCTCGCCCGGTTGCGGGAGGTGTCCCAGCTGCCTCATGTCCGGCTTCAGGTACTTCCGTTCGCCGCGGGTGAGCATGTGGGACTGATCGGTTCTTTCGTTATTTTTTCTTTTCCGGACATTGCTGATCTGGATGTGGTTGTTCTCGACCACTTGACGAGTAGCCTCTACCTCGAACGGAAAGAAGACCTTCAGGCGTACACGGAGGCCTTCAACTCCCTTCAGGTACAGGCGCTTTCACCCGAGGATTCAACGGATTTCATCGCCGGGCTAAGTGACGGCGCGTAAGGAGGCACCATGACCGCAATGCCTCGGAACGTACCTTCCAGCACGACTCTTCACGGTGCGCGGTGGCAGCGCAGCAGCTACAGCAATGGAATGAACAACTGTGTCGAGACCGCCACGCTCGACTCGGGTCCGCCGACCGGCCGGTGCGCCGTACGCGACTCGAAGCGCGTCGCAGGGCCTGCCCTGCTGTTCTCCCCCGGCCCCTGGGAGTCGTTCGTCAACAGCCTCCGGTGAGCCCACGCCGGCCCTCACGGGCCCGGCCTTCACCGGGGTGCACTGCGGCTGATCACCCGTACGGCACCGGCGATCTGTGCGTCGGTCAGATCCGCGCGGGCGGTCAGCCGCAGCCGCGAGATGCCGTCCGGCACGGACGGCGGGCGGAAACAGCCCACGGCCAGGCCCTCGGCACGGCAGTCCGCGGCCCACTGGACGGCCTGCTCGGGCGACGGCGCGCGCACGGAGACGACGGCCGCGTCGGGGCGTACCGCCGAGAGGCCCTCCGCCGTGAGACGCCGGTGCAGCTCGGCGGCGACCGCCCGGGCCCGGGTGGCGCGCTCGGGCTCCCTGCGCAGCAGACGCAGGGCGGCGAGGGCGGCACCGGCCGCGGCGGGCGCGAGGCCCGTGTCGAAGATGAAGGTCCTGGCCGCGTTCACCAGGTGCGCGACGACCTGCGCGGAGCCGAGCACGGCGCCGCCCTGGCTGCCCAGCGACTTGGAGAGCGTGAGGGTGACGACGGTGTCGTCCGCGCCCGCGAGCCCCGCCGCGGCGGCGGCGCCCCGGCCGCCGTCGCCGAGCACGCCGAGCCCGTGGGCGTCGTCGATGATCAGTCCGGCGCCGAACTCCCGGCAGGCCGCGGCGAGTCGGCCCAGCGGCGCCATGTCGCCGTCCACGGAGAACACCGAGTCCGAGACCACGACGGCCGGTCCGCCCTGCGCCGCGTCCAGCGTCTTGCGCACCGCGTCGGGGTCGGCGTGCGGCACCACCTGCGTCGTCCCGCGCGCGAGCCGGCAGCCGTCGATCAGCGACGCGTGGTTCCCGGCGTCGGAGACGACCAGTGAACCGTGCGGGGCGAGCGCGGTGACCGCGGCGAGGTTCGCCGCGTAGCCGGAGGAGAAGACCAGCGCCGCCTCGAAGCCGCAGAACGCGGCCAGTTCGCGCTCCAGCTCGGCGTGCAGTTCGGTGGTCCCGGTGACCAGCCGGGAGCCGGTCGCGCCGCCGCCCCAGCGCCGGGCGGCCCCGGCCGCGCCCTCGGTGACCTCGGGGTGCCGGGTCAGGCCCAGGTAGTCGTTGCCCGCGAGGTCGAGCAGGCCCCCCGCGTCGGCGGGGCGCGGGCGCAGCGTACGGACGAGTCCGGCCTCGGCGCGCAGCCGCGCCTGCTCGTCGATCCAGCCGAAGGCCCCGCTCGCGGGGTGCCTGTTTGTAGACATTGCACAGACCTTAGTCGCCGTGCCATCTGGCCAGGGTGTGGCAATACCCACACCTCAAACCGTTTCTGTTGTGCGAACTCTCCTTGGCCCGGCAGGCTGCCGTACGTAAGGATCAGCGCCATGGACCTGCTGAACACGCTGGTGGACAAAGGGCTTCGGCGCGAGCTGCCGACCCGTGAAGAGGCGCTGGCCGTACTGGCCACCTCCGACGACGACCTCCTGGACGTAGTGGCCGCCGCCGGGAAGGTGCGGCGGCAGTGGTTCGGGCGGCGGGTGAAACTCAACTATCTGGTGAACCTCAAGTCGGGCCTGTGCCCCGAGGACTGCTCGTACTGTTCGCAGCGCCTTGGCTCCAAGGCCGAGATCCTCAAGTACACCTGGCTGAAGCCCGACGAGGCCTCGCAGGCCGCGGCGGCCGGGGTCGCGGGCGGTGCCAAGCGGGTGTGCCTGGTGGCCAGCGGCCGCGGCCCGACGGACCGGGACGTGGACCGGGTGGCGAAGACCATCGAGGCGGTCAAGGAGCAGAACGAGGGCGTCGAGGTGTGCGCCTGCCTCGGTCTGCTCTCGGACGGCCAGGCCGAACGGCTGCGCGGCGCGGGCGCGGACGCCTACAACCACAACCTGAACACGTCCGAGGCGACGTACGGGGACATCACCAAGACGCACACGTACGCCGACCGCGTGGACACCGTGCAGAAGGCGCACGCCGCGGGCCTCTCCGCCTGTTCCGGGCTGATCGCGGGCATGGGCGAGAGCGACGCGGACCTCGTCGACGTCGTCTACGCGCTGCGGGAGCTCGACGCGGACTCGGTGCCGGTGAACTTCCTGATCCCCTTCGAGGGAACCCCGCTGGCCAAGGAGTGGAACCTGACGCCGCAGCGCTGTCTGCGCATCCTGGCGATGGTCCGCTTCGTCTGTCCGGACGTCGAGGTGCGCATCGCGGGCGGCCGCGAGGTCCACCTGCGGTCGATGCAGCCCCTCGCCCTGAACCTCGCCAACTCCATCTTCCTCGGCGACTACCTGACCAGTGAGGGCCAGGCGGGCCAGGCCGACCTCGACATGATCGCGGACGCCGGTTTCGAGGTCGAGGGCACCGACCAGGTGACGCTGCCCGAGCACCGGGCGGCCGCGGCCGGCGCCGGGTGCGGCGCGCACGGACGTGAGGGCGCCTGCGGTACTCACGAGGGCGGCGGCTGCGGCACGCACGAAGGCGCCGGGTGCGGCCCCTGCGGCTCTGCCGAGCCCGCCGCCGAGGCGGTGGCCGAGCCGGGCGAGGCGCGGACGGACCTGGTCGCGGTGCGCCGCCGGGGTGCGGGAACGGACCTCGCGCCCAATGCCTGACCTCTCCACCACCGAACTGCTCGCCCTCGACCGGCAGCACGTCTGGCACCCCTACGGCCCGATGCCGGGGCGCCAGGAACCGCTGGTCGTCGAGTCCGCGAGCGGGGTGCGGATGCGGCTCGCGGACGGCACCGAACTGGTCGACGGCATGTCGTCCTGGTGGTCGGCGATCCACGGCTACAACCACCCCGTCCTCAACGACGCGGTGCGCGGCCAGCTGGACCGCATGAGCCACGTGATGTTCGGCGGGCTCACCCACGAGCCGGCCGTCCGCCTCGCGAAGCGCCTTGTCGACATGTCCCCCGCAGGCCTTGAGCACGTCTTCCTGTCCGACTCCGGCTCCGTGTCGGTCGAGGTCGCGCTCAAGATGTGCCTCCAGTACTGGCGCTCCCTGGGCCGGCCCGCGAAACAGCGCGTGCTGACCTGGCGCGGCGGCTACCACGGGGACACCTGGCAGCCGATGGCGGTCTGCGACCCCGACGGCGGCATGCACGAGCTCTGGCAGGGCGTCCTGCCGCGCCAGGTGTTCGCGGACGCGCCGCCGTCGGCGTACGAGGAGGCGTACGCGACGCACCTGCACGACATGATCGAGCGGCACGCCCACGAGCTCGCCGCCGTGATCGTCGAGCCGGTGGTGCAGGGCGCGGGCGGCATGCGCTTCCACTCCCCCGCGTATCTGCGGGTGCTGCGCGAGGCCTGTGACGCGCATGACGTGCTGCTCGTCTTCGACGAGATCGCGACGGGCTTCGGCCGCACGGGCGAGCTGTTCGCCGCCGGGCACGCCGGGGTCACACCCGACGTGATGTGCCTGGGCAAGGCGCTGACCGGCGGCTATCTGTCGCTGGCGGCCACACTGTGCACGCCGCGGGTCGCGGACGGCATCTCGCGGGGCGAGGTGCCGGTGCTGGCCCACGGGCCGACGTTCATGGGCAATCCGCTGGCCGCCGCGGTGGCCGGGGCCTCGCTCGACCTGCTCCTGGGGCAGGACTGGCGGGCCGAGGTCAAGCGCATCGAGGCGGGCCTGACGGCGGGCCTCGCCGAGGCGGCCGAGCTGCCCTCGGTCCGCGAGGTGCGCGTCCTCGGGGCGATCGGCGTGGTCCAGCTGGACCATCCGGTGGACATGGCGGCGGCGACCCGGGCGGCGGTGCGCGAGGGCGTGTGGGTACGGCCGTTCCGCGACCTGATCTACACGATGCCGCCCTTCATCACGGGCGACGACGACGTGGCCCGGATCGCGCGCGCGGTCCGGGCGGCGGCACGGGAGGGCTGACATGACGGTGATCGTGGTGTCCGGGACGGGCACGGAGATCGGCAAGACGGTGACGACGGCCGCGGTGGCCGCCGTCGCCCGCGCGGCCGGGCGCAGCGTCGCCGTGCTCAAGCCGGCGCAGACGGGGGTCGGCCCCCACGAGGCCGGGGACGCCCACGAAGTGGCGCGTCTGGCGGGCGAGGGGATCACCACTCGTGAACTCGCCCGCTACCCCGAGCCGTTGGCGCCGGACGTGGCGGCGCGGCGGGCCGGTCTCGCGCAGATCCACCCGCAGGAGGTGGCCGACGCGGCGGCGAAGCTGGCGACCGAGCACGACCTGGTCCTGGTCGAGGGCGCGGGCGGGCTGCTCGTCCGCCTCGACGACGCGGGCGGCACCCTCGCGGACGCGGCCCGGCTCCTGGGCGCGCCCGTGCTCATGGTGGTCTCGGCGGGCCTCGGCTCGCTCAACACGACGGCGCTGACGGCCGAGGCGCTGCGGGCGCGCGGCGTGCGGCAGCTCGGCCCGCTCGTCGGCAGCTGGCCGGAGGTCCCCGACCTGGCGTCCCGCTGCAACCTCGCGGACCTGCCGAAGGACGCGGGCACGCCGCTCGTCGGCGCGATCCCGGCGGGTGCCGGGTCGCTCGCCGTGGCCGAGTTCCGTGCGGCGGCGGCGGATTGGCTGGCCCCCGGGCTGGGCGGCACGTGGGACGGCGCGGCCTTCGCCGAGCGCGAGGCACCGGCGGCGCTGGTCCGCTGACACCGGTCCGCTGACGCCGGGGCGGCGGGGCGGGCTGGCCCTCGGGGGGGGGCTGCCCCGCCCCGCCGCCGCGTGCGGGAGGCGCCGGTCGGACGGCGTCCCGCGGCCGCCAAGGGCGAACCCGGGGAGGCGCCGGCGGGAACGTCCGCGTCGGCAGGAGGCGAACGGCCGCCGCCGGGGCACCATGGCGGTATCCGCTCGCTCCGCCGAGGAGGGCCCATGTCGCCTCGCTCCGCCAAGCCCGCGTCCCGGGACGTCGTGCACCATCCGGTCTTCGCCCGTTTCTACGCCCGCCACAGCGTGCGCGCCGAGCCGCTGATCGGCGACCACCGCCGCGAGCTGCTCGCCGGTCTGTCCGGGCGGGTCATCGAGGTCGGCGCGGGCAACGGCCTCCATTTCGCGTACTACCCGGGCGCGGTCTCCGAGGTCGTCGCGATCGAGCCGGAGCGTCTGCTGCGGCGGCACGCGGTGTCGGCGGCCCTGCGCGCGGACGTCCCGGTCGACGTGGTGCCGGGGGCCGCCGAGGCGCTGCCCGTCAAGAGCGAGGCGTTCGACGCCGCCGTCGTCTCCCTGGTGCTGTGCAGCGTGCGCGACGTCGCCCGGTCGCTCGCCGAGCTGCGCCGGGTGCTGCGACCCGGTGGTGAGCTGCGCTTCTTCGAGCACGGCCGGGCGCCGGGTGCGGCGATGGCGGCCGCCCAGCGGGTCCTGGACCGCACGGTGTGGCCGCCGCTGTTCGGCGGGTGTCACGTGGCGCGCGACCCGCTGGATGCCCTGCGCGGGGCCGGGTTCGAACTGGGCGCGCACCGGAGTCTTCTGGTGCCCGCGAAGGGTCCGCGCCTGCCGTCGTCGTACTGCGTGCTCGGCACGGCCCACCGGCCCGCGACGCCCTGACGGCATCCGGCCGGAGTCCGCCCACGACGCGCGGACGGTCGGACGGCCCGGCCGGGGTCCACGCGCGAGGGCTCACAGGCTCCACTGACGCAGTGCGTCGGCGATGGCGTGCACGCTCGCGCGGCCGTCCTTCACGAGCCGGGCCAGGTCGCGGACCTGCTCGGGCGAGGTGACGACCTTCATGCCGCTGGAGACGAGATAGGCGTAGGCGACGGAGGAGGCGAAGAGCGCGTTCGAGCGTTCGAGCGCGGGGATGTGGAGCAGGAGCTGCAGAAGCGCCGCGGCACGGTCGTGCGGGGTGTCGTAGACGGGTGTCCCGAATATCTCGGCCTCGTGTCTGCCGACCGCGGCGACGAGCGCGCCCCAGTCGGTGACCTGCGGGTCCCCGGGCGTCTTGTGTTCGGCGATCATCAGGAGCCAGGCAAGGTCGATTCTGAGGTTCAACGGCTCAGCGACGACCTTCACGCACCGGGCGGCTGCCCTCGCGCTCGACGCCGAACTCCTCGGCGAACACGGACTCGTACTGCTTCATGAAGTCGGCGGCGGCCTCGACGAAGGTGTGCCCGACCTCGCCGGCGTCCTGTTTGACCAGTTCCTCGATGTAGCGGTTCACGCTCATGCCGCGGGCCAGGGCGCGCTCCCGCGCGGCCCGGGCGGTGTCCTCGTCCACCCGTACGTTCAGCTGAGTCTTCGCCATACCGTCAAGCTAGCGGCAGGGTGCTAGCACGACAAGGGCGCCGGGACCATGCCCCTTACATGCGTCCGGGGGCAGGACCTCGGAGGGATACCGGACACCCGGTGATCCCCACTACTCTCTGCGGAATCAAGGGAGTTGGATCGGCCACAACCCAGGAGGCCGCGTTGTCCACACCTGCTTCGGCACCGTCCACGGACCGCTCGGAACCCGCCGCGATCGCCGCGCGCGCCCGCGCCCTCACCAAGGCGTACGGCTCGGGCGAGACGACCGTGCTCGCCCTCGACTCGGTGGACGTGGACATCGCGCGGGGGCGCTTCACGGCCGTGATGGGCCCCTCGGGGTCCGGGAAGTCCACCCTGATGCACTGCCTGGCCGGGCTCGACAGCGTCTCGGCGGGCCAGGTGTGGCTCGGCGACACGGAGATCACGGGTCTCAAGGAGCGCGAGCTGACCCGGCTGCGGCGGGACCGGATCGGCTTCATGTTCCAGTCCTTCAACCTCATCCCGACGCTGAACGCCCTGGAGAACATGACGCTCCCGATGGACATCGCGGGCCGGCGGCCGGACCGCGACTGGCTGGAGCACGTGATCGACACGCTGGGCCTGCGGGACCGGCTGGGGCACCGGCCCGCGCAGCTGTCCGGCGGGCAGCAGCAGCGGGTGGCCTGCGCGCGGGCCCTCGCCGCCAGGCCCGAGCTGATCTTCGCCGACGAACCGACGGGCAACCTCGACTCGCAGGCCGGGCTGGAAGTCCTCGGATTCCTGCGCGAGGCGGTGGACCAGCTCGGGCAGACGGTGGTGATGGTGACCCACGACCCCGGCGCGGCGGGCCACTCCGACCTGGTCCTCTTCCTCGCCGACGGACGGATCGTGGACGACATGGAACGGCCCACGGCGGACGCGGTCCTCGAACGCATGAAGCGGTTCGACACCCTGCACGCGGCGGCGCCCGGCACCGCGGCGCCCCCTGCCCGGCCCGCCGACGGCCCGTCCGGGCAGAGCTGAGCCGGGGGCCGCGGTGCTGAAGGCGACGCTCAGAAGCTTCCTCGCGCACAAGGGGCGGCTCATGCTGTCCGCCCTTGCCGTCATCCTCTCGGTCGCGTTCGTCGCGGGCAGCCTGATCTTCTCGGACACGGTGACCCGCACCTTCGACCGCCTCTTCGCCTCCACGTCGGCCGACGTGACGGTCGCCCCCAAGGAGGACCTCGACGAGGCGGTGCCCTCCGGGCAGACGCCCACGGTGCCCGCCAGCCTCCAGCGGCGGGTGGCCGGGGTCGCGGGCGTCAAGGACGCGCATCTGGACGTGAACGTCGCCAACATCACCGTCGTCGACCGCGACAACGAATCGGTCGGCCCGACGACCGGCGCGCCCACCATCGCCACCAACTGGCACCCCACCGACCGCAGTCCCGTCGAGCTCACCTCGGGCCACGCCCCGCACGGCGCCGACCAGGCCATGCTGGACGCGGACACGGCGGACAAGAAGGGCGTGGAGATCGGCGACACCCTCACCGTCCTCGCCCGGCCCGGCTCGTTCCAGGTCGAGGTCGTCGGGATCGCCACCTTCACCACCACGAACCCCGGCGCCGCGCTCGTCTTCCTGGACACCCCGACCTCCCAGCGCGCGCTGCTCGGCTCCACGGACGTGGCGACGAGCATCGAGGCGACGGCCGCGGACGGTGTCTCCGACGCGGCGCTCAAGGGCCGGATCGCCGCGGAGCTGGGCTCGGCGTACGACCTGGAGACCGCCGCCGAACAGGCCGACACCGCGGCGTCCGAGCTCGGCGGCTTCCTGGACGTCATCAAGTACGTGATGCTCGGTTTCGCCGGGGTCGCCGTACTCGTCGGCATCTTCCTGATCGTCAACACCTTCTCGATGCTGATCGCCCAACGCACCCGCGAGCTGGGCCTGTTGCGGGCCCTCGGCGCCGACCGCAGACAGGTGCGCCGCTCCGTGCTCGTCGAGGCGCTGCTGCTCGGCCTGGTCGGCTCGACGCTGGGCCTCGCGGCCGGCATCGGTCTGGCCCTCGGCCTGATCCAGCTGATGGGCCTGCTCGGGATGAACCTGAAGTCCACCGAGATGGTGCTCGGCTGGGCCACCCCGGTCGCCTCGTACGTCGTCGGCGTCGGCGTCACCTTCGTCGCCGCGTACCTTCCGGCCCGGCGGGCCGCGCACGTCTCCCCGATGGCCGCGCTCGCCGACGCCGAGATCGCCGGAGTGGGACGGCCGTTGAAGGTGCGGGCCGCCGCCGGGGCGGTCGTCGGCGCGGCCGGCGCCGCCGCCCTCGTGGGCTGCGCCAGCGCGGAGAAGACCTCGTCGGCGGCATCCCTGCTCGGCATCGGCATCGTCCTCACCCTGATCGCCACCGTCATCGCGGGCCCCCTCCTGGTGCGTCCGGTGATCCGGGTGCTCGGCGGCGCGTTCCCCGCGGTCTTCGGCACGGTCGGCCGCATGAGCCAGCGCAACGCGCTGCGCAACCCGCGGCGCACGGGCGCCACCGCCGCCGCGCTGATGGTCGGCCTCGCCCTGGTCGGCGGCCTCTCGGTGGCCAGCGCGTCGATGACGAAGTCCTTCGACCGGCAGATCGACAAGACGCTCGGCGCGGACTTCGTCGTCCAGAACAGCAACTTCATGCCCTTCTCCTCGGAGATCACCGGGAAGGTCCGGGACACCGAGGGCGCGGGCCTGGTCGTGCGGCAGCGCTTCACGCCGATCGCTCTGACGCTGCCCGACGGGAAGAAGGTCACGTCGACGGCGGCGGGCTACGGCCCGCGGCTCGACGACGTCGCCAAGGTCACGTACGCACAGGGCAGTTCGCGCGAGGCGCTGGCCCCGGGCCGCATCGGCATGGACAAGGACTTCGCGAAGAAGCACGGGGCGCGCCTGGGCGACACGCTGTCCGCGACGTTCCCGGGCGGACGCGGGGCGAAGCTGACGGTCGGCGCCCTCACCGACCAAGACTCGCCGGAGGGCTTCGGCGTCGAGGGCGGCCTCTTCATGGGCTTCGGCACGGTCGAGAAGTACGTGCCGGGCGGCCAGGACTCCGCGCTGTACGTCAATGCCGCCTCCGGCACCGACGTGGACACCCTGCGCAAGGGCCTGGAGCGGACGCTCGATCCGTATCCGCAGGTCCAGGTGCGCGACCAGGCCGACTACAAGGAACTGATCCGCCAGCAGATCTCGGTCGTGCTCTACCTCGTCTACGCCCTGCTCGGCCTCGCGATCGTCATCGCGGTCCTCGGCGTGGTCAACACCCTCGCCCTGTCGGTCGTGGAGCGCACCCGGGAGATCGGGCTGCTGCGCGCCATCGGCCTCGGCAGGCGC
Source organism: Streptomyces sp. NPDC002564 (assembly GCF_042889645.1). Classification (NCBI taxonomy): domain Bacteria; kingdom Bacillati; phylum Actinomycetota; class Actinomycetes; order Kitasatosporales; family Streptomycetaceae; genus Streptomyces; species Streptomyces sp. NPDC002564. The sequence goes on along the minus strand of NZ_JBIARE010000009.1, from coordinate 171,329 downwards.
CAGCTGCGCCGGATGATCCGCCTGGAGTCGGTGGTGATCGCGGTCTTCGGGGCGCTGCTCGGCCTGGCCCTCGGCCTCGTCTGGGGCGTCGCCGTGCAGCAGGTGCTCGCGCTGCAGGGCATGAAGGAGCTGGCGTTCCCCTGGTCGACGATCGTCGCGGTGGTGGTGGGCTCGGTCGCCGTCGGACTCGCGGCGGCGCTGCTGCCCGCCCTGCGCGCCTCGCGCATGAACGTGCTGGCGGCCATCGCGCACGAGTGACGATCCCGCCCGCAGCCCTCGGCCGGGGCCCGTCCGCATCCTGGAAATCATGCGCACGCGGGCCTCGGCCGGTGGTGGGATACCCGTATGGATGATCTTCGGATACGGGCCGCGGAGCCCGCTGACCTGGACGGCGTGCTGGCCTTCTGGAAGGAGGCCGCCGAGGGGACGAGCATCAGTGACGACCGGTCCGGCGTGGAACGCCTGGTCGCGCGCGACCCCGACGCGCTGCTCCTGGCCGAGCGGGACGGTGAGCTCGCGGGCACCGTCATCGCGGGCTTCGACGGCTGGCGCTGCCACCTCTACCGCCTGGCCGTGCACCCGGAGCACCGCCGCAGGGGCGTCGGGTCGGCGCTGCTCGCCGCCGCGGAGGAGCGGTTCGTACGGCTCGGCGGGCGTCGCGGCGACGCGATGGTCCTCGACCGCAACGAACTCGGCCGGCACGCGTGGCGCGCGGCGGGCTACGCTCCCGAGCCGCAGTGGACCCGCTGGGTGAAGCCCCTCACCGACTGAGCCCCCGCGCCGGGGCGCCCGGCACCGACTGAGTCGCCGACACCGGGGCACCTGTCACCGGGGCGGCCGCGTGCCGGGCATGCCCGGCTCCGCGCGGCCTCGAATCCGACACGGGTTCGAGTGCCTTTGCTGATCCTTTACCATGGACCCACCACTCGTATCCCACTGAAAGGTGTGAGCGTCCGCCCATGGGCGAGCCTCCCAGTACCCGACATCGCGCATTCCTCCCGCCCCTGTCCGATCATGGGACGGAGGTGACCCGATGACCGAAGTGCTCCTGCTCCTCGTGGCGGTGCTGCTCTGCCTCGCGTGCGGCGTCTTCGTCGCCGCGGAGTTCTCCCTCACCACGGTCGAGCGCAGTGAGCTCGAGCGGGCCGTCGAGCGCGGCGAGCGCGGCGCCGCCGGTGCCCTCAAAGCCGTCAAGAACCTGACTTTCCAGCTCTCCGGGGCCCAGCTCGGCATCACCGTCACCAATCTGGTGGTCGGCATGCTCGCCGAGCCGTCCATCTCCAAGCTGATCGCGGGCCCGCTGCGGGACCTGGGGGTCCCCGATTCGGCGGCCTCGTCGATCGCCCTGGTGATCGGCACGGCCCTGTCGACCGTCTTCCTGATGGTCATCGGCGAGCTGGTCCCCAAGAACTGGGCGATCTCGTCGCCGCTGGCCGTCGCCAAACGGGTGGCGACGCCCCAGCGTCTGTTCAGCGCCGTCTTCCGGCCGTTCATCGCGCACCTCAACAACACCGCGAACCGGTCCGTACGCCGTTTCGGGATCGAGCCCGCCGAGGAGCTCGCCTCCGCGCGCGGCCCCAAGGAGCTGGTCGCCCTGGCCCGCCACTCCGCCAAGGAGGGCGCGCTGGAGGCCGACACCGCCGAGCTGTTCGTGCGCACGCTGAACCTCGCCGACCTCACCGCGGAGAACGTGATGACACCGCGCGTGCAGGTGATGGCCCTCGACGTGCACGCCACGTGCGAGGACGTCGCGAACGCCACGCGCGCCACGGGCCTGTCCCGCTTCCCGGTCTACCGCGGCAACCTCGACACGGTCGTCGGCGTCGCCCACATCAAGGACGTGCTCGCCGTGCCCGCCGAGCGCAGGCAGCGGGTGTCCGTCGCCGAGCTGATGCGCGAGCCCCTGCTCGTCCCGGAGACGCTGACCGTGGACCGGCTCATGGACCGGCTCTCCGGCAAGCGCACGATGGCCGTGGTCATCGACGAGTACGGCGGCACCGCGGGCGTCGCCACGCTGGAGGACATCGTCGAGGAGGTCGTCGGCGAGGTGCGGGACGAGCACGACCCGCACGAGACGCCCGACATCGCCGCGGCGGGTACCGACGACGACGGCAGGACGCTCTACTCCGCCGACGGCTCGGCCCGCACCGACCAGCTCGCCCGGGTCGGCCTGCGGGCGCCCGACGGGCCCTACGAGACGCTGGCAGGGCTCGTCGCCACCGAACTCGGCCGCATCCCGGCCGCGGGCGACGGCGTCGAGGTGGGCGGCTGGCGGCTCGACGTCGTTGATGCCTCGGGGCGGCGCGCCGCCCGGGTGCTGCTGCACGCGCCGCTGCACGCCGCGGATGCCGAGGGCGGCAACGACTTCGAGGAGGACGCCCGATGATCGCCGTCCAGCTGCTGATCGGCCTGGCGACCCTCGTCGTCAACGCCTTCTTCGTGGGCGCCGAGTTCGCGCTCATCTCCGTACGCCGCAGCCAGATCGAGCCGCACGCGGAGGAGGGCGACCGGCGCGCCAAGAGCGTGATGTGGGGCCTGCAGCACGTGTCGGCGCTGCTCGCCGCGGCGCAGCTCGGCATCACGCTGTGCACCCTGGTCCTCGGCATCGTCGCCGAACCGGCCATCGCGCACCTGCTGGAGCCGGTGTTCGACGCGGTGGGCGTGCCGCACGGGCTGATCCACCCGATCTCGTTCGTCATCGCCCTGACCGTGGCGACCTATCTGCACATGCTGCTCGGCGAGATGATCCCGAAGAACATCGCGCTGGCGGAGCCCGTGCGGTCGGCGCTGCTCCTCGGCCCGCCGCTGGTGACGCTGGCGCGGGCGCTGCGCCCGGTGATCTTCGCGATCAACGCGTTCGCCAACGGCCTCCTGAAGCTGTTGCACGTGGAGGCGAAGGACGAGGTGTCGGCGAGCTTCTCGGACGACGACCTCGCCCGGATGGTCAAGGACTCCGGGGACGCGGGTCTGATCGACGACCGGGCGCAGGAGCGGCTGCACGACGCCCTGGAGCTGGGCCGCCGCCCGGTCAGGGACGTGGTCCTGCCGCTGGAGGACGTGGTCTACGCGCGCGTGGGCGTCACCCCGGAAGGACTGGAGCAGCTCTCGGCCGAGTCCGGCTTCTCCCGCTTCCCCGTGGTCGACGACGGCCGCCGGATCGTCGGCTACCTGCACGTCAAGGACGCGCTCGACCGGGCGCCCCGGGATCTGCCGTTCCGGGTACCGGACATGCGCAAGATCGCCCAGGTGCGGGAGACGACGCCGCTGGACGACGTGCTGACCGCCATGCGCGGCAGCCGTACGCACGTGGCGGCGGTGCTCGGATCGGACGGCCGGCTGGCCGGCATGGTCACGATGGAGGACGTCCTGCGGGAGCTCTTCGGCCAGCCGGTGTGAACCAGCCGGTGTGAACCAACGGCCCCGCCGGGCGTCCCGGCGGGGCCGAGGGCCCATCCCCGGACGGCGGGTTCGGGGATGGGCCCGTCTCGGTGCGGGCGCCGGATCCGGTGTCGGTGCCGGTGCGCCCGCGCGGGTGTCGGGGGCCCGCGCCGCGCTGTGGCGTGACGCGCCGCGCTGTGGCGTGACGCGCCGCGCTGTGGCGTGACGCGCCGCGGGCGCGGGTTCAGTGGGCCGGTTGGCCCGCGCCCTTCGGGCCGGTGTCCGCGCTCTTCGTGCCGGTGGGCCGCTCGGTGATGCCGGGGCCGTCCGCCCCGGCCTCCGAGGCGCCGACGGCCGTCAGGACCGCGAGGACGGCGGCCAGCCCCGCCGTGGCGAAGGCGGCGCCCCACGCGACGTCCAGCAGGCTGGTCGCCCCGGCGACCAGGACGGCGGCCAGCGCCTGGGCGAACGTGCGGATCGCGCGCTCCGCGGTGGCTTTCCAGAACGCTGCGGTCCACATGGCGGGCTCGCTCTCTCGTGACGACGACGGGTCCTCGCGACAACGACGTGTCTATGACATACCGCCGTCGTCGCGTGCTGCCCAGATCCCCTGCGCCGGACTGTTCCGTGGGCCGAGCTGTTCCGTCAGACCACGGCCGGTTCGTCGGCGACCAGCCCCGCCACCTCGTCGAGCACGGCGGCCACTCCCGCGGCCAGGTCGGCCGTGCCGGGGAAGGAGCCGTACGGACCCGTCCGCTCCTCGATGCCGGGGATCGACAGCGTGTGCCGCGCCGGGCGCAGCCCCACCCGGCGCAGGACCGGCTGGATCATCTCCACGGCGGGGGCGCCGCCCGAGGTGCCCGCGCTGTAGCTGATGAGGCCGACCGGCTTGCCCTGCCACTCCTGATGCAGGAAGTCGATCGCGTTCTTCAGCGGCGCGCTGAAGCCGCCGTTGTACATCGGCATCACGAAGACGAAGCAGTCCGCGGCCGCGACGGTCGCGCTCCATGCCTTGGTGTGTCCGTGGATGTAGCGCCCTTCCGCGGGGTGCGCGGGCTCGTCGAGGAAGGGCAGGGCGACCTCGGCGAGATCGATCAGGGTGGTCGCGAACTCCGCTCGCCCGGCGGCGAGTTCCGCGACCCAGGCGGCCAGCGGACGCCCGGAGGAGGTCGGGCGGGTGCTGGCGGAGACGACGTGCAGACGGGGCATGGCGGGCTTCCTTCGGGACATGGTCCTTTACGGGGTGTACGGGGTTCTGGCGCCGTCCGGAGACGCCGTGAGCCCGGCGGCCGGGGCGGCGAAGCGGCGGATGGCGGGCTGGGTGAGCGGGCCGATGGCCGCGGCGAACAGCAGGGTGCCGACGCCGACCGTGCCCCCGAGCAGCCAGCCGACGGCCAGGACACCGACCTCGATCACGGTGCGGGCGACGCGGATCGAGATGCCGCGCCGGGCGAGGCCGGTCATCAGGCCGTCGCGCGGCCCGGGCCCCAGGCCGGCGCCGAGGTAGAGGCCGGTGGCCACGGCGTTCAGCCCGATTCCCGCGAGCAGCAGGGGAATCCGCACGGCGAGGGCCCGCGGGTCGGGCAGCAGGGCGAGTGTCGCGTCGGCGGCGAGACCGACGACGAGGATGTTGCAGAGCGTGCCGACGCCGGGGCGGACCCGCAGCGGGATCCAGGCCAGGAGCACCAGCGCGCCCACGAGGTTCACCACCCAGCCGAACGGCAGCCCCGTGGCACGCGCCACGCCCTGGTGCAGGGCGTCCCACGAGGGAAGGCCGAGGTCGGCGGCGACCAGGAGCGCGACGCTCACGCCGAACAGGACGAGCCCGGACAGCAGACGCAGCGACCGTGCCGGCATCGGCGCCTCCCGATGAGGACTGAGGGGAGACGCCCGTGGGGCACCACCCGATGGTTGACATGTCACTCATCACGATAGGAATCCGATGAGTGACATGTCAACCAACCTTCGCTACGGTGAGGGCGTGACCGAGGAATCCCGCCCCGCGACCCGGACGACCCCGTGGCTGAACGAGCGCGAGCAGCGCGCATGGCAGGCGTACCGCCGCATGTTCCTGCTGCTCAACGCCCAGTTGTCGCGCGACCTGAACCGCGAGAGCGGCCTCTCCGAGCCCGACTACGACGTGCTGTCGAACCTGGGCGCGAGCCCCGACCACCGCCGCCGGATCAGCGAGCTGGCCGACCGCATGCTGTGGTCCCGCAGCCGCCTCTCCCACCATCTGGCGCGCATGCAGCAGCGCGGGCTGGTGGTGCGCGAGGAGTGCGAGACGGACGGGCGGGGCGCGGTGGTCGCCCTGACGGAGGAAGGGCTGCGCACGATCGACGCGGCGGCACCGCTGCACGTGGAGTCGGTGCGCAGGCACTTCATCGACCTGCTCACCCCCGACCAGATCGACGCCTTCGCCGGAGTCGGCGAGACCGTGGTGGCGCGCCTCACGGACCCCGGCACCGCGTGACCTCGGCGGCGCCCGCCCGCCGCACACGCCTTCGGGATACGATCTGCTTCGCCATGCAGATGAATGCCAACTACACCAGTCTTGTCGCGCTGGGCGACTCCTTCACCGAGGGCATGTCGGACCTGCTGCCCGACGGGAGCTACCGCGGGTGGGCCGACCTCCTCGCCGCCCGCATGGCGGCGCAGACCCCCGGCTTCCGCTACGCGAACCTCGCGGTGCGGGGCAAGCTCATCGGCCAGATCGTCGACGAGCAGGTGGACGTCGCGGCCGCCATGCAGCCCGACGTCATCACCCTGGTGGGCGGGCTCAACGACACGCTGCGCCCCAAGTGCGACATGAACCGCGTGCGCGGGCTGCTCGACGAGGCCGTCGAGCGCCTCGCGCCCGCCTGCAAGCAGCTGGTCCTGATGCGCAGCCCCGGCCGCAACGGCCCGGTGATGGAGCGCTTCCGTCCGCGCATGGAGGAGCTCTTCGCACACATCGACGGCCTGGCGACCCGGCACGGCGCGGTCGTCGTGGACCTCTACGGCGTGGCCGTGCTCGGCGACCAGCGCATGTGGGACGTGGACCGCCTGCACCCCACGCCCGAAGGCCACCGCAGGGTCGCCGAGGCCGTCTGGCAGGCGCTCGGCTACGCACCCGAGGACGACTGGCGCACCCCGCTGCCCGCCGCGGTGCCGCCGGGCTGGGCCGCACGCCGCGTCGCGGACGCCCGGTTCGCCAAGCAGCACCTCATGCCGTGGATCGGCCGCCGCCTCACGGGCCGCTCCTCCGGCGACGGCCGCCCGCCCAAGCGCCCCGACCTGCTGCCGTACGACGGACCGGCCCAGTAGCGGTTCTTTATTCCCGCTCGTCACCGCGGCGCGCCTCCTCGCCCGCTGTTCCGGGCGGGCTTGGCGGCCGGGCGGCAGGCGGCCCGGAACGTCACAGTCACCGCGGGCACACGCTGCGTCGACCGACCTGGACGATGCTCCAACGAGCCGGGGCCTTCGGGCTGTACGGACGGTCAAAGTGCAGGTCGGAGGCCAGGTAAACTCCGTGCACGTGACTGCCGCGCCTGCAAAGCCCCGTATCCCGAACGTCCTCGCCGGACGTTATGCCTCCGCCGAGCTCGCCACCCTCTGGTCGCCCGAGCAGAAGGTGAAGCTGGAGCGTCAGCTCTGGCTCGCCGTGCTGCGCGCGCAGAAGGACCTGGGGATCGAGGTCCCGGACGCCGCCATCGCCGACTACGAGCGCGTGCTCGACCAGGTCGACCTCGCCTCGATCGCCGAGCGCGAGAAGGTCACCCGCCACGACGTGAAGGCCCGCATCGAGGAGTTCAACGCCCTCGCCGGACACGAGCACGTCCACAAGGGCATGACCTCCCGCGACCTCACCGAGAACGTGGAGCAGCTGCAGATCCGGCTCTCCCTCGAGCTGATCCGCTCCCGCACGGTGGCGGTCCTCGGCCGCCTCGGCAAGCTCGCCGGCGAGTACGCCGAGCTGGTCATGGCGGGCCGCTCGCACAACGTCGCCGCGCAGACCACCACGCTGGGCAAGCGCTTCGCGACCGGCGCCGACGAGCTCCTCGTCGCCCACCGCCGCCTCGACGAGCTGATCGGCCGCTACCCGCTGCGCGGCATCAAGGGCCCGGTCGGCACCGCCCAGGACATGCTCGACCTGCTCGGCGGCGACGCCGCGAAGCTGGCCGACCTGGAGCAGCGCATCGCCTCGCACCTCGGCTTCGAGTCGGCCTTCACCTCGGTCGGCCAGGTCTACCCGCGCTCCCTCGACTACGACGTCGTCACGGCGCTCGTGCAGGTCGCGGCCGCGCCCTCCTCGCTGGCCAAGACGATCCGTCTGATGGCGGGCCACGAGCTGGTCACCGAGGGCTTCAAGCCGGGCCAGGTCGGCTCGTCCGCGATGCCGCACAAGATGAACACCCGCTCCTGCGAGCGCGTCAACGGCCTGACCGTCATCCTGCGCGGCTACGCGTCGATGACCGGCGAGCTCGCGGGCGACCAGTGGAACGAGGGCGACGTCTCCTGCTCCGTCGTGCGCCGGGTCGCGCTGCCCGACGCGTTCTTCGCGCTGGACGGCCTCCTGGAGACGTTCCTGACCGTGCTCGACGAGTTCGGCGCCTTCCCGGCGGTCGTGGCGCGCGAGCTCGACCGCTACCTCCCCTTCCTCGCCACCACCAAGGTCCTGATGGCCTCGGTGCGTGCGGGCGTCGGCCGTGAGGAGGCCCACGAGGCCATCAAGGAGAACGCGGTCGCCTCCGCGCTCGCCATGCGCGAGCAGGGCGCCGAGCGCAACGAACTGCTCGACAAGCTCGCCGCCGACTCCCGCATCCCGCTGGACCGCGCGCAGCTCGACGAGCTGATGGCCGACAAGCTGTCCTTCACCGGTGCCGCCGGGGACCAGGTCGCCCAGGTCGTCGCGCAGGTCGAGGCGCTGCTCAAGGAGCACCCCGAGGCCGCGGCCTACACGCCGGGCGCGATCCTCTGATCCTCTAGCGGTCGCCGCACGCACGCCGCACGCACGCCGGACGGCCCCGGGGCATGACGCCCCGGGGCCGTCCGTCCTGTTCGGCGGCCGGAATCCGCTAGGAAGTCACAGCCCCACGTCCCGGCTGCGGAAGTCCTCCAGCGACTCGCGGCGGACCAGCAGGCGCGCGTGCCCGTCGGCCACCGCGACCACGGGCGGACGCCCCACCAGGTTGTACCCGGAGGCCATCGACAGGTGGTACGCCCCTGCGACCGGGACGGCCAGCAGATCGCCGGGCCGCACGTCGCCGGGCAGCAGGACGTCCGAGGCGAGGATGTCGCCCGCCTCGCAGTGCCGTCCGACGACCGTCACCGGCGCCGGCTCCGCCGTGGCGGGGCGCCCGACCAGGCGGGGCTCGTACCGCACGCCGTACAGCGCCGGCCGCGGGTTGTCGCTCATCCCGCCGTCGACGGCGACGAACGTCCGTCCACCCGTCCGCTTGACCGCGAGCACCCGGTAGAGCGCGACTCCGGCGGGGCCCGCGATGGCCCGCCCCGGCTCCACGATCAGGCGCGGCACGGCCAGGTGGGCCGCCGCGCAGCTCTCGGCCAGTTCGGCCCGCACCTTGCGGGCGAGCTCGGCGATGTCGAGCGCCTCCTCGCCGGGCCGGTACGCGATGCCGTGCCCGCCGCCGAGGTCGAGTTCGGGGAGGGTGACGCCGTGCTGCTCCTTGATGCGGGCCATCAGTCCGACCATGCGGCGCACCGCCGCGAGGTACGGCTTCTCCGTGGTGATCTGCGAGCCCAGGTGGCAGTGCAGGCCCGCCAGTTCGAGGGTCGGCTGGCCCAGGATGCGGGCGACGGCGTGCTGCGCGGATCCGTCCGTCAGGGACAGGCCGAACTTCTGGTCGTCGGTGCCCGTCCTGATCTTGGCGTGCCCGCCGGCCGCGATGCCCGGCACCACCCGCACCAGCACCTTCTGGCGGCTGCCCGGCGGCACGGCGGCGGCCAGGCGGGCGATCTCGGACGCGCTGTCGATGACGATCCGGCCCACCCCGAGGCGCAGGGCGGCCCGCAGGTCCTGCGGGCTCTTGGCGTTGCCGTGCAGCACGATGCGGTGCGCGGGGAAGCCGGTGGTGACGGCGAGCTCCAGCTCACCGGCCGAGCACACGTCGAGGCCGAGGCCCTCCTCGTCCATCCAGTGCGCCATGGCGCGGCAGAGGAACGCCTTGGCGGCGTAGAGGACTTCGGCGTCCGGAAAGGCGCGCAGGTACGTGCGGCAGCGGGCCCGCACGTCGCCTTCGTCGACCAGGTAGGCGGGGGTGCCGAAGCGTTCGGCGATCTCGGTGAGCGCGACCCCGCCGACCGCGAGATCGCCGCGGGCGACACGCGTGGTGGAGGCGGGCCAGACGGACAGCTCATGGTCGGCCGTGGCGCCGCCGGGCCGGCCGCGGTCGCTCCTGGTGGCGTGCCCCGCGGGAGTGACGGGGCCCGTGGGGGTGGCGGGACCAGCGGGGACCGCGGGACCAGCAGAGGTGACGGGACCAGCGGACGTGACGGGCGCCGGCGGCGGGAAAGGGGGAACGTGCAGTGTGGTCATGACAGCTTCTCTCTACGCCTCGGCCTCAGCCGATCCACGGGGTCAGTGCGCCGACCAGGGCCGCCGCGCCGGTCGCCCGCAGGGCGAGGGCGTCCACGGTCCGCGGTCCCCGGTCCCGCAGACCGGCCGCGTACCGTGCGGCGGGGCGCAGCGGCGGCGCGCCGACCGGCTGCGCGGCGAACCGCGGGTCGACGGTGACCTCGCCGACGCCGAGCGGCACGGTGAGCGCGCGCAGGGCCGGTTCGGAGAGCCTGATCCACTCCTGCCGGGCGCCGAGGGCGGCGGTCAGCCGCTGGGGGGTGGTGAAGGCGACGGCGGTGCGTCCGCCGACGGGCGTGCGGAACAGGCGGGCCACACAGCCCGCGGGTCCCGGCCGGACGGGGACGAACAGCGGTCCGGCCGGGCCGGGTTCACAGGGCTCGGGGTCCTCGCCGCACGGAAGCTCTGCCATGGGTTCCTCCTTCGGGGCCGGGGCCCGTTCGGCCCGCGGCACACGGCGACGTTATGCCCGGCACCCCGTGCCAACCGACCCTCCATGACGCGACGTTGACGCGCGTACGCCCACCTCTGACGCGATGCTGGCGCACGGCGCGTCCGCTCATCAGTGCGGCGTCAATGCGGGTGAGGCGCTCTTGAGCCCGCGGGCTCCGCACAGTTGGATGTCCGCAGAGCGGGAACCCGGCACCGAAGCGGCCGGCCCCCGGGCCGCGGCCCGGCCGACCGGCGCACCCGTTTCACTCGAAGGTCTCACTCCGGAGGAGCGCCCGATGATTCAGCTTCCCCCGCACCACCTCCCCGCGGTGCCCCGCTGGTTCGCGCCCGGAACGCCCGGCCCCGCCGCCCTGCCCGAGCACGTGACGTCGACCGGTGTCGGCCACTGGTGGGCCGACCGCGCCCTGGACCCGCGGGCCGTCGCGGTCTCCTGCGCGGGGCACGTGCTGCTGCGCGGGGACCCGGGCAGCGTCGCGCCGGACCTCCTCGCCCCCTTCGCCCGCAGCCATGTCGAGGCCCCCGTCCGGTTCCTGCCCGTGCTCGGTGCCGCCTTCGACCGGCTCGTACCGGCCGAGCGCATGGTCTACGTGCACCGGGAGCCGGTGGACGCGCCCCGGCCGCCGCGGGGTGTGACCGTGCGCCGCCTGACGCCCGACGACGCCCCCGCGCTCGCCGCGCTCTCCCCCGAATCATCGTGGATCCACGACAGTTGGGGCGGCCCCGAGGGGCTCGCCGGTTCCGGGCACGGCTGGGCCGCCGTCGACCGGGGCGGCCAGATCGCCGCGGTGGCCTGCGGCTACTTCACCGGACAGACGTACGAGGACGTGGCCGTCCTCACCGCCCCCGAGCGCCGCCGCGAGCGTCTCGCGCTCGCCTGCGTCACCCAGCTGTGCCGGGACATCACCGCGCGCGGGCGGACCGCGAGCTGGTCCTGCGGGCGCGACAACCGCCCCAGCCGGCTGCTGGCATGGACGGCCGGCTTCCGGCTGCACCGCGAGTACGTCCAGTACGTCACCGGGCGGCCCGTCGCCCGCCCCGGCACCGCCCCGCACGCCGCCTCCGCCTGACGCATCCGCGCACACCGCCTCCCGCGCGGCCGCCCGCCGGTACGCGCGCAGGCGGCCGTCCGGCCCGTCACCTGCCCGGACGGCGGATCCGGTGCCTCCGGCAAGCACTAGCCGCCCGCTCGTTCGAGTTCAAGAGCGATCAGAAGAGGGCAAGGTCACAGCCCTTGGTGGCACCGCGTGCCATGGGTTGCGCCCTAGCATCGGGGCATGACGGTCCAGCCTGACGACGGGCTTTCGCTGGCCGCCGAGTTCCCTGATGCGACCCATGAGCAGTGGCAGCGCCTTGTGGAAGGCGTGCTGCGCAAATCGGGTAAGGACGTATCGGGCACGGCCGCCGAGGAAGCACTGTCCACCGCTCTCGAGGACGGGCTCACCACCCGCCCGCTGTACACCTCCCGCGCCTCCGACCCCGATGTCGGACATCCCGGTTTCGCCCCCTTCGTACGGGGTGGCACGGCCGGCGGCAGCGCGGCCGCGGGCTGGGACGTGCGGCAGCGCCACGCGAGCTCCGACCCCGCCCGCACGAACGAGGCCGTCCTCGGGGACCTGGAGAACGGCGTCACGTCGGTGTGGCTCGGCGTGGGCGCGCACGGCATCCCCGTGTCCGGGCTGCCGGAGGCGCTCAAGGGCGTCTACCTCGACCTCGCGCCCGTCGCGCTCGACGCGGGCGCGGAGTTCGTCCCCGCCGCGCACGCCCTGCTCGCCCTCTACGAGGCGGCGGGCGTGGCGAAGGCCGCGGCGCGCGGCACCCTCGGCGCCGATGTCCTCGGCCACGAGGCGCGCACCGGCGAGGCCTTGGACCCCGCGGGCGCCACGGAGCTCGCGCGGCTGTGCGCACGGGAGTACCCGGGACTCCGCGCGCTGACCGTGGACGCGCTGCCCTATCACGAGGCGGGCGGCTCGGCGGCGCAGGAGCTCGGCGCCTCGCTCGCCACCGGCGTGGCCTACCTGCGGGAGCTGACCGCGGCCGGTCTGTCGGTCGAAGAGGCCTGCGCGCAGCTGGAGTTCCGCTACGCGGCGACCGCCGACCAGTTCCTGACCATCGCCAAGATGCGTGCGGCGCGGCGGCTTTGGGCGCGGGTCGCCGAGGTGAGCGGCGCGCCCGAGGCCGGCGCGCAGCGCCAGCACGCGGTGACCTCGCCGGTCATGATGACGCGCCGCGACCCGTGGGTGAACATGCTGCGCACGACGGTGGCCTGCATGGCCGCCGGTGTCGGCGGCGCGGACTCCGTCACCGTCCTGCCGTTCGACCACTCGCTCGGCCTGCCCGACGCGTTCGCCCGCCGGATCGCCCGCAACACCTCCACGATCCTCATCGAGGAGTCCCACCTGGCCCGGGTCATCGACCCGGCGGGCGGCTCCTGGTACGTGGAGCGGCTCACCGACGAACTCGCGCATGCGGGCTGGGCGTTCTTCCAGGAGATCGAGCGGGCGGGCGGCCAGGCGGCGGCCCTGCGGTCCGGGCTCGTCCGCGAACGCCTCGCGGCCACCTGGGCCGAGCGCAGCAGGAAGCTCGCCAAGCGCCGCGAGCCGATCACCGGGGTCAGCGAGTTCCCGCAGCTCGCCGAGCGCGCCGTGGAGCGCGACGCGGGACCGGCCGCACCGGCGGGCGGTCTGCCCCGGGTGCGTCGCGACGAGGCGTACGAGGCGCTGCGCGCCCGCTCCGACGCGCACCTCGCGGCGACCGGGGCACGCCCGCGGGTGTTCCTCGCCGCGCTCGGCCCCGCCGCCGCGCACACCGCGCGGGCCACCTTCGCGGCCAACCTGTTCCAGGCGGGCGGCATCGAGGCCGTGCACGAGCCGGCGACGGTCGACCCCGCGACGGCCGCCGAGGCCTTCCGGGCCAGCGGCGCGACCGTGGCGTGCCTGTGTTCCAACGACACCTTCTACGCCGAGCAGGCCGAGGCGGTCGCGCAGGCCCTCACCGCGGCGGGCGCCGCACGCGTGTATCTCGCGGGGCGCGGGGAGTACGCCGGTGTCGACGCGTACGTCTTCGCGGGCTGCGACGCCGTCGACGTGCTCTCCTCCACCCTCGACCGTATGGGAGTGGCGTAATGCGCATCCCCGACTTCTCCTCCGTCGACCTGGGCTCCGGCACGGGCGCCGCGGGCTCGCCCGAGCAGTGGCGGACCGCCGTGAAGGAGTCCACCGGCCGGTCCGAGAGCGACCTCCTGTGGGAGACGCCCGAAGGCATCGCGGTCAAACCGCTGTACACCGGTGCCGACCTGGAGGGCCTCGACTTCCTCGGGACGTACCCGGGCGTGGCGCCGTACCTGCGCGGGCCCTATCCGACGATGTACGTGAACCAGCCGTGGACGATCCGTCAGTACGCGGGCTTCTCCACGGCCGAGGAGTCCAACGCCTTCTACCGCCGCAACCTCGCGGCCGGGCAGAAGGGCCTGTCGGTCGCCTTCGACCTGCCCACGCACCGCGGTTACGACAGCGACCACCCGCGCGTGACGGGCGACGTCGGCATGGCGGGCGTGGCGATCGACTCGATCTACGACATGCGCCAGCTCTTCGACGGCATTCCGCTGGACAAGATGACGGTGTCGATGACGATGAACGGCGCGGTGCTGCCGGTCCTCGCGCTGTACATCGTGGCGGCCGAGGAGCAGGGCGTACCGCCGGAGAAGCTCGCGGGGACCATTCAGAACGACATCCTCAAAGAGTTCATGGTCCGCAACACCTACATCTATCCGCCGAAGCCCTCGATGCGGATCATCTCCGACATCTTCGCGTACACCTCGCAGAAGATGCCGCGCTACAACTCCATCTCCATCTCCGGCTACCACATCCAGGAGGCGGGCGCGACGGCCGACCTGGAGCTGGCGTACACCCTCGCCGACGGGGTGGAGTACCTGAGGGCGGGTCAGGAGGCCGGTCTGGACGTCGACGCGTTCGCGCCGCGGCTCTCCTTCTTCTGGGCGATCGGCATGAACTTCTTCATGGAGGTCGCCAAGCTCCGCGCGGCGCGCCTGCTGTGGGCGAAGCTCGTCAAGCAGTTCGACCCGAAGAACGCCAAGTCGCTCTCGTTGCGCACCCATTCGCAGACGTCGGGCTGGTCGCTGACCGCGCAGGACGTGTTCAACAACGTCACGCGCACCTGCGTCGAGGCGATGGCGGCCACCCAGGGGCACACCCAGTCCCTGCACACGAACGCGCTGGACGAGGCGCTCGCGCTGCCCACCGACTTCTCCGCGCGCATCGCCCGCAACACCCAGCTCCTGATCCAGCAGGAGTCGGGCACGACCCGCACGATCGACCCGTGGGGCGGCAGCGCCTACGTCGAGAAGCTGACGTACGACCTGGCGCGCCGTGCCTGGCAGCACATCGAGGAGGTCGAGGCGGCGGGCGGCATGGCCCAGGCCATCGACGCCGGCATCCCGAAGCTGCGCGTGGAGGAGGCCGCCGCGCGTACCCAGGCCCGCATCGACTCGGGGCGCCAGCCGGTGATCGGCGTCAACAAGTACCGGGTGGACAGCGACGAGCAGATCGAGGTCCTGAAGGTCGACAACTCCTCGGTGCGCAGCCAGCAGATCGCCAAGCTGCGGCGGCTGCGGGAGGAGCGTGACGAGTCGGTCTGCCAGGACGCGCTGCGCGCGCTCACCGCGGCGGCCCGGCGCGGCCCCGGCCAGGGCCTGGAGGGCAACCTGCTCGCCCTCGCCGTCGACGCGGCCCGCGCCAAGGCCACCGTCGGTGAGATCTCCGACGCACTGGAGAGCGAGTACGGGCGGCACGCGGGCCAGATCCGTACGATCTCCGGTGTGTACCGCACCGAAGCAGGCCAGTCCCCGTCCGTCGAGCGCACCCGCACGCTGGTGGACGCCTTCGACGAGGCCGAGGGCCGCAGGCCCCGCATCCTGGTCGCCAAGATGGGCCAGGACGGGCACGACCGCGGCCAGAAGGTGATCGCGTCGGCCTTCGCCGACCTGGGCTTCGACGTGGACGTCGGCCCGCTGTTCCAGACGCCGGCGGAGGTCGCCCGGCAGGCCGTGGAGGCGGACGTGCACATCGTGGGCGTCTCGTCGCTGGCCGCGGGGCACCTCACCCTCGTACCGGCGCTGCGCGAGGAGCTGGCCGCCGAGGGCCGCGAGGACATCATGATCGTGGTGGGCGGGGTCATCCCGCCGCAGGACATCGAGGCGCTGCACGAGGCGGGCGCCACGGCGGTCTTCCCGCCGGGCACGGTCATCCCGGACGCGGCGTACGACCTGGTGCGGCGTCTGGCGGCCGATCTCGGCCACGAGCTGTGAGCCGGTGAGTGCCGAACCCATGGCTGTGACGATCGACATCGACACGTATGTGAAGGGCGTCCTCGACGGGAAGCGCGCGTACATCGCGCGCGCCATCACCCTCGTCGAGTCGACCCGGCCGCAGCACCGCGCGCTCGCCCAGCGGTTGCTGACCGAGCTGCTCCCGCACAGCGGGCGGGCCCGGCGGGTCGGCATCAGCGGGGTGCCGGGCGTGGGCAAGTCCACGTTCATCGACGCGCTCGGCACGATGCTGACCTCGCTCGGCCACCGGGTCGCGGTGCTCGCCGTCGACCCGTCGTCCACCCGGACGGGCGGCTCGATCCTGGGCGACAAGACCAGGATGGAGCGGCTCTCGCTGGACCCCGCCGCCTTCGTGCGCCCCTCCCCCTCCGCCGGGACGCTCGGCGGGGTCGCCAAGGCGACGCGGGAGTCGATCGTGGTGATGGAGGCCGCGGGGTACGACGTGGTGCTGGTGGAGACCGTGGGGGTCGGGCAGTCGGAGACGGCCGTCGCGAACATGGTCGACACGTTCCTGCTGCTGACCCTCGCGCGCACCGGTGACCAGCTGCAGGGCATCAAGAAGGGCGTGCTGGAGCTCGCGGACGTCATCGCGGTGAACAAGGCGGACGGGCCGCACGAGCGGGACGCCCGGTCGGCGGCGCGGGAACTCGCGGGCGCGCTGCGCCTGATGCATCCCGCCGACGCGGCGTGGACGCCTCCGGTGCTGACCTGCAGCGCCCGCGAGTCCTCCGGTCTCGACACGCTCTGGGAGCGCGTCGAGCAGCACCGCACGCTGCTCGACTCCGCGGGGCGTCTCGCCGACAAGCGCCGCGACCAGCAGGTCGACTGGACCTGGGCGATGGTCCGGGACGAGCTGCTTGACAGACTGCGGGGGCACGCGGACGTACGACGGGTCGCCCCGGATCTGGAGACCCGGGTCCGGGAGGGCACGTTGACGGCCACGTCGGCAGCCGAGCAGATCCTCGACGCGTTCCAGGGCGAGATCCCCGGACCGCGTCCCACGTGAACGGAGCGATCCCCGCACCATGAACGCCACGCACGACGCCACCACCGCCACGTCCGACGACGCTCCCGTGCTGCTCCGGCGGGCGGGCCGCGCCGGACACCTCGTCCTGAACCGGCCCCGGGCCATCAACGCCCTGAACCACGCCATGGTCCGCATCATGGCCGAGGCGCTGGACTCCTGGGAGCACGACGCGTCGGTGGCGACGGTGGTGGTCACCGGCGCCGGGGAGCGCGGGCTGTGCGCGGGCGGGGACATCCGCTCCATCCACGACGACGTCCGTGCGGGCGGCGCGGACGCGTCCGCCGCCTTCTGGCACGACGAGTACGTCCTGAACGCGCGGATCGCCCGCTACCCGAAGCCGTACGTCGCGGTCATGGACGGCATCGTGATGGGCGGCGGCGTGGGGATCTCGGCGCACGGCGGGGTGCGGGTGGTCACCGAGCGGTCGCGGGTGGCGATGCCGGAGACCGGGATCGGTTTCGTGCCCGACGTCGGCGGCACCTTCCTGCTCACCCGCACGCCCGGCGAGCTCGGCACGCATCTCGCGCTGACCGGCACGGCGGTGGGGGCGGGCGACGCGCTGCTCTGCGGCCTCGCCGACCACTTCGTCCCCTCGGAGCGCCTCGCGGAGTTCACCGCGGCGCTGGCCGACCGGTCCCCCGCCGATGCCGTACGGGAGTTCGCGACGGAGGCTCCGGCGGGCGAGCTGGCCGGGCAGCGCGCGTGGATCGACTCCTGCTACGCCGCGGACTCGGTCGAGGAGATCGTCGACCGGCTGCGGGCGGTCGGGGATCCGCAGGCGAAGGAGGCGGCCGAGACGATCCTGGCGAAGTCGCCGACGTCGCTGAAGGTCACGCTGGCGGCGCTGCGCCGGGCACGTGAACTGCCCTCCCTGGAGGCCGTCCTGGAGCAGGAGTACCGGGTGTCCTGCGCCACGCTGTCCGCGCCCGATCTGCCCGAGGGCATCCGGGCCCAGGTCGTCGACAAGGACCGCAGGCCGCGGTGGTCGCCCGCGGAGCTCTCCCAGGTGTCGGCGGCGGATGTCGCCCGGTGCTTCGAACCCGCGGCGGGCAGGGGCACGCTCGGCCTCGTCTGATCGCGGGTGTGCCGTGCCGGAGGCGGCAGGCGCGCGGTCCGGGCCGTCACGGCGGGTCGGTCTCGGTGACCACGGCAAGGAGCTGGAAGGGCAGTTCCTTGTCCGCCTGTGCGACGCCGAGGGCGATCCACCGGCCGTCCACCCGCCACAGGTGCAGGTCGGGCGCGCAGGAGCTCAGGTGGGCCCACGGCTCCGGTATCTCCTCGGCGGCCCCCTCCCCGTCCGTGCCGCCGAAGTCCGCCGCCACGACGCGCTCGAAGAGGCTGGCCAGGCTGAACCGCTGCGGCGGTCCCCAGCGGTCGGCGAGGAGGACGGCCAAGGCGTCGCGCTCCGCCTCGTACTGCTCCTCGGTGGCCTCCCAGCGGGTGCCGTCGTCCTCCCAGAAGGTGTCGCTCGTCAGTAACTCGGCGACGTGATAGCCGGGACCCTGCGAGCCGCGCTCGGACCTGCCGTGCTCCGCGGGGAACTCCCGGGAGCGCAGCAGGTCGATCGCGGCGAGGTGCTCTGCGCTGCTCATGACGTCCAGTAAAGCGGGCGCCACTGACAACGCGTCACGCGTCGCGCCGTCGTACCGCCCACCAGCCGGCGAGCAGCGCGGCGGCCGCCCAGGCCGCGGTGACGGCGAGTCCCGTCCACGGGCCGAGGGTGCCCGACGGGGCCTGGTGCAGCACCTGCTGGCCGGCCCGGTCCGGCAGGAACTCCGCGGCCCCGCTCGCCACGTCGCCCACCACGAAGGACACGATCAGGGTGAAGGGGATCAGGATGCCGAGGACGGCGGCCCCGCTGCGCAGCAGGGCCGTCAGGCCCGCCGCCAGGAGCGCCATCAGCGCCAGGTAGATGCCGCCGCCGACGCAGGCCCGCACGGCGCCGGGGTGGCCGAGCCCGATCGCGTACTCCCCCAGGAAGGCCTGGCCGACGAGGAACGTGCCGAAGCTGCTGGCCAGCCCGACGGCGAGGGCCAGGCCGCCGACGACCGCCGTCTTGGCGCCGTAGAACAGACCCCGGCGCGGCACGGCGGCGAGCGAGACGCGCAGGGCACCGCTCTTGTACTCGTGGGAGACCGCGGTGGTGCCGAAGCTGATGGCGGCGATCTGGCCGAAGTTGAAGGCGTAGAAGGCGTCGAACAGCGGCTCGGCTCCGGCGTTGTCCGCCTCGGCCTTGCCGACCGCGGCGAAGACCAGGGCGGTGATGGCGACGGTGACCGCGAGCACGGCGATCAGCGAACCCCAACTGGAGCGCAGGGACCTCAGCTTGATCCACTCGGCGTGGGCCACGGGCAGCACGGCGGTGCGGGACATGATCAGACCTCCTGGCGGGACGTGCGGGCGGTGGCCGTGGCGGGCGGGGGCGGCGCGGTGGCCGCGAACTCCGTCGCGTCGGCGGTCAGGGCGAGGTAGGCCTCCTCCAGAGAGGCCTGTTCGTCGGCGAGTTCGAGGACCGGGACGCCGATGCCCGCCGCGACCGCACCGATCTCCGCGGCCCGCGCGCCCTCGACGGTCCAGCGGCCGTCGACGGCGTCCCCCAGGACGTACCCCTTGCCGCGCAGGGCGGCCCGGAGGCGGTCGGGCTCCGTGGAGCGGACCCGCACCCGGCCGCGGCTGTGCGCCGCGATGAAGTCGTCCAGGGGCGTGTCCGTCAGGAGCCTGCCGCGGCCGAGCACCACCAGGTGGTCGGCGAAGGTGGCGGTCTCGTTCATGAGGTGGCTGGAGACGAGGACGGTGCGGCCCTCGCGCGCCAGACGCCGCATCAGTTCGCGGATCCAGATGATGCCTTCGGGGTCGAGGCCGTTCGACGGCTCGTCCAGCATCACGACGCCGGGGTCGCCGAGGAGCGCCGCGGCGATGCCGAGCCGCTGCCGCATGCCCAGGGAGTACGTCTTGATCCTGCGCCGAGCCACGGAGGTGAGCCCCGCCTCGTCGAGCACCTCGTCCACACGGCGGACGGGGAGCCGGTTGCTGACGGCGAGGGCGCGCAGGTGGTCGCGGGCGGTGCGTGAGCCGTGCGCCGCCTGGGCGTCGAGGAGCGCGCCGACGTGGCGCAGGGGTTCGCCGAGGGAGACGTAGGGGCGGCCGCCCACCGTGGCCGTGCCGGACGTGGGGCGGTCCAGGCCGAGCACGAGGCGCATGGTGGTGGACTTGCCCGCGCCGTTGGGGCCGAGGAAGCCGGTGACCCGGCCGGGACGCACGCTGAACGTGAGGGCGTCCACGGCCCGTGTCGTGCCGTACTCCTTGGTGAGGTCTTGGACGTCGATGCTGGTCATGGGCATCAGCCTCACCGCCGGGGGCAGTCCCGGTCTTCCCCCGCCCGGGGAGATCCTCTCCCCCTCACGGGGGAGCCGTGCGCGCCGTCGGGCCTGACAGGATGAGCGGCATGCCCGACTTCCTGAGCCCCCTCACGCGTGCGGTCACCTACACGCGGTGCCTGCACGCGCTCCTGGGCTCCGGAGTCGCCTGGGTCTGCGCCGCCGTCTATCCGGGTCTCTCCGATCCGACGCGCACCGACTGGCTCCTCGTGCTGGTCATCCCGGTCCCGCTGTTGACGACGGCCGCCCTGGTGGTGCCCGCGCTGCGCAGGGCCGAGGGGCTGCAGGCCCGGATGATGCTGTTTCCCGGCGCCCACGCGCGCGGGGAGGGTGCCGAGGAGCACGCGGTGATCTCCGTGGCGCCGTCGGCCTCGTGGCGTGACCGGGGCAGGACGGCGCTGTGGCTCGTGCTCCGGTTGGAGATCGGCTGCGCCTTGGTGCTGGCGACCGGGCAACTCATCGGCATGGTGTTCCTGTTGCTGGGGGCGACCGACGAACCTCCGGGGAGCGACGGGCTCGTCCTGCCCGTGCCGTCGGCCGATGTGTTCGCCGTGCCGCTGAGCGTCGTCCTGGTCCTGGCGGAGTTCGCGGTGGTCGTCGGCGCCGGGCACCTGATGACCGCCGCGGCCCGCCGCTTCCTCGGCCCCTCCCCCGCCGAGCGGCTCGCCGTCCTCGAGGAGCGCACCGAGCAGCTCCTCGAACGCAACCGCATCGCCCGGGAGCTGCACGACTCGATCGGTCACGCGCTGACCGTCGCGGTCGTCCAGGCCGGTGCCGCCCGCGCCGCCGCCGACCCCGGTTTCACCGACCGCGCCCTGGAGGCGATCGAGGAGACGGGCCGGGAGGCGCTGGAGGATCTGGAGCGGGTGCTGCGCGTGCTGCGCGAGGACGGGCAGCCGGCGAGCGGCCGGCCCACGCTCGCGGACACCGAGCGTCTCCTCGACTCCGCGCGCGCCTCGGGCGCGAAGGTCGACGTGGAGGTGACGGGCCCGGTCGAACGGGTCCCCGGCGCGGTCTCCCGCGAGGGCTACCGCATGCTCCAGGAGGCCCTGACGAACGTGCTGCGCCACTCGGGCCCGGTGCCGGTGCGGCTGCGCATAGCCGTCGACGACGCCCGCCTCCTGATGAGCGTGCGCAACGCGCTGCCGCAGGCGCCGGCGGGCGCCACCGGGCGGGGCGGCAGCGGGCTGCGCGGCATCAGGGAACGGGCCACCCTGCTCGGCGGACGCGCCACCACGGGCCCGCACGACGGCGAATGGCAGGTGCACGTCGAGCTGCCGCTCGCGTGATCTACGCTGGCCGGATGCCGGTCACAGTGCTCCTGGTCGACGACGAACCCCTGGTCCGGGCGGGGCTGCGCGCCGTCCTGGAGGCCCAGCCCGACCTTCGGGTGGTGGGCGAGGCGGCCGACGGCGCGGCCGTCATCCCGCTCGTGCGGGAACTGCGGCCCGACGTGGTCGCCATGGATGTCCGCATGCCGCTGCTCGACGGCATCGAGGCGACCCGCGCCCTGCTGCGTTCCGTGCAGGATCCGCCGAAGATCCTCGTGGTGACGACCTTCGAGAACGACGAGTACGTGTACGAGGCGCTGCGCGCCGGGGCGGACGGGTTCCTGCTGAAGCGGGCCAGGCCCGCGGAGATCGTGAACGCCGTGCGGCTGGTCGCCGAGGGCGAGTCGCTGCTCTTTCCCGCCGCGGTGCGGCAGCTGGCCGGTGAGTACGGTGCCGAGCGCGGCAATCCGCGGGCGCGCGCCGCGCTCGACAGGGCGGCGCTGACCGAGCGTGAGGCGGAGGTGCTGCGGCTGATGGCGGCGGGCCTGTCGAACGCGGAGATCGCCGCCCGTCTCGTGGTCGGCACGGAGACGGTGAAGTCGCACGTCAGCGCCGTCCTCGCCAAGCTGGGCGCGCGGGACAGGACGCAGGCGGTCATCGCGGCGTACGAGTCCGGCTTCGTCTCTCCCGGATGAGCGGCGAACCCGGGGTGATGACGGGCCCGGCACTCGCCGCGGCCCCGCCCTGCGAGTACGATCCGGCCATCATGCGCACGAGCTGGAAGGACGGACGTTGGGGCGGCTGACCGGCGGGGACCCCTCTTTGTTGCGGCGGATCAACTCCGCGGTGGTGCTGCACGCGCTGCGCGCCGCGGACTTGGCGACGCTCACGGAGATCACCCGCGTGACCGGACTCTCCCGGCCCACTGTCGAGGGGGTCGTCGAGGGGCTCATCGAGGCCGGGCTCGTGGTGGAGTCCGCGGCCGAGGACAGCGGCGCCCGGCGCCAGGGACGGCCCGCGCGGAAGTTCCGCTTCCGGGCCGAGGCGGGGCATCTGCTCGGCCTGGAGATCGGCCCGCACCGGGTGGCGGCCGCGCTCTCGGACCTGGACGGCAAGGTGCTCGGCACGGCGTCGAAGGGCGTCTCGGAGGAGGCGTCCGCGGACGACCGGCTGGAGCGCCTGCGCACGGTCGTCGCCGATCTGCTGCGCCGCGCCGGAATCGCCCGGAGTTCGCTGCGCGCCGTCGGCGTGGGCAGCCCCGGCATCCTGGAGGCGGACGGCACGGTGCGGCTGAGCACGGCGCTGCCCGAGTGGACGGGACTGCAGCTGGGCGAGCGGCTGCGCCGGTCGTTCAAGTGCCCGGTCCTGGTGGAGAACGACGCCAACGCGGCGGCCGTCGCCGAGCACTGGAAGGGCGCGGCCAGCGGCATCGACGACGTGGTGTTCGTCCTCGCGGGGCTGAGCCCGGGGGCCGGGTCGCTCATCGGCGGGCGGCTGCACCGCGGGTACGGCGGCGCGGCGGGCGAGATCGGCGCGCTGCACCTGCTGGGCCGCGAGGTCACTCCGGAGACGCTGCTGTCCACCACGGACGAGCCGCTGCACCCCCTGGACGAGCAGGCCGTGGCCGAGGTGTTCGCCCACGCGCGCGAGGGCGACGAGCGGGCGCAGGCGGCCGTGGAGCGCTTCATCCAGCGGCTGGTGCACGACGTGGCCGCGCTGGTCCTCGCCCTCGACCCGGAGCTGGTCGTCGTGGGCGGCTGGGCGGCGGGCCTGGACGGCGTCCTGGAACCGCTGCACAGGGAGCTGGCGCGGTACTGTCTGCGGCCGCCGCGGGTGGCGCTGTCCCTGCTCGGCGAGGCGGCGGTGTCGACGGGAGCGCTGCGTCTGGCGCTCGACCACGTCGAGGAGCAACTGTTCGCCGTCGAGGGGACGGTCACCGCCCGGCGGTGACGCGCCCGCCGCCCCGGGGATACGCCCTGGGCCGCGGGACCCGGACGCGCCGACGCCCGGCACCTGGGGTGCCGGGCGGCTGGGAGCGTGGTGGCGCGGACCTCCGCGACAGGCCCTGGGAGGCGTCTCTGCGGGTCCACGGAGATCGCGGAGACACACCCCTAGGAGCCCTAGGAGGCGCGCCGCTCCTCGGAGTCGTGGTGGATCTCCACGCCGCCGGTGTCGCCGAAGGTGAGCCGGCAGGTGTCCGCGCGGTAGGTGGCGACCGACACCGCGGCCGTGCGCCCTTCGGCGAAGAAGCGGGTCGTCACGACGAGGACGGGCGCGCCGGGAAGGCGGTCGAGTGCCCGGGCGTCGTCGGCGCGGGCGGAGCCGAGCTCCACCGCCCGGTCCTGGCCCTCCTGCCCGAGCCGGGCCAGCTCGTCGAGGACCACACGCGCGCGTGCCGCTCCGGACGGGGCGTCCATGCCGGTCAGTTCGCCGACCGACGACATGGGGACGTACATCAGCTCGGCGGCCACCGGCTGTCCGTGCGAGACGCGGGTGCGGCGCACGACGTGCACCTGCTCGTCCGCGCTGGTGCTCAGCATGCGCGCCACCTGGGCCGGCGGGAGCGCCGGGGCGCAGTCCGCGGGCTGCCAGGCGTCGTCGACGGCGCCGGGCCAGGTGCCCTGCGCAGCGCCGACGGCCACGCCCATGCGCGGCGGGGCGACCGTGGTGCCCACTCCGCGGCGGCGCTGCAGCCTGCCTTCCAGTTCGAGCTGCTCCAGTGCCTGCCGGAGCGTGGCGCGGGCCACACCGAACCGGGCGGCGAGATCGCGCTCGTTCGGCAGGATCTCCCCTACGGCGAACTCGGAGTCGAGCGCCTCACTGAGCACCGTTTTCAGGTGCCAGTACTTCGGCTCCGGCACCGTTTCGAGCTGCGTGGTCCCCACCCTGTCCTCCGCAATCGCCGTTTACCGGCGGCGTTTTAGCGCCCTTGTTTATTAAAGGTTCCTGCACTATCCCTGCGACCATAGAGCCGCACCCCACCTTGGTCAAGACCAATCCTCGATCCGTTACAGCCTGCACAGGGGCGATGCCACAGAGCATTCATGCGGAGTTCGCGCGGGGCCAAGCGGGCGTAACCGGCCATGCCGGAGTGAACGGCCGACAAAGATCGCACGACAGAGCCCCCGACCCGCGGGTCGGGGGCTCTGTCCTGGGCGGATGCCCTGTCGGAGGTAGTCCGGGACGGACGTTTCAGCGGGCGACTGCCGTGAGCTTGTCCGGATTGCGGACGACACGGACGACACGGACGCTCCGCACGCGCCCGTCGGCGACGTCCAGCCGGAAGGCCCGCCAGGCCCGCCAGGCCCGGAAGACCCGCAAGGCCCGGAAGTCCCTGCCGGACGTTCGGCGCGAGGAGCGACCCGCGCGAAGGCGCGGCGCGGGCTCACACCACGCCCCGAGGGACCGTCCTCTTGCGACGGAGCCCTTGCAACTGGAGCCTACTGAGCGGTAATTGTTGCTGACAACGTGTCTAACGCATTGAGCAGCCGTCGTCCGGCGGCGGGGACAGGAGCAGTCATGGCCGCACAGGTGACCTTCGGTGTCGCGTCGAACGGCGGCCCGCGCGAGGTGACGATCTCCTACGAACGGGCGGGCGCGGGCGAGCCGTTGCTGCTGCTCCACGGCATCGGGCACCACCGGCAGGCCTGGGACCCGGTGTTCGAGATCCTGGCCGCGGAGCACGATGTGATCGCGGTGGACCTGCCCGGCTTCGGACGGTCCCCCGCGCTGCCGGAGGGGCTGGCGTACGGCCTCGGCACCGTCGTGCCCGCGCTCGGCGCCCTGTGCGAGGCCCTGGGGATCGACCGCCCGCACGTGGCGGGCAACTCCCTGGGCGGGCTGCTCGCCCTCGAACTGGGCCGGGAGAAGCTGGTGCGCTCCGTCACCGCGCTCTCCCCCGCGGGTTTCTGGACCCCGGCCGAGCGCCGGTACGCGTTCTCCACACTGCTCGCGATGCGGCAGGGCGCGCGGGTACTGCCCCTGTCGGCGATCGAGCGGCTGTCCGGCAGCGCGGTCGGCAGGACCGCGCTCACCAGCACCATCTACCACCGCCCCTGGCGCCGTTCACCGGAGGCCGTCGTCGCCGAGACGCTGGCGCTGCGCGATGCCACCGGGTTCGGCGAGACGCTGGCCGCCGGACGCGACGTCCTCTTCAAGGACGACGTGCCGGACCTCCCCGTGACCGTCGCCTGGGGCACGCACGACCGGCTGCTCCTGCGCCGTCAGGGGATACGCGCCAAGCACACCCTGCCCGGCGCGCGGCTCATCCGGCTCCCCGGCTGCGGGCACGTCCCGATGAACGACGATCCGGCCCTGGTCTCCCGCGTCATCCTCGACACCTGCCGCCGCTGAGGAGCGCCGCCGGGCGAGCACACCCGACCCCAGGGCCACCCCGGCGCCGACCAGCGCGCTCCCGACCGCCTGGGGCACACCGTAGGTGCCCGTTCCCACCAGCGGGGCCGTGCAGGCCGCCGCGACGGGGATGAGCCCGGAGAAGAGGGTGGCCCGCTCGGCGCCGATGCGTTGCAGACCCGTGTACCAGAGCACGAACCCGACGACGGTGACGACCGCCGCCTGCCACAGCAGGGCGGCCGCTTCGGTGTGATCGGGCCGGCGCACGAAGCCGCCGCCGTCGACCAGCAACCCCAGCGCGGCCGACTCGACGGCGGCGATGCCGCACACGGTCGCCGCGAGCAGCCGTGGGCCGAGGAGACGCAGCACGGGCACGGCGAGCACCGCGAAGCCCACCTCACCGGCGAGCGCGCCCACCGAGAACAGCAGGCCGGGCCCGTCCGTGCGGCCCCAGCCCTGCACGACGAACGCGCCCACGGCCACGAGCAGCGCGCCGGGCAGCACCGCCCGCCGCGGCCCACGGCGTTCCAGCAGCGGCACCAGAAGAGCGACGACGACCGGGGCGCACCCTACGAAGACACCCGGTACGGCAGGTTCCGCCGACTGTTCCGCGGCGAGGATCGCCAGGTTGAAGCCGACCATCCCCACGGCCGCGAGGAGGGCGAGCCGCGCCCACTGACGGCCCTGGAGACCGCGCAGCGCAGCGGTGGAGCCCTTGCCGAGCCACAGCAGGAGGAGCAGACAGGCCAGGCCGTAGCGGAGGAACTGGCCGCCCGCGTACGGGTAGTCGCCCAACAGGCTGTTGGCGGTGAAGGAGCCCCCGACGAGGAGGCAGGCGAGGCCCGCGAAGAGGGCGCCGCGTGAGGAGTTCGCGTTCATGCCCCGACGTTAGGAAGCGGACCGGTCCCGCTGGAGGTCCACTTCTCCCGCTGTTTCGGGGACCACTTTCGAGGAGCGCCTACGATCCCCCTGGCGGTCGCCTTCCGCCACACCGCCCCCCTGCCTCCACCGGACATACCCTTCGTCCCACATCAGTTGCTCTATCGACGTCTATCGGCCGCTCTTTCGACGAGGTGCATCGCGCTGACCGCACACGGCCCCGACGGCGCCAGACCCCCGTGGAGTGCCGCCTGGGAACTGCTGCTGCCCGCCGCGTCCGCCCCCGCGCGCAGCCGGGGCCGCAGCCTGGCGGCCGCCCTGCGCGAGGCCGTCAGGTCGGGACGGCTCACGGCGGGCACCCGGCTGCCCTCCAGCCGTGAGCTCGCCGCCGACCTGGGCGTCTCCCGCGGCCTGGTCACCGAGGTGTACGAGCAGTTGACGGCCGAGGGCTATCTGCGCAGCGGGCGCGGCTCGGGGACGTGGGTGGGGGACGCGGCGCGGGCCGCGGCGCCCGCCGTGCGCGACCGCGCCCCGCGCGGCGGCCACGCGCGCGTGGACTTCCTTCCCGGCGTCCCCGATCTGTCGCTGTTCCCCCGCTCCGCGTGGGCCGCCGCCCACCGCCAGGTCCTCGCCGAGCTGCCGCACCCCATGCTGGGCTACCCGGACCCGCGCGGCCTGCCGCGCCTGCGTACCGTCCTCGCCGAACTCCTTTCGCGGCGCCGGGGCGTGGTCGCAGAGCCGGAGCGGGTGATCGTCTGTTCCGGGGTGGCCCAGGCCACGACCCTGCTGGCGCTGGTGCTCCGGGCGCGGGGGCACACGGCGGTGGGGGTCGAGGACCCGGGAAGTCCCGAGCACGGCGCGCTGCTGGCCGCCGCCGGGATCACGCCGACGGGCATCCCGGTGGACGACCAGGGCGTGGACGTCGGCGCCCTCCGGGAGCGCCGGGTGCGGGCCGTCGTCACCACGCCCGCCCACCAGTTCCCCACGGGCATCGCCTACTCGGCACGGCGGCGCGCCGAACTCCTCGACTGGGCGCGGGCCGTGGACGGCCTGGTCGTCGAGGACGACTACGACGGCGACTTCCGCTACGACCGCGCCCCGGTCGGTGCCCTGCAGGGACTCGACCCCGAGCGGGTGGCGTACACCGGTTCGGTGAGCAAGTCGCTGGCTCCGGGGCTCCGGCTCGGCTGGCTGCTGGTGCCGGACGGGCTCACCGAGGAGGTCGTCGAGCGCAAGCGGGTGATGGACCTGGGCAATCCCGCCCTGGACCAGGAGCTCCTCGCCCACTTCGTGGAACGGGGCGACTACGACCGGCAGTTGCGGCGCTGCCAGCGCGCCTACCGCGAGCGACGGGACACCCTGGTGGCCGCCCTGCACGAGCGCTTCCCGGGCGTCCGGGTCTCCGGGATCGCGGCGGGCCTGCACGTCATCGCGGGCCTGCCCGCCCGCTGGGGTCCGCAGGCGACCTTCCTTGCGCGGGCCGCGGCGGCCGGTGTCGCGGTCCGACCCCTGACCGACCACCGGGTGCCCGCGCCCGGAGCACCGGACGACACCGGGCGCTGCGGAGCCCCTGCGACGGGCTCGGCCGAGGACGAGGTGCACCTGGTCCTCGGCTACGCGCACCTGTCACCGGCCCGGATCGCCGAAGGGGTGCGCATCCTGGCCGACGCCGTTCAGGAGTTGGACCACGCGCGCGTGGACAGCACGAGCCGGTAGCCGTCCGGGTCCTCGACGGTCACGCCCCACTCGTTCCAGTACGGGTTGGGCGAGAGCACCCGCCTGCCGCCCCGGGCCTGGAGCCGCGCCACCAGTTCCTCGGGCACCTCGCCGTCCACGTAGACGACGAGCAGGTCCTCCTCCGTGGGGGTCGGCCGTACGGGGGCGTCCGGTTCGTGGACGAGTTCGAGGTGCCAGGACGCGTCGGGCCAGCCCATCATGAGCAGGTCGTGCTCGCCGGGGACTCCCCCGCTCCGCGCCCGGTACACCACGCTCAGCCCGAGTCCGTCGACCCAGAACCGCTCGGCGGCCGCCAGGTCGCGGGACGGACGGGCGATGCGGATGTGGCTCTGGCCGCTGACCGGCACGGGACTCCCCCTTCGAAGGGGCACGCCCTGCGCGTGCCCGGGCCCCGAGCCTAGGCAGCCGGAGATCTCGCGGTCATCGGTCGAAGGCCCCGGGTGTCCGGGCGGCGGACGTACGACCTCGGACCCAGGACCGTCCCGTGCCGCACCGGTTACGGGCAGATGCCCGCGCGGCGGTTCCCCCCGGACCGTGGGGAGTTGTTCACTTGTGCTTCGTGTGGACGCTGTGGCGCGGTACCCGCCGGGCCCGCGCACACTGGTCGCACCCGTCACCTGGAGGCGCATTCATGTCGCAACGTCAGCCGAGCCCGTCCCCCCGTCGCCGCAGCGTCCTGCGCGGGTCGCTCGCCGTGCCCGCGGCGCTCGCCGTGCCCGCACTGGCCGGCACGGCTCCCGCGCTCGCGCTCCCGGGACGCCCCCAGGCCTCGTGGGGCGTGCAGGCAGGCGACGTGAGCGCCCACGCGGGGCTGGTCTGGGTCCGCTCCGACCGACCGGCCCGGATGATCGTCGAGACGTCCGCGACCGAGTCGTTCCGGAACGCCCGGCGGTGGCGCGGCCCGCTGCTCGGCCCCGGCACGGACTTCACCGGCACGACGCGGCTGCACGGCCTGCCCGCGGGCGAGCAGATCCACTACCGGGTGCTGCTCGCCGACCCGGACGATCCGCGCCGCACCGGCAAGCCGGTCTCCGGCACCTTCCGGACGACGCCGAAGGGCCGCAAGGAGGACGTGCGGTTCCTGTGGTCGGGCGACATCGCGGGGCAGGGCTGGGGCATCAACCCCGACCGCGGGGGCTACCGGATCTTCGAGGAGATGCGGCGCAGGAACCCCGACTTCTTCCTGTGCAGCGGCGACAACATCTACGCCGACGGGCCCATCCTGCCCAGCGTGACGCTGCCCGACGGCTCGGTGTGGCGCAATGTCACCACCGAGGAGAAGTCGAAGGTCGCCGAGTCCCTCGCGGAGTTCCGCGGCGCGTTCCGCTACAACCTGCTCGACGACAACCTCAGACGGTTCAACGCCCAGGTGCCGTCCATCGTCCAGTGGGACGACCACGAGGTGCGCAACAACTGGTACCCGGGGCAGATCCTGACCGACGCGCGCTACACGGAGAAGAACGTCGACGTCCTCGCGGGCCGCTCGCTGCGGGCGTTCAGCGAGTACTTCCCGGTGTCCACGCTGCCGCCGGGCGACGAGGACGGCCGGGTGTACCGGGTCCTGCGGCACGGGCCGCTCCTGGACGTGTTCGTCCTCGACATGCGCTCGTACCGCAACGCCAACTCGCCGGGCCGCCAGCCCGACGACGCCACCGGCATCCTCGGCGCCCGGCAGCTGGCCTGGCTCAAGCGCGAGCTGTCCCGCTCCCGGGCGGTGTGGAAGGTCATCGCGTCCGACATGCCGCTGGGTCTCGTCGTGGCCGACGGCGCCACCAACTTCGAGGCGGTGGCGCAGGGCGACCCCGGGGCCCCGCTGGGCCGCGAGCTGCAGATCGCCGAGCTCCTGCGGCACATCAAGCACGACCGGATCACCGGCACGCTGTGGCTGACCGCCGACGTGCACTACACCTCGGCGCAGCACTACGACCCCTCGCGCGCGGCGTTCAAGGACTTCGCGCCGTTCTGGGAGTTCGTCTCCGGGCCACTGGCGGCCGGCGGCTTCCCGGCGGCGAAGCTCGACGGGACGTTCGGGCCCGAGCAGACGTTCATCAAGGCGCCGGGCCGCGCGAACACCTCACCGGCCGAGACCCCGCAGTACTTCGGCGAGGTCGACATCGACGGCGGCAGCGGCGAGCTGACGGTGCGGCTGCGGCAGGAGGGCGGCGGCGTCCTGTTCACCCAGGTCCTGCAGCCGGGCCGGATCGGCCAGTAGCTCGGGCAAACTGCCCGCAAAGGGGCAGATGCCTCTTAACCCATCAGTCACAAGACGTTCGTGATCAGGCAACACCGGTCCAGCACAGTGGCCGTATGAGAGCAGAGATGTCTGACGTGACACGGACCAAGCACGGTCGCCCCGTGCACCACTGGCGGCGCGACGTGGTCGAGCTGGCGGCCCTGTTCACCGCCGTCGCGGTGGCCGACGCCGTGGCGAACATGGTGGGGCACGGCCCCGAGGGGCCCGAGCTCCTCGTGGTGTCGGCGGTGGTGCTGCTGGCCACCGTCGGCTTCCACACCTGGTGGGCACGGCGCCACAACCACGCCCCGCCGACAGCGCCCGATACCGGCGCCCGGCCGCCCGCGGACGCGGAGCAGGCCGGGCCCACCACCGAAGGCTCCACGACGGGCGCGGCGCCCGGCGCGACGGCGCTGTGGCGGATGCGCACGACGGTGCGGGACGAGCCGGGCTCGCTCGCGGCGCTGTGCGTGACGCTCGCCGAGCGCCGTGTGGACATCCTCAGCCTCCAGGCGCACCCGCTGGCCGAGGGCACCGTCGACGAGTTCCTGCTGCGCGTGCCCGAGGCGCTGGGCGCCGCCGAGATCACCCGGTGCGTGGCCGGTGCGGGCGGCTCCGGCACCTGGATCGAGCGGGCCGACGCCCACGACCTGGTGGACGCCCCCACCCGCATCCTGGGCCTGGCCACCCGCACCGCCCTCGACGCCGCCGAACTCCCGCTGGCGCTGCGCCACCTCCTCGGCCGCTGCACGATCCGTTCGCTGCCCGCCCCCGCACGCGCCGGGGCCCGCGAGGACCAGGGAACGCCGCCGAACGACGCCCCGGTCGACGGCGTACTCGAAGACACCGTGCTGCGCCTGAAGGGTCCCGACGGCGAGGTCATCACCGTGGAGCGGCCCTACCTGCCGTTCACGCCCACCGAGTTCGCCAGGGCGCGCGCCCTGGTGGAGCTGGACACGCGGCTGGGCCCGCGCATCCCGCGCAGCCAGGACGTCCTGACGCTCCCGGCGGGCAACTCCATCACCGTGCGGCGGGCCGACACGGCCGACGTCGACGCGGCGAGGGCCATGCACGAGCGCTGCTCCGAGCCGACGCTCACCAAGCGCTACCACGGCCCGGTGCGCGACGCCGACCGCTACCTCAACCACCTGCTCAGCCCCCGGTTCGGCCGCACGCTCGCCGTGTACACCGCGTCCGGGCGCGTCGTCGGCCTCGGTCACCTCCTGTGGGACGGCGACGAGACCGAGGTCGCGCTGCTCGTCGAGGACGACTGGCAGCGC
Organism: Streptomyces sp. NPDC002564; assembly: GCF_042889645.1. Lineage (NCBI taxonomy): Bacteria > Bacillati > Actinomycetota > Actinomycetes > Kitasatosporales > Streptomycetaceae > Streptomyces > Streptomyces sp. NPDC002564. The sequence continues at coordinate 139,420 of NZ_JBIARE010000009.1, read as the reverse complement.
CGCGGCATCGGCAGCCTGCTCCTCGGCCGCCTGGTGACCATGGCGGTGGAGGCGGGCTGCGAGAGCGTGTACGCGGTGACGCAGGCGTCCAACACCGGCATGGTCGCGGCGATGCGCGGGCTCGGCCTGCCGCTCGACTACCAGATCGAGGAGGGCACGCTGGTGATCACCGCCCGCCTGGACGCGACGCCGGTCGGTTCGCGGCTGCCGTACGACCAGGTGCCGCGGCCCGGCGCCGCGCGGCACCAGCAGGCGGGGCACTGACCGCGCCCGGCACCGGCACCGGGCCCAGCGCGCGGTCCAGGTCGTGCCACAGGTCCTCGACGTCCTCCAGGCCGCACGACATGCGCAGCAGCCGGTCGCTGACGCCGGACGCGCGACGGTCGGCGGCGTCGACGACGCGGTGGCTGATCGACGCCGGGTGCTGGATGAGCGAATCGACGCTGCCGAGGCTGACCGCCGGGGTGACGAGCCGGACCCCGGCGATCACCTCGTGCGGGTCGCCGCGGACCTCGAAGGCGACCATGGCGCCGCCCAGGCGCGGGTAGTGGACCCGGTCCACGCGCGGGTCGGCGGCGAGACGGCGCGCCAGCTCCGCCGCGGTCGCGGAGGCCGCGCGCACCCGGACGGGCAGGGTGGACAGGCCGCGCAGCAGCAGGTATCCGGCGAGCGGGTGGAGCACCCCGCCGGTGGCGAACCGCACCTGGCGCAGCCCGCGCGCGAACTCCTCGTCGCAGGCGATCACTCCGCCGAGCACGTCGCCGTGTCCGCCCAGGTACTTCGTGGCGCTGTGCAGCACCAGGCGGGCGCCGCTCTCGACGGGTCGCTGGAGCACGGGTGTCGCGAAGGTGTTGTCGGCGAGCAGCGGCACCGTGCCGCACACCCGGGCGATCCCGGCCAGGTCGAGCTCGGCGAGGGTGGGGTTGGCGGGCGACTCGACCATCACCAGGCCGGTGTCGGGCCGGATGGCGTCGGCGATGCCCTCCGGGTCCACCCAGGTGACCTCCGTGCCGACCAGACCGGCGGTGAGCAGATGGTCGCTGCAGCCGTACAGCGGCCGCACCGCCACGACATGGCGCAGACGGGCCGACCCGCGGACGAGCAGGACCGCGGTCAGGGCCGCCATGCCGCTGGCGAACGCGACCGCGCTCTCGGTGCCTTCGAGCCGGGCGAGGGCCGTCTCGAAGCGGGCGACGGTGGGGTTGCCGAGCCGGCCGTAGACCGGCGGCCCGTCGTCGACGACGCCGTCCGCGGCGAAGGCGTCGATGCGGGCGGCCTCGGCCCGGCTGTCGCGGGAGGGGTAGGTGGTGGAAAGGTCGATCGGCGGGGCGTGCAGGCCGAGTTCGGCCAGGTCGTCCCGACCGGCGTGCACGGCTTCGGTGGCCAGGGCGCGCGGCGGTGTCGCGCGGCCGGCGAGGGGCGTGTGCGGTGCGGTCCCGGTGTTCGCTTCCATGGGTCACAGGCTGAACATCGGCCGGGGCCGTGGGGGCAACCGCCGTGCTACGTTCGGCCGATGGCCGAAACCGTCGCACTGGACCCGGTGGATCTCCACATATTGCGTCTGCTGCAGAACGACGCCCGGACCACCTACCGCGATCTCGCGACGCAGGTCGGTGTCGCACCGTCCACGTGCCTCGACCGGGTGACGCGGCTGCGGCGTTCCGGGGTGATTCTCGGACATCAGCTGCGGCTCGACCCGGCGAAGCTCGGCCGCGGCCTCGAAGCGCTGCTCTCGGTGCAGGTCCGGCCGCACCGCAGGGACCTCGTCGTGCCGTTCGTGGAGCGGGTCAGGGCGCTGCCCGAATCCCTGTCCCTGTTCCACCTCACGGGGCCGGAGGACTTCCTGGTGCACGTGGCGGTGGCCGGGCCCGCGGATCTGCAGCGCCTGGTCCTCGACGAGTTCACCGCACGGCGGGAAGTGGCGCGCGTGGAGACCCGGTTGATCTTCCAGCAGTGGGCGTGCGGCCCGCTCCTGCCGCCCGACGCCGCGGGCGACCGCCCGCAGGATTCGGCTAGTGAATCATGGTGACGCGCACCCCTCGCCCGTACGAGGATGTCCGCATGTCAGCCACCAAGAACCCGCATCCGAACACCGGCCAGCTCCCCCGCGACGTCGCCGACGCCTATGTGGACGCGCTCATCGCCCTCGACCCCATCACGGGCACGTTCCTCGGTGTCGAGGAGAGCAACAGCAGGCTCCCCGACACCTCGCCCGAGGGGCAGGAAGCGGTGGCGGAGCTGGCGCGCACGACCCTGGCGAGCCTGGCCGAGGCGGAGCGCGCGCCCGGTGCGGACAGCGAGATCGAGCGCCGCTGCGGCCGGCTGCTCCGTGAGCGGCTCACCGCGCAGCTCGCCGTGCACGAGAGCGACGAGGGGCTGCGCGCCGTCGGCAATCTGCACACGATGCCGCACCAGGTGCGGGAGATCTTCACCGTGACGCCGATGGACACGGAGGAGGACTGGGCGGCGATCGCCGAGCGGCTGCGCGCGGTGCCCGCCGCGCTGGAGGGCTACCGCGCGTCGCTCGAACGGGGTCTTGAGCGGAAGCTGTTCGGCCCGCCGCGTCCCACCGAGACCTTCATCGGACAGCTCACCGAATGGGCGGGCGAGGCGGGCGGCGGGGCGAGCGGGCCCGGCTGGTTCGAGGACTTCGCGGCGGCGGGCCCGGACGCGCTGCGCGCCGAGCTCGACACCGCGGCGCGCGGCGCCACCGCCTCCGTGGTCGCCCTGCGCGACTGGATGCGGGACGTCTACGCACCCGCCGTCGAGGGCGCCCCCGACATCGTGGGCCGCGAGCGCTATGCCCGCCTCTCCCGCGAGTGCAACGGCGCCGACCTGGATCTCGACGAGGCGTACGCGTACGGCTGGTCGGAGTTCCACCGGCTGCTCGCCGAGATGCGCACGGAGGCCGAGAAGATCCTGCCGGGCGCGGCGACGCCGTGGGTGGCCCTCGCCCACCTGGACGAGCACGGGGCGCACATCGAGGGCGTCGACGAGGTCCGGGGCTGGCTCCAGAAGCTGATGGACGAGGCGATCGACGCCTTGGACGGCACCCACTTCGAGCTCGCCGAGCGGGTGCGGAAGGTGGAGTCCCACATCGCCCCGCCCGGCGGCGCCGCCGCGCCCTACTACACCGGCCCCTCCGAGGACTTCTCCCGCCCGGGGCGCACCTGGCTGCCGACGATGGGCGAGACCCGCTTCCCGGTCTACGACCTGGTCTCCACCTGGTACCACGAGGGCGTGCCGGGCCATCACCTCCAGCTCGCGCAGTGGGCGCACGTCGCGCAGGACCTCTCCCGCTACCAGGCGACCGTCGGCATCGTCAGCGCCAACGCCGAGGGCTGGGCGCTGTACGCGGAGCGGCTGATGGACGAGCTGGGCTTCCTCACCGATCCGGAGCGCAGGCTCGGCTATCTCGACGCCCAGATGATGCGCGCCCTGCGGGTCATCGTCGACATCGGCATGCACCTGGAGCTGGAGATCCCGGCGGACTCGCCCTTCCACCCGGGCGAGCGCTGGACGCCCGACCTGGCCCAGGAGTTCTACGACGCGCACTGCAGCAGGCCCACGGACTACGTGGCCAGCGAGATGACGCGCTATCTGACGATCCCCGGGCAGGCCATCGGCTACAAGCTGGGCGAGCGCGCCTGGCTGCTCGGCCGGGAGAACGCGCGGCGCCGGCACGGCGACGCGTTCGACTCCAAGGCCTGGCACATGGCGGCCCTCTCGCAGGGCTCGCTGGGCCTGGACGACCTGGTGGACGAACTGTCGGCGTTGTAGGCGCCGCGACGCCGCCCCGCCCTGCGATCCGCTGCGCGGCCCCGGCCCGGAGTCCGCTCCGGAGATCGGGGTCGCCCGCGCGCGTGCGGCGCCGGAGTGGCCGCACGCCCGGGCGGCACGCGGACCGGCTCCTCAGCAGCCGCAGTCCTCCGCGTCGACCGGCGCCGTCAGCGCGTCGGGGTCGCGCCGCTCGCTGCCCTCCCACGTCTCGAAGCCGAAGCCCTCGCGGGCCCAGTACTCGAAGCCGCCCAGCATCTCCTTGACCTGGAAGCCGAGTCGGGCGAGGGCGAGGGCCGCGCGGGTCGCGCCGTTGCAGCCGGGGCCCCAGCAGTAGACGACCACGGGCACCGTCTTGTCGAGCAATGCCTCGGCCTGCTCGGGGATCAGGGCGGTGGGCAGGTGCAGGGCGCCCGGGATGTGGCCCTGGTCCCACGAGGCGGTGGACCGGGTGTCGACGACCACGAAACCCGGGTCGCCGTCGGCGGCGAGCGCGGACGCCACGTCGGAGACGTCCGCGTGGAAGGCGAGGCTGGCGCCGAAGTACGCGGCGGCAGCGGCCGGGGACGCGGGCGGTACCCGCAGCACGGGGTTCTCGGTGACGGCGGTGGACGTGCCACCCGCGGCGGCGACGGCGGACGACGGGGCGTTGACCTGCGTGTTCGTGTTCTTCATGGCAAAAAATCTACGGGTCTCGGGGGCAGCCCTGAAGGGTTGATCGGCGGCAACGCGGCGCTGTCGCCGTCGATTTCCCGGTGATGTCCGGGCACCTGTCGCGCAATCCACGGCCAGGCCTCTGGACGGCTCCGGCACACCCTTGCGAGCCCGCCCACTGAGGCCGCCCACGACGGTGGCGTGAGCGTCGGCGCCAACAAGTTTGTCGCGAAAGGCGGTTGCGACGGCGACGCACTTTCCGGCAGGCCCAGCCACGCCCAGACTCCGTTTCATCATGCAGTCATTCGCAATCCCACACGGACGGCCCGCACCCGCCCGGGAGAGGCATGAGGCGACCTCCCCCTGAAGTGCGCCGCGGCGGACGCGCGGCCACCGCCCGGCCGGAACGAAACCGTCCGCACAAGGGAAGCGCCCCCGGCTGACAGCCGACCGAGCGGCCGTTGCAAGGTCAACTCCCGTGGCTGGTCTGCGATTAGCACCGAACATGGGCCGCCGGGCCGCAATGGCAAGGAATTCCGGCGCTCAACCTCTTGCGCCGCCGACGAGACCTCTGCCAGATTCACCCCTGCCGTAGATGGCATGCACTCGACAGGGGATACCCGCCTCCTGTCCGTGCGCGTCCGCTGCATAGCTATGCAGCATCGTCCTCATCCAGGACGGTCCATCCCCACACAATGGAGACGAACGTGCGAATATCCAGACTCGTCCCCGCGCTCGCGGCCACCGCTCTCGCCGTTCTGGGGCTCGCCCCCACGGCAGCGGCCCAGAGCACGGCGGGCGCGCCCGCGCCCACGGTGGCGTCCGTCGACGCGCCCCGGCCGATCATCGGCGGCGGCTACGCAGGCAACGCCCCCTGGGCGGCCCGGCTGTTCTCCAACGGCCAGCAGACCTGTAGCGCCACGATCATCGCCCCGACCTGGATCCTCACCGCCAAGCACTGCGTCAGCGGCGGCGGCCTCTCCTTCCGCATCGGCAGCCTCGACCAGACCTCCGGCGGCACCACGGCCAACGGCACCAGCGTCCAGAGCCACCCCTCCGCCGACCTGTCCCTGGTCCGCCTCGACCGCTCCGTGTCGGGCACGTACGCACGCCTCGGCAGCCCGGGTTCGGTGTCGGTGGGCCAGACCGTGCAGGTGTACGGCTGGGGCGCCACGTCCCAGTGCGGCTCCGAGATCAACTGCCAGTCCCGCCTCCTGAAGGTCGCCAACGTGGTCGTGACCGGCGGCTGCCGTGACGCCTACCAGGGCCAGGCCATCTGCGCCCGGCGCGGCGACGGCATCACCGCGGGCGGCGACTCGGGCGGCCCGATGATGGCGGGCGGCTCCCAGGTCGGCGTCGCCTCCACCAGCGACCGCCAGACCACGACCGCGTACACGAACGTGACGGCGTACCGCTCCTGGATCCAGAGCATCGCCGGCGTCTGATCACGCCCGCGTGTGCTCGCCGATGGCGGCGGCCATCGGCGAGCACACGCGCGTGCGGGGCGGCTCCGCCCCGGACGAAAACGGATGACCCAGGACACTTCCCCGGCCCCCCTCTTGATCGGCCGGGGATTTGCCTGTTACCTCTCGGACATGACCGGTTATTCCACGGACGCCACGGACTGGCGCATCCTCGATGTCCTCCAGCGCGAGGGCCGCGCCAGCTACGCGGAGCTGGCGCGTGCGGTGTCGATGTCCGCGAGCGCCGTCACGGAGCGCGTGCGACGCCTGGAGGAGGCCGGTGTCATCCAGGGGTACGCGGCCGTCGTCGACCCCGAGCGCCTGGGCATGCCGATCCTCGCCTTCGTCCGGCTGCGCTACCCGAACGGCAACTACAAGCCGTTCCACGACCTCGTCGGCGTCACCCCCGAGATACTCGAGGCGCACCACGTGACCGGCGACGACTGCTTCGTCATCAAGGTCGCGGCCCGCTCGATGCAGCACCTCGAAGAGGTGTCGGGACGGATCGGGGCCCTGGGGTCGGTGACGACGAGCGTCGTCTACTCCTCTCCCCTGCCCCGCCGCCCGCTGGGCCGCTGACCGTCCCGCGCCCGGGGGCCCTTCAGGTCGTGGCGCGCTGCCGCACGGTCGATCCGTCCCGGCCCTTCACGACCTCCAACTGCGCGTGCACGCGGCGGCGCAGGTCCGCGACGTGGCTGACGATGCCGACACTGCGGTCCCGCTCGCGCAGCGCGTCGAGGACGTCAAGGACCTCGTCGAGCGTCTGGTCGTCGAGGCTGCCGAAGCCCTCGTCGATGAAGAGCGTGTCCAGGCGCACGCCGCCCGCCTCGTCGGTGACCACGTCGGCCAGTCCCAGCGCGAGGGCGAGCGAGGCGAAGAAGGTCTCGCCCCCGGAGAGCGTCGCCGTGTCGCGCTCGCGGCCCGTCCACGCGTCGACCACGTGCAGCCCGAGGCCCGAACGGCCGCGCCCCGTGCGGTCGTCGGAGTGCACCAGGGTGTAGCGCCCGGACGACATGCGGCGCAGCCGGACGGTCGCGGCCGCCGCCACCTGCTCCAGGCGGGCGGCCAGCACGTACGACTCCAGGCGCATCCTGCGTTCGTTGTCCGAGGACGTGCCCGCGGCGAGGCCGGCCAGCCGCGCCACCCGGTCGTGCGCGGCCCGCAGCGGCGCCAGCCTGCGCAGGCCGGTGGCGGCCCGCGCGGAGAGCCGGTCGAGCTCCGCGCACCGCTGGGCGGCGCCGTCCCGCGCGGAGGCGGCGTCACGCAGGCGCCGGCCCGCGCCCTCGGCCTCGGCGCGCGCGGCGGCCAGGTCGGCGGGCGGCCGCTGTGCGGCAGCCGCCGTGTCCGGCTCGGCGAGCACGGAACGCACCGCGGCCTCGTCGTTGCGCCAGGCGTCGATGCGGTGCTGCAGCTCGCGGTAACGGACGTCGTCGAGGAGGGCGTCGGCAGCCGCGGCCGGTGTGTCGAACCCGGCGCGGAAGGCCGCGTCGGCGAGCCGGGCGTCCGCGTCCTTGAGGCGCTCGGCGGTGTCGTCGGCGGCACGTGCGGCGTCCGCGGCCTCGGTGAGCAGCGCGGCCTGCCGCTCCAACTGGTCGGCGCGGACGGCGACGCTGCCCGCGGTCCCGCGCGCGCGGGTCAACTCGGCGTCCAGAGCGTCCTGTTCCCGCTGCAAGGCGTCGCGCAGGGTCGCGCGGGACGCTGCGCGCCGTTCGGCCTCCTGCTGTCCGGCGAGCCTGCGGTCGTACTCGCGCTCGGCCTGGGCCAGCGCCTCGCGGGCGGCGTGCAGCCCGGAGGCACGGTCACGCGCCTCGGTGTAGGCCCGGCGCAACGCGTCGACGGCCGCAGCGAGTTCGTCGACGGTGGGGTCGGTGTCGGCGGACGCCACGGTCCGGCCTCCGGACGCCCGGTGGTCCGCGGCGGCAGGTCCTTCTTCGGAGTCCTGCCCGGCGCCGCCGCGCGCGGATTCCGTCGCCGCCGCCAGGGATTCCCGTACGTCCCCCAGGGCGCGCTCGGCGTCGGCGCGGGACTCGTCCGCGCGGCGGTGCGCGGCGAGGGCCGCCTCCTCGGCCCGGCGGTCCACGTGCCCGGCGACCTTGCGGGCGGGCGCGGGGTGGTCGGTCGCGCCGCACACCGCGCACGGCTCGCCGTCGGTGAGGTGTGCGGCCAGTTCGGCGGCGATGCCGGTGAGGCGCTGCTCCTTGAGGGCGAGCCAGTGCTCGTGGGCGGTGGTGGCGGACTCGCGGGCGGCCAGGGCGCGTTCCTGCGCGGCCGCCGCGTCCCGGGCGAGCCGGTCGCGGCGGCGGGCCGCGTCCAGGCGGGCCTGGGCCGGTTCGAGGCGGCCCGCGACGCGCTCGGCCCGGGTCGCGGCCTCCTGGGCGGACTCGATGCGCTCCTGGAGCGTGCCGCGCCGCTCCTCCCAGCCCTCGAGCCAGCCTCCGGCGTCCTGGAGCAGCTCGTCGTCGGCGCGCTCCTGACGGTCCAGCGCGGTGCGCTCGGCGGTGATCTCGGTGACGCGTACCTCGGCGCGCCGGGCCGACGCGAGGCCGCCCAGCTCCTCGGCCGCCGTGCGCGCGGCGGCGGCCAGGCCGGCGGCGCCTGATCCGGCGAACGTCTCGGGCAGACGGCCACGCGCGTGTGCCTCCGCCTCCGCGGCGCGGCGGTGCTCGGCGTCGGCGGTGTCGCGCAGGCCGAGGGCGGGGGCGACGGAGTCGGCCTTGCGGGCCCGCTCCAGCCGTTCCACGAGGTCGCGCTGTTCGCCTTCGCGCGCGTGGAGCTGCGCGGCGCGCGCCTGCGCCTCGGCGAACCGGCCCTGCAGCCGGTCCAGTTCGCGGACGTCCCCCAGGCGGCGCTCCGCGCCGGCCCGGGCGGATTCGGCGGCCGTGAGGGCGCAGTCCGCGACGGTGAGGCGCTCCCGCGCCCCCGCCCGGGCCACGGCGGCCCAGGTGAGGACGGCGTCCGCGAGGCCGGGGTCGCCGGGGGCCACGTCGGGCAGCGGCCACTCGGCGCCCCCGCGGCCGTCGCCCGCGGCCTGCTGCATGCGGTGGGCGTCGGCGAGAAGCGCGGCGTCACCGTCCTTGACCTCGGCCTCGCCGCTGCGCCGCTGGTCGGCGAGCCGCTGCTCGACGGCGGCGAACCTGCGCGTGTCGAAGAGCCGTCCGAGGAGCTTGCCGCGCGCCTCGGCGTCCGCGCGCAGGAAGCGGGCGAAGTCGCCCTGGGGCAGGAGGACGACCTGGCAGAACTGCTCCTTGCTCATGCCGAGCAGCTGCGTGATCTCCTCGCCGATCTCCTGGTGGGAGCGGCTCAGGTCCTGCCATGCCCCGGCTCCCGCGTCGGCCGCGTCGCCCTTCGGCGGTGCCGCGGCGTCGTACTCGCGCAGCCAGCTCTGCGCCTTCTCCGTGGTGGTGCCCGTGCCGCGCTTCTTGGGGCGCTCCCACGGGGGCTGCCGGGTGACCTCCAAGCGGCGTCCTGCGACGGTCAGTTCGAGCCGGACTTCCGTGCGGGTGCCCTGCTGGGCGTGGTCGCTGCGCAGCGTCATGCCCTGCCCGGAGCCCTGCCGGGCGCCGGGCACCGAGCCGTAGAGCGCGTAGCACACGGCGTCCAGGACGGAGGTCTTGCCCGCTCCTGTCGGGCCGTGCAGCAGGAAGAGGCCGGCGGCGCTCAGGTCGTCGAAGTCGATGTCCTGGGTGCCGCCGAAGGGCCCGAAGGCCGTGACGCGGAGCCGGTGGAGCCTCATCGGGCCACCTCGCGCAGCGTGTCGTCGGTGCGGACCGCGTCGAACGCCGCGCGCAGCACGTCCTGCTCCGCCGCGTCGGGTCCGGCGCCGCGCACATGGGTCACGAAGTCCTCGGCGATCTGCTGGTCGGTGCGGCCCCGCAGCCGCTGGGCGTACGAGACGTCCGGGTCGTCGGGGGCCCGGTCGGGGTCGAAGACGAGACTGAGGGTGTGCGGGAAGCGCTCGCACAGCCGGGCCATCGGGTCGTCGGGGCGCACCGCGTCGGTCAGGGTGGCCTCCACCCACGCGTCCTCGTGCGGGGTGAGCGCCGGGTCGGCGAGCAGCTCGTCGAGGGTGCCCCTGATGCGGGCGAGCGGGCGCGGCACCGGACAGTCGACGCGCTCCGCCGTGACGTCCCCGTCGGGGCCGAGGTCGACGAGCCACATGCTCTTGCGGTGGTCGGCCTCGGAGAAGGAGTACGGCAGCGGGGAACCGGAGTAGCGCACGCGCGGGGCGAGGGTCTGGCTGCCGTGCAGGTGGCCGAGCGCCGCGTAGTCGACGCCGTCGAAGACCGCGGCGGGCACGGCGGCGACCCCGCCGACGGTGATGTCGCGCTCGCTGTCGCTGGCCTGGCCGCCGGTGACGAAGGCGTGGGCGAGGACGACGGAGCGGGTGCCGGGGGCGCGGCCGGCGAGGTCGGCCCTGACGCGGTCCATGGCGGCGCCGAGGACCGCCTCGTGCCCGGCCCTTTCGACCCGGAACTCGTCCTTGACCAGGGCGGGTTCGAGGTAGGGCAGGCCGTAGAACGCCACGTCGCCGTGGGCGTCGGCGAGGACGACGGGGTCCGCGCAGGCCGCCGGGTCGGTGCGCAGGTGGATGCCGGCGCGGTCGATGAGACCGGCGCCGACGCCGAGGCGGCGTGCCGAGTCGTGGTTCCCGGAGATCATGACCGTCGGCACGCCGAGATCGGCGAGGCGGTGCAGCGCGTCGTCGAAGAGCTCGACGGCCGCGAGCGGCGGCACCGCCCTGTCGTACACGTCACCGGACACCACCACGGCGTCCACGGCGTGCTCGCGCACGGTCGCCACCAGGTGGGCGATGAACGCGGCCTGGGCGTCGAGCATGTTCACGCGGTGGAACGATCGCCCCAGGTGCCAGTCGGACGTGTGCAGCAGCCTCATGATTCACGAGACTAACGGGCGGGTCGGACATCACGGGCGGGCACTCCCGTAACGCGTGCGGGTCCGCTCGTGTCAGGCGTCGCCGTACGCCTCTCCCCCGAGCTCGAACGTGGCGCTGCCGGCGGTGGCGTCGGCCAGCCACCCGCGGAAGGCGTCCACGTCGGCGTCGGGCAGCCCGATCTCGATCGTGACGGCGTCCCCGTAGCGGACGTCGCGCACCGCGCGGCCCGATGCCCGCAGGTCGTTCTGGATCTTGCCCGCCCGCTGGTGGTCGACGGTGACGGTGGCGAGGCGGAAGCGGCGGCGGGTGACCGTGCCGAGCGTGTCGAGTGCCTCGCCGACCGCTCCTCCGTAGGCGCGGATCAGTCCGCCCGCGCCGAGCTTGACGCCCCCGTAGTAGCGGGTCACGACCGCGACCACGTACCGCATGTCGCGCCGCATCAGCATCTGCAGCATCGGGACGCCCGCGGTGCCGCCGGGCTCGCCGTCGTCGCTGGCCTTCTGCACGGAGGCGTCCGCGCCGATGACGTAGGCGAAGCAGTTGTGGCTCGCGGTCGGGTGTTCCTTGCGGACGCGCGCGACGAAGTCCTGGGCCTCCCGCTCGGTGGCCGCGGGTGCCAGGGCGCACAGGAAGCGCGAGCGGTTGATCTCGGTCTCGTGCACGCCCTCACGGGCCACTGTGCGGTACTCGTCCTGCATCACGCCAGCGTAGGCGCTCGTCGGCGGCCGGTCGCACCCGGGAGGGCGGCCGGGTGGCGTGGGCCACAGCCCGCACGCCCGTGCGGCCCGCCCGGTACCGTGATCCCTCGTGACGTCACCTTCGATACCCGTGCGCCAATCCCCGGAGTCGGCGGGTCCCTTGGCGGCCCTGCTCGCCGACGTGCCCGTCACCGTCGTCGAGACCCACCACGACCCGGCCGACGCCGTCCTCTTTCCCGAGGAGGCGGCGGTGGTGGCGAACGCGGTGGCCAAGCGGCGCGACGAGTTCACCACGGTGCGGCACTGCGCCCGCACCGCCCTGGCCCGCATCGGCGTCCCGCCCGCGCCGATCCTGCCCGGGCAGCGGGGCGCGCCGGGCTGGCCGGACGGGGTCGTCGGCAGCATGACGCACTGCGCCGGCTACCGGGCGGCGGTTGTCGCGCGCGCGGGCGAGGTGACCTCGGTCGGCATCGACGCGGAGCCGGGCGAGCCGCTGCGGGACCCGGACGTGCTGAACCTGGTGGCCGACGAGACGGAACGTGCCGCGCTCGCCGCGCTGGGGGCCCGGCACCGGGCCACGCCCTGGGACCGGCTGCTGTTCAGCGCGAAGGAGTCCGTCTACAAGACGTGGTTCCCGCTGACGGGGCGCTGGCTCGGCTTCGAGGACGCCCGGGTGGAGCTGGACCCGGCCGGCACGTTCACCGCGCGGCTGCTGGTCGAGGGCCCGGTGGTGGCGGGCGCCGAGCTCAAGGAGTTCTCCGGTCGCTGGATCGTGCGGAACGGGATCGCGGCCACCGCCATCGTGCTGCGCTGACAGCCGGGGGCCTGACGGCCGTGGTTACTCCTCCCCGGCCCGGTAGGTGGGCCTGCCGCCCAGCCACGTGCCGAGCACGCGCGCGTGGCGGATGTCCATCGGGTCGCCCGCGCGCGGGTCCGCGGAGAGCAGGACGAGATCGGCGGGCGCCCCGGGCACCGGCGCGAGACGGTCGTCGGCCCCCGCCTGGTGGGCCACCCCGGCCGTGGCGGCCGTCAGCGCCTGCTCGACGGTGAGCCGCTGGTGCGGGAGCCAGCCCCCGGCGGGCTCGCCCGCGAACGTGCGCCGGGTGACGGCGACTTGGATGCCCTCCAGCGGGACGTGCGAGCTCACGGGCCAGTCGCTCCCGAAGGACAGCCGTACGCCGTCGTGCGCCAGCTCCCCCATCGGGTACTGGAGCCGGGCCCGCTCCTCGCCGATGCGCGGGACGGACAGCTCGGTCTGGAGCGGGTCGGGCTGCGCCCACAGCGGCTCGAAGTTGGCGATGACGCCGAGCGCGGCGAAGCGGGGCAGGTCGGCGGGGTCGACGACCTGGACGTGGGTGATGACCGGGCGCCGGTCCCAGGGCGGGTTGGCCTCGCCCGCGGCCTCGACGGCGTCGAGCGCGGCGCGCACGCCCGCGTCCCCGATGGCGTGGATGTGGATCTGGAAGCCGTCGGCGTCGAAGGCCCGCACCGCCTCGGCGAGCGCGTCCGGCTCCCACACCGGCATGCCGCAGCTGTGCGGCGCGTCCAGGTAGGGGGCGAGCATGGCGGCCGTGCCGCCCTCGACGACGCCGTCGCTGAAGAACTTCACCGTCCGCGCGGAGAGCAGGTCCCCGCCCTCGGCGGCCACGCGCGCGCGGGTCGCCGCGAACGGCTCGCGCTGCGCGCGCCAGCGGTCCGGGTCGGCACGCTGGGCCAGGTCGACGCGGACGGTCAGGGCCCCGCGCCGGGCGGCGGCGAGGTAGGCGTCGGCCATCTCCGGTTCGACCCAGGCGTCCTGCACCCAGGTGATGCCCGCGCGCGCGTACGCGCGTCCCGCCCGGCGCACCGCCTCCACCAGGTCGTCCACCGGGCGCGCGGGCACCTGGTCGAGCACGAGGTCGCAGGCGTGCCACTCGCGGAGCGTCCCTAGGGGCGTGCCGTCCGCACGGCGCACGATCCAGCCGAGGCGCGGCTCCGGGGTCGTCCCGGTGACCCCGGCCCTGCGCAGCGCCTCGGTGTTGCACCACACCGTGTGGTAGTCGTGGGCCCGCAGCACGACGGGCCGGTCGCCGACCGCGGCGTCCAGCCAGCGGGCGTCGAATTCCCCGTCGGGCGCGAGCGCGGGGTCGTACGAAGCACCGACGATCCACTCCGCCTCGGGATGTTCCTTCGCCCACCGCCCGACTTCGAGGACGATCGCGTCGACGGACTCCAGCTCCTTGATCTGCGGCCCGAAGCTCTCCAGGCCGCCGAAGAGCGGGTGTGCGTGCCCGTCCCCGAAGGCGGCCATCAGCAGCCCGTCGCCGATGTCGACGACCTCGTCCGCGGTCCCGGCGAGGGCGCGTGCCTCGTCGCCGAGGGCGATGATCCGGCCGTCGCGCACGGCCAGCGCCGAGCTGTCGCCGACGGCCGTGCCGGTCCGTACGGTGCCGAGGAAGACCAGGGTGGTCGCCGTCATGCTGTCACTGCCTCCTTGCGCGCGTGCCTGCGCTCGTGGTGCCGGTACCGATGTCCTGTACGGGGATCCGCTCGGCGTCCACCGTGGTGAGTCGCTCGTATGCCGCCGGAGTGCGCCGTCTGATCCGTAGCGCGAGCACCACACCGGCCGCGAAGAGGACGGGCAGCGGCGCGATCAGGGCCGCGTTCACCGTGTTCGACGCTCCGGTGAGCAGGTCGAGGTTGGCGCAGACGAGGACGATCATGACGGCGAGCCCCGCGCAGGCCAGCAGCGGGGCCGCGGCCACCCGCCAGGCGGGCAGCCCGCGCCGGTCGCCGCGGAAGAACCCGTACACGGCGAGCGCGGCGAGTGCCTGCATGAGCATCACGCCGAGGATCCCGGACCCGCTGCTCCACAGGAAGGTCACGGTGTAGGGGTCGGCCCCGCTGAGCACGGTGACGACGACCACCGCGAGCGCGACCGCGGACTGCGCGACGACCGCGGCGGCCGGTGCCCGCGTCCTCGCCGCGACCGTCCCCAGGCGGGCGGGCAGCAGGCTCTCCCTGCCCAGGGCGTAGAAGTAGCGGGCGGAGCCGTTGTGGAAGGCGAGGGTGGCGGCGAAGGCGCTGGTGATGATCAGCACGTGCATGGAGTCGGCGGCCCACGCCCCGGCGAACCGTTCGGTGGCGGCGAAGACCATGTCGGCCCCGCCGTCGCCGTTCGCGACCGCCTGGGCCCGGTCGGAGCCGTACGCGTTGATGATCATCCAGACGGTGAAGGTGTAGAAGAGCGCGAGGAAGGCGACGGCCAGGTAGGTGGCGCGCGGCACGCTGCGTTCGGGGTCCCGGACCTCCTCCGCGTAGATCGCGGTCGCCTCGAAGCCGATGAAGGCGCCGACCGCGAGGACGAACATGCCGCCGACACCGGACTCGCCGAGTCCGGCGGGCGAGAGGGTGCCGAAGTCGAGGCCCCGCGGCCCGCCCCCGTCCGCGAGGATGCCCGCTTCGAGAACGAGCAGGACGAGGATCTCCAGGACGAGTGCCACGCCGAGCACCTTGGCGCTGAGCGTCACCCGGAGGTAGCCGAGCACGCCGATGGCGACGAGCCCGGCGATCGCCCAGATCCACCACGCGACCCGGACCCCGGTGAGGTCCTCGAAGCCGGATTCGGTGAACCAGCCGAAGGCGGCGAGCAGGCCGACCTCGATCGCGTTGTACGCGTAGAGGGCGACGTAAGCGGAGCCCGCTCCGGTCGGACGTCCGAGGCCCCGTCCGATGTACGCGTAGAACGCTCCCGCGTTGCGCACGAAGCGGCTCATCGCCGTGAATCCGGCGGCGAAGACGACGAGCAGCACCCCGGAGAGCAGGTAGCCGAGCGGTGCCGCCTTGCCCGCCATGCCGATGGCCAGCGGGGCCACGCCCGCCATGACGGTCAGCGGCGCGGCGGCCGCCACCACGAAGAAGACCAGGTCGCCGGTGCCGATGGCCCCGCCGCTGAGGCCTTGCGGGGCCTCAGCGGGAGCCGAGGGGCTGGGGATGGATGCGGTCACGCGTGTACTCCTGGGGTCGCAGGCACAGGCGAGGGCGGAACAGCCGGAACAGCGAAGTGATCGTCGGGCGCCACGGCGCACCCCTCCGTCGTCGCGCCGTTGCGACGACGGAAAACTAAACCCTTTAGTCCGGGCTGCCAGGACCGTACTGTGCGGGGGAAGCGTCTGGGAAGAGGCCACGTGGTCGAAAGGGGGCGGCGCGATGGCGGACAGGGGGCGTCCCCGAAGGCCCGTGCTGGGCGTGGAGTTGATCGCGCGCGAGGCTCTCGCGATGATCGACGCCGACGGTGCCGCCGTGTTCAGCCTGCCGCGCCTCGCCGCCCGCCTCGGCGTGCGGACCGCATCCCTCTACAACCACCTGGACGGGCGCTCCGCCGTGATCGAGGCCGTGCGGCGACTGGTCGTCGAGGAGATGGACGTCTCGGCCTTCGCGGTGCTTCCGTGGCCCGATGCCCTTGCGGCGTGGGCCCGTTCGTATCGGAACGCGTTCGCGCGTCATCCCCACGCCATCGAGCTGCTCGCCACGACGACGATCAGCTCCCCGGCGACGCTGGCGATGTACGAGGCGGTGGTGACGGCGCTGGCCCGCGGCGGCTGGCCGCGGGAGCACCTGGTGACGGTGCTGACGACCGTGGAGTCGTTCCTGCTCGGCTCCGCGCTCGACCTCGTCGCGCCGCCCCTGATGATCGACCCCTCGGACCACGCCCCTGACGTGCCGGTGCTCGCCGATGCCCTGCGCGCGACGCACGTCGGCGGCAAGGCGGCCCGTGCGGACGAGGCGTTCGAGGAGGGGCTCGACGCGCTGCTCCGGGGGCTGCGGGGACAACTGGAGGAGCGACGGCGGCTGCCGCGGGACCCGCGCCCGCAGGCCTAGCGGGCCTGTTACAAAGCTGTGTCACCTCCCCCTACAACGAACCCCGCGGTCGTGCGGTCTAGCAGGTGGAATCCGTTCCGCGGAGACGGCGGACGGCGGTCGCACGACGAATGAGGAGCAGGCGACAGTGGGGGACATACGCAGACGAGGGGCCGTGGCGCTGGGGATCGCGGCGCTGGTGGCACCGCTCACGGTGGCGCTCGGGGCCGGTACCGCCCAGGCCGCGTCGTGCTCGACGCAGACCGGGCCGTATCAGAAGCAGGTCGAGAAGTTCCTCGGCCGCACGGTGGACGGCAAGCAGTCGGCCGCCGACTGCAAGGCCATCAAGGCCTTCCAGACCAAGCACGGCATCACGCCGAACGCCGGGTATGCGGGAAGCATCACCTGGGGCGTCATGAACCTCATGAACAAGCAGAAGGCCGTGGGCGACAACCCCAACAAGGCGGGCAAGTGCCCGACCGACAAGGGGCGCATCGCCTGCGTCGACCTGACGCTCCAGCTCAGCTGGATCCAGGACGGCAAGGACCTCAAGTACGGCCCGGTGCCGGTCCGTACGGGCCGCAACGGCCACGAGACCCGTACGGGCCTCAAGAAGGTCTACTGGCGGCACATCGACCACGTGTCGAGCATCTACCACGTGCCGATGCCGTACAGCCAGTTCTTCGACGGCGGCCAGGCCTTCCACTCCGTCGGCATCAGCGTCTGGTCCCCGCCGGGCTCCCACGGCTGCGTCAACATGACGAAGAAGGACGCCGTGAAGTACTGGAACATGCTGCGCAAGGGCGACGACGTCTTCGTCTACGGCCGCAAGCCGGGCACCTGATCCGCACCCACCGCACCTGTCCGGTGGCCGGCCCGGCCACCGGACGGCCCTGCGAGGACGATCCCAAATGGGTCAACTCCGCGGCAGAACGGAGAACTTGCCGCGCGCGGTTTTCGACCGTCGAGGACGCAGAGGGCGCGGAGGGCTCAGGGCTTCGACGTCCCGCCGCCCTCGCCGCCGTGTGCGCCGTCGCCGCTCGCCAGCGTCTCCCAGAACATCTCCTCGTAGCGCGCCACCAGTCGCCCGTACCGCAGGTGCGCCGCCGTGACCCGGCCGCGGTCCAGGCCCGTCTGGACCGCGGTGAGCGCCTGGCGGTCGAGGTCGGGGGCCGGCTCGGCGAAGAGGTCGAAGAATCCGCAGGCCGCGTCGTCGAAGCCGTAGTGCTCGCGCAGGGCGCGGGCGACCGTCGCGCAACTGCGGCCCCAGGCGGCGAAGTTGGCGGTCAGCGCGAGCACGACGTCGGTCGGCTCGCCGTTCAGGGCGAGCCAGGCCACGTACGCCGGGTAGGCCTGGCAGCCCGGCTGCGGTTCGTACGTCGCCGCCTCGTCCCTGCCGACCCCGCAGGCGTCCAGCAGCGGGGCGAGCCGCTCCCTGGCGAGGCTCTCGCCGTCGGCCAGGGCGTCGAAGAAGGCGGCGGACTCCAGGTCCTTGGACTCGGCCGCCCTGCGGGCCAGATGCTGGAAGGAGCGGCGGTCGGCGGGAATGACGTGCCGCTGCTCCAGGCCCAGGAGCGCGAGCGTCCGCACCCGCGCCCGCCCCTCGGCGATGCGCGGCACGAGCGGGTTCGCGTCCGGGGCCGGGGCGAGGCGGGTCGCCGTGGTCCGCAGGAGTTCTTGAGCCGTCGGAGTCATCACGCACACCTTCCGCTGGGCGTCCGCTGGGCGGGAACTTCTCGGTCCGACTGCTAGTTTCTACTCTGCTGTAGAAACTGGCGGGGGCCCGGACCTGCGCGCAGCGTACCGGGACCCCGGCCGACACCCCTGATACATCGATACGTTTATGGAGTTCCCCATGGCTCTGTGGGACCGCGTCAAGGAATCCGCGTCGACGATGCAGACGCAGCTGATGGCGAAGAAGAACGACCTGAAGAGCGGCGCGTTCCGCGACGCCAGCATGGCGATGTGCGCACTGGTGGCGGCCGCCGACGGCACCGTCGACCCGTCCGAGCGCCAGCGCGTGGCCCAGCTCATCGGCACGAACGAGGTGTTGCAGAACTTCCCGGCGGACGACCTGCGCCGCCGCTTCGACGAGTACGTGGACAAGCTGACCGCGGACTTCGCGTTCGGCAAGGTGAGCGTGCTGCAGGAGGTCGCCAAGGCGAAGAAGAAGCCCGCGGAGGCCCGCGCGGTGATCCAGATCGGCATCGTCATCGGCGGCGCCGACGGCGACTTCGACAAGGACGAGCAGGCCGTGGTCCGCGAGGCGTGCTTCGCGCTCGACCTGCCGCCGCACGAGTTCGACCTGTAGTCGCCGCCCCGCCGGACCGGCCGCGCGGCTCTCAGAGCGGCGTGGCCGCCCGCAGGATGAGCACCATCGTGACCGCGGAGTTCGCCGAGGACATCGCGGACACGGCGGTGCCGAACGCCGCGGACCACAGGGCGAGCCCCACGCCGGTGAACACGGAGGGCCGCGTCCGGACCGCGGGCGCCGGCGCGAGCAGCGCGGCGACGCGGCGCGGCACGGGGCCCGGGGCCGCCAGTCCGGCGAAGGTCGCGGCGGGCACGCCCCGCGAGACCAGGGCCGCCTTGCCGATCGCACGGGCGACCACCCGCCGGTCGCGCACGGCACCGGCCGCCGCCTCGTCCGCCCACCGCTCCGCGGCATAGGCGACGGACGTGCGCAGCGGCCGCAGGAAGGGGTTGGCGCGGGCCGCCAACTGCGTGACGATCAGGTGCCGGTGGTGCCGTGCGGACAGATGGGCCCGCTCGTGGGCGAACAGCGCGCGGCGCTCCGGTGCGGCGAGCCGGGACAGCATGCCGGTGGTGACGACGACCCGGCCGCCGTCGCGCGAGGGCAGGGCGTAGGCGTAGGAGGCCGTGTCGTCGAGGACGGCGACGGAGCCGCCGGGCAGCCCGACGAGGGCACGGTGCCCTCGCCGGCGCACCCGTGCGTGCCGCCACAGCGTGCGCGCACAGGCCGCGCACACGGCGAGCAGCGCGGGGATCGCGACCTTGCCCGCCACCTCGTCGTAGGGCACGGCCGCCCGCACCTCGGGGTCGGACCAGCCGTCCGGCAGGGGGTTGCCCGGCAGTTGGGCGGTGCCGACGACCATGAGGAGGGCCAGGCAGAGCGTGCTGCACAGGGCCATGACGCCGGCGACGACGGTGAGCAGGCGGGTCGCGGTGCGCGGGTGGAGGTGCTGCTCGGCGAGGCGCGCGATCGGCCACGCGGTCAGCGGCAGCACGAGAGGCAGGAAGACGAAGACGCCCATCAGCGAAGAACCCCCATCAGGCGTCAGTCGTCGGCCTCGGCGCCCGCCTGGCCGAGCAGGTCGCGCAGGAGCTGTTCGTCGTCGGGCGTGAGCGTCGTGACGAAGCTGGCGAGGACGGCCTCGCGGTCGCTCTCGCCGTCGAGCACCTTGCGCATGCGGAAGGCGGCGAGCCCGGCCTCGTCCGACGCGGGCATCCACGCGAACGACCGGCCCGCGCGCTCGCGGCTGACCACGTCCTTGGCGAGGAGGCGGGTGAGGATCGTCATCACGGTGGTGTACGCGAGGTCGCCACCGATCCGCTGCTGCACCCAGGCCGCACTGACCGGCCCACGGGCGGCGTGCAGCGCGGCGAGCACCTGGGACTCCAGTTCGCCCTGTGCGCGGCGGCGCAGCCGCGGCTGCGGCTCGTCGCGCTCGTCCTCGTGCGTCATGCCCGGAATCCCTCCAGCCTCTGTGTGCTCCACGGCGGACGGGGAGCGCCCTATCGTAACGGGACACCACCGCACGGCCCCACTTCTACAGTCCTGTAGATTTCGGGCAGCCAGAATCCAGCAACCAGAACGCTGAACCTCAGACTCTGAACCTCAGGAGGACATCGTGGGAGTTTCCCTGGCCAAGGGCGGCAACGTCTCTCTCAGCAAGGAGGCCCCGGGCCTCACCGCCGTGCTGGTCGGCCTCGGCTGGGATGTGCGCACCACCACCGGCACGGACTACGACCTCGACGCGAGCGCGCTGCTCTGCGACGAGTCGGGCAAGGTCGTCTCCGACCAGCACTTCGTCTTCTACAACAACCTCACGAGCCCCGACGGCTCCGTGGAGCACACCGGCGACAACCTCACCGGCGAGGGCGAGGGCGACGACGAGGCGGTCAAGGTGAACCTCGCGCAGGTGCCCGCCGAGATCTCGAAGATCGTCTTTCCGGTCTCGATCCACGACGCCGAGAACCGCGGTCAGAGCTTCGGTCAGGTCCGCAACGCGTTCATCCGCGTCGTGAACCAGGCGGACGGCGTGGAGATCGCGCGCTACGACCTGTCCGAGGACGCCTCGACGGAGACCGCCATGGTCTTCGGCGAGCTCTACCGCCACGGCACGGAGTGGAAATTCCGCGCCGTCGGCCAGGGTTATGCCAGTGGGCTGCGCGGCATCGCGTCGGACTTCGGTGTGAACGTCTGATCCGCGCGCGGCTCTGACGGCATCCGGCCGCGACTTTTCGAAGGAGGCAGGTCATGTACGGCGACCAGGAATCGGTGCGCAGGATCCTGACGGAGCTCGGCGACACCTGGGCCGTCGTGGGCCTGTCCAACAACCGCGACCGTGCCGCGTACGGCGTGGCCGCCGTGCTGCAGCGCTTCGGCAAGCGGGTCGTGCCGGTCCACCCCAAGGCGGAGACGGTCCACGGCGAACAGGGCTATCCGTCCCTGTCCGCCGTGCCGTTCCAGATCGACGTGGTGGACGTGTTCGTGAACAGCGCGCTGGCGGGCCGGGTCGCCGACGAGGCGGTCGCCGCCGGCGCGCAGGCGGTCTGGTTCCAGCTCGGCGTGGTCGACGAACCGGCCTACGACAGGACGCGTGCGGCGGGCCTGGAGATGGTGATGAACCGCTGCCCGGCCATCGAGATCCCGCAGCTGGGCTAGCGCTCCGCGACGGGCGTCCCCGAGGACGGCGTGGACGACGCTCCCGCGGCCGGTGGGACCTGCGATTCGGGGGGCGGCGCCGTGCGCGGTTCCGTGGGCGGCGCCGTGCGCGACTCGGTGTGCGCCGCCACCGCGCCGACGAGCTCCGGCCACAGTTCGCGCGGCCGGTCGTGCCCCATGTCGGGGACGAGCAGCAGTCTCGCCCCCGGGACGAGCTCGGCGGTGCGCTCGCCGCCGCTCGGAGTGATCAGTGTGTCGTCCAGGCCGTGGATCACCAGGGTCGGCACCCGCAGCTCCCGCAGCTCCGCGGCCCGTGAGCCGTCGAGTACCATCGCGCCGAGCTGCCGTCCGACACCGGCGGGGCGGTACGCGCGGTCGTAGCTCCTGGCCGCCAGATCGCGCAGGGCCGCGCCGTCGCCGTAGCGCTTGGAGGCCCACACCAGTTCGCGGTCCGCCGCGGCCACGTATCCCTCGCGGTCCGTGGGCCGCGGCGCGAACAGCACGGCCTGGGCCTCCGGGGTGGCCGCGCCGTAGGCCGATTCGCCGGTCGAGGACATCATCGACGTGAGGCTCAGCACCCGGGAAGGCCGGGTGAGGGCCATCCGCTGGGCGATCATGCCGCCCATCGACGACCCGACGACGTGCGCACGTCCGACGCCGAGCGCGGTCAGCAGGTCGAGGCCGTCGGCCGCCATGTCCGTCAGCGTGTACGGCACCATGGCGCGGGCCGCGGCGAGGTCGCCCGAGCTCACCGCGGCGATGAACCGCCCCAGGTCGACGGGGTGTTCCTCGAACCCGGTGGACAGCCCGCAGTCGCGGTTGTCGTAGCGGATGACATGCCGGCCCCGGTCGGCCAGCGCCCGGCAGAAGTCCTCGTGCCAGGCGATCATCTGGGAACCGAAGCCCATCACGAGCAGCACGGGCGGGTCGGCGGGGTCCCCGAACGTGTCGTAGGCGAGCGACATCCCGGAGGAGAGCTGAGCGATCGGCATCCCCGGATCCTCGCAGGAACGGCCCGCCCTCCGCAGGGGGAATTCCGACCACCGGACGGTCCGCCCCGGCCGTGCGGCACGCTCAGAACGGCTGGTCGGGCCAGTCGAGGAGGCGGGCGCCGATCACTGCCGTCTGCAGGGTGTAGCGGTGCACCGGATCGGCCGGGTTGACGCCGGTGAGCTGGTGGATGCGCTCCAGGCGGTACGTCAGGGCCCGCACGCTCAGTGAGAGGCGGCGGGCCGCCTCGGCCGCGACGCAGCCCGCGTCGAAGAACGCGGTCAGCGTGTCGATGAGGGGCTGCGCCCCGCCGCGCGCCTGCCGCAGCGGACCGAGCGTGTGGACCACCAGATCGGCCATCGCCTGCCGGTCCCGGGTGAGCACGGGGTAGACCAGCAGGTCGGCGGCGCGCAGCACGGGCTCGGTCAGTTCGAGCCGGTCGGCGAGGTCGAGGGCGTTGAGTGCTTCCTCGTACGACTGGACGACGCCGCCCGGGCCCTGTTGCGGGCGGCCGATGACGACGCGGCCGCCGTCCGTGGCGGCGTAGGCGTGCTTGGCGAAGAAGGCGAGAACCTCGTCCTGGTCGCCGGGGGCGATGCACACCAGGAGGCCCTCCTTCGTGGTGAGCAGGACGCTGCGGTCCCCGAACCGGCCGGTCAGGGCACGCTCGACCTCGCGGGGCACGGCGTCCCCGTCCTCGTACCCCCGCGCGCCCCGGGCGACGGCGACCGCGTGTGCGGAGGAGAGCCGGAGTCCGAAGCGCTCCGCGCGCTCGGCGAGCAGGCCGAGGTCGCTGCGTCCGTGCAGCAGGTCGTCGATGAACTCCCGCCGGGCGGCCTCCTCCCGGCGGACCGCGAGCCGCTGGGCCCGTTCGTACCCTTCGGCGAGCGCGTCCACGGCCTGTTCGGCGACGGCAAGGACGCTGTCCGGGGACACCGACCGCGCGGTGGGCCAGTGCGCCCGGGTCGCCGCCAGGTGCGCGCCCACCAGCGCCCGCAGCCCGAGCCCCGCCTCGGCCGCCCGCTCCCCCAGCGCCCGCCGCGAGTGCAACTCGTCGCGGGTCAGCCTGCGTCCCGTCACCGAGGCGGCGGCCAGGATGTCGGCGTAACCGTCGAGATACTCCTCGGGTATGCCGTACCCCGCCATGTCCGCCCCCGCCGTGGTGGTGACCGGCAGCCGCCCGCGCCGTCACCGTCGATGTCGTTCCCGCCGGATTATTTCAGGCCCTTGCGCCGCATACGGGCGCCGGATGCCCAGGTGTACGTCGGCGTCCGGCCCGGCGGTTCGGCCGAACGAACCATCCGTCACCGGAGGGGAACAATCAGTGAGAGCGGGGCGTTGGACGGGACATGCCTCTGACTGGTGAATACGAGCCCGGTACGTGGGACTGGGCCAGCAAGCAAGCCGCGTTGTACGAGAGCTCAGGCGGGAAGGAGGGGACGACCCTGCAAGGCGCTCCGGTGATCGTGCTGACCTCCGTCGGCGCCAAGAGCGGGAAGCTCCGCAAGAACCCCCTGATGCGCGTCGAGCACGACGGGGAGTACGCCGTGGTCGCGTCCAAGGGCGGCGACCCCGCGAACCCCGCCTGGTACCACAACCTGGTCGCGAACTCCCATGTGGAGCTGCAGGACGGCCCCGTGAAGAAGGACTACCGCGCGCGGGTCGTCTCCGGCGAGGAGCGGGACCGCTGGTGGGAGCGGGCGGTGGAGGTCTGGCCGTCCTACGCCGAGTACCAGGAGAAGACGACCCGGGAGATCCCGCTCTTCGTCCTCACTCCGTTCGAGGGCTGATCCCCCACGCCGGGAGCCGTTCCCGCACAAGGAGCCGACCCGCGGCCCGGCACGGGCCGGGCCTGCCGCTTCCGTCACGGGGCGCGGCGGGCCCGGCCCGCGGATCGGCGCGCCGGGCCCGGCCGACGGGTCGAGCCGCTTACGCCTCAGGCGTCTCGGGCGTCTCCGGTGTCTCCGGCGTCTCGCGGACGAGCTCGATGGCCCGGCCCAGCGTGGCGAGCCGGGCCTCGAGGGTGTCGCCCGCCGGATAGAGGCGGACGGTGTCGACGCCCGCCGCGCGCCAGACCCGCAGCCGCTCGCGCACCATCTCCTCCGTGCCGATCAGCGTCGTCGCGAGGACCATCTCGTCGGTGACGAGGTCGGCGGCACCCTCGCGGTCACCGGCCTGCCAGCGTTCGCGGACCGCCGCGGCGACGTCGGCCCAGCCCTGCCTGCTGTAGGCGCCGTTGTAGAAGTTGGTCGAGGCGGATCCCATTCCGCCGAGGCTGAAGGCGAGCTCCTTCTTGCGTCCGGCGACCATGGCCCGCAGGGCGTCCTCGTCGGCCGCGAACGCCACTTCGGCACCCTGGCAGATGTCCAGGTCGGCCCGGACCCGTCCGGCCGCGGCGAGGCCGGCGTCCAGGTGGTCGAAGTAGGCCGCCTTCGCGCCCTCGGGCACGAAGCTGGTGCCGAGCCAGCCGTCCGCGACCTCGCCCGTCAGGCGGAGCATCTTCGGCGAGAGCGTGGCGAGGTAGACCGGCAGATCGTGCTCGACACCCAGCGCCAGGCGCATGGGCCGGGCCTCGCCGCCGGGCAGCGGCACGGTGAACTCCCGCCCCTCGTAGGTGATCTTCTCGCCGGACACCGCCCGCCGCACGATGTCGACGGTCTCCCGCATCCGGGTCAGCGGGCGCGCGAACGGCACCCCGTGCAGGCCCTCGATGACCTGCGGTCCGGAGGGGCCGAGGCCCAGCAGGAAGCGGCCCTCGGAGAGGTGCGCGAGCGTGAGGGCCGCCCGCGCGATGGCGACCGGGGTGCGGGTGGCGAGCTGGATGATCCCCGACCCCAGCAGCATCCGCTCGGTGCGGGCCGCGAGATAGCCGAGCGGGGAGGGCGCTTCGGCACCCCACGCCTCCGCCACCCAGCAGATGTCCATGCCCAGCTTCTCGGCCTCGGTGACGAAGTCGACGGTCTCCCGCCAGTTCGGGCCGGATGCCTCGATCGTCGTCGACGTACGCATCAGGCGCGCACCTCCGTCACGGTCGACGTGCCCTCCGCCAGCCCCTTGATCGCGGCGACGGTGGCGGTCATGCTCCGCTCGAACTCCCGCAGCCGTACGAACACGATCTTCTGCTCCTTGTCCGGCATCCGCTCGATCGCGTACGAGAGGCCCGAGCGGCCCGGGCCCATCCGCATCCACTGCGTCAGGAGCGTGCCGCCGTCGTCCTGCGCGGCGAGGCTGAACCGCCACAGGGCGCTGGGCCGTTCGGGGTCGCCCACCGCCCAGGCGAACTCGCGCGGCGCCGCGCAGGCGACGACGTACGACGTGGTCTCCCACTCCCCCAGCGACGCGTGCCTGCTGCGGCCGGTGAAGCGGGCGCCGGGCGCGGGCCCGCTCGCCCCGTCCAGCCACGCGACCGACTGCAGCTCACCGCTCAGCGCGGGCATCAGGCCGATGTCGGAGACCAGCTCCCACACCCGCTCCGGTGACGCGGAGATCCTCCCGTCCACCTCGACGGTCGGCCCGTCCGCGTAACGCACACCCGTCCACTCCATCGACGCCTGCCCTCCACATAGTCGCTGGCCTTGAGAGTTGCGTAGATGAACTCACTCGTCAAGGGTCGACGCCGGACGCACGCGCAGGGCGGCGCCCGGTCCGTCAGCGGCTGAATCTGGCCCGCACGTCCGGGCGTTCGGCGAGCCGGGGCGGATAGCCGGGGCCCAGGCGCACGCTCGTGTTCGCGGCCGTCATCGGCTCCTTGCAGTCGGCGCAGACCACTTCGGCGTGGCTGTCGTGGCCGCAGCGGTCGTGGTGGAAGACGACCGGCGCGCCCTCCTCGCCGCTCAGCCAGCGGTCGCCCCAGCTGTTCATCGCGGCGAGGACGCCGAAGAAGTCGCGGCCCTTCTCCGTGAGGACGTAGTCGTGCCGCACCGGGTCGCGCTGGTAGGCCCGCTTCTCGAGGAGGCCTTCGTCGACCAGGCGGCGCAGCCGGTCGGTGAGGGTGTTGCGCGCGATGCCGAGCTCACGCTGGAAGGCGTCGAAGCGCTGGATGCCGTAGAAGGCCTCGCGCAGGACGAGCGGCGTCCACCAGTCGCCGAGCAGGTCCATCGTGCGGGCGATGGAACACGGCCAGTTCGCAAAGGATGTCCGCCTCATGGCATCAGCATACGAAGTCGCGGCACCGCGTTCGAGAGTCTCACCATGAGACCCAGCAGCAAGGACCGGCCACCGGTGGACGTGACGTTCGACGCAAACGGCGCCGGGCCGTTGTGGTCGGGCGGGCCCACCTGATCGGGTACGAGGCGCGGGGGCGCCCGCGGAAACCCAAGCACCGGGAGAACACCCCATGACCACCGGGTACTTCACGTCCGTCGACGACGTCGCGGCCCGTCTGGCCGGGACGGGCTATCTGGCCTCGCCCGCCGTCGCCACCACCGTCTTCCTCGCGGACCGGCTCGGCAAGCCCCTCCTGGTGGAGGGCCCGGCCGGGGTCGGCAAGACGGAGCTGGCCAAGGCCGTCGCCGAGGTCGCGGACGCACGGCTCGTCCGGCTGCAGTGCTACGAGGGCGTCGACGAGTCGCGCGCGCTGTACGAGTGGAACCACGCCAAGCAGCTCCTGCGTATCACCGCGGGCCGCGACGAGTCGTGGGACCAGGCGCGCACCGACATCTTCGGCGAGGAGTTCCTGCTCTCCCGGCCGCTGCTCACCGCGATCCGCGGCGACGAGCCGAAGGTGCTGCTCATCGACGAGACGGACAAGGCCGACGTGGAGGTCGAGGGCCTGCTCCTGGAGGTGCTCAGCGACTTCCAGGTCACC
This sequence comes from Streptomyces sp. NPDC002564, assembly GCF_042889645.1. Classification (NCBI taxonomy): domain Bacteria; kingdom Bacillati; phylum Actinomycetota; class Actinomycetes; order Kitasatosporales; family Streptomycetaceae; genus Streptomyces; species Streptomyces sp. NPDC002564. The sequence goes on along the minus strand of NZ_JBIARE010000009.1, from coordinate 112,389 downwards.
GTGCCGGAGCTGGGCACGATCAGCGCGGAGCGCCGTCCGTTCGTCGTCCTCACGTCCAACGCGAGCCGCGAGCTGTCCGAGGCGCTGCGCCGCCGCTGCCTGTTCCTCCACATCGGTTTCCCCGAGGAGGAGTTGGAGCGCCGCATCGTCCGCATGAAGGTGCCGGGCCTCGACGAGGCGCTCGTCGCGTCGGTGGTGCGGGTGATCGGCGCGCTGCGCGCCATGGACCTGCGCAAGGTGCCCTCGGTCGCGGAGACCATCGACTGGGCCCGCACCCTGCTCGCGCTCGGCGCCGACACGCTCGACGAGGCCGTCGTGCGCGACAGCCTGGGCGTCGTCCTCAAGCATCAGGACGACGTGCTGAAGGCCACCGCCAAACTCGACCTGGACGCCGTGTGACGGCGCCGCCCGCGGGCCCGGCCGGGCTCCCCTCCGACGGACTCACCGGCCGTCTCACCGGACTCGTCCACACCCTCCGTTCGCACGGTCTGCGCATCGGACCGGGCGAGAGCGTCGACGCGGCGGCCGCCCTGGAGGTCCTCGGCCTCGCGGACCGGGAGCGCGTCAGGGAGGGCCTGGCCGCCGCGTTGCTCCACCAGGAGAGCCAGCGCGCGGTGTTCGACCCGGTCTTCGACCTGTACTTCCCGCTCGGCGTCGGCGCGCCGGACGGGACCGACGGGCCGCGCGAGGACGGCGACGACGCCGCCCGGAACGCCCTGCGCGAGCGTCTGGTCGCCGCGCTCGCCGCGAACGACCGTGCCCTCCTCGGCGCTCTCGCGGGCGAAGCGGTCGACGGCTTCGGCGGGTACGGCACCCCGTCGTCGGGGGCGTCGGGGGCACCGGGGTCATCGGGCTCGGACGGCTGGTCCTCGTACCAGACCCTGAGCCGACTGCGGCCGGAGACGCTGCTCACGCGGGTGCTCGCCGCCCTGCGTGCGGGGCCCTCCGGGCAGCGGACCGGGGAGGCGGCGTTCACGGACCGTCTGGAGGCGGACGAGATCAGGCGCCGGATCGAGGCGTTCCGCGACCTCGTGCGCATCGAGGCGCGCCGCAGGGTCGCCGAGCGGCGCGGCACGCAGGAGATCGCACGACGGGCCGTGGCGACCACCGCGGACCGTGTCGACTTCCTGCTGGCGGGCCGCGCCCATCTGGACGAACTGCGCAGGACGGTCCATCCGCTGGCCAGGAAGCTCGCGACCCGGCTCGCCGCCCGCCGCAGAAGGGCCGCGCGCGGCACCATCGACCTGCGCCGCACCCTGCGGGGCTCGCTGTCGACCGGCGGGGTGCCGATGCGCCCGGTGCTGCGCAGGCGCCGGCCCGCGCGCCCCGAGCTGGTGCTGCTGTGCGACGTGTCCGGTTCGGTCGCGGGCTTCGCGAACTTCACGATGCTGCTGGTCCAGGCGTTGCACGACCAGTTCAGCAAGGTACGGGTGTTCGCCTTCGTCAACCGGGTCGACGAGGTCACCGGGCTGCTCACGCACGGCGCCGCCGACCCGGCGGGGCTCGGCGGCAGGATCCTCGGGCGGGCGGCGGTCACCGGCTGGCACGGCAGCAGCGACTACGGGACGTCCCTCGGGGAGTTCGCCGAGCGGTACCTCGACGCGGTCGGACCGCGCGCCACGGTCTTCGTCCTGGGGGACGCGCGCACCAACATGAGCGACCCGAACCTGCCCGCGCTGCGGCAGATCACCGGGCGGGCCCGCCAGGTGTACTGGCTCAACCCCGAGCGGCGCGCGCAGTGGTCGACCGGGGACTCGGCGGCGTACGCGTACGCCGAGCTGGTGGAGATGCACGAGTGCCGCAACGCCCGCCAGCTCGGCGCGCTGATCGCACGGTTGCTGCCTGTGTGACGTCCGGCCGCGCGCGAGGCGCCCCGCGCGCCGGACCGGCCGATCAGGCGGTGCCCGAGGCCTGGACCGGCGCGCAGAGCAGCGGTGCCGTGGTGGGGCCGGGTGTGCCGGTGCGGGCGAAGGCGGTCCAGGAGGCGCGCAGTGCCCTGCCGAGGCGGTCGGTCTCCTCCCACGGGGTGTTGCCCAGCATGGGCGAGGCGCGCCAGGCGTCGCGGGTGCCGAAGAGCAGCGGCAGTTCCAGGCAGTGCGCGGCGCCGAACGGCGACCCGGCGGGCCGCCAGTCGAGGCGGTACGCGTGCACCCGGGCACCGGCGCGCACGAGCCGCTCGCCGAGGCGGGCGAGCGGCTGCTCGTACACCTCGCGGGTGCGCTGCGCGGCGTCCTCGCCGGGACCGCCGAACACGGTCATGTCGTCGGCGTTCCAGCCGTACAGGACGTCGAGGCCGCGTACGTTGTCGTCGAACGAGGCGCCGGGTGCGGGGATCGGGTCGATGCCCTCCACCGGGATGAACGCGGGCTCCATCGTGCGGCCCGCGTCGCGCAGGTGCGCCAGCGCGGTCTCGCGCTGCGCCGCGAGGACCGCCGGGACGTCGGCCGTACGCGGGTCGGTGCCGAGCGCGTCGGCGAAGAAGCGGCCGAGGGCGAGGGACTCCTTGTGCGGGCGGGCGGTGATCTCGCAGGGCGCGCTCTGCAGGACGGCTCGGTGGAAGAGGCCGCGCGCCTCGGGGAGCTCCAGCAGGAGGCGGACGGAGATGCCGCCGGCCGACTGGCCGATCACGGTGACGTCGGCGGGGTCGCCGCCGTAGTCGGCTATGTGCTCCCGCACCCAGCGCAGCGCCTCCACCTGGTCGTACAGGCCGAGGTTCCCTTCGCTGACCCCGTCGAGGCAGAGGTACCCGAGCGCTCCGAGACGGTAGTTGACGCCGACGACGACCACGTCGCCCTCCGCGGCGAGGACCGCTCCGTCGTACCAGTCCATGAGCCCCGCGCCGCTGCTGAACCCGCCGCCGTGCAGCCACACGAGCACGGGTCTGGCCGCCGTGTCGCGGGCCGGGGTGGCGATCGTCAGGTGGAGACAGTCCTCGCCCTGCGGGCGGACGTCCAGGGGCGGGCCCATCACCGCGTCGAGGCGGGAGGGCGGCTGCGGGCAGATCTCGCCGCTGGACGGGCGGGTGTCGCCCGCAGCGACCGGGCGCGGGCGGGCGAAGCGTGCGGCGGTGGCGTAGCGGATCGGCCCGGTGCGGATCACTGCGGCGCCGGGGGTCGTCGGTTCGGGCATGCGGGCGCACCTTCCGTGGCGAGTACGGATCGACCCGGCGCAGTCTCCGTCACCGGGCGGAGCGACGCCAGCCGTCCGACCGGCGTGATCGCCACGCGGGCGCTCACCGCCGGAAGTGGATCCGCACCACCGCCCCGTCCTCGTCGATCCGCTCGGTGACCAGATCGCTCAACTGGCGCACCACCCACAGGCCGTGGCCGCGCGCCGCCTGCGGGTCGGGCGGCACGTGCCCCAGGAAGCCCGCCTCCCGCAGCGGCCTCGCGGGGTGGCCTCCGCCCTGGTCGGCCACCTCGAACACCACCCACTCGGCGTCGTTCCACAGCCGCAGCACGCCCCGCCCGCCGCCGAAGCGGACGGCGTTGAGGACCGCTTCGTGGACGGCCGCCGCCACGTCGCGGGCGCGGCCGTCGGTGAGGCGGCAGCGCCGCGCGTACTCGGCCGCGGCCAGCCGTACGGCCACCGACTCGCCCCGCACGAAGGGCACTTCGCGCGGTGGTGCGGCAGGTCGGGGCTCGTGCGGCGAGGTGCGGGAGAGCGCGTCGCACTCGGCGTAGAAGTCGGCCGGGTCGGTGTAGGGGGCGTCGAGCGTGCCCCTGCCTCCGTCGACGTCCCCTTCGGCCGCGGCGAGGGTGACCTGCGGGTGGGTCCGCAGGGCTCCCGCGATCACCGCTTCGGGCAGGATCCGGGCGTCGTAGGGGCACACGATCCAGTGGCCGGAGTCGGCGAACGCCACGTTGACCAGGGATTCGTAGCGCATCCACTCCCGCTCCTCGGCGGGGCTGCGCCCTGTCCACAGCGGTTCGCCGATGACGCGGACGCGCCGGGCGCCGCCTTCGTCGCGGGCGGTGCAGTAGTCGTTGTACCGGCCCAGGGTGCGGGACGGGAAGTGGTACCAGTCCAGGGCGTCGACGAAGTCGACCTCCCGGGCGGCGGCGCCGAGGGCGTCGCGCAGCAGGGCGATGTTGTCCGCGCGGACCACGACGAGGACCGCGTCGTCCGCGACGAGTCCGTCGCGGACGAAGTCGGCCGTGCCGGAAAGGAACTCCTCGTCCGAGGCATAGCACAGCGCCTGGTGGACGAAGCCGGTGCCAGTCATGACTCGTCGTGGCCCTTTCCCATGTCCAGGCCGGGGATCCGGTCCCAGCCGGTGACGCGCAGGACGCGGCGCACGTGCGGGGCGACGCCGTCGAGGATCAGGCCGCCGCCCAGCGCGTACAGGCCGAGGCCGGTGAACACGAGCAGCCGCAGCGCGCACACGTCGATGAAGGTGAGGCCGCGCAGATCGAGCCGGGTGTGGTGCGGGTCGTCGGTGCGGCCGGTGGCGCGCTCGGTCTCGGTGCGCAGGGCGCGGGCGAGCGCGGTGACGTTCGTGTCGTCGACCTCGCCGCACAGGGCGAGGCCGGGCGGGGTGAACGTCCGCGTGATGCGCAGCAGTTCGTCCTGCCAGACGTCGTCGGCGACCGCTGTGCCGTCGTGCAGCGCGTCGAGCGCCGCCTGGTCGCGCGGGGCGAGGCGGCGGCGGTCGTACTGGCACAGGCCGAGCGCGGGCAGCGTGGCGAAGACGGCCCCGAGGCGCCGCTCGGCGCCGCAGAGGTCCTCGGGCCGTTCGGCACCCTCGTCGGGCGTCACCTCCAGCGCGACCCGCAGTCCCAGGAATCCGTCGGTCACCGCGGCCTCGACCTCGCGGCGCACCAGGTCGTCGAGGCCGCGCGGATCGCCGGCCCCGACCGGCCGCGGCACGGTCCGCAGTCTGCCCGCGGCCAGCGCGCCCGCCACGTCACACCCTTCGCGCCGCAGGAAGTCGAGCAAAACGGACGGCTGTTCGTCGACCGAGGTGAGGAGCAGCCCGCGCTGGCCGCCGGCCAGGGCGTCCATGAGGAACGCGGCGAGCACCGCCTCGCGTTCCTCGTCCGTGCGATAGCCGAGGACGAGATGATCCCCAGGCCGCATCTGCCCCACGGCTCGCAGGGCAGGAGCGGTGTCCATCCTCACGCACCCCCTTCGTACCGCGTCCGCCGCACCGCTACCCGATGTGGCTGAACGGTTACACGGTACGCATCCGAGGTGCCCTCCGGAACGGGCTCGGGTGATCCGTGGCCGCCGTCAACACCGCACGTTTCACCCGGGGGTGCGCCTGACCGGGTGGCAACTCGGCTTTCCTTACGCCTTGTTGGACCTGCGCTCGATCCTCTTTCACCCCTGTGAACAGGAGTTCTCCCCCGTTCAGGCCACCGCGCCCGCCCGCGGGGAAGGGCCCTTCGGCCGGTCGTGGTGGATCGGCGTCCGGGCGCCCGTCAACGGCCGGCCGGTGCCGCCCTGCCGTGTCGCGACGATCTCCGCGGCGATGGACAGGGCGGTCTCCTCGGGGGTGCGTGCCCCGAGATCGAGGCCGATCGGCGAGCGGAGCGCGGCCAGTTCGTCCTCGGTGACGCCCACCTCGCGCAGCCTGCGGTTGCGGTCCTCGTGGGTGCGTCGCGAGCCCATCGCGCCGACGAACGCCACGGGCAGCCGCAGCGCCGCCGCGAGGAGCGGCACGTCGAACTTCGCGTCATGGGTGAGTACGCACAGCGCGGTGCGGCCGTCGGTGGCGGTGCGCCGGAGGTAGCGGTGCGGCCACTCGACCACGACCTCGTCGGCCTCCGGGAAGCGCGCCGGGGTGGCGAAGACCGGGCGGGCGTCGCAGACCGTCACGTGGTAACCCAGGAACTTGCCCGTGCGGACCAGCGCCGCCGCGAAGTCGACCGCCCCGAACACGATCATGCGGGGCGGCGGCACGCTCGACTCGACGAGCACCGTCACCGCGCTCCCGCAGTGCGCGCCGCTCTCCGAGACGACGAACTCCGCGGTGCGTCCGGCCGCCAGGAGGGCGCGGCTCTCGCCCACCGCGGTGCGGTCCAGCTCGGGGTGCCCGCCGAGCGTTCCCTCGTACGTGTCACCCGGCAGGGCGTCCCCGGGCCCGCCGGAGCTCACCACCAGGGGCCTGCCGAGGAGTTCGGCCGGGCCGCGGAACACCCGGGCCAGGGCGGCGGCCCCGCCGCTCGCGGCGCGGGACAGGGCGGCGGCGTACACCGCCCTGTCCGGCGCGTCCACGCTCACCGGCGCGACGAGGACCTCGATGACTCCGCCGCAGGTCAGACCGACCGCGAAGGCGTCCTCGTCGCTGTAGCCGAACCGTTCCACGGTGGCCTCGCCGTCCTGGAGGGCCTGGACGCACAGGTCGTACACCGCGCCCTCCACGCAGCCGCCGGAGACGGAGCCGATGACGGTGCCTTCGCCGTCCACGGCCATCGCGGCGCCGGGACCGCGCGGTGCGCTGCCGCCGACGGTGACGACGGTGGCGACGGCGAAGTCCCGGCCCTCCTCGACCCAGCGGTTCAGGTCCTCGGCGATGTCAAGCACGGGCGGCTTCCCCGTGCCCGGCCCCCGCGAGCAGGACCCGGTCGGGCCGGATCGGCAGGGTTCGGTGGCGGACGCCCGTCGCGTGCCAGACCGCGTTGGCGATCGCCGCCGCGGTGCCCACGATGCCGATCTCGCCGATGCCCTTGATGCCGACCGGGTCGTCCTCGTCGGGGTCCGCCACCCAGTCCGCCTCGATGTCCGGCACGTCGGCGTTCGCCGCGACGTGGTAGCCCGCGAGGTCCGGGCTCACCAGGCCGCCCGAGGCCTGGTCCCGGACCGCCTCCTCGTGCAGTGCCATGGACAGGCCCCACGTCATGCCGCCGACGAACTGGCTGCGCGCGGTGAGGGGGTTGACGATGCGGCCCGCGGCGAAGATGCCGAGCAGGCGCCGCACGCGCACCTCGCCGGTGGCGGTGTCCACGGCCACCTCGGCGAACTGCGCGCCGAAGGAGTGACGTTCCTTCTGGGAGAGCGCGGCGACGACCTCGTTGGTGTCGGCCCGCGCCGTGATGCCCTCCGGCGGGATCTGACCGCCGGGCACCAGCTTCTCCCGCAGCTCGCGCGCCGCGAGATTGATCGCCCAGCCCCAGGAGCGGGTGCCCATGGAACCGCCGGCGACCATCGCGGGGCCGAAGTCGCTGTCGGCGATGCGGACCCGCACCCGCTCCGGGGTCACCGCGAGGGCGTCCGCCGCGATGAGCGTGAGGGCGGTCCGAGCGCCGGTGCCGACGTCGGCGGCGGTGATGCGGACGGTGAAGGTGTCGTCGGCCTCCGCCGTCACGGCCGCCGAGCTCGGGGCGACGAGCACCGGGAAGGCGGACGCGGCCGTGCCGGTGCCGAGCAGCCAGCGGCCCTCGCGGCGCAGCCCGGGGCGCGGGTCGCGGTCCGCCCAGCCGAACCTGCGGGCACCCTCGTCGAAGCAGGCGAGCAGATTGCGGCTGCTGAAGGGCAGGCCCGACACGGGGCCCACGGCGGGTTCGTTGCGCACCCGCAGCGCGATCGGGTCCACGCCACACTTCTCGGCGAGCTCGTCGATCGCGGACTCCACGGCGAACGAGCCGGGCGCCTCGCCGGGGGCCCGCACATAGGTGGGGGTCGGCACGTCGAGGCGTACGACACGGCTGACGGTGTGGTGCGCGTCGGCCGCGTACATCGGTCGGCCGAACGCGGCGCTCGTCTCGACGAACTCGTGGACGGTCGAGGAGAGGTTGTGCCCCTGGTGGTCGAAGGCGAGCAGCCGTCCCTCGGGGTCGGCGCCCAGGCGGACGCGCTGCGCGGTCGGGCTGCGGTAGCCGGCGAGCGAGAACATCTGGCGGCGCGTCATGACGACGCGGACCGGCCGGTCGAGGGTGGTCGCCGCCATCACCGCGAGGATCTGGTGGATGCGCAGGCCCTTGGAGCCGAAGGCGCCGCCGACGTGCTCGGAGAGCACGCGCACCGAGGACGGGTCGAGCGAGAACAGCTTGGCCAGTTCGTCGGCCACCCAGGTGCTGCCCTGGTTGGAGTCGACGACCTCCAGGCGGCCGTTGTCCCAGCGGGCCGTCGCGGCGTGCGGCTCCATCGAGATGTGGTGCTCTTCGGGCGTGCTGTACTCGGCGTCCACGACGTGCGCGGACGCGGCGAGCTGCGCCTCCAGGTCGCCCTTCTCCGTACGCATCCCCTCGCCGTCCGGCGTGTACGTGCCCGGGCGTCCGGCGGAGAACGCGATGTCGTGCGGCTCCTGCTCGTAGTGCACCACCAGCGCCTCGGCGGCCTCCCTGGCCTGCTCGGACGTCTCGGCGACGACGAGGGCCACCGGCCAGCCCATGAAGGGCACCCGGTCGTGCTGGAAGGCCTCGGCGATCGGGTCGGGGCGGCCCAGCATGCCCACGTAGTCCGCGTCGACCCGCGGTGCGTTCCCGTGGTGCAGCACGGCCAGGACACCGGGCATCCGCAGGACGGGATCCGCCTCGATCTCGCGGACCCGGCCGCGGGCGATGGTGGACAGCACCAGCCAGCCGTGGGCGAGGTCGGCGAAGGGCAGTTCGCCGGCGTAGCGGGCCGCGCCGGTGACCTTGGCGACGCCCTCGATGCGGGTGTGCGACGTGCCGACGGCGCCCGTCACCGCGGTGGTTGCGGTGGTGGTGGTCATCGGGTGGCCTCCTCGGTCAGTTCGGTCAGCTGGGCCACCACGAGGTTGCGCGTGAGCGTCACCTTGTAGCCGTTGTGGGGCAGGGCGCGGGCGGCGGCCAGTTCGGCGTCGGCCGCGGCGGCGAACGCGTCGGCGTCCGCGGGTCCGCCGATGAGCGCCCGCTCGGCCTCGCGGGCGCGCCACGGCCGTGAGGCGACCGCGCCGAGGCCGATGCGCACGTCGTGGACGACGCCGTCCCGCACGTCGAGGGCGGCGGCGATCGAGCCGATGGCGAAGGCGTACGAGGCACGCTCGCGCACCTTGCGGTAGCGGGAGACGGCGGCGACCGGGGCGGGCGGCAGGGTGACGTGGGTGATCAGCGCGCCGGACGGCAGCGCGGTCTCCAGGTGCGGGGTGTCGCCCACGGGCAGGTAGAAGTCGGCGAACGGCAGCGCGCCGGGGCCTTCGGCCGACTCGTAGTGGACGACGGCGTCGAAGGCGGCGAGGGCCACGCCCATGTCCGAGGGGTGGACGGCGACGCAGTGCTCGGTGGCGCCGAGGATCGCGTGGTTGTGGTGCTCGCCCTCGACCGCCGGGCAGCCGGTCCCCGGTGCGCGCTTGTTGCAGGGCTTGGACAGGTCGGTGAAGTACCCGCAGCGGGTGCGCTGGAGGAGGTTCCCGCCGACCGTCGCCATGTTCCGCAGCTGGCCGGACGCGCCCGCGAGGACGGCCTGCGACAGCGCCGGGTAGTTACGGCGCACGTCGGGGTGGGCGGCGAGGTCGCTGTTGGTGACGGTCGCGCCGATGCGCAGCCCGCCGTCGTCGGTGGACTCGATCCGGTCCAGGGGCAGTTCGCGGACGTCGACGAGGAGCGCGGGCCGCTCCACGCCGCTCTTCATCAGGTCGACGAGGTTGGTGCCGCCGCCGAGGTAGCGGGCGTCGGGCTCGGTGCCGAGCACGGCGACCGCGCCCGGGACGTCGTACGCCCGCTGGTAGTCGAAGTCCCTCATACCGCTCCCTCTCCGGCCTGCGCCGCCTGGGCGACGGCCTGCACGATCGACACGTACGCGCCGCAGCGGCACAGGTTGCCGCTCATCCGCTCGCGGATCTCGTCGGCGGTGAGCTCGGGCACGCCCGCCTCGGGCCGCACGTCGGTGGTGGCCGCGCTGGGCCAGCCGTCCGCGTGTTCCTGGAGGGCGCCGAGCGCGGAACAGATCTGTCCCGGTGTGCAGTAGCCGCACTGGAAGCCGTCGAGGTCGAGGAAGGCCTGCTGCACCGGGTGCAGCCGGTCGCCCTCCGCGACGCCCTCGATGGTCGTGATCACTCGGCCCTCGGCCGCGACGGCGAGCTGGAGGCAGGAGACGGCGCGGCGGCCGTCGATCAGCACCGTGCAGGCCCCGCACTGGCCTTGGTCGCACCCCTTCTTGGTGCCGGTCAGGTCGAGCCGCTCGCGCAGCGCGTCGAGCAGGGTGGTGCGGTGGTCGACGGACAGTGTGTGCTTCTCGCCGTTGATGTTCAGGGTGACGGCACTGGACGTCGATGGAGCCATGAGCAGCCTTCTTTCGCGAATCGCGTCGATCGAGGCGGTCCCGGTGGAGATGATGGGACGAAAATGGCGCTGTACAGGAGAGGAGCGGTGGCGCTCGGGCGGCAGGGGTCCACAAGGAAAGGGTCTGCAGGTATGGTGACCCTAAGCGGACAGCTGTCCGTTAGTCGTCGAACTTAGCGGACAGTTGTCCGCTCAGCAAGGCACAACCAGGCCGCGATGCGCGGAAGGGGAGCGAATGGGCCACGACAAGACCGCGCCACTGCGCTCGGACGCGCAGCGCAACCGCGAGCGGATCCTCGAAGTCGCCCTGGTGGAGCTGACCCGCGCGAGCGACGCGCCGCTGAGCGCCATCGCCAAGAAGGCGGGCGTCGGGCAGGGCACCTTCTACCGGAACTTCCCCAACCGCGAGTCGCTCGTCCTGGAGGTGTACCGCTACGAGGTGCAGCAGGTCTCGGACGCCGCGTGCCAGCTGCTGGCCACCCGCACCCCCGACCGGGCGCTGCGCGAGTGGATGGACCGCCTCGTGCGGTACGCGATGGCCAAGGCGGGCCTGGCCGACGCGATCCGCAAGGCCACGAGCACGCTCGGCAGCCTCGCCGGGGTCGGCCCCGGCCCGCTGACCTCGGCCGTCACCGAGCTGCTGCGGGCGAACGAGGAGGCCGGGACCATTCGCCCCGGGGTGACGCCCGACGACTTCCTGCTCGCCATCGCGGGCCTCTGGCACATCGACCCGCACGGCGACTGGGAAGCCCGCGCCGGGCGCCTCATGGACCTCGTCATGGACGGGCTGCGGGCCGGCGCTCCCGGGCGCTGAGCAGCTCCAGGAGGTGGGCCCCGGCCTCGCGCACCGCGCCCGGGGCATCGGCCCGGCCCCGCAGCCGGAGGGCCGTGGCGCCCAGGGACTCCGCGGTTCGCGCCGAGGCGGTGTCCGCGATCCGGGGCGCGAGTTCCCCGACGAGCTGCTCGGCGTCGCGCCACGCCCCCGCGCCCGCGTACGCCGCGAGCAGGTGCGCCGCGAACAGGCCGCGGTAGGCGGGGCCCGCGGTGGCCGTGGCGGCCCGGTGCAGGAGCGGGACGGCGTGGCCCCAGTGCCGCAGTCTGGCCAGAACCCACCCCTGGTGCCCGAGGAGTTCCGTCTCGTCGATCCACCACGCCCAGGCGGGGTCCGTTCGCGACACGCCGTCCAGGAAGCGGCTCCGGGCTTGCGCGAGCAGATCGGTGGCGGCAGTGGCCCCGCCCAGCATGGCGACGGCGTGAGCCTGCCGGATCAGCACGAGCGTGCCCACCCTGGCCGGGAGCGGGCGCGGCCCCGGCACCCGTGACGCCGCCGCCAGGGCGGCTCGGGGGCGGTCGATGTGCGCCTGGAGCATGCTGTGGTTGAGCAGGGTGAGGCGGGCCGTCCAGCGGTCGCCGCAGAGCTCCGCGAGCGACAGCGCCCGCGCGTTCGCCCGGTGCGCCCGGCGGTGGCGGCCCGCGTCGAAGAGGATCCAGCCCGCCACCTCCGACAACTCGGCCAGCGCGGCGAGCAGTTCACCGTCCGCGGCGCACGGCGTCCCCTGCCCCGCGGACAGCTCGGGAACGCCGCGGAAGGCTTCGTCCACCGCGTGGACCGCGACGCGCGCACCGAGTCCGGCGTCGAGCGCCAGCAGGCGCCGCGTGGTGTCCAGGACCAAGGGCACCGCGGATGCCCGACCGGATCCGCACGCGACGAGGGGCGCGCGGCCGCACCCCGCACGACGCCGCCCGCCACCCACGCCCTGCTCCTGCCCCTGCCCCTGCCGTGCCACCCCGCTCCTCACACCCCCGCCGATCCCGCGGCCCAGTCTCCCCCGTCGGCGCGGCCCGCGCCGCCCGCCCGGGAGCCCCATCGGATTTCCGATACCTCCCATTGCTTTCCTCATTGGATACCTATGCCCGATCGGTCTACCTTCGGGACATGGCCGCGCTGACGTTCTGCCTCCAGAACGTCAGAGTGAACAGACCAGCGGTCCCGAGCCGGGACCCTCCCCCGGAGAACTGGAGAACACCGCATGTCGAAGATCCTTTTCGTGGTCACCGGCGTCGACCACTGGACGCTGGCCGACGGCACCCGCCACCCGTCCGGCTTCTGGGCCGAGGAGGCCGTCGCCCCCTACGAGGCGTTCAAGGCCGCCGGGCACGAGGTCGTCGTCGCCACCCCGGACGGCGTCGTCCCGACCGTCGACGGCGGCTCCCTCGCCCCCGAGGTCAACGGCGGCCAGGAGGGCGCCGACCGGGTGGCCGCGTCGCTCGCCGCGTTCACCGAGCTCAAGCACCCCGTCAAGCTGTCGGAGGTGCGCCTCGACGACTACGCCGCCGTCTTCTACCCCGGCGGACACGGCCCGATGGAGGACCTCGCCGTCGACCCGACGTCGGGCGCGCTGCTCACCGCCGCCCTGGCGTCCGGCAAGCCGCTCGGGATCGTCTGCCACGCGCCCGCCGCGCTGCTCGCCGCCGTCTCCGCCGACGGCACCCCCGCCTTCGCGGGCTACCGCCTGACCGGCTTCACCAATGCCGAGGAGACCCAGGCGGGCCTCGCCGACCGCGCCAAGTGGCTGCTCCAGGACCGCCTGGTGCAGGGCGGCGCGGACTTCCAGGAGGGCGAGCCCTGGGCCCCGTACGTGATCGTCGACCGCAATCTGGTCACCGGCCAGAACCCGGCGTCCTCCGCCCCCCTCGCGGCGGAGCTGCTCAAGAAGCTGGCCTGACCCATGGGCACCGACCGGCTCGACGAGGTCCTCGACGCCGCCTACGACTGCCTCACGCGGTACGGCGTGCGACGCACCACGATGGACGACATCGCCGCCTCGATGGGCGTGTCCCGGTCAGCGGTCTACCAGTACGTGCGCGGCAAGGACGACGCCTTCCGCAGGCTCGCCGGGCGCCTCCACGAGCAGGCGCTGCGGCGGGCCCGCGACGCGGCCACCGCGGACACGCCGTACGAGGTACGGCTGCACGGCGTCCTGGCCGCCAAGCTCGACCTGGTGCTCCAGCTGGCCGGGGACTCCCCGCACGCCGCGGAGCTGCTCGACGCCAGGGCCCGGGTGTTCGGCGACATCTGCACGTCGTTCACCACGGAGCTGCGCGCCCTGCTGACCGCCCTGTTCACCGAGGCGGGCACGGCGGCGGGGGTCACGCCGGCGCGGGCCGCCGACATCTGCGTCGCGCAGGTCGTCGGCCTGGAGACGGCACCCCGGCCCCGGGACCTGCTGGCCCCGGCCACCCGCGCCCTCGCCACCGGGCTGTTCGCGGCCGACGCCCGCCCGGACGACACGCCCTGACCCGGGCCCGGCACCCCCGGGCCCGACCCCGCCGGGCCCCGAACCACCCACACAGCACATCTGCACGGCACTTCCTGAGGACCACCCGCATGAGCACTGCCACGACCCCCGACGTCACCCCCGCCGAAGCGACTCCCGACCTGGTCGCCCGCCTGCGCGCCACCTTCGCCACCGGGCACACCAAGCCGCTCGCCTGGCGGCAGGAGCAGCTCACCCGCCTCCGCGCGCTGCTCACCGAGAACCGCGACGCCATCGCCGGCGCGCTCTACAGCGACCTGCGCAAGCCCGGCCCCGAGGCGAACGCCGTCGAGGTCGACTTCCCCGTGCGCGAGATCGACCACACCCTGGCCCACCTCACGCAGTGGCTCGCGCCCCAGCAGCTCGACCCGACCGCCCTGGCCGGGCTCCCCGAGGGCTCCACGGCCGGTACGCAGTACGAGCCGCTGGGCACCGTGCTGGTCATCGCGCCCTGGAACTACCCGGTACAGCTCTCCCTCGTACCGGTCGCCGGCGCCCTCGCCGCCGGGAACGCGGTCCTCCTCAAGCCGAGCGAACTGGCCCCGGCCACCTCGCGGTTGCTGGCCCGCCTCGTGCCCGCCTACCTCGACCCCGAGGCGGTCGCCGTCGTCGAGGGCGGCGTGCCGGAGACCACGGAACTGCTCGCCCAGCGCTTCGACCACATCTTCTACACGGGCAACGGCACGGTCGGCCGCATCGTGATGCGCGCCGCCGCCGAGCACCTGACGCCGGTCACCCTCGAACTGGGCGGAAAGTCGCCGGTGTTCGTGGACCGGGACACCGACGTGGCGGCGGTGGCCGCGCGCCTGGCCGACGCCAAGTTCCGCAACTCCGGGCAGACCTGCGTGGCGCCGGACTACGTCGTGACCGACCCGGCCACCGCCCGCGCCCTGGAGGTCGCCCTCGCCGAGGCCGTGGAGCGCCTCTTCGGGGACGACCCGCAGGCCTCCCCCGCGTACGGCCGCATGATCAACCAGCGGCACTTCGACCGGGTCGCCGCGCTGCTCGACTCCGGTACGACGGCGTTCGGCGGGCGGACCGACCGGGACGACGTCTACATCGCGCCGACCGTCCTGACCGGGGTGACCGGTGACGACCCCGTCATGCGCGAGGAGATCTTCGGCCCGGTGCTGCCCGTCGTCGAGGTCGAGGACCTGGACGAGGCGATCGCCTTCATCAACGACCGCGACAAGCCGCTCGCCCTCTACGGCTTCACCGAGAACGAGACGACCCGGCGCAGGCTCGCCGCCGAGACCTCGTCGGGCGGGCTCGGCTTCGGACTGCCGATGGCCCACCTCCGCGTCCCCGAGCTGCCGTTCGGCGGGGTCGGCGAGAGCGGCATGGGCAGCTACCACGGTCCGCACTCCCTCGCCACGTTCAGCCACCGCCGCGCCCGCCTCGACGTACCGCTGGGCTCGGCCTAGGGGGTGTCCGCGCCGGGCGAGTCGGCCAAGGCGCCCGGTCGGGCGAAGGGCACCGCCCCGTAGCGGGCCGTCGCCGCCCTGGTGGTGAGGGCCCAGTAGCGGTCGCCGTAGGACCAGTGCCACCACTCCGTGGGGTAGTTGACCAGGCCCGCCGTCGCCAGGGCGGCGGTGAGGGTGCGGCGGTTGCGGCGGGCCGTGGCGGAGAGCCCGGCGGTGTCCGTGTAGCAGGCGCCGTCGCTCTCCTCGGGGCTGGCGTTCACCGGTGTGCCCAGGTCGAGTTCGGTGCCGTCCGTGGTGCACAGGGTGATGTCGACGGCGGCGCCCGCGACGTGCGGGGCGATCTCCGGCGGGGCGAGCGAGCGGCTCGTCTGCCGGTGCAGGTGTTCGTCCGACCACTCGGGGTGGGACCTGCGCAGCTCGGCGGCGTACTCCTGGAAGTACTTGATCTGCAGGTCGAGAGGGCGGTAGCCCTCGGTGATGAGCAGACGCAGACCGTCGGGCAGCAGACGGGCGGCGCGGGCGAGCCGCCAGGTGACGCCCTCGCGCAGCTGGGCGTAGGCGCCCGCCGCGTCGGCCAGGCGGTCGTCGACGTCGACGAAGGGCAGGTGGCGCAGGTCGACGAGGACTTCGCCGCAGTCGTGCACGGGGATGTCGACGACGCGGGGATCGTTCATGAGGATGATCGGCGGCATGCGCGGCCCCTTCGCGACGGAGGTCTTCTCGGTGCCGGACGTCCTCGCGGCGGACACGGCTCCGGGGGCGGACCGCTGTCCGCCCCCGGAATCCCCCGGTCCTGCAGTGTCGCCACGCGACGTACGGCCCATACGGCCGACTCTCTCGGTCGTATGGGCCGTGTGTGCAACAGTGGCCTCTCCCCCGTCAGATCCTCCGTTGCCGTCGGCTCACTGCCTCGCCGACACGTACAGCGTGCCGGGTCCCGCTGCAATTTCTCTGTAAATCCACGGCAAGTGTGCCCGGGGCACGGCACGTTCGCGTACGGGGCGCCCGCCGTGTCAGATGCCGGGCTCGTGCCGTTCCCGCGCCTCGTAGGCGTGGAAGACGTGCCGCGCCTCGGCGCGCAGGGCATGGGCGGACTCCCCTTCCCCGGCGGCTTCGCGCGCCGCGGCGAGGTCACGCAGGGTGCGGGCGCGGGCCAGCGGCAGGTCCAGGGCCTGCCAGAGGTCGGCGGCCTCGGTGAGCCTGCGCCGGGCGGCCTCGATACGGCCTGCGGCGAGTTCGCACTCGCCGAGGGTGCGCAGCGCCAGCGCCTCGCCGAAGCGGTCGTGGTGCGCGCGGCAGGTCTCCAGGACCCCGCGGAGCTCGACGGCCGCCTCGCCCGGCCGGCCGAGCCGTAGGCGGCACTTGGCCCGGGCCTGCACCGCGTACGCCGACATCAGCCGGTCGCCGATGGCGCTGAGGAGGACCACCGCGCGGTCGGCGAGGCGCTCCGCGTCCGCGTAGGCGCCGAGGGCGCGGTGCACGAGGCTGAGCGAGCGCAGGGTCAACGCCTCGCCGCGGCGGCTGCCGAGCCTGCGGTAGGCCTGCAGGGACTCCCCGAGCAGGCCGAACGCCTCGTCGTGCTCGCCGAGTTCGAGGTGGACGGTGCCCGCGAAACGGCAGGAGAGCCCGAGGCCCGGGTCGTCGCGCAGGGTGCGGAATCCGTCGACGGCGCGTCCCAGCACGTCGAGTGCGGCGCGCAGGCGGCCCGCCTCGCGCAGGGCGCTGCCGAGACCGGCGAGCGCGGCGGCCCGGCCGCGCGCGTCACCGAGGTCCGCGCACAGGCCCGCCGCCTGCCGGAAGAACTCCTGCGACTCGGTGAACCGGTCCTGTTCGTAGCGGAGTTGACCGAGCCCGATCAGCAGCAGGGCCTCGCCGGAACGGTCCTCGGCACGGCGGGCGGCGGCCAGGGCGGCGTCGTGGCTGCGCCACCAGGCCTCGAAGCGGTTGCCCACCGCGTACGCGGACGAGCACAGGGCCGCCGCGGCCTCGCAGGCCAGGGCGTGCAGATCGTAGGCGGCGGCGCGCTCCACGGCGGCGGCGAACGCGTCGGCCTCGGCCTCGAACCAGGCCGCCGGGTCGGCGAGCGCCCGCCGCGTCGCCGCGGGCCCCACGGGCCGTACGTGGTGGCGCAGCGCACCGGGTTTCGCGGTGCCGGGGCCGCCCGAGTCGAGGAAGCCGCGGTGCAGTTCGACGGCGCCGGACGGGGTCGCGGAGGCGACCCGGCCGGTGAGCCAGAGCCCGGCGCCGAGCGCCCGGCCGACGGCGGCGGAGCGCTCGGCGGGGCTGTCCTCGGCCTCGGCGCGCTCGGCCGCGTAGACCCGGACGAGGTCGTGCGGCCGGTAGCGGGGCTGTCCCGCGCGGTCCACGAGCGTGCAGTGCAGGAGCTGGGCGTCGATGAGCTGCTCCACGACGCGCTCCGCGACGGCCTCGGACGCGTCGAGCAGCGCGGCGACCACCCAGGACGCGACATCGGGCGCGGCGAGCAGGCCCAGGCGGCGCAGCGCGGTCCGGCCGGGGCCGTCCAGGGCGCGGTAGCTCAGCCCGAGGCCCGCCCGGACCTCCAGGTCGCCGACGGAGAGCTCGTCCAGGCGGTGGCGCTCGTCGGCGAGCCGCTCGGCGAGGGTCCGCGCCGACCAGTGGCTGCGCGTGGCGAGGCGGGCGCCCGCGATGCGCAGGGCCAGCGGGAGCCCGCCGCACAGTTCGACGATGCGGCGGGCGGCGTGGGGGTCCTCGCGCACCCGCTGTTCTCCGGCGACGCGGGCCAGCAGGTCGGTGCCCGGCTCCGTGTCGAACACGTCGAGGTCGGTGCGGTGGGTGCAGGGCAGCGCGCCGAGCCGGGCACGCGCGGTGATCAGCACCCCGCAGGTGGCGCTGCCCGGGAGCAGCGGCCGCACCTGGGACTCGCTGCCCGCGTCGTCGAGGACGAGCAGCACGCGGCGCCCGGCGACGAGGCTGCGGAAGAGGTCTCTTCGCTCGGCGTCGCCCTCCGGCGGGTCGGCGCCGAGGGCGCGCAGCAGGCGGCCGAGCACCTCGCCGGGCGCCACGGGGTCGGTGGCGCCGCGCAGTTCGGCGTAGAGCTGTCCGTCGGGGTAGGCGTCGGCGGCGCGGTGGGCGGCGGCCACGCCGAGGACGGACTTGCCGACGCCGCCGGGTCCGGAGATGACGACGACGGGCACGGCCTGGCGCGGCCCTGGCCCGGTCAGGGCGGCGCGTACCTCGCTGAGCTGCACGTCGCGGCCGGTGAAGTCGCCGATGGCGGGCGGCAGGAGGGCGGGCGGCGGGCGGGTCGCCACCGGGGCGCTGTCGCGGTTGCGCGTGTGGTCGCGGGCGTGCGGGTCGCTGTCGCCGGGGTCCGGGCCGCCGGTGGGGCCGTTCGGGATGCTCCGGTCGGTGGTGGCCGCGGGGGCGGGGTCGCGTTCCGCGTCGGGCAGCAGTGCGGCGTCCGCGCGCAGGATGGCCTCCTGCATGGCCCGCAGGCCGGGCCCCGGGTCGAGGCCGAGCTCGTCGGCGAGCACGTCGCGTCCGTCGGCGTAGACCGCGAGGGCGTCGGCCTGGCGGCCCAGCCGGTAGAGGGCGAGCATGAGCTGGCCGCGCAGCCGCTCGCGGGTGGGGTGCGTGGCGACCAGGGCGGTGAGTTCGCCGACCAGTTCCGTCTCGCGGCCCGCGTGGGCGAGGTCGGCGGCGATCCGCTCCTCCAGGGCCGCCTGCCGGGCCTCTTCCAGCTGGTCGGCCATGGCCCGCAGGGTCTCGCCGATGCCGCCGAGCGCGGGACCGCGCCACAGCGCGAGGGCCTCGCTCAGCAGCCGGGCCGCGGCCCCGTGGTCGCCCGCGGCCGCCGCCTGCCGACCGCGGGCGGTGAGTTGCTCGAACGCGGCGCGGTCGACGAGGTCGGCGTCCGCGTGGATCAGATAGCCGGGCGGCTGTGTCTCGATCACGTCGGCGGACAGCGCGCGGCGGAGCGCGGAGACGTACGACTGGATCAGCGATCGTGCGGTGTCGGGCGGCCGGTCGCCCCAGATCACGTCGATGAGCGCCTCGGCGGAGACGACGCGTCCCGGCTGGAGGAGCAGGGCGGCCAGCAGCGCCCGGGGTTTGGGCCCGCCGAGAGCCAGGCGCCGGCCCGCGCGCCATGCCTCGACCGGCCCCAGTAAGCGGTAGTGCATGTCCGTGTTCACGCCCAGCTCCATGGGTCCTTGCCCCGCACCGCCCCCGTCCCCTGATCCCCGGTCCCGGCCCGGTCTCCGCGAGCCCCGGCCGCGCTCCTCGATCGACTGGTCACTCTACGTCGGCGGGCGGTCAACCCGCCTGCGTACGCGGGGAATCAGGCCAGCTCGACGGGCGGGCGCGGCAGGGGGCGCACGCGGGCGTGGACGGCCCGGAAAACGCCGGGTCGCCGGCCCCGGTGCCCTCGGGCACCGCGACCGACGACCTGGAACCGACGGCGGAATGTCGCCCTGGAGGCGGGGCGGGTCAGGCGCCGCTGGCCTTCAGCATGTCCTCGCGCTCGACGATCTTCACGCGCTCGCGGCCGTGCGGTTCGCCCAGCGCCTTCTCGGCGGCGTCGAGCCGGTACCAGCCGTCCCAGGTGGTGAAGCGGACGTCGCGCTCGCCGAGGAAAGCGTCGACGGCCTCCGGCTCGGGCGCGGCGGGCGTGTGCAGCCGGCCGTTCTCGCGGTCGTCGAGGAGGCTGGCGACGGTCTCGTTGGCGTCGCCCTTGGTGTGACCGATGAGGCCGACGGGGCCGCGCCGGATCCAGCCGGTGACGTACGTCGACCGGAGGTGCTCGCCGCTCTCCTCGATGACACGGCCCGCCTGGTCGGGGACCGTGCCGGACGCGACGTCCCAGGGCAGCTTGGGCAGCTCGTCGGAGAGGTAGCCGACGGCGCGGTAGACGGCGCCGAGGTCCCAGTCCTTGAACTCGCCGGTGCCCTTGACGTTGCCGGTGCCGTCGAGGGCGGTGCGCTCGGTGCGCAGGCCGACGACCTTGCCGTCCTCGCCGAGGATCTCGACGGGCGACTCGAAGAAGTGCAGGAACAGCTTGTGCGGCCGGTCGCCGACGTCGCGGATCGCCCAGTTCTCCAGGGTCTTGGCGACCATGTCGGCCTGCTTGTTGCCGCGCCGGGTGGCGATCGAGCCGTCGTCGTAGTCGATGTCCTCGGGGTCGACGATGACCTCGATGTTCGGGGAGTGGTCGAGCTCCCGCAGCTCCATGGGGCTGAACTTCGCCTGGGCGGGACCGCGGCGGCCGAAGACGTGGACCTCCAGGGCCTTGTTGGCCTTGAGGCCCTCGTGGACGTTGGCCGGGATCTCGGTGGGCAGCAGCTCCTCGGCGGTCTTGGCGAGGATGCGGGCGACGTCGAGGGCGACGTTGCCGACGCCGAGGACGGCGACCTTCTCGGCCTCCAGCGGCCAGGTCCGCGGCACGTCCGGGTGGCCGTCGTACCAGGAGACGAAGTCGGCGGCTCCGTACGAGCCGTCGAGGTCGATGCCGGGTATGGCGAGCGCGCGGTCGGCCGTGGCGCCCGTGGAGAAGATCACCCCGTCGTAGAAGGTGCGCAGGTCGTCCAGGCTGATGTCGCGCGGGTAGTCGACGTTCCCGAAGAGGCGGATCTGGGGCTTGTCGAGCACCTGGTGCAGGGCCGTGATGATGCCCTTGATCCGCGGGTGGTCGGGGGCGACGCCGTAGCGGATGAGGCCGAAGGGCGCCGGCATCCGCTCGAACAGGTCGATCGACACACCCGGCTCGACCGCCACTGCGGACTTGAGCAGCGCGTCGGCGGCGTAGATTCCGGCGGGGCCGGCTCCGACAATGGCTACCCGCAGAGGGCGAGGCATGTTGAGGTTCCCTTCGAGCGGTGATGGAGTGACTCGAGGGAAAGCCTAAACTAAGGCAAGCCTAAGTAAGTAGGCGGGTCCGCTTTATGACCCCATAAGGCCGCCTTATGAGTGCACACGCGCGACGAAGACACCGCACGCCCGACGATCATCTCATCCCACGGGCCGTCCCAGGGGTGCTCCCCCACCCGCGCAAGCAGTCGGCCGGGGGCGGGAACCGACGACGCCGCTCCGCGCGCGGGGCGCGGAGCGGCGTCGTTCATGGGACCGGGCATGGGACCGGGCCGAGGGCCCGGCCGGACATCAGACCAGGTCGAACCGGTCAAGGTCCATGACCTTGGACCACGCGGCGGCGAAGTCCTTCACGAACTTCTCCTTCGCGTCGTCGCTCGCGTAGACCTCGGCGACGGCACGCAGCTCGGAGTTCGAGCCGAAGACCAGGTCCGCGCGGGTACCGGTCCACTTGACCGCGCCGGAGCCGTCACGGGCCTCGAACTCGTCCTGGGCCTCGGACGTCGACTTCCACGTCGTGTCCAGGTCGAGCAGGTTGACGAAGAAGTCGTTCGTCAGCGTGCCCGGGCGGTCGGTGAGGACGCCGTGCTTGGACTGGGCGTGGTTGGCGCCGAGGACGCGCAGGCCGCCGACGAGGACCGTCAGCTCGGGCGCGCTCAGGGTGAGCAGGTTTCCCTTGTCGAGCAGCAGGTACTCGGCGGGCAGGCGGTTGCCCTTGCCCACGTAGTTGCGGAAGCCGTCGGCCGTCGGCTCCAGCGCGGCGAACGACTCGACGTCCGTCTGCTCCTGCGCGGCGTCGACGCGGCCCGGCGAGAAGGCCACCTCGACCGGGACGCCGCCGTCCTTGGCCGCCTGCTCGACGGCCGCCGTGCCCGCGAGCACGATCAGGTCGGCGAGGGAGACCTGCTTGCCGCCCTTGGCGTTGAAGGACTCCTGGATGCCCTCGAGGGTGCGGAGCACCGTCGCGAGCTCGTCCGGGTTGTTGACCTCCCAGCTGCGCTGCGGCTCCAGGCGCAGGCGGGCGCCGTTGGCACCGCCGCGCTTGTCGCTGCCGCGGAAGGAGGAGGCCGCCGCCCACGCGGCCGACACGAGCTGCGCGACCGTGAGGTCCGAGCCGAGGATCTGCTCCTTGAGCGCGGCGACGTCGGCGGCACCGATCAGCTCACCCTGACGGGCGGGCAGCGGGTCCTGCCACAGCAGCTCCTCCGAGGGGACCTCGGGGCCGAGGTAGCGGACGACCGGGCCCATGTCGCGGTGCGTCAGCTTGTACCAGGCGCGGGCGAAGGCGTCCGCGAACTCCTCGGGGTTCTCGTAGAAGCGCCGCGAGATCGGCTCGTAGATCGGGTCGAAGCGCAGCGACAGGTCGGTGGTGAGCATCGTCGGACGGTGCTTCTTCGACGGGTCGAAGGCGTCCGGGATGATCGCCTCGGCGTCCTTGGCCACCCACTGGTGGGCGCCGGCCGGGCTCTTCGAGAGCTCGTAGTCGTACTCGAAGAGGTTCTTGAAGAAGAGGTTGCTCCACTGGGTGGGCTTCTCGGTCCAGGTGACCTCGAGGCCGGACGTGATCGCGTCCTTGCCGACACCGGTGTTGTACGTGCTCTTCCAGCCGAGGCCGAGCTGCTCCATCGGGGCGGCCTCGGGGTCGTTGCCCACGTTGTCCGCGGGACCGGCGCCGTGGGTCTTGCCGAAGGTGTGGCCACCGGCGATGAGCGCGACGGTCTCCTCGTCGTTCATCGCCATGCGCAGGAACGTCTCGCGGATGTCGCGGGCGGCGGCGACCGGGTCGGGGTTGCCGTTGGGGCCCTCCGGGTTGACGTAGATCAGGCCCATCTGGACGGCGCCGAGGGGGTTCTCCAGCTCGCGGTCGCCCGTGTAGCGCGCGTCGCCGAGCCACTCGGTCTCGGGGCCCCAGTACACGTCCTCCTCGGGCTCCCACACGTCCTCGCGGCCGCCGGCGAACCCGAAGGTCTTGAAGCCCATCGTCTCCAGGGCGACGTTCCCGGTGAGGACCATGAGGTCGGCCCAGGAGATGTTCTTGCCGTACTTCTTCTTCACGGGCCACAGCAGGCGGCGGGCCTTGTCCAGGCTCGCGTTGTCCGGCCAGCTGTTGAGCGGGGCGAAGCGCTGCTGACCGGCACCGGCGCCGCCGCGGCCGTCACTGATGCGGTACGTGCCCGCGCTGTGCCAGGCCATGCGGATCATCAGCGGCCCGTAGTTGCCGAAGTCGGCGGGCCACCAGTCCTGCGAGGTGGTGAGCACCTCGGCGATGTCCCGCTTGAGGGCGGGCAGGTCGAGGGAGTTGAACGCCTCGGCGTAGTCGAACTCGTCGCCGAGCGGGTTGGCCACGGCCGGGTTCTTGGCGAGGATCTTCAGGTTCAGCCGATCCGGCCACCATTGCCGGTTGCCGCCGCCCTGCGTGGGGTGCGGCGCACGCCCGTGCGCGACCGGGCAGCCCTCTGCCTCCGCCGGCTCGGGGTCGGTGACGATCGCGTCGTGGTTCTCAGTCATGGGATTCCTTCCGGAGGGGGCGGATCGCTGTGCTCAAGAGCTGAGGGTGGTGGAACAGTCGAGGTTCGGGCCCCCGTGCGGCGGAACCTGGAGACGGGGTCGAATCGACCCTTCTCCTGACATCACGTGCAGTTCGCTACAAGTCACGTATTGTTCCCTGCTGTTGCCCTGACCCTTGGCTGTCAGCCGGAACCGATCCTACGATGGACGAAATCCAAGTCAATACGACAGACAGGTGCGCACGGATTCAATCTCCGGACCAAGCACAGTGAGGGCTGGTGGTCATGAGTGACCTGCTGCAACGACTGCGCGGCCGCGGCTGGCGGCTGACCGCCCAGCGCCGCGTGGTCGCCGAGGTGCTCGACGGCGAACACGTCCACCTGACCGCCGACGAGGTCCTCGCCCGGGCCGTCGTCCGACTGCCGGAGATCTCCCGGGCCACGGTGTACAACACGCTCGGCGAACTCGTCTCGCTCGGCGAGGTGAGCGAGGTGACCACCGACGGCCGCGCCATGCGCTACGACCCGAACGGCCACCGCCCGCACCAGCACCTGGTCTGCTCGGGCTGCGGCACCATCCGGGACGTACGCCCCGACGGCGACCCGCTGGCCGACCTGCCACACACCGAGCGGTACGGGTTCACGGTGGCGGCGGCCGTCATGACGTATCGGGGGGTGTGCCCGGACTGCGCCGCGGGACGCGCGGCGGGCGCGGGCCGGGGGCCGACGGGGAAGCCGGGGGCCGCGGGCCCCGACGGCTTCGCGGGCAAGAACCCACCGGATGAATAGGGCGGGATGAACAGGGGCGGGAGCCCCGGTTCATCAGCCGCCGAGGAACGACAGCCGTACCTTCCGGTCCGGGTTGTCGCGGTTCGTGTCGACCAAGCAGACCGACTGCCACGTCCCCAGCTCCAGGCTGCCGCCGACGACGGGCAGCGTCGCGTGGGGCGGGACCAGGGCGGGCAGCACGTGGTCGCGGCCGTGTCCCGGGCTGCCGTGGCGGTGCTGCCAGCGGTCGTCCGCGGGGAGCAGGGCGTGCAGCGTGGCGAGCAGGTCGTCGTCGCTGCCCGCGCCCGTCTCCAGGACGGCGATGCCCGCCGTGGCATGCGGCACGAAGACGTTGAGGAGGCCGTCGCGGCCGCCCGCCGCCTCGCGGAGGAAGGCCTCGCACTCGGAGGTGAGGTCGACGACCACCTCACTCGTACCGGTGGTGACCTGAAGGACTCGGGTGGTGAACGCATCGGACATACCCCCATCCTCCCCCACCGCGCCTCCCATTCACTGATACGGGGAGTCCGCCCTTCGAGACGCCATTGACCGTGTGTGCGCGATCTGGCTACGTTCTGCCGCATGTTGCGTTCAGCCCTGCTCACCACGCGCGGTCACATCGACCTGCTGCGGGTGGCCTCGTCCGCGTGTCGCCGCGGCTGCTGACGCCCTTTCACCGCTTTCGGTTCCTGCCCCGCTCCGGCGTCCGCCGGTAGCCGCCGGGCGCCCTCCGCGCGTATCCGCGGACGCCTCCCCGCATCCGCGGACGATCGTGGCGCTTCGTTCGACCGCTCTCGTGCATCCGTAGACCGCTTCCGCCCCTCCTCCGGCCTTACGCACCTCCGCAGACGTACGAGCAGCCCTACGCACCTCTCCAGACGTACGAGCACCTGATCCGCAGGCCCGATCCCGCACCCCGCTCCCGCTCCCGGTTCCGCCGGTGGCCCCGCCCCTCCGTCCTCCCCTCCCGCCATGGAGCGCCATGAGCATCAGCCATGCCCCACCGCATGACTCGACGACCGACATATCCGGTATATCGAAATCCAGTACCGGCCGGTCCGGCACCGCGGTCGACTCGGGGGCCGCCACCGGACCCGAACTCGAAGCCCTCGTCCCCTCCTCCCGCCGCCGCGCCCGCGTCCCGCGCTGGCTGCGCCGCACCTCCGGGCCGCTCGCCCTGCTCGCGCTCTGGCAGGTCCTGAGCGCCACCGGCGTCCTGACCAGCGACGTCCTCGCCTCCCCCGGGACCATCGCGCAGGTCGCCGGGGATCTCATCAGGGACGGCTCGCTGCCGAACGCCATGGGCGTCTCGCTGCAGCGCGTCGCCCTCGGGCTGCTCTTCGGCACCGTCGTCGGCACCGGCCTCGCCCTCGTCTCCGGGCTCTTCCGCATCGGCGAGGACCTCGTGGACGCCAGCGTCCAGATGCTGCGCACCGTCCCCTTCGTCGGCCTGATCCCGCTGTTCATCATCTGGTTCGGCATCGGCGAGACACCGAAGATCGCCATCATCACGCTCGGCGTCTCCTTCCCGCTCTACCTGAACGTGTACGCCGGAATCCGCGGCGTGGACGCGCAGTTGATCGAGGCCGGCGAGTCGCTCGGCCTCTCGCGGTGGGGCCTGGTGCGGCACGTCATCCTGCCCGGCGCGCTGCCCGGGGCGATGACGGGACTGCGGTACTCGCTGGGCATCTCCTGGCTCGCCCTCGTCTTCGCCGAGCAGGTCAACGCCGACGCGGGCATCGGCTTCCTCATGGTCCAGGCCCGCGACTTCCTGCGCACCGACGTGATCGTCGTCTGCCTCGTCGTCTACGCCTTCCTCGGCCTGACCGCCGACTTCGTCGTCCGAACCCTCGAAAGGCTGCTGCTGCAATGGCGACCGACATTCACCGGCCGGTGACCGCGACCGGACCCGACACGGCAGCCGGGGCAGCCTCAGGCGGCAAGGACGCCACGCCGTCCGCCGTCCGCGTCGACGGCCTCACCCGCAGCTTCGACGGGCGCGCCGTCATCGACGACCTCCACCTCGACGTGCGCCCGGGCGAGTTCGTGGCGCTGCTCGGCCGCAGCGGCTGCGGCAAGTCGACGCTGCTGCGCATCCTGGCCGGGCTCGACCGGGACATCGAGGGCACGGTGCTCGTGCCCCGCCGCAAGGCCGTCGCGTTCCAGGCACCCCGCCTCATGCCGTGGAAGCGGGTGTGGCGCAACGTCCTGCTCGGGCTGCCCGGCAAGCCGGACCGGGAGGTCGCGGAGCGGGCGCTGGCCGAGGTGGGCCTCAAGCACCGCACCAACGCCTGGCCGAAGACGCTCTCCGGCGGCGAGGCCCAGCGCGCCTCGCTGGCCCGCGCCCTGGTCCGCGAACCCGATCTGCTGCTGCTCGACGAGCCGTTCGGCGCGCTCGACGCGCTCACCCGCATCAAGGCACAGCGGCTCGTCGACGAGCTCTGGCAGCGGCGCGGCTGCGCGGTGCTCCTCGTCACGCACGACGTCGAGGAGGCGGTCCTGCTCGCCGACCGGGTGCTCGTCATGGACGAGGGCGTCATCGCGTACGAGACACAGGTCGATCTGGAGCGGCCGCGCGACATCACCGACCCCCGGTTCGCCGAGCTGCGCGCGGAGTTGCTGCAGCGGCTCGGCGTGGAGGCGTCCGCGGAGGCCTCCACCGTCTGAAGGGCCTCCGCGGCCGAAGGGCCTCCGCGGCCCCGAACCGCCCCGGCCGGTCGCCCTCCGCTCTCCCCCTCCCTCTCATCCCCGTC
This sequence comes from Streptomyces sp. NPDC002564, assembly GCF_042889645.1. Classification (NCBI taxonomy): domain Bacteria; kingdom Bacillati; phylum Actinomycetota; class Actinomycetes; order Kitasatosporales; family Streptomycetaceae; genus Streptomyces; species Streptomyces sp. NPDC002564. Next base: position 85,586 of record NZ_JBIARE010000009.1, on the reverse strand, counting down.
CCGCCGCTCTTCCCTTCCCTGTCCCGCCTCGCCACCCCCCATTTGTCCCCGTCCCGCCTCGCCACCCCCATCCGTCCCCGTCCCGCCACCCCATCCGTCCCCGCCCCGACCGATCGAACCGAACGGAACCGTCATGCGACGACCACGCCACGCGTCCGCGCTCCTGCTGCTCCCCCTGGCCCTGCTGCTCGCCGCCTGCTCCGGCACCTCGTCCGCGGGGACCTCGATCGGCGGCGGGGGCGGCGACACCGACGGCAAGGGGTCGCTCACCCTCAACGTCGGCGACCAGAAGGGCGGTTCGGAGGCCGTGCTGCGCGCCGCCGGTGAGCTCGACGACCTGGACTACAAGATCCGCTGGTCCACCTTCACCTCGGGGCCTCCGCTCCTCGAGGCCATCAACGCCAAGGCCGTCGACGTCGGCGGAATCGGCAACACCCCGCCCGTCTTCGCGGCGGGCGCCGGTTCGAAGATCTCCGTGGTGGCCGCGACCCACGGCACGGCGAACGGCGACGCGATCCTCGTACCCGACGGCTCGCCGTTGAAGAAGCCGCAGGAGCTCAAGGGCAAGTCCGTTGCCGTGGCGCAGGGTTCGTCCGCGCACTTCCAGCTCATCGCGTCGCTGCGGAAGGCCGGGCTCGACTTCAAGGACATCAAGGTCAAGTACCTCCAGCCGGCCGACGCACTGGCCGCGTTCACCAGCGGCAAGGTGGACGCCTGGGCCGTGTGGGACCCGTACACCTCGCAGGTCCTGCACAGCAAGAAGGGCCGGGTCCTGACCGACGGCGACGGCCTGGTGAACGGCCTCGCGTTCCAGGCCGCGGCGCCCGGAGCGCTCAAGGACAAGAAGAAGGCCGCCGCGGTCGCCGACTACCTGGAGCGGCTGCGCAAGGCGCAGGACTGGGTCTACAAGCACCCCGAGGCCTGGGCGAAGGTCTGGGCGAAGGACACCGGCCTGCCCTACGAGGTCGCCCTGGACGCGGTCAAGCGCACCAACGGCACCCGCGTCCCGGTGGCCGTGGACAAGAACGTCATCACCTCCGAGCAGGAGATCGCCGACACCTTCACCGAGCTGAAACTCATCCCGCGCCGCATCGACTTCGGCGACTTCGTCGACACCCGTTTCAACGGCGACCTGCCGCCCTCCACCACCGAGCCCCGCACGTACCGCAAGGAGTCCTGACCATGACCGTCCACCTGCACTGGTTCCTGCCGACCGGCGGCGACGGCCGCACCCTCGTGGACCGGCACGCCTACACGGACGGCGGCATCACCCGCTCCCGGGTCACGCCCGTGAGCGGTGTGCGCGCGCCCGACATCGAGTACCTCGCACAGATCGCCAAGGCCGCCGAGGGACTGGGCTTCGAGGCCGTGCTCACGCCGACCGGCACGTGGTGCGAGGACGCCTGGCTGACCACGGTCGCCCTCGCCCAGCACACCGAACGGCTCAAGTTCCTGGTGGCGTTCCGGCCCGGTGTCATCTCCCCGGTCCTCGCCGCGCAGATGGCGGCGACGTATCAGCGCATCACGCGCGGCCGGCTCCTGCTGAACGTCGTGACGGGCGGCGACTCCACCGAACAGCGGCGCTTCGGCGACAGCTTGGACCACGACCGCCGCTACGCCCGCACCGACGAGTTCCTCTCCGTCGTACGCGGCGTGTGGGGCGGCAAGCCGTTCGACTTCGCCGGCGAGCACTTCCAGGTCGAGGGCGGACTGACCGCGCTGCCGCCGGACCCGCTGCCGGAGATCTTCTTCGGCGGCTCCTCACCGGCCGCGGGGCCGGTCGCGGCCCGGCACACGGACGTGTACCTGACGTGGGGCGAGCCGCCCGAGCAGGTGAAGCAGAAGATCGACTGGATCCGCGGGCTCGCCGAGAAGGAGGGCCGCACGGTCCGCTTCGGCATCCGGCTGCACACCATCTCCCGCGACTCGGCCTCCGAGGCGTGGACGACGGCGAACCGGCTGCTCGACGATCTCGACCCGGACACCATCGCCGCGGCCCAAGAGGCCCTGGGGCGCAGTGAGTCGGTGGGTCAGCAGCGGATGCTGGCGCTGCACGGCGGCTCCCGCGACAAGCTGGAGATCTCGCCCAACCTGTGGGCGGGCGTCGGCCTGGTGCGCGGCGGCGCGGGCACCGCGCTCGTCGGCAGCCATGCCGACGTGGCCGACCGCATCGAGGAGTACCACACGCTGGGCGTCGAGCACTTCGTGCTGTCCGGCTACCCGCACCTGGAAGAGGCGTACTGGTTCGGGGAGGGCGTCATCCCCGACCTGGCGGCGCGCGGTCTGCTGCCCCGGGTTCCCGCGTCCCCGCTCTCCGGGGTTCCCGCGTCCAACGGCCGTCCGGCCTCCGCGCCGGGCGGCGCCCCGCTGCTCGTCGGCGGGGGACGCTGAGGCGTACGGTTCCGGGCAGGCCCTCTGCCCGGAACCGGCCCCCATGCCGTATGTAGCGGCCCATTGATGAACAGCATGGTGAATGCACCCTGATAAGCGGAAACGCCATATGAGTTGACCGACAGGTCCGTCACAAGGCGTGACCCGCGGTCCGGCACAAGGTGTGACCTGTGGTCCAGGTCACACCAACAGCTGTAAAAGATCTTGAAGTGGCATATCCACATCACTGTTTCCCTGTGACACGATGCCAATGCGTTGGCACCGGCCACCCCACCGGGTGGCGGCAGTACGGCAAGCAACTTCACCAAAGTTTTTGGCCAGCCGTAATTCGGGGGAAACAAGAATGCCCGCAATAGTCGTCATAGGATACCGGGACGATCTCGATCGGGCGGTGCGGAACAGGGGGCTCGACCCCTTCTACATCGTGCAGTCGCCCGCTGTCCCGCCCCAGGGCATTGACCACAGAGTCGTCGCCGACATCGAGAACGCCCACGAGATCCTCCGCGCGGTTCTTTCCGCCCCTTCGCTGCGCCTCGACGACGTCGTGGGGGTACTGAGCGTCCACGAGATGGGCGTCTTCGGAGCGGCGTATCTGCGCCGGCAGCTCGGCCTTCCGGGCAACGCGGACTCCATGAAGGTGCTGCGCTTCCGCGACAAGTACCTGCAAAAGAGCGGCCTGCCGCCGCACATCCGGCGGGCACGCTGTCGATATCTCACCGCCGACACGTCGTTCGAGGAACTCACGGCGGAGTTCGGGGACGTCTTCGTCGTCAAGCCGGCGAACGGAGGCGGCTCTCTGCGCACGACGATCGTCCGTTCCCGGCAGGACTTCGAGGAGGCCCTGGGCCCCTTCCCGACCCGGTCGGACGTCGCGGCCGTCGCGGAAACGTTCGTCGACGCCCCGGAGATCTACGTCGACGGGGTCTGGGGAGGCGGCGCCCTGAGATGGTCGACCCTGGTGCGCTATCACGCCTCGCCGCTCAGCGCGGCGCAGGGCGGCATCATGGCCGCGTACATCCTGGACAGAAGGCTGCACCCGGAGCTGTTCCAGCAGGCGGAGAACCTCACCGAGCAGGTGCTCTCCAGCCTTGAGGCGCCCGACTGCGTCTTCCATCTGGAGATCTTCGCCGAGGAGGACGGGCTGACCTTCGGCGAGTGCGCCCTGCGCCTCCCGGGCGGCCTCTCCCCGCGGTCCAACGAATTGACGTTCGGCGTCAATCTCTTCGACGTGGAGATCGGTCTCGCGCTCGGTGAAGGGGTTCCGGAGATCCGGGCCACGGAAACACCGGAGCGCTTCCACGGGCACATCCTGTTGCGCGCGTCGAGCGACGGCACGCTGACCCGGGCCGATTTCGAGCGCACCTTCGACATCGACGAGATGGACTATTCCGCGTCGCCCGACGCGCGCGTGGGGCCTTACGGAATGGTCGGTTACGCGATCGTCTCCGACCCGGACGAGTCGACGCTGCAGAAGAAGATCGAGGACATCGTGCGATTCAACGAGGTCAACTGAGCGACGGGCTCGCCGCCCGGCCTTCGCGGCCCAGGCGTGACGCATTGCTTCCGCTTCATCTCCGGTCACGCTCTTTCCGGAACTCCGGACGCGTTCGCCGCGTACGCATGTCGGTGCCGCCGATCGCGTCGGAACTGACATCGATGTCCTGATTGATCACCGACTCCCACGCCGACAGCACGGTCGTCTCCGGCCATACCCGTGCCTCCGCCCTCGTAGTCACGGCGCGAAGTCCGGGTGGATGCGCGGCCTGCTGCCGGGCCTCAAGCACCACCCCTCCGCCCCCTCTTTCCGCGCTGACTCACGCTGACTCATTTCGCCGATTCATATCGCCCTCTTCTCTTCCGACTCCCTCTTCTCCATTCTTCCGACTCTCTCCTCTCCATCCGTTCGATCGGAGGACTTCGTCGTCATGCCGGATCACCGTTCTCTTTCCACCCTTCCGCAGCTCCTCGACAGCGCGGCCCGTGACGCCTCGCGAGGGATCACGTTCGTCGGTGGCTCCTTCGTGCCTTACGCCGAGCTGCGGGAGTGGGCCGGCCGGATCGCGCAGGGGCTCCGCGACGGCGGCACGGCCCCGGGCGACCGGGTGCTGATCGTCGCCGACGACCCCGAGGCCTTCTTCCGGACCTTCTGGGGGTGCGTCCTCGCCGGTGCCGTGCCGTGCCCCGTCGCCCCACCGTCCGACCCCCTCCGCCGACGGCCCCAACTGGAGCACCTGACGGGCCTCTTGGGCGATCCGCTGGTGGTCGTGTCCAAGGCGGCCCACGCGGACCTGCCGGACATCGGGCTGCGGACGGCGACGGTCGAGGATCTGAGCCACGCCTCCCCCGCCCAGGACCGACTGCCCGCGCCCGCCCCCGACGACCTCGCGCTCCTGATGCTCACCTCCGGCTCCACCGGGTCGAGCAAGGCCGTCAGGCTCACCCACGCCAACCTGCTCGCGGCCCAGGCGGGTAAGGCAGGGGCGCTCGACCTGGGGCCCGCCGACACGGTGTTCAACTGGATATCGACGGATCACATCGCCGCGATCGAGGCGCACCTGCTGCCGATGTTCACCGGAGCCGACCAGGTCATGACGGTCCCGGCGACCGTCCTCGGCGACCCCCTGGAGTTCCTCCGGCTGCTCACCGCGCACCAGGTCCGGGTCACCTTCACCCCCAACTTCCTCTTCGGCCAGCTCAACCAGGCCCTCGCCCGTCGGCCCGCCCCCCGGCAGGCACCGCAGGCACCGCAGGCCCCCTCCGCCCCTGCCGACGTGGACCTCTCCCGGCTGCGGTACGTGATCTCCGGCGGCGAGGCCACGGTGACCGCGACCGTACGGGACTTCCTGGCCGCGCTCGCCCCGTACGGGCTGCGCCGGGACGTGATCGTGCCCGCGTTCGGGATGACGGAGACGTGCGCGGGCAGCGTGTTCAACCGCGACTTCGCCGCCCGCGACCTCGGCACCGAGTTCCCCCCGCTGGGCCACCCCGTGCAGGGGCTGCACATCCGTGTCGCCGACGAGGACGGCACCGTCCTCGCCGCCACGGACCGGCCGGGGCCGACCGGGACGGGCGAAGTGCAACTGCGCGGCACCATGGTCACCTCCGGGTACTACGCCGACGAGCGGGCCACCGCGCGGGCGTTCACGGACGACGGCTGGTTCCGCACCGGCGACCTGGGGCACCTGGACGCCGACGGACGCCTCATGCTCGTCGGACGGACCAAGGACTCCGTCATCGTCAACGGCGTCAACTACTACAGCCACGACCTCGAAACCGTCCTCGACGAGCTCGGCGAGGTGCGGCGCGGCCAGGTCGCGGCCTTCCCGATCCGCCCCGAGGGAGCCGACTCCGAGCAGTTGGCCGTCGTCTTCGTCCCGGCGGGCGATCCCGCCGACGACGCGGCCGTCTACCAGGCCCTCGTGGCGATCCGCAGCTCCACGGTGATGCACTGGGGGTTCCGTCCGCAGCTCATCCTGCCCGTGACCGTGCCGGAGATCCCGCGCGGCAACCTCGGCAAGGTCCAGCGGTCGCGGCTGCGGGCGGCCGTCGAGACTGGCGCCCTCGACGCGGCGGCCCGCAGGGCGGACGAGGTGACAACCCGGTTCCTCGGCGGCCATGTGGCGCCGGAGGGCGACACCGAGACGGCGCTCGCCGGCATCTACGGCCGCGCGCTGGGCATCACACGGGTGCCGGCGACCGCGAGCTTCTTCGACCTGGGCGGCACCTCGCTGGACGTGCTGCGGCTCAAGCTGGAGATCCAGACGGAGTTCGGCATCGACGACGTGCCGATGGCGACGCTCCTGCAGTCACCGACCGTGCGCGCCCTCGCCGCCCGGCTGACCGCCGGACGGGAAGCACACGGCGACGGGGCCTACGATCCGCTCGTCCCGCTGCAGGTCACGGGCGAGGGGACGCCGCTGTTCTGCGTCCACCCGGGTCTGGGCGAGGTCCTCGTGTTCATCAACCTCGCCAAGTACTTCACCGGCGAGCGGCCGTTCTACGCGCTGCGGGCCCGCGGGTTCGGCGCGGGCGAGACCCACTTCGCGTCCTTCGACGAGATGGTCTCCACGTACGTGGCGGCGATGCGGCGGGCCCAGCCGCGCGGACCCTACGCCGTCGCCGGGTATTCCTACGGGGGCGCGGTCGCCTTCGAGATCGCCAAGCGGCTGGAGGCGGAGGGCGACGAGGTCGCGTTCGTCGGCGTCTTCAATCTGCCGCCGAGCATCTCGGGCCGCATGAACGAGATCACCTTCACCGACGGCGCGATCAACCTGGCCCTGTTCCTCGAACTGATCGACGCCGGCGACGTCCCCGACCTCACCACGAGGCTGCGCACGCTGCCCGAGGCCGGGCAGCTGGCCCACCTGATCGAGCAGGCACCGAAGCGGCGCCTCACCGAACTGGACCTCACCGTCGCCCGGTTCACCGCCTGGGTGGAGCTGGCGCAGAGCATGGTGCACCTGGGCCGCACGTACGAGCCGTCGGGGACCGTCGGGCAGGCGCACGTCTTCTACTGCACCCCGCTCAAGGGCACCAAGCAGCAGTGGCTGGACGACCAGCTGCGCCACTGGGACGACTTCACGCGGCGCCCCACCACGTTCATCGAGGTCGACGGCGAGCACTACACCCTGATGAGCCCGCAGCACGTGCAGACCTTCCAGGCGGCGCTGCGCCGCGAACTGGCCCGCGCCCTCGGCTGACCCGGTCCGCACGCGCCCGGCCGGTCGGCACCCGCGCCCGGCCCCGAAGGACAGCACGCGCCCACGACGGAATCACTCGGTCAAGGACGGAAACAACGGCATGCAAGGCAAGAAGATTCTCATCACCGGCGGCACCGGGCAGGTCGCCCGGCCCGTCGCCGAAGCCCTCGCGCCCGACAACGAGGTGTGGTGCCTGGGCCGGTTCGGCGACCCGGCCGCCCGCGCGGAGCTCGAGCGGAGCGGCGCCCACACCTTCACCTGGGACATGGCGTCCGGCGACCCGACGGGCCTGCCCGGCGACTTCACCCACGTACTGCACTCCGCGGTGCACCGGGGCGACGGCACGGACTTCGACGCGACCGCGCGGGTCAACGCCGCGGGCACCGCGCGGCTGATGACGCACTGCGCCACGGCGGAGGCGTTCCTGTACGTCTCCTCGGGAGTGGTCTACCACCGGGCCGACCGCACGCACCGGTACCGGGAGACCGACCCGCTGGGCGGCGCGGCGCCCTGGCTGCCGACGTATCCCGTCGCGAAGCTGTCCGCCGAGGGCGTGGTGCGCGGCCTCAGCGAGTCGCTGGGGCTGCCGTCGGTGATAGCCCGGCTCAACATCGCCTACGGCGTGCACGGCCACGGCGGCGTCCCCATGATCCTCTTCAACCAGATGCGCGCGGGCCGGGCCTGTGCGGTGCCGCGCGAGGGGCAGAACTACTGCAACCTCCTGCACGCCGACGACCTCGTGCGCCAGGTGCCGTTGCTGTGGGACGCCGCGCAGGCACCCGCCCGGGTCCTGAACTGGGGAGGCGACGAGGAGGTCGGCATGACCGACCTCCTCGAGTACATGTCCGCGCTCACAGGAGTGCCGGTCCTGCTCGACCGCGGCGACCTCAGCCGGGAGACCGCGATCTTCGACCACGAGGCCCGCCGCGCGGCCATCGGCGACTGCGCGGTCGACTGGCGGAGCGGCATCGCCCGCACGATGGCCGAGCTGTTCGGGGAGTACCGCGAGCGCATCGAGAAGTACGCCGACGCACACGGAATCGAGACGTCCACCGGCCGGTCCGCCGGGGAACGGAGTTAGCATGCGCAGGCCCGTGGACATCGCCGCGCTGCAGCACGCGCTGCGCGCCGCCCTGGGTACCGACGATCCGGTGTGCGCACCGTCCCGACTCGGCGTGGACGGCGGCCCGTTCGACGCGCTGGGGCCGGTGGCGGCCGAACGCCCGACGCTGGTCGGCGGCGCGGCACCATACGGCCCGACGAGCCCGGTCCCCGCACCCGAGGCCCTGGACGCGCTGATCCGCCGCGCCAAGGACCTGGACGTGCCCCAGATCCTCGTGCCCCACGTGCGCCGCACCGACGACAGCGGGGCGCTCGGAGCGGCCGGGTTCGTCCCGGTCGCCGCGGGCAGTGAGTGTGTCGTCCGGCTGACCGAGGACGTGGACGCGTTCCTGCGCGCCCGGGTGGGCGACGACCGGCTCGGCGAGCTCCATGCCCTGCACGACGAGGTGTCCCGTGACGTCACCTGGGAGCGCGTCCCGCTGCGCGAGCTCGCCGCGCACGGGTGGGCGCGGGAGGCGTTCGCCGCCCTGCACCGGCGCTCGGGCGGGAGCGACGCGGACCGCGGCGGTCCGTACAACGCCCGTGCGCTGGAGGCGCTCTCCCACGGCGCGCTGGCGGACCGCACCGAGCTGCTCGTGCGCCGCCGCGACGACACCGTTGTCCAGGTCGCCCTCCTGGTGCGGTCGCACAACGGCCGAGGCGTCTACCTGGTCGCGCCCGCGGTCGCCGACGACGACGCCGTCGCCCGGGACGACCTCCACGCGGCGACCGTGTACCGGCTGCACCTCGACTCGCGGAGCTCCGGGCTGGACTGGGTCCACCTCGGGCCCGGGAACGCGGAGCGCGCACGGCCGCTCGGGGCCGACCTGTTCGTCCCCCTGGACCACTGGGTGTACGCCCCCGGCCTGCCGCCGGGTAGCGAGGGGGCGCGGGCGGCGGAACCGGCGCTGTCACGGTTCGCGGCGCCACCCGTCACGGCCGTGCCGGTCCCGGGTCCGGCCCGTTTCCGCCGCCAGCCGCGGTTCGACACGATCGACCTGTCCAGCAACACCAATCCGTTCCTGGGCGCCGACGGCAGCTATCCGCACCTCGACACGACCGAGCTCGCCGACACCTATCTGGCGACCGTCGCGCAGCTCCCCGGTCACGAGGGCGTCGACGCGCTGAGCGCGGAACACGTGCTGTTCTCCAGCGGGTCGGTCGACGGCGCGATGCTGCTCCTGGCGGCGCTGGCCTCACCCGGCGAGACCGTCTGCGTCACCTCGCCCACGTTCCCGCTGTACGCCCACTTCGCCGCCGTCCTGCGGCTGCCCGTCGTCGACGTCCCCCTGGGCGGCGACGACCTGTCCGTGCTCGACACCGAGCGGATCCTGGCGGCCGATCCACGGGTCATCTTCCTGTGCGACCCGAACAATCCCGCCGGCACCCGGCTCGACCGCGGTCAGGTGCTGCACCTCGTGGCGCGTACGCGCGGCCTGGTGGTGATCGACGAGGCGTACGCCGAGTTCAGCGACAGTCCCTCGTACGCCGGGGCGGTCGCGCGACACGACAACCTGATCGTGCTCCGGACGCTGTCCAAGGGCTGGGGGCTCGCCGGCGCGCGCTGCGGCATCGCGCTGGCCGAGCCTGGCCTGATCGACGCGCTGCGCCGGGTGCAGGTGCCCTTCGGGTTCACCGACGCCTCGCAGCGCGCCGCCCGGGAACGGCTCACCAACTCCCACGAGGCGCTCGACAGCATCCGGCGCATCCGTGCCGAGCGCGACCGGATGGCCGCCGCGCTGGCCGCCCACCCGGCGGTGGAGCACGTGTTCCCCTCCGAGACCAACTTCCTGCTGGTCCGGTGGTACGAGCACGACCGGGCGATGGCGCGGTTCCACGCCGCGGGCATCGTCGTCGCCGACACCGGCCACGTCGTCCCCGGCACCTGCCGCATCTCCGTCGGGGACATCCGCGCGAACGACACGCTGCTCCGCGCGCTCTCCGCCGGGGAGTGAACCGTGCCGCGCACGCGCTCCCTGCGGCGCGGCACTCCCCTGAAACACGATGCCGACACCACCGGAAGGACCTCGTCCGTGGGCCACGATTCCCCTGCCGTTCCCCCTCTCACCAGCACGGTCGTCGCCGAGGGCTTCGACCGCTGGAGCCCGCCGCTGCACCAGGAATTCGACGACAACGCCCACCACGACCGGCTGGGCCAGACCCTCCTCAAGGAGTCCGGGCCGGTCCGGGTGTGGGAGACGCACCTGCGGCCGGGAGAGCGTCTCCCCGTGCACCGGCACGTGCGGGACTACACCTGGATCGCCCTCACCGACGGGCACGCCCGCCAGCACTCGTCCGACGGTGCGAGCCGGGAGATCACGTTCGCCCGCGGGCAGACCCGGCACTTCCGCCTGGCCGCGGGACGGCACCACCTGCACGACCTCAAGAACATCGGTGACGAGGTCCTCTCGTTCCTCACCGTCGAGTCGACGGACATCGAGTCGACGGACACGCCGGATCGGGAAGATCTCCGCCCCTGAGCGAGTTAGTAGAAACGTGAACGACATCGGGGTACGAGACGCGGCCGCCCCGGCGGCGGTACAGGACGTGGACGTGGTCGTCGTCGGCGCCGGGCAGGCGGGCCTGTCCAGCGCCCACCACCTGCGGCGGGTCGGCTTCGAGCCGGACCGGGACTTCGTGGTCCTCGACCACGCGCCCCGGCCCGGCGGCGCCTGGCAGTTCCGCTGGCCCTCCCTGACGTACGGGAAGGTGCACGGCATGTACGCGCTGCCCGGCATGCAACTGACGGGCGCGGACCCCGCACGCCCGTCCTCGGAGGTCATCGGGGAGTACTTCGCCGCGTACGAGCGCCGCTTCGACCTGCGCGTACGGCGCCCCGTGGACGTGCACGAGGTCAGCGAGGGCGACGGCGGACGGCTCCTGGTCGAGACGTCGGCCGGTACCTGGTCCACGCGCGCGCTGATCAACGCGACGGGCACCTGGGACCGGCCCTTCTGGCCGCGCTACCCGGGCCAGGAGACGTTCCTGGGACGACAGCTGCACACGGCGATCTACCCCGGCCCCGAGGCGTTCGCCGGGCAGCGGGTGGTCGTCGTGGGCGGCGGCGCGTCCGGCACCCAGCACCTGATGGAGATCGCCCCCTACGCGGCCGCGACCACCTGGGTGACCCGGCGCCCGCCGGTGTTCCGCGAGGGGCCGTTCGACGAGGACTGGGGGCGCGCCGCGGTCGCCATGGTCGAGGAGCGGGTACGCCAGGGGTTGCCCCCGCGCAGCGTGGTGTCCGTGACCGGGCTGCCGGTGAACGACGCGATCCGCCGGGCGCGGGCCGACGGCGTCCTGGACCGGCTGCCGATGTTCGACCGGATCACGCCGACCGGCGTCGCCTGGGACGACGGCCGCCGCGTGGACGCCGACGTCATCCTGTGGGCGACGGGCTTCCGCCCGGCGATCGACCACCTCGCGCCGCTGCGGCTGCGGGAAACGGGCGGCGGCATCCGGCTCGAAGGCACCCGGGCCGCGGCGGACCCGCGCGTCCACCTGGTGGGGTACGGGCCGTCGGCGAGCACGATCGGCGCCAACCGCGCGGGGCGGGCCGCGGTGCGGGAGATCCAGCGGCTGCTGGCGGGGGCGCCGGTCGCGGCGTGAGCGGACGCGGCGTGGGACGGGCGCGGCGCCCCCGGGTCCGTGCGGCCCGGGCCCTGGTTCGTCGTCCGCCCCGGTAGGTGCAGTGCCTTCGGGCGGGTACAGACGTAGCGGGTACAGACCCAGCGGGTACAGCGGGTACAGACCTAGGGCAGGTACAGGGTGTAGAGCAGTCGGTCGGGTGCGACCGGCGGGGTGCCCTGGAGGGCTCCCGTGGTGGCGTTGTCGACGAGCCCCCGCTTGACCTGTGCGGGCGTGTCCGTGGGCCGGAAGGCGAGGTGCAGCGCGGCGGCGCCCGCCACATGACCGGTGGCCATCGACGTGCCGCTGAGCGTGGCCGTCGCCGTGTCGCCGTCCTTCCAGGCCGATGGGATCTGCACGCCGGGGGCGAACAGGGCCACGCAGTTGCCGTAGTTGGAGGAGGAGGCCCGGCGGTCACTGCGGTCGCTCGCGCCGACGCCGATGGTCTCCGCCACCCGCGCGGGCGAGGTGGTGCAGGCCCCGTTCGCCTGGCCCGAACTGCCCGCCGAGACGGTGTAGGTGACACCGGAGCGGATGGATCGCCGTACCGCTGTGTCGAGGACCTCGCTGGCCGCGCCGCCGAGGCTCATGTTCGCGACGGCCGGCCCGGCCGCCTTGGCCGTCACCCAGTCGACCCCGGCGACGACTCCCGAGACGGTGCCCGCACCCTGGCAGTCGAGGACGCGTACCGCCACCAGCCTGGCCTGTTTGGCCACCCCGTAGGTCTTGCCGGCCGCGATGCCGCCCACATGCGTGCCGTGGCCGTTGCAGTCGTTGCCGTTCTGACCGTCGCCCACGGTGTCGGTGCCGACCGAGGCGCGGCCGCCGAACTCGCTGTGCGTGGTGCGCAGTCCGGTGTCGATCACGTACACGCTCACGGCCGGGGCGTAGGTGCGGTAGGTGTACGTGGTGGACAGCGGAAGGCGCCGCTGGTCGATGCGGTCGAGGCCCCAGGGCGCGCCGGCCTGCGTCTGGTCGCCCGGTGCGAGGCTCGCGGAACCGGCCGGGGGGCCGCCGCGGCGCGGGGTGTCGACGCGGACCCGGGTGTCCTGGCGGACGTAGGCGACGCGGGGGTCGGCGGCAACCCGCTGCGCGCGGTCCCGGCTCATCCGGGCGGAGAAGCCGTGCAGCGCGGACCGGTACACGTGCCCGAGCCGTGCGCCCGGGGCCGCGCCGACGAGTTCCCGTGCCACGCCCGGCACGGCGGCGGATGTGCGCGCGCCTGCGGGTCCCGACTCCTTCAGCACCACGATCCAGCCGTCGGGGACGGCGACGTCGGCACCGCTCGCGAGCCGCAGCTTTCCCGCGGTGCCGGCGAGCGGCCCGGGGCCGGTGGCAGCAGGGACGGCGCCGGAGGAGGCGGCCGTGGCGGACGAGGCGGCGGTGGCGGTGGCGGTCGTCGCGCCGAGCAGGCCGGTGGTCATCGCGGTGGCGCAGAGCAGCACCGCTGCCTGCCGCCGACGGGAGCGCGTTGTCATACCCGGTGCACCTGAACCTTTCGTGGACCTGGGGCGGGTCGGGTCATGTGCGGTGCGCTGTACGGTCGTTGCCCGTGGTGCGGCGTACGGTGCGGGCCAGCCTCTCGCGCCGCCCGGCGCGGCACAAGAGGCCCGGGTTCCGCCCGGCGCACGGCCGACGGCTACGGTGCGGTGACGTTCACCAGGCTCTTGTACGGGAGGTAGCGCGGGACGCTGGGCCGGGTCGGGGCCGGGGTGACGCCGTCCAGCCCCTCGATCATCAGGCCCAGTTCGACCGTGCCGCCGCTCTCCGTGTAGCGGCGCCAGGCCGCAAGGTCCTTCCATTCCGCGTGGTTGAGGACCCGGCGGCCGTCCTTGCTCGTGTGGAAGTGGGCCGCGAGCAGCCCCGGCGGGCGGGTGCGCTCCAGGATGTCCACGACCCTGTCGACGAAGGCCCGTTGACATGCGGGGCCCTCGGTCTCGAACGTCGGGGTGACCAGGGCGCCGGGGGCCAGGTCGCGCCGCTGTTCGGTCGCGTAGCTGCGGTAGAGCGCGTAGCGCACCTCGCCCGGGCGCTCGATGCCCAGGACCATCCGGTCGACCCGGTTCAGGTCCTCCGAGCGCCGCACCGCACGCGCCCACGCGCGGTGGGCGTCGTCGCACGTCCACTGCGCGTAGTTGAGGACTTCCCGGCCGTTCTCGCTGAGGAACGTGGTGAACGAGAGCATGCCTGCCGGGCGTTCCAGATGTTCCCACTCCTCGATCACCAGGTCCGCGGCCTGCTTCTGGACCCCTGCGGCGGGCAGGGGCCAGGAGCTGACGAGGATCGTCCCGGCGTCCGCACGTCGGACGTCGGGAAAGGCGTGTGATATCGGTGCGGGCATGATCGGCTCCTCCTGCATACTGATCGGTACGGTCGGAAAAAAGCGTTGTACCTGAACCACAGTTGAGGTCAAGGAGAAGCCGACCCGGCGAGTGAAAACCGCCCCCCTGGCCTCGTGCTACTTCTCCCTGTTGAACTCCCCCACATTCTTCTGGTGTTCCTCGAAGGTCGCCGTGAAACGCGTGTCGCCCGGCTTCACGGTCACGAAGTACAACCAGTTGCCCGGGGTCGGGTTGATCGCCGCGCGCATGGCCTCCTCGCCGGGGTTGCCGATCGGCGTGGGCGGCAGACCCATGCGTGCGTAGGTGTTGTAGGGGCTGGTGATCTTCGTGTCGCGTTCGCTGGTGGCCAGGGTGGAGCGGTTGAGCGCGTAGTTGATGGTGGAGTCCATCTGCAGCGGCATGCCTTGGTCGAGGCGGTTGTAGATGACCCTGGCGACCTTGCCCATCTCCGCCTTGGATCCCGCCTCGGCCTCGATCATGCTCGCGATGGTGACGGTCTGGTAGACGTTCACAGCATTTCGGTCGGCGCCCGCCGTGACCTGTCCACCGCTGAACTTCTTGTTCGCCGTGTTCACCATGTAGGACAGCACGGAGCTGGGGGTCGACTGGGAGCTGATCGGATACGTGGCCGGAAAGAGGTACCCCTCGGGGTTGCCTCCGGCGTCACGGGGAAGTTTGAGGTCGGCCTTCGGGAGGTCCTTCTTGGTGGTGCCGGCGGGCACCCCGAGGGCCTTGTCCACCGCCGCGTACACCTGGGCGGAACGCCACCCCTCGGGGATGGTCAGGACCTCGGGCCGGGCGTCGTCGTCGGGAAGCAGCAGCGGCACCGCCACGGCGGTGGCCGCGGCGGCGGCTCCGATCGCGATCAGGGCGATCCGGCCCCGCCGCGTCAGTCGGATCGTGCCCCTTCGCGGAGTCTTGGTCTGCATGCGGGCACGTTAACCCGCAAATCGTAATAATCCCGGCACATCTTTATGTCGTCGGCTCCAGTTGAGCGTCTCGGCGGACGAGGGCGGCGTAACGGCCGTCGTACGCGAGGAGCTCCTCGTGGGTGCCGCGCTCGGCGGTGCGGCCCGCGTCCAGGACAACGATCTGGTCGGCGCCCCGGACGGTGGAGAGGCGGTGGGCGATGGTGAGGGTGGTCCGGCCCGCGGACAGGGCGTCGATCGCTTCCTGCACGGCGCGCTCGGTGCGGGTGTCCAGGGCGCTGGTCGCCTCGTCGAGGATGAGGACCGGGGGGTCCCGCAGGATGGTGCGGGCGATGGCCAGGCGCTGCTTCTCGCCGCCGGAGAAGCGGTGGCCGCGCTCGCCGACGACCGTGTCGTACCCGTCGGGCAGGGACGCGATGTGGTCGTGGATCTGGGCGGCGCGGGCGGCGGTGACGAGCTCCTCGTCGGTGGCGTCGGGCTTGGCGAAGCGGAGGTTGTCGCCGACCGAGGCGTGGAAGAGGTACGTCTCCTGGGAGACGACGCCGACGGCGCGCGCGAGGGTGTCGAAGTCGAGGTCGCGGACGTCGACCCCGTCGAGGGTGACGCGACCGCTCGTGACGTCGTAGAGCCGGGGCACCAGGTGACTCAGGGTCGACTTGCCGGAACCGGTGGGTCCGACGACGGCGAGGCTGCCGCCCGCGGGTATCGCGATGTCGATGTCCTGCAGCGTGGGGCCCGACGTGTCGTCGTAACGGAACTCGACGTCCTCGAAGCGGACCTCGCCCTTGATCTGGTCGAGGTGCACGGGCTCGTCGGGCTCGGTGATGTCGACGGGCAGGTCGAGGTACTCGAAGATGCGCTGGAAGAGCGCGAGCGAGGTCTGGATCTGGACGCCGGTGGAGAGCAGGCTCACCGTGGGCCGGAACAGGCCCTGCTGGAGCGAGACGAAGGCGACCAGCGTGCCGATCGAGACGGTGGGGCCGCCCATCTGGAAGGCGATGCCCGCGGTCCAGTAGATGACGGCGGGCATGGCGGCCATGACGATCGTGATGACGGCCATGCGCCAGCGGCCGGCCATGTTCGACCGGATCTCCAGGTCGACCAGCTGCTCGGACTCGTCGGCGAAGGACTTGGTGAGGGAGTCGGCGCGGCCCATCGTGCGGCCGAGGACGATGCCGCTGACGGAGAGCGATTCGGTGACCGTCGCGGCCATCACGGCCATCTGCTTCTGGCGCTGCGTGGCGATCTTCTTGCGCTCGCGCCCCACGCGGCGGCTGATCCACACGAAGACCGGGAGCAGCAGCAGGGAGACGACGGTGAGCCGCCAGTCCAGGGCGAGCATGGCGACGACGGTCGCGATGACGCTCGTCAGGTTCGAGACCAGGGACGTGGCCGTGGAGGTGACCGTCGCCTGCATGCCGCCGATGTCGTTGGCGATGCGGGACTGGACCTCGCCGGTGCGGGTGCGGGTGAAGAAGGCCAGGGACATGCTCTGCAGCCGGCCGTAGACCGCGGTGCGCAGGTCGTGCATCACGCGCTGGCCCACGGACGTGCTGATCAGGGTCTGCAGGACGCCGAAGACGCTCGTGACGACCGCGCTGAGGATCATGCCGAGCGCGAGCAGGCTGAGCAGGCCCGTGCGGCCCTGGGGCAGGGCGGTGTCGAGGATCTCCTTGAGCAGGAACGGGGTGGCGACCGAGACGAGCGAGGCGGCGCAGACCAGCAGGCCCACGATCGCGAGGCGGCCCCGGTAGGGACGGAAGAGGTGAAGGATGCGGCGCATCTGGCGCGGCTGCGCCTCCTCGCCCGGGGCGGGGGGCTGCGGCGTCCAGGTGGGTTCGTCGTGACGCATGGGCTCCTACGGGTTTTCGGACGACGATGACTCAGAGAGCGTAGCTCACTGTTACCTATACTCACAATGCACAAGGTCCTGATAATGTTCCCGCATGAACACCCCGGACCCCGACGGCCTGCTCGCCGAACAGCTGCTGCGGCTCACCCGCCGGCTGCAGCGGATCCAGAAGCGCCATCTGGTCCCGATCGGCATCACACCCGCGCAGTCCCGCCTCCTCCGCACCCTCGCGCACTACGAGACCCCGCCCCGCATGACCGACCTCGCCGAGCGCCTCGAAGTCGTGCCCCGCGCCGTGACGACCCTGGTCGACGGCCTGGAGAGCGCCGATCTCGTGCGCCGCGCGCCCGACCCCACCAACCGCAGGGTGATCCGCATCGAGCTCACCGACGCGGGACTCAAGGCCCTCGGTGAGCTGCGCAGCGCGCGCCGGACCGCCGCAGAGGACATCCTTGCTCCATTGGACGCCGAGCAGCGCGCGCAGCTGGGCGTCCTGCTGAACGCGCTGTTCGACGTGTCGGACGTCCGCCGCCCCTGCTGACGTCCGCCCCGCCGGGCGCCGCCGACCGCCGGTACGCCGCCGCAACCGCCGAGGAGAGCTCATGCCGCTGCTGGAGCCCGAGCCGGACGCCCTGCGCCCCAGCCACCCCGCCCGCGCGAAGGGCCCGTCACCCGACCGCGTGCCGGACCGGCGGGCGGCCGGCACCCCGGAGCCGCTGCGCTCCGAGCTGATCGCGCTGCTGGGCGCCGACAAGGTCCTGACGAAGGTCTCCGACCTCGTGCGGTACGCCTCGGACGCCAGCCCCTACCGCTTCCTGCCCCAGGTCGTGGTCGTCCCCGAGGACATCGACGACGTGTCGGCCGTCCTGTCGTACGCCCACGGCAGGGGCCGCGAGGTGGTCTTCCGGGCGGCCGGCACCTCGCTGAACGGCCAGGCCCAGGGGGAGGACATCCTCGTCGACGTGCGCAAGCACTGGTCGGGCATCGACGTCCTCGGCGAGGGCGAGCGGGCGCGCATCGGCCCCGGCACGACGGTCCTGCGCGCCAACATCACCCTCGCCCGCTTCGGCCGGGTGCTCGGCCCCGACCCGGCGAGCGCGATCGCCTGCACCGTGGGCGGCGTCGTCGCGAACAACGCGTCGGGCATGACGGCCGGCACCACCCGCAATTCGTACCGCACCGTCGCCTCGCTGACCTGCGTCCTCCCCTCCGGGACGGTGGTCGACACGGCCGAGCCGGACGCCGACGAGCAGCTGGCGCACGCGGAGCCCGACCTGTGCGCGGGACTGCTGGCGATCAAGCGCGAGATCGAGGCGGACCCCGAGCTGGTGGCCCGTATCCGCGCCAAGTACGAGATCAAGAACACCAACGGCTACCGCCTGGACGCCTTCCTGGACGGCACGACCCCCGTGGAGATCCTGCGCGGCCTGATGGTCGGCTCCGAGGGCACCTTCGGGTTCCTCTCCGAGATCGTCTTCGACACGCTGCCGCTGGACCGGCACACGACGACCGCGCTGCTGTTCTTCCCCTCGCTGCCCGCGGCCGCCGCGGCGGTGCCGCTGTTCAACGCCGCCGGCGCGCTCGCCGTCGAGCTGATGGACGGCAACACCCTGCGCGCGTCGGTCAGCGTCCAGGGCGTCCCCGCCGACTGGGCCGACCTCCCGAAGTCGACGGCCGCGCTCCTGGTGGAGTTCCGCGCCCCGGACGAGGCCACCCAGGAGGCCTACGAGACGGCCGCCGCCCAGGCCCTGGAGGGGCTCGAACTGGTCGCGCCGGTCGCCTCGGTGACCAACGCCTTCACGCGCGACGCGAAGACGATCGGCGGCTACTGGAAGGCGCGCAAGGCGTTCGTCACCGCCGTCGGCGGCTCCCGCCCCTCCGGGACGACACTGATCACCGAGGACTTCGCGGTCCCGCCGGGGCGGCTCGCCGAGGCCTGCGAGGCGCTCCTCGACCTCCAGACGCGGCACGGCTTCGACGCCGCCGTCGCGGGCCACGCGGCGCACGGCAACCTCCACTTCCTGCTGGCCTTCGACGCGGCGGTCCCCGCGGACGTCGCGCGCTACGCCGCCTTCATGGACGACTTCTGCCGCCTCACCGTGAAGCGGTTCGACGGCTCCCTCAAGGCGGAGCACGCCACCGGGCGCAACATCGCGCCGTTCCTGGAGCTCGAATGGGGCCCCAAGGCGACCCAGTTGATGTGGCGCACGAAGCAGGTCATCGACCCCGACGGGGTCCTCGCGCCGCGCATCGTGCTCGACCGCGATCCCCAGGCACACCTCAGGGGCCTGAAGACCATCCCCAAGGTGGAGCTGATCGCCGACCCGTGCATCGAGTGCGGGTTCTGCGAGCCCACCTGCCCCAGCGAGGACCTGACCACGACGCCGCGCCAGCGCATCGTGCTGCGCCGCGAGATGATGCGCCAGTCCCCCGGCTCCCCGGTGGAGGACGGCCTCGTCGAGGCGTACGGCTACGACGCCGTGGACACCTGCGCCGGCGACTCGACCTGCAAACTGGCCTGCCCGGTGGGCATCGACACGGGCGCCCTGATGAAGGACTTCCGGCACGCCCGTCACTCGCCCCGCGAGGAGAAGGCGGCCGCGCTCGCCGCGAAGAACTTCAAGGCCGTCGAGGCGGCCGCCCGGCTCGCGGTGGCCGCCGCCGACCGGATCGGCGACCGGCTCCTCACCACGGTGACCCGCACGGCCCGCAAGGCGGTACGCCCCGACCTCGTCCCGGAGTGGCTGCCGCAGATCCCCGGGGCCGCCGCCCGCTCGTTGCCGCGCACCCGGCGCACGGACGCTGCCGCCGTCTACTACCCGGCGTGCGTCAACCGCATCTTCGGCGGCCCGGGCGACCGCTCGCTCGCGGAGGCCGTCGTCGCCGTCTCCGCACGCGCGGGCAAGCCCGTCTGGATTCCGGACGACGTGCGGGGGACCTGCTGCGCGACGATCTGGCACTCCAAGGGCTACGACGCCGGGAACCGGGTCATGGCCAACCGCATCGTGGAGGCCGCCTGGGGCTGGACGGCTGGCGGCCGCCAGCCGCTGGTCGTCGACGCCTCGTCCTGCACGCTCGGCATCGCGCACGAGGTGCTGCCGTATCTGACGCCCGACAACCGGGAGCTGCACCGGGAGCTGACGATCGTCGACTCCCTCGTGTGGGCCGCGGACGAACTGCTGCCCCACCTGACGGTGCACCGCACCATCGGCTCGGCCGTCCTGCACCCCACCTGTTCCATGCAGCACCTCGGCGACGAGGCGCAGCTCCGTGCCGTCGCGGAGGCCTGCGCCGACGAGGTGGTCGTCCCGGACGACGCGGGATGCTGTGCCTTCGCGGGCGACCGCGGGATGCTCCACAAGGAGCTCACGGAGTCGGCCACCCGCAAGGAGGCCGAGGAGGTCACCGCCCGCTCCTTCGACGCGCACCTGTCGGCGAACCGCATGTGCGAGGTCGGCATGGACCATGCGACGGGCCGCGGCTACTACTCCGTCCTCCTGGAGTTGGAGCGCGCGACGCGTCCTTGAGGGGCGTGGTCCGCGGCGCGGCGACGTGGTCGCGGCGCGGCGGCGTCGTGGTTCGCAGGGTGGCGGCGGCGTGGTTCGCAGGGCGGCGGCGTACCCGTGGCGCGGCGGTGTGCTCGCGGACGTCGCGGACTCCGAACCACCCGTACTACCGGGCGCCGGGATCGTTGCCCGCTTTTCGGTCACTCGTGGACGCCGTGCGGGCGCGACGGCCCGGGATGTTGCGCCAGATATCTCCCGCACCGCCGCTCTTCTCACCTTCACCCGGCCGAGAGAAGTCCAACTCCCTGACCACTTCGGTCCCTTGCGCCCCGGCCGTGCCCCCATCAGGGTGACTTCCGCCCAGTGGTAGAGACCAGCCGACGGTCCCCCGTCGGCCGGCCGCCCTACAGCTACGGAGGTCCGATGCACGACGAGAACGCGACACCGAACCCTGACGGCACCACCCCCGACGACATCGCCGAGGGAACGAAGGGGGACGGCCGCTCGCGGCGCACGGTTCTCCGCACGGCGGGCCTCGCCGGTGCCGGGCTCGGAGTCGGCGCCTTCACGAGCGGCCAGGCACACGCCGCCTCCCCCGCCACTCCGCCCGCCGCCGCGGCGCACGCCTCGGACACAGCCGCCGCCCCCGCCCTCAAGGGCAAGACCATGATCGGGGTGCCGTTCGAGCGGCGGAGCACCGTGCGGGTCGGCATCATCGGGCTCGGCAACCGCGGCGGCAGCATGATCGACCTGTTCCTCGCGATACCCGGCGTGCGCGTCGTCGCGCTCTGCGACCCGGTCAAGGAGAAGACCGCGGCAGCCGCGAAGAAGGTGACGGCCGCGGGTCAGCCGGCCCCCGCGACGTACACCAAGGGCGAGCACGACTACGAGAACCTCTGCAAGCGCGGCGACCTCGACTTCGTGTACGTGGCGTCACCCTGGGACTTCCACTTCGACATGGCCAGGACCGCCATGCTGAACGGCAAGCACGTCGGCGTGGAGTGTCCGATCGCGCTGCGCCTGGAGCAGCTGTGGGAGCTGGTGGACCTGTCCGAGCGGACCCGCAGGCACTGCATGCAGCTGGAGAACTGCTGTTACGGCAAGAACGAGATGCGCGTCCTGCGGATGGCGCACGCGGGCAAGTTCGGCGACCTGCTGCACGGAGCGGGCGCGTACAACCATGACCTGCGCGGCCTGATGTTCGACCCCGACTACTACGAGGGGCCCTGGCGGCGCCTGTGGCACACCCGGCTGCGGGGCGACCTCTACCCCAACCACGGCTTCGGCCCGGTCGCCAACTACATGGACGTCAACCGCGGTGACCGCGTCACGCACATCTCCAGCTTCGGCACGCCCGCCCTCGGCCTCGCGGCGTACCGCAAGGAGCACATGCCGGCGGGCGACCCGAGCTGGAAGGAGACGTACATCGAGAGCGACCGCACCATCAGCCTGGTGCAGACGGCGAAGGGCCGGGTCATCCGCCTGGAGCATGACGTCTCCACTCCCCACCCGTACAGCCGCATCAACAGCCTGGGCGGCACCAAGGGGGTCTTCGAGGACTACCCGGAGCGCATCTACATCGAGCCGGACCACACGGACGACGAGTGGGGCGACTTCGGCAAGTACGCCGACTTCGACCACTGGCTGTGGAAGGAGCACGCCAACCCGCCGGGCGGGCACGGCGGCATGGACTACATCATGATCTTCCGCCTGATGCAGACCATGCAGCTCGGCCTCGTCCCGGACTTCGACGTGTACGACGCCGCGACGTGGACGGCGCCCGTGCCGCTCAGCCACCTGTCGATCAAGGCGAAGGGCGCGCCCCAGGCGATCCCGGACTTCACCCGCGGCCTGTGGAAGAAGGCGCGTCCGGGAATGGACTCGGAGAAGCCGAAGGCGTAGCGGGGAGCAGTGACTTGGGCCCGGCGGCACGCGCCTCGACGCTGCCGGGCCCGTCCGCCGCACACGGAGCACCTTCTCGGCCCGCTCCGTGTCCGGCAGGAGGAGCACGTCGGACCAGACCCGACCGTTCCCGCACACTCCGTTCAGCAGCGCAGCCGATCCTCCGTCAGGGTTCCCTGGACGGTGGCCAGCGTGCGGTCGTAGCAGCCGCCGTCGCCGATCATCCGGTAGCGCTCGCGCGAGGTTCCCACCGCGTGCCGCTGGTCGCGCGGGACGTTCGCGGTGTAGGTCGCGTCGCCGTCGTAACGGTCGTCCGTGACCGACCGGTTCACCCGCCGTTCGCCGCCCTTCCCGTACTGCGTCGTGCCGCTCTCCGCGCGGTCGCCGAGGGAGATCTCGGTCCGCAGCCGGTCGCCCGCGCCGAGTGTCGTGGTGCCGTCCATGGTGTACGTCCGGTCGCGGCGCACGGCGCGGCGACCGGTGGTGACCGTCTCCCGGTCCGTCCAGGTGGCCTTGAGCGCGTCCATCGTCTCGCCCTCGGTCCAGCGGTGTGCGGACGTGTTCGCCAGGGTCCGGGTCACGGTCGTCGCGACGCGGCCGTGCGAGGTGTTCACGTATCCCGAAATGCTCAGCCGGTGGCCGCCCCTGGTCTGCAACCTGTGCGGCGCATCGCCCGACCCCGGCGTGTACGAAGGCTCATTGACGAGGTCACCCTCGGCGTGGCGGATCAGGCCGCCCGTGACGCGCTCCTTCTGCTCGTCCTGCCAGACCAGCACGTTGACGGGGGTGTTCCAGCCCGTCTGCGCCTCCGGGACGCCGACGACGGAGACCTCCACCTTGTGCGGCCGACCGTCGTTGAGCAGGCCCGCGAAGGGCGTCAGGTCGTACTCGACGGGCTTGATGTCGAAGGCGCGCGGGCCCGGGATCACGTACCAGAGGAACGGGTTGGACCAGCCACCGGTCCACACGGTCGGGAACGGCGCGGCGATACCCGCCAGTCGGCCGTCGACCGTGACCTGCACCTCGCGGTAGGGACCCTGGTCCGCCTTGCAGGAGTAGGGCGCGGCATCGGGCACCGTCAGGTACCAGTACTCCTCGCATCCACCACCGGAACCGGTCGCGTACACCTCGGCGACGATGCGTTCACTGTTGCGCGGCGTGCTGAGGCTGGTGCTGTCGCCGAGCGGAATGACACGGTCGGGTGCGGCGGCCGGGGCGGAGGTGACAGCTTGAGTGGAGGGGGCGGCCTGGGTGGAAGAGGCAGTCTGGGTGGAGGGGGCGGCCGTGGCGGAAAGGGTCGCGTCACGCGGCTGCCGGGGCTCGTTGCGCCGTTCCGGCGCGTAGAACGTGAGCGTGACCTTGACGTCGATGATCCCGGTGTACGTCTCGTCGACGACGTTCCCGATCAGCATCTCGACCTGCCGGTCGCGGGAGAACGTCTCGCGGTAGCGGGTGACGTCCTTCTCCACGGACCAGGCGATGCCGTCGACCGACGGCTCCGGAGTCGACATACGGAACACCTCGACGCCACCGACGCGGAGGTAGCCGAGACGGTCGTACTGACGCCCCTTCACCTTGCCGTCCATACGCAGGACCACCTTGCCCCAACGCCCGCTCTCCCCGCAGGCGCGCGGTGGCGCATAGTCGCCCTTGTACGGCGTGAAGTCCCTGAACTGCGCCTCGGCGAGCTTCACTTCGCAGGACGTGGTCTGCGGTTTCGACACCGGGGGCGCGGCGGTGACCGGGTCGTGCCAGTCGTTGCCGAATTCCGGTGGGGGTGCCGCTGCCGTGGCGGGACCGGCACCGCCGAGGAGGGTGCTCGCCGCGAGGGCCGCCCCCACGAGCATGGACATGACGCGTCTTCTCATGGGGGATTTCTAGGCGCAGTGGCCGATCACCGCAATGGGCGACGGCCACCGCGCACGTCGCGGCTCACGCCGACAGGTTCGCCTTGTCCCCCATGACCACGACCGGGTGCTGCTTCGGGTCGAGCGTGCGCAACAGATGCTCCATGCCCGCCTTGGACAGGCTCACGCAGCCCGAGGTGCCGCTGCCGTGGTCCATGTGCAGCCAGATGCTGCCGCCCTTGGACTGGCCCTGCGGGCGGGTCGGGTCGTTCGGAGGGGTGCCCTTGGCGCGGTTGTAGTCGATGGCGATGACGTAGTCGAAGTCGTGCCAGTGCGTCTTCGGCCAGTAGTGCGGCGCCTGCATCGACGAGGACTTCGTGTACGGGAACTTGGCGCCCGGGTCCGTCAGGACACCGCCCGCGTCGGTGAGCGTGAACACGCCGACCGGGCTGCGCTTGTCGTTCTCGCGGTGGTCGGTGGTCCAGCCCCTCTTGCCGTTGTGCGCGGGCCAGCTCCGGGCCTTGTCCCAGGTCGCGTCCTTGCCGCCCGACTTCGTGTAGAGCACGACGGTCGAGTCCGCCGAGTTCGCCCCGTCGCCGTAGACCGCGACGACCTGCCGCGAGTCCTTGGGGATCTTGGACTGCAGACGGTCACCCACGTCGGGAATGCGCCGCAGGTCGGCGCTCTCGCCGTGGGCGCCGTCGCCGCGCTCGGCACTGTTGCCGTGTCCGGCGTCGCCCTTGTCCGACGAGTCCCCGCTCCCGCAGGACGTCAGAAGGACACCACAGGCCGCCGCCGCGACCACCGTTCGTACCGCACCCGCTATACGCATCCGCCCATGGTCGCACCCGGTCCGCGTCACCCCCGCCCAGCCTCACCGCCCACGCCGGGACCGGGCCGATTCTTTACCTCAGGGCGGAAAACCGTTTGCTTCGGACCACCGCGCGAGGCGAACCTTTCACGGTTTGTAACCGCCGTTCGCTCCCTCGTCACCCCGTCGGAGCGACGGCCGCCGCACCGAGTCCTGGGACGTCATGCAGATTCGCGACCTTCCGTACACCGATCCCGGCGTCCCCGATGTCCGGTCGGGGCCGCGCTTCCTGCTGTGGCTGGGCCGCAACCAGCTCGGCGGGCAGCTCAAGTCCCTCGCCTGGGGGCTCCTCCACTTCGGCTCCATCGCGGGCCTGCCGTACATGGTGGGCATCGCCGTCGAGGCCGTGCTCGACCGGTCCGGCGGACGCCTCGCCCTCGCGGGTGCCCTCATCGGGCTGCTCGGCATCGCCATCGCGCTGGGCGACACCATGCTGCACCGCACGGCGGTGACCAACTGGATCACCGCCGCGGCCCGCGTCCAGCAGCTCCTGGCCCGCCGGACCGCGATGCTCGGCTCGGCGCTCACCCGGCGCGTCGCCGCCGGTGAGGTCGTCGCCGTGTCCACGGGGGAGGTTGAGCAACCTGATAGGCCCGTCAAAGGGAAGCGCGCCAAACCCCGCAAAGACGCCGAGATGCGCATAAATGCTGCTTCTGTCGTAATGGTGTCCACCGGGGAGGTTGAGCAACCTGATAGGCCCGTCAAAGGGAAGCGCGCCAAACCCCGCAAAGACGCCGAGATGCGCATAAATGCTGCTTCTGTCGTAAT
>NZ_JBIARE010000009.1:0-59659 GCF_042889645.1 Streptomyces sp. NPDC002564 | reverse complement strand
CGTAATGGTGTCCACCGGCGACGTCGAGAAGATCGGGTGGTTCGTGGAGGCGCTGTCGCGCTTCGCGGCGGCCGCGCTCACGGTCGTCCTGGTCTGTGTGGGCCTCCTCGTCTACCAGCCCGCCCTCGGCGTCGTCGTCGCGGTCGGCATCCCGGTGCTCGCACTCGCCGTCCTGCCGCTGCTGCCCCGTGCCACCCGGCGTGCGGACCACCAGCGCGAGAAGGCGGGCCGGGCCACCGAACTGGCGTCGGACACCGTCGCGGGCCTGCGGGTACTGCGTGGCATCGGCGGCGAGGAGCTCTTCCTCGACCGCTACCGCCGTGCGTCGCAGGAGGTCCGCACCGCCGCGGTGCGCAGCGCCCGCATGTGGGCGGTCATCTCGGCGATCCAGGTCCTGATGCCGGGCCTGCTGCTGATCGCGGTCCTCTGGCACGGGGTACACCTCGCCCGCGAAGGCCGGATCACGGTCGGCGAACTCGTCACCGTCTACAGCGCGATCATGATGCTCAACTATCCGCTGCGGCACTTCGAGGAGATCGCCATGGCGTACTCCTTCTCCCGGCCCTCCGCCAAGCGCGCGGCCCGGGTCCTCGGCCTGAAGCGGACGGCAGAGAACTCTGAGGGGACCTCTGCGGGTACCTCTCAGGGCACGACTACGAGTGCGGAGGCCGGGACTTCGGCAACGGCTTCGGGTGCGGAGGCCGGGGCTTCGGGTGCGGAGGCCGGGGCTACGGGTGCGGAGGCCGAGGCTTCGGGTGCGGAGGCCGGGACCGTGGAAGCGGCTACGGGTATGGCGGCCCGGCGCACGCAAGCGGCGACGGCTGCGGAGGCCGAAACGGCTTCTGCGGGCGGCACCGGCATTCCGCCCGCCGCGCGCACGACGCTCCGCTCCGCCGAGCCTGCCGGTGACGTGAGCGATCCGGCGACGGGCCTCCTCGCCCCGGCCGGGCGGCTCACCGCCGTGGTCTGCGGCGACCCCGACGAAGCAGGTCGGCTCGCCGAGCGTCTCGGCGGACACCCCGCCTTCGACGGGGCCGCCGGCCTGCCCTCCGTACGCGTCGGGGACGTCCCCCTCGACGGTCTCCCGCTGGACACCGCGCGCGCCACGGTCCTGGTCCAGGACAAGGACCCGGTCCTTCTCTCCGGAACGCTCCACGCACTGCTGGACGTCCCCGCGTCCGGGGCCGTCGGCTTCGAGGACGCGCTGAGCGCCGCGCAGTGCTCCGACGTCCTGGACGCGCTGGCGCAGTCGTCCGTGGGCGACGACCCCATGGCCGCCCACCTCACCGAACGCGGGCGCTCCCTCTCCGGCGGCCAGCGCCAGCGCCTCGCCCTGGCCCGCTCGCTGGTCACCGACCCCGAGGTCCTGGTCCTCGACGAGCCGACGTCCGCCGTCGACTCGCACACCGAGGCCCGCATCGCCGACGGGATCCGCCGACTGCGCAGGGGCCGGACCACGGTGGTGCTCACCTCGTCGCCGCTGCTCCTGGACCGCGCCGAGCGGGTCGTCTTCCTCGCCGACGGCGGGGTCGCGGCGGTGGGCGAGCACCGCGATCTGGTGCACAGCGACCCGAGATACCGCGCGATCGTGACCCGCGAGACCGACGCCGAACGCGTCGCCGCGGGTGCCCCGACAGATTTCGACATCGAGGAGACGGCATGATCGGCCTCGCGCCCCCGGCCTACGATCCGGCGGCCCCCACGACGGCGGAGACCCTGCCCGTCGGCGCGGCGTCGACCGTGCGGACCTACGTCCGCGAACTGTTCCAACGTCACCGACGGTCCTTCCTGCTGCTCATCCTGGTGAATACGCTCGCCGTCGTCGCCTCGATGGTCGGCCCCTATCTGCTCGGCGACCTGGTCGAGAACGTCGCGGACGACGCCCGTGACCTCCACCTCGAACTGACCATCGGGCTCTTCGCGGCCGCCCTCCTCGTGCAGGCCTTCTTCGTGCGCGAGGTGCGGCTGCGCGGGGCCATGCTCGGCGAGCGCATGCTGGCGGACCTGCGGGAGGACTTCCTCGTACGGTCCGTCGGCCTGCCGCCGGGTGTCCTGGAACGGGCCGGCACCGGCGATCTGCTCTCGCGGATCACCACGGACATCGACCGCCTGGCGAACGCCATGCGCGAGGCCGTGCCGCAGCTGGCCATCGGCGTGGTGTGGGTGGTGCTGCTGCTCGGCGGGCTCGTCGTGACCGCGCCGCCGCTGGCCCCCGCCGTGCTCGTCGCGGTGCCGCTGCTCGTCGTGGGCTGCCGCTGGTACTTCAAGCGGGCACCCGGCGCCTACCGCTCGGAGGCCGCCGGATACGCCGCCGTGGCCGCCGCCCTCACCGAGACCGTAGACGCGGGACGCACGGTCGAGGCCCACCGCCTCGGCCACCGCCGCATCGCCATGTCGGAACGTCGCATCAAGGAGTGGACCGCCTGGGAGCGCTACACCCTGTACCTGCGCTCGGTCCTCTTCCCGATCGTCAACCTCACCCACACCACCGTGCTGTGCTCGACGCTGATGATCGGCGGCGTCTTCGTACTCCAGGGCTGGATCGGCGTGGGCCAGCTGACCACGGGCGTCCTCATCTCCCAGATGCTCGTCGACCCGCTGGGGATCATTCTGCGCTGGTACGACGAGCTGCAGGTCGCCCAGGTGTCGCTGGCCCGGCTGGTCGGCGTGCGCGACATCGAGCCGGACGCCGGCGACCCGACCGTGGTCCCGCAGGGGCGCCGCGTCCATGCCGACGACGTGCACTTCGGCTACCGTCCGGGCGTCGACGTGCTCCGCGAGGTCTCCCTCGCCGTCGAACCCGGCTCGCGCGTCGCGCTGGTCGGCCCCTCGGGTGCCGGAAAGTCGACCCTCGGCAGGCTGCTGGCCGGCATCTACGGACCACGCACCGGCCAGGTCACCCTCGGCGGCGCCGCCCTGTCGGCGATGCCCGCGGAGGAGGTCCGCACCCACGTGGCACTGGTCAATCAGGAGCACCACGTCTTCGTCGGCTCCCTGCGCGACAACCTGCTCCTCGCCCGCACCGGTGCACGGGACGCCGAGCTGTGGGCGGCCCTCGGGGCGGTCGACGCCGCCGACTGGGCACGGGGCCTGGACGAGGGCCTGGACACGGAGGTGGGATCCGGCGGATTCACGCTGACGCCCGCGCAGGCCCAGCAGATCGCCCTGGCCCGGCTGGTCCTCGCCGACCCGCACACCCTCGTCCTGGACGAGGCCACCTCGCTGCTCGACCCTCGCGCGGCCCGCCACCTGGAACGCTCCCTCGCCCGCGTCCTCGACGGCCGCACGGTCGTGGCGATCGCCCACCGGCTGCACACCGCGCACGACGCGGACGTCATCGCGGTGGTCGAGAGCGGCCGGATCAGCGAGCTGGGCAGCCACGACCAGCTGGTGGCGGCCGACGGCGCGTACGCGGCGCTGTGGCGGTCCTGGCACGGATAGGAAACCGGAGGCACGGCTGCGGGGAATCCGTCGTGGTTCCCCGCAGACCGCCCCGCGTGGTGCCGTCCGGCTCGGGCGCCGACGGTGCCACGGATGGATCAGATGAAGTTGAGCGCGGCCGCGCCGCCCACTCCCCCGAGCAGCATGAACACCGGCATCAGCACCTTGAGCTCGATCCAGCTGCCGGCCCGGAACCGCATGATCTTCGGCGGCCCGATCGGGTACCAGCGCTTGCGGCCGATGGGGATGGGCCACAGGATCGGGCACCCGGACACGGTCAGTGCGTCCCCGATGTCGTGCACCAGCGCGCCGAGCACGATCGGCAGCCCCAGCCACACGTACTCCTGGCCCGGATCGGTGAAGAGCCAGCCCGCGCCGTTGCCGGGCTTGTCGAGGACACCGGCGAGGATCCAGGCGCTCGTCGCGGCGAGCAGCCACACCAGGACATCGCTGCTCGTGCCGCGGGCGGCCCGCCACAGCAGCCCCTCGATGGCGAGCACCAGGTGGGCGAAGAGGATCCCGAGCACCGCCCAGCGCCCGCCGAAGACGGCCAGCGCCGACGCGCCGACGCCGATCAGGACCGCCCACAGCCAGGTGTGCGTCAGCGTGCGGTGTCCACCGGAGCGCCGCGGGTCCCCCTGCATGCGGGTCGCCTTGTAGACGGCGTACGAGAGTTTGTCGACGATCTCGCACAGGCCCCGTGAGATCGGCCCGAAGGCGCGCGAGATGGTCGCGGCCTTGTGATCGAGGTCGGGAGCGAGCGCCGCACCGGCACAGATCAGCGCCCCGGTGAGGAGGACCGGCCAGGGCATCGTGTGCCCCATGGCCGCCGCGGCGGCACCGACCCCTAGCCAGGCCGCCGCCCCCGACAGTGAGTGTGCCGGTCCCATCATTGGTGTTGCCCGCCCCATTCCCGTTGTTCTGACGCCCCGTTGGCGACACAGCGTAGCGTTCGTGATCTTCGTGGACGCGTCCGGTTCCCTGATCGGGTGGGAAGGAAGGCAAGATGGGGGTGTGACCCTTATCGATCAGCTGCCGCCGGATGCCGACCCCGATGCCCTCTTCGAAGCCTTCTCGTCGTGGGCCGAGGACCAGGGCATCACTCTCTACCCGGCCCAGGAGGAGGCGCTGATCGAGGTGGTCTCCGGGGCGAACGTGATCTTGTCCACGCCGACCGGCTCCGGCAAGAGCCTCGTCGCGGCGGGCGCGCACTTCACGGCGCTCGCCCAGGACAAGGTGACCTTCTACACGGCACCCATCAAGGCCCTGGTGTCGGAGAAGTTCTTCGACCTGTGCAAACTCTTCGGCACCGAGAACGTCGGCATGCTCACCGGCGACGCGTCGGTCAACGCCGACGCCCCCGTCATCTGCTGCACCGCCGAGGTGCTCGCCTCGATCGCGCTGCGGGACGGCAAGCACGCCGACATCGGCCAGGTCGTCATGGACGAGTTCCACTTCTATGCGGAGCCCGACCGCGGCTGGGCCTGGCAGATCCCCCTGCTCGAACTTCCGCAGGCCCAGTTCATCCTCATGTCGGCGACGCTCGGCGACGTCAGCATGTTCGAGAAGGACCTGACGCGCCGCACCGGGCGCCCCACCTCGGTGGTGCGCTCCGCGACCCGCCCGGTCCCGCTCTCCTACGAGTACCGGCTGACGCCGATCACCGAGACGATCACCGAGCTCCTGGAGACCAAGCAGGCGCCGGTCTACATCGTCCACTTCACCCAGGCGCAGGCCGTCGAGCGCGCACAGTCGCTGATGAGCATCAACATGTGCACGCGCGAGGAGAAGGACAAGATCGCCGAGCTGATCGGCAACTTCCGGTTCACCACCAAGTTCGGCCGGAACCTCTCGCGGTACGTGCGCCACGGCATCGGCGTGCACCACGCGGGCATGCTGCCCAAGTACCGCCGCCTGGTCGAGAAGCTCGCGCAGGCAGGCCTCCTCAAGGTCATCTGCGGCACGGACACCCTCGGCGTCGGCGTCAATGTCCCGATCCGCACCGTGCTGTTCACCGCCCTCACCAAGTACGACGGCAACCGTGTCCGCACGCTGCGGGCGCGTGAGTTCCACCAGATCGCCGGACGCGCCGGGCGGGCGGGCTTCGACACGGCGGGCTTCGTGGTCGCCCAGGCACCCGAACACGTCATCGAGAACGAGAAGGCGCTCGCCAAAGCCGGCGACGACGCGAAGAAGCGCCGCAAGGTGGTCCGCAAGAAGGCGCCCGACGGCTTCGTCGCCTGGTCGGAGAGCACCTTCGAGAAGCTCATCGCCTCCGACCCGGAGCCGCTGACGTCGCGCTTCCGGGTCACGCACACCATGCTGCTGTCCGTGATCGCCCGGCCGGGCAACGCCTTCGAGGCGATGCGGCACCTCCTCGAGGACAACCACGAGCCGCGCAAGCAGCAGCTGCGGCACATCCGCCGTGCCATCGCGATCTACCGCTCCCTGCTCGACGGCGGCATCGTCGAGAAGCTCGACGAGCCGGACTCCTCGGGCCGCATCGTGCGCCTGACGGTCGACCTGCAGCAGGACTTCGCGCTCAACCAGCCCCTGTCGACCTTCGCCCTCGCCGCCTTCGAGGTGCTCGACCCCGAGTCCCCCTCGTACGCCCTCGACATGGTGTCCGTCGTCGAGTCCACCCTCGACGACCCGCGGCAGATCCTCGCGGCCCAGCAGAACAAGGCGCGCGGCGAGGCCGTGGCGCTGATGAAGGCGGACGGGGTCGAGTACGAGGACCGCATGGAGCGGCTCCAGGACATCACGTACTCCAAGCCGCTGGAGGAGCTCCTCTTCCACGCCTACAACACGTACCGCACCAGCCACCCGTGGGTCGGCGACCACCCCCTG
This sequence comes from Streptomyces sp. NPDC002564, assembly GCF_042889645.1. Lineage (NCBI taxonomy): Bacteria > Bacillati > Actinomycetota > Actinomycetes > Kitasatosporales > Streptomycetaceae > Streptomyces > Streptomyces sp. NPDC002564. The sequence continues at coordinate 53,368 of NZ_JBIARE010000009.1, read as the reverse complement.
TCCCCGAAGTCCGTCATCCGGGACATGTACGAGCGGGCGCTCTCCTTCACGGAATTCACGTCCTTCTACGAGCTCGCCCGCACCGAAGGCATCGTGCTGCGCTACCTCGCGAGCGCGTACAAGGCCTTGGAGCACACCATCCCGGACGACCTGAAGTCCGAGGACCTGGAGGACCTGATCGCCTGGCTCGGCGAGATGGTGCGTCAGGTCGACTCCAGCCTCCTCGACGAGTGGGAGCAGCTGGCCAACCCCGAGGTGATGACGGCGGAGGAGGCCCAGGAGCGGGCCGACCAGGTCAAGCCCGTCACCGCCAACGCCCGCGCCTTCCGTGTCCTGGTGCGCAACGCGCTGTTCCGCCGGGTCGAGCTGGCCGCCCTCGACCACGTCGAGGAGCTGGGCGAGCTGGACGCCGAGTCCGGCTGGGATGCCGACGCCTGGGGCGAGGCCATGGACAAGTACTGGGACGAGTACGAAGATCTCGGCACCGGCCCCGATGCCCGTGGCCCCAAGCTGTTGCTCATCGAGGAGGATCCCGAGCACGGTCTGTGGCGCGTCCGCCAGACGTTCGCCGACCCGAACGGCGACCATGACTGGGGCATCAGCGCGGAGGTCGATCTCGCAGCTTCCGACGAGGAGGGCCGTGCCGTCATCCGGGTCACGGACGTCGGCCAGCTCTGAACGCCCCGAGGATCCGCGTGCCCCGGACAGGAGTCGAGGAACTGTCATGAGCAATCCCGCCGACCGGCTGGTCGATCTGCTGGACCTGGAGCAGATCGAGGTCAACATCTTCCGGGGCCGCAGCCCGAACGAGTCCCTCCAGCGGGTGTTCGGCGGGCAGGTCGCGGGGCAAGCCCTGGTGGCGGCCGGGCGCACCACCGAAGGCGACCGCCCGGTGCACTCGCTGCACGCGTACTTCCTGCGGCCCGGGCGCCCGGGCGTGCCGATCGTGTACCAGGTCGAACGGGTCAGGGACGGGCGCTCCTTCACGACGCGCCGCGTCACCGCCGTCCAGCAGGGACGCACCATCTTCAACCTCACCGCCTCCTTCCATCAGCCCGAACAGGGCGCCTTCGAACACCAGCTGCCGCCGCGCCTCGCGGCTCCCGACCCGGAGTCGCTGCCGACGGTCGCCGAGGAGATCAAGGAGCACCTCGGTGCGCTCCCCGAGCAGCTGGAGCGCATGGCCCGGCGCCAGCCCTTCGACATCCGGTACGTCGACCGGCTGCGCTGGACCGCCGAGGAGATCAAGGACGCGGAGCCCCGCAGTGCGGTCTGGATGCGTGCCGTCGGCCCGCTGGGCGACGACCCGCTCGTGCACACCTGTGCCCTCACCTACGCGGGCGACATGACGCTGCTCGACGCCGTGCGCATCCCGGTGGAGCCGCTCTGGGGCCCCCGCGGCTTCGACATGGCGTCCCTGGACCACGCCATGTGGTTCCACCGCCCCTTCCGCGCCGACGAGTGGTTCCTCTACGACCAGGAGTCCCCCATCGCCACGGGCGGTCGCGGCCTCGCCCGCGGCCGCATCTACGACGCCGAGGGCCACCTGCTGGTGTCCGTGGTCCAGGAAGGGCTGTTCCGTCCTTACGGGGAGCGCCACATGGACAGTCCGACTCCCCAGGCCTGACCACGCCAGAGCCACCTGTCCCGCGCCGGCTCGGCTGCTGCCTACGCCCTCCTTCGGCGCAGCCACTTCATCAGGCCTCGGGCTTCGCGCACGCAGGCCTCGGCCGCGACCTCACCGGGTTCCTGCCATTCCAAGCCCGGGCGGCCGGATTCCTGCACGCTCCGTGGCGCCGGTCGGGGAGCGGGGCGGGGCGCCGGGCGTTGGACTCGTGCCTGGACGAGGCCGATCAGCAGGCTGGAGCGCAGCCACCGGATCTCGTCGGGGTCGTCCGCGGTCGTGATCTTCTCCAGGATCTGCGTCCCCGGCGAGTCCGGTGCGCCGTGGGTGCGGGGCGCGGGCCCCAAGCGGTTGAGATACGCGCGTTCGTAGGGATCCCGGACGATGTCCGCGAGCTGTACGGAGTCGAGCAGCGACGCCACGGCCGCGGCGCGCTCCCACGGGTCGTCGGACTGCCGGAGCAGCGCTCCCGCGTACCGTCCCCGCCAATTGCGGGCCCGCACGTCCTGGCCCTCCTCGAGCCGACGGCGCATCGCTTCCGGCATGCGCCCGGTGAGCAGGGTCGCATTGATCTCGGACTCGGCGAAATGCCGGAGCTCTTCGGCGAGATAGAGCCAGACGGTGGCTCGGTACCTGTTCAGGTAGAACTTGACGGGCGTCAGGAATCCGGCGCGCGCCAGGCGGGTGAAGCGGGCCGTGCTGATGCCCATGAGCTCCGCGCCCTCCGTGGTGCCCACGGCTCTGACGCTCTCGCGCAGCGTCGCGGGGAACCCTGCGCGTCCGCGTACGCGATCCATCTCCTCGTGGGTGACGCGACGCCGTCCGCCCGCCACCTCTCCGACCGTGCGGACCCTTCCCAGCATCACCGCGAGTTCGAACTCCCCGCGTTTCAGCCCCAGTTCTCTGGCCGCCCGGCTCGGCGCGAGTGTCGGCCGTACCGCTTGCGCGCTGGCGGATTGCGTCATGATGTCACCGGTCATGGTGATCTCCCCCGTGAGATGTGATTGCTCTCGGGAAAAACCGTAGCCCGGACACCGCGATCCTCGCTGAGCCTGTGGATAACTCTTGGCGTGACAGCGTCAGTGCAGGTCAGGGGCCTCAGAGTTCTCAGAGGTCTCAGAGGTCCACGACAGGGGTGCGCTCCGGCTGGCGGGCGTCCACGCCGAGGTGCTCTCCGACGCGGTTCACGAGCAGCGTCATCTCGTAGGCGACCTGTCCCATGTCGGCCTCGGCCGAGCTGAGGACGCACAGGCAACTGCCGTCCCCCGCCGCCGTGACGAACAGGACCGCGTCGTCGAACTCGATCATTGTCTGACGGACTTTGCCGGCGTGGAAGTGGCGTCCGGACCCCTTGGCGAGGCTGTGCAGCCCGGAGGAGACCGCGGCCAGGTGTTCCGCGTCCTCCCGCTTGAGATCCGAGCTCGCTGCGGTCACCAGCCCGTCGTTGGACAGCACCAGCGCGTGCCGAACGTGCTCCATCCGCTGGGTCAGGTCGTCCAGCAGCCACCCGAGTCCCATGCTCTGCGCCATGTTCCCGTCTCCCCGTGTCCGCTCCCCCCGCCTGGGGGATCTGACCTGCCAGCCTTCACCACGACAGGCGCCCCGGCAAGCATGATGGGGACATGGCACAGAAGATGACCGATGACCAGTGGCGGGCCTTCGTCTCGCAGGGCACCCGAACCGGCAAACTCTCGACCGTCAGAGCGGACGGCAGCCCGCACATCGCGCCGATCTGGTTCTTGCTCGACGGCGATGACCTGGTGTTCAACACCGGCAAGGAAACCGTGAAGGGCCGGAACCTGGCACGCGACGGGCGCGTGGCGCTGTGCGTGGACGACGACCGGCCGCCGTTCGCGTTCGTCGTGCTGCAGGGCCGTGCGGAACTGAGCGAGGACATCGACCAGGTCCGGCATTGGGCGGCGCGGCTCGGCGCGCGCTACATGGGCGAGGACCGCGCCGAGGAGTTCGGCGACCGCAACGGCGTTCCGGGAGAACTGCTGGTCCGCGTCCGGATCGACAAGGTCCTCGCGTACGCCGCAGTCTCCGACTGACGGGCGCGGACCGACCGGCGTACGCCGGATCGACGCAATCACGCCGTCGGTCTCATCCCACGGAGTCGAGCAGCCGGGCGGTGTGGACCCGCCCGGCGTACTCGACCAGCCGGATCAGCACCTCCTTCCCGGAGTCGCGGTCACGGGCGTCGCACAGCACCACCGGCGTCCCTCGGTCGAGGTCCAGGGCTCGGGACACTTCGTGCGCACCGTACGTACGCGCGTTCGCGAAGCAGTTGACCGCCACGACGAACGGGATGCGTCGGTGCTCGAAGTAGTCCACGGCGGGGAAGCAGTCCTCGAGCCGCCGTGTGTCCGCGAGGACCACGGCGCCGAGGGCGCCCTGTGACAACTCGTCCCACAGGAACCAGAAGCGGTCTTGGCCCGGGGTGCCGAACAGGTACAGGGAGAGGCCCGACCTGATGGTGATGCGACCGAAGTCCATGGCCACGGTCGTCGTGGTCTTCCGGTCGACCCCTTCGGTGTCGTCCACCGCCTGGCCCACCTCGCTGAGCAGTTCTTCGGTGCGCAGCGGACGGATTTCGCTGACCGCTCCCACCAGGGTGGTCTTGCCCACCCCGAAGCCGCCCGCGACCAGGATCTTCAGCGCCATGGCCGCCGTTTCGGCGTCCACGGCGTCAGAGTGCTCGGAGCCCATCGATCACCTCTCGGAGGATCTTTTCGTCGGGAAGCTGTGCGGGCGGAACCGGCCGGCTGACCTTGACGCAGCCCATTTCCAGCAGATCGCCGAGGAGCACTCTGACCACGCCCACGGGCAGGTCGGCGCCGGCCGCGAGCTCGGCCACCGACTGTGTCTCGACGCGGCAGAGTTCGATGAGTGCCCGGTGTTCGGGCCCGAGCGCGGTGTCGTCGCCGGGCCCGGGCGCGCTGTCCTCGAGCGTCACGAGCGCGATCAGGTCGAAGCGGACGCCGCGGGGGCCCGGCTCGGTCCGGCCGCCGGTCATCGCATAGGGCCGGACCAGCGGGCCGGCCTCGTTGTCGTACCACTGGCTGCCCGGCTGATCCGGGAGCCCGCTCATGTCCTCGGTCATGTGTCCGCACCGTCCTCGGTCATCCTGCGGTCGGTGGATGCGTGGCGGAGCGTGCCGGGGTGTAGAGGTGCTCGCCCACCCGCTTGACCATGCGTGCCATCTCGTACGCGACGAGGCCGATGTCGGCCGTCACAGAGGTGAGGACGGCGAGGCACGAACCGTCACCCGCGGCCGCCACGAACAAGAAGGCGTCGTCCATTTCGACCATGGTCTGGCGGACTCCACCGGCCCCGAAGTGCCGGCCCGCTCCCTTGGCGAGGCTGTGGAAACCCGAGGCCACGGCGGCGAGGTGTTCGGCGTCCTCACGGGTCAGGGCCGTCGACGCGCCGACGGGCAGTCCGTCCGTGGACAGCACCACCGCGTGGCGTACCTCACCGACGCGCAGCACCAAATCGTCCAGGAGCCAGTCGAGTTCGCCGCTCCGCCCGGTGGGGGTGCTCTGGTCCTGGATCATGCGGAATCTCCTTCGCTGCTGTCACTGCCCGGTGCGGCGACCCGGCTCGCGGGGGCTGTTCCACCGGCTCCCGGGAGCGGTCCGCCACCGCGCGCCCAGCCGTCGCGGTACGCGGTCATGCGCTCGCGCACCAGCTCGGGGCTGCGCTCGTCGCGCTCCTCCCCTCCCCCGGTGACCGTCGCCGAGCCGGCACCGTCGTCCGCGGGGCGTTCACGCAGTTGCGGGGCGAGGCTTGCCTGGCGTACCCGGCGCGGTAGCCGGCCCGCCGTGTCCTGCTCGTCGGCTCCCGCGATGTCGAGCGGTGCGGCGGCTTGGGAAGGGATACCCGACGTGCGAGGGATGTCTCGTGCCTCACGGTCTTGGTGCGGCCTCAGCCTGGTCACGCCGGGCGGCGGCTCGGCAGCCGCGGCCAGGGCCGGACGTGTCGCGGAGGCCGGGACGGAGGTGCTGTTCACGTTGGGGTGGGGTGTGTCGTGCACGCGCGCGTGCTCCTTGTTCGGGACGGCGCCGCGCGCCACCCTGCGCTCCTCCGCCGCGCGGGGCTCCACGGTGCTGTCCGTGGTGCCGCTGTGCAGGAGTGCGGTGGGAAGCAGCACGACTGCCGTGGTGCCGCCGTAGGGGGAGGTGCGCAGATGCACTTTGACGTTGTGGTGGGCCGCGAGCCTGCTGACCACGAAGAGACCGAGTTGATCGCTGTCGAACACCTCGAGTGCCTCGGACTGCTCGATGCGGCGGTTGGCCTCGGCAAGCGTCTCCTTGCCCATGCCCAGCCCGCGGTCCTCGACCTCCAGGGCGTATCCGTTGCCCACGGGCTCTCCGCTGACGCGCACCTTCGTGTGCGGCGGGGAGAACTGGGCGGCGTTCTCCAGGAGTTCGGCGAGGAGGTGGGTGAGGTCGGCGACCGCCGTCCCGAGCACCGAGGTGGCGGGCAGTTGTCGTACCTCCACGCGCGCGTAGTCCTCGACTTCGGAGACCGCGGCGCGCACGACGTTCGTCAGGGATACGGGCATGCGCCAGGCCCGCCCCGGTGCCGCTCCGGAGAGGATGATCAGGCTTTCGGCGTGCCGCCGCATCCTGGTGGTCAGATGGTCGAGCCGGAACAGGTCACTGAGTTCGTCGGGGTCGTCGGCCCTGCGCTCCATGCTGTCGAGGAGGTTGAGCTGGCGGTGCACGAGGACCTGTGTCCTGCGGGCCAGGTTGACGAAGACTCCGGAGATGCCGCTGGCGAGTTCCGCGCGCTCGACGGCCGCGTGCAGAGCCGCCCGGTGGACGGTGGTGAGTGCTTCGGCGACCTGCCCGGTCTCGTCCTCCGCGGGTGGCCCGGGAGGTGCCTCGGCGCGAATGTCGATCTCTTGTCCCGCACGCAGCCGCAGCATGGCGTTGGGGAGCTTGCGGCGGGCGATCTCCAGGGCTCCATTGCGCAGACTGACGAGTTCGACGACGAGGTGCCGACCGATGCGTACGGAGATGACCAGGGAGGCGACGACGGCCAGCAGTCCGAGCAGCACGGCCGCTCCCGCGGGGGTGAACACCCCGTGGCTGATCGGGTCGGCGCTGTCGGCGGCTCTGCGGTCCGCCCCTTCCTCGATCGCACGGAGCTCTTCCCTGACCGTCGTGTAGGCGGTGTCCCAGGCGCCTGGCGGGACGGCCGCGAGGGCCTTGCGGCCGGGTTCGGCCACGAGCACCTTGTCCTCGGCGGTGCGGACGCTCTCGTACGCCCTTCCTGCCTGCAGCGTCTGCCAGGCGCTTCGTTCGGGGCCGCGCAGGTCGGCGACCGCCGTCTCGGTCAGGGTGCGACGGGTGTCGACGGCGCCGGTGAACAGACGCAGCCGCTCTCCGTCCAAGGCCTTGCCTGGTCGGGCCGCGGCCAGCACGGCGTCCTCCCGGGCCAGTATTTCGCCGGCTCGGGAGAATTCGAGCAGCACGCGTGCGTGCGCGCCCTGGGTGGTGTCCTGCATCCCGGCGAGCGCGCCGCCCACCGCGAAAGCCTGCGTGAGCGTCTTGGTGTACTGCCCGTAGGCCGCGTCCCAGCCGGTGCGCCGGTCCAGCACGTCGGCCCGCAGGGCGCGTAGGTCCGCGGCCCCTGTGACGAATGAGGTGAGCCGATCCGTGACGTGCCCGGGGAGCCCCGCCCCGTCCGCGACGGTCCGGTTCTTGCCGAGGCGCAGTTCGGCCACGGCGCGGTCGGTGCGCGTCGCCTGGCTCTGCAGTGCTCCACCGCGGTCGGCGTCGGGCTCGGCGGCGTAGCGCACGGCGGCGACGCGTTCGGCCTGGAGTGCGGTGATGGCCTCTTCGACCGGCGTGCGCACCGCGGTGTCGACCCTTTGGACCTGCCGCAGGCGTGCCACGTCCTGTGCGGTGGTGACGGTCGCGTATCCCCACAGGGCGAGCAGCGAGATGACCGGCACCATCAGCAGGCACACGATCTTGGCGCGCACGGTGCGTGGCCGCAGGCGCCACCATCCCGCGCGTGGTGCTGCCCTGGACGTCGTGGCCTCGGCGAACGCGCCTTCCCCGGCGGGGCTTTCCTCGGCCGGTGGGCCCGCGTGGGCGCGCCGCCCGCGGGTGGCGGGCTCCGCGGGCGCAGACGTTGTGCCTGCGGTCGGTTCGGGTATGCGTCGGGGGGTGTCCATGGCCTCCTCGCTCGGGTGGATTGCGTACGGTCGTCCGTCCGGCCCGGGGCCCCCTAGTGGGCGACGCCGCCGACCGGTCGCTGAGCCGACACGGAGGCCGCTCGCTCGCCGGTGGTCGGGGACAGCGCGACGAAGGCCGAGGTGAGGAAGAGGTAGGACCCGAGGCCGACGGCGAGGGGGAAGATGAACTGCATCGTCGTGGCCCCGGGCAGTGCGGTGTCGGAGGGCGCGACCCGCACGCTCACGGCGAACATCCCGGTGTAGTGCATGCTGGTCACGGCCCCGCCCATCACCAATGACGCCACGGTGACCGCGATCGGCGACTTGATGTTGAGCCCGGCCCACAGGGCGACGGTCGCCGCGACGACGGCGATGACCACGGAGAGCCCGACGAGCACCGGGTCGTACCGCACGTCGCCGTGCAGCCGCAGGGCGGCCATGCCCATGTAGTGCATGCTCGCGACACCGATACCGGTGGTCAGGCCGCCGAGCGCGAGGGCCCGTCCGCGGTCGCGCCCGTACCCGACGGCGAACACACCGGCGCCCACGACGGCCATCGCGACCAGCAGGCTCAGGAAGGTCAGCGGCGCGTTGTACCGGATCTCGGTGCCGGTCACTCCGAAGCCGAGCATGGCGACGAAGTGCATCGTCCAGATGCCCGTGCCGATGGCGGAGGCGGCGGTGATGAGCCAATTGCGGCGCGAGCGGCCGGATGCCTCGAGCGCTCGGACGGTGCAGCACAGCCCCAGGGCCGAGCCGATGCAGGCCATCGCGTACGACAGCACGGGGGTCAGCCAGCCGAAGGTGGCGTGGTCCAGGTGTCCCATGGCCCCGGGACGCTAGTCCGACCAGGGGCGCACGACTGGGGCGCATTTCGAAAGCTGTTGAAATATGACTGAGAGTCGGCCTTGAACGATCGCGTCACGCTCGAACGAGTGCGCCCCGCGCCCTCGTAGCCGCTTGCGGCTCTTTGCGGCTCCTTGCGGCTCCTTGCGCGATCATGGGTCACATGAGCGACGACCACACGAAGGTCCAGGAATTCTTCTCCGCCCGCGCGGCCGACTGGGACACCCGCTTCCCCGACGACGGCCCCGCCTACCGGGCCGCCGTCGCCGAGCTCGCCCTGCGACCGGGTTCCGCGGTGCTCGATGCCGGATGCGGAACGGGACGGGCGCTCCCGGCCCTCAGGGACGCCGTAGGGGCCTCGGGCGTGGTGCTCGGCGCCGACCTCACACCGGCCATGCTGGAGGCCGCCACACGGGCAGGCAGGGATCGGGACGGTCGGCTGCTGCTCGCCGACGTGGCGCGTCTGCCGCTCCGCCCGCGCTCACTGGACGCCGTGTTCGGCGCGGGCCTGATCGCGCATCTGCCCAACCCCGGGGAGAACCTGGAGGAGTTGCGACGCGTGGTGCGCCCCGGTGGGAAGCTCGCCCTGTTCCATCCCATCGGGCGAGCCGCGCTCGCCGCCCGGCAGGGGCGACAGATCGCTCCTGGCGATCTGCGCGCGGAAGCCAACCTCCGTCCCCTGCTGGCAGGTTCCGGGTGGCTCCTGACGTCGTACGTCGACGAGGACGCCCGCTTTCTCGCGCTGGCGGTACGCCAGGACTGACCGCGCCTGGCCGCTGCCCCGTCAGGGCTGCCCGGTCAGGGCTGCCCGACGATCGCCGCGGCGAAGGCGTCGGCGTTGTCGAACATGACGCTGTGACCAGCCGCCGGCACGGTCACCACCCGTACCCCGGACGCCTCCAGCTCACGGCGCCCGACGAGTTCCCCGCTCAGGGCTCCTTGCAGGTAGACGCGGTCCACGCGCACGTCGCTGAGCATGCGGCGCATGGTGGGCCGCGTCCCCGCGACGAGGCCGGTCGCACTGCGATGCAGTGCCAGGGGGTCCGTGAGACGCATGGTGGCCGCCCACGGGGAGCCGACCTCTTCGAGCACGCGCGCGTAGCCGTCGTGGACGAACTCCTCCTCCGTGTACGTGGCGATGCGGCTGCTGCCGGCGGTGGCCGGGGGATGCGGATCGAGATTCGCCTCTGTCAGGACGAGCCGCGCCACCAGGTCGGGGCGCCGGTGCGCCAGCACGACGGCGACGGAACCGCCCATGCTGTGGGCGACGATCTCTGCCCCGGCGAGCCGGGCCTCGTCGAGAGCCGCGGCCAGCGCGTCGGCGTGGTCCTCCAAGGTGTATCCGAAGTCGGCCGGGCGGTCGCTGAGGCCGTGCCCGGGAAGGTCGACGAAGAGCGAGCGGCGACCGGCCAGTTCGGGCCGGGCCGCGATATGCGCGTGGTAGGCCGCGGAAGCCGCGCCGAGGCCGTGGACGTACACCCGCGCAGGCTCTGCCCCGTCGGCCTCGCTCCACCGCACGCGGCTTCCCTGCGCATCGAATCGCGCTTCACGCATGACCGTCCCCACTCCCCTAGTCGTTCCGCTCCTAGCCAGGGCCGCTTGCGACCCACAGCGACAATACATCGGTCCCGATGTATACCTTGGGCGAGGTACACCGGAGGCGTAGGTTCGTGCGGCAGAATGCACCTCATGCTCGAACTGGCCATCCTCGGATTCCTCTACGACAGCGCCCTGCACGGCTACGAACTGCGCAAACGCATCACCGCGCTGACCGGGCACGTACGCCCGGTCGCCGAGAGCACGCTGTACCCGGCGATCAAGCGGCTCGAGAAGGCGGGACTGCTCATGCGTGAAACCCAGCCCGGCTCCGTGGCGGCGCCCCGCCATGTCCTGAGCCTCACCGCCGACGGACAGCGTGAATTGCACCGACGACTCGCGGAGCCGGCGCGAGGAGACATCACCGACGAGAACCGCTGGTTCACGGTCCTCGCCTTCCTCCGCCACCTGGACGAGGAGGGCGCGCAGGCAGCGGTGCTGCGCCGCAGGCTCGCCTTTCTGGAAGAGCCCGCCAGCTTCTTCTACGACGGGGAACGGCCGCTTCCCGCCGAGGAGGTCGACGACCCATTCCGACGCGGCATCCTCACGATCGCGCGCGCCACGAGCCGGGCCGAACTCGCCTGGCTACGGGAGACCTTGGCGTCACTCGAAGGAGGCGACCGCTGACCTGCCCTGGTGCGGCACCGGACACCCGCGGACGCCGGGCACCGGGAACGAACCGAGCTCGGCGACCTCGTATCCGTCGCGGTACCCCTTGATCTCCCGGTTCTGCCACGCGTGCCGCGGTGCGGTGCGTGGCGGCATCAGGCGCACCGCGCGCCCCCGCAGCCGCACCGCGCGCCTGATCAGTGCGCGGGACACGGCATGGGGCGGTTCGTAGCGGAACGCCCGCAGCAGTGAATCGTCGAGGAGGGCGCGGGTCGCGTGGCGCATCAGGGGTGCCATGGGGCGCGGGTACCACGAGGCCATCAGGTCCAGCGTCGCGTCGGACACCGCGCGCCCGTCGCGGTCCCAGGCGAAGTGGGCCTCTTCGTAGTCGTCGAGGCACGTCTCGAACTCGGCGTAGGAGCCCGGGATGCCCTTGATGCCCATCCGCTGCCCAAGGGTGCGGTAGTACGCGGCCGCGGCGGCCGTCTCGTGGCGTGAGAGCCTGCGCCAGCCGTAGACGTCGATCCACCGCGTCGGCACCACCACGAACGTGCACAGCACGTAGCGCATGTCGTCGTTGCTGATGTCATAACTGCGGTGCATCTGGTTGATGCGACGGATCGCCGTGCGGCCCTTGTCGCTGTCGAATCCGTGCTCCACGACGGTGTCGAGCAGCAAGGCCGTGTCGTCGTACCGCTTTTGTGGACGGTCGGTCAGCTCGGCTGTCCGTGCAAGCAGTCGGCCGATGCTGGGGACCGCGTACGTGCGGTAGAGGGCGAGTTCCAGGGCGCGCGTGTAGTCCCACGGGAATTCAAGGGTCGTGGTGAGCCGGTAGATCTCGAAAAAGTCCCGCTCCGGGTCCAGGTGCCTGATCTGCTCGAGCCGCTCGTAACGCTTCACCGCGCGGTCCCCCTTCTGCCACCGGAGCACTAACTCTACGTTGGTGAACGGAAGATGAGCAGTCCGCGGCAGTAGCGGTACGGGGGTGGCCCACGTGTTTGACGGACTCCGGAAGTTGTGGCGGGCGAACAAGCCGGCACGGGACCAGAGCGTGGCTGCGCCAGAGCGTGACGGCCGCAAACGGGCCCACAATTTGTTCGAGGCTGCTGCGGTCTACGTCGCGGCGTGCGCCGAGGACGATCAGGACGACATGGACGAGGCGGCTGGCTGGGTCTCCCCCGAGGCCCTGTCGTTCGGCATCAGCGAGCTCGCGTGTCGTGCCGTCATCGCCGTCGCTCGGGAGCGGGACGAGTCGCCACGGGAGGCGGCCCGTTCACTCCTCGGACTGCCCGCCGCCTGATCCCCTGCGCTCGCCGTCGCCGCTCGGCAGGACCGGCCACCGGCAACTCTCCTGGTCATCCACCCCTCGACGATCTCTGGGGCGAGTGGTTAGGGTGCGCCGACGGATGAACCGATGGGGGAGGCTGGCATGGCCGGGACGGACGACGCAGTCGCCGCCGATGACGACGCGCTGTATGTACTGACGGCGGTGCTGCTGACCCCCGCGAAGTTCCCCAGCGTTCTGGGCGACGACTATCCGGAGGCGTGCGCGGCACTGGATCTCGCGCCGCTCGCCGCCGGATACGGGCTCGTGCTCGGGCAGGACGGTGCGGGTGCGCGGTGGACGGTCGTCGTCGACGACGTGTCGCTGGTGGCCGTGGCGATCGCCTCCTGGGACTGCGGCATGGAGTACGACCTCTCCCCCGACGAGCGCACGGTGGTCGCCGCGCTCCCCGGCTGGCCGCTCGCGGTGGCCGTGGCGGCACCCGGGGTACCTGCTCCGCACGACCCGGAACCGGAGCCCGGCAGCGAGGACCGTGCTTCACTGAGGCCGCCTGAGTCCGACACGTGGGGCCCGGCCCAGCGGCGGCTGGGGGCGGACGAGATAGCACTGCAGTGGGCGGCCTGGCGGACACAGATCGATGACGGCGACTTCGCGACGGACGCGGCGGACGCGGCGGACGGGACCGCGGAGGAGGCGCCGGCGGACGCCGCCGAGACGCCTCTGACCGGTGTCCGGCGCGTCCTGGCCGAGGCTCGCGCGTACGTCGACACACCGCCGCCCCTGGGTCGGGTGCGCTCGTCGTTCGCCTCGGGCGACGCGCGGACCCTGCGGGCCGACGGTCCCGGCTGGTCCCTGGTCGCCAGGACCGACGACATCGCCTTCGTCCTGCTGGACGAGGAACCGGGCGAAGTGCTGCCCGTGGGCCGCGGGCCCGAGCTCCCGGCGCTCCTCGAAGCCCTCGACCAGATAGCGGTGCGCCCTGCTTGAGTACGGCGGCGGCTCACCTGGGTCCGCCGGTGGGCCACGGGCTCCGCAACGGCCTCAGCGGCCTATCTCCTTGCGGGTGACACGGCGGAGCCTGCGCCGCTGCCCGGAGTCGAGGGTCAGATAGGCCGCCGCGGGGACTCCCAGCACGATCAGGAGCGCGGCCCACCACGGCAGCCAGATCAGCAGAATGATTCCGGCCGCCACACCACCTGCGGCGATCTTCGCGTTTCTCGACATGTGCGTCGCCTCCTCCGCGGCTTGTGCCGCTCTTTGTCTTGAGAACGGGATCCGACTCCCCACGGTTCCTGACCCCGACCCTGAGAGACCCCTGATCCGGACCCCCTAGTGGTCGCGGGCCGGCCTGACTGGACATGGGGTGGCCGGACTGGACACGGGGTGGCCGGACTGGTCACGGACCTGCCACGCGATCACGGACCGGTCGGCTACTCGACCCGCAGGGGCTCACCGACTTCGTACATGTGGCGCAGCACCTGCCGGTAGGAGTCCAGGAAACCTGCCTCCGTGTAGGACATCCCCACGGCCGCGCAGTGAGCGCGCACCACCGGCTGGGCGCGGCGCAGGTTCGGGCGGGGCATGCTCGGGAACAGGTGGTGCTCGATCTGGTAGTTCAGCCCGCCCAGGAACCAGTCGGTGACCAGGCCGCCGCGGATGTTGCGCGAGGTCAGGACCTGTCGGCGCAGGTGTCCCCACCGCTCACCGTTCGGGTCGGGCATCTCCATGCCCTTGTGGTTGGGGGCGAAGGCCAGTCCGAGATGGAGGCCGAAGAGGGCCTGGTGAACGGCGGCGAAGGCGAGTGCGTGCCCCAGGGGCATCGCGGTGATCAGCAGCGTCACGTAGCCGACGAGATGCGCGACCAGCAGAAGGCCTTCCGTCACCCGCTCCCGCGGGTCCTGTCGGCGCAGGTCCTGGAAACCGTAGATCTTCATGGCGACGCCCTGGAGGAGCGTCAGCGGGAAGAACAGCCAGGCCTGGTTGCGGGTGAGCCAGCGTCGGAAGCCGACGCGGACCTTGGCCTGCTTGCTCGTCCACACCAGTACGTCCGCGGCGACATCGGGGTCCTTCTCGATGTGGTTGGGGTTGGCGTGGTGTCGGTTGTGCTTGTCGTTCCACCAGGCCGAGCTCATACCGAGCAGCAGGTTGCCGTGTACGAGACCCAGCGCCCGTCCCACGGCCCGGTTTCCGGATATCTGCGAGTGGCCCGCGTCGTGGCCGATGAACGCCGTCCGGGCGCAGAGGACGGACAGCACCGGGGCGAGAAGAAGTACCCACCACGAGGCGCCGAGCACGAACATCCCTATGCCCACAGCCACCAGCGCCATAGCGTTGATCACGATGGTCCGCGCGTACCAGCCGATGCGGCGGTCCAGCAGGCCCTGCGCCTTGACCGCGCGCAGGAGGGGTGCGAAGTCGCTTCCGGCGGTCGGTCCACCGGCGACGGCTGGGGAGCGTTCCGCTACTGCGGCGGCGTGGGGCATGGTGGGTCTCCGGTCTTCGTGGCGACGGGCTGACCTCATAGAACGTACGGATCAGTGACCTTGGGCGACCATGGCGGCACCACCCGTGTCCGCTCGGGGGCCAGCACCGTCCGACAGGGGGGTTGACTACACCCCCCACTGCGAAGTGACCCACATCACCCCGCCACCGCTACCGTGGATCCATCACCGTGCTGTACTCTCGGCCGCTCCGGCGTCGCTAGTCAAATTTGAGGAATGCGCCATCGCTGTGCAGAGGCTTCCTGTCATGCCCCCCTCCGAGATCTCCGAACTGTCCCGCTGCTCCGTACTCTTCGTGCCCACAGACCCGCCGCGCGGGGGACGCGTCGCGTTCTGGCACGCCGACGGCACCGAGCCTCCCGTCGTCACCGCGGGCACGCGCGAGGAGCTGATGCTTGCCCTGCCGGGGGACGACGGGGTCGAGCTGACCGCCGTGCCCGCGGTTCTGCTCCCCCTCCGTTCCGCGCTGCCGGTGCTCACACGCGCGCGTGCAGCAGCAGGTGCCCATACGACAGCCGCCTTCTGGGGAACGGCCGGCGTCCTGGCTCTGCAACTGGCGGCGCGTGGCCTTCTGTTGCCGGGCCTGACGTCCACCGATCACGACGCGTGGCGCGCCGGTCCGCTGAACGCAGACGACCTGCAGCGGCTGCGTGACCTGGCGGCGGCGATGCCGCCCGCCGCCCACGCCCTGCCGCTGGCCGAGAGCTCCCCGCTGCGGCTGCCCGAGCCCGAGCACCTCCTGCGCCGGTTCCTCGACGCCGTCGCCGACACCCTTCCGCGCTCCCCTGCCGCGCCCCTCGCCTCGGCGGGAACGGTGTTCGCGGCACCGGAACCGCAGCGTGTTCCCGAACAGCGCGCCTGGGCACTGGATGTGGCCGCCGGGCACGACGCCGGCGTACGGATCTCGTTGCGCGTCGAGATTCCCGGTCTCGCCTCGGTCTCCGAGGACGGCACCCTGCTGCCGTTCCGCGCCGTTCTGCAACTGCACAGCGTCAGTGACCCTTCGGTCGTCGCGGACGCCGCCGAGGTGTGGGCGGGGTCGGGCTCTTCCGGGCAGTCGTTCGGCCCGCGCGCACGCATGGACGCCCTTCTCGCGCTGCGCCGCGCCACGCGTGCGTGGCCGCCGCTCGCCCCACTGCTCTCGGCCACCGTGCCGGACGCGATCGAGCTCGCCGACGAGGACGTCACGTCGCTTCTCGGCGAGGGCGCCAGGACGCTGGCCGTCGCGGGCGTCGACGTCCACTGGCCGCGAGAGCTGGCACGCAGTCTCACCGCCCGTGCGGTCATCGGCCCACCGGACGACGAGGACAACGCGGGCAAGGACCCGCACAAGCTCTCCTCGGACACCCCCTCCTTCCTGTCCGCGGACGCCCTGCTTGCCTTCAACTGGCGTTTCGCGCTGGGCGACCAGCAGCTCACCCGGGCAGAGCTGGACCGCCTCGCTGAGGCCAACCGCCCGGTGGTCCGCCTGCGGGACCAGTGGGTGCTGGTCGACCCCGTGGAGGCGCGCAGGGCTCGCGACCGGCACGATCACAAGGTCACGCCGATCGACGCGCTCAGCGCGGCGCTCACCGGCACGGCCGAGGTCGAGGGGCGTCGTGTCGCCGTACAGCCGACGGGATGGCTCGCCACCCTGCGCGACCGGCTCGCCGACCCCGAGGGCATGGAGCCCGTCGGGCAGCCCGCTGCCCTTGCCGCCGAGTTGCGCGACTACCAGCTGCGCGGCCTCAACTGGCTCGCGCGCATGACCTCCCTCGGCCTCGGCGCCTGTCTCGCGGACGACATGGGGCTCGGCAAGACGATCACGCTGATCTCCCTGCATCTGCACCGGCAGACACAGGACGAGTCCGCGGGCCCCACGCTGGTGGTCTGTCCGACGTCGCTGATGGGCAACTGGCAGCGCGAGATCGAGAAGTTCGCACCCGGCACGCGCGTGCGCCGGTTCCACGGCGCCCAGCGCACCCTGGACGACGTGGCGGACGGTGAGTTCGTGCTCACCACCTACGGCACGATGCGACTCGACACGGAGCGACTCGCCCAGACCTCTTGGGGCATGGTCGTCGCCGACGAAGCACAGCACGTCAAGAACCCCTACTCGGCCACAGCCCGACAGCTGCGCTCCATCGGGGCACGCGCACGCGTGGCGCTCACCGGAACGCCCGTGGAGAACAACCTCTCCGAGCTGTGGGCCATCCTCGACTGGACGACACCGGGCCTGCTCGGCAAGCTCGGCACCTTCCGTACCCGCTACGCGCAGGCCGTGGAGGGCGGGACGGATCCCGGCGCGGCGGAGCGGCTCGGACAGCTCGTCCGGCCGTTCCTGCTGCGCCGCCGCAAGTCGGATCCGGGGATCGCGCCGGAACTCCCCCCGAAGACCGAGACCGATCGCGCGGTCTCGCTCACCACGGAGCAAGCGGGCCTCTACGAAGCAGTGGTACGGGAGACCCTCGCGGAGATCTCCGGTGCCGACGGCATCGCCCGCAGGGGGCTGATCGTCAAGCTCTTCACCGGGCTCAAGCAGATCTGCAATCACCCCGCGCAGTACCTCAAGGAGGATGCACCCCGTATCCCGGGGCGCTCCGGAAAGCTGGAACTGCTCGACGAACTGCTCGACACGATCCTCGCCGAGGACGCGGGCGTGCTCGTCTTCACGCAGTACGTACAGATGGCACGCCTCATCGAGCAGCACTTGGCCTCGCGCGGTATCCCCTCGCAGTTCCTGCACGGTGGCACACCGATCGCGGAGCGCGAGGCGATGGTGCAGCGGTTCCAGGACGGCGCCGTCCCGGTCTTCCTGCTGTCCCTGAAGGCGGCGGGCACGGGCTTGAACCTCACCCGGGCCGAGCACGTCGTGCACTACGACCGCTGGTGGAACCCCGCCGTCGAGGCACAGGCGACCGACCGTGCGTACCGCATCGGGCAGACCCAGCCCGTGCAGGTGCACCGGCTGATCGCGGAGGGAACCATCGAGGATCGGATCGCCGAGATGCTGCTGCGCAAGCGGGAGCTGGCGGACTCCGTCCTCGGCGCGGGCGAGGCCGCTCTCACCGAGCTGACCGACGCCGAACTGTCCGACCTGGTGGAGCTGCGAGGGGGCAATCGATGAGGGACATCCACGACGACGCATACGGCGCTCCGGACGACGACCCGCGCGGCGGCGGGACGGACGAGCGTACGTTCGCGCCGCTGGCGCCGCCGCACGGGCGGGGATTCACCCAGAGCTGGTGGGGCCGGGCCTGGCTCAAGGCCCTCGAAGACACGGCGCTGGACCTGCAGCAGCTCAAGGCGGGGCGCAGGCTCGCGCGGGCGGGCGCGGTGGGCGCGGTCACCGTCAGACCCGGCCGCATCACGGCGGTCGTGAAGGACCGTGACGGTACGCCACACCGCTCCGACGTCCTGCTGCAGGAGCTGGGCCCCGGCGCGTGGGACCGCTTCCTGGGCATGGCCATCGAACGGGCCGGGCACATCGCGGCGCTCCTCGATCGGGAGATGCCGCCTCATCTGGTGGAGGACGCCGCGGCGGCCGGTGTCGAGCTCCTGCCGGGCATCGGCGATCTAGAGCCGGAGTGCGACTGCGACGCGTGGGACCACTGCGGGCACACAGCAGCCCTCTGCTACCAGGTGGCCCGCCTACTCGACGAGGACCCCTTTGTACTGCTGTTGATGCGCGGCCGGGGAGAGCGGGCGCTCCTCGACGAACTGCAGGCGCGGAGCGTCGCTGCCGCCGACGCGCACGAGGCCCGGGAAGACGCTCAGGATGCCGCTCCGGAGGGCGTGGGAGCCGATCAGGCGTACGCGGACGGTGCCATCCTCCCGCCGCTGCCCGACCTGCCTCCGCTGCCTGTGGAGCCGGGTATGCCGCCGACGCTCGACACAGAGGCGGAGGCGGCACCGGGGCTCGACGTACCGGGGGTCGAATTCCTGGCCGCTCAGGCGGCCGTGGAGGCCTATCGGCTGCTGACCGACGCGCTCGCCGCCGGTCACGAACGCCTGCCGGTCGACGAGGAACTGACCCGCGGTGAGGATGCCGTGCGGTTGGCGGCCGGTCGGCCCGGCGAGGTGATCGAGGCCCGGCTGGCGGCCGTTTCCGAGCGGGGCCGCGAAGGGCTCGCCCTCGCCGTTCGGGCGTGGACCTACGGCGGTCGGGCCGCGCTCCACATACTCGAAGAGGAGTGGACACCTCAGGACGAGGCACTGGCACGCGCGCGTGCCGCTCTGGACGCCGCCTGGGACGACGACGAGCGGCCCGCCTTGCGAGCGGCGCGCAATCGCTGGACCGTGGTCGGCGCGGACGCGCAGCTCCGCCACGGGAGGGACGGCCGCTGGTGGCCCTACCGCAAGGAGCGCGGCCGTTGGACGCCGGCAGGGCCCGCTGTCCACGACCCTGCGACAGCGCTGGCCGTCGCCTCCGGGGGCGAGTGACCCGGGGGCCGGTCGTGGCGGACCTGCGCCCGTACGCTCCGGAGATTCCGTCCGCTCCGCCCGGCCCCCGCGCTCCGGCGCACAGGGTGGCGTGGGATCGCGTACGGCGCCCACCGGCGCGTTTCCACCGGCCGCTCGCGCGCCGGGAACACCGGCTCACGCACTCGCCCTGACCGGCGATTGAGCGCGGCCATGTCATGCGCGAGCGTGGAGTCAGGTCGGTTCAGGGAGGTCTGACCGCACGAGCCCGACCGGGTTCACCAGCAAGGTCACCGGACTCAGCGGAGCTGTTCGTACGGCCGATCCGAAAGGGGTTGATCCAGGCACTCTGCCCCCCCCCACGGGCAGTCTTCGGAGCGGTGATGAACGGCGGCGCCTCCTGCCCCTCGCGGGAGGCGCCGTCGGCATGTTCACCTCCGTTCACCCGGTGGCTCCCCTGCGTTCGCGGTGGCGGCGAAGTCTGACCGCTGTCACCGCACCCGTGCCCCAGGAGGCCCCGATGTCCCCGCACGCCGCCCGCAAGGGCCGTGTCCGCCGCTCCGCAGCCGTCGGCATACCGCTGGCCGTGATCGCCGCCCTCACCGTGGCCGGCACCGCCACGGGCCAGCCGACACACGGCAGCCACAAGGAGGCGCGCGTCACCGGGACCGCCACGCTCGGGGACATCCCGCTCGGCGCCTTCAGCAACGCACTGCTCCCGGGAACGGTGGAGAACGACCGCGGTGTGGATCTCGGCGGCATCGGCAGCGACCTCTACCCGGCCGGACGCGAGGGCGAGTTCTGGACGGTGACCGATCGAGGGCCCAACGGCCAGATCAAGGTGGACGGCAAGAAGCGCCGCACCTTCCCCGTGCCCGGCTTCGACCCGGCGATCGTGAAGATCCGTGTCCGGGGCGACAAGGTCAAGGTCGTCTCCGCCCTGCCGATCACGACCTCCTCCGGGAAGCCCGTGACGGGCCTGCCCAACCAGGAGGGCCGCGACGAAGCCCCGTACAGCTACGACGCCAAGACCCCTGTCCCGTACGACGCGAACGGGCTGGACACGGAAGGCATCGTCCGGGCGTCGGACGGCACCTTCTGGCTGATCGACGAGTACGGGCCCTCCCTGATCCACGTATCCGCGCGCGGGAAGGTCATCAAGCGTTACGTTCCCCGGGGCCTCCAGCTGCGCGGCGCCGACTATCCGGTGGCCGAGGCGCTGCCGGGTGTCCTGCTGCACCGCAAGACGAACCGGGGCTTCGAGGGGCTCGCTCTCCTCCCTGGAGGGGATCTCGTGATGGCGGTGCAGAGCCCGCTGTCACTGCCGGACGAGGACGCGGGCGACGACTCGCGCACGGCGCGCCTGCTGCGCTTCTCGCCCAAGAAGGATGCCGTCACCGCCGAGTACGCCTATCGGTTCGATCCGGTGGGTGTCGTCGACCCCGGTGAGGACGACACGTCCGAACTGAAGATCTCCTCCGTGGTGGCCGTCGGGCGTGACCGGCTGCTGGTCCAGGAGCGCACGGACAAGGCCGCACGCCTCCAGACGGTCTCCTTGGACCGACGGGCCAACATCCTCGGCAGCAAGTGGGACCAGGCCACGACGCAGCCCTCCTTGGAGCAGCTGGACGATCCTGCCGCCTCCGGAGTGCCCGTCCTCGGCAAACGCCTGGCGGTCGACCTGGGGACGGTCGACGGCGTACCCGGGAAGATCGAGGGCGTGGCGCGGGTAGACGGTCGCACTCTGGCCCTCATCAACGACAACGACTTCGGCATGAGTGACGGGCCTGAGGCGTTCGACAAGAACGGCCGGCTGGTGGACAGCGAGGTGGAGACGTCGGTGACGTACGTGCGGCTGCCGCGCAAGTACTGATCGCGAGGCCGCGTCGTCAGGACAGCGGCCGGGTGAGTTTGCGCTTGCCCGCGCCGCTGTCCCCCGCCAGGCTGCACGCCACGTCGTCGATGCCCACCCGGTAGCCGGATGCGTCGGGGTACTGCACCAGGGTGCCTCGCACGGTTCCGGGCGGCTGGCTGCGCGCCTTGCGCTCCAGGGTCCGTCGGCAGAGGTCGGCGGCTGCCTTCTTCAGGGCGGCGTCGGTCGTCAAGGAGCCCTTCAGTTCGGCGAGGTCGACGACTTCGGCGTCGTGCGGTGCGGTGCAGGATTTCTTCCTCGCCTGACCGGGCCTGCTGCTGTCGATGTTGAAGCAGTCGCCGGCCTTCAGCAGGTAGTACGGGACCTGTCCGGCCGCGGGCGAGGGCAGCGCCGGGTCGACGCCGCTGGGGAAGTCGGTGGGCAGCGTCGGGAAGTCCGTGGGCAGGGAGGGGACACCGCTCGGCAGCTCGGTCGGCAACTCCGTGGGCAGTCCGGTCGGCAGATCGGTCGGGATCTGCGAAGGGATGCTCAGGGAGGGCGTGGGTTCGGGTGTCGTGTTCCTCGTGCTTTCGGCGGGCCCCTTCTTGTCGTCATCGTCGCTGTTGGTCACCAGGACCAGCGCGACGACGGCCCCCAGGACCACGATGACGGCGAGCAGGATGAACAGCCCGGTACGCCGTCCCGGAGGGCCGCCTCCGGGCGGCGGCCCCGGCGGCCACCCCCCGCCGTGGGGAGGCGGCACGTAGCCGCCTCCTGGTGGTGGGCCGAAGCCGCCGCCTGGTGGCGGGCCACTGGGCGGCGGCGGTGGGGGCTGCGGCGGTACGGGCGGCATGGCCATACCATCAAGAGTCGCCTCGAACCGGTCATATGGCGACCCCTGTGCGGAAGTTGAACGAACGTCCCGCCGGGCGGTCGCTCAGCCTCGGGCCGCCAGCAGGTGATCCATCGCGAGCTGGTCGAGGCGCTCGAAGGCCATCCCGCGCGCGGCGGCGGCATCCACGTCGAACGCCTCGTAGGCGCTCCGGTCGGCGAGCAGCCCGGCGAGCCCTTCGTCGGCCGTGGGGATCGCCAGCTCGTCCAGGCGCGCGGCGCGCAGCGCCTCGCGCACATCGGGGTCGGCGCGGAACGCGGCCGCGCGCTCCCGCAGGATCAGGTAGTTGCGCATGCAGCCCGCCGCGGACGCCCACACGCCTTCGCCGTCCTCGGTGCGCGGCGGCTTGAAGTCGAAGTGCCGCGGCCCCTCGTAGCCGCCCCGTTCCAAGAGGTCCACCAGCCAGAAGGCGCTGCGCAGATCACCCGCGCCGAACCGCAGGTCCTGGTCGTACTTGATCCCGGTCTGGCCGTTGAGGTCGATGTGGAACAGCTTGTCGGCCCACAGTGCCTGGGCGATGGAGTGCGGAAAGTTCAGGCCCGCCATCTGCTCGTGGCCCACTTCGGGGTTGACGCCGAACAACTCGGGCCGCTCCAGCCGCTCGATGAACGCGAGGGCGTGGCCGACGGTGGGCAGCAGGATGTCGCCGCGCGGCTCGTTCGGCTTCGGTTCGATCGCGAACCGCAGGTCGTAGCCCTGCTCGGTGACGTACTCGGCGAGCAGGTCGAAGGCCTCCTTCATCCGGTCGAGCGCGTTCCCCACGTCCTTCGCGGCGCCGGACTCCGCGCCCTCCCTGCCGCCCCAGGCGACGTACGTACGCGCACCGAGCTCGGCCGCGAGGTCGATGTTGCGGATCGTCTTGCGCAGCGCGTAGCGGCGTACGTCGCGGTCGTTGGCGGTGAATCCGCCGTCCTTGAACACGGGATGGGTGAAGAGGTTCGTGGTGGCCATGGGCACGACGAGTCCCGTCGCGTCCAGCGCCTGCCGGAACCGCTTGATGTGCCCCTCGCGTTCCGCATCCGACGCGCCGAACGGGATCAAGTCGTCGTCGTGGAACGTGACTCCGTAGGCGCCCAGTTCGGCGAGGTGGCGTACCGAGTCGGCCGGGTCGAGCGCGGCCCTGGTGGCGTCTCCGAACGGGTCCCTGCCCTGCCAGCCGACGGTCCACAGGCCGAAGCTGAACTTGTCCTCAGGAGTGGGCTGGTAGTTCATGTGCGGCTCCCTCAGCTATTTCGTCATGGCGCTTTACAAATTAGTATCCGAGGGCGCCGCTGGGAAGGTCATGGAAGGAACTCCGGGGCGGGCCCGGGGAGAACCGCAGGAACGGAGACCCTCATGTCATCAGCGCCCACTGCCCAGGGGCCGCTCGTCGTCGGCGTGGACAGCTCCACACAGTCCACGAAAGCGCTGGTCGTCGACTCGGCCACCGGCCGAGTCGTCGCCAGCGGGCAGGCGCCGCACCGCGTCAGCACGGGTGACCTCCGCGAAAGCGACCCCCAGGACTGGTGGGACGCCCTGTGCGCGGCGCTCCAGCAGTGCGGCACGGCCGCACGGGAAGCCGCCGCCGTGTCGATCGGCGGCCAGCAGCACGGTCTCGTCACCCTGGACAAGGACGGCAGCCCGGTGCGGCCCGCGCTGCTCTGGAACGACGTGCGCTCGGCCCCGCAGGCGCGCGGCCTCGTCGAACGCCTCGGCGGCCCCAAGGTGTGGGCCGACCGGGTCGGCAGCGTCCCCGGACCGTCCTTCACGGTGACGAAATGGGCCTGGCTCACCGCGAACGAGCCCGCCGCCGCACGCGCCACCGCTGCCGTGCGCCTCCCCCACGACTACCTCACCGAACGCCTCACGGGTCTCGGCACGACCGACCGCGGGGACGTCTCCGGAACGGGCTGGTGGGCGTCGGGCACGGAGCAGTACGACGAAGGCATCCTGGACCTGGTCGGCCTGGACCCGGCGCTGCTGCCCCGGGTCGCGCATCCGGGCGAGGTCGTGGGGACGGTCCGTGACGGGGGCGAACTGCCCTTCTCCAGAGGCACGCTCGTCGCCCCCGGCACCGGCGACAACGCCGCGGCCGCCCTGGGACTCGGCCTGCGCCCCGGCACACCCGTACTGAGCCTCGGCACCTCCGGCACGGTCTACGCGGTCTCGCAGCACCGTCCCACGGACCCGACCGGCACCGTGGCCGGCTTCGCCGACGCCCGCGGCGCGTGGCTGCCCCTGGCCTGCACCCTCAACTGCACGCTGGCCGTCGACCGGGTGGCCACCCTGCTCAACCTGCGGCGCGACGCGGTCGAACCGGGCGGCACGGTTACGCTCCTGCCCTACCTGGACGGCGAGCGCACCCCGAACCTCCCGCACTCCTCCGGCATGCTGCACGGATTGCGGCACGACACGACCCCGGGACAACTGCTGCAGGCCGCGTACGACGGGGCCGTGCATTCACTGCTCGGCGCGCTCAACCTCGTTCTGGACCCGGACGCCGACCGGTCGACCCCGCTGCTGCTCATCGGAGGCGGGGCCCGCGGAACCGCGTGGCAGAACACCGTGCTGCGGCTTTCCGGGCGCCCCGTCCAGGTGCCACAGGCGCAGGAGTTGGTCGCCCTCGGCGCGGCGGCGCAGGCGGCGGGCGTGCTGACCGGGGAGGACCCGAGCGCCATCGCGCGCCGTTGGGGCACGGATCAGGGGCCCGTACGGAAACCCGTCGAACGGGACGAGGCGGCGCTGTCCCGGATCTCCGGGGTACTCTCCGACGCGGCGCCGCTCCTGGACAGGGCGCCCCACGGGGAGTGAGGACTGACCGACGGATGACCGCACCGCTGCACGACGAGCGCCGGGGTACGTCCGGTGCGCGGCTGCCCGACACCCAGCAGGGAATGCGCCGCCGCAATCTGTCCCGCGTGATGCACGCCGTGGCCGCGCACGGGCCGCTCTCCCGCGCCGCCGTGGCCTCGCGCGTCGGGCTGACCCGGGCCGCCGTCTCCACGTTGGTGGACGAGCTGATCCGCTCGGGTCTCCTGGACGAGCTGGGCCCGGAACGCCCGGGCCGGGTCGGCCGCCCCGGCTCCGCCCTGGCGGTCAGCGCGCGGGGCCCCGTCGGCATCGGCGCCGAGGTGGGCGTCGACCACCTCGCGGCGTGCGCCGTCGACCTCCGTGGGGAGGTTCAGGCGCGGGCCGTGCGCCGAGCCGGGAACCGTGGCCGCCCGCCCCTGCCCGTCCTCCAGGAACTTGCCGTCCTGGTGGAGCAGGTGTGCGACGAGTCCCGTCAGGCCGGTCTGGCGCCCGCGGGCCTCGCGGTGGCCGTCCCCGGCCTGGTCGCGCGTGACACCCGCACCGTCGTCCGCGCCCCGAACCTCGGCTGGCAGGACGTCGACCTGGACCGTCTCGTCCCCACCGAGCTGCCGCTGACCGTCGACAACGAGGCCAACTTCGGCGCACTCGCCGAGCTCTGGCTCGGCGCCGAGACGCCCGAGGACTTCCTGCACGTCTCGGCAGAGATCGGCATCGGCGCCGCGCTCGTCGTCGACGGGCGGCTGCTGCGCGGAACGCACGGATTCGCGGGCGAGCTGGGCCATGTTCCCGTACGCCCCGAGGGTCCGGCCTGCCCCTGCGGAGGACGCGGCTGTCTTGAGCAGTACGCGGGTGAGGAAGCGGTGCTGCGTGCCGCGGGCCTGAACCTCGGCGAGGACCGGGGCGCCCGGCTGGCCGAGCGTGCCGCCGCGGGCGACGAACGGGTGCGGCGAGCGCTGCGCGAGGCCGGTGCGGCGCTCGGGATCGCACTCACCGGCGCCGTCAACCTCCTCGATCCACGGGCGGTCGTGCTCGGCGGGGCGCTGTCGCGGCTGGCACCGTGGCTGTTGCCCACGCTCGAAGAGGAGTTGTCGGGGCGGACCGCCGGTCGCGCGTGCGGCGTGACCGTTTCCGGCCTGGGGCCCGACGGGCCACTTCTGGGCGCCGCGCATTCTGTGGCCCGGAGTGTGCTCGACGACCCCGTGGGGGTCGGCGCGGGACTCGGGGGCGGGACCGGGCGAAGGGCTTAGAGGTCCTGACAGCAGCCGTCGATGGTGTGGCTGTCGGCTGGGAAGCTCGTTGGTCCGTGCGTCGAGTCGGACGAGGGAAGCGCGGCCGTGGATCGTCTGGCACGAACTGCGTTTGCTGCGCTCGAAGATCACCCTTCGACACGTGCCTGCTCGTGCGCGGCATCGACCACGACGTCCCGAGTAACGACAGTCCGGAGTAACGACAGTAACGAGGCGCTGAGCATGCATCGCAAATACCTCGGCCACGTCATGTCGCGCACGGCCTGCGCAGAACCGCCCGCGACGTGCCCGTTGGGCAGAGCTGGCGGCGGGCAGAGGCCCTGCGGGGTCGCCCCGTGCGGCCGTAGTCGCACGGAGTTGCCCAGGCAGTTCAGTTGAGTTACGCCTCAGCGAATGCGGCGATGTTGCGGGCGACCCAGCTGTCGAAGGACCGCGGGGGTCGGCCGAGAACTTGTGCCACGTCCGGGCTGATCCCCAGTTCGGCGGGGTTCGGGGCGGCGATGATGTCCAGGGTGTCGTCGGCGAGCTCCGGCGGCACGAACTGGGTCATTGCGGCCTTGGCCTCCTCGCGGGTGAGTTCGTGAAACTGCACTGGCGAGCCGAGCGCGGCGGCGATGGCTTCCGTCTGCTGACGCGACGTGATCACCTCGGGTCCGGTCAGCTCATGCACTCCGCCGGTGTTCCGGCCGTCCAGCAGGCAGGCCGCCGCGTCCTCGGCGATGTCCGCCGGGTCGACGATCGGAACACCGACGTCACCGAAGGGCGCGGCGACCGTCCCTTGCGTGCGCACGGACTCCGCCCAGGCCAGGGCGTTGGAGGCGAAGCCGCCCGGTCACAGGACGGCCCATTCCAGGCCGGACTCTCTCAACGCGTCCTCCACCGCGCGCATCGCGATCCGCGTCGGGCCGAGCGGCCTGGTCGCCACGCCCTGCGAAGAGAGCAGGACGACCCGGCGGACCCCGCTGGCCACGGCCAGGTCGATGATGTCGGTCGGCCTGGCCTCGGGGGCGTGCAGGTCGCCGGACAGGAGGAGGAACAGCGCCTTCGCCCCGTCCAACGCGGGAGTGAGGCTCTGCGGCTCGGTCAAGTCAGCCGGCACGTGCCGGATCCCGTCTTCGTGCCGCTTCCGACTGTTCGAGCCTCCCCTGATGGGCTCTGTGATGCCGTGAGCCCCTCGCCTCCGCGATCGATCGAGCTCGCAACCATGCCCCTCCCCCACCCCCATCCCCCAATCGGGTGGCCGAGATATCCACAATCTCGCGACTACCCACAGATGCCGGCCGCACCCTTCCGCCTCAACCGGCAAGCGCCGTAACGTAATTCACGTGAGGCGGCGGGGCCTGCGCAGGGGCCTCATCCGCCGCCACACGAATCAAGAGCTGAGGCACCCCTCATCGCCATGCGCGGTCGCGCCTCGGCCGCGCAACTCGTACGACCCATGCAACCCGCGCAACCCGTACGACCCACACGACCCAAGCAACCCGTGCTCCCCACCCCGGCCATTCTCACCATCTCGAACTCAGCCTCAGCGCGACTCCTGTTTCCCTCACTGATCCCCCCGCCGCATTCCCCCCACTGTTCCCCCCACCCGAGAGGCAGGCCGACCATGGACCCCACGACGAGACGCTTCCCCAGCAGGCGTCGGCTGCTGCAGGGCGCGGTCGCCACCGCCGTGCCCGCAGTGCTCCTGCCCACCACCCGCGCAACCGCACAGGAACGAGCCGTGGACTACCCCTTGGCCGAATCCGTACCGGCCAGCACGTCCAACTACACCGCTGCCAACCGCCCCACGACGTACCCCGTGAACCATGTGGTCATCCACGTCACGCAGGAGACCTACGCGGACGCACTCGCCATCTTCAAGAACCCGGCCAAGAAGGTCTCCGCCCACTACGTGGTGCGCTCCGAGGACGGCCACATCGCCCAGTGCGTCCGCGAGCGGAACGTCGCCTGGCACGCCGGGAACTGGGACTACAACACACGCAGCATCGGCATCGAGCACGAAGGGTGGGTCGACAAACCCGAATACTTCACCGACGCGATGTACGAGCAGTCCGCCGCGCTGACGGCGGCGATCTGCTCCACCTACGGCATCTCCAAGGACCGTGAGCACATCATCGGCCACAACGAGGTCCCCGGCGCGGACCACACGGACCCGGGCCCGTACTGGGACTGGACGCGATACCTACGGATCGTCAACTTCGCCTGAGCGAAGCCCGGGGCTCGGGAAACCGCCGCCTGCCACGTCCCACGGACCGTGTCACCGGATCCGGCCCGCACCGCGTCCTTGTCGGCTTCCCTCTCCGGGGCGACGATGGCAGCACCGCTTCGCATCGCCGTCCCGGGAGGCCGCATTGACCGATCCATGGGTGGCGCTGGAGCCCGGCATGGACCCCGGCGAGCGGGTCAGGGCGTTGCGCCGGGCCCACGACAAGTTCACCGACGGGGGGACGATCGCGCGCCCGGTGCGTTCCGTGGTGGCGGACTCATGGAGGAGGTCGGCCAGGGCGCGGGTGAGTCCCGACAGTACGGCTGCGGCGGTGGAGCTGACCGACGGCGATCTGGGAGCGTATCGGGCGGAGCATCCGCTGGCGCGCGTGATGCCTCTGTTTCGTGAACTCATGGGCACCTTTGCCGCCGACGGGGAGCATCTGCTCGCCGTCTGCGACGCACAGGGCAGGTTGTTGTGGGTCGAGGGCCACACACTGACGCGACGGCAGGCGGGCCGGATGAACTTCGTGCCGGGGGCGCGGTGGGCGGAGTCGGCGATGGGGACGAACGCACCGGGAACGGCGGTCGCCGTGGACCGCCCGGTGCAGGTCTTCGCCACCGAGCACTTCATGCGGCGTGTCCAGCCGTGGACCTGTGCGGCGGCACCCGTCCACGACCCGCGGACGGGACGGCTGATCGGAGCGGTGGACATCACCGGCGGGGACGGGCTCGCCCATCCGCACAGCCTCGCCTTCGTACAGGCTGTCGCTCGGGCGGCGGAGTCCCAACTGGCCCTGCTTGTGCCACCAGTGGTCACCGACGGCAGTGTCGAGTTGACCGCGCTCGGCAGGGACGAGGCGCTGCTGCTCGCGGGCGGGCGCAAGCTGCGGCTGAGCCGTCGGCACAGTGAGATCGTCGTGCTGCTGGCCCGCCATCCGGAGGGGCTCACGGGCGATGAGCTGTTGTACGCGCTGTACGAGGACGAGTCGGTTCCGCAGGTGACGCTGCGGGCCGAGATGGCGCGGCTGCGGCGGCTGCTGGGAGCCGAGCTGCTCCGGTCACGGCCGTACCGGCTCGCGGTGCCCGTCGAGTGTGACGTCGACACCGTCGAACGTCGGCTGGGGGCGGGGGCGGTCACGGCGGCGGCCGCCGCGTACGCCGGGCCGCTGCTGCCGCAGTCGCAGGCGCCCGCGCTGGTCCGGCTCCGTCGCCGGATCGCCGACCAGTTGCGGGCCGCGCTCGTCGACCGCAATGATCCGGATCTGCTCGCGGACTGGGCGCACGCTCCGTGGGGAGACGACGACCTGGTGGTATGGCGGGCCTTGGCGGCGCTGCGTCCGACGCCGTCCGTTCTGGCCCGCCTGAGGGAGCTCGACGCCGAGCAGGCGTCGCCCTCTCCGTTGTCTCCCACCCCGCGACCTCTCCGCCGCCAACCTCCCTCCACCTCGACCCTCACCCCTTCCACCCCCACCCCCACCTCCACCTCCGCTTACTCACTACTCGCGTGCAAGCAGACCTTCGCGCAAGCGGACCAGGGTCCGCGAGAGCAGGCGTGACACGTGCATCTGTGAGATGCCCAGCGCGGATCCGATCTCGTCCTGGGTCATTTCCTGACCGAAGCGGAGCTCGATGATGCGGCGGTCCCGCTCGTCGAGTGCCGCGATGAGCGGGGCCAGGGCATGGGCGTTCTCGAACGCTTCGATGGCCGGGTCGCTGTGGCCGAGGATGTCGGCGAGGGACCTGCCGTTCTTGTTCGGCTCATCGCCCTCGTTCAGGACGTTCGGCGCGTCCAGAGGGCGGGCCGCGTAGCCGTTGGCGGCCATGATCCCCTCCAGGATCTGCTCCTCGGACATCGCAAGGTCCGCCGCGAGCTCCCGCACGGTCGGCTCGCGGCCGAGCGTGGACGACAGCCGTTCCTGGGACTTGGTCAGGGCGACGCGTAGTTCCTGCAACCTGCGGGGCACGTGCACGGCCCAGCTCGTGTCACGGAAGTGCCGCTTGATCTCGCCGAGAATGCACGGGACCGCGTACGAGACGAACTCGTGCCCTCGGCCCCTGTCGAACCGGTCGATCGCCTTGATCAGGCCGAGTGTCCCGACCTGGACGATGTCCTCCAGTTGACCGTTGCCGCGGTTGCGGTAGCGGCCCGCGACGTAGTGGACCAGTGCGAGGTTCATCTCGATCAGGGTGTTGCGCGTGTAGTGGTACTCGGGTGAGCCCTCCTCCAGGGTCCGCAGCCGGTCGAAGAAGAGCTTCGACAGTTCACGTGCGTCCTTCGGCGCGACCTCCTCGCCCTCCTCGATCCGCGGCAGCCCGACCGCTTCGTCCCACACCCGCTCGGTGGCCCACATCCGCTCGGGGGCCCATGCCTGCTCGGTGGCCCGCGCCCGTTGGGTGTCCCACTCCCGCTCGGTCTTCCACTCCCGCTCGCTGTCCCACTCCCGCTCGGTCTTCCACTCCCGGTCGGTCGGCTCGGTGACGGCCTCGTCCGCACCGGTCGCCCGCAGAAACATCTTCTGACTCTCCAAGCTTTCGCGTACCTGCACGACTCAATGAATGACCCCTCAAGGAGCGACGACCGTGAAGGCGACCCCGTCCGGGTCGCTCACCACGGCCTCGCGTCGGGAGCGGAATCCTGGCGGCCGCGAGATCAGCCGCCCGCCCCACTCGACGGCTGCGGCGACGGCCGCGTCGACATCGGGTACGCGGAAGCAGGCGTGCCAGCGGTGGCATTCCGTGGAGCCCGGGGCTGTCGCCTCCCTCAGCGTGGCGACGGGGAGCGTCCCGTCCCGCAGCAGGATCCGCCCGTCGTCGTACGCCACGTCGCAGGCTCCACCGTGTCGCAGGACGCCGCCCAAGACTCCTCCGCCACCTGCACCGGACCGGTTGCCGCTCCCGCTCCCCTTCTCGCTCCCGGCAGCAGCGTCGTCGCTGCCGGCCGACCAGCCGAGCGGACCGCCGTAGAAGAGGGCCGCGGCGAAGACGTCCCGTGTGTGCAGTTCGAGGTGGGCGATCGGGCCGTCCCCGACCGTCCAGCGGTCGTCAGGTGTCTGTTCCCGCAGGCCGAACACCGCTCCGTCCGGCCCCGAGACCACGGCGACCCGGTCGGCGACGGTCACCGGCGGGCCGAGGGCCACGGTGGCACCACGTTCGCGGAAGCGGGCCGCGGCCGCGTCAACCGTGTCGACGTAGAAGTACGGCATCCATCCCGCGTGGGCGCCGAACTCCGAATCCGTCTCGGTGATGGTCCCCACCGGCAGCCCGTCTTTCAGGGCCACCGATCGCGCTCTTCCCGGCTGGCCGACGAGAGGCACGTGGCACCAGCCCAGCACCCGTCCGTAGAACTGCTTGGCGGCGGAAAGATCACGTGCGGCAAGCCCGAGCCAGCAGGGGGCGCCTCGTGTCTTCCCGTAGGGGTTCGGTGGAGTCCCGCCTGGCGCGGCGGGGCGCCGCTCGCCGGGCGCCACGAGGCGGAGTCCGCCGATCCCCCACGCACGCCGTGTGGTGCGGCCCAGGGTGCCCGTGCGCCGGGATGGTTCCCCGCGCCGGACCCACTGCAACCGATCGTTGTGCACGCCGAGGCCCCTTGGCATGGCCCGCCCTCTCATCGTCTCGCTCCTGCGGTCCCGCGAGTCGTTCCTCGTGGAGCGGCCCGCAAGCGGGACCTTCCTCACCGACCACCGGGACCAAGGTCATCGCTTGGTCGGCCCCTAGGGCCCGGTGCCGCCTCAGGGCGGGGCGGACGGCCGAAGGTCACGCGGTGCGAGGACCTTGGTCCCGGTAGCGGTGACGCGCCTGTCCGGGAGCGCGGACCGCGGCTCCGTACGGTCGTCCACGGGATGTCCCCTACGGGACGTGTTCGAGACCTGGTCGGGACATGACTCCGGGTCGAGCCCTAGGGCCCGACCCGGAGGTGGCGCGACGAGACGAGGAGTCCTTCGTTACCAGGGGTACCTCGTCAAGGGGACTCCCTCGTTGCTCGGGGTCGATCGTTACGCGGGGTCGATCGTTGCTCGGGGTCGATCGTTACGCGGGGTCGATCCGATACACGCTGCCGCCGATGTCGAGCACGTAGAGCTCGCGGTTACCGCCCTGGGCGAAGGAGATGACTTCGCCACCGTTGACGCCGAGGTCGCTGGCGCCGGTCACCTTGCCGTTCTTCATCTGGAGGGCCCGCACCGTGCCGTCGCAGTAGTCGCTGAACACGTACTGGCCCTTGAGGGCAGGGATCGCCTTGCCCCGGTAGACGAAGCCGCCGGTCACCGAGCAGCCGAGGCCGGTGCGGTCGTACTCGTGGACGGGCGGGACGTGGTTCGCGGGCTCCGTGCCCTCCCGGAAGGGGTGCGTGCCCTCCATCTGGGACCAGCCGTAGTTCTCGCCGCCCTTGCTCTTCGCCGGCGCCCAGTCGATCTCCTCCCACGAGCTCTGGCCGACGTCGCCGATCAGCAGGTCGCCCGTTCCCGCGTCGAAGGAGAACCGCCACGGGTTGCGCAGCCCGTACGCCCAGATCTCGTCCTTCGCCTTCGGGTCGTCCACGAACGGATTGTCCCGAGGGATCGCGTACGGCTTGGCGCCCCTCGGGTCGATCCGCAGGAGCTTGCCGAGGAGGGTGTCGAGATTCTGGCCGTTGCCGTGCGGGTCGCCGCCGGAGCCGCCGTCGCCCAGCGCGATGTAGAGGTAACCGTCGGGGCCGATCTTGATGTCGCCGCCGTTGTGGTTCGAGTACGGCTGGGTCTGGGTGATGACCGTGCGCCGCGTCTCCGGACGGATCTTGCCCTTCCGTACGGCGAACTCGTCGACGGTGCTGGTGCCTTCGAGGTTCGTGAACGAGATGTAGAAGTGCGCGAACTTCTTGTCGAACGCGATGCCCAGCAGGCCGCGTTCGCCGTCGGTGGTGGTCTCCTTGGATATGTCCAGGACGGGCTCGCTCAGCCCGTGGTGGCCCAGGACCCTTACGGTTCCTGCCCGTTCGGCCAGCCAGAGGGTGCCGCCGGGGCCGGCGGTGCCCGCGGTCGGGTTCGTGGCCGCGGCCACCTTCTCGAGCGCGACCGCGGGAGCGTGTCGTGACCGTGAGGAGGCGGACTCGTCGGCGGACGCCGTGGTCAGGGCCAGGGATGCGACAAGACAGATGGTTCCGATGATCGCCGTGCTTCTGGTGCGAACTTTCACCGTGAGCCTCCTGGAGGCGGCGAATGGGGGGGGAAGTCACCCGGCTGCTGGGGGCAGAGTTGAGGGTGCGGTGTCGCCCGCGCCAGCACGCAACCTGGGTGGGGGATGGTGTGCCACTGGCTGCGCCTGAGGATACTGGGACCGGGGTGGTTGGTATAGACCAGGAATCCGTCCATCTCCGCCGCCCCACCCGACTCGGCCGAGCCAGGCCGATACGGCCGGGCCGACGCGACCCAGCAGACGCCGACCAAGCCGACATGACCGAGCCGAACCGACACGACCGAGCCGACAACGACCGAACTGAGGCATACCCTCCGAAGGCCACCGAGACCTCCCGGGGCCCTCCCCGTGCAACGTCGCTGCAACCTCCCCGTGATTAGCGTGCCGTGAGTCGCACCCGCCCTCCGGAGGAGGACCCCATGACCCGCTACGCAGCCCCGAACACCGAAGGCAGCAACGTCAGCTTCGACAGCCGGTACGACCACTTCATCGGCGGCGAGTACGTGGCGCCCGCGCGTGGCCAGTACTTCGAGAACCCGAGCCCGGTCAACGGCAAGCCCTTCACCGAGATCGCCCGGGGCACCGCGGAGGACGTCGAACGCGCCCTTGACGCGGCGCACGCCGCGGCACCCGGCTGGGGACGCACCTCCGTGACCGAACGCGCGGACGTGCTGCGGAAGATCGCCGACCGCATGGAGGCCAACCTCGAACAGCTCGCGGTCGCCGAGAGCTGGGAGAACGGCAAGCCGATACGTGAGACCCTCGCCGCCGACATCCCCCTCGCGATCGACCACTTCCGCTACTTCGCGGGCGTCATCCGCGCGCAGGAGGGCTCGCTCAGCGAGGTCGACGAGGACACCATCGCGTACCACTTCCACGAGCCGCTGGGCGTGGTCGCGCAGATCATTCCGTGGAACTTCCCGATCCTCATGGCGACGTGGAAGCTGGCCCCGGCGCTCGCGGCCGGCAACGCCGTCGTCCTCAAGCCCGCGGAGCAGACGCCGGCGTCCATCCACTACTGGATGAGCCTGGTCGCCGACCTGCTGCCGCCCGGCGTCGTCAACATCGTCAACGGGTTCGGCGTCGAGGCGGGCAAGCCGCTCGCCTCCAGCCCGCGCGTCGCCAAGGTCGCCTTCACCGGAGAGACCACGACGGGGCGGCTGATCATGCAGTACGCCTCCGAGAACATCAAGCCGGTGACGCTGGAGCTGGGCGGCAAGTCGCCGAACATCTTCTTCGACGACGTGTGGGCCGCCAACGACGACTTCCGGGACAAGGCGCTCGAAGGCTTCACCATGTTCGCCCTCAACCAGGGCGAGGTGTGCACCTGTCCGTCGCGGGCGCTGGTGCAGCGCGGGCACTACAGCGAGTTCCTCGAGGCGGCGATCGCGCGCACCGAGCAGATCAAGGCCGGGCACCCGCTCGACACCGACACCATGATCGGAGCGCAGGCGTCCAACGACCAGCTGGAGAAGATCCTCTCCTACCTGGACATCGGCCAGCAGGAGGGCGCCAAGGTACTGAC
This sequence comes from Streptomyces sp. NPDC002564, assembly GCF_042889645.1. NCBI lineage: Bacteria > Bacillati > Actinomycetota > Actinomycetes > Kitasatosporales > Streptomycetaceae > Streptomyces > Streptomyces sp. NPDC002564. The sequence goes on along the minus strand of NZ_JBIARE010000009.1, from coordinate 18,630 downwards.
GGGCGGTCAGCGCATCCAGTACGACGGTGAGCTGGAGGGCGGATACTACGTCCAGCCGACCATCTTCGAGGGCGACAACCGCATGCGGGTCTTCCAGGAGGAGATCTTCGGTCCGGTCGTGTCGGTGGCCTCGTTCAACGACTTCGACGACGCCATCAAGATCGCGAACGACACGCTCTACGGTCTCGGGGCAGGCGTCTGGACGCGGGACATCAACACGGCCTACCGGGCGGGCCGTTCGATCCAGGCGGGCCGTGTCTGGACGAACTGCTACCACGCGTATCCGGCGCACGCGGCGTTCGGCGGCTACAAGCAGTCCGGCATCGGCCGCGAAACCCACAAGATGATGCTGGAGCACTACCAGCAGACCAAGAACCTTCTGGTGTCGTACTCCCCCCAGAAGCTGGGTTTCTTCTAGACAGGGACAGACAGGAACAGACAGGAAACCAGACAGAGAACTAGACGGGAAAGAAGGGCGCCTGACCAGGGCGACTACCTGCCAGGCGCCCCTCGTCGATCACCGTCGATCGAGACCGTGCACGCGGTGCGCGCCAGGGCCGCGCGCTCCTTGCTTCCGCAGAACCGTGATCGATGTGCCGGGATTCGACGAAACTCGTTCCGGGCCGACCAGGACGTCATCGTCGGACGTGCAACACGTCGCGCAGATGGCGGACGCGATACGGCCCCGCCCGTGAAGGACGATGCGTCGCTCCCAGCCCACGAGTATGGGATGCTCCGCTTAGATTTGCTCAACACCAGGTTGACCAGGTCCTGTTGGACGAGACTCGGGGAGAGCGATGAGCAGCGGCACCGCGCGTGCTTGGGCCAGGTGGAGCCGAGGCAGTAGTGGAGGCGGGGTCTGCGGGGCACACCTCGCCTGCGGCGCCCGGAGTACTGGTCGTGCCGCTCTCCCCCACGGCCACGGTGCCTGACCCTCCCATGCGCTACTACCTCTACGTCTCCACCACCAAAGTGGACATGCTGTACAGCCAGATACCCCAGAAGCTCCTGCGGCGGCTCGCCGTGGAGGCCAAGCTCGATTTGAAGGTCGTCAGCCTGGCCCTCCAGTCGCCGCGCCCCGACACGACCACCTACGACCAGCTCGACCTCGTGGAGGCGTACCTCGAGCGGGAATGCGACGTCAGCTGGATGACGGAGCCGACAGCCTGGTTCCGGGGAGAAGCGGCTCTGCGGGTCGCGGGGTACGGGGACGCGGATGGCCCCACGCTGATGACGGGGTTCGACGGCGACACGGTCGTCGCCCTTATCGGGTCGGCCCGTCACCTGATCGGACATCAGGCGTCCCCCGAAATGAGGCAGCTCGGCTTCTCAGGTCTGCCGGGGCTCTTCAGGCTGCTTCAGGACTCCCCACCCGAATGGGAAAGACAGTTCGAAGTGAGATCTCGGGGCCGCATGCCGAGCCGGGGAAGCATCACCGAGAACGTGCTGCGCTGCGCCGAGTCGTTGACCGTGCCGCCCATGTACTGCGATTTCCTGGCGCGGCAGTTGCTGCGGGACACCGTGACGCGTGCGGACGGGCGTGAGGTGACGATCGTCGTCGGGACTCCACTGTTCGTGGCGATGTCGGACCGGGTCGCCGAGGGCGAGGGGGCCTGAGTGGGAGGGGCTGCATCGATCGCGGAGCTGATGGACACACGGATGGCCGGCGATGTGGCGGGGCTGTGCGCGGCCACCCGTTCCCCGATTCCGGACGTCGCCGTATATGCCACCGCGATGCTGGGGAGCGGCACGCCTACGCCGGAAGTCGTGGCGGCGCTCGACTTCTGCATCAACGGTCAGGACCGGCCGCACATCGGACTGCGTTGGCATGCCGTCAGGTCGTTGGGAAGGCTGCGCGTCCCACACGCTGTCCCCGTTCTGCTGCATGTGCTCACTGAGCCGGACGACCCTCGTGAGCAGTTGGAGAAGCCCGCCTTGGAGGCACTGGTCACCATCGGTGGACCAGAAGTGGTGCGTGGGCTCGTCGCTCTGTGCGGGAAGCTGGGGACCAGCCGCGGGTACTGGACGGTAAAGGTGCTGGACGCGCTGGCTGAACTGCGGGCTCCACAGGCCGTGGCGCCGCTCCTCGCCGCGCTGTGGGAGTACCTGCCCGACCGCGCGGAGCACGTGGTGCGCACGCTCGGCGCGATCGGTGACCCACGGGCGGCCTCCGCACTCCTGGTTCTGGCGCACTCATCCGCCTCGCACACGCAGCTGCGTCGGGCGGCACTCACAGCGCTTCACGCTCTACCCGCCGCCGCATGGCCGCCCGCGCATATGTGGCCGTCCGCCGAACAGCTCCTGCAGACACCCCAGCGCGATCCGGATCCCGAGACGGCACGCCTCGCAACCGCCCTGCTGGCCCGGACCCGGGAAGGCCGGGACCTCCTGTGGTCCGTGCTCCACCGAGCGGCGCAGACCACTCACCCTGAGTGCCCGCCCCACGCCGTGGCCGCCGTCTGCACCCATCTCACGGCGCAACCCGAACTCTTCGCGGGACCAGACCGGGACGAGCACATCGCCGCACTCCGCCACCATCTGCGCGAGGCGGCAGCACCGCCGGTACGCCGGTCAGCAGCCGACGCGCTCGCCGCCTACGCGGGCGCCGATGCGGCCTGGCCGCTCCTTGTGGCACTGGGCGACGCGCACATCAGCGACGCGGTCGCGGACCTCGTCGCCGCGATGCCCGTTGCACTGCCCGCGTTGGAGCTCCTGCTGACACGGCCGGACGGCTCTGTGGCCCAACGCCGCGGAGCTGCACGCGCATTGGGGCTCACGGGGCGCCCAGAGGCAGCCGCCCCGGCTCTCTTGTCCTTGCTCGCTCAGGAGTCGGCACCGGTCGCCCTGCGCGCGGCCGTCGCCGACGCACTCGGCGCCCTGCGGCACGCAGGGGCCTCCGGAGTACTCGCCACCCTGGCATCCGACGAGGAGCAGCCCGGCACCCTGCGCGCCCATGCTGTGCGGGCCCTCGGCGCGATCGGCGCCACCGACAGCCTCACGGTGCTGTTGGCCTGCGCACGCTCGCCGCACGAGGCCGTGCGGGCAAGGGCGGTCACGGCCCTCGGCGAATTCCCGACAGCGGAGTCGGCCGGCGTGCTCGGAGAGTTCATTACTCCCCACGCCGAGCCCCTCCTCGCGCGTTCCGCCGTGCAGGCACTGTCCCGGATGGGCGCCCCGGCGCTGCCGGTCCTCGTCGCACTCGCCGACGGCCCCGCGCACAGCTTGGGCGACGATCTGGGCGCCCAGATCGTCGGGGCACTCGCCGCACGCCCCGAGACCGAGGCGACGGCCGCCCTGAGCCGACTCGCCGCAACACCGCCAGCGCCACCGCGGGTCCGGTATGCCGCGCCCCTTGGAGGACCGCTGGCCACCGACCGTACCGCGCAGGAGGCCGCGTCCCTCGCGCTCGTCGGGCGAGGCACGGCCGAGTGCCTCACCCCGCTGGTGGGGCTCCTCGCCCCCGGCTCATGGTCCGGTGCGCACGAGCCCGCCGCTGCCGCTCTCCTTGAGATCGGCACGCACGAGGCACACGAACACGTGCTGGCGTTCTGCCGCAGGACGTCAAACTTTTACGACTGGCACGTCCACGCATTGGACGTCATCGCCGAAGCTCGCGGGATCCGGCTCGGCCCGTAGGTCCTGTCCAACACAGGATCTGGTAGGGGTTCGTGGAGTCAGAGGAGGAGTGCCGCAAGGGCGACTCCGGCCTCGTACCGGGCGGGGGTTCGACGAAGCGGGTGACGATCGTGCGGAACTGCTTCGGACGCCCGAAGCACCGCTCGACCACGGCGCGGTCCTTGCTGACCGGCGACGACGTATCGCGACTGGTGACGAGCAGCATGCCGAGCCGGTGACAGCTACGCTGCGTCGCTGGACTGAGCTGGATTGCGTCGTTTAGTCGGTTCCCGCCATCGGGCTGCTGTGCCGCGCCGTCGGCGCACCCGGTGGCCGTCGGCGCACCCGGTGGAGGAAAGGCGGGGACGGCGAGGGCAGGGGCCGGCAGCGATCGGGGAATCTGCCTCACAGTTCGACGGCGGCCGTGGGCGTTTCACCGTCCAGCGCCTGCTCGGCGCGGGCAGCCACTGCCTGCGTGAGGGCGCTGAGCGCGCCGACATCGACGATGCCGCCGTTCTCGTTCATGACGTAGACGGCGGCCACTACGGTCCCGCACCGGACCACCGCCCGCCCCTCCGCCCTGTCCACGGCGTCGGTGACGCCGGTGTACGTCAGCGTGACAGCCGCCGACTCGTCCCCGTAGAGCGGCCGCGCCAGCTCCACCGGCTGCGTACCGCCGGCGAAGTCGGCCTGTTCCATCTTGAGTCCGAGGTACCCCTCGGCCGCCGCGTCGGTGCTGGTGTACGGCAGGACTTCGATGTGGACCTTTTCGAAGCTGACGGCCGACCCTGGGTCGTACACCGATCGCAGGTCGAGCTGCGAGGCCGACTTGCAGATCTCGTGGCGCTCCCCTTGGCCGAGGCCACCGACGCGGGAGCTACGACACCGCTCCGTCGTCGGCGAGTCGCTCGCGAGGTTCCAGCCGTCCGGCAGGCTTGGCGGCCCCGGGAGGATCTTCTTGGCCTGCTCGGCGTCAAGGACGACCGGGGCCGACCCGTCGGATGTACCGGAAGCGGGCGCGGAGGACACCGCATCGCGCGGGTGTCGCGCGGATGTGCCGCTCGAACGCCGGGAGGAGTCGTCGCCGGTGACCATCTGGACTCCGCCGTAGACCGCCAGGGACACCAGCGCGAGCAGTATGGCGGCGATTCCGGTCAGGGAGGCGCGGGTGGTGCGGGTGTTGGTGATCGTCAGTGGCCCCAGCGAGATCTGGCTGCGCCGCACCGCGCTGCCGCTTCCGATGACGATGCTGCCGTTGTACGAGGAGGTGTGCGGCGGCGTGACGGTGTACCTGGGCGCAGCGGCCGGAGGCGGACCGGCGAGCACCGCCGCCAGGCGGCCCCGGAAATCGGGATCGGCGTCCAAGGCCTTCCGGATCGCCTCCTCAAGTCCCTGTACCGCCGAGGGATCCACCGGGTCGGCGCTTATTCCCGCGAGGGCGGCACGACCGTCCTCGGAAGAGCCGAGCCGTGCCCGCACCAGGTCGTCCACCGCCCGGCCCGCTTCGGCGCCCACTGCCGTGTCCGCCCCTGCCGCCGTGCCGGTCAGTATCTGTACGGCTGATAACGCCATGCTCCCGGTCGCATCCATGCGACACCCCCCGTGTCCGGTCGAACCTCTGAGGCAACCACAGCCACGGCTACGACACCAGGGCGCCCAGCACCTTCCTCATCCATTGCTGGAAGGTTCTACGCCAGTAAACGGGCGAGAAGTTGCGTGGTGCCCTCGGTCGGGGCCGACGGCCAGGTAGGACGGCGTGTCCGGACTGTGCTGTCCGTCCCGTCTCATGCCGCTTGCCGGGGCTGCTGCTGCTTCAGGCTGCGGTGAGCTGAGCTCCGCGGCGCCAGACGGCGCGGGTGTTCAGGGTGTCGGAGATGGTGATGGTGGGGTGGTGGAGGGCGCGCACGGACTCCAGCACGTCGGTGATCCTGCCCCGGGGGTAGTGGTTGAAGCTGCTGCGCAGGGTCTTCATCCAGCTCTCGTCCAGCCGGGCGGCCACTCGTGGGTCGTCGGCCAGGTCGTCGCCGGTGATGCCCATCATGGAAGCGTTCAGTACGACACAGGGCACGACGAAGGCGCCGGAGTCGCGGATCAGCGTGATGATCTCGTCGGTGTGGGGGCCGTCCATGAACAAATGAGCCAGGCCGTCGATGCCGGCCTCGATCGCCATCTCGGTCGCCTCGATCGTCAAGGCGTGGGCGACGGTGAGCTTGCCGTGCCGCTTGGCTTCGGCGACGCCCGCGTTCAGGGTCGCCCGGTCGAGCATGGGCAGACCGGGGTGGCCTTCGACGGAGCCGTCGTCGACCATGAACTTGATGTAGTCCGAGCCACGTTCGACGAGTTGCGGGATGAACGCGACGGCCTGCTCGGGGGTGGTGGAGAACGGCATCAGCGGTGCCGGTCCGGACGGCCCGGGCGCCCCGGGAGGCGGGCCGGGTCGGAAGCCCTCGGGGAAGAGTTCGCTGGGGTGGCCGCCGGGCGGCGTGATGCCGAATCCGGAGGAGCGCACGTCGGCCACGGTGTCGTCGTCGGTGATGTGGGCGCGGTTGTCGGCGGTGTTCGTGCCCTGCATCTCCAGCTCGGTCGTCACGCCGAACCGCAGTGCGAGGGCGAGGGATTCGGCATTGGTGTGGACGTGGGCGTCGATGAGGCCGGGCAGCAGGGTCGCGCCGGCGGCGTCGAGCCTTCGTGCACCCGAGGGCGCCTCGCCGCCCACGGTGAGGATGCCGGTGGCGTCGAAGATGACAGTGGTTGCTTCCAGGGTCTGCTCGCCGTCGAAGACCCGTGCGTTCACGACAGCGGTGGGAGGGGTGGGGCGGTTGGTCATGGCGGGGCTCCAGTCATGTCGTGCAGGGCTCAAGCGCGGTCCGAGGTGCGAGATGCGGGGTGCGAGGTGCCAGGTGCCAGGTGCCAGGTGCGAGGTCAGCTGGTGGTGGCGGCGCGCAGGCCCTTGGTGGTGTCAGCGGGAGCGGGTGGTCCGGCCTTCTTCAGCGGGACTTCGACGACGAAGAGGGCGGCGACGAACGCGAGTGCGCAGATGATCGCGGCGGTGAGGAAGATGTGGCCGACGCCGTTCGTGACGGCGGCGAGGTAGGCGTCCCTGGCGCCCGCCGGAAGCCGGCGCAGGGCATCCGGGCCGGTGCCGGCGCCGGGGGCCAGGTGGGGCTGGACGGCGCGGGTGAACAGCGAGCCGAAGACGGCGACGCCGAGGGATCCGCCCAGCGTGCGGAAGAGGTTGGACGAGCTCATCGCGGCGCCCATGTCCCGCAGCGAGACGCTGTTCTGCGCGATGGTGCCGGCCATCTGCATGGTGAAGCCCAGGCCGATGCCGACGAGGACCATGTACAGGGCGGTCACGGCGAAGGACGTACCGGTGTCCATCGTGGCCAGCAGACCAAGACCGGTGGTCAGGAACACGGTCCCGAGAACAGGGAAGATCTTGTACTTCCCGGTGGCCGACATGACCTTTCCCGCGATGGTCGAGACGATGACGACCGGGATCATCATGGGCAGCATCAGCAGCCCGGAGTTGGTGGCCGAGGCGCCCTGCACGGTCTGCTGGAACAGGGGCAGGTAGAGACCCGCGCCGAACATCACCACACCGCCGGCCAGGGTCATGACCATCGCCAGTGGGTAGTTGCGGTGGCCGGTGAAGACGGACAGGGGCAGCAGCGGCTCGCTGACGCGCTGTTCCACTCGGATGAACGCGGCGAGACCGAGCACGGCGACGGTAGCGAGGGCCAGGATCTGCCAGGAGCCCCACGCGTAGGTGCTGCCCGCCCACGTGGCGGCCAGGACGATCGCGGTGATGGCCAGGGTCAGCAGACCGATGCCCGCCCAGTCGATCCTCGCCTTGATCCGGGTGGCGGGGACGTGCAGCTTGAGCCACAGCCACACCAGGGCGACCAGGCCGAGCGGCAGGTTGACGTAGAAGGCCCAGCGCCAGTCGAAGTGGCCGGTGACGAACCCGCCGAGCAGCGGGCCCCCGATGGTGCCGATGGCCATGACGGAGGCCGTCATGCCTTGGTATTTGCCGCGTTCGCGGGGCGGTACGAGGGCTCCGATCAGGGCGAAGGCGCCGGCGCCGATCCCGCCGGCACCGACGCCCTGCACGACACGGAACGCGATCAGCTCGCCCATGGACTGCGATGCCCCGCACAGGGCGGATCCGACGATGAACACGGCGATGGACGCCAGGTACATGTTCTTGCGGCCGAAGAGATCGCCGAACTTGCCCCAGACGGGCGTCGTCACGGCGGTGACGAGCGTGTACGCGGTGACCACCCAGGAGATGTGGTCGAGGCCGCCGAGCTCGCCGACGATCGTCGGCATCGCGGTGCTCACGACCATGTTGTCGAGCATCGACAGCAGCATCGCGAGCATCACGCCGAGCAGCACCCACCGCACGTTCTTCGGGACGGCCGGCGGGGCGGAGGGGAGGGATGCAGACGCGGACATGACTGATCACTCCTTTCGGACGGAGAGAGGAAGGGAGGGAGAGAGGGCGGGACGGGAGGCGTCGACCGCTCCTCCAGAAGAGCACACCAACACACTAAGTGCAACTGTTGCACTTTTGAAGTCGGGCAACTTTGGAGCTATCGTGGAGCCATGCCCCAGACCGACTCCTCGCCCCCGGCGGCGCCCGTCGGCCGCCGCGAGCGCAAGAAGGCCGCCACCCGCCAGGCCATCGCCGACGCCGCCCTGCGCCTGTTCCTGGAGCGCGGCTACGACGACGTCGGCATCCGCGAGATCGCCGACGCCGCAGACGTGTCCACCACCACGCTGTTCAAGCACTTCCCGGTCAAGGAAGCGCTCGTCTTCGACGAGGACGCCGACCAGGAGGCCCGCCTGCTCGCCGCCGTACGCGAACGCCCGGAAGGGCAGTCGATCCCGGCCGCGCTGTGCGGTCATGCACTGCGCTACCGCATGGCCGCTGCGGGAGACGACCCCCGGTTCACCGCGTTCTTCGCCCTGGTCGACTCCACTCCCGCGCTGCGCGACTACGTCCAGGCCATGTGGATGCGCCACGCCGAGGCCCTCGCCCGGGCCATCGCGCAGGAGAGCGGCCTGCCCGCCGAGGACCCCGCCTGCGCCGCTCTGGCCCACTTCGCCCTCGAAGCGCCCCGCGCCGCTCGCGGCCACCACGACCCCCGCGAGTCCATCACCCGCGCCTTCGATCTCCTCGAGGCAGGCTGGACCTCGCTCACCGCCCGCCCCTGAATGACTCGCTGAGCGAAGGGCGCGGCATTCGATCGGCCTACCGCTCAAGCCGCCCCGACCACTTCGACCGCTCCGACCGCTCCGACCGCTCCGACACGAGCCTTGCGGAAAAGTACGTGCGAGGCAGGGCAGCCAGCCGCCGTACCCCGGGGGCGGGGGCCGCTCCCCAGCACGGGACACCCCGCAGCAACCCGGAGAACTACTGGGTTGCGAGCTGGTGGATCTTTTGTTCGTCCTCGCTGCCGGGCTGCCCGAAGTAGACGTAGAGGGTGTGTCCCTCCGGGCCAGGCAGGGTGAACGTCTCGTACGCCAGGTGGAGTTCGCCGACGCCGGGGACATGCAGCAATTTGATGCCGTGGACACGGCCGTAGACGTCATGCGAGTCCCACAGGGACCGGAAGACGTCGCTGCGGTCGCGCAGAGTGGCGATGAAATCGTCCAGCTGTCCGCGGTGAGCGGCTGCACTGGCCCGCAGGCCGGCCACGGCCTGAAGGCTGATGTCCTGCCACTGCGGATACACCTGCCGGGCCCGGGGATCGAGGAAGGTGAATTCGATCAGGTTCTGCCCGGTGGTCCAGGCCGGGTTCATGCGAGGGGCGAGGGCGGTGGTGGCCAGCACGTCGCGTCGGGGGTTGACGACCAGGGCAGGCAGGTCGCTCCAGCGGCGCAGCAGGTGCACCACTCCGGGCCGCACGGCGTCGACTGCGGGGCTGGCGGCATCGGCCGCGTCGAGCGCTGGGGCCGCCAGGGCCCACAGGTAGGTCCGCTCGGTGTCGTCCAGTTCGAGGACAGCCGCGATGGCCTGGAGGACTTCGCGTGAGGGGTTGCGGTCCCGTCCCTGCTCCAGGCGTGTGTAGTACGAGGGACTGACGCCGGCGAGCAGGGCGAGTTCCTCGCGGCGCAAGCCCTTGGCCCGGCGGCGCGTGTGCGTGATCACGCCTGCGCGCGCGGGATCGGTCTTCTCTCGCCGGCTGCGCAGGAACGTGCCCAGTGCGTTGTCGTCGTGGCTGGTCACACGGCCGACCCTACTGCGGCCGCCGGTGCCGGCGCGTCGGCCTGCGCCGTGAGGCTGCCCCTGCGAGAGCTACCCTCGCCAGGGTGTGGCAGCTGTGTGCGCGGCCTGTTCGGATAACGTCATGTTCGACAGCAACAGCACTGCGCTGACAAAGACCTGGCTCATCACCGGCTGCTCCAGTGGCCTGGGACACGCACTGGCGGAGCACGCCCTCAACCGCGGTGACAACGTCGCCGTCACCGCCCGCGACACCACCGCGGTCAGCGACCTCGTCGGCCGCCACGGTGAACGGGCTCTGCCCTTGACGCTCGACGTCACCGACGCGCGGTCGGTAGGCAACGCCGTGGAGCGGGCCGAGGAACACTTCGGCGGCATCGACGTGCTGGTGAACAACGCCGGCTACGGCTACCTCTCCGCTGTCGAGGAAGGCGAGGACGAGGCCGTGCGCGCCCTGTTCGACACGAACGTGCACGGCGTGGTGACCGTTCTGAAGGCCGTGCTGCCGGGGATGCGGGCCCGTCGAGCAGGCCACGTCGTCAACGTGTCCTCCTTCGGCGGCCTGGCCGCCTTCGCGGCGACGGGCTACTACCACGCGACGAAGTTCGCCCTCGAGGGACTGTCGGAGTCCTTGGCCGCCGAAGTGGAGCCACTCGGGATCCGCGTGACCATCGCCGAACCGGGCGGGCTGCGCACCCAGTGGGCGGGTTCGTCCATGCAGCAGTCCGCACGGCACATCGACGACTACGCGCCGACGGCGGGTGCGCGACGGACCTCCACCCTGGGCGTATCGGGCAAGCAGCCCGGTGATCCCGACCGGGCCGCCGCGGCGATCGGGGCCGTGGTCGACTCCGAGCAGCCGCCGCTGCGTCTGCTGCTGGGTTCGGACGCCCTGGGCGGGGCCCGCACGCGGCTGCGGCGCCTCGCGGGCGAGATCGACATCAACGAGGCGCTGACGCTCAGCGCGGACTTCGTGGGGGAATCATGACCGGATAGGTTCGTGCATCACCAGGGGCCGGCGCCGCGGACACGGCACCCGACGATGCCGTCACCGCCGACGCCGTCACCGCACGATGCCGTCACCGCGGACCGGGTCTCGGCCGCACCCTGGCGCACGGGCAGGCACGCAGAGCGTCGCCGAGGCCCCGAGGCCGGTTCCGGCCTGGAGTTCCTTGCGCTCTGGACGCCGTGTGGTCCTTGGGCGTATGACAGGTGGGCGAGACACAAGCAAGACGAGACGTAAGCAATGAGCAGACTGAGGACGGCCGGTTCCTCCGGCCTGCTCCTCTGCGACTGCCGCCGACCACTCCGGGAGAGTCATGCGCCGTCGTGCACACCTTGCCGCCGTCACCGTACTGGCGGGCGGTGGCCTCGTACTCGCCGTCGGCCTCGCCACCGCAGGTATCGAGCTCCAGAGCAACGGGGCCGGTGCCGCACCCACCGAGATCGAAGCCGCGGGCGTCTATCACCAGGGCGACAGCTCGTGGAGTGCGCTCCCCGCTGTCACGGACGGGAACCTGGACCTTTCGGGCGTCGACCCGGACTACCCGCTAGCCCGCCCCCACTGAGGTCCTCAGCGAGATGGCATGGCCGCCGTGCGGCGGTGGCCGAACCGAGAAAGCGGCAGACGGCGGCTGCGTGGAGCGAGGTTACGCGGCGAGCGCCTCGTCGCACTGCCCGGCGCTCGCCTCGCTCCTGGGGCCGGCGGCGAGCAGGAAGTCCGCTTCCTCCAGGGCCTGGTCGATGTCGGGGCGGCCGGTCATCACGCACAGCGTGTAGGTGACGTCCTCCAAGGCGCGCGAGGTGGTGCCGGTGGGGCGGATGTCATGGTCGAAGCGTGCCTGCGCGAAGCGTGCCAGAACCAGGCGCAGCGTATTCTCCGCCGGAACGACCATGATCTCTCCTCGATGTACATGCGGTGCGATGTCTTCCTCGCCCGCATGCCCCGTCCCCGAAGATCCACGCCCAACAGCCGCTGGCAGCACGTGCAGAACGGCGAAACACGGCGGGCCACCCAGGCGCTGGAGTTTCTGGCGAAGCGGAGAATCCGCCGGGACTTTCGTCCACGAATTTTCAGGTCCTTCCCCACGCCTTTTCGATTCGATTTCTGGTAGCGGGACAGCAATGAGGAAAGGACCCGCGCAAGAGGCCGGGCCGGTGGCACCCGAACGCGACTGGTTAGGTTAGCCTTTCCTCATGTTCAAGCGTTCGACAACCTCTTCGCGGCCGATTGCCCCTTTCTCCCGGCCCCGCCGCCTCGCCGCGGGCTCCCTCGCGGCCGCAGCGGTCCTCGTGGTCGCAGGCTGCTCTTCGAGCTCCGACTCGGGCAGCGACACCGAGAGCGACTCCGGGACGGTCGCCAAGGGGCACTTCCCCGCCAAGGTCGCCACGAAGTTCGGCAAGGTCACCGTGGAGAAGCAGCCCAAGCGCGTCGTCGCGCTCGGCTGGGGTGACGCGGAGACCGCGCTCGCTCTGGGCGTACAGCCGGTCGGGGCCAGCGACTGGCTCGACTTCGACGGAGACGGCGTCGGGCCGTGGGCCAAGGGCAAGTACGACAAGAGCCCCACGAAGATCGGCACCCTCGAGCCCGAGTACGAGAAGATCGCGTCCCTGCGGCCCGACCTGATCCTCGACACCAAGTCGAGCGGTGACCCCAAGCGTTACGAGAAGCTCAGCAAGCTCGCCCCGACCATCGGCGTCCCCAAGGGCGGCGACCAGTACCTGACGGACTGGCAGGACCAGACCGAGATGGTGGCCGACGCACTCGGCCTGCACGACAAGGGCCAGAAGCTCATCTCGCAGACCAAGGCGAAGTTCACCGCAGCGGCCAAGGCGCACCCCGAGTTCAAGGGCAAGACGGTCACCTCCGGCTCACTGACCTCCAACGGCTTCGGCGCCTACGTACGGGGCAGCGGCCGGGTCGACTTCCTCGAGCGGCTCGGCTTCAAAAACAATCCCTGGGTCGACAAGCAGGGCGGCGACAGCTTCTACATCAGCATCGCCCGCGAGAACGTGAGCAAGCTCGATGCCGACCTCATGGTGATGGAGCCCATCGGCCTGTCGGCGGCCGAGGTCGCCAAGGACCCGCTGTTCAAGAAGGTCCCTGCGGCCAAGGCCGGACACGACGTGATCCTTGACCCCAAGTCGCCGTCCGGCAAGGCCTTCGCCACGGACTCCGTGCTCTCCGTGAATTACACCCTGGACAAGATCGTTCCCGAGTTCGCCAAAGCCCTGAAGTAGCCGGAGGCCGTGCCCCTCCGAGGAGGAGGCCCTCGCACGCCGCTCGTCCCGAGCCGGACGACGACGCCGAGGCCATCGGCACGGGACGAGGCACCACCGCTACCTTGCGGGCAGCGCACCGACAGAGGGCCCCCAGCTCGACTTGGGGGCCCTCTGCCATTTCCGGATCGGCACCCAGCACCCGGCACTCGGTACCCACCACCCAGCACCCGGCACCGGAGTGGCGTCACCCATGGAGTGCTCCATGGAGGCCTCAAGAGCCGCCAGTCCGCTGACGGGTCGCTCGTCCCGAGCGTGCTGCTGGGCCGATCCGCGCCTACACCTGCGCGTATCCGCCGTCGGCGAAGAACTCGGCGCCGTTGACATAGCTCGCGGCATCCGAAGCGAGGAACGTCGTCACCGCGGCCACCTCCGCGGGCTCGGCGAGGCGCCCCAGCGGAACGTCGGCCTCCGCCTGCTTGAGCACGTCGGCCGGGACCAGGTCGAGCAGGCCCGGAGTGCGCGTGGCGCCCGGCGACACGACGTTGACGCGGAAGCCGCGTGCGCGCGAACCGAGGGCCCATCCGCGCGCGAGGCTGCGCACCGCCGCCTTCGATGCCGCGTAGACCTCGAGCCCCTCATCGGGTCGTGTCGCGGCGGTCGAGCCCGTCAGAATCACCGAAGCGCCGGCGTTCAGATGGGGCAGCGCCTGCTGGAACGTGAAGATCGTCCCCTTGACGTTGACGGCGAACAGGGAGTCGACCACCTCCTCCGTCACCTCGCCGAGCGGAGCCGCGGTGCCGATGCCGGCGTTGGCGACCAGCACGTCGATAGGACCGGCCTGCTCGCGCACGACCCGGTAGAACGCATCCAGCTGCGAGGGCACCGACACATCGCACACCACTCCCCTCACGCCGCTTCCGAGTTCGGCGACCGCGGCATCCAGCGCGTCCTTGCGCCGACCGGTGATGAACACCTCGGCGCCCTCGTCGCGAAACGCGCGTGCCGTGGCGAAGCCGATGCCGATGCTGCCCCCGGTGATGACCGCGACCTTGCCTGCCAAGACGGGCATGCCGTCCTCCTCACTAGTTATGGACTGCTAGGTCAATAACCATCGCCGATATGGACCGAACAGTCAAGAACGAGGTCGGAGCGCAGCGCAGAGGGGGCTGGGGGCGGGGTTCGCCGCAGAAAGCCCCACACACAGCGCGAAGCACGCAGCGCGCAGCGCGAAGACGCGGCTGGCAGGGTGTAGGGATTGCGGGGTTCGCGGGCGGTTCAGGGCGCCCAGGAGGGGGCTACTACTGCGCGAGCGCAGGCAGGAGTCGCGCGAGGGCGGACTGGGCCGCCGCGGCGAGAGTTTCCATGTTCATGCCGGTGCGCCCGAGGGCGATGAGGCCGAGCTGGGCGACGAGGACAGTGCGGGCGGTCTCGGCCGGGTCCGCATCGGGCGCGAGGTCACCCTCGCGCTGGGCCCGCTCCAGCGCCTCGGCAAGGATGGCGGTGATCGCGTCGTAGCTGCGCCGCGCCTCAGCGGCCACTTCCGGTGTACTGGCGGCGAGTTCGGCGTTGCTGTTGGCCAGCAGGCACCCACGCCGTGCGGCTGACCCGGTGGGGTCGGAGGCCGGGCTCAGCAGGAACTCGTGCACCAGGTCGATCCCCCGCGTCGCGGATTCCAGCCGCTCGCGCAGCATCTGGAGGTTCGCGTCGTCGTACGCGCGCAGGACCCGCAGGAACAGGTGGTGCTTGTCCCCGAATGCGCCGTACAGGCTGCCCTTGCCGAGCCCGCTGACGCGCAGCAGGTCCTCCAGGGACGTTGCCGCATAGCCCTTGTCCCAGAACTCGTCGCGGACAGCGAGAATCACTCGCTCTTCGTCGAACTTGCGGGGGCGGGCCATGCCCTCATCGTACGGGTTCTGGACCGCACGGGCCAGAACGGGCTCCTCGACGCAGCCCGGTCTCCTCGGCGCAGCCCGGACTCCTCGGCGCAGCCCGGACTCCTCGGCATGGCCCGGGCTGTCCCACATGCCCGGCGCGCCCGCGCCGGGCGGCTGATCAACGTCCCGAGCCACGGACTGGCCCTGGTGCATCAGCTGCGGAGACTGCGGGCCCCGTCCGGCGGGGTGGTCAGAAGGGCATACGGCTGCGGGCGCGGCGTCCGGCGGAGCCGCTGCGGCCCACCGCCTTGGAACTGCTGCGGAACGGCTTGCTGAAGATCCGGCCCAGGATGCCCGGGGCCTTGCCGCCCGCCCGCGATCCCGCGCCCAACGTGCGCTGAGTACCGCGCTCGGGGTGGCGCGACAGGCGCGGCACGAAGAACGCGAGGACGGCCAGGACCACGCACACCGCGACGATACCGACAATGATCACGACAGGCTCCTAGCGTTGATGTGTTCCTGCCGGATGCCCTCACAACGCATTCCCATGCGCCGCCCACCGCGTCCCGGCCCGCCCTGCCCTGCCCTGCGGCGGAGCCAAACGGATTCCCGCCGCCCCCGGGGCCTGAGGTGACCAGGACAGGTAGGCCTGCCAGGACAGCTGGGCCTGCCCGCAATGTTCGGGCGGAGCGAGGGTGGGCACTGGACCAGCAGCCGTCGGGAACCACGTGTTCAACGAGGGGAGGCCCAGGCCGTGTTCGAGAGCTTCACGACCACACGCGTTCAGGTGGACGAGGCATCCGCCTTCGTGCGCTACGGCGGTGAGGGACCGCCGGTGGTACTGCTGCACGGCCATCCCCGGACGTCGGCCACCTGGCACCGCGTCGCCCCGCTCCTGGTCCAGAGGGGTTTCACCGTTGTCTGCCCTGACCTGCGGGGCTACGGGCAGTCCACCGGACCCACGCCCACCGCGGACCACGCCGGCTATTCCAAGCGGGCCGTCGCAGGCGACGTGATCGCGGTGATGCGCTCCCTGGGCCACGACCGGTTCGCGCTCGCCGGGCACGACCGCGGGGGGAGCGTCGCGCTGCGGCTGGCACTCGATCACCCCGGCGCGGTCTCGCGGGTGGCGCTCATGGACTGCCTGCCCGTCACCGAGCACCTCTCCCGCATCACCACCGAGTTCGCCACCCAGTGGTGGCACTGGTTCTTCTTCGCCCAACCCGAGATCCCCGAGCGGATCATCAACGCCGACCCGGACAACTGGTACCGCGGCGACCCGCAGAGGATGGGTCAGGAGAACTACGACGAGTGGCGTGCGGCCACGCGCAACCCCGACGTCGTCCGGGCCATGCTGGAGGACTACCGGGCCGGTCTCACCATCGACCGCGCGCACGAGAAGGAGGACCGCGTCACCGGGAAACAGCTCTCCTGCCCGACGCTGATCCTGTGGTCGCTCCGAGACGACCTCGAAGACCTGTACGGGGACCCGGTGCTCATCTGGCGGCAGTGGGCGGCCGATGTCCGCGGCCACGGCATCGACGCCGGCCATCACGTCGCCGAAGAAGCCCCCGCCGACGTCGCCTCCTCCCTCGCGGACTTCTTCACCGAGCAGCCCGAGTAAGGGTTTCGACCGTACGCGGAAGCGTGGGTCTGTCGGCCTGCCAGAAGGCACGGGCATGGGGAAGGGGTGGCCGAGAGGACCGTATTCTGGCTGGCCGGCGCCGTCGGCTCCACTGCCGCTACGCACACAAGTGCCGCTACGCACGCAAGCGCGAACGCCTCCTGGGCTTCGTCGGCACAGCTGCGATGCTCATCTGCCACCGGTGTCCGGCCAAGACTCCGCTCTGATGAAAGGTGCCGCGATGAGCCAGAACTTCGACCTCGGCGACGAGACGCTGTGGAACCCGTCCAATGCAGTTTCCCGTATGTTCCAGCGCCAGATAGCGGTCTTCGAAGCGGAGCTGGAACTCCCGTCAGGCATTGGGAAGATGGAGAACGACGAGTGCCAGATCAGCCCCGCCATCTTCGAAGCCTTCGTCAATGCCCTCCTAACGCAGCACCGAGTCGATCCACTCCGTCTGGCTCGCGCTCTCCGAAGGCTTCACTGCCACAGTGCTTGTTCTTGCCGAACGCGCCGCGGTCAAGGTGGACTGGGCACCACACGGAGTCGCCCCGGAAGGCCCGCTCCAAGACGTGCAGGTCTCCACCGGAGCGGGAGTGTCCACCCATGCGGAGGGCACAGCCTGGGCTGCGGGCCTGCGCGAGAAGACACGGGAGCTGGGACGTGGCATGCCCCGCTGACCATCCGCCCCGCGGGGGTGGCTCGACGTCCCGAACCACCACCCGTCGCAGCGGGTCAGTGCCGTGTGTCGTCCGGCGCGGAGGCCCTGCCCGAGTCGCGCAGCGCGTGGATGCGTCGGACACCGTCCTCGTGGGTGTCGGCCAGATCCAGGACACCGGTGACGCCGGTGACTTCGAGGAGCCGTGAGATGCCGCTCTGGTAGGGGCCGGCAAGAACGAAGGGGCGCAGAGCGTCCTGGTGCTCGGCGTGTGCGCGCAGGATCACGTTGAGCAGGGTGCTGTCGGCGAAGGTGAGTCCGGCCAGATCGAGCAGGGTTCCCGCGGTGAGGGTGTCGGTGAGCGCGCTGGAGAGCGCGAGCGTGGCCTCGGTGGTGTCTTCGAGGTCGAGCTCGTTGCGGAAGGAGACGACGGTGACCCGCTCGTGCCGGGTGACGTCGATGCTCTGTCGGTCGGAAACCATGCCCAGACCTTCCCACACCGGCTACTGCATGTGACAAGAGAATGTGCCGACCGACCCGTGAGAAGGTCGACACTGACGTGTTCCGCTCCAGGCGGGAACCCACGACGGGTCCGTGCGGGCCTGAGTGTGGGACGGGTCGCGTCGGGCAGGCGGGAAGGGAACGAAGAGACCGATGCGGTGTTCGGGCATGCACGGGGAGAGGAGCAACGGCCGATGCGCGTTGCCGAGGCAGTGGAAACAGTGAAGCCAGTGGAGACAGAGGACATCAGCTGCGCGGACGCACGCACCGCGGTCCGTGAGGTACTCGCGGAGATGTCCTGCAGCCTGCCGCCGCCGCAGGCGCAGCGCCTGCGCGACGACGCGTTGCTGGTCGTCAGCGAACTGGCCGCCAACGCTCTCCTGCACGCCGGAGGCATCACCCGCTTCAGCGCGCGCCTGACGGGTGACGAGATCGAGCTGCGCGTGAGCGATGCCAGCACCGACGTGCCGCGCCGCCAGCCGGCGGCCCCGGGCAGGCCGGGCGGCCACGGCTGGATGGTCGTCCAGCGCCTGTGTTCGCGCCTCGACGTCGCCGTGGAGCCGGAGGGCAAGACGATCACCGCGGCTCTGAAGACGGTCTGACCGATCCGGAAGACGGTCTGGAATAACGGCATGACGGCATACCGGCATGACGGCAAAGCCGACCGTGTGCCCGGGCCGGGAGAATCCGCGCGTTCCGTCGTGCATATGCCTCTGAGGCGGGGGTACGAGCACGCACGCAAGACCGTGAGCAATATTGAGCAGAAAGGGGCGGGTCACCATGGCGACCGCGGCAGTCGACGAGCAGAGGCACACCACGGCCGGGTCGGTCGGGGAGGCTCTGATCGAGCGCGCCTACGCCGATCCCGCCTCGGTCCGGCCGAAGGATGCCCGGGAGATCGGGC
>NZ_JBIARE010000008.1:139000-342065 GCF_042889645.1 Streptomyces sp. NPDC002564 | reverse complement strand
CTATCAGACTCTTTCGTGTCCGATTTCCTCGGTGCCTTTCCGGTTCCCGCTCCGGCCTTGCGGCTTTCGCGTTTCCCTTTCCGGCGGTTCCGACTTTATCAGGTCTCATTCGACTCTCTGACCACGGTCACCGCAGACATGCGGAACCGGACCCAGGGATAGGATCTGATGTGAAGGATGCCGCCGAGACCGGACGCTTGCCGCGTCACACGGCCTCAGGCAGGAGTCCGACTGTACATCGGGTGTCGGGCGGGCGCAAATCGTTTGTGCACTGCCTCTACGTCCGCCAACCGGGACCTCTCGTGCGGAACCGGGACTTCTTATGACTTACCCTTCTGAACAGTGCGTCGTCCAGGACAGGTAGTGACGGCGGCTACGAATCTCCGCCCCCTGGGAGGCTAGCCATGACCAGCGTTTCGTCCCCGCTTGCAGGACGCGCCATTGGGCTCTCTGCTGTACCGGATCCCGTGTTCTCCGGCGCGATGGTCGGGCCTGGCACGGCTATCGATCCCGCGCGCGAGCCCTCCGAGGTCGTCTCTCCCGTGGACGGCATCGTCGTCTCTCTTCACCCCCACGCCTTCGTGGTGGTCGACGACCAGGGTCACGGCGTGCTGACGCACCTCGGCATCGACACCGTTCAGCTCAACGGTGAGGGCTTCGAGCTCCTCGTCAACAAGGGTGACACCGTGACGCGCGGCCAGGCGGTCGTGCGCTGGAACCCGGCCGACGTCGAGGCCGCGGGCAAGTCCCCGGTGTGCCCCATCGTGGCACTCGAGGCCACCGCCGAGTCCCTCGCCGACCTCGTCGAGGCCGGCGACGTGAAGGCCGGCGACGCGCTCTTCAGCTGGCAGTGACGTCATCGCCGTCGCTGACGGCAGGCACGACAACCACCGCGGCGGCTGGGCCCGTCGCACTATCGGAGACGGGTGAAATGGAGACAACGCTGCGAGGCGTCGGTGTGAGCCACGGTGTGGCCATCGGCGAGGTCCGGCACATGGGCACGGCGGTCCTGGAGCCGCCGGCCAAGCAGATTCCCACGGAGGAGGCCGAGCGCGAACAGGGGCGTGCTCGCCAGGCCGTGGAAGCTGTGGCGGCCGACCTGAATGCGCGCGGCAATCTGGCCGGCGGCGAGGCGCAGGCGGTGCTCGAGGCGCAGGCCATGATCGCCCAGGACCCGGAGCTCATGGCCGACGTCGACCGGCGCATCACCGTCGGCAGCACGGCCGAGCGCGGCATCTACGACGCGTTCTCCCACTACCGCGAACTGCTGGCCGGTGCCGGTGAGTACATGGCCGGTCGTGTGGCGGACCTCGACGACGTGCGGAACCGCATCGTCGCCCGTCTGCTGGGCGTGCCGATGCCGGGCGTCCCGGACAGCGACCAGCCGTACGTCCTGATCGCGCGCGACCTCGCGCCCGCGGACACCGCGCTGCTCGACCCGGCGCTGGTGCTCGGCTTCGTGACCGAAGAGGGCGGGCCCACGAGCCACAGCGCGATCCTCGCGCGGGCGCTCGGTGTGCCGGCCGTCGTCGCGCTGCCGGGTGCCGGTGAGCTCGCCGAGGGCACGGTCGTCGCCGTGGACGGCAGCACCGGTGAGATCTTCGTGGACCCGAGCGCGGAGAAGCGGGAGCAGCTGGAGGCCGCCGCCGCCGAGCGCAAGGCCGCGCTGGCCGCGTCGACCGGTCCGGGTGCGACGTCCGACGGGCACAAGGTGCCCCTGCTGGCCAACGTCGGCGGTCCTGCCGACGTGCCTGCGGCCGTCGAGGCCGGGGCCGAGGGTGTCGGTCTGTTCCGTACCGAGTTCCTCTTCCTGGACGACAGCACCAAGGCGCCGTCCGAGGAGAAGCAGGTCGAGGCGTACCGCAAGGTGCTCGAGGCCTTCCCCGAGGGCCGTGTCGTCGTGCGTGTGCTCGACGCCGGTGCGGACAAGCCGCTGGACTTCCTGACGCCCGCCGACGAGCCGAACCCGGCGCTCGGCGTGCGCGGGCTGCGCTCGCTGCTCGACCACCCCGAGGTGCTGCGCACCCAGCTGACCGCGCTGGCCAAGGCCGTCGAGGGCCTGCCCGTCTACCTCGAGGTCATGGCCCCGATGGTGGCGGACCGTGCCGACGCCAAGGCGTTCGCCGACGCCTGCCGCGAGGCGGGTCTGCAGGCGAAGTTCGGTGCGATGGTCGAGATCCCCTCGGCCGCGCTGCGGGCGCGCTCGATCCTTCAGGAGGTCGAGTTCCTCTCGCTGGGCACCAACGACCTGGCGCAGTACGCCTTCGCGGCGGACCGTCAGGTGGGTGCGGTGTCCCGGCTGCAGGACCCGTGGCAGCCCGCGCTGCTCGACCTGGTCGCGCTGTCCGCCGAGGCGGCCGCCGCCGAGGGCAAGAGCTGTGGCGTCTGTGGCGAGGCCGCTTCGGACCCGCTGCTGGCCTGTGTGCTGACCGGTCTGGGTGTCACCTCCCTGTCGATGGGTGCGGCGTCCATTCCTTACGTGCGGGCGACGCTCGGCAAGTACACGCTGGCGCAGTGCGAGCGTGCGGCGTCGGCGGCCCGTGCCGCGGACAGCGCCGAAGAGGCGCGCAAGGCCGCTCAGGCGGTGCTGTCCGGCGAGTAGGTTCGCCGCGGCTGTTCCTCAGGGGCCTCCCACCGGTCGGTGGGAGGCCCCTGAGGCGTTTCAATGCCGGTGCTCCCCTTCTGTCACGTCGCCTTCCAGGTCGGGGGCCGCGCAGTAGTCGACGCCGGATTCCGGGGAGACCAGGTCTCCGGAGAGGGCGTCGGTGCAGTACGCGTCGAAGACCTCGGCGGCGGTGAGGGGTTCGAGTCGGCCCTCGGTCATGCGCCAGCCGTGGACGCGGTCGCCGTCTCCCGGGGTAGTGGTGCGCAGCACCATGCCCGCGGCGCGGCGGGTGGCGATGCCGACGGCCAGGACCGTGGTGAACTCCAGGGCCTCGGTGTCGTCGACGCGGGCGCGGCCGTCGGCGTCGGTCTCGACGTGCAGGGCGGCGAGGAGGGTCTCGGGGTCGCAGGGCACGCTGCACACCAGGTGGCGGGCGCCCGGCCCGGAGGTGGCGAGGGCGCGGGCGATCAGGGCGGAGGCCCGGGTGAACGCGGCGCGTCCGAGGTCTTCTCCGCAGGTCGCGCAGGTGCCGGTGCGGGCGAGCACGACCGCCGCGTACTCCCAGGTGGCCTGGCGGACCGCCTCGTCGACGAGGTCGGGGACGAGGTCGGCGAGTGGCTGGCCCTCGTAGGGCAGGGTGGCGCCGCCCGAGGCCAGTTCGGCGGTGAAGCGGGTGCGGCTGGTCGCGGCGTCCGGGTCCAGGCCCGTGTCCGCGCAGTACTCCTCGTACTCCTCGGGGTCGAAGAGGGCGATGGTGGTGTGTCCGCCCTGGGCGGCGAGGGTGCGGAGCAGGTTCTCGACCTGCTGGAGATAGGTCTCGTGGTCGTCGAAGTGGAAGGTGCGGTAGCGGCGCATGGCCGCGAAGTCCTCTTCGTCGGCCAGCAGGCCGATGGTTCCGGCGACTTCGCGGCGCAGTGCGCGTCGCATCGTGTCGTGTTCGGTGTGCGCCATGGTTCCCCCTGCATGCGGTCGATCAATGCTCACTCAGAGTAACGAGAGCCACTGACAACGGCCGCTGAGCTGGGGGAACCCGTGATCGTCAGGCTCGCTCGCGGGCCAGGTCCGCGTAGAAGTCGAGAAGTTCGAGCCGGTCGACCGAGCCCGGATTGACGGCCTTGTCCAGAGGTGTCCCCTGGAGGAGGCGCTTGACGGGGACCTCGATGCGCTTGCCGGTGAGGGTGTGCGGGATGCCGGGGACCTCGATGACCTCGTCGGGCACGTGGCGCGGCGACAGCTGTTCGCGGATCGTCCGCTTGAGGCGGTCGCGCAGGGCGTCGTCGAGGGTGGCGCCCTCGGCGAGGTGGACGAACAGGGGCATCCAGTACCCGCCGTCGGGTTGCTCGACGCCGATCACGAGGGACTCGCGGATCTCGGGGAGGCGTTCGACGGCCTCGTAGATGTCGGCCGAGCCCATGCGGACGCCCTGGCGGTTCAGCGTGGAGTCCGAGCGGCCGTGGATGACCACCGAGCCGCGGGAGGTGAGGGTGATCCAGTCGCCGTGCCGCCAGACGCCGGGATAGGTGTCGAAGTAGCTGTCGTGGTAGCGGGTGCCGTCCGGGTCGTTCCAGAAGTGGATGGGCATGGACGGCATGGGGTTGGTGACGACGAGCTCGCCGACCTCGTCGGTCAGCGGCTTGCCCTGGGGGTCCCAGGACTGCAGGTCGGTGCCCAGGCAGGGGGCCTGGAGCTCTCCGATGTGGACGGGCAGGGTGGGGACGGCGCCGGCGAAGCAGGAGCAGACGTCCGTACCGCCGCTGACCGAGGCGATCCACAGGCCGCCGGGGGTCTCGGCGAAGGCGTCGTGCAGCCAGCGGAAGCCGTCGGGCGGCAGTGGGGAGCCGGTGGTGGCGACGCAGGTGATGCGGGAGAGGTCGAAGTCGCGTGCCGGGTGGACGTCGGCCTTGCGGCAGGCCATGACGTAGGCGGCCGAGGTGCCGAAGAGGGTGGCTCCGGTGCGTTCGGCGATGCGCCATTGGGCGCCGGTGTCGGGATGGCCGGGGCTGCCGTCGTACAGGACGATCGTGGTGCCCGTCAGGAGGCCGGAAACGAGGAAGTTCCACATCATCCAGCCGGTCGAGGTGTACCAGAAGAAGCGGTCGCCGGGGCCGAGGTCGCAGTGCAGGCCGAGCTGCTTGAGGTGTTCGACGAGGATGCCGCCCTGGGACTGGACGATCGCCTTGGGCAGTCCGGTGGTGCCGGAGGAGTAGAGCACCCACAGGGGGTGGTCGAAGGGCACCGCTTCGAAGGTGGGGGCCGTGTCCCCCGAGGTGAGGGCCGACCATTCCAGGGCGCCCTCGGGGGCGTCGGTGCCGAGCAGGGGGATGTGGACGACCGCGCGCAGGGTGGGGAGCTCGGAGCGGAGCTCGGCGACGGTGTCGCGGCGGTCGTGCTCCTTGCCTCCGTAGCGGTAGCCGTCGACGGTGAACAGGACGACCGGCTCGACCTGCTGGAAGCGGTCGAGGACGCTGCGGGCGCCGAAGTCGGGGGCGCAGGAGGTCCAGACGGCGCCGACGGCGGCGGTGGCGAGCAGCGCGACGACGGCTTGCGGGATGTTCGGCAGGTAGCCGCTGACGCGGTCCCCGGGGCGTACTCCCAGGGCGCGCAGTTCCGCGGTGAGGGACCCCACTTGGCGGCGGAGCTCGGCCCAGGTGACGGTTCGGGGCTCGTGGCGCTCGTCCACGTGGAGGAGAGCGGGGGTGTCCGCGCGCGCGGGGTCCTCGGCGGCGCGCAGCGCGTGCTCGGCGTAGTTGAGGGTCGCGCCGGGGAACCAGGTGGCGCCCGGCATCGAGCGGTCGCCCAGGACGCGCGTGGCGGGGGTGGTGAAGCGGACGTCGAACCAGTCGGTGACGGCCTGCCAGAACGTCTCGAGTTCGGTCACCGACCAGCGGTGCAGTGCTTCGTAGCCCCCGTCGGCGGGTGCTCCGTGGTGCTCGGCCGCCCAGGCCTGGAAGCGTGTGACCTGCGCTGCGGCGATCCTCTCCGGGCTCGGCTGCCAGAGCGGCGCAGGGTTCACTGAGGACGTCATGGGGCGGCTCCCGGACTGTACGCGTCGTATGCGTGGGGTGCGCACGTGCTGGGTGTGCGCGTGAACACGGCTGCAAGGGACGATGCCACGTGATCGACTTCCGCACCAGGGTGGGCCGCACACGGTCGGCCCTGCGGGTATGTGCCGTCACCCCAGGTGAACGGCAGTTGAACGCGGCACACATGCGGCTTCTTCGGTGGCAGGGTGAGCAGCATGAACGGTCGTGACCTGGTGCGTTCGGTGAAGGCGGTCGGCATGGTCGGCACGGCGCAGGGGTTGCGCACGGTGCGCTCCTCGTGGCGCAGATGGCGGGCCGACGCGACGGGACTGGCACCGCGTGGTGCGGAGCGTGCCCGGGTGCCGGGTGCGGTGACGGGGATGACCCCGGAGCCCGGTGGTGGCGTGGTGCGGTTCGCGCGCTCGGAGCTGCGGGTGCGGGTGACGGCCGGCGGGGCGGTCTTCCTGGGCTGGGACGGGGCGGAGCCGGAGCCGTCGTACGCCGTGGCGGGACAGAGCCCGGAGCCGGATCCGCGGGCCGTCCTGGAGCACGACAAGGAGGGCGGCTGGCGGGTCGTGTCGGAGCGGGTGACGGTCGTCGTCTCGCGGCACGGGGCCGTGGAGCTGAGCACGCCGGGTGGCGTGGTGCTGCGGCGTGATCTCCCGCCGCGCTGGTGGGAGCCGGTCGAGGGGGGTCCGGCGCGCTGGGTGCAGCGGTCCCAGGTGGCGGCGGACGCGCGGTTCTTCGGGCTGGGCGGGCGCTCCGGTGGGCCGCGGCTGCGGAACGGCACGTACCGGCTGTGGAACACCGATCCGGGCGGTTCGTTCGGTCCCGGTGACGATCCGCTGTACATCACGATGCCGGTGCAGATGGTGGTGGCGGACGCGGCCACGCACCTGGTCTTCCACGACAACACGTGGGAGGGCGCGGTCTCGGTGCGCGAGGGTGAGGAGGGTGCCGGGTCGGGGCACGACCGGGTGGGGTCGTGCGAGGTGCGGATGAGCGGCGGGCCGCTGCGGTACTGGGCGATGGCCGGTACGCCCGCGCGCGTGCTGCACACCTGGGCGTCGCTCACCGGTCCCCCGGCGCTGCCGCCCGCGTGGGCGCTCGGGCACCATCACGCGCGGTGGGGCTTCGGCAGCGAGCAGGAGGTGCGGCGGGTCGTCGCCGGGTATCAGGAGCGGGGGCTGCCGCTGGACGCCGTCCATCTGGACATCGACCACTACGACGCGCACCAGGTGTTCACCGTCGACAAGGAGCGCTTTCCCAAACTGCCCCAGTTCGCGGACGAGTTGCGCAGGCACGGGATCCGGCTGGTGTCGATCGTCGATCCCGCGGTGAAGGCGGAGCGCGGGGTCGAGGTGTACGACGCCGGGGTGGCGGCCGACGCCTTCGTGCGGGATGCCGCGGGGCGCCCGGTGCGGGGCGTGGTGTGGCCCGGGGAGGCGGTGTATCCGGATTTCACGGACCCACGCGCGCGGGAGTGGTGGGGCACGCTCTATGAGGAGCGGCTCGACCAGGGGTTCGCGGGTTTCTGGCACGACATGAACGAGCCGGTGTCGTTCGCCGCGTTCGAGGAGCGGCTCGACCAGGGGTTCGCGGGTTTCTGGCACGACATGAACGAGCCGGTGTCGTTCGCCGCGTTCGGCGAGGCGACGCTCCCCCGGTCGGCGCGGCACTGCCTGGAGGGGCGCGGGGGTGACCACAGGGAGGCCCACAACGTGTACGCCCTGGGGATGGCCCGTGCCGGGTACGAGGCGCTGCGCGAGCTGCACCCCGAACAGCGGCCCTTCTTGTTCTCGCGTTCGGGGTGGGCGGGGATGCAGCGCTACGGAGGGACGTGGTCCGGTGACGTGTCCACGGGCTGGCCGGGGCTGCGGGCGTCGTTGGCGTTGGTGCTCGGGCTGGGTCTGTGCGGTGTGCCCTATGCGGGGCCGGACGTGGGTGGGTTCGACGGCAGTCCCTCGCCCGAGCTGTATCTGCGGTGGTTCCAGCTCGGGGCGTATCTCCCGCTGTTCCGTACGCATGCGGCGATCGACGCGGGGCGGCGCGAGCCGTGGGAGTTCGGGGACGAGGCGCTCGCGCACGCGCGGGAGGCGCTGCTGGAGCGCAGGAGGCTGCTGCCGTACTTCGTGACGCTCGCCCATCTCGCGCGGCGTACCGGCGCTCCCTATGT
Organism: Streptomyces sp. NPDC002564; assembly: GCF_042889645.1. NCBI lineage: Bacteria > Bacillati > Actinomycetota > Actinomycetes > Kitasatosporales > Streptomycetaceae > Streptomyces > Streptomyces sp. NPDC002564. Next base: position 334,261 of record NZ_JBIARE010000008.1, on the reverse strand, counting down.
GCGGCCCTTGTGGTGGGGCACTCCGGAGGACCGGGCGCTGCGGGACTGTGCGGACGCGTTCCTGCTGGGGGACTCCTTGTTGGTGGCGCCGGTCCTGGAGAGCGGTGTGGTGCGGCGGACGGTGCCGCTGCCGCAGGGGCGCTGGTACGACACGGTCACCGGCAGGGCGTACGAGGGGCCGGGAAGGGTGTCGTTGGACGCCCCGCTGGGGCGGATCCCGGTGCTGGCGCGCGCGGGGACGGTGCTGCCGGTGCGGGGCGAGGACGGGGGCCTAGAGCTGGAGGTGTGGGCGCCCGCCGAGGGGCGGACGGGGGGTGGCCTCGTGGTGGCCGACGCGGGTGACGGGTGGGAGGAGGCGGAGCTGGAGCGGTTCACGACGCGGTGGAGCGAGGGGCGTGTGGTCGTCGAGCGGGAGGGCGGTCAGGAGGGGCCCGCACCGGGGCGTCCGGTGCGGGTGCGCGGTCTGGGCGGCTGAGGGACGGGGGGTGCCGCGCGGGTCAGTAGCGGCCCTCGAACCACGCGTGGGCGGCCACCGTGTGCAGCGGGAAGGCCAGTTCGTCGGGGCGGCGCAGGATGTCCCAGCCCTCGGTCTCGTCCGTCGGCGTCGACGTCGGCAGGTCGGCGGCGGGGCGTTCGGGGAGGACGCCGAAGAGCAGCAGGTACCCGTCGGGCGCGCTCATGGCGTCGGCGAGGCGGACGTCGCGGCTCTCGGCGCCGATGCCGGTCTCCTCCTTGAGCTCGCGGACGACCGCGTCACGCCAGTCCTCGCGGTCGTCGACGAACCCGCCGGGCAGGGCGGTGCCGCCGCGCGCGGGGGCGATGGTGCGGGTCACGACGACCAGGCCGGTGCCCTGGGTGTCGTACACCGGCTGCAGGGCGACGGCCACGGGGAGCGGGTTGCGGTAGGCCACGGCGCCGCAGGCGGCGCAGGTGCGGGGCCGGCCCGGGGGCCGGTCTCCGTAGGGTGCTCCACAGCTCGAACAGTGGGAGCCGGGAACGGAGTTGGTGGGGTGTGGGGATGCGGACACGCCGCGGACTGTATCCGATCTCCGACGCGCCGGTCTTTCGCGGGGGACGGTGGTCCTGGTAGACGCAGGGGGCATGACCCGACTTGTCCCCGCCCTGCGGAACATCGCCGTCGGTGCCGCCGCCCTGCTGGCCGTGGCCGCCGCCCCCTCCCCCGCGCACGCGCGGCCCGAGTCCCCCGCGCACGCGGCGCCGGAGCCGAGGGCTCCGAAGGAGTTCGTCGCGTTGCGCGACGTCGATCCGACGATCATCCAGGAGATGCGCTATCGCACGCCGCACAACTTCGTGGGCGCGCCCGTGGACGGCTACCGGCAGTCGATGTGCATCCTCACCCGGCCCGCGGCGAAGGCCCTGCACACGGCGCAGCGTGCGCTGTTGCGCAAGGGCTACTCCCTGAAGGTGTACGACTGTTACCGCCCGCAGCGCGCGGTGGACCACTTCGTGCGCTGGGCGGAGGATCTCGCCGATGAGCGCATGAAGGGCGAGTTCTATCCCCGTGTCGACAAGTCGCGGCTCTTCGAGGACGGATACATCGCGGCGAAGTCCGGGCACAGCAGGGGTTCGACGGTGGACCTGACAGTGGTGCGGCTGCCGGCCCTGCCCACCCGCCCCTATGTCCCCGGGGAGCCGCTCACGCCGTGCTTCGGGCCACGGAGCGAGCGCTTCCCCGACAACTCCGTGGACATGGGCACGGGCTTCGACTGCTTCGACACGCTGTCGCACACGGACGATCCACGGATCACTGGCAAGCAGCGGGCCAACCGGGACCTGTTGCGGAACGCCCTCTCCAAGGAGGGCTTCACCAACCTCCCCGAGGAGTGGTGGCACTTCACGCACAAGCCGGAGTTGTTTCCCGACACCTACTTCGACTTCCCCGTCGCCCGCAGGTCGCTGTCGGGGAAGTAGGCGGACACCACGGCGCGTACCGCCGGATCGACGAAATCGACCAGATCGGCCAGACCGGCCAGACCGGCCAGACCAGCAGCCAGATCGACGGGGAGGACGTCCGGGATCACCCCCGTCGGCCCCGGACGCCCTCCTCCGATACTCGGACGCGAAACCGGGCCCGCTGGTTCAGCGTCCCGGCGTGTCGCGCCCGCGGCATCGGCCCGGACGCCTTCCGGTACCCCCTGACGAAATCCGGCGCCCCGTGGCACACTTCTGACGTTCCGTCAGATCCAGTGCCTGGAGGAGCCTTGTCGCGTACGCGCACACCCGTAGTGGCCAACTGGTTCGCCGGGGAGGGTGACGACTTCCGCCTTCTGGGCACGCGCTGCTCGGCGTGCGCCTGCGTCTTCTTCCCCCGCGAGGACGGCTTCTGCCGCAACCCCGGCTGCGGCGGCGGCGATCTGGCCGAGGTCCCGCTGTCGCGGCGCGGTCGCGTGTGGTCGTACACCGACGGGCGCTACCGGCCACCCGCGCCCTACGTGTCCGATCCGGAACTTCCGTGGGAGCCCTACACGTTGATCGCGGTGGAGCTGGAAGCGGAGCGCATGGTGGTGCTCGGACAGTCGGTGCCCGGGATCACCGTCGCCGACCTGGCGGTCGGCATGGAGGTGGAGGTCGTCCCGGGCGTGCTGAACGAGGACGACGGGACGACGTGGACGACCTGGCACTGGCGGCCGGTGGGGGTGGGCGCATGAGCGGCGAGGTGGCGGTGCTCGGTGCGGGCATGCACCCCTGGGGCAAGTGGGGCCGCGGATTCGTCGAGTACGGGGTCGCGGCGGCGCGCGCCGCGCTGGCGGACGCCGGGGTCGACTGGCGGGACGTGGGCTCGATCGTCGGCGCGGACACGGTGCGCGGCGGCTATCCCGGGTACGTGGCGGGGGCCACCTTCGCCAAGGCGCTCGGCTGGCAGGGCGCCCGCGTGGCGAGCGTCTACGCGGCCTGCGCGTCCGGCGCCCAGGCCATCGCCGCGGCCCGTACGCAGATCCTGGCCGGGATGGCCGACGTCGTCCTGGTGGTCGGCGCCGACGCGGCCCCCAAGGGGTTCTTCCGGCCGGCGGGCGGGGACCGGCACGACGACCCGGACTGGCTGCGGTTCCGGGTGCTCGGCGCCACCAACCCCGCCTACTTCGGCCTCTACGCGCGCCGCAGGATGGCCGTCCACGGCGACACCCTGGAGGACTTCGCCCAGGTCAAGGTGAAGAACGCGGCGGCGGGCGCACTCAACGCGAACGCGCGCTACCGCAAGACCGTCACCGCCGAGGAGGTCGCCGCGTCGGCCGTCGTGGCCGATCCGCTGCGGTTGCTCGACATCTGCGCGACCTCGGACGGCGCCGCCGCCCTGGTGCTGTCCAGCCTGGAGTTCGCGCGGCGGCACGGGGCCGCCGATCCGGTGCGCATCCGCGCGGTGTCCACGGTCACGCCGACGTATCCGACGACGGTCCTTGACCTGCCGGACATCGCGACGGACTCGGCGGCCGTCGTCGACCCTGCCGACGGGACCTTCCGCGCGTCCATCGCGCGGGCGGCGTACGAAGAAGCGGGCATAGGCCCCGAGGACATATCGCTGGCCGAGGTCTACGACCTGTCGACCGCGCTGGAACTGCAGTGGTACGAGGATCTGGGGCTGTGCGGCGAGGGTGAGGGCGCCAAGCTGCTGCGCGACGGGGCGACGGCGCCGGGCGGGCGCGTGCCCGTGAACACCAGCGGCGGACTCGCCTCCTTCGGGGAGGCCGTGCCCGCCCAGGCGATCGCCCAGGTCTGCGAGGTCACCTGGCAGCTGCGGGGCACGGCGGGGGCGCGGCAGATCGGGGGCGCGCGCGTGGGGATCACCGCGAACCAGGGCTTGTTCGGGCACGGGTCCGCGGTCGTGGCGGTGCGCTGAGCCCGTCGCGGGGCCGGGGAGTCCGCCACGGGCGCCGTGGCGGACACCGGGCGGGGCGCCGTGCGGGCGGCCGCGGAGGAAGGCCGCACACCGGTTAACCGTTGCCGTCCGCGACCTTGACGCTCCATCACCATCGGTGAACACTTCCGGGTGTCAGTCGGCGTCGCCGCACTTCGGCTCCCCGGCACCCAGGACCTCTGTGCGCGCGAAGGGTCCGCGCGAAGGGCCTGGTCAACGGGTCAACCCCCCAGGGCGATACGGCTGCGACGGCACGCTCGTCATGGACGCCGGGCGGGGCGCGGGAGACTCCCTGCCTCCGGCTGCATCAGCCGGGCGTATCCAGGCAGTAGTCGTGAACGCACCCTGCACGGAGTACCGGGGTAGACCGCCCCGGGCGAGGGCCTAGGAGCCGCCATGTACTCGAATGGGGACATCTTCGTCGGTGAGGTCATCGGCACCGCGATTCTGATTCTGCTCGGCGCCGGCGTGTGCGCCGCGGTCACGCTCAGCCATTCGAAGGCGAAGGCCTCCGGGTGGGTCGTCATCGCCTTCGGATGGGGCTTCGGCGTGCTGGCCGGCGCCTACACCGCGGGGCCGCTGTCCGGTGGTCATCTCAACCCCGCCGTCACCCTCGGCATCGCGATCGACACCGGCGAGTGGGGCAAGGTCTGGGTGTATCTGCTCGGGCAGATGGTCGGCGCGATGCTGGGCGCCGTCCTCGCGTACCTCGTGTATCTCGCACAGTTCAACGCGAACGTCGCGCGCGGCGCGAAGGGCGACGCGGAGGGCGTGCACCAGCCCACGCCGACGCTCGGCATCTTCTCCACCATCCCGGAGATCCGGAACCCGGTCGCCAACATCATCACCGAGGTCATCGCGACCGTCGCGCTGGTGCTGCCGATCCTCGCCTTCGGGCTGACCAAGGGGCTCGGCGAGACCGGCACGCAGACGCTGATCGTGGCCTTCCTGGTCGTCGGCATCGGCCTCTCCCTGGGTGGCCCCACGGGGTACGCCATCAACCCCGCGCGCGACCTGGGCCCGCGCATCGTGCACACGTTCCTGCCGATCCCCAACAAAGGCACGTCCGACTGGAGCTACGCCTGGATTCCGGTGGTCGGACCGCTGATCGGCGGAGCCCTCGCGGGCGTCATCTACAACGCAGCCTTCTGAGTCTTCTCATCAAGGGGTAGCCATGCCGGACAGCTCCGAGAAATTCGTCGCCGCCATCGACCAGGGCACCACCTCCAGCCGCTGCATCATCTTCGACCAGGACGGCGCGATCGTCGCCGTGGACCAGCGCGAGCACCGTCAGATCTTCCCCAAGCCCGGCTGGGTGGAGCACGACGCCACCGAGATCTGGTCGAAGGTGCAGGCGGTGGTGGCGGGGGCGATCGCCAAGGCCGGGCTGCGCGCCGACCAGCTCAGCGCGCTCGGCATCACCAACCAGCGGGAGACCACGGTCCTGTGGGACCGCGCCACCGGCAAGCCCGTGCACAACGCGATCGTCTGGCAGGACACCCGCACCGCCGGGCTCTGCAGCGAACTGGGCGGCGCGGACGGCCAGGACCGCTTCCGGGAGCAGACCGGGCTGCCGCTGGCCAGCTACTTCTCCGGGCCCAAGGCGGCCTGGCTGCTCGACAACGTGCCGGGCCTCAGGGCGCGCGCCGAGCGCGGCGAGATCGCCTTCGGCACCATCGACTCCTGGCTGATATGGAACCTCACGGGCGGCACCGACGGCGGCAAGCACGTCACCGACGTGACCAACGCGGGCCGCACCATGCTGATGAACCTGGAGACGCTCCAGTGGGACAGCTCGATCCTCTCGGCGATGAACGTCCCCGAGGCGGTGCTCCCGGAGATCAGGTCGTCGGCCGAGGTCTACGGCACGGCCGTGGGGCAGCTCTCCGGAGTGCCCGTCGCCTCCGCGCTCGGCGACCAGCAGGCCGCCGTCTTCGGGCAGGCCTGCTACGACACGGGCACCGCCAAGAACACCTACGGCACCGGCAGCTTCCTGCTGCTCAACACCGGCAACCGGCCCGTGCCGTCGAAGAACGGGCTGCTCACCACGATGGGCTACAAGATCGGCTCCGAGGCCCCGGTGTACTGCCTGGAGGGGTCCATCGCGATCACCGGCGCCCTGGTGCAGTGGTTCCGTGACCAGCTCGGCATCATCCGCTCGGCGGACGAGATCGAGCCGCTCGCGGCGAGCGTCGACGACAACGGCGGCGCGTACATCGTGCCGGCGTTCTCCGGCCTCTACGCGCCGTACTGGCGCTCGGACGCGCGCGGTGTCGTCACCGGCCTCACCCGGTACGTGACCAAGGCGCATCTCGCGCGCGCGGTCCTGGAGGCGACCAGCTGGCAGACGCGCGAGGTCGTGGACGCCATGTACCAGGACTCCGGGGTGCGGATCACCACCCTCAAGGTCGACGGCGGCATGACCAAGAACAACCTGCTGATGCAGCACCAGGCGGACGTCCTGGGCGTGCCGGTGATCCGTCCCAGGGTCTCCGAGACGACCTGTCTGGGCGCGGCCTACGCGGCGGGCCTCGCGACCGGGGTGTGGAACGACCTCGACGAGCTCAAGGCGCACTGGCAGCAGGACGTGGAGTGGACGCCGCAGATGGACGCCGCCTCGCGCGACCGGGAGTTCCACAACTGGCACAAGGCGGTGGAGCGGAGCTTCGGCTGGCTGGAGGACGGCGAGGGCTAGCCGAACCGGACTGCGGCTCGTACCCCAGTCGGCGGGGGTACGGGCCGCTGTGCGCGCCCGCTAGGTCGTGGCGGGCTGCCGGGCCTTCGCCGCGGCGGCGGCCGCGTGCTCGACGACGTCGATGAGGACCTCCTTGACCGACTCGCGGTCGCGCGCGTCGCACAGCACGACGGGCACCTCGGGGTCGAGGTCGAGTGCCTGGCGCACGGTGTCGGCGGGGTAGCGGGAAGCGCCGTCGAAGCAGTTGACGCCCACGACGAACGGTATGGAGCGCCGCTCGAAGTAGTCGACGGCGGCGAAGCAGTCCTCCAGGCGGCGGGTGTCGGCGAGCACCACGGCGCCCAGCGCGCCGGTGGCCAGCTCGTCCCAGAGGAACCAGAAGCGGTCCTGTCCCGGCGTGCCGAAGAGGTACAGGACCAGGTCCTCCCGCAGGGTGATGCGGCCGAAGTCCATCGCCACCGTGGTGGTGTGCTTGCCCGCGACACCGCGCGTGTCGTCGACGGGGCGGCCGGCCTCGCTGAGGGTCTCCTCGGTGCGCAGCGGTTTGATCTCGCTGACCGCGCCGACCAGGGTCGTCTTGCCGACACCGAAGCCGCCCGCCACGAGGATCTTCAGCGTGACCGGCTCGACCGGGGCCTTGTCGCGCTCAGAACGCCTGAAGATCATCGCTCACTTCTCCTGGATCATGGGGGTCGCGTGGATCATGGGGGTCGCGCGGGGCCGGTCCGTATCCGCCGCCGCCGGGGGTTTCGATCACGAGTACGTCGCCGGGGCCGAGGTCCGCGGAGTCGCTGCCGCCGAGCTCCACGACGGTGCCGTCCGCGCGTTCGACCCGGTTGGCGCCGAGCGCTCCGGGGGCGCCGCCCGCCATGCCGTACGGTGCGACCCTGCGGTGCTGCGACAGGGTGGAGACCGTCATCGGCTCGCGGAAGCGGATGCGGCGCACGGCGCCGTCGCCGCCGCGCCAGCGCTCGCCGCCGCCGCTGCCGTGCCGCACGGCGAACTCCTCCAGGAGGACGGGCAGGCGCCATTCCAGGACTTCGGGGTCGGTGAGCCGCGAGTTGGTCATGTGCGTCTGGACGACCGGTGCCCCGTCGAAGCCGTCGCCCGCTCCGGAGCCGGAGGCCACGGTCTCGTAGTACTGGTGGCGGTCGTTGCCGAAGGTCACGTTGTTCATCGTGCCGGAGCCCTCGGCCTGCACGCCCAGGGCGCCGTAGAGGGCGCCCGTGATGGCCTGGGAGGTCTCCACGTTCCCCGCGACGACGGCGGCGGGTGGCCGCGGGGCGAGCAGCGAGCCCGGGGGCACGACGATGCGCAGCGGGCGCAGACAGCCGTCGTTGAGCGGGATGTCGTCGGCGACGAGGGTGCGGAAGACGTACAGGACGGCGGCGTTGACGACCGCTGAAGGGGCGTTGAAGTTGGTGGCGAGCTGGGCCGACGTGCCGCTGAAGTCGACGGTCGCCGTGCGCTCGTCGCGGTCCACGGTGACGCGGACGTCGATCGTGGCGCCCGAGTCGGTTCGATAGGCGAACTCGCCCTCTTCCAGGACGTCGATGACGCGGCGTACGGCCTCTTCGGCGTTGTCCTGGACGTGCTTCATGTACGCCTGGACCACGTCGAGGCCGAAGTCGTCGATCATGCGGGTGACTTCGTCGACGCCCTTCTGGTTGGCGGCGATCTGGGCGCGCAGGTCGGCGAGGTTCGTGTCGGGGCCGCGCGAGGGGTAGGGGGCGTCGGTCAGCAGGGCGCGCGTCTCCGCCTCGCGGAAGCGGCCCCCTTCCACCAGGAGCCAGTTGTCGAAGAGGATGCCCTCCTCGTCGATGGTGCGGCTGTCGGCCGGCATGGAGCCGGGGGCGATGCCGCCGATCTCGGCGTGGTGGCCGCGCGAGGCGACGTAGAAGAGGATCCGCTGCTGTGCCGGGCCGGGTTCGCCCTGTGCCGGGCCGGGTTCGCCGGGGCGGTCGAAGACCGGGGTGATGACGGTGACGTCGGGCAGGTGGGTGCCGCCGTGGTACGGGTCGTTGACCGCGTAGGTGTCGCCGGGGCGCATGGCGCGGCCGCGGCGCTCGATCACCTCCTTCACGCTGGTGCCCATCGAGCCCAGGTGCACGGGGATGTGCGGGGCGTTGGCGACGAGGTTGCCGTCGGGGTCGAAGAGCGCGCAGGAGAAGTCGAGCCGCTCCTTGATGTTCACCGACTGGGAGGTGGATTCCAGGCGGGCGCCCATCTGTTCGGCGATGGACATGAAGAGGTTGTTGAAGACTTCGAGGAGCACGGGGTCCGCGGCGGTGCCCGCGGTGGAACGCTCCGGTGCGGCGACGCGTTCCATGAGCAGGTGCCCGGTGTCCGTCGTCGCCGCCCGCCAGCCGTCGTCGACGACCGTCGTGGCGCCCGCCTCGGTGATGATCGCCGGTCCGGTGACGCTCTCGCCGGGCGGCAGCTCCTCGCGACGGTGCAGCGGGACCTCGTGCCAGGCGCCCGCCGTGTGCAGGCGCACCTGCCGCGGGGGTCCCGGTGTCGCCGCGTGCGCGAGGGCCGAGAGGTCCGGCGGTGCGGTGACGCCGGTGGCCTCCACGGAGAGCGCTTCGACGACGACGGGCCGGTCCAGGGTGAAGGAGTAGGTGGTGCGGTGCAGGTCCTCGAAGTCCCGGGTCATGGCGTCCGGGTCGGTGAGCCGCACGGTCAGGGCGGTGTCCGTGCCGTCGTAGCGGAGCTGGGCGCGGCGGGTGACGCGGATGCGGTCCTTCGGGACGTCCTCGGCGAGGAGTTCGTCGCGGGCGGCGCTCTCCAGGTCGTCGGCGGTCTTCAGGACGTGCGGCATGGACGACGCCTCCAGGGGCGTCTCCACGGACTGCTCGCGCATCGCCGTGGTGTCGGCGAGACCGATGCCGAGGGCGGAGAGCACCCCGGCCATCGGCGGTACGAGGACGGTGCGGATGCCGAGCGAGTCGGCGACCCGGCACGCGTGCTGGCCGCCCGCGCCGCCGAAGGTCGTGAGGGCGTAGCGGGTGACGTCGTGGCCCTTCTGGACCGAGATGCGCTTGATCGCGCCCGCGATGTTGGCCACCGCGATCCGCAGATAGCCCTCGGCCACCTGCTCGGGCGTACGGTCGTCGCCCGTCGCCGTCCGGATCTCCTCGGCCAGCGCCGCGAACCGGTCGTGGACCAGGTCGCCGTCCAGGGGCTGGTCCCCGTCGGGCCCGAACACCCGGGGGAAGTGGCCGGGTTGCACGCGTCCGAGGGCGATGTTGGCGTCGGTGACGGTGAGCGGGCCGCCGTTCCGGTAGCTGGCGGGGCCGGGGTCGGCGCCCGCCGAGTCGGGGCCCACGCGGTAGCGGCTGCCGTCGAAGTGCAGCACGGACCCGCCGCCCGCGGCGACGGTGTGGATGTCGAGCATCGGGGCGCGCAGCCGGACCCCGGCGATCCGGGTGGTGAAGACCCGTTCGTACGCACCGGCGTAGTGCGAGACGTCCGTCGAGGTGCCGCCCATGTCGAAGCCGATGACGCGGTCGAAGCCGGCCAGGCTCGACATGCGGGCCATGCCCACGATGCCGCCCGCGGGCCCGGACAGGATCGCGTCCTTGCCGCGGAACTGCCCGGCCTCGGTGAGGCCGCCGTTGGACTGCATGAACATCAGCCGCACGCCGTGCAGTTCGTCGGCGACCTGCCGTACGTAGCGGCGCAGGACCGGTGACAGGTAGGCGTCGACGACCGCGGTGTCGCCGCGCGGGACGAGCTTCATGAGGGGGCTGACCTCGCTGGAGAGCGAGATCTGCGGGAATCCGGTGCGCTCGGCGAGTGCGCCGACGGCCTGTTCGTGGCCGGGATACAGGTGGCTGTGCAGGCAGACCACCGCCACGGAGCGGATGCCGTCGTCGTAGGCCTGCCGCAGCTCTCCCGCGAGGCTCTCCAGGTCGGGCGGGCGCAGGACGTCGCCTTCGGCGGTGACGCGCTCGTCGACCTCGATGACCCGGTCGTAGAGGAGTTCGGGCAGGACGGTCTCGCGGGCGAAGATCTGCGGGCGGTTCTGGTAGGCGATGCGCAGGGCGTCGCGGAAGCCGCGCGTGATGACGAGGGCGGTGGGTTCGCCGGTGCGTTCCAGGAGGGCGTTGGTGGCGACGGTGGTGCCCATGCGGACGGCGTCGACGCGCGGGCCGGGCCCGCCGGCCTCCGGCGTCACCTCGTCGAGCAGTTCGCGGATGCCGGCGACGGCCGCGTCGCGGTAGCGGGCGGGGTGGTCGGAGAGCAGCTTGTGGGTGCGCAGGCCGCCGTCCGGGTGGCGCGCGACGATGTCGGTGAAGGTGCCGCCCCTGTCGACCCAGAACTGCCAGCCAGTCACGTTCTCACTCCCGCTTCCGCGCTGTTCAGAGCGCCCGGAGGCCGTTGATCACGTCGCGCAGAATACTCTCGTCCGGCAGCTCGGCGGGGGGTACGGGGCGGGTCACGTGCACCAGTTCGTCCTCGACGAGGTCGCCTATGAGCACGCGCACCACGCCGATGGGCAGATCGAGTTCGGCCGCCAGCTCGGCGACCGACTGCGGCGTGTCACGGCAGAGCTCGACGATGTCCACGTGCTCCGGGGAGAGCGTCTTGTCGGCCTCCGGGACGCCCGAGGCGCGCGCCTCGGCGATGACGACCGCGATGAGGTCGAGCCGGTGCTGCCCGACGCTCGTGGTGCGGCCGCGCGTCATCGCGTACGGCCGCACCACGGGTCCCGCGTCGTCGTCGAACCAGCGGGGTGACTCCTGCACTCCCGCTAATCTCCGCGTGGCCTCTGTCGTTCTCTTCGTCCCGCGTCGGTCGTCATTCATGACCTCCCACTACCCCCCGGCGGGCAGATCCGTGCGCGGAGCGGTCCCCAGATGCACGCCCACCCGCTTGACCAGCAGCGTCATTTCGTACGCGACCAGGCCGACGTCGGAGTCGGCGTCGGCGAGGACGGCGAGACAGCTGCCGTCGCCCGCGGCCGTGACGAAGAGGAACGCGTCGTCCAGCTCGACCACGGTCTGGCGGACCCGGCCCGCCTCGAAGTGCCGGCCGACGCCCTTGGCGAGGCTGTGGAACCCGGAGGCGACGGCGGCGAGGTGCTCGCTGTCCTCTCTGGTGAGGTTCTTCGACACACCGGTCGGCAGGCCGTCCCCGGAGAGCACGAGCGCTTTGCGGATGCTGGCGACGCGCTGCACCAGGTCGTCGAGGAGCCAGTTGAGTTCTCCCCGGCCCCCGGTCGTGGTGGTGCGTGCGTCGGCATTCGGTGCGGTCATCGACCGTCCCCCTCGGATGTGGTTCCTGGTGCTGTGCCGTTCGTGGCGTCGTCGCCCGCGGCGTTCTCCTCGCGGCCTCGCTGCCAGCCCCGCTGCAGCGAGGCCATGCGGCTGCGTACTTCGTCCGCGTCGCGCTCCTCCTCCGGCCGGGTCGCGGCGCGGTCGGGGCGGTGCTCGGGTCCGTCCTTCAACTGCGGTGCGAGGCTGGCCTGCCGGACCCGGCGGGGCAGTCCGCCCGGGGCGGCCGGGGTGGCGCTCCGGTCCCGGCCAGGGTCCGCCGCGGGGGCGGGCGCCGCCGGGCGGAGGCCGGTGCCGGGAGCGCGGTCCTGGGTGGTGCGGTCCTGGGTGGTGCGGTCCTGGGTCGCGGTGCGGCGGGCGCGGCGCGGGAGCTCCGGTGCCCCGTCGTCGTCGACGGCCGTCACGTTGCGGTGCGGCGGGGTCAGGTCGGGCCAGGCGGGCTGTGCCTGCGGGCGCTGCGGGGTGTCGTCCTCCGCGGCCGGTGCCAGCGGCCGGTCGGTCCGGTCGTCCGGGAAGCGGCTGTCCTGCGGCCTGCTCTCCGTGCGGCCCTCCGGCGTCCGGCCCTCCGGCGTCCGGCCCTCGGGGAACCGGCTGTCCTGCGGCCTGGAGTGCGTGACCGGGCGGCCGTTCGAGCGGACCAGCTTCGGGGTCCTGCGGCGGGGCAGCGGCACGGGTCCGCCCGCGTGCTCGTCCTCGGCCTCGTCGTCGAGGCGGGCGGGCGTGGTGTCGCGGCGGGTGGGCTCCGGGCGGCCCGCCTCGCGGTCGTCGCGGGCCTGCTGGTGCTGTTCGACGGGCGTGCCGGCGACCCGGCGGCGCGGCCGGAAGAGGCCGCCGCGCTCGCTGTCCTCGTCGTCGAGGGCGCCGGGGAAGGCGTCGAGGTCCGCGAGGCCGACGGGCGCCTCCAGTTCGACGGGCCCGTCGAGGACGGACGCGGGCAGCCCGGGCAGCTGGACGGGGACCTGGGCGAGGGCCGCGGTGCGGTCGGCCGCCTGGTCGGTGCCGGACACGACCTCCTTGGCCTGTGCCCGGTCGAGCCGGAAGCCGACGCCCCCGGTGTCGGGCACGTCGTCGGTGAGCAGGGACTCCGGGATGAAGACGACGGCGGTCGTGCCCCCGTACGGGGAGGGCTGCAGCGAGACCCGCACGCGCTGGCGCTGGGCGAGGCGGCTCACCACGAACAGGCCGAGCCGGTCGGTGTCGGACAGCTCGAACTCGGGGGTCTCCGCGAGGCGCAGGTTGGCGTCCAGGAGCGCGTCGGGCGCCATGCCGAGGCCGCGGTCGTGGATCTCCAGGGTGAAGCCGTTCGCGACGTGCTCACCGAGGACCTGCACCGCCGTGTGCGGCGGCGAGAACACCGTGGCGTTCTCCAGGAGTTCGGCCATGAGGTGCGTGAGGTCGGCGACCGCGGGGCCGGTGACGGCGATGCGGGGCAGGCGGCGCACCTCGATGCGCTCGTAGTCCTCGACCTCGGCGACGGCCGCGCGGACGACGTCCATGAGCTGGACGGGCTTGCGCCACTGGCGGGAGGGGGCGGCGCCGGAGAGGATCACGAGGCCCTCGGCGTGCCGTCGCATGCGCGTGGTCAGGTGGTCGAGGCGGAAGAGGTCGGCGAGCTCGTCGGTGTCCTCGGTCCTGCGCTCCATGGTGTCCAGGAGGGTGAGCTGCTTGTGCAGCAGGACCTGGCTGCGCCGGGCGAGGTTGACGAAGACCTCGGAGACGCCGCGGCGCAGGTCGGCCTGTTTGACGGTGGCCTCGACGGCGGCGCGCTGCAGGGTGTTGAGGGCCTGGCCGACCTGGCCGATCTCGTCCTTGCCGTAGGTCAGCCGGGGCGCCTCGGTCTCCACGTCGACCTGCTCGCCCGCCGCGAGCCGGCGCAGCACGCCGGGCAGCCGGACGCCGGACGCCTCGTGGGCCTCCAGGCGCAGGCGGCGCAGGTCGCGGACGAGACCGCGGCCGATGCGCACGGAGAGGAAGAGGGAGACCAGCAGCGCGAGGAGGCCGAGCACGCCGGCGGCGATGACGCGGACGATGACGCCGACGGCGGCCGGCTCGACGCGGTCCTGGAAGCGGTCGGTCGCCTCGATGTTGCTCTCGGACAGCTGCTTGAGGACGCGGCCCGCCGCCTGGTCCCAGCTGCCGGACGTCACCGTGCGCGGGGTGCCCGCGCCGCCCTCGATGATGTCGTTCTCGGCCTTGCGGAGCTGGGTGGTCTCCGCGCCGTTCCAGTAGCGCTCGTAGCGGCCGCGGTCCTCTTCGGGGAGCTGGGCGAAGTTCACTTCGAAGAGGAGGGTGCGCTGCGCCCGGAGCTCGGTGGCCTGACGGATCTCGGACTTGGTGAGCCGTCCCGCGACGAGGGCGGAACCGATCAGCGCGTCCTCGCGGGCCAGCAGCTCACGCGCGCGGGTGGCGCCGACGAGCGCGCGGCCCTGCTGGTCGTACTGCATGTCGTCGAGGCCGGAGAAGCCGTTGAGGGTGCTGAGCAGGTTGAAGTAGGGGTCGATCAGCTTCGTGTACATCTTCAGGGCGCCGGCCCGGGAGATCGTGCCCTCTTCGACGCTCCGCCGCAGCGGGTCGATGCCGTCGAAGGCCTCCACCAGCTCGTCGAGGCCCCTCCTTGACTCCCCGCTCACGCTCTCGCGGACGTCGGGGTCCTCGGCGTTCGACCGGATCTTGGCGATCATGTCGTCGGTCGCGGTCCGGCTGCGGCGCAGCGCGGCCAGGGCGTCCGAGCCACGGGGGTCGGCGAGGTAGACGAGGGTCTGGCGGCGCTCCTGCTGAATGACGCGCGCGGTGTCCTCGACCGGGTAGGCGAGCTTGTCGACCACGTTCACGGTGTCGACCAGGCTCAGTGCCTGGCGTCCCGTGATGACGGTGGCGAAGCCCCAGATGGCGGTGAGGGAGAGCAGCGGCACGAGCAGCAGCGCCACGATCTTCCGGCGGATGGACTTCCCGCGAAAGCGCATGGCCTCCCCCAGATCGGCCCCCTGCGGCCGTTGCACGGGCCAGGGGCACACATGTGCGTCAACAAACGGCGCGAGCCTACTACTCACCCACGGGCAACTCGAAGGCGCATCCGAACGCTTTTCGGCCGTGACGCGAAAAGGACGTCCGCAGTTGTCCCTCCATTACGGGAGATTGCGTCCCAGCACGTGGCATGGGTTGTCCGACCTCATCCGCCGGGTGCGGCACGCCAGTTGGCCGAATTTCTTCGCTGCGCGGAACCGGAACGGGAATCTTTCCGATCTGCCGTTCGTCCTTCGGGAAGAGAGCAGCGCATTGGGGGCATGTCACCGGGCAGGCGGCATGTAACGCAGGAGAGCGGGCAGCCACTGGTGAGTTGGTCCAGGGGGTGTCTCATGGAACGGCCGCAGGGCAGCTGGGGGAGCAACGACATGATGGGCACGACAGAGCGCCGCGGGGCGCCCGGGAGCGGTGCGGCCGGGATCGCGGAGGCAGGGAGCGCGCAGGCGCCGGGCAGAGCGTGGGAAGAACCCGCCGGACGCGGGAGAGCGCCGCGGGGATCGGCAGGCACCGCGCGGGGGCCCGAGAGCGCGGCCCAGGAGAGCGACGGCGCGTCCCAGCGGCCGCCGCTGTGGGTCGAGGAGCCTGCCCGCAGGCGGCGGCTGCCCGATCCGGTGCGGACGTCCGCGGTGCGGGCCGTGATCATCGTGGCGGTCACCCTGGTGCAGGCGATGGTCGCCGTCCTCGCCGCGCTCGCGGGGTCCTGGCTCTCCTTCCCCATGGTGCTGAGCAGCGTGGCGAGCACGGTCGTGGCCACCTGGGGCGTGCTCGACGTGTGGGTGACCCGCCAGGTGTGGAATCAGCGGCACGGGGTGGTGTCGGCCCCGAGCAGCACGGCGCGGCGGCTGCGCCGGGAGCGGCGCCGCGCGCGTCGTCAGGCGCGGAGTGCGGAGCGCGGCAAGGAGCGCATACCCACGCACGGCGGGTCGGGTCGGCTCTCCCACTCCTGAAGGACCCGGACCGAGGGAAGCGTTGTCCGCACGCCCCGGGCCGGGCGGGCCGGTCTCAGACCGCCGCGGACTGTTGGGGGCGTCCCGCCTCGGCGGGGTGGGGCGCACCTGCCTGCGACCACGCGGCCTTCAGAGCCCGGCGGGCCTTCATGAACGGGCGGGGCCGGTCGACCGCGAGGACGGCGGTGGTCCGTCCCGCGCGTTCGTAGACGGCGAGGAAGCCTGCGCCGTCCCCCTCGCCCCTCTGGCCCCCCTCGTCCCCCTCGTCCGTCGATCCCTCGACGACGCGCACGGTGTCGCCCTCGACCCGCCGCCCGGCGAACTGCAGGCGCGAGCCGTACTGATCGGACCAGAAATAGGGCAGCGGCCGGGCCGTCTCGACGGTGCGTCCCGCGAGCAAGTTCCTTACGGCGGTACGAGGTTGCTCGGTGGCGCTCGTCCAGTGCTCGGCGCGGGCCCCGCCCACCCGGGCGACATCGCCCACCGCGACGACCTGCGGCAGCGCGGTGACACAGCCGTCGTCGCACAGCACACCGTCGTCCACGGCGAGGGGCGAGCCGGCGAGCCAGTCCGTGCGGGGCACGGCGCCGATGCCGACCACGACCACGTCGGCGGGCAGCAGGCGGCCGTCGGACAACTCCACGGCGGTGACCGGATCGGGGGCGCCACCGCGCGAGCGCGCGGCCGCTCCCGGCGAGCCACGCAGCGCGGCCACCCCCGCACCGGTCAGCAGGCGCGCCCCGCCGCGCGCGTGCAGCCGGGCGCACACCGCCGCCATCGCGGGCCCGAGCTGGGCCACGAGCGGCAGCGGCGCGGCCTCGACGACCGTCACGTCATGACCGAGCGCCACGCACGAGGAGGCGGTCTCGGCGCCGATGAATCCACCGCCGATCACGACCACGCGCCGGGGCCCCGCGGTCAGTTCGGCCCGCAGGACGCGGGCGTCGTCCAGCGTGCGCAGGGTGTGCACGCCCGCGAGCGGAGGTCCCGGCAGGCGGCGGGCGGACGCGCCGGTGGCGATGACGACGCCGTCGCCCGCCAGGGTGCGCCCGTCGTCGAGGACGACCGTGCGCCCGCGGGTGTCGAGGGCCCGTGCCCGCGCGCCGAGGATCCAGTCGGCGGCGAGCTCCGCACCCTCCTCCGCGTCGGACAGGGCCAGCTGCCCCTCGTCCGCCTCCCCGGTCAGGAATCCCTTGGACAGGGGCGGCCGGTCGTACGGGGCGTGCGGTTCGGCCCCGACGACGACCAGGCGGCCGTCGAAGCCCTGGGCGCGCAGCTCCCGCGCCGCGTACAGGCCGGCGAGCGAGGCGCCCACCACGACGACGGTCCTCATGCCGCGGATCCCTCCTCGGGGGCGGCCCGGGCGACCAGCCCGTCGCCGGCCAGGCGGACGAGGACGACGCCGTCCTCGACGTACACCTGGTGGGTGCGCACCGGTCGGCGGGCGGGCAGGCAGGTGGGCCTGCCGGTGCGGAGATCGAATGTCGCGGCGTGCAGAGGGCATTCGACCAAGCAGCCCTCCAGCCATCCCTCGGACAGGGAAGCGTCCTGATGGCTGCAGGTGTCGTCGATGGCGAAGAGCTCGCCCTCGGCGTGGAACACCGCCACGGGCGGTGTGGTGTCGAGTCGGACGGACTCGCCCTCGGGGAGGTCGGCAAGGCGGCATACGGGGATCATGGGCCCCCCTCTTGGTGTGATTCGGCCCGGTCATGGACCCTTCGGGGACCAAGACCCTTCGGTAACATGATGTTTCGCATGGCGCACGAGAGAGCGCTATGCGCAACAGAATCCGGGTGGGGCGCCCATCGCGTCAAGGGCTTCCCGAAGACGCGGCTTCAACAGGCCGCCAGGTGGTGAGAGTTCAGATATGACGGGCGAGCGGAAACAGGCTGATCAGAGCAGGGCCCCGCGGGGCGAACCACGGGAGAAGCAGGCGAAGGGAGCAGCCGGATCCGTCCAGTCCGTGGACCGTGCGGTGAGCGTCCTGGAGATCCTCGCGCGGCACGGCGAGGCCGGAGTCACCGAGATCGCCGATGAGTTGGGCGTGCACAAGTCGACGGCGTTCCGGCTCCTCGGCGTGCTGGAGAACCGCGGTCTCGTCGGCCAGGCGAAGGACCGCGGCAAGTACTTCCTGGGCGCGGGCGTACTCCGCCTCGCGGGGGCGGCGGCAGTGCGCATGGACATCTCCCAGGAGGGCGCCCCGGTCTGCCGCGAACTCGCGGACGAGCTGGGCGAGACGGTCAACATCGCGGTCCTGGACGACGACGCGGCGGTCAACATCATGCAGGCCCGCGGCCCCGCCTCGGTCACCGCGCAGAACTGGCTGGGCCGGCGCACCCCGCTGCACGCCACCTCCAGCGGAAAGGTGCTGCTCGCGCACCTGCCGACGACCTTGCGCGAGGGACTGATGGCCCGCAGCCTGCCGCGTCTGACCGAGCACACGGTGACCGGCACGGCGGCGCTGCGCGGCGAGCTGGAGACCGTCGTGGAGCAGGGGTTCGCCGTCGCCGTCGAGGAGTTGGAGGTGGGCCTCGCCGCGGTGGCGGCGCCGGTGCGTGCGCACGACGGCAAGGTGATCGGCGCGCTCAGCGCGTCGGGGCCCGTCTACCGGGTGACCGAGGACCGGCTCACCGAGCTCGCCAAGCGCACCGTCGCGTCCGCCGTCGACCTCTCCCGGCGGATGGGCTACGGGTTCTGAGGGACCCTCAGGACACCTCGCGCGGCGGCGCGCAGGCCGGCGCGGACCGCGCCCGTACGGCCCCTCGCGGGAAGCGCTGCAGCGTACACGCATGAAGGGCGGGGCCGGGTGATCCCGGCCCCGCCCTCGTGCGTCCGCGGGCTCCGCCCGTGTGCGCCCCGTGCACGCTTCCCAGCGCTCCCGTCCCCGTACGACGGCTTGCCCACGCCCCCTTGACGGCCTCTTGATGGCGTTCTCAGTATGTCTCCCATAGCGCAACCGAACGTGCAGTACGCAACAACAACGTCACGCCGTGCGCAACAGCAGAGGAGCCTGGCCGTGCCCCACGAGGTCCGTGCCGTCGTCGCCCCGAAGAAGGGCGCACCCGTCGAGGTGCAGACGATCGTCGTGCCAGATCCCGGCCCGGGAGAGGTACTTGTCTCCGTACAGGCCTGCGGGGTCTGCCATACGGATCTGCACTACCGGGAGGGCGCGATCAACGACGACTTCCCGTTCCTGCTCGGCCACGAGGCGGCCGGTACCGTCGAGGCGGTCGGCCCGGACGTCGCCGAACTCACCCCGGGCGACTGCGTCGTCATCGCCTGGCGCGCGCCGTGCGGCTCGTGCCGGTCCTGTCTGCGCGGCCGCCCCTGGTACTGCTTCGACTCGCGCAACGCCGCCCGGCCCATGACCCTCCTGGACGGCACTCCGCTCACCCCGGCCCTCGGCATCGGCGCGTTCGCCGAGAAGACGCTGGTCGCCGCGGGGCAGGCCGTGAAGGTCGACCCGGCGGCCCGCCCCGAGGCGGTCGCCCTGATCGGCTGCGGCGTGATGGCCGGGTACGGGGCCGCGGTGAACACCGGCGGGGTGGGCCGCGGCGACACCGTCGCCGTGATCGGCTGCGGCGGGGTCGGCAACGCCGCGATCGCCGGGGCGTCCCTGGCCGGGGCCCGCCGGGTCATCGCCCTCGACATCGACGACGCGAAGCTGGACGGCGCGACCCGGTTCGGCGCGACGCACACCGTCAACTCCCGTGGCACGGACCCGGTCTCCGCGGTCCGCGACCTGACCGGCGGGCACGGGGTGGACGTCGCGATCGACGCGGTCGGCATCCCCGCCACGTACCGGCAGGCGTTCGCGATGCGCGACCTCGCGGGCGTGCTCGTGCAGGTCGGGGTGCCCGACCCGGACATGGTCGTCGACCTGCCGCTGATCGAACTGTTCTCGCGCGGCGGCGCCCTCAAGTCGTCCTGGTACGGCGACTGCCTGCCCACCCGGGACTTCCCGATCCTGGTCGACCAGTACCTCAGCCGCCGCCTGGACCTCGGCGCCTTCGTCTCCGAAACGATCCCGCTCGACCAGGTCGAGGAGGCGTTCGCCCGGATGCACCGGGGCGAGGTGCTGCGATCGGTGGTGGTCCTGTGAACGCCGTACTCCCCCACGGGCCCCGCGTGGTCGTCATCGGCGCCGGCATCGTCGGCTGCTCCCTCGCCGACGAGCTGACCGCCCGCGGCTGGACCGACGTCACCGTCCTCGACCAGGGACCGCTGCCCGCGCCGGGCGGCTCCACCTCGCACGCGCCGGGCCTGGTCTTCCGGACCGGCCCCTCCAGGACGCTGACCGCCTTCGCCGCGTACACCGTGGAGAAGTTCGGCGCCCTGGAGGCGGACGGCCTCCCCTGCTTCACCCCGGTCGGCGGCCTGGAGCTCGCCACCACGCCCGAGCGCTGGGCCGACCTGCACCGCAAGGCCGGGTTCGCCGCGTCCTGGGGCATCCACGCCGAGCTCGTGGGCCCCGCGCGCTGCAAGGAACTGTGGCCGCTCCTCGACGAGAGCAAGGTGCTCGGCGGCCTGTACACGCCCGACGACGGCCTGGCCCGCGCCGTGCCCGCCTGCCGGGCCCAACGGGAACGGGCACGCGCGCGTGGCGCCCGTTTCCTGGACCGGCACACGGTGACCGGCATCGAGCGGGACGGCGGCCGCGTCACCGCCGTCGTCACCGACCGCGGCACCTTCCCCGCCGACCACGTCGTCTCGGCCGCCGGATTCTGGGGGCCGGTCATCGGACGGATGGCCGGAGTGGACGTACCGCTGCTGCCGCTCGCCCACCAGTACGCCAAGACGGCACCCCTGCCCGAGCTCGCCGGGGCCAACGACCCGCGCACGGAGGCATCGCGCCCGATCCTGCGCTTCCAGGACCGCGACCTGTACTTCCGTGAGCACACCGACCGCATCGGCATCGGGTCCTACGCCCACCGGCCGCTGCCCGTCGACCCGTTCACGGTGCCCGCCTACGACGACGCGAAGGACATGCCGTCCTCGTACCCCTTCACCCCGGAGGACTTCGCGCCGAGCTGGGAGGACTGCCGCGGGCTGCTCCCCGCCCTGAAGGACACCGAGATCACGGAGGGTTTCAACGGCGTCTTCTCCTTCACGCCCGACGGCATGCCGGTGCTCGGCGAGGCCCGTGCGCTGCGCGGCTTCTGGCTGGCCGAAGCAGTGTGGGTCACCCATTCCGCGGGGGTCGCCAAGGCGGTCGCCGAGTGGATGGTCGACGGCCGCCCCTCGCTCGACCTGCACGAATGCGAGCTGACGCGCTTCGAGGACGCGCAGCGCTCCCCCGCGTACGTGGCCGAGCGCGGCGCCCGGCAGTTCGTCGAGGTCTACGACGTCATCCACCCGCTGCAGCCGATGGACCGGCCGCGTCCCCTACGGGTCAGCCCCTTCCACGCCCGCCAGCAGGAGCTCGGCGCCGTCTTCCTGGAGGGCGGCGGCTGGGAGCGGCCCCACTGGTACGAGGCGAACGCGCCCCTGGCCGAGGGCATCGACCTGCCCGGGCGCGACGCCTGGGCGGCCCGCCACTGGTCGCCCGTCGCCGCCGCCGAGGCCCGCGCCACCCGCGAGCGGGTCGCCCTCTACGACATGACGCCGTTGCGCCGCCTGGAGGTCGCAGGCCCCGGCTCCCTCGCCTTCCTGCAGCGCATGACCTCCAACAACCTCGCCAAGAAGCCCGGTGCGGTCACCTACACGCTGCTGCTCGACGAGGCGGGCGGCATCCGCTCCGACCTGACCGTGGCCCGGCTCGCCCCCGACCTCTTCCAGGTGGGCGCCAACTCCCCCGCCGACCTCGACTGGCTGCTGCGCCACGCACCCGACGACGTGCACCTCAGGGACATCACCTCGGGGACCTGCTGCGTCGGCGTCTGGGGCCCGCTCGCGCGGGCGCTCGTCCAGCCGCTGACCCGCGACGACTTCTCCCACGAGGCGTTCGGCTACTTCAAGGCCCGGCAGACCTGCATCGGGCACGTCCCGGTGACCGCCATGCGCCTGTCGTACGTCGGCGAGCTGGGCTGGGAGCTGTACACCAGCGCGGACCTGGGGCTGCGGCTGTGGGACACCCTGTGGGAGGCGGGGCAGGAGCACGGCGTGATCGCGGCCGGCCGGTCCGCGTTCAACAGCCTGCGCCTGGAGAAGGGCTACCGCGCCTGGGGCCACGACATGACCACCGAACACCACCCGCACGAGGCGGGCGTCGGCTTCGCGGTCCGCATGAACAAGGGTGACTTCGTGGGCCGTTCGGCCCTGGAGGCGCTCGGCGGGCCGGATGCACCCGGCCGCCCTGCGCGCAGGCTCACCCCGCTCCTCCTCGACGACCCGTCCGCCGTCGTCCTCGGCAAGGAACCCGTGTACGTCGACGGCGCCCCTGCCGGGTACGTCACCAGCGCCTCGTACGGGTACACCCTGGGGCGCTGCGTCGCCTACGCCTGGCTGCCGCCGCTGGAGACCGGCGCCGGTGTGCACATCGAGTACTTCGGCGAGAAGGTTCCCGCGACCGTCGCCGAAGAGCCCCTGTTCGACCCGGAGATGACCCGGATCCGCCGCTAGCCGCCAGGAGGCACAGGTGTCCCCCACCTACGACGTGATCGTGATCGGCCTCGGCGGAATGGGCAGCGCCGCCGCGCACCACCTGTCCGCGCGCGGCGTGCGCGTGCTGGGCCTGGAGAAGTTCGGCCCGGTGCACCGGCGCGGCTCCAGCCACGGCGGCTCGCGCATCACCCGGCAGTCCTACTTCGAGGACCCCGCGTACGTACCGCTGCTGCTGCGCTCCTACGAGCTCTACGACCGGCTCGAACGCGACACCGGCCGCGACATCGCGACCCTGTGCGGCGGAGTCATGCTCGGCCGGCCCGACAGCCGCACGGTCGCCGGTTCGCGGCGTTCCGCCGAGCAGTGGGACCTGCCCCACGAGATGCTCGACGCACGCGAGATCCGCCGCCGCTTCCCCACCCTCACCCCGCGCGACGACGAGGTGGCGCTCTACGAGGCGCGGGCCGGCCTCCTCCGGCCCGAGAACACCGTGGCCGCACACCTGCAGACGGCCACCCGGCAGGGCGCCGACCTGCACTTCGAGGAGCCGATGACACGCTGGGAGCCGTACCGCGACGGCGTGCGCGTGCACACCTCCGAGGACGTCTACACCGCCGGCCACCTGGTGATCTGCCCGGGCGCGTGGGCGCCGGGCCTGCTGACCGACCTGGGCGTGCCCTTCACCGTCGAACGGCAAGTCATGTACTGGTTCGAACCCACCGGAGGCGTGGGCCCCTTCGCCGCCGACCGCCACCCGATCTACATCTGGGAGGACCCGCACGACGTGCAGGTCTACGGGTTCCCCGCGATCGACGGGCCCGGCCTCGGCGCCAAGGTCGCCTTCTTCCGCCGGGGCACCCCGTGCACCCCGGAGACCATCGAACGGACCGTCCACGACCAGGAGATCGCCGCCATGGCCGGGCAGGTGGGGCAGCTCGTCCCGGACCTCCCCGGCCGCTTCCTCAAGGCCGCCACCTGCATGTACACCACTACACCCGACGAGCACTTCGTCATCGCCCGGCACCCGGCGCACCCCGGCTCGGTGACCGTCGCGGCCGGGTTCTCCGGGCACGGCTTCAAATTCGTGCCGGTGGTCGGGGAGATCGTCGCCGATCTGGCCCTGGACGGGGCGACCGGGCATCCCGTCGGCCTCTTCGATCCCGCCCGCCTCGCCGCCGCTCCCGCCTGAACCCGCCACCGCTCGAGGAGTACCAGAACCGTGACGACGACGCCCCTGCCGCCCAGTCTCATCGCGACCCTCCCCGGCCCCTACTACACCGACCCGGAGATCTTCCGGCAGGAGCAGGAACGCGTCTTCGAGGCGCTCTGGTTCTGCGCGGTGCGCAGCGCCGACCTGGACGCCCCCGGCGCCTTCCGCACCGTGCGGGTCGGACGCGAGAGCGTCCTGATCACCCGCTCGCGCACCGGGGAGCTGCGCGCCTTCCTCAACGTGTGCCGGCACCGCGGCGCCCGGCTGTGCACCGAGGAGTCCGGCCAGGTCCGCCGCACTCTCCAATGCCCCTACCACGCCTGGACGTACGACCTGGACGGCAAGCTGATCGCCGCGCCGAACCTGACGAAGATGCCGGACGTGGACCGGACCGCGTACGGCCTGGTGAAGGTGGCCCTGCGGGAGTGGCTGGGGTACGCCTGGGTGTGCCTGGCCGACGAGCCGCCCTCCTTCGAGGAGACCGTCGTCGGCGCGGCCGTGGAGCGCCTGGGCGACGCGGCGTCCATCGAGCGCTACGGCACCGAACGCCTCGCCCTGGGCCGGCGCATCAGCTACGACGTGCGCGCCAACTGGAAACTGATCGTCGAGAACTTCATGGAGTGCTACCACTGCGCGACCATCCACCCCGAACTGACCGATGTCCTGCCGGAGTTCGCGGACGGGTTCGCCGCGCAGTACTACGTGGGGCACGGCGCCGCGTTCGGGGACGAGGTCGGCGGGTTCACCGTCGACGGCAGCGCGGGCTTCGGGCGGCTGCCCGCGGTGTCGCCGGAGCAGGACCGCAGGTACTACGCGATCACCGTGAAGCCGACGGTCTTCGTCAACCTGGTCCCCGACCACGTCATCCTGCACCGGATGTTCCCGCTGGCCGAGGACCGCACGGTCGTCGAGTGCGACTGGCTGTACGCGCCGGACGTCGTCGCGTCCGGCGCCGACCTCAGCCACTCCGTGGAACTCTTCCACCGGGTGAACACACAGGACTTCGCGGCCTGCGAGCGCACCCAGCCCGCGATGGCGTCACGCGCCTACCGCGCGGGCGGAGTGCTGGTGCCCACCGAGCACCACATCGGGCTGTTCCACGAGTGGCTGACGAAACAGCTCGCCACGGGGTGAGCCGTCCCGCCTGCCGGCGCGCTACGGAGCGACCGGATCCGCCTGCGCGGCGGGCCGCTTGAACATCCGCGTCGCGGTGATCTCCCCGTGCACCGTCTCGCCGTCCGGGTCCTGCTGCGGCAGACCGGGGCGCAGGTGCTCCTCGACGCTGATGTACTTCAGGCCCGCCCGCAGGTCCGCGTCGTTGCGCAACCGGATGACCAGCGGGAACTCCGCCAGCGCGGTTGTGTCGAAGAGGCCCGTCGTGTAGAGCAGCTGCACGCCGAGGGCGTCCGAGACGGCCCGCTGGAGCTCCAGCAGGTACGTCGCGTTGGCCCGGCCGATGGGGTTGTCCAGGAACAGCGTGCCGGCGTGCCGGTGCTTGTCGCGGCCGCGGTCGTTGCTGCGCAGGGCGGCCATCGTGCAGTACAGGGCGATGGCGGCGGTGAGCAGCTGGCCGCCGGAGAACACGTCGCCCATCTGCCCGACGGGGACGCGCTCGGCGCGCAGCACGGCGTCCGGCTTGAGGATCTCCACGGCGACACCGCGCGGCTCCAGGGCGGCCTGGACGCCG
Organism: Streptomyces sp. NPDC002564; assembly: GCF_042889645.1. Classification (NCBI taxonomy): domain Bacteria; kingdom Bacillati; phylum Actinomycetota; class Actinomycetes; order Kitasatosporales; family Streptomycetaceae; genus Streptomyces; species Streptomyces sp. NPDC002564. Next base: position 309,002 of record NZ_JBIARE010000008.1, on the reverse strand, counting down.
CGCAGCAGCAGGGACATGCCGTCGCGCCGCAGGTCCGAGTTCTTCTTGACGGCCGCGCGGGTGGCCTCGTCGATGACCTCGCCGAGCCGCTCGACGAGCGTGGCCTGGTCGGGCTCCTCGAAGCGGACCCGCAGGAACTCCTGGCCCGACCACTCGCCAAGGCCCTCGGGCAGCCGGGAGAGGCGCTGTGCGGACCGCAGGGTGGCGAGCGCGGACTCGACGAGGCCGCGCAGGCGGTCGACGATGCTGTCGCGGTTGCGCTCCAGCTGCGCCAGCTCGTCGGTGAGGACGCGCAGGCGGGGCGCGAAGGCGTCGGCCCACTTCTTGGCGTGCTCGGGCAGTGCGGACGCGGGCAGTTCGCGGATCTGCTGGCGGGCCGGGGTGCGCACCTGCTCGTAGCGGGTGGCGTTGGCGTGGCGCACCAGGATGTCGCTCGCCTCGCGGACGGCGGACTCGGCCGTGGACAGGTCGGCGGCGCAGCCGCGCAGGGAGCGGCGGGCCTCGGCGGCGGACTGGCGGGCCTCTTCGAGGGTGCCCGGGTAGGCCTCGGGGGCCTCCTCCGCCTCGTCCTCCTGGTGTTCGCGCAGGAGGTCGCGCAGCAGGGCGGCGGTCTCGTCGAAGCCTCCCGCCGCGTCCTCGGTGACGCGGTGGGTGTGCAGCAGGGCGGCGTGGGCCTCCTTGGCGCGGCTCAGCGCTTCGGTGTGGGCGGCCAGTTCGCCGGTGGCCGTGCGCAGCAGCACCTGGGCCTGCTCTGCGTCGGCGGGGACGAGCTCCTCGGGGAGCTCGGTGTGCGCGTCGCCGTCCTCGGGGGCGTGCCGCTCGGCCTCGCCGCGCAGCCGGCCGAGCTGTTCGCTGGCGGTGGCGGCACGCGCCTCGATGAGCTGGACCTGGGCCTCCGCGCGGGCGGCGGCGGCCTGGCGGGACGGGCCGTCGGAGCCGTCGGTGCCTTCGAGGAGGAGGGCGGCGCGGGTGCGGACCTTGTTGCTGAGCCGGTCGAGCTCGGCGAGGGCGGCGCTCTCGTCGCTCTCGGCACGGGCCTGTTCGGCGCGCAGGTCGGCGCCGACGCCCACCTTCTCGTAGAGCTGGGAGGCCGCGCGGTAGGCCTCGCGCAGGGCGGGCAGCGACGACTTGGGGGCCTCGCTGTCCGCCGGCACGTCCTCGGGGGCGCCGGCGATCTCGGCGCGCTCGGCGCGCAGCGCGCGGGCGGTGCGGCGGGCGTCGTCGGCGGTGCGCTGGGCGGCGCGGCGGTCCTCGTCGGCGGCGCGGGCGCGGTCCAGGCAGGTCTGGGCGCGGGCCTCGGACTCGACGGCGTCGTCGGCCAGTTCGCGCAGCTTGGCCTGCCAGCCGGCCCGCTCGCGCAGGCGGAAGGCGAGCCCCGCGAGGGCGTCGGCGGCGCGGCGGGAGCGCTGGGCGGCCTCCTGCCGCTCGTCCCGTACCCGGGTCGCTTCGCCCGCCGCCTCGTCGGCTTCCGCGCGCGCGGTGCGGGCCTCGGCGAGCTCGGCCTCGGCCTCCTCGGCGAAGGCGCGGGCTTCCTCGGCGGCGGTGGCCAGTTCGGCCAGGCGGCCGCTCGGGCAGCCGGTGCGCCAGGAGGCGAGGCGGGCGGCGAGCTCGCGGTCCTTGCCGAGCCGGACGGCCAGCGCCCGGATCTCCTCGTCGCGCTGCCCGGCCCGGGCGCGCAGTGCCTGGCGCTCCTCGTCGGCGGCGTGCTCGTCGTGCATGGCCGGATTCGGCGGTACGAGGAAGACGCCGGTGTCGGCCGCCTGCTCGCCCGGGGTGGGGGCGAGGAGGGCGGCGGCGGTGCCCACGGCGACGGCGGAGCGGGGCAGCAGGGCGGCGTCGGCGAGGGCGTCCCGCGCGCGGGCGTGCGTGTCGGGGTCGGTGATGACCACGCCGTCCACCAGCTCGGGCCGGGCGGCGAGCACGCGCGCATGGTCGGCGGGGTCGACGGCCTGGGCGAGGTAGCGCCAGCCGGGCAGGGCGGGGATGCCGTGCTCGCCGAGGAACTCGACGGTGGCGAGGACGTCGGGGCCCGGCGGGAGCAGGCCGCCGTCGCCGAGGGCGCCCAGGATGCGGGAGTCGTCGGCGGCCGCGGTGCGCAGGTCGAACAGCTGGCGCTCGGCGGAGGCCACGCCCTCGTCGAGCAGGGCCCGCAGGTCGTCCGCGCAGCGGTCGAGCTCCGCCACGGTCAGGGCGCCGGCGCCGGGCCCGGTGGCGTCGGCTCCCTGGCGGGGCAGCGGGACGGTGCCGCTGCCGGTGGGCAGGCTGAGCAGCTCGGCGAGCCGCTCCTCGCGGGCGATGGCCTCGGCGGCGCGGCGCTCGGCGTCGTGGGCGGTCCCGGCGGCGGTCGCGGCGTCCGAGGCGCGGGCGGCGGTCAGTTCGGCACGGGCCTCGGCCGCGGCCGCCTCCTTGGCGTGGTCGGTGGCGCGGCGGGCGGCCTCGCGCGCGGTGTCCCAGGCGGCGACGGTGGTCTTCTCGGCGTCGCTCGCGGCGAGGGCGGCGCGGGCCGGGTCGGCGTCGGGCGCGGTGTCGTCGAGCCAGCCCGCGCGGACGGCCTCCTCGGTCTCCTGCTCGACCTCGGCGAGGCGCTGCTTGAGGTGTCCCGCCTCGCTGCGGGCGCGCTGGGCCTCGGTGGCGGCGACGGTGGCGTCGCGGTGGGATGCCTCGCCGGTCTCCTGGAGGGCGGCGGAGCGCTCCTCCTCCTCGTTGGCGTGGTTCTCCGCGCCTTCGGCGGCGGTGTGCAGGGCGCGGACCAGGTCGGAGGCGGCCTTGGCACGGGCGGCGAGCGCGGGTGCCGCGTCCCGCTCGGCCTCGCGGATGGCGACGGCGACGCGCGCGGAGCGGTCGGCGGCGGCGCGGTGCCGCAGCACGGCTTCGGCGGCCTGCCAGGCGGAGTGCAGGGTGCGCGCGTCGGCGAGCTCGCGGCGCTGGGCGGCGGCGGCCTTCTCGGCGACGGTGAGGGCCAGGGAGGCGTGCCGGTAGGCCAGTTCGGCGGAGATGAGGGCGCTCTTGCCGCGGGCCCGCTCGGCCTCGGTGACGGTGTGGGCGGCGGCGGTGACCTGCTCGGCGAGGTCGGCGACGCGGCCCCGCTCCGCGACGGCGCGGGCGGAGAGCCTGCGGGCCAGGGTGCGGGTGCGGCGCTCGGCGCCCGCGTGCACGTCCCGCGCGCGGGCCCGGGTGTCGGCGGCGTCGACGATGCGGCCGAGCAGGTCGACGGAGCCCGCGGTGAAGTCCCGCTCGGCCATCAGCTCGGCGCGGCGGCCGAGTTTGTTGCCGAAGCCGTGCACGAGGTCGGCGAGGCCGTCCGTGTCGCGGGTGTCGGTGACCGCGCGCAGCAGCAGGTCGGTGAAGTCGGAGTCCTTCTTGACGGCGAAGAGGCCGGCGGCCTCACCTTCGTCGGCGTTCATCTCGCGCTGGTAGCGGAAGAGTTCGGGGTCGAGGCCGAGGTCGCCGAGGTGTTCGTTCCACCGGTCGTGGATCTCTTCCCAGTGGACTTCGAGGTGGGGGTACGCCTTGACCGCGTCGGTCAGGGCGTCGCGGAAGCCCTTCATGGTGCGCCGCCGCCCCTGGGCTCCGGAGGCGCCCTCCGCCGACGGGCGCACGGCGGTGGACTCGGCGACGGGCAGCGAATCCAGGCTGAGGCCGGGGCCGGGCCGGAAGGAGTACCAGGCCTCGGCGAACTTGCGGGGGTCGTTGGAGACCTGGCGGCCGCGCCACTCGCTGACCTTGCCGACGACGACGCACTCCCCGGTCAGGGTGTGCTGCCACTCCAGGGCGACGTGCCCGCAGTCGTCGGCGAGCAGGAACTTGCGCAGCACGCCGGAGCTGGCGCCGCCGAGGGTGTTGCGGTGGCCGGGCAGCATCACCGAGAAGATCAGCTTGAGCAGGACGGACTTGCCGCCGCCGTTCTCCAGGAAGAGCACGCCCGCGGGCGCGGGGCGGCGCGGCGGGCCGACCGGCTCCTCCTCGAAGAACTCCGCCTGGGTCGGGGCGGGGTCGGGGACCTCCGCGCCGACGCCGCGCAGGTCGAGCACGGTGTCGGCGTAGCGCGCACCGGCCGGACCGATGGAGTAGAGGCGGACCCGGGACAGCTCGTACATGGCGGCGGACTCTCGTCGTAAGTCGTGCGGGGAGGAAGGTGGGGGCGGGCCCGCGCGGTGGGGCCCGGGCGGGGCGGTGTCAGGAGTGGAACGGCAGCCCGGCGTCGGCGGCCAGCTCCAGGTCGTCGGGGTCCTCGGGCGGCAGCAGCGTCGCCGAGCCGTCCGTGACCGGGACGACGCCGAGCTCCAGGAGTTCCGCCATGGCCGCGCTGCCCGCCATGTCGCGGACCTGGAGCTGGTAGCGGGCCGTGGTGCGGTACGTCCCTCCGGAGTCGTCGCCGGTGCGCTGCAGGAATCCGGACTCGGTGAGGAAGGCGGCGGCCTTGCCGACGATGCCGGTGGTCGATCCGGCGAGGCGGCGGGCGTCCTTGGTGGCGCCGGTCGAGCTGCGGCGCGCCCAGATCCGCCAGGCCGCCTCGAGGCCCGGGGCGTCGGTGGCGGGGTCGGTGTTCTCGCCCTGCTCCTCGGCGCGCTCCTCCAGGCGGTGGCAGGCCTGGCGGACGAACGCGTCGACGCCGTTGACCGTGACGCGGCCGATGTAGCCGTCGTCGGCGAGGTCCTCCGGGCGCGGGAACGCCATGGCGGCGACGGCCAGGTGGGCGAGGCCGTGCAGGAAGCGGTCGGTGGAGTCGGTGGCCGCGCGGCGGGCGTAGTCGCCCATGCGGACGGCGAAGACGGAGTCCTCGGCGGCGGTCACGGCCATCCCCGCGCGCGGGGACACCTCGAGGACGACGAGCCCGAGGCCAGTGGCGACGGCGTCGGCGAGCCGGGCGAAGGGCGGGTCCTCGCGGTAGCGGCGGAGCAGCTCGGCGTACTCCTGGTCGCGGGCGGGCTGCAGCTTGGGCTGGAGGCCGAAGGCGACGAGCCGCGCGGCGTCGGCGGCGTCGGCCGGGGTGACGGGCGCGGGGGCGGCGGGCGCCGCCGTGGAGTCCGGCTCGCCCCACGCGGCGTGCTCTGCGGGGTGGTCGGTCACGGCGTGTGCTCCTTGTGGCGGTCGTGGGGCTTGTCGGGGTGGTGGGGGTGGTGCGGGTGGGCGCCGCGGGGGCGCGCGGGGGTCCGGGTCATGGTCACGCCGCTTCCGTACGGCCGGGTCATGGTCACGCCGCTTCCGTACGGCCGGCGGCCATGCCGGCGGCGTCCAGGAGGGCCGTGCCGACGATGAGGTCGGCGCCGCCGAACTCCGCGTCGTCGAGCTGGGTGCCGTCGTCCACGGCGAAGAGCAGCTTCTCCTCGCCCTGGCGGTAGGCGGTGCCGACCGGCGGGCTCGCCGCGTGCACGGACAGCAGGGCGACGAGGTAGGGCAGTTCGGGGTCGCGGCGGCGGGCGTCGGCGAGCAGGCCGGACAGGCGGCGGGGCGCGTCGGCCGGCAGGTCGAGCAGCTCCATGGCGCTCGCGAGCTGCTCCTCGCTGAAGCGGCTGTCGTCCGGGGTGGCGATGAGGTCGGGCTCGGGCATCTCCGCGCCGAGGTGCTCGCGCTCGACGGGCGGGGTGAGCAGTATGTCGACGAGGTCGCCCACGCGGACGGACACGGGGGTGCGCAGGCCGGTGCCGCGCGCGAAGAAGGCGTCGGTCACCTGGATCGCCTGCTCGGCGGGGAGCGGCAGGAGGGGCGCGACCAGCTGGCCGTAGAGGTCGAGGCCCGCGCGCGCGGTGGGGGTGGCGAAGGCCTGCCGGTCCTGTTCGGCGCGGAACAGGGGGCCGGCCTCCAGGAGGCGGGACTGCAGCTGGGTGTGGCGGCGGATGCAGTCCTTGACGATGTCGACGAGCTCGGCGGCGCGGCGCTTCTGCTCGGGGTCCTCGGACTCGTCGCGGGCCTTGCGGATGTTGGTCAGGATGGCGTTCTCGTGGCGGTAGCGGTCGGCGACGTGGTCGAGCGCCTCCGCGATCATGTCGGGGACGGCCTGGAGCCAGTCCACCGCGCGGACGTTGCGCCGGGTGGCGTCGAGGGCCTTGCGCAGGGTTTCCGAGTACTGCACGGTGCGGTAGCGGGCCTGCTCGGCGGCGAGCTGGGCGTCGGCGAGCCTGCCGCGGCTGATCAGGACCTCCAGCTTCACCTCGGCGGCGATCTGGGCGCTGGTGACGTCCGTGTCGAGGGCGCCCACCAGGACGTTGACCGCCTCGTCGGTGGTGCGCAGGTACACCCCGCCGCCGTAGCCGGCGACCTCTTCGAGCAGTTTGAAGTCGTAGTCCCTGCGGACGTAGGTGCCGTCCGGGGCGAAGGTGCCGTACACGGCGCGGAAGCCGCGGTCGACACTGCCCACGTTGATCAGGTTCTCCAGGACCCAGCGGGCCACGCGCTCGTGCTCGGCGGCGGGGCGGTGCGGGGCCTGGGCGGCCACGCGCGGGAGCAGCCTGGCGACGATCTGCTCGTGGTCGGCGCCGGTGTCGAAGTCCATGTTCAGCGTGACGAGGTCGATGGCGGAGAGCGCCACCTCCGCCATCGCGTACACCGTGTACTCACCGGCGAGGTTGGCCTTGCGCACGTCGAGGTCGTGCAGCGGAGCCGTGCAGGCGAGGGCGCGCAGGCGGCGCGCCAGGCCCTCGTCGGCAGCCGGGCCCGGGGCGGGCCGCGGCCCCGCGCTGAGCTGGGGCGGAGCGGTGTCCGTTGCGGCAGGCGAAGTCACGGTGCACAGACTAGGTCCTCGGTCTGACAACGGTCGAAACGGCGCAGAAGCGACCGGCTCAGCCACCCGCGCCGACGCGCCGTCCGTACACCTCGACGAGGCCTTCGAGCGAGTCTTCGAGGTAGTCGGCGAGCAGCCGTTCGGCCTGCGCGGCGTCGCCCGCCCGCAGCCGGGCCAGGATCTGCTTGTTGCGCTCCAGGTACGGCTCGTGGAGGCGGCGCGGATCGTCCACCACGTGGAAGGCCAGGCGCAGTTCGGCGAAGACGCTGCGCATCAGCTCGTCGGTGCGGGCGCTGCCCGCGAGGGCGACGAGCTCGCGGTGGAAGTGGATGTTGGCGGTGGAGACGGCCTTCCACTCCTGGTCGGCGGCGGCCCGTACGCCCTCGGCGACGGCGTCCGCCACCGTGTCGAGGGCGAACGGCGGGGTGCCGAGGCCGCGGACCACGGCGCACTCCACGAGCCTGCGGGTGCGGTAGATGTCCTGGACGTCCTCGACCGAGAGGACCCGCACGAAGACGCCTCGGTTGAGCTGGTGCTCCAGGAGGCGTTCGTGGGTGAGCAGCCGGAAGGCCTCGCGCAGGGTGTTGCGGGAGACGCCGAGCGCCCCGCCGATGCTGTCCTCGGAGAGCCGGGTGCCGGGCGGGAAGTAGCCCTCGGCGATGCGGCTCCGGAGGATGTCCGAGACGCGCTCGGCCGTGCTGGTGCGCCCCAGGAGCGCCCGGTCGTCGGAGAGTCCGCCCACTTCCGTCATGCCCGCAGTCGTCCCTCCGCCGTGCGCCCGGTCATGCCCGGATTCAATCGCAGAGCGAAGAACGAAACAACACGGGTATTGAGGGATCGTTCAACGATCCTCTACCTTGTCGGCACGGCGCGGCTCCGGCCCGCCGCTGCGGCTCGTCCCCCCACCCGCTCCGGCGGCCCGGAACCGCAGGCTCCAGCACCCCCCGTCCCCTTCCTGCGAGGTGCCCATGAGCACGACCCCACCACCCCGTACCGTCCCGCCCGGCATACGCCCCGACCAGGGCGAACACCCCGACGACAGCGGCGCGTTCGGCTGGCTGCGCGCCCTCGGTCCGCGCGGTCGCCGCGCCTTCGGCGGTGCGTTCGGCGGCTATGCCCTCGACTCGTACGACTACTTCACGCTGCCGCTGAGCATGGTGGCGCTCGCCGCGTACTTCGGCCTGGACAGCGGTCAGACCGGGCTCTTCACCACCGTCACGCTCGTGGTCTCCGCCGTGGGCGGCGCCGTCGCGGGCGTGGTCGCCGACCGGGTCGGCCGCGTCAAGGCGCTGATGATCACCGTCGTCACGTACGCGGTCTTCACCGTGGCCTGCGGGTTCGCGCCCAACTACGAGACGCTGCTGATCTTCCGCGCCCTCCAGGGGCTCGGTTTCGGCGGCGAGTGGGCGGTCGGCGCGATCCTGGTCGCCGAGTACGCCACCGCCAAGAACCGCGGCCGCACCCTGGGCGCGATCCAGAGCGCCTGGGCCGTGGGCTGGGGCCTCGCGGTGATCGTCTACACCGTGGTGTTCCAGTTCATGGACGACGACGTCGCCTGGCGCGTGATGTTCTGGACCGGCGCCCTGCCCGCGCTGCTGGTGATCTACGTACGCCGCAACGTGCACGACGCCCCGGAGGCGGCCGAGGAGCGCCGCCTGAGCACCGACAAGGGGTCGTTCACGGCCATCTTCAGGCCGGGGCTGCTGCGCACCACGTTCTTCGCGGTGCTGCTGTCCACCGGGGTGCAGGGCGGCTACTACACCCTGGCCACCTGGGTGCCCACGTACCTGAAGAGCGAGCGCGGCCTGACCGTCGTGAACACCGGCGGCTATCTGACGTTCCTGATCTCCGGTGCCTTCCTCGGCTACCTGACCGGCGGCTACCTCACCGACAAGCTCGGCCGCAAGCGCAACATCACGCTGTTCGCGTTCCTCTCCGCGGCCAGCATCCTCGCCTACACGAACATCCCGGACGGCGCCAACGGCCTCCTCCTCGTGCTCGGATTCCCGCTGGGCTTCTGCATGTCGGCGATCTTCAGCGGTTTCGGTTCGTTCCTCAGCGAGCTGTACCCGGCGGCCGTGCGCGGCACCGGGCAGGGCTTCACGTACAACACGGGCCGCGCGGTCGGCGCCGTGTTCCCCACCATGGTCGGGTTCCTCGCCGACAGCTGGGGCGTGGGCGGCGCGCTGGTCTTCGGCGCGGTGGGGTACGCGCTGGCCGTCGTCGCCCTCCTGGGGCTGCCCGAGACCCGGGGGAGGGAGCTGCCGTGAGCAGGTCCGCGAAGGCGGCCCGTGCGGCGTTCCGCGCGGGTGAGAGCGGCCCCACGGCGGGGCGGGCGGCCGGCTTCACCCAGGCCAACCTCATCTCCGTCCCCGCCGACTGGGCGTACGAGATGCTGCTGTTCTGCCAGCGCAACCCCAAGCCCTGCCCGGTGCTCGACGTCACGGACGCGGGCTCCTGGACCACCCCGCTCGCCCCGGGCGCCGACCTGCGCACGGATCTGCCGCTCTACCGGGTGTGGAAGCACGGCGAGTTGACCGAGGAGCCCACCGATGTCGTCGGGCACTGGCGCGAGGATCTGGTGACGTTCCTGCTCGGCTGCAGCTTCACCTTCGAGTGGGCGCTCGCCGCCTCCGGGGTGCCGCTGCGCCACATCGAGCAAGGGCGCAACGTCCCGATGTACGTGACCGCGCGACCCTGCCGGCCCGCGGGCCGCCTGCACGGCCCCATGGTGGTGTCGATGCGCCCGGTGCCGCCCCGGCACCTGGCCGACGCGATCAGGGAGAGCTCCCTGATGCCCGCCGTGCACGGCGCCCCGGTGCACTGCGGCGACCCCGCCGGGCTCGGCATCGCGCACCTGGACCGCCCGGACTTCGGCGACGCGGTGGCCCCGGAGCCGGACGACATCCCGGTGTTCTGGGCCTGCGGCGTGACACCGCAAGCCGCCGTCATGGCATCCCGGCCGCCCTTCGCGATCACCCACGCGCCGGGGCGGATGTTCGTCACCGACGCCCGGGACGAGCAGTACCGCGTCCTGTGACCGCCCGGCGGCCGCCCGCGCCGCCTCTTCCCCGAGCAGCACGTCCGCACCGCCAAGAGAACCGCACCGCCAAGAGAACCGCACCACAAGAGAACCCCACCGCAAGAGCACCGCGCCGCACCACGAGAGCCACGGGAGAACCACGCCATGAGCACGGCCCCCATCGACCTCAACGCCGACCTCGGCGAGGGCTTCGGCCGCTGGCACCTGACCGACGACGAGGAGTTGCTGTCCGTCGTCACCAGCGCCAACGTGGCCTGCGGCTTCCACGCCGGGGACCCGGCGACCATGCGCCGGGTGTGCGAGCGCGCCGCCGAGCGCGGGGTGCGGATCGGCGCCCAGGTCTCCTACCGCGACCTGGCGGGCTTCGGCCGGCGCGCCATGGACGTGCCGGCCGACGAGCTGGCCGCCGAAGTGGCGTACCAGATCGGCGCCTTGGAGGTGTTCGCGCGGGCGGCGGGCACGCGCGTGTCGTACGTGAAGCCGCACGGCGCGCTGTACAACCGTGTCGTCCACGACGAGGAACAGGCCCGCGCGGTCGTCGACGGAGTACGCCTCGCGGACGACACACTGCCCGTCCTGGGGCTGCCCGGGTCGCGTTTCCTGGCGACGGCGGGCCGGGCCGGACTGCCGGTCGTGACCGAGGCGTTCGCGGACCGCGCCTACACGGACGAGGGCACGCTGGTCCCCCGGAGCGGTGAGGGGGCGGTCGTCACGGAGGCGGACGCCGTCGTCACGCGGTCGGTGGGCCTGGCCAGGGACGGCGTCGTCACCTCCCGCGCGGGCAACGAGATCGCGGTCCGCGCCCGGTCGCTGTGTCTGCACGGGGACACCCCGGGAGCGGTGCGGCTGGCCCGCAGGGTGCGGGCGGCGCTCACGGCGGCGGGCGTGCGGGTGGAGGCCTTCGCATGAGGGTCCTGCCGGTCGGCGACCGCGCCCTGCTCGTCGAACTCGCCGACGGCACCGAGGCGCAGGCGCTGCACGCCGAACTGCTGCGCCGCCGTGCCGCGGGCACGCTGCGGGTACGGGAGATCGTCCCCGCGGCCCGCACGGTGCTCCTCGACGGCCTCGACGGAGCCGACGGCCCCGACGGGCCCGGCCGTCTCGCGGCGGAGCTGCCCGGCTGGGAGATCCCGCCGCTGCCCCCGCATGCCGGGGCGGTCGTGGAGATACCGGTGCGGTACGACGGGCCGGATCTCGCGGAGGTCGCGGCGCACTGGGGTGTGCCCGTGACCGAGGTGGCGCGGATCCACGCCGCGACCGAGTTCCGGGTCGCCTTCTGCGGGTTCGCCCCCGGTTTCGGCTATCTGACCGGTCTGCCGGAGCGGTGTGCGGTGCCGCGCCGGGCCACACCGCGGACCGCCGTGCCCGTGGGCAGCGTCGCCCTGGCCGGGCCGTACACCGGCGTCTACCCCCGGGCCTCGCCGGGCGGCTGGCAGCTGATCGGCTCGACGGACCGCGTGCTGTGGGACCACGCGCGCGAGCCCGCCGCGCTGCTCTCCCCCGGCGTACGCGTCCGCTTCGTGCCCGAGGACACCCGGGCCCCCGCCCAGGAGGCCCGATGACCGACCGCGCCTTCGCCGTCGTGCGGTCCGGAGCGCTGACCACCGTGCAGGACCTGGGGCGCCCGGGACACGCGCACCTCGGGGTGCCCCGCTCCGGGGCCCTGGATCCGCCCGCCGCCCGCCTGGTCAACCGGCTGGTCGGCAATCCGTCCGACGCCGCCGTCCTGGAGACCACCCTGGACGGCTGTGCCGTCCGGCCGCGCCGTGCCGTCACGGTCGCCGTCGGCGGCGCGCCGTGCCCGGTGACGGTGGGCGGCCGGCCAGCGCCCTGGGGCGCGCCGGTGCGGGTGCCGGCCGGGGCGGTCCTCGATGTCGGGGCCGCCGTCTCCGGAGTGCGCTGCTACGTCGCGTTCGACGGCGGCGTGGCGGTCGACCCGGTCCTCGGCAGCCGCTCCACGGATCTGCTCTCCGGGCTCGGCCCGCCCCCGCTCGCGGACGGCGCCGTCCTGCCGCTGGGGTGCCCGGTCCCGGCGCACGCGCGCGTGGACATCGTCCCGCAGCCCGCGCCGCCCCGGGAGCTGGTGCTCGGGGTGACGCCCGGTCCGCGCGCCGACTGGTTCACCGCGGCGGCGCGGGCGACGCTCACCACGCGCGCGTACCGGGTCTCGTCCGCGAGCAACCGCATCGGCCTGCGGACCGAGGGCCCCGCCCTTGAGCGGATGTCCGAGGGCGAACTGCCCAGTGAAGGCATGGTGCTCGGCGCCGTCCAGGTGCCGCCGGACGGCAGGCCCGTGGTCTTCCTGGCCGACCATCCGACCACCGGGGGCTACCCGGTGATCGCGGTCGTCCGCGCCCGTGACCTGGCCGCCGCGGCCCAGGCCCGGCCGGGCACGCCCGTGCGCTTCGTCCCGGCCGGGCGGCGCTGAGGCGGCGCGGCCCCGGGGTCACACCGCCGGCGCGTCGGGCCCGATCCTGCTGCGGACGGCGTCCTGTACGTCGTCCTCCTCGGCGGGGTCCGAGGCGAGCCTGCGGAGGCGGTTGACCACGCGGGCGTCACCGGTCTCGGCGTGCCGTGCGGCGACCTCGCGGGTGGACTCCTCGCAGTCCCACAGGCACTCGACGGCGAAGCCGGCCGCGAAGGAGGGGTCGGTGGCGGCGAGCGCGCGGGCGGCGCGGCCACGGAGGTGGGAGGAGGCGGTCTCGCGGTAGACGTGCCGCAGGACGGGGGCGGCGCAGGCGATGCCGAGGCGTCCCGCGCCGTCGACGAGGGTCCACAGGGTCGGGGCGTCGGGCCCTTCGCCGCGGACGGCCTCGCGCAGTGCGGCGAGGACGAGCTTGCTGTCCTGGGCGCCGCCCCGGCAGGCGAGCATCCGCCCGGCGGCGGCTCCCAGGGCGTCGGGGCGGTAGGCCCAGCACCGGGCGCGCTCGACGGCGGCGACGCTGCGCATCCGTTCGAAGGCGGCGGTCGCGGCCTCCACGACGACGTGGGAGGGGTCCTCGGCGGCGTACTCGATGAGGTCGAGGACGTCGGGGTCGTGGGCGTCGGCCAGGTAGCGCAGGGCGGTGCCGCGCGCCCCGTCCGAGCCGTGCCGGGCGGCCGTGAGGATCTCGGGCCGGTCCTCGGGCCCGGCGACGGCGGCCAGGCAGCGGGCGGCGGGCACGTAGAGCACGGCGCCGCGCTCCAGGCCTTCCTGGGCCCAGTCGAGGACGGCCTGGACGCTCCATTCGGGGCGTGGCCCCGCAGGTCGCATCTGGCGCTGCCATCGGTCGAAGGAGCCCTGCTCCCGTGCGGCGCGCACGCGGGCGCCGATGTCGGGGCGGGGGTCCGCCTCCCACAGGCTCCAGGGCCGTGGTTCGTAGGCGTCGCGGACGGCGGCGGCCAGGTCGGCCTCGCCCTCGGCGTCGGGGGCGAAGCGCGCGAGGACGGGGGCGGCGAGGGCGCGCAGGCCCGCGTCGTCGTCCCGCAGCGCCAGCTCGTCCAGGGCCCACGCCCAGTTGGAGCCGAACGCCGCGTACCTGCGCAGCAGTTCGAGGGCGTCCTGCCTGCCGTACGAGGCGAGATGGCCGAGGACGGCCAGGGCGAGGCCGGTGCGGGAGTCGTCCGTGTCCAGGACGTCCTCGGCACCGAAGAGGTGGCCCTCGATCTCACCGAGCCCGCCGTGCAGGTCCAGGTAGAGCCGGGCGTAGTACAGCGAACGGTTCTCCACCTGCCAGTCGTGGCGGGGGTCGTTCAGCACGCAGTGGTCGAGGGCGGCGAGCGCCTCCGAGCGTGGGGCGGTGAGTGCGTGCAGGGTGCCGTCACCGCGGCCCCTCTGCAGCAGGCCGAGCAGCGTACCGCTGGGCGCTATGACCGGATCGAACATGGGAAACAGCCTCACATCAAGCGTCGACGCAACCGGGAATCACGCAATTACCTGGCCGTGCGCCAACACGTCGGGCCGCCCGCCGTCTCTTGCTTGTCGAAGACCATCTTCCTCTGCCTCTCGTCGGTGGCCCAAGGGGTCCCGGACGGGAGGTCCGGGGGCGGGCCGCTCACGGTCCACGCGGTGCGGCACCAGCTGCCCCACCGTCGCGTCCGTGAATCACGTCGTCATGATGACCCGGCGGTCATGTCCGCCGCGACCACATTTCCAGCGCCCCCGTTGCTGCTGGTCAGGTACCCCGCTCAGGCGGTCCCGAACAGCTGAAGAAGCTCCACCTTTCCGAACATCCGTGCGGTGTCGACGGCCGACGGCGTCCCCGCCGACGGATCGGCGCCGCCGTCGAGGAGGGCGCGGATCACCGCGTCCTCCCCCTTGAAGACGGCCCCCGCGAGCGGCGTCTGCCCCCGGTCGTTGGCGCGGTTGGTGTCCGCACCCCGCTCCACGAGGGCCCGGACCGCGCCGGCGTGCCCGTGGTAGGCCGCGAGCATCACCAGCGTGTCGCCGCTGCCGTTCGTGAGGTCCACCGGGACGCCCGCCTCGACGTAGGCGGCGAGCGCCGCGGCATCGCCCTGGCGCGCCAGATCGAAGATCTTGGTCGCCAAGTCCACGACCTCCTGGTCGGGGGCTTCGCTCATGAGGGCGTCCGCCTTTCTGGGTGAGCCGTCGGCGCGGCCGTACGAGTGAATCGACAGGGTACTGCCCCCACGGGTACATGACCCGGTCCCCCCGCGGCAAAGATCACGCGGGGCGCGGGAGGCCCCCGGACCACTCCCCCATGGCCCAACAGGGCTCCGCCATTCGAGGGAAATCCCGCGAAATTAACCCATTTGCACCTTTTATCGTATGGATACATGCTGTGAGCCTGGAAGAACTCATGGTGACTGTCCCCATCAACCAGGAGAACCCTCATGATCCTGTCCATCTCAGGCGTCGTGCTGCTCGGAATCATCGTCTTCCTCTTCTTCCGCAAGGACGGGCTCAAGGCGTCGCACGCGCTGGTCTGCGCGCTCTTCGGCTTCTACCTCGCGGGCACCGCCATCGCCCCGAGCATCAAGGCCGGCGGCGCGAGCCTGGCGAGCCTCCTCGGCGGGATCAAGTTCTGACACCCCTGCCTTTCGTACGCACCTTCAGGAGACAGACGTGGCCAGGCGCCCACTCCCCCGCATTCTGAGCACCGGCACCGCATCCATCGCCAGGAGCCGGGAGCTGGCACGGTCGGCGGCCGACAACGCCACCGATGTTCTCCATCCGCTCATCACGATCACTCGTGGACTGCGCCGGCTGGCCGCCGCCGGGCGGCGCAAGTGGGCGGACACCCCGAAGGACAAGCGCGGGCCACTGCTGTTCCTGGTGGCCTCCGTGGTCCTCGTCGTGGCGCTCGTCCCCTACGGGCCCGTGCTCGCCGCCATCATCCTGATGGCGGCCGCGGCCTGGACCGGCCGCGAGCGCCCCGCACCCGAGCCCACCGGCCCGGACGACGCCCAGGTCCAGCGCCTGCAGTCCCTCTACGAGGCGCTCGTCCCGTACTTCTCCGTCCCGGAGGACCCCGCCCCGCTCTTCGCGCACGGCGGGGAGTGGGACAAGGCACTGACGGACTACGCCTTCGACGACTCCGGGCGGATCTCCCGGCTCGTGATCCACTACCCGGCCTACTTCACGGACGGCGAGGCCGAGTCCCGCGCGCGGATCGAGCAGTTGCTGCACGCCAAGTCGGGCCGCGGCCGCGAGTACCACTTCGGGTGGGACGAGGAGGGCAACCAGCTCACGATCACGGTGCTGTCCCCGCTGCCCACCGACATCGCCGCCCAGCGCTTCGTCACCGCCCCCGGCGAGACCGTCCTCGGCTTCACCGACGAGACCGGTGTCCAGCGCACCCTGCCGGTGACCGACGGCGAGGAGCAGCGCGACGTACCCCCCGTCGTGTGGCGCACCGGCATCCGCTCCACCGAGCCCCACCTGCTGATCGCGGGCGAGCCGGGCAGCGGCACCACCACGCTGCTGCGCTCCCTCGCGCTGCAGGCCCTGCGGTACGGCGACGTCCTGGTCGTCGAGGGCAGCGGCACCGGCGACTACGCCTGCCTGACCGGACGGGACGGCGTCCTGGCCATCGAGTGCGGCCTCGCCGGGGCGCTGGCCAGCCTCGAATGGGCCGCGCACGAGACGGAGCGCAGGCTCATCGCGGCGAACCGGGCCCGCCAGGCGGGCCACCCGCCGCCGGAGGACACCAAGCGCCCGCTCTGGATCCTCCTCGACCGCCCCAGCGCGCTCGGCCACCTCGCCGCGGCCGACGGCCGCAAGGACCCCCAGTCCCTGCTGCAGGTCCCGCTGCGGCACGGCAGGGCGGCCCATGTCACGGTCGTCGTGGCGGACCAGCTGGACAGCCTGGACGCGCTGAGCGACCCGGTCCACCAGCACACCCGCGCGCGCGTGGTGCTGGGTCCCGCCACACCCGACCAGCTGGAGGACGTCCTCGGCGTGCCGCCGCACACGACCCCCACGGCGGACGTCCCGCCCGGCCGTGGTTACGCCCGCCTGGGCACCGGCCCGGTGCACCGCCTCCAGGTGCCCGCGACGCCCGACCCCTACGACGACGCGACCAGCGAGGCACACCGCCGCGCCGTCATGGAGCTGCTGCCGGAACGGAGCACTCCGCCGGACGCCGCTGACACCGCGGTGGACACCGCCCCCGAAGCCACGGAGGCGGAACCGGTCCCCGCCGAGAGCTGACCCACCGAGCCCCGCGGCCGTCGCCCGCGGGGCTCGGGGCTCAGGCGACGAACGGGTGTGCCACCTGGGTGCCCGCGCCCGCACCCGTCTCCACGAGGCGGGCCGCGGCGGCCAGCCGGACCGCGGCCTCGTCCGCCACGGCGCCCCCCACGGTGAACGGCAGCCGCACGTACCCCTCGAAGGCCCCGTCGACCCCGAACCGCGGCCCCGACGGCACCCTGACCCCCACCCGCTCGCCCACCTCGGCGAGCCGCGATCCCGAGAGTCCGCCGGTCCGCACCCACAGGGTCAGGCCGCCCTTGGGCACCTCGAACTCCCAGCCGGGCAGCTCGCGCCGCACGGCGGCGACCAGGGCGTCCCGGTTCTCCCTGGCCTGCGCCCTGCGCACGTCGACGGCGGCCTGCCAGCCACCGGTGTTGAGCAGCCAGTTCACGGCGAGCTGTTCGAGGACGGGGGTGCCGAGGTCGGCGTACGCGCGGGCCGCGACGAGGCTGCGGATCACGTCCGGGGCGGCCCGCACCCAGCCGATGCGCATGCCGGCCCAGAACGCCTTGCTCGCCGAACCGACCGTGATGACGGTGGAGCCCGCGGGATCGAACCCGCAGACCGGGCGCGGCACGTCGAGGTCCGGGTCGAGGCCGAGCTCGCTCATCGTCTCGTCGACGACCAGGACCGTGCCCGCCGAGCGGGCCGCCTCGACGAGCTGCCGGCGCTGGTCCTCGGTCGCGAGCGCGCCCGTGGGGTTGTGGAAGTCCGCGACGACGTAGGCGAGGCGGGGCGCCGCGTCCCGCAGGACCTGCCGCCAGCGGTCCATGTCCCAGCCCCGCAGCCCCTCGGCCATGGCGACGGGCACGAGCCGCGCGCCCGCCTCGCGCATCAGCTGGAGGATGTTGGCGTACGAGGGGGACTCCACGGCGATGCGTTCGCCGCGGCCGGCGAAGAGGTGACAGATCGCGTCGATGGCGCCCATCGCCCCGGTGGTGACCATGATCTGTTCGGGCATGGTCGGGATCCCGCGCGCGGTGTAGCGCTCGGCGAGCATCTCGCGCAGCGCGGGCAGCCCCGCCGGGTAGTCGCCGTGCGTGTGGGCGTACGGCGGCAGGGCCTCCAGGGCGCCCTGGACGGAGCGGGTCAGCCACGGCTCGGGCGCGGGCAGTGCCGCGCAGCCCAGGTCGATCATGGAACCGAGGGCCTCGGGCGGCAGCGGTTCCAGGCCCCGCGCGGGCAGCGGGTTGCCGGCCGGGACGGCGGTCCAGCTGCCCGCTCCCCTGCGGGACTCCAGGAATCCCTCGGTGCGCAGTGCCTCGTAGGCGGCGGCCACGGTGGTGCGGCTGACGGCGAGGGCGACGGCGAGCTCGCGCTCGGCGGGCAGGCGCGCGGCGACCGGCACGCGCCCCTCGAGGACGAGCAGCCGGATGCCGTCCGCGAGGGCGCGGTAGGCCGGCGGGCGACGGCTGCCGGTGCCCGGGCGGTCCTGCTGGGAGGCGAGGAGGCGGGCGAGCTGCGTCGACCCCATCGCCGAAGTCCACTGAGCCATGATTCCCAGTCCACCTTCCTCGGATTGGCCATGGTTGGCTGCTTCGCGCAAGCCACACAGTGTCATGTGTCAGGCCACGACGACCACAGCAGGGGGCACCACTTGTCCGGCACCGCATCCGAGGCCACGAAGCGGCATCTGCCCCGCAGGCTGACGCAGCTCTACGTGGGCCTCGCTCTGTACGGCGTCAGTTCCGCGCTCCTGGTGGAGTCGGGCCTCGGCCTGGAGCCGTGGAACGTCCTGCACCAGGGGCTCGCGGAGCGCAGCGGCCTGTCGATCGGCACCGTGTCCATCATCGTGGGCGCCGCGGTCCTGCTGCTGTGGATCCCGCTCCGGCAGCGGCCGGGGCTCGGCACGGTCTCCAACGTCTTCGTCGTGGGCCTCGCGATGGACGGCGCGCTGGCCCTGCTGCCCGACGCGCACGGCCTGGCCTTCCGCATCCCGCTCCTGGTGGCCGGGATCGTCCTGAACGGCGCGGCGACCGGCCTCTACATCGCGGCCGCCTTCGGCCCCGGCCCCCGTGACGGCCTGATGACGGGCCTGCACCAGGGCACCGGCCGCTCCATCCGCCTGATGCGCACCCTGATCGAGGTGGCGGTGGTCGCCACCGGCTTCGCGCTCGGCGGCACCGTGGGCGTGGGCACCGTGCTCTACGCGCTCTCCATCGGCCCGCTCGCGCAGTTCTTCCTGCGGCTCTTCGCCGTCCCCGCGCCGCCCGCGCATGCCGCCGTGGCCTCCGGCGGTCCGTCGGAGCAGGCGATACTGCACCCGTGACCACGCGCGTACGCCACCCCTACCTCGATCACCCGGGCCCGCTCGCCCTCGCCCATCGCGGCGGCGCCGCGGACGGCCTGGAGAACACCGCCGCCGCCTTCCGGCGCGCCGCCGACCTCGGTTACCGCTACATGGAGACCGACGTGCACGCCACGGCCGACGGCCGGCTCGTGGCCTTCCACGACACGACGCTGGACCGGGTGACGGACGCGGCGGGCCGCATCACCGACCTGCCGTGGAGCGAGGTGCGCCACGCGCGCGTGGCGGGCGTCGAGCCGGTGCCCCTCTTCGAGGAGCTCCTGGAGTCCTTCCCCGAGGTGCGCTGGAACGTGGACGTGAAGGCGGAGCCCGCCCTCCTTCCGCTCGTCGACCTGATCCGCCGCACCGGCTCGTGGGACCGCGTCTGCGTCGGCTCGTTCTCCGAGGCACGCGTGGCCCGCGCCCGGCGCCTGGCCGGGCCGCGTCTGGCCACGTCCCTGGGCACCCGGGGCGTGGCGGCACTGCGCCTGCGGTCCTACGGGGTGCCCGCCGCCCCGCGCGCCTCCGCGGTCTGCGCCCAGGTGCCCGAGACGCACGGCGTGCTCCGGGTCGTCGACCGCCGCTTCGTGCGGGCGGCCCACGCGCGCGGACTGCAGGTCCACGTGTGGACGGTCAACGACGCCGAGCGGATGAGGGCGCTCCTCGACCTCGGCGTGGATGGCATAGTTTCCGATCACATCGAGACGCTGCGCGAGGTGCTGAAGGACCGGGGGACCTGGGTCTGACCGCCCGAGGGCGGCGGACGCACCACGGGGAACAGTGAGGTCACGGGTGGGCACCGACACCGTGAAGCCGGCGGCGGACGACGCCGACGTCACCGCACGACGACGCGAGCAGCGGGGCTGGT
The DNA here is from genome assembly GCF_042889645.1 of Streptomyces sp. NPDC002564. NCBI lineage: Bacteria > Bacillati > Actinomycetota > Actinomycetes > Kitasatosporales > Streptomycetaceae > Streptomyces > Streptomyces sp. NPDC002564. The sequence goes on along the minus strand of NZ_JBIARE010000008.1, from coordinate 289,389 downwards.
ACTTCTACGACTGGGCCTGCTCGGTCTACTCGACGAGCGTCCTGACCGTCTTCCTCGGGCCCTACCTGACGGAGATCGCGAAGGCGGCCGCGGACCCCGAGGGATACGTGCACCCGCTGGGCGTCCCGGTCCGCGCGGGCTCCTTCTTCGCCTACACCGTGTCCGCGTCGGTCATCCTGTCGGTCTTCGTGATGCCGCTGGCCGCCGCGGCGGCGGACCGGACGGGCCGCAAGAAGCCGCTCCTGGCCGCCGCCGCGTACGTGGGGGCGGCCGCCACGGCGGGCATGTTCTTCCTGGACGGCGAGCGCTACCTCCTCGGCGGCTTCCTGCTGATCGTCGCGAACGCCTCGCTGGCCGTCTCGATGGTCCTCTACAACTCGTTCCTGCCGCAGATCGCCCGGCCTGAGGAGCGCGACGCGGTCTCCTCGCGCGGCTGGGCCTTCGGCTACGCGGCGGGCGCCCTCGTCCTGGTCGCCGACCTCGTCCTCTTCCTGGCCCACGACGGCTTCGGCGTCTCGGAGGGGACGGCGGTCCGCATCTGTCTGGCGTCGGCCGGAGTGTGGTGGGGCGCCTTCACCCTCGTACCGCTGAAGCGGCTGCGGGACCGCCGGATGCCGCCGTCCGGGGCGGGGGCGGCCCCGCGGGGCGGCCGGCAGCAGTTGCGGGCGACCGTGCGCGACATGCGCCGCCACCCGCACACCCTCGCGTTCCTGCTGGCGTACCTCGTCTACAACGACGGGGTGCAGACGGTGATCTCCCAGGCATCCGTCTACGGCTCCGAGGAGCTGGGACTCGGCCAGTCCACGCTGATCGTCGCGGTGCTGCTCGTACAGGTGCTCGCGGTGGCCGGGGCGCTCACCATGGGGCGGCTCGCCCGGACGTACGGGGCCAAGCGGACGATTCTGGGCTCCCTGGCGGCCTGGACGGTCACGATCGGCGCCGGATACTTCCTGCCGGCCGGCGCGCCCGCGTGGTTCTTCGTCCTGGCCGCCGGGATCGGCCTGGTCCTGGGCGGCACCCAGGCGCTGTCCCGCTCCCTCTTCTCGCACCTGGTGCCGCGCGGGAAGGAGGCCGAGTACTTCTCCGCGTACGAGATCAGCGACCGGGGCATGGCCTGGCTGGGACCGTTGATCTTCGGCCTCACGTATCAGCTCACGGGGAGCTACCGGGACGCGATCGTCTCGCTCGTGGCGTTCTTTTTGCTCGGTTTCGCCCTGCTCGCACGGGTTCCGGTGCGGCGTGCGGTGCGCGACGCGGGAAATCCCGTACCCCGTCGGATTTAGCAACTGAGGCCAAAGGCCGGTAGTGTACGCGTTTGGCCTGCCAGGCGGACCGTTACTGCGAGCTGAGGATTCAGAAACGCTGGGTGACATCTGCTGTTCAGATGTGACAAACCGGGCGCTGGTGGGTACAACAAGGGGCGGCATACGACGGCGACGCATGACCCTGAACGGGAATCTTTACCGCCGACCGGACGTTGACCGGATGACGACGACAGCGACACCTGTCCTGTGGGCGACAAGCCCGGGAGGCACGATTCATGAGTGAGCGAGCTCTTCGCGGCACGCGTCTCGTGGTGACAAGCTACGAGACCGACCGCGGCATCGACCTGGCTCCGCGCCAGGCCGTGGAGTACGCATGCCAGAACGGACATCGTTTCGAGATGCCGTTCTCGGTCGAGGCGGAGATCCCGCCGGAGTGGGAGTGCAAGGTCTGCGGGGCCCAGGCACTCCTGGTAGACGGCGACGGACCTGAGGAGAAGAAGGGCAAGCCGGCGCGTACGCACTGGGACATGCTCATGGAGCGCCGCACCCGTGAGGAGCTCGAAGAGGTCCTCGAGGAGCGCCTCGCGGTGCTCCGATCGGGCGCCATGAACATCGCGGTGCACCCGCGGGACAGCCGGAAGTCCGCCTGACGGCGACCTTCCGCGCTGGCCGCGCACCGCAACAGCGCAGCACAGCAGGACAAGAGGGCCGGGGGGGCGCGGCGCCCGGGGGGGGGGCCCGCCGCTCGAGGCCGGGCCTCGGCCGCGCGGGGGGCGCCGGACCCCCCCCCCCGCCCCCGCCGCCCCCCCCCCCCCCCCCCCCCCCCCCCCCCCCCCCCCCGCGGGGGGCGGCGCCCCCCCCCCCCCCCCCCCCCCCCGCCCCTCTTCTGCGCGGCCTGCGCGGCCCGCGCGCCTCTTCACGCGCCCCCCGCGCGGAACAGGTCCGTCCGCGAGCGGAGGGACCACTCGCGGACGGGGGTGGAATCAGTACGGCAGTTGCGGGTCGTCCGGGTGCGTGCGGCGCATCGGCGGCTCGTCGTCCCTGATGACCTCGCCCTGGACGACCTTGCCGTCGGGGCGGTGCATGCGCGCCTGCTGGAAGGCGTCACCGAGGCCGCCCGGCGTCGCCTCGCGCACCTTGCGCTCGAAGGTCCGCTCCGCATACCGCCCGAGGGCCTTCTGGACCGGCGGCACCAGCAGGACCAGCCCCAGGACGTCCGAGAGGAGACCGGGCAGGATCAGCAGCAGCCCGCCCAGCATCGTGAGCGCGCCGCCGCCCCCGCTCTCCCGGGACGGCGTGACGCCGCTCTGCTGCTCCCTGACCGCCTCGCTGAGCTTCTGGAAGGCCCGGCGGCCCGCGCGCTTGATCACGGCGGAGCCGAGCACGAGGCCGCCCACCAGGAGCAGGAAGACCACGAGCCCGCTCGTGGCCCCCGCCACGACGGTCAGCAGCCAGATTTCCAGGACCAGCCACGCGGCGATGCCGAGCGGCAGGAACCTCAGGGGCCCGGAGCGCCGGGGCCGGGCGGGTCTCATGGGAGGCGGTGCGCCAGTCGTCATGCTTCCAGTGTGCCTGGGACCGCCTCAGGCCGGGATAAGGGGATGATCAACAAGGAACCCGAGGTCAGGGCTGCTTGCGGCCGATGACCTTGCCGACCCGCTCGCCCACTCCCCAGGCGGTCACCCGCCACAGCGCCTCGACGACGATGTTCTGGCTCATCTTGCTGTCCCCGAGCTCCCGCTCGACGAAGGTGATGGGCACCTCGACGACGTGGTAGCCCGCCTTGACCGCGCGGCGGGCCAGGTCGACCTGGAAGCAGTAGCCCTGCGACTCGACCTCGCCGAGGCCGAGCCCTTCGAGGGTCTCGCGGCGGAAGGCGCGGTAGCCGCCCGTCACGTCGCGGATCGGCACGTCCAGCAGCAGCCGCGAGTAGGTGCTGCCGCCCCGGGAGATGAACTCGCGGTGTTTGGGCCAGTTGACGACCCGTCCGCCCGGCACCCAGCGCGAGCCGAGCACCAGGTCGGCGCCCTTGAGCGCGGTGAGCAGCCGGGGCAGCTCCTCCGGCTGGTGGGAGCCGTCGGCGTCCATCTCGACCAGGACGCCGTAGTCGTGGTCCAGGCCCCAGCGGAAGCCCGCGAGATAGGCGGCGCCGAGCCCTTCCTTGCCCTTGCGGTGCAGCACGTGGACCCGCTCGTCCTCGGCCGCGAGCTCATCGGCGATCTTGCCGGTGCCGTCGGGGCTGTTGTCGTCGGCGACCAGGACGTGCGCGTCCGGGACGGAAGCCCGCACCCGGCCGACGATGGACTTGATGTTCTCCGCCTCGTTGTAGGTCGGAATGATCACCAAGGCCGTGCCGAGCGGGCCGAACTGCCTCCCCTGGTCCCCTGCTTCGGGGACCCCTCCGCCGTCGTTCACTACTGCCCCTTCGTTCGTACGCAGAGGACCACCATAATGGCCGCGGCCTGCGGCTCAGCGGCGGCACGGAACTCGGGGCGCGCGTACCCGCCGGCGGACGGGACGCACCTGCTCGGGACGTACTGCGGATCGGGGCCCGGCGCCCTTCGGGCCGGCCTGGGACCCGCTGGCTGCGGATCGACCGAGAGCCGTTGTCTACTGAGCGTCCGGGCCCGACCCGGGTCACACCTGCCGATCCGGCTGATACGTTCCCTCGCCTCCGCGTCGCGGGCGCTGGACCTGGCTCCCAGTGGTGCTGCGCCGGTGCGGCACACCACCCGTGATCCAGCGGCATTCGACGACTGCGTGGAGGTTCGCCGGTCGGACGTCCTGTGGTGGACCCGGCCGAACCTACCGGCCCACGGCGGCTGTCTGTCAATACCCCTCTGATCTGCGGCTCCTTCACGGACCGCCAGGTCAGCGCCGAGGATTCGCAGGTCGTGCGACGCCGTGCGGGGCCGCGATCGGCGCCGCGCACCGCCGGGACATCACTCGTCCGGCCGCACGAACACGGGCCGTCCGGCCACCACCGTGCGCAGGCAGACGGGGAGTTCGGCGCCCGGCGACAGGTCGGGCAGCCCCGGCGTGCCGGAGCGCGGGTCGGTCGACCAGCGGGCCACCCGGTCGTCCGGCGCCTGCACCACCAGATCGGACGTGCGCCACACGGCGTAGTCCGCGGGCGCGCCCGGCACCAGGGTGCCCGCGTCGTCGCGTCCGACGGCCCGCCAGCCGCCGCGCGTGTGGGCGGTGAAGGCGGCGCGCACCGAGACCCGGTGCCCGGGCGTGCGGTGGAAGGCGGCGGCCCGCACGGTGCCCCACGGGTCGAGCGGCGTGACGGGGCTGTCCGAGCCGAAGGCCAGGGGCACGCCGGTGCGCAGGAGGGCCGCGTACGGGTTGAGGGTGCGGGCCCGCTCGGCGCCCAGGCGCTGGGCGTACATGCCGTCCTCGCCGCCCCACAGCGCGTCGAAGGCGGGCTGCACGGACGCGGTGAGGCCGAACTCGGCGAAGCCGGCGATCGTCTCGGGGGTGAGCATCTCGGCGTGCTCGACCCGGTGCCGGGCGGCCCGTACGCGGCCCAGGCCGACCTTCTCGGCGGCCGCGCGCATCCCGTCGACCACGGAGGCCACCGCGGCGTCCCCGATGGCGTGGAAGCCCGCCTGGAGGCCCGCCTGCGTGCACGCCACGACGTGCGCGGCGACCGCCTCGGTGTCCAGGTGCGCGGTGCCGGTGTGGGCGGCGTCGGCGTACGGCTCGTGCAGGCAGGCCGTGTGCGAGCCGAGGGCGCCGTCGACGAACAGGTCCCCGGCCGCGCCGACCGCGCCCAGTTCGCGGGCGCGCGCCACGTCCCGCTCCGCCCAGTAGCCCACGACGCGCGGCCCGGCCTCCTCGGCGGCGAGCCGCAGCAGCCCGGTGAAGTCGTCCTCGTCGGAGATCTCGGGGCCCGCGCACTCGTGCACGGAGCCGATGCCCAGCGAGGCGGCGTGCCGCAGCGCGGCGCGCTGGGCCTCGGTGCGCTGCGCCGGGGTCACGGCGGCGAGGGCGGCGGCGCGCACCCCGTGGTGGGCGTCGCCGGTCAGCGGGGCGTCCGGGTGGTAGCCGGCCCGCTCGGTGACGCCGGGCACCAGGTCGAGCAGCGCGGTGCTGACGACGGCCGAGTGGACGTCGATGCGGGAGAGGTAGAGCGGCCGGCCGCCGGCCGCCCCGTCGAGCTCCGCGCGCGTGAGGGGCCGGCCGCCGGGCCAGCGGGCGGCGTCCCAGCCGTGGCCGAGCAGGACGGTGTCGTGCGGGCGGGCGGCGGCGTGTTCGCGGACGAGAACGAGTGCGTCGGCGGCCGAGCGGGCCCCGGTGAGGTCCAGCCCGGTCAGCGCGAGCCCGGTGGCCGTGGTGTGCACGTGGGCGTCGGTGAACGCCGGGGTGACCAGGGCTCCTTCGAGGTCGACGATCTCGTCGACGCCGTCCGTGAAGGCGTCCGCGGCACCCTCGGAGCCGACCCAGGCGACATGCCCCCGTTCGACGACCATCGCGGTGGCGAACGGGTCGGCGGGGCTGTGGACGTCGCCGCCGCGCAACAGCACGGTGCGGTGGTTCTGGGCATCCGGGGCGTCGTTCCCGGGGGCGGTGCTCTGGCTCATGGGACCAGTCTCGCCCCTGTCGGCGGGCGGCCGACGCGGGGGTCACACCTGGGGCGGGCGCGCCTCGTACGGGGTGGACAGGACGACCGTGGTGCGGGTGGAGACGCCGGCGAGCGCCCGCAGGCGGCTGAGCAGGTGCTCCAGCTCCAGCGGGGTGGCCACGCGGACCTTGAGGATGTAGTTCTCGTCGCCCGCGACGCTGTGGCACGCCTCGATCTCGGGGACGCCCGCGAGCCGCTCGGCGATGTCGTCGGGGGCGCTGGGGTCGAACGGCTTCACCGAGATGAACGCGGTGAGCGGCAGCCCGACGGCCTCGGGGTCGACGACCGCGGCATAGCCGCGGATGACGCCCCGCTGCTCCAGGCGGCGCACCCGCTGGTGCACGGCAGACGTGGACAGGCCCGTGGCCTTGCCCAGGTCGGTGTAGCTCATCCGCCCGTCCTTGACGAGCAGCTGCACGATCTGTCGGTCCAGCTCCTCCATGCGGCGAACCTACAGGGCTCTTGATCCCCTCGGATACCTGAGCGACCGAAGGTCCCGCGCGTCGGTGACCTTGGGGCGGTGCGCCGGGTCGGGCCGCGGGCGGAGCATGGGAGGGACGCGCCGACCGCCGCGGGGGCGGGCGCGAGGAGGAGGTGACGGGCCATGAGGCACCTCACGACCGTGTTCATCGGGGCGCTGTTCACCGGGTGCGTGGGTTTCATCGTGTTCTGCGCCGAGCAGTACGCGTCGATCGCCGGAGGCCTGTGACCGGGCAACTCCTCCGGTCATGTGACGAACGACACATGGCTGTGACCGTGTCCGACGGGATGCAACGATTACCCCTACGACGGGACGGGAAGTGCTTGCTGTGGTCGAGGCCGCAGCGCCTTGTCGGCCCACCCGAGGGGGAGATTCCCATGCAGAATTTGAAGCGTCCCGGCCGGTCCGGCCGCGCCAAGCAGCAGCCGGCCGCCGAGCCCGAGCCGGAGGGTGTCGAACCGGCTGATGCCCTGTTCGACGCCTACGACACCTTCGAGATGTACCGGGTGAACTGCCCCGACTGCGGGCAGCCCATCGCGCTCCTCGCCGACGAGGACGTGCTGCCCGAGCACGCGCTGTGCCCCACCCCGTGGAATCCGTTCGGCCTGACGGCCTGCGCGGGCACCGGCCGTCCGGCCACGGACGCCCGGCCCGCCGACGCGTCGATGGAGGTCCAGGAGCAGGACACCGCCCTGCTGTTGACGCTCCCTCAGGGACTCGACTGGCGCACGCAGCCCTTCTCGCACGTGAACGGGCCGGGTTCGCGGCCCATTCGCGTGCCGCGGCAGGACCGGCCCGCCGCCTGATTCACCCGTCCTGATTCACCAGTAGGTGCCCTGCACCATGGCGGCCAGGCTGTCGTGGTGCAGGATCAGCGTGTCCGCGTCCTTCTCGGTGGCGGGCACCTCGGCCTCGCCGAAGTGCACCTGTCGGTAGGCGACGCGCAGCATGACGATCGCGTGCCGCAGCGCCGCGTACAGCGTGTGGAACTCCATGTCGCGCGGGGTGTGCCCGGTCGTCCGGGCGTAGGCCTCCTCGATGTGGTCGCGGCGCAGGAAGTCCGGCAGGCCGGGCTGGCCGAAGCCGACCGTCAGGTCCTGGAAGAAGCGGTGCAGGTAGATCATCCAGCCGAGGTCGACCTCGCGCGGCGCGAGCGAGGCCATCTCCCAGTCCAGGACGGCGGCGGGTTCGAAGCCGTCGTAGATGACGTTCCCGATCCGCGCGTCGCCCCAGTTCAGGACCGGATCGCCCTCGTCGTGCGGCCAGAGGTCCGCCAGCCGGTCGAAGGCGCTCTCGATGACGGGTGAGCGGGGCAGTCCCTCCACCACCCAGGCGTAGTAGGCGCGTTGGGCCTCGACGTGGCGGCGCAGCGGGCTGCCCTCGCCGGGCAGCGCGAGGAACTCCGCCTCGTCCGGCGGCACGTGGTCGTGCAGATGGGCGAGGAGCCGGACCGACGCCTCCTGGAGGTGTGCGCGTTCGGCGTCGGTCGCAGCGTGCAGCCAGTTGCCCTCGTACGTGTACGGCATGACGTCCGGCGGGACGTGCCCCTCGACCCGCTCCATGACGAAGAAGGGGGCGCCGAGCGGTCCCGGGTCGCGCTCGAGCCAGAGCACGCGGGGCACGGGCAGGTCGGTGCGCTCGGCCACCAGCCGCATGGTGCGGTACTGGCGCGGCATGTCGTAGACGGGGAAGATCGTGTACGCCGCCGGGTCGGCGGCCACGCGCAACGCGCAGTTCCTGAACGGCGCTTCGGGGTGTTCGACGGCGAAGAGCAGCGTCTCGCTCGACATGCCGTTGGACTCCGGCACGGTCACCTCGGCCGCCCGGGCGCCGGGCAGCTTGGTGTCGAGCCAGGCGGTGAGGCGGCGGGCGAGGTCGTCCGGTTCGCGGGTGGTGGTGCGGGGGCGGGGTGCCGTTGCCATGTCCGTGCTCCTTCCTCCTGTCCGCCCGGTCAGGGCGCCACGGAGTCGAATCCGGTGAACCCGCTCGGGTCGTGGCGGCCGAAGCTGCCGTGCTCGAAGATGCCGTAGCCGGTCTGCCCGTCGAGGGTGAACCGCGCGGCGTGGTCGATGACGCCGTATGCCGCGAGGGGGTGGGCGGCGGGGTCGGACAGGTCGTAGGTGCGGCGGTCGGTCCAGTCGCGGCCCCGCCAGGTGCCGTGCTGCCAGTCGTCGGCGGGCGGGTATCCGGCGCCCACGGCCAGGGGCAGCGAGGCGAGGACGTCCACGCCCAGTTCCAGCGGCTTGCGGCCGTCGGGGTCGGTGAGGTGGAGGACGGCACGCTCGGGGTGGCGGGTGCCGGGGCGGTAGGTGATGTCGGCCTGGGGCCAGCCGAGTTGGCGGTCGGGGCGGCCGGGGCGGACGAGGGTGGCGTCGTTCAGGGTGCGGTAGCCGTCGGCGTCCTCCTGGGCGATGACCATGAGGAAGCGGTCCTCGAAGCGCACCGGGCACCAGATCCAGTGGAAGCCCTCGGTGGCGAACTCCTCTTCGAGGCGCCCGCGTTCCTCGCCGGGGATGGGCCGCACGCCCCAGCTGCGGTCGCGGGTCGCGGTCCACTCCCCCGCGTTCACCGCGGTCTCCCGGCCGCCGGCCCTGATCACCCCGGAGGGCCGGCCGGCCTGGACGAAGCGGCGCCCTTCGAGGGAGAGCCGGTCCCCCCTGCGCTGGATGTGGTGCGGCTCCCACAGGGCGGGGAAGTCCGCGGTCCAGATGAGGTCGTACGAGAGGGACGCGGGGTCGTCCGGGTCGGCGGCGCACTCCAGACGGATGCGGCGCAGCGGCTCGTCGACCGTGATGGCCAGCGGGCCGACGCGGAGCGTCATCCGGTCCTCGCCGAGGGCGTCGCTGGCGCGTACGGCATGCAGCGTGTCCCCGGTGCGCAGAGTGGCGTACGCGTCGATGACGCCGGTGTTCGGATAGACGCCGAGCCCGAGGATGAGCAGGGCGCGGCCCTGGTGGTCGAAGAGGTGGAAGATGCACCGGTCGTAGGCGTTGCGGTCGCCCGTCGCAACGTGCTTCATCGACAGGGGGACCTGGTGCACGGGGTACTCGTCGAGCGGGACCGGACGGTCGTCTGCCACGGCAAACCTCCCTGGTCACACGGCAGTTGAGGCGCGCAGGGACGCGAGGCGCCCCGGCGCGGAGTTGACGGTACGTCAGTTCTCGGGCCGGAGCCAGAGACGCGTCGGGCCGTTCGCGGGGCCGCGGCGGGCACCGGCCGGGCCGCCCGCCTTCCGGCCGAGGGCCCGCGGGACCGGGCTGCCGCGCGAGGGCGTACGGCCGCCTCCTCACACCCGGGGGACGGGCGCACCCGCCCGCCATGAACAGACGCTCGATTCGCCGGGGCGGTGACCTCGGTGCGGCGGCGGGCGTTGGCCCGGTATGACCCCCACGGACATGGGCACGGACATGGGCCCGGCGCAGCTCCCCAGCGGCCGCAGACGGCGCACCCTGGTGGCGGTCCCCGCTGCCGCAGAATCGGTTCCCCAGCGGCCTCAGGGGCCCCCGCGGCACCAGCCGTCACACCAGCCGCACACGCCACCGCACCAGTCGGCCCGCCCGCCCCAGCCGCACCAGCAGATGCACCAGCCGATGCATCAGCAGCAGTCGGCGTTCGCGCCCCAGCAGCCGCACGCACCTCAGCAGCCGCTCCCGTACCCACACCCGCAACAGCAGCTGCACGCACACCCGCAGCCGCACCCCCCGCCGTACCAGCAGGGGCACGTCCAGGACCCGCCGATCTACGGCGCGCTCATCCGGCACTGGGCCGACCGCGGCCGGACGCTGCCCGGGCGCCACGACCCGGAGTGGGCGCTGCTCGTGGCGCCGCCGGTGCGCCACGGGCAGTTCGGCACCGGGCCGTTCGACCCGGGGCCGTTCAGCGCGAGTCGGGACCCGCGAGGTGACGTGCGATGACCATGCGCTGGATCTGATTGGTGCCCTCGACGATCTGCAGCACCTTGGCCTCGCGCATCAGGCGCTCCACGGGGAAGTCCGCGGTGTAGCCGTAGCCCCCGAGGACCTGCACGGCGTCCGTGGTCACCTTCATCGCGGTGTCCGTGCAGTGCAGCTTGGCCATGGCCGCCTGCTTGGCGAACGGCCGCCCCGCGTCGCGGAGCCGGGCCGCGGCCAGGTACAGCGCCCGGCCGGCCTCGATCTGCGTCGCCATGTCCGCGAGCATGAAGCGCAGGCCCTGGAAGTCCGCGATGGGCCTGCCGAACTGCTGCCGCTCGGTGGCGTACGCCACGGCCTCGTCGAGCGCCGCCTGGGCCACCCCGACGGCGCAGGCCGCGATGCCGAGCCGCCCCGAGTCGAGCGCGGAGAGCGCGATGGCGAAGCCCTGGCCCTCGTCACCGATGCGGCGGGCGTCCGGGACGCGCACGCCGTCGAAGTGGATCTGCGCGGTGGGCGAGCCCTTCATGCCCATCTTCTTCTCGGGCACCGCGGCGCTCAGCCCTTCGGCGTCGCCCGGCACCAGGAAGGCCGTGACACCCCGGGGGCCCTCGCCGCCGGTGCGCGCCATGACCGTGTAGAAGTCGGCGATGCCGCCGTGCGTGATCCACGCCTTGGTGCCGGAGATGACCCAGTCGCCGTCCTCGTCCCGCACGGCCTTGGTCCGCAGCGACGCCGCGTCGGATCCGGACGCGGGCTCGGAGAGGCAGTACGCGCCGAGGAGGCCGCCGCCGAGCATGGCGGGCAGGTGGTCGCTCTGCTGTTCCTTGCTGCCGTACCCGGCGAGGGCGTGGCAGGACAGGGTGTGGACGCTGACGCCGAGCCCCACGGTCAGGCGGGCCGCGGCGAGCTCCTCGAGGACCTGGAGGTAGACCTCGTAGGGCTGGTCGCCGCCGCCGAACTCCGCGTCGTAGGGCAGCCCGAGCAGTCCGGACCCGGAGAGCAGCGTGAAGACCTCGCGGGGGAAGCGCCCGGCGTCCTCCTCCTCGGCCGCGGCCGGGGCGATCTCGCGCTGGGCGATGTCCCGGACCAGCGAGAGCAGATCCCTGGCCTCATCCGTGGGCAGCTGACGGTCGACCGACTGCGTGATGTGGTCGGGCATGACGCTCTCCTCCCTGTGGGGCTGCGGCGGACGCCCGCGCTGGGTGGGGCGGCGCCGCCGGGAAACGTGCCGAGCCGGGGGGCTTGCTCCGGGTCACGGAGGCAGCTGACCAGCGGCTGTGGCGCGTTGAGTATGCCCGATCGACGGCAGCCCGTCACTAGTTAACGACCGCTTACTCGAAAGATAGCCGAAGATCGTCGATCGCGGCCCGATTGGTACGAACCATTGACCGCACTGGTCTAGTCCTCCTACTGTTCCCCCGAACGTCTTAACGCGTTCATGCCAATGGCTTCACGCAGGTCCACAGCACCACTTCCCCCTCCGGTTTCCCCCCACGAGGAGACACGATGCTCAGACCGCACACCTCCCGCGCCTCCTTCCGGGCGCTCGTCGCCACCACCTGTTGCGCCGTCCTCGGCGCCGGTCTGCTGGCGGGCGCGGGCAGCGCATCCGCCGAGCAGGACAAGAGCACCGCGACGAAGGCCGCGGCCGGTTCCAAGGTCGTCGGATACTTCACCGAGTGGGGTGTCTACGACCGCAATTACCACGTCAAGAACATCGAGACGTCCGGCTCGGCCGCCAAGCTCACGCACATCAACTACGCCTTCGGCAACGTCCAGGGCGGCAAGTGCACGATGGGCGACGCCTACGCGGCGACCGACAAGGCCTACACCGCCGACCAGGCCGTGGACGGCGTCGCCGACACCTGGGACCAGCCCCTGCGCGGCAACTTCAACCAGCTGCGCAAGCTGAAGAAGAAGCACCCGAACCTGAAGGTCCTCTGGTCCTTCGGCGGGTGGACCTGGTCCGGCGGCTTCACCGAGGCGGCGAAGAACCCCGCGGCCTTCGCCCAGTCCTGCTACGACCTGGTCGAGAACTCCAAGTGGGCCGACGTCTTCGACGGCATCGACATCGACTGGGAGTACCCCAACGCCTGCGGCCTGAGCTGCGACACCAGCGGGCGCGCGGCGTACAAGAACCTGATGTCCGCGGTCCGCGCGAAGTTCGGCTCCAAGAACCTCGTCACCGCGGCGATCCCGGCGGACGCCTCGGCGGGCGGCAAGCTCGACGCGGCCGACTACGGCGGCGCCGCGCAGTACGTCGACTGGTACAACCCGATGACGTACGACTACTTCGGCGCCTGGGACGCGAAGGGCCCGACCGCCCCGCACTCGCCGCTCACCTCGTACACCGGCATCCCGAAGGAGTCCTACAACTCCGACGCCACCATCAAGAAGCTCAAGGCGCTCGGGGTGCCGTCGCAGAAGCTGCTGCTCGGCCTCGGCTTCTACGGCCGCGGCTGGACCGGCGTCACGCAGAAGGCGCCCGGCGGCACCGCGACCGGCCCCGCCGCCGGCAAGTACGAGCAGGGCATCGACGACTACAAGGAACTGAAGACCAAGTGCCCGGCCAACGGCACCGTCGGCGGGACCGCGTACGCGCACTGCGGGAACAACTGGTGGAGCTACGACACCCCGGCGACCATCGCGGGGAAGATGAACTACAAGAACCAGCAGGGCCTCGGCGGCACGTTCTTCTGGGAGCTCAGCGGTGACACGTCCAACGGTGAGCTGATCAAGGCCATCAACTGACCTGACGTACGCACGAGTCGGGGGCGGGAGCCGGTGCGGCTCCCGCCCCCTTCGCGTGCGCGCGGGGCTCAGGGCCGGGGCGGCGCCGGGTACGAGGGCTCGAAGTCCTCGATCACCCGCAGGGTGTCCCCGAGGGTGCGCACCAGCAGCGCGCCGACCGTCTCGCGGGACAGCTCCCGGTGGCCGATCCAGTCCAGCGTGACGCCCTCCACGCTGGAGAACCAGCCCAGCAGCGCGGTGCGCGCCAGCCGCGGGATGTCCTTGCGGCCGTACGCCCCCTCGGCGATCGCCGTGACGAGGGCCTCGCGCACCCCGTCGCGTATGGCGTGCACCTCGGCGTCGAAGCCGACGCCGCCGCTGATGATCGTGCGGTACGCCGCCTGGTGGTGCTCGGCGTAGCGCAGATAGCCGTCGATGGTGCGCTGCACGCGCTCGACGGGCGGCAGGTCGTCGTGGCGTCCGGCGCGCGCGACCAGGTCGGCCACCGAGTCCTCGATGATCGCCAGGTAGTAGCCGCGCTTGGACTTGAAGTAGTAGTAGATCAGCCCTTTGGCGACGCCCGCGTGCCGCGCGATGTCGTCCATCGACAGGGCGTCGTAGGACGTGTCGGCGAACAGCTTCCGGCCGATGGCGATGAGTTCGGCACGGCGCGCCGCGGAGCGGTCGGTACCGCGCTGTTGACTATTATTCAATTTCGGCCCTAGTCTCCAACTGCCTCGGGATGTCCGCAGTATGGCAGAACAGTGCCGCCTGCCGGTCGGCTCCCGACCGCACATCACGCACTCCCCTTTCGCACGCTTTGACGCCGCGGAACGACGTACGGGAGGAAGACAGTGAGCGCAGCACGCACCGCGTTACGCGAGGGCAGAACCTCCTGGAAGAAGACGGCCGTGGTGGCCCTGCCGGCGGTCCTGGCCGTCGGTGTGATGGCCTCCGTGATGGCCGAGGGCGCGCTCGCCGCGTCCTTCGCCGTCTCCGGCACCAGCTTCCAGGTGTCGTCCGGCAAACTGACGAGCCAGGGCCTGTCCTCGTACGTCCAGACGGACCGGGACGTCGACGGCAAGGGGCACCCGGTGGCGCTCCTGGGCATCGGTGACGCCACCCTGTCCGACATCTGCCAGGCCGCCGAGGTGAAGACCCCGGTGGGCACCGTCGTGTTCAAGCTGACCGCGGGCGGGGACGCCGGCGAGGTGACCGCGAGCAACCTCATCATCGACGGCGAGGACCTGGTCGGCGACGCCCGCTTCGGCACCGCACAGATCGGCCGGGACGCCTCGACGCTCGACGAGGTGCCCGGGGTCAAGGGCGAGCGGGGCAAGTTCGGCCTGCAGGCCGGGGACATCACCGTCTCCGGGGTGAAGTCGCACGCCTGGTCGGCGACCGGCGGCAACTTCCGGCTCAAGGGCATGAAGGTCGACGTCAGCCTCGGCGGCAAGAAGTGCTTCTGACCGGCGGCGGCCGGGGCGGTGTCCGGGCCTTCCGCAAGGACGGCGGCGGCTGGCTCGACCGGCGCCTGCCGTGGCCCGAACAGCGCCGGGTCGTCCGCAGATGGCGGCGCACCCGGCCGTTCTGGGGCGGGCTGCTGCTGATGCTCGGCGGCGCCGAGATGCTCCTGATCCCGCTCTCCCCGCTGACGGTCCTGGTCAGCCTGGGGCTCGGCGGGATCGCGGCGCTCGGCATCGGGATCGCGCTGGTCGTGGCGGGTCTCTTCCTGTGGCTGCTGCCGCACACGCACCACTACGTCAGCGTCAACGCGCTGATCCTTTCGGTGATCTCGTTCGCCGCCACGAACCTCGGCGGGTTCCTCGTCGGCATGCTCCTCGGCATCGCGGGCAGCGCCATGGGCTTCGGCTGGACGCCCGTGCCGCAGGACGCCGAGGAGGACCCGGCCCGGCCCCGCGTCCGGGACGGGCAGGGCACCCGCACGCTCGGCGTCCTGCTGCCCGTGCTGCTCGTCGCGGGGATCGTCGGGCACGGCAGTCCGGCGCGGGCGGCGCCCGCGGAGACGATCGAGGCGGCGCGCGTGCCGCCAACCGTCACCA
This sequence comes from Streptomyces sp. NPDC002564, assembly GCF_042889645.1. Taxonomy (NCBI): domain Bacteria; kingdom Bacillati; phylum Actinomycetota; class Actinomycetes; order Kitasatosporales; family Streptomycetaceae; genus Streptomyces; species Streptomyces sp. NPDC002564. Next base: position 274,330 of record NZ_JBIARE010000008.1, on the reverse strand, counting down.
CGACGCTCTTCGCGCCCCAGGGCTTCCTGGTGGCGGGCGTCACCGAGATCCCGACCGCGGACGGGCCGCTGAAGGTCATGGTGCTGCGGATGAAGGCCGCCTCGCTCACCGACTACCGGCTCAGGACCCGCGACGGCAGCCGGGAACTCGCCCTGGGCGCCGACACGTTGGACCTCGACGGCCGGGTCACGCTGTATCTGACCAAGTTCCGCGGGTGCCTGGAGGGCATCCTCTGCCTCACCTTCACGCCCGACAGGCTGCCGGTGCCGCCCCTGGTGCCGCCGTTCGTCTTCATGACGGACGTGAGCGCCGAACAGGCCCTGGTCTCCTCGGACTCGATCGTGGCGGGCGGTCTCTCACTGAAGGCCTCGGCATGATCCAGATCCAGGCCGCGCTGTTCTGGGCGTACGCGATCGGCGCGACGTTCGCCCTCTCGGCCGGGCGGCAGCTGCAGGTGTGGGAGCGGATCAACGCGGGTGAGGGCCCGCGCACGCGCAGCCGCGCCGCCAATCCCTACCTGGCGCTCACCGCGCTCTTCGCCGCCGTCCTGATGGTGCCGACCGGCCTCTTCCTGCTGTGGCAGAACCCCGCCTGGTCCACGATGCACGTGGCGGACGGCCACGACGGCGTGTGGGCGGGGTTCGTGCTGTTCTACGCGGGCGGCATCCCGGTCGCCGCCATCGTCGGATTCCTCGTCGCGCAGGGGCTGGTGCTGGTGGGGGCGGGCTACTGGGCCTACCTCCAGTGCGTGGGCGGCTACTTCCTGCTGTTCGGGACGCTGATCCACGGCTGGGACGGCACGGGCTACCGACGCTTCCTGTCCCCGCGCGCCGGGGACTTCGCCGACTGGCCCGAGGACAGCGTCGTCAACCACCTGCTGGACTTCCTGACGTCCGGGACGTTCCTCGCGCTGCTGCTCTTCGGCGCGGCCGTGATCGGCACCATGCTGGCCACCGAGATCGGCTGGCTCATGGAGGGCTGGTCGCTGCCGGGCGCCGACGAGGACCGCAAGGTGCCGCGGCTGCTCGCCGTAGCGATCGCGGGCGCGGGGGTCTACGGGCTGCCGTTCGCCGGCGCGCTCCTCGCCGACGGGCTGGTGCGGCTGGTCGGCGGCTGGCTCGGCCTGCCGCTGTTCGCGGTGGTGGCGGGCGTCACGCTGCTGCACGGGCGGTCGCCGGTGCGCTGGCTGTACGGCCTGGTCGGGGTCCCCGGACGGCACTGGCGGGCGGGCATCGACGACCCCGGCGATCAGGAGCGCGGCGTCAGAGCAGACCGGCCTGTGTGACGAGCATCGCGAGGACGACGACGAGGGTCCAGCCCGCGAGGTGCTCCAGGAGCTTGGGTCCGTCGTCCTGGGGGCCGCCGGTGCGGGCCTTCACTCGGACGGCGGTGGCAGAGGTCGCGGTCATGTCGTTCTCGCTGACGTTCGACGGGCAGGGCGTCCCCCACGGGATTCCCGGCCGTGGCTTCCCCCCACGGAACCTCTTCCACCTTGCCAGCCGCGGACGGGTTTGCGGGAGAGACCTTGGTCACGCCGCAACTCGGACGGAGGGCCCCGCGTCTCTGTACGGACGGCGGGGTATTCCTCCCGTCCGTTCGCCCGCGCACCGCACGACCGAGAGGTTCCCGATGAGCACGAACCGGACGACGCCCCGCCGCAGAGCGCGGCTCGCCCTCGCCGCCGCGATCACCGCGACGGCCGCCCTCACCACATCCGTCTCGCAGGCCGCCCCGGCCCCCGCCGAGAAGCCCTCGCCCGGCGCCCCCGGACTCGGCGACCCGATGTTCCCGCTGGACGGCAACGGCGGGTACCGGGTGGACCGCTACTACCTGGACTTCGACTGGCAGGCCCCCCGGACCCCGTTCGAGGCGACGACGACGATCACCGCGCACGCCACCCAGGCGCTGTCCCGCTTCAACCTGGACTTCGGCGGCAACACCCTGCACCGGGTGAGCGTCGACGGCTCCCCGGCCCGCACCGCGCGCGAGGGCGACGAGCTGACCGTCACGCCCAAGTCGCCCCTCGCCAAGGGCCGTTCCTTCACGGTCAAGGTGACCTACACCGCCGACCCGACCCAGACCCGGCACCGCGACGACGCGATCGAGGACTACGGCTGGATCCCCACGCCCGACGGCACGGTGGTCTACCCGCAGCCCAACGGCGCCCGGCTGATCTTCCCGGGCAACGACCACCCGAGCCAACGCGCGCCGATCACCTTCCGCATCACGACGCCGGCCGACCGCACGGCCGTGGCCAACGGCAAGCTGGTCGCGCGCACCGAGCGCCCCGACGGCCGGGTGCGCTGGACGTACGACTCCGAGCAGCCCCTGTCGACCCAGCTGGTGCAGCTCGCCGTCGGGAAGTTCCGCCTGATCGACGGCGCGGGGCCGGGCGGCATCCCGCTGCGGGACGTCGTCCCTGAGGACCTCGTCGACCCGACGGCCGCCTACCGGGCGCTCACCCCGGACCACCTGGCCTGGCTGCAGGAGAAGCTCGGCCCCTACCCCTTCGACCGCTACGGCGTGCTGGTCGGCGACACCGACCTCGCCGTGGCCCTGGAGACGCAGACCCTCTCGCTGGTGCCGAAGGCCGACCTGCTCGGCACCCGGGTCGACGCCGAGCGGAACCTGGTGCACGAGCTGACCCACCAGTGGTTCGGCGACAGCGTGGCCCTCAAGAGCTGGTCCGACCTGTGGCTGAGCGAGGGACACGCCCGCTTCTACGAGCGCGCGTACTCCCAGGAGCACGGCGGGGACAGTTTCGAGGCCGCCATGAAGACCGCCTACCAGGCCCACGACCAGTGGCGTCGCGACTACGGCGCCCCGGCCGAGCCCACCGAGCCGAACCTCTTCAAGCGCATGCGCTACGACGGCTCGGCGCTGGTCCTGTACGCGCTGCGCGAGCAGGTCGGCGACGCCGCGTTCCAGCGGATCGAGCGTGCCTGGCTCCACCGCTACGAGGGCCGCACGGCCGGCACCCGGCAGTTCATCGACCTGGCGTCGAAGGTCGCGGGCGAGGACCTGACGGACTTCCTCACCCCGTGGCTGTACGGCTCCAGGACCCCGCCGATGCCGGGCCACCCGGACTGGGTGGTGGACCCCGCGAGGTGACCGCCGGCACGCTCTCGACATGCGGTCCTCCCCCGCCCCTCATAGCGTGGAGGCGTCCCCGAACCAGAGGAGCCGTCATGGGCGACAGCGCCATGGACAAGGCAAAAGGCAAGGCCAAGGAAATGATGGGCAAGGCCACCGGCAACGACCGGATGGCGGCCGAGGGCAAGACCGACCAGGCCAAGGGCAAGGCCAAGGACGCCGCGGACAGCGTGCGCGACAAGGCCGAGGGCATGCGCGACTCGCTCCGAGGCGACGACGACAGCTGACCCGCCGCGTGGGCCCGCCCTCCCGTGAGGGCGGGCCCACGCGCGTCCCGGGGCCGCGCCTCAGCGCACCCCGACCGCGGCCAGCGCGCCGCGCTGACGGGCGGAGAGCTTCGTCGGGAAGTAGAGGTAACAGACGCCTCCGGTGCCCGAGACGACCTTGCCCGAGGCGTTGTGGCGCTGGGTGCGGAGCCAGATGTTCTCCCACTCCCGCCGCCGGTAGACACGGCGCACCGCCGGGTTGCTCGGTGACGCGGGATCGTTCGCGATCACGTCGCCGTCCGCGGTGAAGCCGATCACCGTCATCAGGTGGCCCGCCGTGCCGTAGCCCGCGCCGGTCAGCTCCTCCTTGAGGAACGACTGGGAGGTGATGGCCGGGATGCCCGCGGCGATCAGCGTCTCCAGCTCCGTGAGCGAGGTCAGCCGGGTCACCACGCCCTGGAGGTCCTTGTACGTCGAGGCGTACGCGGCGTTGAAGGGCCAGTTGCCGCAGCCGTTGTACTGGTAGTCGAAGGTGTACCGGGCGGCGTGGCACACCTGGGGGTCGGCGTAGGCGGGATCGACCCAGGCCAGCTGCTCGGCCGTGGGCCCGCGCCCCCAGTACTCGATGATCATCTGCGACGAGGTCGGGCTGCACCAGGCCTCGCCGCCGTTGTCGTACTCCGGGTACTGGCCCGCGTGGATCTCCTGCGAGTAGCGCGGGACCGTCAGCTCCTTGGCCAGGCCCGGCGTGGACGCGGGGACCGTGAAGCGGTCGGGGATCGCCGAGGCCATCGCGCCGAGCCGCCAGACCGTGGGGGTCTGGCTGGTGCCGGGCGTGCGGTACAGCGTGAGGCGCAACTGGTACGCGTCGATCCGCAGGCCCGTGCTCGCGTCGTCCAGGGAGAGCGTGTCCGTCCAGACCGTGGACCTGTCGTCGGTCTGGTCGTCGACCGAGGTCCGCCGGATGTCCTTCTCGGCGTCGTCGCCCGAGGTCCAGCGGCCCATCACGTACCAGGGCGTCTTCGTGCGGTCCGAGTAGGTGCCCCGCAGCTCGACCTGGAGCCAGGTGCCGGTCGGGGTGTGCGCGTTCCAGGACGCGATGACCTCGGTGGCGGGCACCGAGGAGCGGTGCGTGGGCCCGGTCCACCGGGCGTACTCCCAGGTGGCGGTCCTGCCGGTGTGCGGGTCGGCGTAGTCGGTGCGGCCCGCGGCCTTGCCGATGCGCAGGCCCGCGCGGGAGCCGGCGACGGCGGTGCCCTCGGCGGTGCCGGACCGCCAGTCCTCGTGCGAGGTCCAGAAACGGTTGTCCACCGGGCGGTCGGCGCGCGGGGCACGGCCCCGGCCCCCGGCGGCACCCGCGGCCAGGGCGGGGGCGGCGGTCACCGCGACGGCGGCCACCGTGGCGGCCGTGGCCAGCACGGATCTGCGCGACACCGCGTCGGCGCGGCCCGCGCCCGCGGCGCGCTCCGCTCGGTCGGTTCCTGTGCCTGCTCGGTCTGCTCGGGCTGCTCGGTCCATGAAGGGGACCCCCAGTCGACGTGGGTTTCCGGCGGGATCCGGAAGGGGCGGGTCGGATGCGCGGGCGCGCGGAAGGAAGGTGGGGCAACTATGGCCGGTCCCGGCCGACTTCTGCCAGCGTCCCGACCGCCGCCGCACACATCAATATTGGCCTCAACCAATGGCATGACCTGCGACGGCGCGCGGAACGCATTCTTCCGCGGTCGTACCCTTGCCCCTGATGACCGCACACGCGCCCACCCCGCTCCCCCGCCTCGCCGCCGCCCTGCGCCGTCTGCCGCCCTCCGTCGGCCCGGTCCGGCTCGTCGCCGTGGACGGGCACGCGGGCTCCGGCAAGTCGACGTTCGCCCGCCGGCTCGCCGAGGCGCTCGGCGGCGCGCCGGTGCTGCGGCTCGACGACATCGCGACCCACACCGAGCTGTTCGCCTGGACCGAGCGGCTGCGGCGCCAGGTCCTCGACCCGCTCTCCCGCGGCGAGACCGCGCACTACGCGACGTACGACTGGCACGAGCGCCGGTTCGGGCCCGCCGAGACGCCCCTGCCGCCCGCCCCCGTGGTGCTCGTCGAGGGCGTGGGCGCGGGCCGCCGGGCGCTGCGCCCGCACCTGGCCGCGGTGCTGTGGATGGACGTGCCGCACGAGGAGGCGTGGCAGCGGGGGCGCCGCCGGGACGGGACGGTCCAGAGCGACTTCTGGGACGGCTGGGAACCCGCGGAGCTCCAGCACTTCAGCGGGGATCCCTCGCGGCCCTTCGCCCACCTTTTGGTGCGACAGTGCCCGGAGGGATACGAGGTGATCCGGGGGCCGGGTGTGACGCCTGCGGGGACCGAATCCGTCACGGAGAGTGAAGGGCCGTCGGCGGTCCGCTGAACCTCCGGAATTCCACTTCCACTTGACCTCACGAGTTTTCGCGAGTGCCCCAACTCCGCTTGACCCGGGGCCCTTACAGGACTTACGTTCTGAATGTGCGGTCCTCCGGGATCGCCCGCAGTCCCGAAGCCCCCGGTTGTTCCCCCGTGATCGGGGGCTTCGTTCTGCCCCGAGCAGCCGCAAACCGGGCGCTGCGAGCCGCCGTTCGCTCACCGTCGGTCACCATCGGATGGCTCCTCCGTCGGCCCTTTCCGGCCGATCCCGCGGTGCGGCACCCTACGGCCGACCGCTCCCCCGCAGGTACGATGCTTATCGGTGCGCCTTTTCGGACGGCCGCTCTGCGCATCGAGGCAACTCCCGTCCGCAGCACAGTGGTTCAGCGCAGTGGTTCAGCGCAGTCGCCGGCGGGCAGAGGTCCGGCGGTACGCAAACGGGGGCACGGTTTGTGGGGGACCTGATGGACTTCGACGCGGTGGGCTCACCCGCCCCGGCCGACCTCGCCTGGCTGAGGGGCGTCGACGCCTACACGATGGGCGCCTATCCGCAGGCGGAGGAGGAATTCCGGACGGCGGTCCGGATGGATCCCGGGATGGCGGACGGCTGGCTCGGCCTGCACGCGCTGCGCATCGACACGACGACGGCGCTGCTGCGGATGTTCCAGCACCGGGACCGGTTCGGCGAGCAGCGCACCCGGCACGCCCGCGCCCTCAACTCCTGGTACTGGCTCGGCTGGTGGGTGCAGCCCGTCCTGGAGAGCACCCGCGACCTGCTGCTCGCGCACGCCTCGCACTGGCTGGACGGCCGCCATGTGCCCGAGCTCGACCGGGCGTTGGCGGGACTGCCGCCGGTCGACGCGGATCCGCAGGTGCGCTTCCTGCACGCCTGCCGCTCCTACCTGGTCAAGGACTGGGAGCAGTTGGTGCGGCACACCGACCCGCTGATCGACGACCCGATGCTGGGCATCGAGGCGGGCCTCTTCGGCGGCATGGCCCGGGTGCGCCTGGAGACGTACGGCCAGGCCGAGCCGCTGCTGTCCGCCGCCCTGATGCGCTGTCGCAGCGAACAGCCGCAGCGCAAGGAGCTGCGCTACTGGCTGGCCCGCGCGCACGAGGGCACCGGACGCTCCGCGGCCGCCCTGCCGCTGTACCGCGCGGTGCACCGGGTGGACGCGTCCTTCATGGACACCTCGGCCCGGCTCGCGGCCATCGCCGAGGGCGACGGGTACGACGAGGCGGCCGACCTCGCCGCCGCGATCAGCCTGTCCGGGGCGGGCCAGGACATGCTGGAGAGCCCCGACGGCATGGACGCGCTGTTCGGCACGGAGGGCCGGGACCTGAAGGTCACCGACTCCCAACTGCCCGCGGGCACGGGCCCGTCGGCCCCGCCGGGGCCCGCGGGGCCCGCCGTCCCCTCCGGCCCCGCCGAGACCGACGGGGTCCGGGAGAAGGCGATCATCCCCATCAAGCCGGGCCCGCCCCAGCTGCCGCCCGGCCCCACCGACCCCGCGCTCCTGGAGGCCGCCCTCTCCGAACTGGAGGGCATGGTGGGCATGGAGCCGGTCAAGCGCCAGGTCAAGGCGCTCTCCGCACAGCTGAACATGGCGCGCCTGCGGGCCGCCCAGGGCCTTCCCGTACAGCCGCCGAAACGACACTTCGTCTTCTCCGGCCCCTCCGGCACCGGCAAGACCACGGTCGCCCGCATCCTCGGCCGGGTCTTCTACGCGCTCGGCCTGCTCGGCGGCGACCACCTGGTGGAGGCCCAGCGCGCCGATCTCGTCGGCGAGTACCTGGGCCAGACCGCGGTGAAGGCCAACGAGCTCATCGACTCGGCGATCGGCGGGGTCCTCTTCGTCGACGAGGCGTACTCCCTGTCCAACTCGGGCTACGGCAAGGGCGACGCCTACGGGGACGAGGCCCTGCAGGTCCTGCTCAAGCGCGCCGAGGACAACCGCGACCACCTCGTGGTGATCCTCGCGGGCTACCCCGAGGGCATGGACCGGCTGCTCGCCGCCAACCCCGGCCTGTCCTCGCGCTTCACGACCCGCGTCGACTTCCCCTCGTACCGCCCGCTGGAACTGACCGCGATCGGCGAGGTCCTCGCGGCCGACAACGGCGACGTGTGGGACGAGGAGGCGCTGGAGGAGCTGCGCTCCATCAGCGGGCACGTCGTCGACCAGTCCTGGATCGACGAGCTCGGCAACGGCCGCTTCCTGCGCACCCTGTACGAGAAGAGCTGCGCCTACCGCGACCTGCGGCTGTCCGGCTATCCGGGCGCCCCGGACCGTGACGACCTCGCCACGCTGCGGCTGCCCGACCTGATGCAGGCCTACGGAGAAGTGCTCTCCGGCCGGGGCCCGCAGGACACGCCCGGCATCTGACCGCGCCGCCGCACCCCGGCAGAACGCCGACGCCGGCGAGGAACGCTCTCCTCGCGGGCGTCGGCGCGGGCGGCGGCCGTCAGCCCACCGGACCCGCGGCGAGCACGGTGTCCCTGGCCTCCTCCGGCGGGGTCCGCGGCAGCGTGACGCGGTGCGCCGGGTCACGGACCTCGCCGACGAGGAGTTCCAGGACGTCCTCCAGGGCGACCAGGCCGAGCACCCGGCCGGAGGCGTCGGCGACCTGCGCGAGATGCGTCGCCGCGCGGCGCATCACGGTCAGGGCGTCGTCCAGCGGGAGTTCGGCGCGCAGCGTGGTCATCGGGCGCCACACCTGCTGCGGCACGGCCCGGTCGGTGTCCTCCAGGTCCAGGACGTCCTTGACGTGGAGGTAGCCCATGAAGGCGCCGTTCTCCGCGCGGACCGGGAAGCGGGAGTAGCCGGTGCGCCCGGTGAGCCCTATGACCTGGGCAGGAGTGACCGAGGGGCCCACGGTCACCAGGGACGCCCGGTCGAGCAGCACGTCGGTGACCGGGCGCGAGCCCAGTTCGAGGGCGTCCTCGAGACGCTCCTGCTCCTCGGGGTCGAGCAGTCCGGCCTGGCCCGAGTCCTCGACGAGGCGGCCCAGCTGCACGCTGGTGAACACCGCCTCCACCTCGTCCTTGGGCTCCACCCGGAAGAGCCGCAGGACGACCCGGGCGCACGCCCCGAGCGCCACGGTCACCGGACGGCACAGCCGCGCGAAGGCGACCAGGCCGGGGCTGAACCAGAGGGCGGTCTTCTCCGGGGCCGCCATCGCGAGGTTCTTCGGGACCATCTCGCCGATGACGAGGTGCAGGAAGACGACGACGGCCAGCGCGATCACGTACCCGAGGGGGTGGATCATCCCCGCGGGCAGGTGGGCCGCCTCGAAGACCGGCTCCAGGAGGTGGGCGACCGTCGGCTCGGCGACCGCGCCGAGCGTCAGCGAGCAGACGGTGATGCCGAACTGGGCGGCCGCCATCATCTGCGGCAGGTGCTCCAGGCCGTAGAGGACCTGGCGGGCCCGCTTGGACGCCAGCGGCTCGATCTGGCTGCGGCGCACCGACACGAGGGCGAACTCGGCGCCCACGAAGAAGCCGTTGGCGAGCACCAGCAGGACGGCGAAGAGAAGTTGCAGCACGCTCATCGGATGGCCTCCACGGCATCCACGGCGGCGGGGGCGGCCCCCGCGGCGCCGGCCTGTACGGCACCGGCTTCCCGGGTGCGCACCAGCCGCACCCGCTCCGCGCGGTAGTGCCCGACCTGGCGCACCGACAGGCGCCAGCCGGGGAGTTCGGTGCGGTCGCCGGGGGCCGGGATGCGGCCGAGCAGGTCGGCCACGAGTCCGGCCACGGTCTCGTACGGCCCCTCGGGGACGTCGAGCCCTATCCGCTGGAGCGTGTCGACGCGACAGCTGCCGTCGGCGTCCCAGGCGGCCCGGCCGTCCTCGGCCGGCGCGGGGCACAGGTCGGGCAGGTCGAGCCGGTCGTGCTCGTCGCGGACCTCGCCGACGAGCTCCTCGACGATGTCCTCCAGGGTGACGACGCCCGCCGTGCCGCCGTACTCGTCGACGACGACGGCTATGGGCTGCTCGCTGCGCAGCCGCTCCAGGAGGGGCTGCACGGGCAGCGTCTCGGGGACGAGCACCGGGGGCTGCGCGATGCGGCCCACGGACGTGCGCAGGCGTGCCTCGGCGGCCACCGCGAGGGCGTCCTTGAGGTGCACCATGCCGACGATCTCGTCGATGCGCTCGTCGTAGACGGGGAAGCGGGACAGGCCGGTGGCCCGGGTCAGGTTCACCACGTCCTCGGCGGTCGCCGAGGACTGCAGGGCGCTGACCTTCACGCGCGGCGTCATCACGTGCTGCGCGGTGAGCTCGCCGAGGGAGAGGGTGCGCACGAACAGGTCCGCGGTGTCCTGCTCCAGGGCACCGGCCTGGGCCGAGTGCCGGGCCAGGGAGACCAGTTCGCCCGGGGTGCGGGCCGAGGCCAGCTCCTCGGCGGGTTCGACGCCGAGCATGCGCACGAGCCGGTTGGCGACGGTGTTCAGGAGCGCGATCACGGGCCGGAAGAGGCGCGCGAAGACGTGCTGCGGGCCGGCGACGAAGCGCGCGACCTGCAGCGGCCTGGACACCGCCCAGTTCTTGGGCACCAGCTCGCCGATCACCATCTGCACGGCGGAGGCGAGCAGCATGCCGACCACCACGGAGACACCGCCGACGGCGCCCTCGGGGACGCCGACCGCCGTGAACGGGCCCGCGAGCAGCCGCGCGAGGGCCGGTTCGGCGAGCATGCCGACGACGAGCGAGGTGATGGTGATGCCGAGTTGGGTGCCGGAGAGCTGGAAGGACAGCTCCTTGAGGGCGCTGACGACCGTACGGGCCCTTCGGTCGCCGTCGGCCGCGGCCTTCTCCGCGTCCGGCCGCTCGACGGTGACGAGGCCGAACTCGGCCGCCACGAAGAAGCCGTTGGCGAGAATCAGCAGGAATGCCGCCCCGAGAAGCAGCAGGGGCACTGTCATGCCGCCGCCTCTCCGGTCGGGCCGGTCCCGGTATGTCGGGAGGGGGCGGCGCAGGTACTACAGGACGATCCGTCCATCGCCGGAGGGAGTCACTCCTCGGGTAGCAGGAGCCCCCGGGGGCCGGGCGGGCCCGTCAGGGGCGGGGCGGCACTCCGTGTGTGCCCCGCCACCAGATTAATCAAGACCGGGCACGGAACGTCCAGCCCCTGTCCGGCGGGTCAGTCCCGGTCGCCGGGAACCGCGCGGGCGTCGGCGAGCGCACGCAGGGCGCGGGCGTCGCCGATGGCCTGCTTCTTGGCGATGCCCGGCTGGATGCCGAGCGCGGGCAGGCTGGTGCCGTCGCTCAGGTTCAGGAACACCCAAGGGTCGCCGGGACGCAGGTTGACCTGCACGATCTCGGCCCAGGCCAGGCGGCGGCTGGTCGCGATGTTGACGACGGTGACGCCGGACTCGTCGGCGACGACCTTGGGCCTGCTCAGCAGCACGAGCACGCCGAGGAGCAGCGCGCCGGTGAAGACGAAGCTGGTGCGCTCCCCCGGGCTCAGGCCCGGGAGCAGGAAGGCGATCGCCGAGATCACCACGAAGATCGCGACGCCCGCGGTGAGCAGGACGGCACGGGTCCGCGTCGGCCGGAAGGTGACCGGCAGGGCGGGCGGGGCGGTGTGGTCGGACATGAGGCGGGGGCTCCGGCCGGGTCAGAGGCGGCAGGCGTGGATGGCCGTGGTCAGGATGGCCCGCGCGCCGAGGGCGTACAGGTCGTCCATGACGCGCTGGGCCTCCTTGGCGGGGACCATGGAACGCACGGCGACCCAGCCCTCGTTGTGCAGCGGGGAGATCGTCGGCGACTCCAGGCCGGGGGTGAGCGCGACGGCGCGCTCCAGGTGCTCGGCGCGGCAGTCGTAGTCCATCATCACGTACGACCTGGCGACCAGGACGCCCTGCAGGCGGCGCAGGAACTGCTGGACCTTGGGGTTGTCGTCCTCGGCGCCGGTGCGCCGGATGACGACGGCCTCGGACTTCATGATCGGGTCGCCGAAGACCTCCAGGCCCGCGTTGCGCAGCGAGGTGCCGGTCTCCACGACGTCCGCGATGACCTGGGCGACGCCCAGCTCGATGGCGGTCTCCACGGCGCCGTCCAGGTGGACGACGGAGGCGTCGACGCCCTGCTCCGCGAGGTGCTTGGCGACGATGCCCTCGTAGGAGGTGGCCACGGTCCGGCCCGCGAGGTCCTTGATGCTGCTCGCGGTGCCCGGCTTCGCGGCGAAGCGGAAGGTGGAGCGGGCGAAGCCGAGCGGCAGGATCGCCTCGGCGTCGGCGCCGGAGTCGATCAGCAGGTCCTCGCCGGTGATGCCGATGTCGAGGCGGCCGGTCGCGACGTAGATCGCGATGTCCTTGGGCCGCAGGTAGAAGAACTCGACCTCGTTCCCGGGGTCGACGAGGACGAGTTCCTTGGACTCCTTGCGCTGCTGGTATCCGGCCTCATGGAGCATCGCCGACGCAGGTCCGGACAGTGAACCCTTGTTGGGGACGGCGATGCGCAGCATGAGGCGGGATTCCTTTGCGTGATGGGTTGGTTGAGCGGGTGCGGTGGACGTACGGCTCAGAGGTGGGCGTAGACGTCGTCGAGGGAGATGCCGCGGGCGACCATCATCACCTGGACGTGGTAGAGCAGCTGCGAGATCTCCTCGGCGGCGGCTTCCTTGCCCTCGTACTCGGCGGCCATCCAGACCTCGGCGGCCTCCTCGACGACCTTCTTGCCGATGGCATGGACGCCCTTGTCGACCAGCTCGGCGGTGCGGGAGGTCGTGGGGTCGCCGTTGACGGCCTTGTGCTGGAGCTCGGTGAAGAGCTCCTCGAAAGTCTTCTTGGACATGATGGACGCCACTCTACGCGGCCGGGCGGTCCCCCTCAGCGCCAGGGTTCGGAGACGGTGCGCAGCGTGGTCGCGGTGGCCACAGCCGCGGTGACCGCCTCGTGGCCCTTGTCCTCGCGGGATCCCTCGATGCCGGCGCGGTCCAGGGCCTGCTCCTCGGTGTCGCAGGTCAGGACGCCGAAGCCGATGGGCACGCCGGTGTCCACGGAGACCTGGGTGAGGCCCTGGGTGACGCCCTGGCACACGTACTCGAAGTGCGGGGTGCCGCCGCGGATGACGACGCCGAGCGCGACGATCGCGTCGTAGCCCCGCTCGGCGAGGACCTTGGCGACGACGGGCAGCTCGAAGCTGCCGGGCACGCGCAGCACGGTCGGCTCGCTGATGCCCAGCTCGTTCAGGGCGCGCAGGGCGCCGTCGACCAGGCCGTCCATGACCTTCTCGTGCCACTGGGCGGCGACCACCGCGACCCGCAGGTCGCCGCAGTTCTTCACGCTCAGTTCGGGTGCACCCTTGCCGCTCACGCGCTTCTCCTTCAGGTTCTCTGACCGTGCTCGGTTGTTACTGGTTGCCGCAGGCGGACACGTCGGTGGCGTCCAGCCAGGGCAGGTCGTGCCCCATCCGGTCCCGCTTGGTGCGCAGGTACCGCAGGTTGTGCTCGCCGGCCTCGACGGGCATGGGCTCGCGCCCGGTGACCGTCAGGCCGTGCCGACGGACCGCGTCGGTCTTGTCGGGGTTGTTGGTCATCAGCCGCACGCCCCGCACGCCGAGGTCGCGCAGGATCTGCGCGCCCGCGCCGTAGTCCCGGGAGTCGGCGGGCAGGCCGAGCTCCAGGTTGGCGTCCAGGGTGTCGCTGCCGCGCTCCTGGAGTTCGTAGGCGCGCAGCTTGGAGAGCAGGCCGATGCCGCGGCCCTCGTGGCCGCGCAGGTAGACCACCACGCCGCGGCCCTCCTCGGTGATGCGCCGCATGGACGCCTCCAGCTGCGGGCCGCAGTCGCAGCGCAGCGAGTGGAAGACGTCGCCGGTCAGGCACTCGGAGTGCAGGCGGGCCAGGACGTCCTCGCCGTCGCCGAGGTCGCCGTGGACCAGGGCGACGTGCTCGACGCCGTCGACGGTGGAGCGGTAGCCGTACGCCGTGAAGTCGCCGAAGGCGGTGGGCAGGCTGACCTCGGCCTCGCGGCGCACGGTGGGCTCCGAGGAGCGGCGGTAGGCGATCAGGTCCTCGATGGAGATGATCGTCAGGCCGTGCTTGCGGGCGAAGGGGACGAGCTCGGGCAGCCGCAGCATCGTGCCGTCCTCGCCGGCGATCTCCACGATGGCCCCGGCCGGGCGCAGGCCCGCGAGCCGGGCGAGGTCGACGGCGGCCTCCGTGTGGCCGTTGCGCACGAGCACGCCGCCGGGCTTGGCGCGCAGCGGGAAGATGTGTCCCGGGCGCACGAAGTCGTCCGCCGCGGCGTCGCCCGTGGCCAGCAGCCGCAGGGTGGTGGCGCGGTCGGCGGCCGAGATGCCGGTGCTCACGCCGTGCGCGGCACCGGCGTCGACGGAGACGGTGAAGGCGGTGCTCATCGACTCGGTGTTGTGCTCGACCATCTGCGGGAGCCGGAGCCGCTCCAGTTCGGCGGCCTCCATGGGCGCGCAGATCAGGCCGCGGCACTCGCTCATCATGAAGGCGACGATCTCGGGGGTGGCCTTCTCGGCGGCGATGACGAGGTCGCCCTCGTTCTCGCGGTCCTCGTCGTCGACGACCACGACGGGCCGGCCCGCCGCGATGTCGCGGACGGCCTGGGCGACCGGGTCCAGGGCGAGGCTGTGCGGGTCTGCTGCGGGGGTGGCGGCGCTGCGCCAGACCGGTGCCACGGTCATGCCGGGACTCCTTCCATGACGGGCTGCGAGGCCGCGGCGCGGGAGCGCAGCCACCAGTCGCGCATGCCCCAGAGGACGAGGGCGAGATAGACGACGTAGACGAGGCCGGAGAAGGCGAGGCCGCTGCTGAAGGCGAGCGGCACGCCGACGACGTCGACGAGCAGCCAGGCGAACCAGAACTCGACGAGTCCGCGGGCCTGGGCGACCATCGCGGCGAGCGTGCCGACGAAGATGTACGCGTCGGGCCAGGGGTTCCAGGACAGCGAGGGGACGGCGCTGAACAGGGCGCCGACGGCGAGCGTGCCCGCGGCGGTGCCGCCGAGCAGCAGCCCGCGCTCCTTCCAGGTGGCGAACCGGATGGCGATGGAGCCGTCCTGCGCCTGCTGCCGGCCGCGCGTCCACTGCCGCCAGCCCCACAGCGCGACGCCGATGACCAGGAGCTGCTTGCCGACGCCGCCGGACAGGTGCGCCGAGGTGTAGGCGGCGACGAGGATGACGCCGGACAGGAACTGGGCGGGCCAGGTCCATATGGAGCGCCGCCAGCCGAGCGCCAGGGCGACGAGGCCGACGGTGTTGCCGATCATGTCGGACCACAGGATGTGCTGGTCGAAGGCGGTGAACGCCTCCGCGTTGAGCCAGTTCACCGGGAGGCCTCCTCGGACGGCAGGTGGGCGCGGTCGCCGAGCAGGCGCTCGACGTACTTGGCGATGACGTCGACCTCGAGGTTGACGGGGTCGCCGGGCTGCTTGACGCCGAGGGTGGTCAGCGCGAGCGTCGTGGGGATGAGGCTGATGGTGAAGTAGTCGGGTCCGGCGTCGACCACGGTGAGGCTGACGCCGTCGACCGTGATGGAGCCCTTCTCCACGACGTAGCGGGCGAGGTCGGCGGGGAGGGAGACCTTGACGATCTCCCAGTTGTCGGACGGCTTGCGCTCGACGATCTCGCCGGTGCCGTCGACGTGGCCCTGCACGATGTGTCCGCCCAGGCGCGCGCCGACCGCGGTGGGGCGCTCCAGGTTGACGCGGGAGCCGACGGTGAGCGCGCCGAGGCTGGAGCGGTTGAGCGTCTCGGCCATCACGTCCGCGGTGAATTCGTCGCCCTCGTGCTCCACGACCGTCAGACAGACGCCGTTGACGGCGATGGAGTCGCCGTGCCGGGCGCCCTCGGTGACGACGGGGCCGCGCAGGCGGAAGCGGGAGGCGTCGGGAAGGTTCTCGACGGCGGTGATCTCGCCCAGCTCTTCGACGATTCCGGTGAACACTTCAGTGCTCCTTCGCTACGAGGGTCGCGGTGATGCGCAGGTCGGGGCCGATACGGACGGTCTCGCTCACGTCGAGCCGCAACGCTTCGGTGAGGGTGGTGATTCCGCCGCCGGTCAGGGCGGCGGGTCCGGCGCCGAGCAGGACGGGCGCGAGATAGCCGACGACGCGGTCGACGGCGCCGGCGGCGACGAAGGCACCGGCGAGGGTCGGGCCGCCTTCGAGGAGGACGGACCGCACACCGCGCGCGTGCAGCGCGTCGAGCAGCGCCAGGACGTCCAACCCGCCCTCGGCGCGCGGCAGTCGCAGGGTCTCGGCCCGGTGCGCGGGCGTCGCGTCGTCGGCGACGGCGACGAGGGTGGGGGCGGCGTCGTCCAGCACGCGGGCGCCCGGCGTGACGGCGGTGCCGTGCGTGTCGACGACGACGCGCAGCGGCTGCACGGCGCCCTCGACGCCGCGGACGGCCAGGTGCGGGTCGTCGGCGCGCTGGGTGCCCGCGCCGACGACGACGGCGTCGCAGGTGGCGCGCAGCCGGTGCACGTCGGCGCGGGCCTCGGCGGAGGTGATCCAGCGGCTCGTGCCGTCGGCGGCGGCGGTGCGGCCGTCGAGGGTGGCGGCGTACTTCCAGGTGACGTGGGGGCGGCCGAGCCGTACGGAGGTCAGCCAGGCGGCGTTCCCCTCGGCGGCCGCCGCCTCGCACAGGCCCTGTTCCGCCGGGATGCCGGCCGCGCGCAGGGTGTGGGCGCCGCCGGTGGCGGTGGGGTCGGGGTCGGCGACCGCGTAGACCACTCGGGCGATCCCGGCCTCGATGAGGGCCTGCGCGCAGGGGCCGGTGCGGCCGGTGTGGTTGCAGGGTTCGAGGGTGACGAGCGCGGTGCCGCCGCGGGCCCGGTCACCGGCCGCGCGCAGGGCGTGCACCTCGGCGTGCGGGCCGCCCGCCCGCCGGTGCCAGCCCTCGCCGACCTGCTCGCCCGCGGCGTCGAGGATGACGCAGCCGACGACGGGGTTGGGGCTGGTGGCGCCGAGGGCGCGGGCGGCGAGCGCGATCGCGCGCCGCATGGCGGCTGCTTCGGCTGCGGCGGTGGCCACCGGGTTCTCCTGCCTCTTCGGGCACGAACTCCGGGGCCTGTCGATGACGACAGAACGTACGGACAGCGACACCTGCAGCGACGCCGACGCCGGACGGACACCCGTCCCGGGAAAATCCCGGGAACCGCCCCTGGCAAGGCCAGGAACGAGTCACTACGGCGGCGTGCATGAAATGCCCGCCCGCCGCGCACTGCCTCCCATCCGGACTTTCACCGTCGGTCCAGGAATTTCACCTGGTCAACCGGCCACTGGAGGTGACCGGGTCGCGGACTGTAACCGCCGGTTCGGAATTACACCGACCCCGGAGTGCGCTGCTTCTGGTACGAGGCCAGTGTGCCACGCCTGATCGAGGGCCATGCGA
Source organism: Streptomyces sp. NPDC002564 (assembly GCF_042889645.1). Classification (NCBI taxonomy): domain Bacteria; kingdom Bacillati; phylum Actinomycetota; class Actinomycetes; order Kitasatosporales; family Streptomycetaceae; genus Streptomyces; species Streptomyces sp. NPDC002564. The sequence goes on along the minus strand of NZ_JBIARE010000008.1, from coordinate 257,228 downwards.
GTGACCAAGTGTGGTCTGGGTCACAGGAGCGCCGACACGGGGGCGCGTTCGACCAACTTGGTCCAGACCTATTGACGCACTGGTCTAGTCCTCTTAATCTCTGCGTCACCTCAGAGGAGCCGGAGCCGACGGTGTGCGCACGCCGGGGCCCCAGAACGATTCACATCTGTGCCAGTTGTGTTGTTCCGCCCCGTTCGTGTTCCGCACCGCACCAGGAGGCCCCCCTTGTCGTCCCCCAACCGCGCGAGACCCACCCTGCTCGCGACCGGCACGGCCGTCGCCGGCCTGCTGCTCGGCCTGGTCTCCGGCGGCGCGGCACCGGCCGCAGCCGCCGACGACGCGTCCTGTCGCCCCGACGGCCTCTACCAGACGCCCGGCGTGAACGTCCCCTACTGCTCCGTCTACGACAGCGCGGGCCGCGAGAAGATGGGCGCCGACCACCAGCGCCGCACCATCGGCTACTTCACCGGCTGGCGCACCGGCAAGAACGGCGAGCCCGCCTACCTCGCCAAGGACATCCCGTGGGACAAGATCACCCACATCAACTACGCCTTCGCGCACATCGACAAGGACAACAAGCTCTCGGTCGGCGCCGACGGCGAGAAGAACGCCGCCACCGGCATGACCTGGCCCGGTGTCGCGGGCGCCGAGATGGACCCGGCGCTGCCCTACAAGGGCCACTTCAACCTGCTGACCAAGTACAAGAAGCAGCACCCGAACGTCAAGACGCTGATCTCGGTGGGCGGTTGGGCCGAGACCGGCGGCTACTTCGGTGACGACGGCAAGCGCGTCAACTCCGGCGGCTTCTACTCGATGGCCACCAACGCGGACGGCTCGGTCAACCAGGCGGGCATCGACACCTTCGCCGACTCCGCGGTCTCCTTCATCAAGAAGTACGGCTTCAACGGCGTCGACATCGACTACGAGTACCCGACCACGATGAAGGACGCGGGCAACCCGCTCGACTACTCGATCTCCAACGCCCGCCGCGCAGGGCTGGTCAAGGGCTACGCGGCCCTCATGAAGTCCCTGCGCCAGAAGCTCGACCGGGCGGGCGCGGCCGACGGCAAGCACTACATGCTGACCGTCGCGGCCCCCTCCTCCGGCTATCTGCTGCGCGGCATGGAGACCTTCCAGGTCCAGAAGTACCTCGACTACGTCAACATCATGTCGTACGACCTGCACGGCGCCTGGAACGAGTACGTCGGACCCAACGCCTCGCTCTTCGACGACGGCAAGGACGCCGAGCTCGCGGCCGCCAACGTCTACGGCAGCTCCCAGTACGGCGGCATCGGCTACCTCAACACCGACTGGGCCTACCACTACTTCCGCGGCTCGATGCCGGCCGGCCGCATCAACATCGGCCTGCCGTACTACACCCGCGGCTTCAAGAACGTGCAGGGCGGCACCGACGGCCTGTGGGGCAAGGCGCCCGCCACCAGCTGCCCGGCCGGGTCCGGCCTGACCAAGTGCGGTGACGGCGCGGTCGGCATCGACAACCTCTGGCACGACAAGGACGACAACGGCAAGGAGTCCCCGGCGGGCTCCAACCCGATGTGGCACGCGAAGAACCTGGAGAAGGGGATCGTCGGCGACTACGTCACCAAGTACGGCTTCCCCGCGGACACCAAGCTGACCGGCAGCTACGCCCGCAAGTACAGCTCCTCACTGGTCGCGCCGTGGCTGTGGAACGCGGACAAGAAGGTCTTCCTGTCCACCGAGGACGAGGAGTCGGTGGCGAAGAAGGCCGACTACGTGGTCGACCGGGGCATCGGCGGCACGATGATCTGGGAGATGGCGGGCGACTACCGCTGGAACGCCACGAAGGGCCAGTACGAGATGGGCGACACGCTCACCTCGCTGATGTATGACAAGTTCAAGGCCGCCACCCCCTACGGCGCCAAGGTCTCCAACAAGGAACTGCCCACCAAGGCCGTCGACATCGGCGTGGAGTTCGGCGACTTCAAGCTCGGCGACTCCAACTACCCGATCACGCCCAAGGTGAAGATCACCAACAACACGAAGACGGCACTGCCCGGCGGCACCGAGTTCCAGTTCGACTACTCCACCGCGGCCCCGGCCAACGCCTCCGACCAGTCCGGCTTCGGCACCAAGGTGATCAGCAGCGACCACACCGGCAGCAACGTCGGCGGTCTGAAGGGCGACTTCCACCGGGTCTCGCTGAAGCTGCCGGCCTGGCAGTCGCTGGCCCCCGGCGCGTCCGTGGACCTCTCCTTCAACTACTACCTGCCGGTGTCCACGCCGTGGAACTGGACGGTGAACATCAGCGGCACGACGTACGCGCTCGCCGGTGACCTGGCGCGCGGCACCACGCTCGTCGAGCCGGGCACGGGCACCGGGCCGACCGACCCGACCGACCCGCCGGCGCCGGGCAAGTGCACCGCGCCCGCCTGGGCCGCGAGCAGCGAGTACGGCTCCGGGACGTCCGTGTCCCACAAGTCGCACACCTGGAAGGCCAAGTGGTGGACGAAGGGCGACGAGCCCGGGGCCGGCGGCGAATGGGGGGTCTGGCAGGATCTCGGCGCCTGCTGACCGGCCTTCCGTGCTCACGCCCGCGGGGTTTGACACCCTGGGGGCGTGAGCACCGCAGCGGCACTGGCCGAGGAGTTCGAGTCCCACCGCCCCCGGATGTTCGGCCTGGCCTACCGGATACTCGGTTCCGCACAGGAGGCCGAGGACACCGTGCAGGACGCGTACCTGCGCTGGAGCGGCGCGCGGCGCGCGGAGATCGAGCGGCCCGCCGCCTGGCTGGCCAAGACCGTCACCCACCTCTGCCTGACCCGGCTGACCTCGGCCCGCGCCCGGCGCGAGCAGTACGTGGGGACCTGGCTGCCGGAGCCGGTGGTCACCTCCGGGGGCACGCTCGGGCCGCTGGAGTCGGCGGAGCAGCGGGACGCGGTCTCCATGGCCCTGCTCGTCCTCCTGGAGCGGCTCACACCCAAGGAGCGCGCGGTCTACGTCCTGCGGGAGGCGTTCGCCTACAGCCACCGGGACATCGCGGACGCCCTGGACGCGAGCGAGGCCAACTGCCGTCAGCTGTACCGCAGGGCGGCCCGCGCGGTCGCCGAGGCGCGCTCCCGCTTCGAGCCGGGGCACCGGTTGCGCCGGCGGTTCGTCGAGTCGTTCATCGCGGCGGCCCGCGAGGGCGATGTCGCCGGGCTGGAGAAGATACTGGCCAGGGACGTGACGTGGTGGGGCGACGGCGGCGGCAAGGTCGCCGCGACCCGCACGCCGGTCCTCGGCCGCGAGAACGTGCTGCGGTTCCTGGTGGGCGTCATGGAGCGGGTCAGGACCGCGACGGACATCTCGTACGCCGAGGTCAACGGCGTGCCGGCGGTCGTCCTGCGCGACGCGGGCCGGCTGACGGCGATCACCGCCTTCGAGGGCGGCGACGGGGTGGTCACCGGGGTACGGTCGGTGGTCAATCCGGACAAGCTGGTGTTCGTGGAGCGCCAGCTCGCCGCCGCGTGAGGGCGAAGCAGCCTGGCGATGAGCTCGATCCTGGTGACCGGCGGCACCGGAACGCTCGGCCGCCCCGTGACCGCAGCTTCCCCGACCTGGCCCGCGCCTATCCGCGGGCGAGCGGCAAGCGGCGCGCGCTGCTGCGGATGCCGCTCGCGGGCCGGATCTACCGCGCGGCCCGCGCGGGCGGCCACCTGACACCCGAACGCGCGGTGGGCACGGGCACGTTCGAGGAGTACCTGGCGGCACGGTCGGCCCACCGCCGCTGACACGGGGCCGCCCGGCCCGCCCGGACGCCGGACGAGGGACCCGGCAGTGCCCGGCGCGCCGTGCGCAGCCCGCGTATCGGGCGGGCTCGGGGGATCTGCCGGTGCAGCGCCTGCGTATATCGGGCGGGCTCGGGAATGCGCCGGTGCAGCGCGCCTGCGTACGGGACGGCCTCCAGGGATCTGCCGGTACAACGCCCGCACACCGGACGGACTCGCACAATCCGCCAGTACCGGCGCCCGCCTACCGGGCGGACTCACAAAATCCGCCAGTGCCAGCGCGCCTGCCTCCCAGGCGTCGCCGGGCCGGCGCCAGTCGGCGGACACGGCCGACGCAGGGCGCACCGGACCGCCCCGCTCAGCGTCCGGGCGGCGGTCCGAAGACCTCGTCCTGCGCCGCGTCCCGCGCGGCGAGGAGCGCGCCGCGCAGCACCGCGGCGCCGCCGAGCGTGCCGGCCCTGACCTCGGTGCGCAGCGGCGACATGGCGGCGACCCGGTCGGTGACGCGGTCGGCGAGCGCGGTCCCGCCCGCGCGGCCCACCTCGCCGCCGAGCACGACACAGCCGGGGTCGAGGATCGCGGTCATGGCGGCGGCGCCGACGGCGACCCGGTCGGCGACGGCGTCCAGGAAGGCGCCCTCCCCCGCCTCGACCGCGTGCCGCACCAGCCCCGCGGCCGTCATCCCGGCCCGCAGCAGGCCGTGTTCGGCGCCCAGGTCGCACAGCGCGGCCGCGCAGGCCAGCGAGTGGAAGCCGCCGTCGCAGCCGGTGGCGGACGGCAGCGATCCGGTGCCCGGCACGGGCAGGAAGCCGATCTCGCCGGTGCCGCCGGACGCGCCCCTGCGCAGCACCCCGTCGAGCACGACGGCGGCGCCGACGCCGTCGCCGAGCCAGAGGAGCACGAAGGTGTCCCGGCCGTGCGCGGCGCCGTCCCGCTGTTCGGCGCGGGCGGCGAGGTTGGTCTCGTTCTCCACCAGGACACGCGCGCCGATGCGCTCGTGCAGGACGCCGGCGAGGCGGCGGTGCCAGGCGGGCAACGAGGACGTGTCGTGCAGGTCGCCGGTGGCCGGGTCGATGAGGCCGGGCGCGCCGATGCCGACGGTGTGCAGGCGCTGGACGCCGCCCTCCCGGGCCGTGCGCTCCACGAGGGCGACGGCACGCTCGACGGCCGGTTCGGTGCCCTGGTCGCCGCCGATGGGTGCGGAGGCCTCGGCGAGGACCGCGCCGAGCAGGTCGGTGACGACGACCGAGACGCTCTCGGTGCGCACGTCGAGGGCGGCGAGGTGGGCCCGGTCGGCCACTATCCCGTAGAGCCGGGCGTTCGGGCCGCGCCGCCGCGCACCCGCCTCCCCGACCACGGTGATGAGCCCGGAGCCCTGCAGCCGCTCGACGAGGTCGGCGACCGAGGGCCGGGACAGGCCGGTGAGCTGCTTCAACTGGGTGGCCGTCAGGGGCCCTTCGCTCTGCAGGAGCCCCAGCGCGAGCCGGTCGTTGATGGCCCGGGCGGTACTCGGCGAGGCAGGCGAGGCTGGCATGTCCGGATCCTCCCACAGAAGCTCTTCTATTTATCAGGCAGGGTTCCTGATAGTTTACGTCGCCGTATCGCGACAGCACTCGGGAGGGGCGAACGGCATGAGTGAAGTGGTCTACGACAAGCACCGGTTGAGGCGGGCCCGGATCGCGGTGGCGACCGTGTTCTGTGTGCACGGCGCCGTCGCCGGCTCCTTCGCGACACGGGTGCCCTGGATCCAGGAGCACTCCGACGTCAGCGCGGGCATGCTGGGCCTGGCCCTCGCCTTCCCGGCGATCGGCGCCTCGGTCGCGATGCCGCTCGCGAGCCGGATCAGCCACCGCTTCGGTGCCCGTACCGCGCTGCGCGGCCTGCTCGCGATGTGGACGCTCGCCCTGGTCCTGCCGTCGCTCGCGCCCAACCTGCCGACGCTGTGCCTGGCGCTCTTCGTCTACGGCGCGACCTCGGGCATGTCCGACGTGACGATGAACGCCATCGGCGTCGAGACCGAGACCCTGATGCGCAAGTCGATCATGTCGGGCCTGCACGGCATGTGGAGCGTCGGCGCCCTGATCGGCTCCGCGGCCGGCACGGTCGCCGCCCACCTGGGCTCGGACGCCCGCCTGCACCACGTGCTCGCCGCCGCGGTGCTCACCGCGACCGGACTCGCCGTCTGCCAGGGCGTCCTGGACGTCCAGGCAGAGCCCGATGAGGAGGCGCCGCCGCGGTTCTCGCTGCCGCCCAAGTCGGCGCTGCTCATCGGCGCCGTCGGCTTCTGCGCGGTCTTCGCGGAGGGCGCGAGCCTGGACTGGTCCGCGGTCTACCTGCGGGACGTCCTGGACACCTCGGCCGGCGTCGCCGCCGCGTCCACCACCGGCTTCACGCTCACCATGGCGATCGCGCGGCTCGTGGGCGACGCGGTGGTGGACCGGTTCGGCGCGGTGCGCACGGTGCGGGCCGGCGGCGTCCTCGCGGCGCTCGGCGGCCTCCTGGTGGTCCTCGCCTCGCACCCGGTGATGGCCATGGGCGGCTTCGCGCTGATGGGCCTCGGCATCGCGGTCGTGGTGCCGCTCGCCTTCGCCTCCGCCGGGCGCAGCGGCCCCAACCCCAGCCAGGCCATCGCGGGCGTCGCCACTATCACGTACACCTCCAGCCTGATCGCCCCGTCGGCGATCGGCGCGCTGGCGCAGGCGACGAGCCTGGTGACCTCCTTCGCCCTGGTGACCCTGCTCGCCTGCGGCCTCACGGTCTTCGCGGGCGTGCTGCGCACGGACGGCCGCACGGCGGCGCGGGCCAGGACCACGGACGCGGCGGCCCCCGGTCCCAGGTCCTGACCCGAGGGGACCACCGTCCCGCGCACGGCCCGGTGGTCCCGCACCGGGCCGTGGGCGCACTGACGTCGCATTAACATGGCGACGATCATTTCGGGCCACCCTCTCGGCCCGGCCCGGCGCACAGAAAGCGACACTCACCATGGATCTCGGCGTGCGCTGGAAACTGCACGGCGACGGCCGCACCCCCGCCCCCGGCGCGGTCGTGCGGCCCGACGAGCGCCTCTCCTGGCCGCGGACCTTCGGGCTCGGCGCACAGCACGTGGTGGCGATGTTCGGGGCGTCCTTCGTCGCCCCCGTCCTCATGGGCCTGGATCCGAATCTGGCCATCATGATGTCGGGCGTCGCCACCGTCATCTTCCTGCTCGCCACGCGCGGCCGGGTGCCGAGCTACCTCGGCTGCTCGCTCTCCTTCGTGGGCGTCGCCGCGGTCATCCGCGCGCAGGGCGGCTCCAGCGCGACGGTGACCGGCGCGGTCTTCGTGGTCGGCGCCGCGCTGTTCCTGGTGGGACTCGCGGTGCAGAAGTTCGGGGCGCGGATCATCCACGCCGCGATGCCGCCGATCGTCACGGGCGCGGTCGTCATGCTGATCGGCTTCAACCTGGCGCCGGTGACCGCGTCGACGTACTGGCCGCAGGACCAGTGGACGGCGCTCCTGGTGATGCTCTTCACCGGTTTGGCCGTGGTGTGCCTGCGCGGCTTCTGGTCGCGCATCGCGATCTTCCTCGGGCTGATCTTCGGGTACGGGATCTCCTGGGCGTTCGACCGGATCTTCGGGAGGATCCACTCCGCGGACGCCTCCGGCAAGGTCGTGGACCACTGGCGCCTGGACCTGTCCGCGGTGGGCCACGCGGACTGGATCGGGCTGCCGTCCTTCCACGCGCCGAGCTTCGAGTGGTCGGCGATCCTGGTGGCGCTGCCCGTCGTCATCGCGCTCGTCGCGGAGAACGCCGGCCATGTGAAGGCCGTCGGCGAGATGACCGGCGACAACCTCGACGGCAAGCTGGGCACGGCGATCTCCGCCGACGGCGCCGCCTCCATGCTCTCCACCGCGGTCGGCGGCCCGCCCAACACGACGTACTCCGAGAACATCGGTGTGATGGCCGCGACCCGCGTCTACTCGACGGCCGCGTACTGGGCGGCGGCCTGCTTCGCGCTGCTCTTCGGGCTCTGCCCCAAGTTCGGCGCGGTCGTCGCCGCGATCCCCGGCGGCGTGCTCGGCGGCATCACCGTCATCCTGTACGGCATGATCGGCCTGCTCGGCGCCCAGATCTGGATCAACGCCAAGGTGGACCTGCGCAATCCGCTGAACCTCGTACCGGCCGCCGCGGGCATCATCATCGGCGTCGGCGGCGTCTCGCTGAAGATCACGGACAACTTCCAGCTCAGCGGCATCGCGCTCGGCACGGTCGTCGTCATCACCGGCTACCACGTGCTGCGGGCCTTCGCCCCGCCGCACCTCAAGTCGCAGGAACCGCTGCTGGATTCGGGCACCTCGACCTACGACGAGGGCGAGCGGTCCGAGCGGTCCGAGGGGGAGCGCTAGCCGCACGACAATCGGCTGGACGGGGTGCGCGACGCCTGACTAGGGTGCGCACCATGTCCAGTCCCGAAGCCTCAAGGCCCAGGCCACCGGTCGTCCGGTGGCCTTTCGTGCGCTCGCACTGACGCTCTCGCCGCCGCCCCGTCCGGGGCCGCGCGCAGCCGTCCCGCGTCCGTGGCACCGCCACCGCCGGACCACCGCTCCCGTGTCCCGATCGTCTCGATCCACACCGTGGTTGCGGAGTCTTGCTGTGCCCTTCTCCTTGTACCTGCTCGGCCTTGCCGTCTTCGCGCAAGGCACCTCCGAGTTCATGCTGTCCGGCCTGGTGTCGGACATCGCCCGGGACCTGTCGGTCCCCATCCCGGCGGCCGGCCATCTGACCTCGGCGTTCGCCGTCGGAATGATCGTCGGCGCGCCGCTGATGGCGGCCCTGGGCCGCCGCTTCGCGCGGCGGACGGCACTCCTGGTCTTCCTGGTCGCCTTCCTGCTCGTCCATGTCGTCGGCGCGCTCACCACGAGCTTCGCGGTGCTGCTCGCCACCCGCGTCGTCGGCGCCCTCGCCAACGCCGGTTTCCTCGCCGTCGCGCTGGTCACCGCCACCGGCATGGTCGCGCCCGACGCCAAGGGGCGCGCCACGTCCGCGCTGCTCGGCGGGGTGACCGTCGCCTGTGTGGCGGGCGTGCCCGCGGGGGCGCTGCTCGGCGAGGCCTGGGGCTGGCGCTCGGCCTTCTGGGCCGTGGCACTGCTCTCCCTGCCCGCCGTGGTCGCCATCGCCCGGGCCGTGCCCCCGGGCGCGCCGGACACCGCGGGCCCGGGCGTGGCCGGTGAACTGCGTGCCCTGCGCCGCCCCCGGCTCCTGGTGACGCTGCTGCTCGGCGCGCTGGTGAACGGCGCGACGTTCTGCGCGTTCACCTACCTGGAGCCGCTGATCACCCAGGTCACCGGGCTCGGCTCCGGGTGGGTGCCCGTGGTGCTCGCGCTGTTCGGCATCGGCTCGTTCGTCGGCGTCGGCATGGGCGGCCGTCTCGCCGACGGCCGTCCCCTGCCGCTCCTGGTGGGCGGCTCGCTCGCGCTGCTCGCGGGCTGGGTGCTGTTCGCGCTGACGGCCGGGCACCCGGCGGCGGCCTTCGTGCTGGTCCTCGTCCAGGGCGCGCTGTCGTTCGGTGTCGGCTCCACGCTCATCGCGCAGGCGCTGTACGCGGCGTCCGGGGCGCCCTCGCTGGCGGGCGGGTTCGCGACGGCCGCGTTCAACGTGGGCGGCGCGCTCGGCCCGTGGCTCGGCGGCCTCGCGATCTCCGCGGGGCTCGGCTACCGCTCGCCGCTCTGGGTCAGCGCGTTCCTGGTGGCGGCGGCCCTGATCGCCGGGGGCACGGCCCTCGCCCTGGGCCGGGACGACCGGGCCCCGGCCCGGCCGCACGCCGCCCCCGAGCCGGCAAGGTGATCACAGGACGAGCACGAGTTTGCCGCCGGGGCGGCGGGACCGGCTGAGCTCGGCCGCTTCCTGGATCTGGTCCAGGGTGTAGGTGCGGGCGACCGGTACGGCCAGGACGCCTTCGCCGGCGAGCCCGGCGAACTCGTCCATCCGGTCGTAGCGCATCTCGGTGGTGGTCCGGACGCCCAGTTCGGCCGCGGCGGCGAAGTCCGAGACGGTGAGGACCCGGTCGGGATCCCCGGTCAGCGCTATCAAGGCCGGCAGCGAGCCGCCGGCCGGGCTGGGCCGGTCGGCGCGGTCGATCCGGCCCCCGGTCGGCGTGGTGTCCAGGGCGCGGTCCACGGCGCCCTGGGTCAGTGCGCCGACGCGTTCGGCCATGCCCTCGCCGTAGGCGGTCACCCGGGCGCCGATCGCTTCCAGGGCGGCGGCCCGTGTCGGCCCGGCCGTGGCGATCACCCGGATACCCCGGTGCAGCGCGAAGCGCACCGCCGCCTCGCCCACGGTGGTGCCCGCGCCGTGGACGAGCAGCAGCTCACCCGGCTGGACGCCGAGGTCGTCGAGCGCGCGCCACGCCGTCTCGGCCGCCATCGGCAGCGCGGCGGCCTGCTCGGCGGTCATGCCCTCGGGAATGGGTGCCCAGGCCGGCATCAGCGCGTACTCGGCGGCGCCGGCCGTCGGGCCGTCGAAGGAGGCCGGGCCGAACACGCGGTCGCCGATCCGAACGCCGGTGACGCCCTCGCCGAGCGCGTCGACGGTGCCCGCGACCTCGAGGCCGAGCCCGCGCGGCAGCGGCGGCAGACGGTCGGCGAGGAGACCGTCGACGACGTGCCAGTCGGCCGGTGTCAGGCCGCACGCCCGCACGGCGATCCTGATCCGGCCGGGTCCCGGCTCCGGCTGCGGGACATCGCGGAGCACGATCACGTCCGGGGAACCGAACCGGTCGAATTGCAGAGCCTTCATGACGATCTCCCGCTCTCGAGTTATAACAGCATCTGTTGTCATCGACCGTAGCAGCTGATGACAGCTTCTGTTGTCGTAGGCTGGTGGGCATGCCACGATGGGAATCCGACGCACAGGGCCGGCTCGAACGCGCGGCGCTCGACCTGTTCGAGACGCAGGGCTTCGAGCGCACCTCGGTGGCGCAGATCGCGGAGGCCGCCGGTCTGAAGGAGCGCTCCTTCTACCGGTACTTCCCGGACAAGCGGGAAGTCCTCTTCGCCGGCGACGAACTGGAGACCCACCTCGTCGCCCAGGTCGAGGCAGCCGATCCGGGCCTCACCCCGATCGAGACGCTGGTGACCGCGCTGGGAACCGCCGAGGAGATCTTCCGTCCCCGCGAGTTCCTGCTGCGCCGGGGCAGGGTGATCGCCGCCAACCCGGCACTGGCCGAGCGCGATCTGATCAAGCTCGCCGCGATCGCCGACGCGCTGGCACCGGCGCTCGAGCGCCGCGGTGTCGAGCCAGGAAAGGCACGCTTCGTCATCGACGTGGTGCTGGCGATCCACCGGCGCGCCGTGCCCCGGTGGCTGGCCGAGCCGGACACCACCCTCGCTCAGCTCATGGCTCAGGCCGCCGCCGAGCTGCGCGAAGTGGTCGCGCCACCGGCTCCGACGATCCGCTGAGCCCGCCGCACACCCGCCTCGCGGATCAGCGCAGAACCGTCCGGGAAACGGCCTCACCTCAGTCCCGAACGGCTGCCGTTCCCTCGTTTCGGGGAAGTGCCCGGTGCGCTGGCACCCGCGCCCGCCCGGGGCTGGGACCCTGCCCCCATGGCGCGCTTGGAGCGGTTCGCAGAGTTCAGGGTCCCGGCTCACGGGGTCGACGACGTGCTGGCACGGATGCGCACGCTCGGCGACGACTGGCCGCCGCGCGACGGGGTCGCCGTCTTCAACCGCGTGTACCTGTCGGTGACCGAGGAGGTCGCCCGGCGCGTCCGCCTCGGCGCCTTCCCGGACCTCAGGACCGCGAGCACGCTGGCCGTCCGCTTCGCCGAGCGCTATCTCGCCGCGGTCGACGCGGCCTCCGACGGGCGCCGCACACCCGCCTGCTGGCGCCCGCTGTTCCAGTACCGCCGCCACCCCGGTGTCCGGCCGCTGCAGTTCGCGCTCGCGGGCATCAACGCGCACATCGGGCACGACCTGGCCCTCGCCCTGATCGACAGCTGCCGCGCCCTCGGCTGCGAACCGGCCGATCTGGAGGACGAGTTCGACCGCGTGGGCGACGCCCTGGTCACGCTGGAGGAGCGCATCCGCGAAGAGCTGATGCCGGGCCCCGACCTGCTCCAGGTCGGCGACCCGCTGACGCATCTGGCCGGTTCCTGGAGCCTGGAGCGGGCCAGGGACGGCGCGTGGGCATCGGCGCGGGCCCTGTGGGCCCTGCGCGAACTGCCGGGCGTCGCCGAGGAGTTCGGGGAGCGCTTGGACGGCGCGGTGGGCCTGGTGGGCCGGATCCTGCTCACCCCGCTGCCCGACTGACCCGGCGCACCCGCCCCGGCCGCCCCCGCCGGAGCACCGCCCCCGCCCGCCCTTTTCGGCCACGCCCGCCACCACGCCCCGGGGAACGCGCACGCGATCGTTGTACGTTGAAACGACCGACCCCGACGCGAAGGAGCACCGGCATGGCGACCCGACTCGGACTGAGCCTCCCGCAGACCCGGCAGTACGCCGTGGGGCGCGACGTGCCCGCGGTGGCCCGGGCCGCCGAGGACATCGGCTACGACAGCCTGTGGGTCTTCGAGCGGATCCTCTACCCCGAGCCGGCCACCCAGGGGCTCTACGGCGTCCCGGACCTGCCCTGGCCCGACCACTACCGCTCGGTCGCCGACCCGCTGGTCACCCTGACGCTCGCCGCCGCGGCCACCGAACGGGCCGAGCTCGGCACCAGCGTGCTGGTCGCCCCGCTGCACGTGCCGTTCCAGCTCGCGCGCACGCTGGCCTCGCTGGACGCGGCGAGCGGCGGCCGGGTCGTCGCGGGGCTCGGCACCGGCTGGTCCCACGACGAGTACGCGGCGGCGTCGGTCGCCCCCTTCGAGCGGCGCGGCAAGGTCCTGGACGAGCTGATCGACGTCTGTCACGCGGTGTGGGGTCCGGACCCGGTGTCGTACGAGGGTGAGCTGACCCGGATCGCGCCCTCGGTGGTCGGCCCCAAGCCCGCGCGGCCCGTGCCGATCCTGCTGCCCGCGGGTGGCCCGCGCGCGCTGCGCAGGCTGGTCGACCGGGCCGACGGCTGGATGCCGGTGGCCGGCGGCGCACAGGCCCTCGCCGAGCAGTGGGCCACCGTGCGCCAGGCCGCCGCGGAGCGGGGCCGGGAGCGGCCGGTGCGCAGTGTCCTGCGGGCCAACGCCCGGTATTCCGCCAAGGCCTACGACGGGCCGGACCGAGCCCCCTTCCGGGGCGACGTCGCGCAGATCGTCGACGATCTCGCGGCGCATGCGGCGGTCGGCGTCGACGAGATCATCGTCGAGCTCGCCGCGTCGACCCGCGACGCGCAGGAGCTGAAGGACGTCGCGGGCCAGCTGTACGAGGCGGCGCGGGCGGCCGGGGTCTGAGCCCCGGCGACCCGCCGCCGCCCCCGCTCAGTCCTCCGGCAGCTCGACCGGCGCGATCTCGTCGTACACGTCACCCGGGCCCGGGTTGGTCGCGTCGGTCGCCCCGCCGAAGTGGTGCATGACGCCCCACACCGCGTTGAGCGCCGTCTGGATCGCGCCCTCGGCCCAGCCCGCCGTCCAGGAGATGTCGTCGCCCGCGAGGAAGATGCCCCGCTTGTCCGCGGGCAGGTCCTCCTGCATGAAGTGGGTGAACAGGCGCCGCTGGTAGCGGTAGTGGCCCGGCAGGTTCGCCTTGAACGCGCCCATGAAGTAGGGCTCGTTCTCCCAGGACACGGTCACCGGGTTGCCGATGATGTGCTTCCTGATGTCGACGTTCGGGTAGATCTCGCCGAGCGACTTGAGCATGACCTCCATGCGCTCGTTCGCCGAGAGCGGCAGCCACTTCAGGCTGTCGTCGCACCAGGTGTAGGAGAGGCAGATGACGGCGGGCTTGTCCGGGCCGTCGTCGAGCAGGTAGGTGCCGCGCGTCATCCGGTCGGTGAGCGTCATCGACATGACGTCGCGGCCGGTCCGCTCGTCCTTGTCCAGCCAGAAGGGCCGGTCCACCGGCACGAAGAGCTTCGAGCTCTCCATGTAGTGGGTGCGCTCCATCGCCGTCCAGTGGTCGATGGGGAAGAGCGAGTCGTCGCACTCGATCTTGGAGAGCAGCAGCCAGGACTGGGCGGTGAAGATCGCGGCCCGGTAGGTGCGGATGTCGCCCGAGGAGTCGGTGACCGTGACGCGGTTGCCCGCGGTGCGGTTCAGCCGGGTCACGGCGGGCTTGGGCGCGCCGTCCTGGTGCAGGGACTTCAGGGACGTGCCCTGCGCCCAGTGCACGATCTTCTGCGGCTCGCGGTCCCACAGGCGCAGCGGCAGCTGCTGGCTGCCCCCGACGATGCCGCGGTGGTGGTCGTCGGCCTCCGTGTAGACGACGCGCAGGATCTCCAGGATGGAGTTCGGGAAGTCGGTGTCCCAGCCGCCGGTGCCGAAGCCGACCTGGCCGAAGATCTCGCGGTGCCGGAAGGACTTGAACGCCTCGGAGTCGCAGAGGAAGCCGTAGAAGGTCTGGTTGTCGAGCTTCTCGACGAGCTTCGACCAGATCTCGCGGATCGTGGGCACGTCGCGCTCGCGCAGGGCGCGGTTCATGTCGGAGAAGTCCGCGCCCTCCTCCAGGCAGGCGTTCCAGGCGTTCATCACGTCGCGGTAGACCTGCGGCAGGTCGTCGACGGTGGTGGCGTAGTGCGACTCGCCCTTGAGGTCCACGACCGTCGAGGGGGTCGACTCGGCGAGCGGGTTGGGGAACGCCTTGGTCTTCAGGTCCACCAGGTCGATGTAGTGCTGCAGCGCCGTCGAGGACGGCGGGAAGCGCATCGCGCCCATCTCGGCGGTGAGGTCGCCCGCACAGCCGTCGAAGCCCACGGTCCGCAGCCGGCCGCCGATCTGGTCGGCCTCGTAGACGACGGGCTTGAGGCCCATCTTCATCAGCTCGTACGCGGCGACGATGCCGGACAGACCGCCGCCGATGACGGCGACCTCAGCGCCGTGCTCGGTCGCGGGTATCTGGCCCAGGCCCGCGGGGTGCGCGAGGAAGTCGTCGTACGCGTAGGGGAAGTCCGGGCCGAACATGGTGATCGGCGGCTGGGCGTCGGTGTGCTGGACAGCGGTGGGCACCGTGGACGTCATGGGGTACGGACTCCTTGCACGGAACTGAAAGGCAGGTGAGGGGGGCGCGGGCGCGGTCAGACGAGGGACGCGTACAGGCCGGGGCGGCGGTCGCGCAGGTAGGGGTTGGTCGCGCGGGAGGCGCTCAGGAACTCGGGGTCGACGTCACCGACGACCAGCTCCTCGGCGCGGCCGGCGCGGGCCCGCGCCACGCCGTCGGGCCCGGCCAGGGTGGAGAGCCCGACGAACTCGAACTCGCCCTCGGGGCCGACCCGGTTGACGTAGGCGACGTACATCTGGTTCTCGAAGGCGCGCACCGGCACGACGGACTCGGCGACGAACTGGAAGGGGTGCATCTGCGCGGTGGGGACGACCAGCAGGTCGGTGCCCGCGAGGGCGTGCGCGCGGACGTTCTCCGGGAACTCCACGTCGTAGCAGATCATCAGGCCCACCCGGACGCCGCCCAGCTCCGCCTGGACGACGGCCTGGTCACCGGGGGTGAAGGAGTCGCGCTCGAAGCCGCCGAAGAGGTGGGTCTTGCGGTAGTTCGCGAGGCGGGCACCGTCCGGACCGACCAGCTGGGCGGAGTTGAAGACGCGCTCGTCCGCGCGCTCGGGGTAGCCGTAGACGACGCCGACGCCGTGCCGGGCCGCGATCTCGGCGACGGCCCCGGCGGAGGTGCCGTCGGCGGGTTCGGCCAGCCGGGCGATGTCGTCGCCGATCGCGTACCCGGTGAGGAACAGCTCGGGCGCCACGAGCAGGCCCGCGCCCTGCGCGGCGGCGCGTCCGGCCGCCTGATCCAGCGCCTTCAGGTTCTCGGCGACGGATCCAAGCTGCCCTGAGCTCTGGAACAGGGCGGTGCGCAGCGCGGGCATGGCGGAACCTCGGGGCGTACGAAGGGGAAGGCGGGGTCGTTTAAGACGGTACGGTCGGCGGCCCGGCCCGGACAAGGTGCGACCGTTGCGGGCCGCTGCGCGATCTGTTGCGCGTGGGACGGGAGGGGCGGCGATTCATTGCGCGCCGGAGGCCGCCTCGCGGGGCGATGGTGCGTTTTCCCGCGGTTTCCGCGTCCGGGCGCTCCCGCGCGAGGGGTCTCGCGTGCGGGGCGTCCCGTGTGCGGGGCGGACGTCCCTAAGCGGGAGACCCCGAGGAGAAGCGCCGCAGCAGCGGCGAGAGGACGAGCACGGACTTGGTCCGCTCCACGAACGGCTCCCCCGCGATCCGCTCCAGGACCCGCTCGAAGTGCCGCATGTCCGCGGCGAAGACCTGGACGATCGCGTCCGCGTCACCGGTGACGGTGGACGCGGACGCGATCTCCGGGTACCGCTCGAGGCCGCGGCGGATGGCCTCGGGCGAGGTGTTGCGACGGCAGTAGATCTCGATGAACCCCTCGGTCTCCCAGCCGAGCGCGGCCGGGTCGACCCGCACGGTGAATCCCGTGATCGCTCCGGTCTCCCTGAGCCGGTCCACGCGCCGCTTCACGGCGGGCGCGGAGAGTCCGACCAGCTGGCCGATGTCGGCGTAGGAGCGGCGGGCGTCCTCGGCGAGGGCGTGCACGATGCGTTCGTCGAGATCGTTCAGTCGCACGGGGGGTGGATCACTTCTCTGCGGAGGCCAATCGGGAGCGGCTCATGCCGTACAGGAAGTAGAACACGAGGCCGACGGCCATCCAGACACCGAACACGACCCAGGTGATGGAGTCGAGGCTGAACATGTTGTAGGCGCAGAAACCGAAGCCGAGCACCGGGAAGAGCCAGCCCAGCGGCACCCGGAAGGTGCGGGGCATGTCCGGGCGGGTCCTGCGCAGCACGATGACGGCGATGTTGACGAGGCCGAAGGCGAAGAGCGTGCCGATGCTGGTGGCGTCGACGAGCTTGCCGAGCGGGATGACCGAGGCGAGCGCGGCGCAGAAGAGCGACACGATGACCGTGTTCACGCGGGGCGTGCCGGTCTTCTTGCTGACCTTGCCGAACGCCTTGGGGACCAGGCCGTCGCGGGACATGGCGAACAGCACGCGGGTCTGGCCGTAGAGCACGGTCAGGACGACCGACGCGATGGAGATGACCGCGCCCGCGGCGAGCAGCGTGCCCCAGAAGTGCTGGCCGCTGACGTCGTTCATGATCGCGGCGAGCGTGGCCTCGGAGCCCTCGAAGTCCTTCCAGTTCCAGGCGCCGACCGCGACGGCGGCGACCAGGACGTAGAGGGCCGTGACGATGACCAGCGAGAGCATGATCGCGCGGGGCAGGTCGCGCTGCGGGTTCTTCGCCTCCTCACCGGCGGTGGAGGCGGCGTCGAAGCCGATGTACGAGAAGAACAGGCTCGCGGCGGCGGCGCTGACCCCGGCCGTGCCGAGCGGCATGAAGTCCGAGTAGTTGCCGGACTTGAAGCCCATGAAGCCGATGGTGCAGAAGAGCACGAGCGCGGCGATCTTCACGATGACCATGATCGTGTTGGCCCGCGCCGACTCCTTGGCCCCGCCGAGCAGGAACACCATGGCGAGCAGCACGACGATGAGGCCGGGCAGGTTGATGATGCCGCCCTCGCCGGGCGCGGAGGACAGGACGTCCGGGATGGTGACGCCGATGGTCCCGTCGAGGAGCTCGTTGAGGTACTCGCCCCAGCCGACGGCGACGGCCGCGACCGAGACGCCGTACTCCAGGACCAGGCACCAGCCGCAGACCCAGGCGACGAGTTCGCCCATCGTTGCGTACGCGTACGAGTAGGAGGAACCGGCGACCGGGATGGAGCCCGCCAGCTCGGCGTACGAGAGGGCCGAGAAGAGCGCGGTGAGTCCGGCGATCACGAACGAGATGGTGACCGCGGGGCCGGCCTTGGGGACGCTCTCGCCGAGGACGACGAAGATGCCGGTGCCGAGCGTGGCACCGATGCTGATCATGGTCAGCTGCCACATGCCGAGGGAGCGCCGCAGCGAGCCGCCCTCTCCCTGGCCACCCTCCGCGACCAGGCGTTCCACCGGCTTGCGCCGCATCAGTCGGCTGCCGAGGCCAGGGCTGCCCGGGGGGCGTGGGCGGTTCTGCGGGGGTGCGCCTTGGTCGAGCACGCGCTGGCTCCTTCATCGCTGCCGGTCAGGGCGGCGAGGACCCGTGGCACCCGCGCTTGGCGACGGGAACCACCGAGCAGGCAGTCCCCGCCACACCACGTACAGCGGATGACTCTAGAGTCCGCGCCTTCCCGACCGTAATGCAGCAACCTTGCGTACCGACGGATGATCATTGCGCACTTCCGGAATCGATGACTCTTTGTTGCGCAGTCCGTTTAGTCCGTTGCGTTCCGCCCCGGAAAAGGCGAAAAGGCGGGATGTGCCCGTCAGGGTCACATCCCGCCTTCTCAGGACTTCTCGGGGGCGGCGCCGGCGCCTAGCTCCAGCTGGCGTGCAGCGGCTTGCCCTCCGCGTACCCGGCGGCGCTCTGGACGCCGATCGTGGCCTTCTCGGTGAACTCCTCCAGGGAGCCCGCGCCCGCGTACGTGCAGGAGGAGCGGACGCCCGCGATGATCGAGTCGATCAGGTCCTCGACGCCCGGACGGGTCGGGTCGAGGAACATGCGGGAGGTCGAGATGCCCTCCTCGAAGAGCGCCTTGCGCGCCCGGTCGTACGACGACTCCTCGCTGGTGCGGTTGCGCACCGCGCGCGCGGAGGCCATGCCGAACGACTCCTTGTAGAGGCGGCCGTTGGCGTCCTGCTGGAGGTCGCCCGGGGACTCGTAGGTGCCCGCGAACCAGGACCCGATCATGACGTTCGACGCGCCGGCGGCCAGCGCCATGGCGACGTCGCGCGGGTGCCGGACACCGCCGTCCGCCCAGACGTGCTTGCCGAACTTCTTGGCCTCGGTGGCGCACTCCAGGACGGCGGAGAACTGCGGGCGGCCGACACCGGTCATCATGCGGGTGGTGCACATGGCGCCGGGGCCCACACCGACCTTGATGATGTCCGCGCCGGCCTCGATCAGGTCGCGCACGCCCTCGGCGGCGACAATGTTGCCCGCGACGATCGGGACCTGCGGGTCGAGCGCGCGCACGGCCTTGACCGCGGCGATCATCGACTCCTGGTGGCCGTGCGCGGTGTCCACGACGAGCGTGTCGACGCCCGCGTCGAGGAGCTGCTTGGCCTTGCCCGCCACGTCGCCGTTGATGCCGACGGCGGCGGCGATGCGCAGACCGCCGTTGGCGTCGACGGCCGGGGTGTAGAGCGTGGCGCGCAGCGCGCCCGTCCGGGTGAGGATGCCGGCGAGACGGCCGTCCTTGTCCACCGCGGGGGCGTACCGGCGGTTGGCGCCGTCCAGCTTGTTGAAGGCGTCGCGCGGCTCGATGTCGGCGTCCAGGAGCAGCAGGTCCTTGGACATGACCTCGGAGAGCTGCGTGAAGCGGTCGACGCCGCTGAGGTCGGCGTCCGTAACGACACCGACGGGCTTCTGGTCGGCGTCGACGACGACGCCCGCGTTGTGCGCGCGCTTGGGCAGCAGGGCCAGCGCGTCCGCGACGGTCTGCGACGGGGCCAGGACGATCGGGGTGTCCAGGACGTGGTGCCGCGTCTTGACCCAGGAGATGACCTCGGTGACGACCTCGATCGGGATGTCCTGGGGGATGACGACGATGCCGCCGCGGCGGGCGACGGTCTCGGCCATGCGGCGGCCGGCGATCGCGGTCATGTTGGCGACGACCAGCGGGATCGTGGTGCCGGTGCCGTCGGGCGACGAGAGGTCCACGCCCTGGCGGGATCCGACGGCGGAGCGCCTCGGGACCATGAAGACGTCGTCGTACGTCAGGTCGTACGCAGGCTGGATGTCATTGAGGAAGCGCACGTGCTGCTCATCCCAGTCGATCAGAGGTGGCCCCCGGACAGTTAGGCCGAGGGAAAAGCACGTACTTCATTGTCCCATGCCGCCGGGGTCGTACCGCCTGGGACGATCACCCAGGCAGGTCAGGGGGGCGTGGTCGGATCGTCCAAGCGGGCCACCGAAGCGGAACGCACGGTTCACTCCTTGCCACGCTCCGTGCCGGTCCCGGGCCCGGCGGTGTCGACGGGGCCGAGGGATCCGGCGGGCCCCAGAGCCAGGACGATCTCCAGGCCGGTCTCCGCGCCGCGCCAGTGCTCGACCGCCGAGGAGAACACCTCCTGGGCGACGGCCCACTCCCCCGGCGCCGCGTCCGCGTACGCCTGCCAGCCGGAGACGACGAGCAGCCGCCCGCGCGCGCGGGGCGCCCAGGACAGGTCGGTGAGGCAGTCGGCCAGCGCGTCCCAGTTGCGCCCGAACCAGTCGGGCAGGCCGAGGCCCCGCGCGCAGCGCTCCATGAAGGCGGCCTTGTCACTCACCCCGTCCAGGGAGAGCGTCGCGGTGGTCCAGCCCGCGCCGCGCGCCGCGTCGAGCACGGGGGCGAGCGGGTCGGGTGCGCTGTCAGTACCGCCGGGCATTACCTGAGCACCGCCTTGAAGGACGCGTAGTGGTCGTCGGTGTAGTAGATCTCGCCGTCCCTGCCGGTGACCAGCCGCCGGGCGCCGCGGTCGCGCTCGCCGGGCGTGCGGACGGTGTACTCGCGGTAGTGCCCGCGTTGCCGGCGCGGCAGCTCCCCTTCGAAGTTGCCGAAGACGGTGCCGTCCTTCTCGTACGGGAAGGGGCCCCCGTCGTCGATGCGGCGCAGCGTCCGCCGGGCCTCGGCGGGCAGCCGGTCGGCCGGGACCGTGGCCATGCCGCGCGCCCAGGCCGGCACCGAGGCGGACGCGGAAGCGGGGGCGTCCCGGCTTCCGCCGCCGCCCGACGAGCATCCGGCCACCAGGACGGCGAGACAGGCGAGGAGCACCCCCAGCGCGCGGGGGACGATCCGGGTCAGCATGCGTCAGACCTTGCCACAGCACCCCGGAAGGGGCGCGGGGAACCACCCCCTGCGCCCCCGTGCGGAATTGCGCCCCGTGCGGAATTGCGCCCCGTGCGGAATCAGCTGCCGTCGGGGTCCGCGCGGTTCAGCGCGGGCCGCGGCGGCGCCCCCGCCACCAGCAGCTGATCGGCCGCCGCCGTGTCGGTGACCAGGCTGGTGACGAGCCCGGACCGGAGCACCGCGTCGATCGCCGCGGCCTTCCTGCGCCCGCCGGCGATGGCGACCACCTCGGGGATGCGCCGCAGCCGGTCCGTCTCGACGGTGATGCACCGCTCGCCGAGGTCACGCCCGACCCGGCGGCCCTCCGCGTCGAAGAGGTGCGCGGACATCTCGGCGGCCACGCCCAGCGAGGCGTAGTGGGCCCGCTCCTCGTCGCTGAGCATGTCGTGGACGGTGGAGATGCCCGGCTCCCAGGAGCCGATGGAGACGCAGGCCACCGTGACCTTGTCGAAGTACTCGAAGGCGCGGGCGATGCCGGTCTGGTTGCGCAGCGCCGCCGCGGTGGCGGGGTCGGGCAGCAGCATCGGCGCGTAGATCGGGTGGGCCTCGCCGCCGGAGACCTGAGCGGCGCGGCGGACGGCCTCGACCGAGCCGCGCTCCGCGGTCCCGGCGTCGTAGACCCCGGTCAGCTGCACGACGGTGCACGGCGGCAGCTGGTTCAGCGCGGCCGCCATGTGGATCGTGGAGCGGCCCCAGGCCAGGCCGAGCACGTCGCCCTCGGTGACCAGCTCGCCCAGGAGGTCCGCGGCGACCTCGCCGAGGTTCTCCGGGTCGGGCGACTCGTCGATCTCGTCGGCGGGCGCCGGCGACTCCACGACGACGGCGTGCCGCAAGCCGTAGCGGGCGCGCAGCGCGTCCGAGCGCTCCGCGTCCAGCTCGGCGGGCACCCGGATCTCGATGCGTACGAGATCCCGCTCCAGGGCGGTCTCCAGGACCCGGGCCACCTTGAAGCGGCTGACGCCGAACTCCTCGGCGATCTGGATCTTGGACTTGCCCTCGAGGTAGAAGCGGCGGGCCATGGCCGCCGCCTGCACCAGCTCCGCGGGTCCCATCCGCATGGCTGACCGACCCGCCGACATGGCCGACACGGCGCTCTCCTCACTGCTGTTCACAAACTGGGTTCGCCGTTCATCCTTGCAGATCCGGCCTGGTTGATCAGCCCTGGCGGACTGCGTTCACGTTCCCGTGGCTCAGTGGTCGCATCCCCAGCCGCTTGACGCGGTCTTTGCCTCGGCTTGGGTGCGCAATGAACGTACCGCCTCCGCCGGATCCTTGGCGCCGTAGACCGCGGAGCCCGCGACGAAGACGTCGGCGCCGGCCTCGGCGCAGCGCTCGATGGTCTCGGCCGAGACACCGCCGTCGACCTGCAGCCACATCTCCAGGCCGTGCTTGGCGATCAGCTCACGGGTGCGGCGGATCTTGGGCAGCATGATGTCCAGGAACGCCTGGCCGCCGAAGCCCGGCTCGACCGTCATGATCAGCAGCATGTCGAGCTCGGGGAGCAGGTCCTCGAACGGCTCGACGGGCGTCGCGGGCTTCAGCGCCATCGAGGCGCGGGCCCCCTTGGCGCGGATCTCGCGCGCGAGCCGGACCGGGGCGGCGGCCGCCTCGGCGTGGAAGGTGACCGATCCGGCACCCGCCTCGACGTACTGCGGGGCCCAGCGATCGGGGTCCTCGATCATCAGGTGGCAGTCCAGAGGCGTGTCCGTCGCGCGGGCCAGCGACTCTACGACCGGCACCCCGAGGGTGAGGTTCGGGACGAAGTGGTAGTCCATCACGTCGACATGGAGCCAGTCGGCGCCTTCGACGGCCTTCGCCTCCTCGGCAAGGCGGGAGAAGTCCGCGGACAGGATGCTGGGGTTGATCTGCACGGCCATGCCCCAAGCCTGCCATGCCCGGCGCGTGTTGCTGACCGCAGTCCACCGCTCGGGCCCAGCGGCTCCCGCGGCCGCACCCCGGCTGCCATGCTGGACGGTCCAGCGGCACCGCGCACGGCAGGCGGGGGGAAGCCATGGCGGACGTTCAGGGGCAGGGCCGGCGCGGGCGGAGCGGGGACCGGCGGTCGGTGGCGCGGCTGGTGTGCGGGCGGCGCACCAAGTGGCTGGTGGTGCTGTTCTGGCTGGTGGTGATCATCGTCGCCGCGCCTCTGGCGCAGAAGCTCACCGACGCCCAGGAGAACGACGCGGAGTCCTGGCTGCCCGGCTCCGCGGAGTCGACCCACGTACTCGACCTCTCCGCCGAGTTCCGCCCCGAGGTGATCCCGGCCGTCGTCGTGTACGCCCGCGAGGGCGGCCTCACCGCCGGGGACCGCGCCCGGATCGCCGAGGACGTGCGCCAGATCGAGGAGCTGCGGGCGAACGGGGTGCGCGGCGCCGAGACGCGCGGGCCCGTCCAGGACAGGAAGACGCGCGCCGAGGCGGCCCAGGTCCTCGTCCCGATCACCATGGACGCCGGGGGCTGGGAGCGCATCGGGCCCGCCGTGGACTCGGTCCGGGCACGGGTGGGCCACGGCGGCGACGGCCTGTCCGTGCACGTGACCGGGCCGGGCGGCACGGCGGCGGACTCCGCCGAGGCGTTCGAGGGCATCGACTCGACCCTGCTGCTCTCGGCGGCGGGCATCGTCGTGGTGATCCTGCTGTTCACCTACCGCAGCCCGACGCTGCTGCTGGCGCCGCTGCTCGCCGTGATCATCGCGCTGTTCACCGCCCAGGCCCTGGTCTACCTGCTCGCCGAGCACGCGGACCTCACCGTCAACGGGCAGAGCGCGGGCATCCTGACGGTGCTCGTCTTCGGCGCGGGGACGGACTACGCCCTGCTCCTGGTCGCTCGCTATCGCGAAGAGCTGCGCCGGCACGAGGACCGCCACGAGGCGATGGCCCTCGCCCTGCACCGGGCGGGCCCCGCGGTCCTGGCCTCCGGCGCGACGGTCGTCCTGAGCATGCTGGTGCTGCTCGCCGCCGAGATGAACTCCACCAGCGGCCTCGGCCCGGTCGCCGCGGTCGGGGTCACCGTCGGCCTCCTCGCCATGCTGTCGCTCTTCCCGGCCCTCCTGGTGATCTTCGGCCGGTGGTTCTTCTGGCCGCTGATCCCGCAGCACGGCTCCGCCGAGCCGACCGAGCGCGGCCTGTGGGCCCGCACCGGACGGCGCATCGACCGCAGGCCCCGGCTGATCTGGGGCGTCACGGCCGCGGCCCTCGCGCTGCTCTCCCTCGGACTGCTGCAACTGCGGGCCGACGGCCTCGGCAACGCGGACGCGTTCACCGGGAAACCGGACTCGGTCACCGGCCAGGAGGTGCTCGCCGAGCACTTCCCCGCGGGCTCCGGCGACCCGCTGGTGATCGTGGCGGACGCGGCGCGGGCCGACGAGGTCGTGCGGGTCGTCCGCGCCGCCCGGGGCGTGGTGCCCGACAGCGTCGCGCGGGCGCCGGGCACGAAGGCGGAGCGGGGCGGCGCGGTGCTCCTGGAGGCCACGCCGGTCGACCCGCCGGACGGCGCGGCCGCCAAGGCGACCGTGGCACGGGTGCGTGCGGCCGTGCACGCGATCCCCGACGCGAACGCAAAGGTGGGCGGCGGCACGGCGGCCCTGCTCGACATGGACCGCGCGACCGCCCACGACAACAAGCTGATCATCCCGCTGGTCCTGCTCGTGGTCCTGGTGATCCTCGCCGTACTGCTGCGCGCGGTCCTCGCCCCGCTCCTGCTGATCGCCACGGTGGTGCTGTCCTTCGCCGCCGCGCTGGGCCTGAGCGCGCTCGCCTTCCGCCATCTCTTCGGCTACGCGGGCGAGCCGACCGACTTCCCGCTCTTCGTCTTCGTGTTCCTGGTCGCGCTCGGCATCGACTACAACATCTTCCTGTCGACCCGCATCCGCGAGGAGGCCGGCCGCCGGGGCACCCGCGCGGGCGTCCTGACGGGTCTTGCCGCGACCGGCGCGGTCATCACCTCGGCGGGCCTGGTCCTCGCGGGCACGTTCGCCGCGCTCGGCACGCTGCCGATGGTGGCGCTCGCCGAGATCGGCTTCGCGGTGGCCCTCGGCGTCCTGCTCGACACCTTCGTCGTACGGTCGGTCCTGGTGACGTCGCTGTTCCTGGACGTGGGGCCCGGGGTGTGGTGGCCGCACCCGCTGTCCCGGCGCCCGGAACCGCCCGCCGCCCCCGCGCCGAGCGCCCCCGGGGCCGCTAGGGCACCGTCAGATACCGCGTGACCATGGCGACGAGCTCGTCCTCCAGACGCCCGGCGTCGACGGCACGCGGCGCGGCGACGAGCTGGTGGACGACGGTCTCGACGGTGGCCACGACGAGATGGGCGGCGACGTCGACGTCGGTGACGCGGACCTCGGGATGGCGTGCCAGCAGGTCGCGGGTGAAGGCCACCCGCTCCCGCTCGTACCGCGTGACCTTCTCCGTCAGCTCCGGGGCGCGCGGCGTCTGCTCCATCATGACCTGCAGCAGCTTCGGGTCGTCGAGGTGGTTGCCGATCACGGAACGGACGACTCCGCGCATGATCTCCTCGATGGACTCGGGCTGTTCGCCGTGCTGGTGCGCCATGAGCGAGAGCCGCCCGGCCTCCAGGTGCCGGGTCACCAGCTCCAGCAGGATCGCGTCCTTGTTCGGGTAGTACTGGTACAGCGATCCGATGGAGATCCGCGCGTGCTCCGCGATCCGGTTCGTGGTCCCCGCCGCGTACCCGTGTTCGGCGAAAACGTGAGCAGCCGCGGTGAGGATGCGCTGCCGGGTGAGCTCGGCGCGCGCCTGCCGCGGCTCCTTACGTGCACGAAGCGAGTGCCGGTCCGCCGCCATGGCCACCCTCCTGGTCACGCCCCCAATGCGAGTAGCGCGCGATGCGAGTAATTGCTCACAATGGTGCCACGACCTGCGGGTAAGCAGGCACGGCCGACACGGGCGTGGGGGACGTACGACACGAGCCCCACCCCGGCCGTCACCCCCTTCCCCGCAGCCCCGCCCCTCGGCCCAAGGAGCCTTCGTGACACCTGCCCGCGTCCGTCCCCGGCGGCTCTCCCCGGCCGCGGTCCGCGAGTTGCTCGGCGCGCCCGACGCCCTGATCGAGGCGAAGGTCCGCGACCGCATCGACCCGCACGTCCGCCGCTTCATCGCGCACTCCCCCTTCCTCAGCCTGGCCACGGCCGACGCGGCGGGCCGCGCCGACTGCTCGCCGCGCGGCGACTACCCGGGCTTCGTGAAGGTCCTCGACGAGCGCACCCTCGCGATGCCCGACCGCCCCGGCAACAAGATGGCCGACTCCTTCCGCAACCTCGCGGAGAACGACGGGGTCGGGCTCTGCTTCTTCATCCCCGGCGTACGCGAAGTGCTGCGGGTCAACGGCAGCGCGTACCCCACCGACGAGCCCGACGTCCTGGCCCGGATGCACGCCGAGGGCCGGGAGGCCGTCCTCGCGATCGTCGTCGAGGTCGAGCAGGCCTACTTCCACTGCGGCCGCGCGCTGGTCCGCTCCCGCCTGTGGGACCCCGCGAGCCAGGCGCTCGCCGACGAGATGCCCTCGGCGGGCGAGCTCGTCACCGCCCAGCTGGGCCTCGACATCGACCCGCAGGTCCTCGACGACGGCCTCGAGGACGCCTATCACGCGCTGTACTGACCCGCCGTCACACCCCGTCCCACCGAACCGTCCCGAGGTGAATCACCCGATGCAGGTGCAGCACACCGTCATCGACCGCGTCGACCCCGTCGCCGACGACGTCGTCTCGCTCGTCCTGCGCGCCGCCGACGGCCCCCTGGCGTCCTGGGAGCCGGGCGCGCACATCGACCTGACGCTGCCCAACTGGCTGACCCGCTCGTACTCGCTGTGCGGCGATCCGGCCGACCCGGAGCACTACCGCGTCGCGGTGCGCCACGACCCGCTCAGCCGCGGCGGCTCGGAGTACGTCCACCACTACCTGCGGCCGGGGCGCGCCCTGGACGTGTCGGCGCCCCGCAACCACTTCCCGCTGCTGCCGGCCCCGGAGTACCTGTTCCTCGCGGGCGGCATCGGCATCACCCCGCTGCTGCCCATGCTGTCCGCGGCCGTGCGGGCGGACGTCCCCGCCACCCTCGTCTACGTGGGGCGGTCGGCGTCGGCCATGCCGTTCGCCGACGAACTGCGCGCGCGCTTCGGCGACCGGGTGCGGCTCGTGGTCACCGCGCGGGACGGCAGGCCGGACCTCGCGGCGCTGGCCGCCGCCGTGGCGCCCGAGGCCCTCGTCTACTGCTGCGGACCGGCCCCGATGCTCGCCGCGGCGCAGGCCGCCTTCCCCGCCGGGCGGCTCCGCACGGAGCGCTTCCGCCCGGCCGTGCGGACCTTCGCCCCCAACACCGCCTTCACCGCGGTGTGCGCCCGCTCCGGGGAGAGCGTGCCGGTCGGCCCCGAACAGTCGCTCCTCGACGCCCTGCGGCGCGCCGGGCGCCCGGTGCTCGCGGGCTGCCGCGAGGGCGTCTGCGGCAGCTGCGAGGTCACCGTGCTCTCCGGCACGCCGGACCACCGCGACGACATCGGCGCCCCCGCGGGCCGCATGTACGCGTGCGTGTCCCGGGCGCTCGGCCCGGAACTGCGCCTGGACGTCTGAGTCCGGCGCGGGACGGCGTGCCGCCGGCGGTACGACGTCCCGCGCCGCGCCGTGCCCTGCCGTGCCGTGCCGTGCCGTCAGGCCGTGCGCCGGATCAGCGCCAGATACATCGCGTCCGTGCCGTGCAGGTGCGGCCACAACTGGACGTCCGGGCCGTCGCCCAGCGCGGGGACGCCCGGCATCAGCGGCCGCGCGTCGAGCAGTTCGGCGCCGCCGGTCTGCTTGAGGACGTCGTCGACGACCGCGCGGGTCTCCGCGAGGTGCGGCGAGCACGTCGCGTACCCGACGACACCGCCGACCCGCACCGACTCCAGCGCCGTGCGCAGCAGCGAGCGCTGCAGCGGTGCGAAGCCCTCCAGATCCTGCGGACGACGGCGCCAGCGCGCCTCGGGCCGGCGGCGCAGCGCGCCGAGTCCCGTGCAGGGCACGTCCATCAGGACGCGGTCGAACGTGCCGGGCCGCCACGGAGGGCGGGTGCCGTCGGCCGCGATCACGGCGTACGGCCCGGGGTTCCCGGCGAGGGCCTGCGCGACGAGGCCGGCCCGGTGCGGCTGCTTCTCGGAGGCGAGCAGGACGGCCCCGCGCTGGGCGGCGAGCCCGGCGAGCAGGGCCGCCTTGCCGCCGGGGCCCGCGCAGCCGTCGAGCCAGGCGCGGTCGGGGCCCTCGACGGGGGCGTTCGCCAGCGCGAGCGCGACCAGCTGGCTGCCCTCGTCCTGCACGCCCGCGCGCCCCTCGCGCACGGTCTCCAGCGAGCCGGGCTCCCCGCCCTCGCTGAGCCGGACGGCATAGGGGGACCAGCGCCCGGGCAGCGCGGACTCCTCGCCCACGGAGTCCAGGATCTCGTCCGCGGTGGCCCGCCCCGGCCGAGCCACCAGCGTCACCTCGGGCCGTTCGTTGTCGGCCTCCAGCAGGTCCTCGATGCCCGCGCGGCCGCCGCCGAGCGAGTCCCACAGCGCCGAGACGACCCAGCGGGGGTGCGAGTGGACGACGGCGAGGTGGTCCTCGGCGTCCTCGTCGTAGGGCGGCGCCACCTTCTCCACCCAGGCGTCCAGGTCGTCCTGGGAGACCTTGCGCAGCACGGCGTTGACGAACTTGGCGCGGCCGTCGCCGAGCACCACGCGGGCCAGCTCCACCGAGGCGGAGACGGCGGCGTGCGTCGGGATGCGGGTGCCCAGCAACTGGTGCACGCCCAGGTTCAGCACGTCGAGGACCGGCGGGTCGACCTCGCGCAGCGGCCGGTCGATGCAGGCCGCCACGATCGCGTCGTACGTCCCCTGGCGGCGCAGCGTGCCGTAGACCAGCTCGGTGGCGAGGGCCGCGTCCCTGGCGTCGAAGTCGCCCTTCTCGCGGGCCTTGCGCAGCAGCGGCGGCAGGACGAGGTTCGCGTACGCGTCGCGCTCGTCCACGGCCCGCAGCGCCTCGAAGGCCAGGATGCGGACGGGGTCCCGCTGGGGGCGGCGGTAGGGCTTGCCGGACTTGCCCGGGCGGCCCGGCTTGCCGGACTTGCCGGAGGACTGGGGACGCCGGTTCGGCTGGTCGTTCAAAGGTGCTCCGCTGCTGGAATGGGTCGAACCTGTCCAGCCTACGTCGCCCGCGCCCGCGCTCCCACCCGCCTCCACTCGCCCCCTGCCGCACCCGGCCTCACGCCCGGTGCGGCGAGAGCACGTGCCGGACGCCGCCCGGCGGAGTGGACGTCACGGACAGGATCTAGGCGCCGGCCCGCTCCCCCGCGGCGATCCGCACCCCGCGCGCCCAGTCGGCGCCGCGCATCGGCTTCTTGCCCTGCGGCTGGACCCAGAGCAGCTCGACGGCGTGCGATCCGGAACCGACGTACACGTTGTTCTTGGCGGCGGCCAGCTCGCCGGGCGCGAGGTCCGTGCGGTCCGGGACGAGCGCGGCCTGGATGACCTTGAGGCGCTCGCCGCGGAAGACGGTCCAGGCGCCGGGCGCGGGGGTGCAGCCGCGCACCACCCGGTCGACGCGCAGGGCCGGGGCGGCCCAGTCGATCTGCGCGTCCTCGACGGTGATCTTGGGGGCGAGGGTGACGCCGTCGGCGGGCTGCGGCACCGCCGTCAGGCTGCCGTCCTCGATGCCGTCCATGGTCGCGACGAGCAGCCCCGAGCCCGCGAAGGCGAGCCGGGTCAGGAGGTCGCCGCTGGTGTCGGTGGACCGCACCTCCTCGGTGACCGTGCCGTACACCGGACCGGAGTCGAGCCCCCGCTCGATGAGGAAGGTGGAGGCCCCGGTGATCTCGTCGCCCGCCATCACCGCGTGCTGCACCGGGGCGGCGCCGCGCCAGGCGGGCAGCAGCGAGAAGTGCAGGTTGACCCAGCCGCGGGCCGGTACCTCCAGAGCGACCTCGGGCAGCAGCGCGCCGTAGGCCACGACGGGGCAGCAGTCGGGACCGATCTCCCGCAGCCGCGCCAGGAACTCCTCGTCGCGCGGCTTCGCGGGCTTGAGCACCTCGATGCCGGCCTCCTGCGCACGCTCCGCGACCGGGCTCGCGACCAGCCTGCGGCCCCGGCCCGCGGGCGCGTCCGGACGGGTCACGACGGCGGCCACCTCGTGCCGGTCGGAGGCGATCAGCGCGTCCAGGGCGGGGACGGCGACCTCGGGAGTGCCTGCGAAGACGAGCTTCACTCGGGGGTACCTCGGATCTCTGGTCAAGGGTGGGGCGACGGCAGCGCACCAGTCTATGGGCCGCTCCCCGCGCCCGCCCGGGACGGTCCGCCCGGGGTCCGGGTCGCCGTCGGGCGGTCCACGGGCCGCCGCGGCCGCCGGGGGCGTACGAATGGGCGCGCGCCCTGTGCATATGCGCATACGCCCCTGCACCGTGACCCCACACGAACTAGCGCGTTGGTCAAGAAAGAGTTGACCACAACGGGCCGCCGCCGCGGCCCGATCCTTTTCAACGCCGGTTCGAGAGGCTTGTTCATGGCCGACCACGCAACCCACGACGCCCAGGCACGGGCCAGCCTGCACCTGCTGGTGCGGGACATCGAGCGGGTCCGCCGGCAGGTGGACGCACTGCGTACCCTCACCGCCCAGCTCGGCAACGTCTACCGCCCGCGCCGCTCCAGCCCGTCCGCGGGCTTCGTCGTGTACGGGCGGGCCCCCGCCCCGACCGTCCGCCTCGCCCAGGAACTGCGGGACAGCGTCGAGACGCTGGTCACCGCCGCGGTCGACTTCGACCGCTCGCTCGGGTTCTCGTGGGACGCGGTGGGCTCGGCCCTCGGTGTCACCAAGCAGGCGGTCCACCGCCGCTACGGCGCGCGCAGGGCCACCACGCAGGCGGCGGCCGAGGCGGAGCGTGCCACCGAGACCCCGGCGCAGGCCGTGACGTCCACGGCCACCCGCGCGCTGCCCGTCGGTGTCCCCCTGCCGTCCGTCCCCGCCGCCCGCGCCATGCCGACCCAGCCGACGGCGGGCAGCCCGACGCTCCGCGAAGAGACCAGGCCGACGGCCTTCCCCGGCCCCCGCAACGGCTGACCCCGCGCCCCCTCCATGCCCTCTCGCTCCCCGGGGCGAGGGGGCATCTGCACGTCCTGCCCGGCTCCCCGAACGGCGTCGGCCGCCGACGGGCGCGGCGTCCGTCAGCCGATGTCCGGCGGGTCCACCCGCACCCGCACCGGCTCGCCCCCCGCCTCCCGCGCGCCCTTGGCGCCCCGGGCCATCCGCGCGGCCTGCGCCGCCTTCAGCGCGGCCGCGAGCGCGGCGCCGCTGCCCGGCGGGACCCGCAGGAGGACCCGCTCCGCCTGCTCCCCGGCGGGCGCGCCGCCGCCCTTGCGGGTGGCCCCGGGGCCGGTGTCCCGCACCGGCACGGGCCCCAGCACCACGGCGTCGCCCGGCAGTTCGGTCCCCGCGAGGAACTCCGTGAGCGCCTCGGGCGGACCGGACACCGACGCCATCCGCGACACCGGCGGGAACCCCAGCTCCGCCCGCTCGGCGAGCTCACGGACCGCGTGCCCCACCGGGTCCCAGCGCACCAGGGCCTGCACCGGCCGCAGCGTGGGCTCGGCGACGACCACGACCGTGCCGCCCGAGCCCTGCGGACGCACCAGCGCGGAGGCGCCGATCCAGCGCCGCAGCGCGTCCTCGCCCGCCCGCAGGTCGGGCCGCCCGAGCATGGCCCACCCGTCGAGCAGCAGCGCCGCCGCGTAACCGCCCTCGGCGACGGGCTCGGCCCCCGGCGTGCTCACCACCAGCGCCGGTGTCCCCGGCACCGTGTCGAGCACCTGCTCGCGGCCCGACGTCCGCACCGGCACCGCGGGGAAGGCACGCCCCAGCTCCTCGGCGGTCCTGCGCGCGCCCACGATCTGCGCCCGCAGCCGGAACGCGCCGCAGGACTCG
Organism: Streptomyces sp. NPDC002564; assembly: GCF_042889645.1. Lineage (NCBI taxonomy): Bacteria > Bacillati > Actinomycetota > Actinomycetes > Kitasatosporales > Streptomycetaceae > Streptomyces > Streptomyces sp. NPDC002564. Next base: position 225,597 of record NZ_JBIARE010000008.1, on the reverse strand, counting down.
CAGTGCCAGGCCGCCTCCTCGACGCCGCACCAGCCGCACCGCAGCGCGGCACCGCTCTCCTGCGCCTCCAGCGGCCCGGCGCAGCGCCGGCACCGGGCGGGCTCGCGGCACCGCTCGCAGGCGAGCCGCGGCACATAGCCGCGCCGCGGGACCTGCACCAGGACGGGCCCGTGCTTGAGCCCCTCGCGCGCGACCTGCCAGGCGAGCGAGGGCAGCCGCGCGGCCCGCGCCGCCTCGTCCCGCGCCAGGTCCCCGTCGCCCACCGTGCGCACGAGCGGCGCGGCCCCGCGCACCTGCTCGCGGTCGGCGACGAGCGGCACGGCCCAGCCGCTCTCGACCAGTTGCGCCGCCTCCACCGTGCAGCTCGCGCTGCCCAGCAGGAAGCCGCACTTGTCGCGCGTGGCGCGCAGCTCCAGGACCTCCCGCACATGGGGGAAGGGGGCGTTGTCGTCGCTGTGGTTGGAGTCGCCGTCGTCCCAGACGACGACCAGGCCCAGGTCCCGTACCGGCGCGAACATGGCGGCCCGTGTGCCGACCACGGCCCGCACCGCGCCGCGCCGCACGGCGAGCCACTCCTGATAGCGGCGCTCCTGCCCGGCGTCGGCGGTCAGCAGGGCGTGCCGGCCCGTGCCGAGCAGCTCGGTGAGCGCGGCGTCCACGCGCGCGGCGGGCCGTCCGGTCGGTACGACGACGAGGGCGCCCCGGCCCGAGGCCAGCGTGGCCTGCACGGCGCAGGCGATCTCCTCGGCCCACCGGGGTCCGGGCAGCGCGGTCCACACGGCCCGTGGCGCTCCCCCGGAGGCCAGCGCGTGCAGGAACTCCGGACCGTGCCCGTACCGGCGCCAGCTGCCGGGCTCGGGTGCGGCGGGCGGCGCGGGCGGCGCGGGCGAGACCCGCGACTCGGCGCGCGCGTGCCGGGGCGGGATCGCCAGCTGCAGCACGTCGGCGAGGCTGCCCGCGTACCGGTCGGCCACCGCCCGGGCCAGCCCGAGGAGCCCCGCGTCGAGCACCGGCTCCGGCGACACGACCTGGGCCAGGGCGGCCAGCGGACCGCTGTAGTCGCTCTCGGCGCGCCGCTCGACGAGGTAGCCGTCGATCAGCCCGCCGCCCTCGCGCCGCCCCTGGCGGACATTGCGCGACCCCGCCCCGAACCGCACCCGGACCCGCACCCCCGGCTGCGCCTCGGCGTCCAGCTCCTGGGGCACGGCGTAGTCGAAGTACCGGTCGAGGTGCAGCACGCCCTTGTCGACGAGCACACGCGCGACGGGCAGCTCCTTAGCCAGCGCGGCACCCCGCCACGTCCGCGGCTTGGCCCGCGGCACCTTGGCCGTACGCACCGACTCCCGGATGAGCGCGAGCTGCTCGGGCTCCTCGGCACCCCCCGCCCCGGACTCTTCGTTCTCCCTGCTCACAGCTGCATTCCTACCAGACGGCTCGGACACCGCCGGGAGAACGATGAGGCCCGGCACCCCTCGCGGGAGTGCCGGGCCTCATCGGAGCCGTGCCGGGCGGGGACTAGAGCCCCGCCGCCGCGCGCAGCGCGTCCACGCGGTCCGTGCGCTCCCACGTGAAGTCGGGGATCGCCCGGCCGAAGTGGCCGTACGCGGCGGTCTGCGAGTAGATCGGGCGGAGCAGGTCGAGGTCGCGGATGATCGCGGCCGGGCGCAGGTCGAAGACCTCGCCGATGGCCGACTCGATCTTGTCCGTGTCGATCGTGGCCGTGCCGAAGGTCTCGACGAAGAGACCGACCGGCTCGGCCTTGCCGATGGCGTACGCGACCTGGACCTCGCAGCGGGCCGCGAGGCCGGCCGCGACGACGTTCTTGGCGACCCAGCGCATCGCGTACGCCGCGGAGCGGTCGACCTTGGACGGGTCCTTGCCGGAGAATGCACCGCCGCCGTGGCGGGCCATGCCGCCGTAGGTGTCGATGATGATCTTGCGGCCGGTGAGGCCGGCGTCACCCATCGGGCCGCCGATCTCGAAGCGTCCGGTCGGGTTGACCAGGAGGCGGTAGCCCTCGGTCTCCAGCTTGATGCCGTCCTCGAGGAGGGCCTTCAGCTCGGGCTCGACGACGAACTCGCGGATGTCGGGCGCGAGCAGCGAGTCCAGGTCGATGTCGCTCGCGTGCTGCGAGGACACCACGACCGTGTCGAGGCGGACGGCCTTGTCGCCGTCGTACTCGATGGTGACCTGGGTCTTGCCGTCGGGACGCAGGTAGGGGATCGTCCCGTTCTTGCGGACCTCGGAGAGGCGCCGCGAGAGCCGGTGCGCGAGGTGGATCGGGAGCGGCATGAGCTCCGGGGTCTCGTCGCAGGCGTAGCCGAACATCAGGCCCTGGTCGCCGGCGCCCTGCTTGTCGAGCTCGTCCTCCTGGTCCCGCTGGGAGGCGCCCTCCACACGCTTCTCGTAGGCGGTGTCGACGCCCTGCGCGATGTCGGGGGACTGCGAGCCGATGGACACCGAGACGCCGCAGGAGGCGCCGTCGAAGCCCTTCTTCGAGGAGTCGTAACCGATCTCGAGGATCTTGTCGCGCACGAGCTGCGCGATCGGCGCGTACGCCTTCGTCGTGACCTCACCGGCCACGTGGACGAGGCCGGTCGTGATCAGCGTCTCCACGGCGACCCGGGACGTCGGGTCCTCCCGCAGAAGCGCGTCGAGAATGGTGTCGCTGATCTGGTCAGCGATCTTGTCGGGGTGACCCTCGGTCACAGACTCCGAGGTGAAGAGGCGCCGGGACACATCGCTCCCTGTGGTTGCAGCGGCTGCTGGCTGATCATGGGTGGACGGCCGGGAGCTGCGCCCGGCGTCGTCCGAGACCAGTTTATCGGTCACACTCGGCCGCCGGTCCACATGTCTCGCCACTTGGGAGGCCTGTGACCTGCGGCACTGCGTTGCGCGGTACGACGATCGGTCTCCCCCAGCGGGTCTCGCGCCCCGCTTTCCCCGGCCTTCTCCGGGCTTTCCCCGGGTTTTCTCCCGGTTTTTCCCAGGATTTCCCGGGGTGCGAGGCGCCCGCTGGGGCGAAGATGACATTCAGCCCTGCCCGTGCGGACCCCGTCAAGAGAGCCGCCGAAATGTGGCCGAGTTCCGCCGAGAGGCGAACCGCGGGCCCAGGAACCGGACACTTCGCCGTCCGGATGGTGAGACGGGGTGGCGCACGGTCAGGACAGCCGGGGGACGACCAGGTCCCAGACCGTGTCCGCGAGGGCCTCCTTGGGGCCGTACGGCACCGGTGTCTCGCTGCCGTCGGCGCCGAGCACGACCGCCTCGTTCTCCTCGGAGCCGAAGGTCTTCCGCTCCCCGACCTCGTTGACGACCAGCAGGTCGCAGCCCTTGCGGGCGAGCTTGGCGCGGCCGTTGGCCAGGACGTCGTCGGTCTCCGCGGCGAAGCCGACGACCACCTGTCCCGCGCGGGGCCGCTCCCCCGCGATCTCGGCCAGGATGTCGGGGTTGCGCACCAGCGCGATGGGGGCCGGTTCCTGGCCGTCCTTCTTCTTGATCTTGCCCGCCGCGTACGTCTCGGGGCGGAAGTCCGCCACGGCGGCCGCCATCACCACGGCGTCGGCGTCGCCCGCGGCCTTCAGGACCGCCTCGCGCAGCTGGACGGCGGTGCCCACCGGCACGACGTCGACGCCCGCCGGATCGGGCAGCGCGGCGTTGGCCGCGACGAGCGTGACCCGGGCGCCGCGCGCGGCCGCGCTGCGGGCCAGCGCGTAGCCCTGCTTGCCGGAGGAGCGGTTGCCCAGGAAGCGGACCGGGTCCAGGGGCTCACGGGTGCCGCCGGCGCTCACGACGACGTGCCGCCCCGCGAGGTCCCGGGGCCGGTCGCCGCGCGCCAGCACCCGGCGGACGACCTCGAAGAGCTCGACGGGGTCGGGGAAGCGGCCCTTGCCGGTGTCGACGCCGGTGAGCCGGCCGACGGCCGGCTCGACGACGAGCGCGCCGCGGCGGCGCAGCGTCGCCACGTTCTCCTGGGTGGCCGGGTGCTCCCACATCTCGGTGTGCATGGCGGGCGCGAAGACCACCGGACAGCGGGCGGTCAGGAGCGTGTTGGTGAGCAGGTCGTCGGCGAGGCCGTGGGCCGCCTTGGCGAGCATGTCGGCGGTGGCGGGGGCGACGATCACGAGGTCGGCGTGCTGGCCGATGCGGACGTGCGGCACCTCGTGGACGTCGGACCAGACCTCGGTCGAGACGGGGTGGCCGGACAGCGCGGACCAGGTCGCGGCACCGACGAAGTGCAGCGCCGACTCGGTGGGCACGACGCGTACGTCGTGGCCCGACTCGGTCAGCCTGCGCAGCAGCTCGCACGCCTTGTAGGCGGCGATGCCACCGCTGACCCCCAGGACTACCTTCGGCTTCTCGGCCACTGCCTTCGTCTCCCCGCACTCGGATGCGTACGACTCCATGACACACCACAGGCCCGGCAGCCGTGCTGCCGGGCCTGTGGTGAAGGTACGAACCGCTTACTGAGCCGGGCCCTCGATGGCCTCGGAGGTCAGCAGGCCGGCGTTGATCTCGCGGAGCGCGATCGACAGCGGCTTCTCGTGGACGTGCGTGTCGACGAGGGGGCCGACGTACTCCAGGAGGCCCTCACCGAGCTGCGAGTAGTACGCGTTGATCTGGCGCGCGCGCTTGGCGGCGTAGATCACGAGGCTGTACTTCGAGTCGGTGGCTTCGAGCAGCTCATCAATCGGCGGGTTGATGATGCCCTCGGGCGCGGTGATGGAAGAGGACACTCTCTGCCTTCCGATGGGATCAAATGAAGTCGAGACCAGAAGTCAAGACAGGGTTAAAGATCAAAGAACCTTCATCAAGGCTAGCAGCTCACGGGCCACGTCCTCGACGGAGGTGTTGACGAGGGTCGTGTCGAACTCGGCCTCCGCGGCGAGCTCCACCCTGGCGGCGGCGAGCCTGCGCTCGATGACCTCGGGTGCCTCGGTCCCGCGGCCGGTGAGCCGGCGGACCAGCTCGTCCCAGCTCGGCGGGGCGAGGAAGACGAGCTGCGCCTCGGGCATCGACTCGCGCACCAGGCGCGCGCCCTGCAGATCGATCTCCAGGAGGACGGGCTCGCCCGCCTCCAGGCGCTCGATCACCGCGCGGCGCGGGGTGCCGTAGCGGTTGCCCGCGAACTCGGCCCACTCCAGGAGCTCGCCGTTGGCGATGAGCTTGTCCATCTCGTCGTCGGAGACGAAGAAGTACTGGACGCCGTGCTTCTCACCGGGGCGCGGCTTGCGGGTGGTGGCCGAGACCGAGAGCCAGACCTCGGGGTGTTCTTTGCGCATATGAGCGACGACCGTGCTCTTGCCGACCCCGGAGGGGCCGGAGAGCACGGTCAGCCGCGGACGTACGTCCGGGGGCACGGGGGTCGTCCCCCGGGATGTTGCAGCCATGCAGCGATTATCCAGGTTCTCAGGAGTGCCCGAGAACATCAGCCGGCGGCACCGCCGCCGAACTCGCGCTCGAGCGACGCGATCTGGTTGGAGCCGAGACCGCGCACACGGCGGCTCTCGGAGATGCCAAGACGCTCCATGATCTGCTTGGCGCGGACCTTGCCCACGCCCGGCAGGGACTCCAGGAGGGCGGAGACCTTCATCTTGCCGATGACATCGTTCTCCTGACCCTGCTTGATGACCTCGTGAAGGGAGGCGCCGGAGTGCTTGAGTCGATTCTTGACCTCGGCCCGCTCCCGGCGAGCCGCGGCGGCCTTTTCGAGCGCGGCTGCGCGCTGTTCAGGGGTAAGGGGCGGAAGAGCCACGCCTACGTCACCTCGGATGTCGAACTGTCGGATACGGACCGGTGAGGAACCTAGTCGCCCCACACCAGGGGAGCAACGTGCAACGCGCTTGCCCGTTGTCCCCCACTACCTCGAAAGGCGTGGAGGGGACCCCCACTCGTCGGAGACTAGCGGGCATGGCCGCCGGAGTCAGCGAGAACAGACGAAAAGTCCTGGTCAGCCTCTGCCGAGCCGGACATATCCGGCATTTCTCCCCGGATTTGAGTCCCCGGACCCCCGGCGACCCCTCGGTGGCCTCTCGCCGAACCGTCGACGGAACGTGTGCGCGGCCCTCGTCGCCCCGCTCAGGCCGCCGCGACCGCCGCCCCGATCTCGTCCGCGAAGCGCGTCGCGGCATCGCGCAGGCCCGTGACATCGGGTCCGTGCCGCAGCACGCCCCGGCTGACGCTCGGCACGACATTGCGTACGGCCGCGCCGAACACGCCGGGCAGGTCGGCCGGGGTCGCCCCCTGCGCGCCGATCCCGGGCGCCAGGAGCGGGCCGTTGACCGCGAGGTCGTACGAGGACAGGTCGCCCAGCGTCGCCCCGACGACGGCACCGAAGGAGCCCAGGGGCTCCTGTCCCGCGTTCTCCGCGGCCAGGTGGGCCAGGACCGTGGCACCGACCGTGCGGCCGTCCTCGCGCACCGCGTGCTGCACCTCGGCGCCCTCGGGGTTGGAGGTGAGGGCGAGCACGAAGAGTCCCGCGCCGTTCTCCCGTGCGAGGTCGACGGCCGGCTTCAGCGAGCCGTAGCCGAGGTAGGGCGAGACCGTCAGCGCGTCGCTGAACAGCGGTGCGTCCTTGTGCAGGAAGGTCTCGGCGTACGCGGCCATGGTCGAGCCGATGTCGCCGCGCTTGGCGTCCATCACGACCAGGGCGCCGGCCGCCCGCAGCTCGGCGACCGCCTTCTCCAGGACGGCGATGCCCCGCGAGCCGAAGCGCTCGAAGAAGGCGCTCTGCGGCTTGAACACCGCGACGGTGCCCGCCAGGGCCTCGACGACGGTCCCGGTGAACCGCTCCAGGCCCGCGACGTCGTCGTTCAGGCCCCACGCGGACAGCAGGGAGGCGTGCGGGTCGATGCCGACGCACAGCGGCCCGCGCTCGTCCATGGCGTGGCGGAGGCGCGTGCCGAAGGGTTCGAGGGCGCTCATGCGGACTTCCTGACGTCGGCGCCGACGGCCTCGGCGAGGGTGGCGTACGGGGAGGCGTTCAGCCGGGCGGCGAGGCCCTTGTGGATCGCGCGGCCCCAGAAGGGCCCCTCGTAGATGAAGGCGCTGTAGCCCTGGACCAGGGTGGCGCCCGCGAGGATGCGCTGCCAGGCGTCCTCGGCAGTCTCGATGCCGCCGACGCCCACGAGCGTGATCCGGTCGCCCACGCGCGCGTAGAGGCGGCGCAGGACCTCCAGGGAGCGCTCCTTGAGGGGGGCGCCGGACAGGCCGCCGGTCTCCTTGACCAGCGCCGGGTCGGAGGTCAGCCCGAGGCCTTCGCGCGCGATGGTGGTGTTGGTGGCGATGATGCCGTCCAGGCCGAGCTCGACGGCCAGGTCGGCGACCGCGTCGACGTCCTCGTCGGCCAGGTCCGGGGCGATCTTGACAAGGAGCGGGACCCGGCGGCCCTGGACGCTGCGGTCGGCGGCCTCGCGCACGGCGGTGAGCAGCGGCCGCAGCGACTCGGTGGCCTGGAGGTTGCGCAGCCCCGGGGTGTTGGGCGACGACACGTTGACGACGAGGTAGTCGGCGTGGCGGGCGAGCCGCTCGGTCGACTTCACGTAGTCGGCGGCGGCCTCCTCCTCGGGGACGACCTTGGTCTTGCCGATGTTCACGCCCACGACGGTCCGGAACACCGCGTCGCGGGCGGCCAGGCGCTCCGCGACGGCCGCCGAGCCCTCGTTGTTGAAGCCCATGCGGTTGATCAGCGCGCGGTCCTGCACCAGGCGGAAGAGCCGCTTCTTGGGGTTGCCGGGCTGCGGCTCGCCGGTGACCGTGCCGATCTCGATGTGGTCGAAGCCGAGCATCGACATGCCGTCGATCGCGACGGCGTTCTTGTCGAAGCCTGCGGCGAGCCCGAAGGGGCCGTGCATCCGCAGGCCCAGGGCCTCGGTGCGCAGCTCCTTGTGGCGCGGCGCGAGGACGGCCGCGACGAAGGTGCGCAGGACCGGGACGCGGGCCGCGAGGCGGATCCAGCGGAAGGCCAGGTAGTGGGCCCGCTCCGGGTCCATCCGCTTGAAGACGAGCTGGAAGAAGAGCTTGTACATGAAGAGTGTCCTCGGTGTTCTCACCGGAAGCCGGTGTCCTCACCAGAAGGGGGACACCGTGTGCTTCGGTGTCCCCCTTGTGGGCTGCTAGTCGCGGGTCGCGGTCAGGTGTTCCGCGTGTTCCTGGAGCGATCGGACGCCCACGTCCCCGCGGCCCAGCGCGTCGATGCCCTGGACGGCCGCGGCGAGCGCCTGGACCGTCGTCAGGCACGGCACCGAGCGCGCCACGGCGGCCGTACGGATCTCGTAGCCGTCGAGGCGGCCGCCGGTGCCGTACGGGGTGTTGACGATGAGGTCGACACCGCCGTCGTGGATGAGCTGGACGATGGTCTTCTCGCCGTTCGGGCCTTCGCCCTCGGACTGCTTGCGCACGACCGTGGCGTTGATGCCGTTGCGCTTGAGCACCTCGGCCGTGCCGGACGTGGCGAACAACTCGAAGCCGTGCGCGACCAGTTCGCGGGCCGGGAAGATCATCGAGCGCTTGTCGCGGTTGGCGACGGAGATGAAGGCACGGCCCTTGGTCGGCAGCGGACCGTAGGCGCCCGCCTGGGACTTGGCGTACGCGGTGCCGAACACCGAGTCGATGCCCATGACTTCGCCGGTGGAGCGCATCTCCGGGCCGAGGACGGTGTCGACGCCGCGGCCGTGGATGTCGCGGAAGCGCGACCACGGCATGACGGCCTCCTTGACGGAGATCGGCGCGTCCATGGGGAGCGTGCCGCCGTCGCCGACGGCCGGGAGCATGCCCTCGGCGCGCAGCTCGGCGACGGTCGCGCCGAGCGAGATGCGCGCGGCGGCCTTGGCCAGCGGCACCGCGGTCGCCTTCGAGGTGAAGGGGACGGTGCGCGAGGCACGCGGGTTGGCCTCCAGGACGTAGAGGATGTCACCCGCCATCGCGAACTGGATGTTGATGAGTCCGCGCACGCCGACGCCCTTGGCGATGCCCTCCGTGGAGGCGCGCAGGCGCTTGATGTCGAAGCCGCCCAGCGTGATGGGGGGCAGCGCGCACGCCGAGTCGCCGGAGTGGATGCCGGCCTCCTCGATGTGCTCCATGACGCCGCCGAGGTAGAGCTCCTCGCCGTCGTAGAGCGCGTCGACGTCGATCTCGATGGCGTCGTCGAGGAAGCGGTCCACGAGGACCGGCCGCGAGGGGCTGATCTCGGTCGACTCCTCGATGTACGCGGAGAGCCGGGTCTCGTCGTAGACGATCTCCATGCCGCGCCCGCCGAGCACGTACGAGGGCCGCACGAGCACCGGGTAGCCGATCTCGTCGGCGATGGCCTTCGCCTCGGCGAACGTCGTCGCGGTGCCGTGCTTCGGGGCGGGCAGGCCGGCCTCGTCGAGGACCCGGCCGAAGGCGCCGCGGTCCTCGGCGGCGTGGATGGCCTCGGGCGAGGTGCCCACGACCGGTACGCCGTTGTCCTTGAGGGCCTGGGCGAGGCCCAGCGGGGTCTGGCCGCCGAGCTGGACGATGACGCCCGCGATGGGTCCGGCCGCGGCCTCGGCGTGCACGATCTCCAGGACGTCCTCCAGGGTGAGCGGCTCGAAGTAGAGCCGGTCGGAGGTGTCGTAGTCGGTGGAGACGGTCTCGGGGTTGCAGTTGACCATCACGGTCTCGTAGCCCGCCTCGCTGAGCGCGAAGGAGGCGTGGACGCAGGAGTAGTCGAACTCGATGCCCTGGCCGATGCGGTTCGGGCCCGAGCCCAGGATGATGACCGCGGGCTTCTCGCGCGGGGCGACCTCGCTCTCCTCGTCGTAGGACGAGTAGAAGTACGGGGTCTTCGCGGCGAACTCGGCGGCGCAGGTGTCGACCGTCTTGTAGACCGGGCGCACGCCGAGGGCCTGGCGCACCTCGCGCACGACGTCCTCGCGCAGGCCGCGGATCTCGGCGATCTGGGCGTCGGAGAAGCCGTGCCGCTTGGCCTCGGCGAGCAGCTCGGGCTGGAGCTTCTCGACGGCGGTCAGCTCGTCGGCGATCTCCTTGATCAGGAAGAGCTGGTCGACGAACCACGGGTCGATCTTCGTGGCGTCGAAGACCTCCTGGGGGGTGGCGCCCGCGCGGATGGCCTGCATGACGCAGTTGATGCGGCCGTCGGTGGGGCGCACCGCCTCGCGCAGCAGCTCGTCCTTGTCGCCGGGCTCGCCGACGAAGGTGAACTGCGAGCCCTTCTTCTCCAGCGAGCGCAGCGCCTTCTGCAGGGCCTCGGTGAAGTTGCGGCCGATCGCCATGGCCTCGCCGACCGACTTCATGGTGGTCGTCAGGGTGGAGTCCGCCGAGGGGAACTTCTCGAAGGCGAAGCGCGGGGCCTTGACGACGACGTAGTCGAGGGTCGGCTCGAAGGACGCCGGGGTCTTCTCCGTGATGTCGTTCGGGATCTCGTCGAGGGTGTAGCCGACGGCCAGCTTGGCGGCGATCTTCGCGATCGGGAAGCCGGTGGCCTTCGACGCGAGCGCCGACGAGCGCGAGACGCGCGGGTTCATCTCGATCACGATGACCCGGCCGTCCTCGGGGTTCACCGCGAACTGGATGTTGCAGCCGCCGGTGTCGACGCCGACCTCGCGGATGATCGCGATGCCGATGTCGCGCAGGGTCTGGTACTCGCGGTCGGTGAGCGTCATCGACGGGGCGACGGTGATGGAGTCACCGGTGTGCACGCCCATGGGGTCGAAGTTCTCGATGGAGCAGACGACCACGACGTTGTCGTTCTTGTCGCGCATCAGCTCCAGCTCGTACTCCTTCCAGCCGAGGATGGACTCCTCCAGGAGCACCTCGGTGGTCGGCGAGAGCGTGAGGCCCTGTCCGGCGATGCGGCGCAGCTCCTCCTCGTCGTGCGCGAAGCCGGAGCCGGCGCCGCCCATGGTGAAGGAGGGGCGGACGACGACCGGGTAGCCGCCGAGCTCCTCGACGCCCTTGAGGACGTCGTCCATGGAGTGGCAGATGTAGGAGCGGGCGGACTCGCCGTGCCCGATCTTCTTGTTGACCTCTTCGACGACGCCCTTGAAGAGCTCGCGGTCCTCGCCCTTGTTGATGGCCTCGACGTTGGCGCCGATGAGCTCGACGCCGTACTTCTCCAGGACGCCCTGCTCGTGCATGGAGATGGCCGTGTTGAGGGCCGTCTGGCCGCCCAGGGTGGGCAGCAGCGCGTCGGGGCGCTCCTTGGCGATGATCTTCTCGACGAACTCCGGGGTGATCGGCTCGACGTAGGTGGCGTCGGCGATCTCCGGGTCGGTCATGATCGTCGCCGGGTTGGAGTTGACGAGGATGACGCGCAGGCCCTCGGACTTGAGGATGCGGCACGCCTGGGTGCCTGAGTAGTCGAACTCGGCGGCCTGGCCGATGACGATCGGGCCGGAGCCGATGACCAGGACGGACTGGATATCGGTGCGCTTAGGCACGCTGGCCCTCCAACAGGACGGTGTTCATCAAAGACGTGAAGCGGTCGAAGAGGTACGCGGCGTCGTGCGGGCCCGCGGCTGCCTCGGGGTGGTACTGGACGGAGAAGCCCGGCTGGTCGAGCAGCTGGAGCCCCTCCACGACGTCGTCGTTGAGGCAGACGTGGGAGACCTCGACGCGGCCGAAGGGGGTGTCGCTGACCTTGTCGAGCGGCGCGTCCACGGCGAAGCCGTGGTTGTGCGCGGTGACCTCGACCTTGCCGGTGGTGCGGTCCTGCACCGGCTGGTTGATGCCGCGGTGGCCGTACTTCAGCTTGTACGTGCCGAAGCCGAGGGCGCGGCCGAGGATCTGGTTGCCGAAGCAGATGCCGAACAGCGGCGTCCGGCGCTCGAGGACCGCGGTCATCAGCGCGACGGGGCCCTCGGCGGTGGCCGGGTCGCCCGGGCCGTTGGAGAAGAAGACGCCGTCGGGGTCGACGGCGTAGACGTCCTCGACGCTCGCCGTGGCGGGCAGTACGTGCACCTCGATGCCGCGCTCGGCCATGCGGTGCGGGGTCATGCCCTTGATGCCGAGGTCGATGGCGGCGACGGTGAACTTCTTCTCGCCGACGGCCGGGACGACGTAGGCCTCCTTGGTGGCGACCTCCTCGTAGAGGCTGGCGCCCTTCATCGGGGGCTGGGCCAGGACGCGCTCGACGAGCTCGGCGTCGGTCGCGAGCGACGCGCCGGAGAAGATGCCGGAGCGCATGGAGCCGCGCTCGCGCAGGTGGCGGGTGAGGGCGCGGGTGTCGATGCCGCTGATGCCGACGATGCCCTGGGCGACCAGTTCGTCGTCGAGGGAGCGCCGTGCGCGCCAGTTCGAGGGGATGCGGGCGGGGTCGCGGACCACGTACCCGGAGACCCAGATGCGGCTCGACTCGTCGTCCTCGTCGTTCCAGCCCGTGTTGCCGATCTGCGGGGCGGTGGCGACCACGATCTGGCGGTCGTACGAGGGGTCGGTGAGGGTCTCCTGGTAGCCGGTCATGCCGGTGGAGAACACCGCTTCGCCGAAGGTCTCCCCCACGGCCCCGTAGGCACGGCCGCGGAAGACGCGGCCGTCCTCCAGGACGAGTACGGCGGGAGACGCCTCCTTCCTCTGCGAGGCAATCCCCTGCTTGGAGGTCGTCATCGTGCGGTGCCTTCCGTAGTGCTGTTCTTGTCGGTCATGTTGTTGAGCGTCTCGACCCACTGGGCCTGCTCGGCGGCGTGGTCCGAGCGGAACCCGGAGTCCAGCAGCTTCCCGCCGTGCTCCCAGGTGACGATCAGCAGACCGCCCTCCGTGAGGACCTTGCCCGCGATGCCCTTGTCGAGGCGGGCCTCGCGCAGTTGCGCGGCCGGGATGAAGAAGTCGGCCGCTCCGGGGCGTACCACGTCCAGGCCCGCGTCGGTGAGCGTGAGCTCGACCCGGCTGCGGGTGCCCAGTCCGTGCGCCACGATGCGGTCGAGCCACTGTCCCGCCGTGGTCGAGCCGTGGTAGCGGCCGCTCAGCTCAAGTGTGGCCGGACCCGGGTCGTCCGGCGCGGCGGGCAGCTCGGGCAGGTCGCCCTGGAGCGTGCCGCGCCACTTCCAGCCCTCGCGCATCAGCCAGTAGACGAGCGCGATGAACAGGAGGAGTCCGACGACCCAGCCGGCGCGCGCGGCCCAGTCGGTGACGTCCGCCGATTCCTTCTCGGCGGCCAGTTCCAGGAGTGATGTCACGTGAGCTTCCCGTCGACGAGCGTGGCCCGGCCCCTGAGCCACGTGTGCGTGACGCGGCCCGGCAGCTCACGGCCCTCGTAGGGCGTGTTGCGGCTGCGCGAGGCGAAGCCCGCGGGGTCCACTGCCCCACGGTAATCGGCGTCGACCAGCACGAGGTTCGCGGGCTCACCTGCCGAGACGGGACGGCCGTGGCCGGTGGCCCCGCCGATCTGCGCGGGCTTCACCGACATCCGGTCGGCGACGGCCTCCCAGGTCAGCAGGCCGGTCTCGATCATCGTCTGCTGGACCACGGAGAGGGCGGTCTCCAGGCCCACCATGCCCATGGCGGCCGCGGCCCACTCGCAGTCCTTGTCCTCGTGCGGGTGCGGGGCGTGGTCGGTGGCGACGATGTCGATGGTGCCGTCGGCCAGGGCCTCGCGCAGCGCCATGACGTCGCGCTCGGTGCGCAGCGGCGGGTTGACCTTGTAGACCGGGTCGTACGAGCGGACCAGCTCGTCGGTGAGGAGGAGGTGGTGCGGGGTGACCTCGGCGGTGACGTCGATGCCGCGGGACTTGGCCCAGCGGACGATCTCGACGGACCCGGCGGTCGAGAGGTGGCAGATGTGGACGCGGGAGCCGACGTGCTCGGCCAGCAGCACGTCGCGCGCGATGATCGACTCCTCGGCGACGGCGGGCCAGCCGCCGAGGCCGAGCTCGGCGGAGACGACGCCCTCGTTCATCTGGGCGCCCTCGGTGAGCCGGGGCTCCTGCGCGTGCTGGGCGACGACACCGCCGAAGGCCTTCACGTACTCCAGGGCGCGGCGCATGATCACCGCGTCGTCCACGCACTTGCCGTCGTCGGAGAAGACGGTGACCCCGGCGGCCGACTCGTGCATCGCGCCGAGCTCGGCGAGCTTCTTGCCCTCCAGGCCCACGGTGACGGCGCCGATGGGCTGCACGTCGCAGTAGCCGGACTCCTTGCCGAGGCGGTAGACCTGCTCGACGACGCCCGCGGTGTCGGCGACCGGGAAGGTGTTGGCCATGGCGAACACGGCGGTGAAGCCGCCGGACGCGGCGGCGCGGGTGCCGGTGAGGACGGTCTCGGAGTCCTCGCGGCCCGGCTCGCGCAGGTGGGTGTGCAGGTCCACGAGGCCCGGCAGGAGCACCTTGCCGTCGGCCTCGACGACGGTCGCGCCCTCGGCGGAGAGCCCGCTGCCGATCTCGGCGATCGTCTCGCCGTCGATCAGGACGTCCTGCGCCTCGCCGCCGAGCACCTTCGCACCACGGATCAGGATCTTGCTCATGCTTACTTGTTCTCCGAATCATTGGGGCGGGTGTGGGTGACGGCGGGCTCGTTGCCGCCCAGCAGCAGGTAGAGGACGGCCATCCGGATGGAGACGCCGTTGGCGACCTGTTCGACGACCGTGCAGCGGTCGGAGTCGGCGACCTCGGCGGTGATCTCCATGCCGCGGACCATCGGGCCGGGATGCATGACGATGGCGTGCTCGGGCATCTTGGCCATGCGCTCGCCGTCCAGGCCGTAGCGCCGGGAGTACTCGCGCTCGGTGGGGAAGAACGCGGCGTTCATCCGCTCGCGCTGCACCCGCAGCATCATCACGGCGTCGGACTTGGGCAGCACGCTGTCCAGGTCGTAGCTGACCTCGCAGGGCCACTGCTCGACGCCGACCGGCACCAGCGTGGGCGGGGCGACGAGGGTGACCTCGGCGCCCAGGGTGTGCAGCAGGTCCACGTTGGAGCGGGCGACGCGGCTGTGCAGGACGTCACCGACGAGCGTGATGTGACGGCCCGCGAGGTCCTTGCCGAGGCCCTCGTCGGGGCCGACCAGGCGGCGGCGCATGGTGAAGGCGTCGAGCAGGGCCTGCGTCGGGTGCTGGTGGGTGCCGTCGCCCGCGTTGATGACGGCGGCGTCGATCCAGCCGGAGGTCGCCAGGCGGTAGGGGGCGCCGGAGGCGCCGTGCCGGATGACGACGGCGTCGACGCCCATCGCCTCCAGGGTCTGCGCGGTGTCCTTGAGCGACTCGCCCTTGGAGACCGACGAGCCCTTGGCGGCGAAGTTGATGACGTCGGCGGAGAGGCGCTTCTCGGCGGCCTCGAAGGAGATCCGGGTCCGCGTCGAGTCCTCGAAGAAGAGGTTGACGACGGTGCGGCCGCGCAGGGCGGGCAGCTTCTTGATCGGCCGGTCGGCGACGCGCGCCATCTCCTCGGCCGTGTCGAGGATGAGGACGGCGTCGTCGCGGGAGAGGTCGGCGGCCGAGATGAGGTGTCGCATCATCTGCGTGTACTCCGGTGTGTGGAGGTCTGCGGGCACGCGGGCGCACAGGGGTGTGCCCCTGGCCCCGTGAGGGAGGAAACCGGTCTTACGCGGAGGCGGGCTTGGCGCCGAGCAGCACGGCGTCGCGGCCGTCCTCCTCGGCGAGCTGCACCTTGACCGTCTCCCGCAGCGACGTGGGGAGGTTCTTGCCCACGTAGTCGGCACGGATGGGCAGTTCGCGGTGGCCGCGGTCGACGAGGACGGCGAGCTGCACCGCGCGGGGGCGCCCGATGTCGTTCAGCGCGTCGAGGGCGGCACGGATGGTGCGGCCGGAGAAGAGGACGTCGTCGACGAGGACGACCAGGCGGCCGTCGATGCCGTCACCGGGGATCTCGGTGCGGGCCAGGGCGCGCGGCGGGTGCATGCGCAGGTCGTCGCGGTACATGGTGATGTCGAGGGAGCCGACCGGGATGGTGCGTCCGGTGATCTCTTCGAGCTTCTCGGCGAGCCGGCGGGCGAGGAAGACGCCGCGGGTGGGGATGCCGAGCAGGACCACGTCGTCGGCACCCTTGGCGCGCTCGACGATCTCGTGGGCGATGCGGGTCAGAACCCGCGCGATGTCCGGACCCTCGAGAACGGGGCGCGCGACATCGGAGTCTTTGCTGTGCTGCGTGTCCATATGAAACGGACCTCCTTCTCCGCCTCACGGGACGGACTTTAAAGGACGTCGAAATTGCGCCATCCACAGTACCAGTACTCAAGAGGGAGCACGTCACGGGCCTCCACCGAAGGGGCGGTAAGGACCTTTCGGCTTGACGCAGGCAAGTAACGCTGCGTAACCTCACAGTGAGTTACCAGCCACGCGGCGGAGCCGCATGATTGTCGCAGCGTCCGGGGAGCTATATGTCCAGCGAATACGCCAAGCAGCTCGGGGCCAAGCTCCGCGCGATCCGTACCCAGCAGGGCCTTTCCCTCCACGGCGTCGAGGAGAAGTCCCAGGGACGCTGGAAGGCGGTCGTCGTGGGGTCGTACGAGCGCGGCGACCGTGCCGTGACCGTGCAGCGCCTCGCCGAGCTGGCGGACTTCTACGGCGTCCCCGTGCAGGAGCTCCTTCCGGGCACCGCGCCCGGCGGTGCCGCCGAGCCGCCGCCCAAGCTCGTCCTCGACCTCGAGCGTCTTGCCCACGTCCCGCAGGAGAAGGCCGGCCCGCTCCAGCGTTATGCCGCCACGATCCAGTCGCAGCGCGGTGACTACAACGGCAAGGTGCTCTCGATCCGCCAGGACGACCTGCGCACCCTCGCCGTGATCTACGACCAGTCCCCCTCGGTGCTGACCGAGCAGCTGATCAGCTGGGGCGTCCTGGACGCGGACGCCCGCCGCGCCGTCGCCCACGAAGAGGTCTGACCCCGCGCGGGGCAACAGCAGAAACGTGCCGCCGGGGCGGCCGCAGCCGAAAGGCGCGGCCGCCCCGGCGGCTTTTTCGCATTTCCCGGCCATTCATCCCGGAGAACGGGGCGCGGAGAAAGTCGGAGGGCCCGCAGCGGATTGCTGCGGGCCCTCTCGATGACGTACGAGGACGCTTACGCCTCGTCCCGGCGCAGGGACGGCTTCAGGTCCTTGAAGCGCCCGAGCAGGCCGTTGACGAAGGACGGCGACTCGTCCGTGGAGAACTCCTTGGCGAGCTGGACCGCCTCGTCGAGCACCACGGCGTCCGGCGTCCCGTCGACCCACACGAGTTCGTAGGCGCCGAGCCGCAGGATGTTCCGGTCGACGACCGGCATGCGGTCCAGGGTCCATCCGACGGCGTACTGCGCGATGAGTTCGTCGATACGGCGCTCGTGCTCCGCGTATCCCTCGACGAGCTCCATCGTGTACTCGCTCACCGGCGGCTGCCGGGTGTCGGACCGCGAGTGGCGCACCCAGTCCGCGAGGACCGTCAGGACGTCGGTACCGCGCTGGTCTGCCTCGAAGAGGATCTGGAAGGCGCGCTTGCGGGCCGTGTTACGAGCAGCCACGGTTAGCTGTTCACCCGGCCGAGGTAGCCGCTGTCACGGGTGTCGACCTTGATCTTCTCGCCCGTGGTGATGAAGAGCGGGACCTGGATCTGGTGACCGGTCTCCAGGGTGGCGGGCTTGGTGCCACCGGTGGAGCGGTCGCCCTGGACGCCCGGCTCGGTCTCCTGGATGACGAGCTCGACGGCGGCGGGCAGCTCGACGTAGAGCACCTCGCCCTCGTGCTGCGCCACGGAGGCGGTGAAGCCCTCGATCAGGAAGTTGGCGGCGTCACCGACGGACTTGCGGTCGACGTGCAGCTGGTCGTACGTCTCCATGTCCATGAAGACGAAGTAGTCGCCGTCCATGTAGGAGAACTGCATGTCGCGCTTGTCGATCGTGGCCGTGTCGACCTTGACGCCGGCGTTGAACGTCTTGTCGACGACCTTGCCGGAGAGCACGTTCTTGAGCTTGGTGCGCACGAAGGCCGGGCCCTTGCCGGGCTTGACGTGCTGGAACTCGACGACGGACCAGAGCTGGCCGCCTTCGAGCTTGAGCACCAGGCCGTTCTTGAGGTCGTTCGTGGAAGCCACGGTTGCGGAATCTCCTGCACTGACTGACTGGTGGACGACCCCGGGGGCGCACGCGCGCTAGAGCGCGAGCAGTTCCTTGGTCGTGATGGTGAGTAGCTCGGGTCCGCCGTCCGCCTCGGGGCGCACGACGAGCGTGTCATCGATCCGGACACCACCCCGGCCAGGGAGGTGAACCCCCGGTTCGACGGTGACCGGCACGCAGGCATCCAGTTTACCCATGGCCGCGGGCGCCAACTGCGGGTCCTCGTCGATTTCGAGCCCCACCCCGTGTCCCATCACCGGAGCAAGCGCTTCCGCATGGCCCGCTGAGTCCAGTACGTGACGTGCCGCCCGGTCCACGTCACGGCAGGCGGCGCCGGGTGCGAGGGCCTCGCGACCGGCACGCTGGGCGGCGAAGACCAGGTCGTACAGCTCGATCTGCCAGTCGGCGGGCGTGGTCCCGATGACGAACGTCCGCCCGATCTCGCACCGGTATCCGCGGTAGCTCGCCCCCAGGCACACGGAGAGGAAGTCGCCCTCCTCCACCCGCCGGTCCGTGGGCCGGTGGCCGCCCTTGCCGGAGTTCGGCCCGGTGCCGACCGCGGTGGGGAACGCGGGTCCGTCCGCGCCGTGGTCGACGAGCCGCCGCTCCAGCTCCAGGGCGAGGTGCCGTTCCGTGCGGCCGACGAGGATCGACTCGAGCAGCTCGCCCAGCGCCTGGTCGGCGATCTCGGCGGCGATCCGCAGGCAGGAGAGCTCCTCGGCGTCCTTGACCAGCCTCAACTGCTCGACGGCCGTGCCCAGATCGTTCAGCCGCAGCCGCGGGGCGACCGACCCGAGCGCCCGGTGCCGGGCCACGGTCAGGTGGTGCTCCTCGACGGCGAGCACCTCGGTTCCCCGGGCGGCGGCGAGCCCGGCACCGGCGACGGCCGGGTCGCCGTCCGGCGCGGCCAGCAGCTGCGTGCGCAGCGACTCGTCGGCCCGCCCCTCGCCCTGCTGGTCGCCGGGTGGGCGCCCGCACAGCAGCACGTCCTCTTCCTGTTCCTGCCCGACGAGCAGCACCGCGCCGTGCGGTGCCGCACCGGCGAGATAGCGGACGTTGGCGGGCCGGGAGACCAACGCCGCCGCACCACCGGCGGCGGCACACCGCTCCCGAACCCGCTCCCTGCGGACCGCGTAGACCTCTGACATGGGGCGAGCCTACGAGCGCACTCCCGGCACGGCCCGGCGGGCGCGTCCGGACGGGCGGCCGGGGCAGGTCGGCGCCGCCGCGGCCGGGTCAGGTGTCGCAGCCGATTCCGTCGCCGTCCCGGTCGAGGTGCCGTCCGTAACCGGGCTCGCCGCGGTGCACGGGAGCGGCGCCGGCGGCGCGGGCCGCGGCGCAGTTTTCGTAGGACGCGGCCCCTCCCCCGCCGGACCCGGATCCGCCGGTGAAACGGGGCGTCGGTGCCCTAACCGTGACCGACGGCCCCGGCGCCCCGCCCTACCACTGCGGCGGGCTCGCGATGGCCCGGGACAGGACGTCGTCCAGGACGCGGGCCGTGGCGGGGACGTCCAGGTGGGAGTTGTCGACGATGGGGAGGCCCGAGCCGTACCAGCCGGCCATGCGGCCGTGAATGCGGGCGACCTCCTCGTCGGTGAGGCGGCGGTTGCCGCTGCGCTCGGCATTGCGCTCCAGGACGACCTCCAGGCCGGGGAGCAGGACCACGGGCAGCAGGCCGGGGCCCACGTGCCGCTTCCAGCCGCCGAGGCCGACGGCCGGGCGGTCGGGGAAGACCGCGTCGTCGAGGATGCAGGAGATGCCGTTGGCCAGGAAGTTGCGTGCGGCGAAGCCGCAGGTGCGGCGGGCCAGGCGGTACTGCGCCTCGGAGTGGTCGTTCCAGCCGGACTGGGGGTCGGCGAAGCCCGAGCGCACCCATTCGCGTACGTCGTCGAGGCTGATGTGGGCCGTCGGCACACGGCGGTGCTCGGCCCAGTACTTGGCGACGCTCGTCTTGCCCGCGCCGGCCGGGCCGATCAGCAGCACGGCGAGCGTCGTGGCGCCGGTGTCGGCCTGGGCCGTGCCCGGCGGGGGGCTCGGCATCACCACGGGGCCGCCGGGCGGCAGCTGGATGTGGCCCGTGCTGTCCGGGGCCGGGTGCACCGGGCCCGGCCCGGGCGGGGCCTGCGGAGGATGCTGCGCGTGCTGAGGCGGCTGGCCGTGCTGCGGGGGCTGGGGGGCCGCCGGGGCGTGCGGCACCGGGGCCGGGCCGGGGGCGTGCGCGGTGTGCGGCGGCGGGCCGCCCGTGAAGCCGGGGGCGGGCGGCATCGCACCCGGGGGCACGGCTCCCTGCGGAACCGCTCCGGGGGGCGGAGCGCCCGGGTGGTGTGCGGCCGGCGACCAGCCGGTGGCGGGTCCGTGCCCCGGCTGGTGGGGCGGCGGCAGCGGAGACCCCACTGCGTGCTGCATCCGGTGCCACTCCGTCTCGTGCGACTGACGCTGGTCGGGCGGCGGCCGGGCCGCCCGTTACCGAACGGTACCGTCCCCGGCCGCCGTTGTGTGAACGGCCGGGGAGGCCAAGAGGTGCCCGTGGCCGGAACCGAAGGCCACGAAAAGGGTGTTACTGACCCACTTCCCCGTACGCGGCGAGCAGCACGGCCGGGTCGGGACCCTCCAGGACGGTCGGCTTGCCGAGGCCGTCGAGGACGATGAAGCGCAGCAGGTCACCGCGGGACTTCTTGTCGACCTTCATGGTCTCGAGCAGCTTGGGCCACTGGTCGTAGCGGTAGGTCAGCGGGAGACCGACCGATGCGAGGACCGTGCGGTGCCGGTCGGCCGTCGCGTCGTCCAGGCGGCCCGCCAGACGGCCGAGTTCGGCCGCGAAGTGCATGCCGACGGAGACCGCGGCGCCGTGCCGCCACTTGTAGCGCTCGTTCTTCTCGATGGCGTGCGCGAGGGTGTGTCCGTAGTTCAGGATCTCGCGCAGGCCCGCCTCCTTCAGGTCGCCGGAGACGACCTCGGCCTTGACCTTGATGGAGCGCTCGATGAGCTCGGCGGTGTGCGGACCGGCGGGGGTGCGGGCCGCCTCCGGGTCCGCCTCGATGAGTTCGAGGATCGCCGGGTCGGCGATGAAACCGGCCTTGATGATCTCCGCGAGCCCGGAGACGTAGTCGTTCACCGGCAGCGAGTCGAGCGCCGCGAGGTCGCAGAGCACACCGGCGGGCGGGTGGAAGGCGCCCACGAGGTTCTTGCCCTCGGCGGTGTTGATGCCGGTCTTGCCGCCGACCGCCGCGTCGACCATGCCGAGGACCGTCGTCGGTACGGCGATCCACCGCACCCCGCGCAGCCAGGTCGCGGCCACGAATCCGGCGAGGTCGGTGGAGGCGCCGCCGCCGACGCCGACGATGACGTCGCTGCGGGTGAAGCCGGACTGGCCGAGGGCCTTCCAGCAGTACGCGGCGACCTCGGCCGTCTTGGCCTCCTCGGCGTTCGGCACCTGGATGGCGACCGCCTCGTAGCCCTGGTCGGCCAGGTCCTGGCGGAGCGCCTCGCCGGTCTCGGCGAGCGCCTCGGGGTGGATCACGGCGACCCGCTTGGCCTGGTCGCCGATGAGTCCGGGCAGCTCGCCGAGGAGCTGTCGACCCACCAGGACCTCGTACGGATCCGTGCCGGCGGTACCGCCGACGTGGATACGGGTGGGGGTCTGCTCCGTCGTCATGCTTCCTTCAACTCCAGTGCGTCGAGGATCGCCTGGGCGACCTCATCGGGGGTGCGGTCGTCGGTGGTGACGACCACGCGGGCGACTTCGGCGTACAGGGGGCGGCGGGCCTCCATCAGCTCGCGCCACTGCTTGCGGGGGTTGACCGCGAGCAGGGGGCGCGCCTGGTTGAGGCCGGTCCGCCGGACGGCCTCCTCGACGTCCATGGCGAGGCAGACGACGGGGTGCTCGGCGAGGAGCGCGCGCGTCGTCCCGTCGAGGATGGCGCCGCCGCCGAGCGCGAGGACGCCGTCGTGGCCGGTCAGCGCGGCCGCGACCGCGGCCCGCTCCAGGTCGCGGAAGTACGGCTCGCCCTCGTCCACGAAGATGTCGGAGATCTCCCGGCCCTGCGCCGTCACGATGTCCGCGTCGGTGTCCCGGAACGAGGTGCCCAGCCGCTCGGCCAGCAGCTCGCCGACCGTCGTCTTGCCGACGCCCATCGGTCCGACGAGCACGATCTTCGGGCCGGTCACCGGATCTGGAGGTGATCGAGGTAGGACCGCACATTGCGCCGCGTCTCGGGCACACTGTCACCGCCGAACTTCTCCACCACCGCGTCCGCCAGCACCAACGCCACCATCGCCTCGGCCACGATCCCCGCCGCCGGCACCGCACACACATCCGAACGCTGATGATGCGCCCTGGTCGCCTCACCCGTGGCCACATCCACCGTCGCCAGCGCCCGCGGCACCGTCGCGATCGGCTTCATCGCCGCACGCACCCGCAACAGCTCACCCGTACTCAGACCACCCTCGGTACCACCCGAACGCCCCGAGGTCCGGCGGATACCGTCCTGGGTGGACACGATCTCGTCGTGCGCCTTCGACCCCGGCACCCGCGCCAGCTCGAAACCGTCACCGACCTCCACCCCCTTGATCGCCTGGATCCCCATCAACGCCGCCGCCAACCGCGCATCAAGACGCCGGTCCCAGTGCACATGCGACCCCAGCCCCACAGGCACCCCATAGGCCAGCACCTCCACCACACCGCCCAGCGTGTCCCCGTCCTTGTGCGCCTGATCGATCTCGGCGACCATCGCCTTCGAGGCATCCGCATCCAGACACCGCACCGGATCCGCATCCAACTTCTCGACATCCCCCGGCACCGGGTACACCCCGTACGGGGCCTTCGCCGCCGCCAGCTCCGTCACATGCGAGACGACCTCGATCCCGGCCGCCTCCTTCAAGAACGACCGCGCCACCGCACCCAACGCCACCCGCGCAGCCGTCTCCCGCGCCGACGCACGCTCCAGCACCGGACGCGCCTCATCGAACCCGTACTTCTGCATCCCCGCCAGATCGGCATGACCCGGCCGCGGCCGCGTCAACGGAGCATTACGCGCCAGATCCGCCAACACCCCAGGATCCACCGGATCCGCCGACATCACCTGCTCCCACTTGGGCCACTCCGTATTGCCCACCATCACCGCGACCGGCGACCCCATGCTCAACCCGTGCCGCACACCACCCAAAAACGTGACCTCATCACGCTCGAACTTCATCCGCGCACCACGCCCGTACCCCAGACGACGCCGCGCCAGATGATCCGCCACCAACTCCGTGGTGATCGGCACGCCGGCGGGAAGACCCTCCAACGTCGCCACAAGCGCGGGTCCGTGCGACTCCCCCGCGGTCAGCCAACGCAACCTGCTCAACGGTGCTCCTCATGCTCGCGCCTCGAACTGCGATCTTCGACGGCGCGGCCGGGTGCGCGGCCCTGGCCCGCCACCTCCGATCCTCCCACGTCCGGGAGCGGATCCCGGCGGCCGGTCCATCTGACGGACGGACTCGACCACCGTGCGAGCAGGGCCCGACCTGCGTTTTACCGGGCGGCGAGCGCGTGTTCCCCGGCCTTGCGCATGGCGGCGAGCGGGGCGGGGGTACGGCCCGTCATCTGTTCGACCTGGAGCACGGCCTGGTGCACGAGGAGGTCGAGCCCGCCGACGACCGCGCCGCCGTACGCCGACCAGCGGGCCGCGAGCTCGGTGGGCCAGGGGTCGTACAGCACGTCGAAGAGGGTGGCGGGCCGCTCGGGCACGAGGGGTGCCAGGGTGTCCGTGGTGCCGGCCGGGGTGGTGGCGATCACCAGGGGGGCGGTCAGCGCGTCGCGGGCGTCCTCCCAGGGCTCGGTGGTGACCTCGACGCCGAGGCGCTCGCCCCACTCCCGCATCTCCGCGGCCCGGGTGTCGCTGCGGACGTACGCGACGACCTGGCCCGTGCAGATCCGCGCGAGCGCGGCCAGCGCGGAGGACGCCGTGGCGCCCGCGCCCAGGATCGCGGCCGACTCGACCTGCTCGATGCCGCGCTCGCGGAGCGCGGCGACCATGCCGGGGATGTCGGTGTTGTCGCCGGTGCGCCGCCCGTCGTCGCCGAACACGACCGTGTTCACCGCCTCGACGGACGCCGCGGTCTCGCTGACCTCGTCGAGCAGCGGAATGATCGCGCGCTTCAACGGCATCGTCAGCGAGAGCCCCGCCCACTCAGGACCGAGTTTCCCGATGAATTCGGGCAGCGCCGCCTCATCGATCTCGAACCGGTCGTACTCCCAGCCGCCGAGACCCAGCTCCTCGTATGCCGCGCGGTGCAGCACCGGGGAGAGGGAATGGGCGATCGGAGAGCCGAGGACTGCGGCCTTTCGCTGCTGCGCGCTCATTGCCCCTTCAGGTATTTCTCGCGGTTTCGATTCTGTTCTTCGTTGGTCTCGGCGAAGAGCGTCTTGTCCTCGCTGACGGACACGAAGTAGTACCAGTTGCCCTTCGCGGGATGCAGCGCGGAATTCAGCGCGACCTCGCCCGGGTTGCCGATCGGCCCGGGGGGCAGACCCTTGATCTTGTACGTGTTGTACGGGTCTTCCAGCTTGCGGAGTTCGTCGACCGTACCGGTGCCGAGCTTGGACTCGCCGCGCAGGTAGTTCACCGTCGAGTCGAAGTCCAACAGGCCATACGTCTCGGTGTTGTTGGGCTTGAGACGGTTGTAGACGACGGTCGCGACCTTCTCGAAGTCGTGCTTGTACTTGCCCTCCGCCTGGACCAGGCTCGCCACGGTCAGGACCTGCAGCGGGTCCTTCAGGCTGAGCTCCTTGGCCTTCGAGGCGAGGCCGAGCTCGTCGTACTTCTCGCTGGCGTGGGCGACCATCTTCTTGAGGACGTCCTCGGGCTTCTGGCCCTTGGCGACGGGATAGCTGGAGGGGTAGAGGAATCCTTCCAGCGGGTCCTTGATGTCCTTGCCCGTATTCGCCCAGGAGGGAAGTCCGAGGGTCTTCCAGTCCTTCTCTGCGACGGTTTTCGTGGTGCCCTTCTTCAATTCCAGGCGCTTGTCGATCTGGGCATAGACCCAGGCATTCCGACGGCCTTCCGGAATGATCAGGTTGTTGCGGCTCTTCGGGTTGAGCATGAGCTGGACGGCGCTCTCGGCGGACATCTGCTTCTTCAGCACGTAGACGCCGGCCTGGATGGACTGCCCGTCGGGGTGCTTCCCCTGCGCGGAGACGAAGGCGTCGACGCTCTTGACGACGCCCGCCTCCTTGAGCTTCTGCCCGATCGCGTAGCCGCCGGAGTCCTTGGGGATGTCGACCGTCGCCGTGCCCGAGCCGTCGCCCGCGTAGTCCGGCGCCGTGCCGAAACGATCCTGATAGAACTGGTAGCCGAAGTAGGCGACGCCGCCGAGTCCGCCCGCGAAGACGAGCGTGACGACCAGACAGGCACAGCCGCTGCGGCGCTTCTTCGGCTTCTTCCCGCCGCGTCCGCCGCGCCGGTCGCCGCGGCCACCGCGCCGGCCCGGGTCGTCCTCGTCGCCGTCGTCCGCGTCACCCGCGAAGAAGGCGTGTTCGCCCTGGTCGGGGCCGGGATCCCAGTCCGTCCTGTGCTCCGGCTCGGGCGGTTCGCCCGGGCGGCGGCGGCCGGGCGGTTCCGGCGGCGAGTAGGCGTCCGGCGTGGCGTAGTAGTCATGCCCCTCCGCGCCGTACGCGTTGTGCCGGCCGCCGTAGGGGTCCATCGGGTCGCCGCCGTAGGGGACCTGACCCTGCTGACCGGTGTCCCAGCCACCGTTGTGGCCCGGGTCGGAGCCACCGTTGTACTCGTGGGCGGGGCCGCCGCCGTATCCCTGGCCGGGGTCACCGCCGTACCCCTGGTTCGGGTCGGCCGTGTACTGCTGCTGCCCGCCGTACGACTGCTGGCCGTAGCCCTGCTGCTGGCCGGTGCTCCAGTCCTCGCCGTACGCGGACTGGTGCGGAGGCTGAGCCTGGTGCTGCTGCTGGTGCGGCTGCTGAGGGTAGTACTGCCCCTGGCCGCCGTAGGGGGACGTGCCGCCCGCGGGCTGCTGTCCTCCCCATCCGCCGTCCCCGTACAACGGGTCCTCCGGATGCCACGGTTCGGAGCCTGGGCCCCGGCCATACTCAGTCATCGATCCCCTACATGCCGCGAGGCGGGGCCGCCGTCTGGATGGCCGGGCAACCGTTCCGCCTCTTGATGCTGTGCGGCAGCTGTTCGAACACCGCCGCATCGCGCGGAACGTTACCGTATCGCGATCAGATGACCACTTCGACGCCCTCGCCGGGAGCTTTACCTGACGCCCGTTCGGACTCCAGTGCCTGCTGGAGAATGATGACCGCCGCGGCCTGATCGATGACAGACCTGCCCTTTTTGGACTTCACGCCGGAGGCGCGCAGGCCCTGACTGGCCGTCACTGTGGTCATCCTCTCGTCCACCAGCCTCACCGAAATGGGGGCGACCATGCGGGCGAGGTCCTGGGTGAAAGCGCGGATCTTGGCGGCCGCCGGGCCCTCGCCCCCGTTGAGGGAGCGAGGGAGTCCGACGACGATCTCGATCGGCTCGTACTCGTCGGCGAGTTGCTTCAGCCGGCGCCGGGCCGCCGGGACGTCCCGCCCCGGCACCGTCTCGACCGGCGTGGCGAGGATCCCGTCGGGGTCGCACGAGGCGACCCCGATGCGGGCGTCACCGACGTCGATGGCCAGACGCCGGCCCCTGCGCATGCCCTCGGTCATCAGGCCGTCTCGGTGACGAGGCGCTCCACGGCGGCAATGGCCTCCGGGATCGCGGCCGCGTTCTGACCGCCGCCCTGGGCGACGTCCGGCTTGCCGCCGCCACCGCCGCCGAGGGTCTTGGCCGCGGTGCGGACCAGGTCGCCGGCCTTGAGGCCGCGCTCACGGCCGGCCTCGTTGGTGGCGATGACGGTCAGCGGGCGGCCGTTGGCCGTGGTGAACAGGGCGACGACCGCGGGACGGTCGCCCGGGATGCGGCCGCGCACGTCGAGGACCAGCCTGCGCAGGTCGTCGGCGCCCGTGCCGTCCGGCACCTGGCCGGTCACCAGGGCGACGCCGCGGATGTCCTTGGCGGACTCGACGAGACCGGCGGCGGCCTGCAGGACCTTCTCCGCGCGGAACTTCTCGATCTCCTTCTCGGCGTCCTTGAGCTTCGCGAGCATGCCGGAGATCTTCTCGGGCAGTTCCTCGGGGCGGCCCTTGACCAGCTCCTGGAGCTGGGCGACGACGGTGTGCTCCTTGGCGAGGAAGTTGTACGCGTCCACGCCGACCAGCGCCTCGATGCGGCGCACACCGGAGCCGATGGAGGACTCGCCGAGCAGCTTCACCAGACCCAGCTGGGCGGTGTTGTGCACGTGCGTGCCGCCGCACAGCTCCTTGGAGAAGTCGCCGATGGTGACGACGCGCACCCGCTCGCCGTACTTCTCGCCGAACTCGGCGATGGCACCCTGCTTCTTGGCGTCGTCGATCGACATGACCTCGGCCTGGACGTCCAGCTCGCGCGAGAGCACCGCGTTGATCTTCTGCTCGACGTCCGTCATCACGGCCGTGGGCACGGCGGACGGCGAACCGAAGTCGAAGCGGAAGCGGCCGGGCTGGTTCTCGGAACCGGCCTGGGCGGCCGTCGGGCCGAGCGCGTCGCGCAGCGCCTGGTGCGTGAGGTGCGTGGCGGAGTGGGCGCGGGCGATGGCGCGGCGGCGGTGGGCGTCGATCGAGGCCCACACCGGAGCACCGACCGTGATCTCGCCGACCTGCACGACACCCTTGTGGACGTGCACGCCGGGCACCGGCTTCTGCACGTCACGGATCTCGACGACGGCGCCGCTGTCCAGGCGGATGCGGCCGGTGTCGCCGATCTGGCCGCCGCCCTCCGCGTAGAAGGGGGTGCGGTCGAGGACGATCTCGACCTCGTCGCCCTCGGTGGCGGCGGGCGAGGAGACGCCGTTGACCAGCAGGCCGACGATCTGCGCCTCGTTCTCCGTGAGGGCGTACCCCGTGAAGTCGGTGGCGCCGGAGGCGTCGGCGATCTCGCGGTAGGCGTGCAGGTCGGCGTGGCCGGTCTTCTTGGCCCGGGCGTCGGCCTTGGCGCGGTCCCGCTGCTCCGTCATCAGGCGGCGGAAGCCGTCCTCGTCCACGGAGAGGCCCTGCTCGGCCGCCATCTCCAGGGTGAGGTCGATCGGGAAGCCCCACGTGTCGTGCAGCAGGAACGCCTTGTCGCCCGAGAGGACCTTGCCGCCGGCGGCCTTGGTCTCGGTGACGGCGGTGTCGAGGATGTTCGTGCCGCCCTTGAGGGCCTTGAGGAAGGCGGCCTCCTCGGCGAGCGCGACGGTCTCGATGCGCTTGCGGTCGGTGACGAGCTCCGGGTACTGCTGACCCATCGTGTCGATGACGACGTCGACGAGGTCCTTGACGACCGGGCCCGTGGCGCCCATCAGGCGCATGTTGCGGATGGCGCGGCGCATGATGCGGCGCAGCACGTAGCCGCGGCCCTCGTTGCCGGGGGTGACGCCGTCGCCGATGAGCATCGTCGAGGTGCGGATGTGGTCGGCGACCACGCGCAGGGAGACGTCCGAGCCGTGCTCGGCGCCGTAGCGCACGCCGGTCAGCTCGGTGGCCTTGTCCATGACGACGCGCAGGGTGTCGGTCTCGTACATGTTCTGCACGCCCTGCAGGATCATGGCGAGGCGCTCCAGGCCGAGGCCCGTGTCGATGTTCTTCGACGGGAGCTCGCCGAGGATCGGGAAGTCCTCCTTCCCGTCGCCCGCGCCGCGCTCGAACTGCATGAAGACCAGGTTCCAGATCTCCACGTAGCGCTCGTCGTTGACGGCGGGGCCGCCCTCGACGCCGAACTCGGGGCCGCGGTCGTAGTTGATCTCCGAGCACGGGCCGCAGGGGCCCGGCACGCCCATGGACCAGAAGTTGTCCTTCTTGCCCAGGCGCTGGATGCGCTCCTTGGGCACGCCGACGACCTCGTGCCAGATCCGCTCGGCCTCGTCGTCGTCCAGGTAGACCGTGATCCACAGGCGCTCCGGGTCGAGCCCGTACCCGCCGTCGGCCACGGAGCCGGTCAGCAGCTCCCAGGCCAGCTTGATGGCGCCTTCCTTGAAGTAGTCGCCGAAGGAGAAGTTGCCGCACATCTGGAAGAACGTGCCGTGCCGCGTGGTCTTGCCGACCTCTTCGATGTCGGGCGTGCGCACGCACTTCTGCACGCTGGTGACCCGCGGGGCGGGCGGCTTGACCTCACCCAGGAAGTAGGGCTTGAAGGGCACCATGCCGGCGGGGACGAGGAGCAGAGTCGGGTCGTCCGCGATGAGCGACGCCGAAGGGACGACGGCGTGCCCGCGCTCCTCGAAGAAGCTCAGCCAGCGGCGGCGGATTTCAGCCGACTCCATCAGTGGTCCTCATTCCGGTTGTACGGGCGCGTGGTGTTCGTCGTGTTCTCGACGTACCGCGTCTTCTTGTCGATCGTGTTGCTCTGGTGGTTCTCGATGACCGCGAAGCGGCGCTGCACGGGCAGCTCCGCGTCGGGGTGGTCCCGCAGGCCCAGTGCCTCGTCCAGCTCGGCCTCGCGCTCGGCCATGCCGTCGCGGATGTCGAGCGCGAAGTCCTTCAGGCGGTGGCCCGTCTCGATCGCCTTGTTCGCGGCCTGCGCCGCGAGGCTCTCGGGGGTCAGCTGCTTGATCTTGCGGTTGACCTTGGTGGTGGCCCATACGCCGGCGGCTGCGCCCGCGGTGAACCAGAACGTACGGCGGAACATCGCTGCGTCAGTCCCTCTTACTCCGGTTGGCCCGCTTGGTCCGCCGCGCGGACGGGACGGTGCGACCCACGATCACCGTACGACGGGACGGCTTGGCAGGCATTTCCTCTGTCGGGGGGACGGCCTTGCGGCTGATGGCCCGGCGCACGCCGTAGCCGAACGCGGCCACCTTCACGAGCGGGCCGCCGAAGGTGGAGGCGACCGTCGTGGACAGCGCCGACGCGTTGGACGTGACCTCCTGGACGTCGGACGCGATGGCGTCGACCCGGTCGATCTGCGTCTGCGCGGAGCGCACCGCGGTGGAGGCGTCGGCCAGCAGGGGAACCGCCTGCTCGGTCACGTCCGCGACGAGTTTGGTGGTCGCCCTGAGCGTCTGGGCCAGCCTCGCCAGTGCCACCGCGAGGAAGGAGACCAGGATCGCCCAGAAGACGGCCACCAAGATCCCGGCAACCTCTCC
Source organism: Streptomyces sp. NPDC002564 (assembly GCF_042889645.1). Lineage (NCBI taxonomy): Bacteria > Bacillati > Actinomycetota > Actinomycetes > Kitasatosporales > Streptomycetaceae > Streptomyces > Streptomyces sp. NPDC002564. The sequence continues at coordinate 195,397 of NZ_JBIARE010000008.1, read as the reverse complement.
ACCGGACACTTGGCACCGCTCCCTGAATCTCGTCCCTGAACTTCGAACCTGAACATCGAAAAGTCGTGCTCCGACCCTATCGCGCCGGGGCGCCGAGTCCGCACCGCATTCGCCGTCGCCATGACAGGAGTTGCCCGAAGTGATTGTACGGACCGCATACGAATGAGTACGCTCCGTACCCCATGGGACCCTCTCCGTCCGGCAACCTCCCCCTGGAGCTCAACGCCTTCATCGGGCGCGACACCGAACTGGCCGAGCTCGCCACCGCGTTGGAGGCCGGCCGGCTGGTCACGGTGACCGGGGTCGGCGGGGTCGGCAAGTCCCGGCTGGCCGTCCGGGCGGCGGCGCGCAGCAGGGCGCGGGACGGCGCCTGGCTGGTGGACCTCTCGGTGGTACGGGACCCGGAACTCCTCGAACACGCCGTCGTCGAGGCCCTGGAGCTGACCGACCACACGAAGCGGCCCCCGCGTCAGGTGCTGCTGGCCCACCTCGCCGAGCGCGAACTGCTCCTCGTACTGGACGGGTTCGAGCACCTCGTCGCCGCCTGCGCCTCGCTGGTGCGCGACCTCCTGGTGCACTCCCCCGGGCTGCGGGTGCTCGCCGTGGGGCGCAGGCCGCTGGAGACCACGGGCGAGCGGCGGCTGCCGCTGGCGCCGATGTCCGGCCCGGACGCGGCCACCCTCTTCGTCGACCGGGCGTCGGCGGGCCTGCCCGGCTTCGCCCTGGACGACGGCAACCGCGCGGACGTGATGGAGCTGTGCCACCGGCTGGACGGCATCCCGCTCGCCGTGGAGCTGGCCGCGGGACGGCTGCGGGCGCTGTCCCCCGCGCAGTTGCTCGCCCGGCTCGACGACCGGTTCCGGCTGCTCACCGGCGCCCGGCGCGACCTGCAGCCGCGGCACCAGACGCTGCGCACGGCGATCGGCTGGAGCCACGAGCTGTGCGCGCCGCGCGAGCGGCTGCTGTGGTCGCGCCTCTCGGTGTTCGCCGGGCAGTTCGACCTGGAGGCCGCCGAGTACATCTGCGCCGGGGACGGACTGCCCGCCGACGACGTGCTCGACGTCCTGGACGAACTCCTCGCCCAGTCCGTGCTGACCCGCGAGGAGGGGCCGGCCGGGGTGCGCTACCGCATGCTGGACACGGTCCGGGCGTACGGCGCCGACTGGCTGGAGGCGGCGGGCGAGGGCGCGACGCTGCGCCGCAGGCACCGCGACTGGTACATGGGCCTGGCCACCTGGTGCGAGCTGGACTGGTTCTCGCCCCGCCAGCCGGAGATCGCCGCCCTGGTCGACGCCGAACTGCCCAATCTGCGCGCGGCCCTGGAGTTCTGTCTGACCGAGCGGGACGAGGCCCACCTCGGGCAGTACCTGGCCGGCACCCTCTGGTTCTACTGGGCGGGCTGCGGGCGTCTCGCGGAGGGCAGGCACTGGCTCGACCGGGCCCTGGACCTCGACGGCGGGCACGACGACTCGCGGCTCAAGGCGCTGTGGGTGCTCGGCTATGTCGCGGTGCTGCAGGGCGACACGGTCGCTGCCCTCGCCGCGCTGCACGAGTGCCGGGACGGCGCGGAGCGCACCGGCAGCGCGGTGGCCGCGGCCTACGCGGAGCACCGCATCGGCTGTCTCGCCCTGGTCACGGACGACCTGCCGCGCGCGGAGACGATCCTGCGCTCGGCCCTGGCGCGCTACCGGGAGATCGGCGAGCTCAACAGCAACGTCCTGATGGGGCAGGCCGAGCTCGCCATGGCGCTGGCCTTCCGCGGCGATCTCGCCCTCGCGGTGGAGCTCTGCGAGGACGTGCGCCGGGTCTGTGAGGACCACGGCGAGCGCTGGGCCCTCGCCTATGCGCTCTACGTCCTCGGCTACGCGGCCTGGACCCGGGGCGAGGCGGACGCGGCGCGGGAACTGCTCACCGAGTCGCTGGCGCTCGACCACCGCTTCCACGATCTGCTGGGCACGGTCCTGTCCATCGAGCTGCTCGCGCTGTTCACGGCGACGGAGGGCGATCCCGAGGAGGCGGCGGTGCTGCAGGGCGCCGCATCCGGCATCTGGGGCTCGGTGGGGCTGCCGCTGTTCGGCTCGGTCCACTTCGGCGGACCGCACGCGGTCTGCGAGGAGCAGGCCCGGCGGGCGCTCGGCGACGAGCGGTACGAGGCGTGCGTGCGCACGGGCGCGGGGCTCGGGCTGGACGCGGCGGTGTCCCGGGCGCTGCGCACCGACCCCGGGAACGAGCGAACCCGCCGCCTGCCCCGCCCACAGGGGCGGGGAGGCGACGGGCTGAAGCAGGGAGAGCTGCGTCCGGGTCAGCGGGCGTAGTACTCGACGACGAGCTGCTCGTCGCAGATCACGGGGATCTCCTTGCGGTTCGGGTCGCGGTCCAGGCGGAAGGCCAGGGCCTTCAGGTTCACCTGGAGGTAGCGCGGGGTCTCGCCGTCGGGGGCGAAGCCGCCCTCACGCGCGACCTGGAACAGCGGCTTCTCGCGGCTGCGCTCGCGGACCATCACGACGTCGTCGGGACGGACGCGGAACGACGGCTTGTCGACCTTGCCGCCGTTGACCTCGATGTGGCCGTGCACGACCATCTGGCGGGCCTGGTAGATCGTGCGGGCGATGCCCGAACGCAGGACCAGGGCGTCGAGACGACGCTCCAGCTCGATGACCAGGGCCTCACCGGTCTTGAGCTGCGTCTTGGACGCACGCTCGTAGGCACGGACGAGCTGGCGCTCGGACAGGTCGTACTGCGCGCGCAGACGCTGCTTCTCGAGCAGACGGACCTTGTAGTCCGAGTTCTGCTTGCGCCCACGGCCGTGCTCGCCCGGCGGGTAGGGGCGGGCCTCGAAGTACTTGACGGCCTTCGGGGTCAGCGCGATGCCGAGGGCACGCGACTTCTTGACCTTGGGGCGGGACTGGTTCGGCATGAACCAACCTCTCTGTTCTCTGTGAAATCGGCTTCACCAGGGTTATGGGAGGTCGCATCCGCAGCCTGGGAAACCTCATGGGCCATGGGCTCGTGAGGCAGCCGCTCCCTGGTCTGGGCACAATGTGCAGCACGCGAGTGGCCCACCGACCGATTCCCGGGACTCCGGGGTGGTGGTGGGCTGCCCGCGACACCTTCGACGGTGCGCGACGCTCCTGGAGATCCCTGGCCCGGGGGCCGGGGCTCCGGCTGGATGTCCCGTTCTGGTGGTGCCGGTACGAGACCGGACACGGGACGCAGCACTCCGTGCAAGTGTACCGGGTGCGGCGAGGTGCCTCGGCCGCGGCCCCGGCCGGGCCCCCGGCGGCGGTCGACGGCGGTCGGCGGCGGCCTCAGCGGCAGGTCGCGAGCAGGTCCTGGAGGGCCAGCTTCTCGGGGGCGGTGACGGTCAGCCCGTACTTGGCCTTGATCCCGGTCCAGCGACGCCCGTACTCGCACCAGTATTCCTTGCGGGGCGGCTTCCACTTGTCGGGGGTCAGGCTGCTCTTGGCGTAGTTGGTGTCCTTGTCCGCGGCGAGCAGGACGTCCAGGTCGTTGGCGTAGGTCAGGCGCCGCTGCGGGGTCCAGGCCCAGGCACCGGCCCGCCAGGCGGCGCCGAGCGCGACGACGTGGTCGGTCTGGATCTGCGAGGCGCGGCGGTAGGAGTAGGGCAGCTCCTTGCCGGTGTACGGGTCGAGCAGGGTGCCGGACAGTACGACGCAGGGGTTGCGGTCGCCCTCGCGCAGGTTCCTCAGGTCGCGGCGCAGCACGTCGTCGCGGGTGTCGCAGCCGTTGCGCCCACCGGGGGCGTCGACGTCGTCGGACCAGCCGATGCCGAACTCGGAGCGTTGGTACGTCTGCCAGTTCTTGCCCCGGGCGACGGTGAGGCGGGCCAGCTGTTCGCGGGCGCGTGCCGCGTCCGGCGGGAAGCCGGTGCTCGCGAGCGGGACCTTCGAGGGAGCGGGCGGCCTGGGGGGCGTCGCGGATGTCGGGGGCGGGCTCGCCGGGGCGGTGGCGTCGGACGGCCGCGGTTCGGTGGACGTCTCCGGGGGCGCCGAGCGGCGGCTGTCGCCGCGCTCCAGCTGCGGCGGGGTGCAGGCGCCGGCCAGCGCGGTCAGCGCGAGGAGCGCTCCCGTCGCTGCTCCGGCCGCCGCTGTGCGCATGCCGCCGAGCGTAGGCGGGCGGGGCGGGGCCCGCCTGTCGGCGGCCGGGCGGCCCCGGGGCGCTCAGCTCTCGGGCTGCTCGCCCTTGAGGCGGGCGCGGACCCGCTCGACCACGTCGGCGTACCGCGCCTCGGCGCCGTAGCGCGTGGGCTGGTAGTACTGCTTGCCCTCGACCGTGTCCGGCGCGTACTGCTGGGCGGCGATGCCGCCGGGGACGTCGTGCGGGTAGACGTATCCCTGGGCGTGGCCGAGCTTGGCGGCGCCCTTGTAGTGGCCGTCGCGCAGGTGGGGCGGGACGGGTCCGGCGAGGCCCGCGCGGACGTCGGCCTGGGCCTGCTGGATGGCGATCGTCGCGGCGTTCGACTTCGGGGCCAGGGCGAGGGCGATCGTGGCGTGGCTGAGGGTGAGGGCGGCCTCCGGGAAGCCGATCATGGCGACGGCCTGGGCCGCGGCGACCGCGGTGGGCAGGGCGGTGGGGTCGGCGAGGCCGATGTCCTCGCTCGCGGAGATCATCAGGCGCCGGGCGATGAAGCGGGGGTCCTCGCCCGCCTCGATCATGCGGGCCAGATAGTGCAGGGCCGCGTCCACGTCCGAGCCGCGGATGGACTTGATGAGGGCGCTGGCCACGTCGTAGTGCTGGTCGCCCGCGCGGTCGTACTTCACGGCGGCCCGGTCGACCGACTCCTCCAGGGTCTGGAGGGTGATCTCCTTCTCGCCCTTGGCGAGGGCCGAGCCCGCGCCCGCCTCCAGGGCGGTCAGCGCGCGCCGGGCGTCGCCGCCCGCGATGCGCAGCAGGTGCGCCTCGGTCTCCTCGGGCAGCTCGACCGCGCCGCCCAGACCCCGCTCGTCGGTGAGCGCCCGGCGCAGCAGGCCGCGCAGGTCGTCGTCGGTGAGCGGCTCCAGGGTGAGCAGCAGGGAGCGGGACAGGAGCGGGGAGATGATCGAGAAGTAGGGGTTCTCGGTGGTCGCCGCGATCAGCGTGACCCAGCGGTTCTCCACGGCGGGCAGCAGGGAGTCCTGCTGGGCCTTGCTGAAGCGGTGGATCTCGTCGAGGAAGAGGACGGTCTCCTTGCCGTGGCCGCCCATCGCCCGGCGGGCGCCGTCGATCACCGCGCGCACTTCCTTGACGCCGGCGGTGATCGCGGAGAGCTCGACGAAGCGCTTGTTCGTGGCCTTGGAGACGACGTACGCCAGGGTGGTCTTGCCGATGCCCGGCGGGCCCCACAGGAACACCGAGGACGGTCCGGCGGGGCCGCCCCCGCCCTCGCCGACCAGGCGGCGCAGGGGGGATCCCGGCTTCAGCAGATGCTGCTGGCCGACGACTTCGTCGAGGGTGCGCGGGCGCATCCGGACGGCCAGGGGGCTGCTGGACGGATCCTTCTCCTGGCGGTCTTCGGCTGCGGCGGTGAACAGATCGGGCTCCACGTCAAGAACCCTATGTCACCCCACTGACAATCCGTTCCGGGCCTGGTCAGGCCCAGAGGTCGGCGCCCCAGCGGGTGAGGATCAGCATCGCGACGACGCCGAGGTGCATCACCGGCAGCGCCCAGGTGAAGTCCGCCAGGAAGCTCCTGGCCCAGGCGGGCGCGGGCAGGAAACCGGCGCGGATGTTGAAGGACGTCACGTACCAGAACATGATGATGGTGGCGGCCCAGGCAAGGCAGCACCAGAGGCAGAGCGCGTTGATGTGGTACAGCGACTGGATCATCAGCCAGGTGCAGAATCCGACGCCGAAGAGCGTGCCCGCGTTGAAGGTGAGCCAGTACCAGCGGGGGAAGCGCGCCCGGGCGAGCAGGCTCATGCCGACGCAGATCACGATGGCGTAGGTGACCAGGCCCAGCATGGGGTTCGGGAAGCCGAACGCCTCGGCCTGCTCGCTCTTCATGATGCTGCCGCAGGCGACGACGGGGTTGATGCTGCAGCCCGGCTGGAAGTTCGGGTCCTTCAGGAGCTCGAACTTGTCGAGGGTGATCACCCAGGCGGCGAGGAGACCGGCCGCACCCGTGATCACCAGAAGCAGGGCGAGCGCGCGGCTGCCGCCGACGGCACCGGAAGCACCCGCGGGCTCCTGGCCGTCCAGGGTGCCGTCCTTCGCTGACATCGTTTTGCTCATCACGCCGTTCCGTCGCTTGTGGTGGCCGGGGCACGCATATTGTGCCGCACCCACGCGGGTGTCCACCGTTCGATGGACATAAGGAGGTACGCGCGGGGGCCGCCGTGTGTTCGCCCCACCTTGACGGCATGCGGCCGACCGGCACAGCCGTCCGAACGGGCAGGACGGGTACGGGAGCTGGACGGACGGGAGCGGGGCACCCGGGTGCCCCGCTCCGCACCGGACCGAAAGCAGCGACGGACCGAAAGCAACGCCCGGCCGAAAGCCGCGCCCGGCGCTACTTCCCGAGCTTGTCCTTCAGCACCGTCACGACCTCGGCGACCGCGACCGCCTCCTGCTCGCCGGACTCCATGTCCTTGAGCTGGACGACGCCTTCGGCGAGGTCGCGCTCGCCGGCCACGAGGGTGAAGCGCGCGCCGCTGCGGTTGGCGTTCTTCATGGCGCCCTTGAGGCCCTTCCCGCCGAACGAGAAGTCCGCCGCGACCCCGGCCTTGCGCAGCTCGGTCACCGCGGCGAACAGCACGCGCCGCGCCTCCTCGCCGAGCGGCACCGCGAACACGCTGGTGGACGCGGGCAGTTCGAGGTCGACGCCCTCCGCCTCCAGGGCGAGCACCGTGCGGTCCACGCCGAGCGCCCAGCCGACCGAGGGCAGCGCGGGGCCGCCGATCATCTCGGACAGGCCGTCGTAGCGGCCGCCGCCGCCCACCGCGGACTGCGAGCCGAGGCCGTCGTGGACGAACTCGAAGGTCGTGCGGGTGTAGTAGTCCAGGCCGCGGACGAGCTTCTCGTCGTCCTCGAAGGCGACGCCCGCCGCCGTGATCAGGTCGCGGACCTCCTCGTGGTACGCCTTGCAGGCGTCGCACAGGTAGTCGCGCAGCGAGGGCGCGCCCACCAGCTGCGCCTGGACGTCGGCCCGCTTGTCGTCCAGGACCCGCAGCGGGTTGATGTCGATGCGCCGGCGCGTCTCCTCGTCCAGGTCCAGGCCGCGCAGGAAGTCCTGCAGCGCGGCGCGGTAGACCGGGCGGCACTCCTTGTCACCCAGGGAGTTGAGCAGGATGCGGAAGTTCCGCAGGCCCAGGGTGCGGTAGGCCTGGTCGGCCAGGATGATCAGCTCGGCGTCGATCGCCGGGTCCTCGCCGCCGATCGCCTCGGCGCCGACCTGCGAGAAGTGCCGGTAGCGGCCCTTCTGGGGGCGCTCGTAGCGGTAGTAGGAGCCCGAGTACCAGAGCTTGACGGGGAGGTTGCCCGCCTTGTGGAGGTTGCCCTCCAGGGCGGCGCGCAGCACGGAGGCGGTGCCTTCGGGGCGCAGCGCGAGCTCGTCGCCGCCCTTCGTGGTGAAGGCGTACATCTCCTTGGTGACGATGTCGGTGGACTCACCGACACCGCGCGCGAACAGCTCGACGTTCTCGAAGCCGGGCGTCTCGATGTAGCCGTAGCCGGAGTTGCGCAGCGGCGCGGCGATCGCCTCGCGCACCGCGAGGAACGTCGCGGAGTCGGGCGGCAGCAGGTCGTACGTGCCCTTGGGGGCCTTGAAGGTGCTCACGGAAATCTCTCGTCACATTCCTCGTCGCGGGGCGGACGTCTCGTCCGCGCCCAGGCCGGCGGCCACCTGTCGCAGGTAGGGATTGGTGGCGCGTTCCTGGCCGATGGATGTCTGGGGGCCGTGGCCGGACAGCACCACGGTCGAGTCGTCGAGCGGCAGGCACACCCGGGCCAGCGAGTCGAGGATCTCGGGGTGGCTGCCGCCGGGCAGGTCGGTGCGTCCGATGGAGCCGGCGAAGAGCAGGTCGCCCGAGAAGAACACCGAGGGGATCTCCTCGGTCTCGGGCAGCCGGAACGTCACCGACCCCTTCGTATGGCCCGGCGCGTGCGCGACGGAGAAGTCGAGGCCCGCCAGCTTCAGGTCGGCGCCGTCGGACAGCTCCCGCAGGTCGTCGGGCTCCCCCACGGTCAGCTCGCCCATCAGCGGCATCCCGATGGAGCGGCCGAGCGCCTTCTCGGGGTCGCTCATCATGTACCGGTCCCCGGGGTGGATCCACGCGGGTACGTCGTGCGCTCCGCACACCGGGACGACCGAGGCGACATGGTCGATGTGGCCGTGCGTGAGGATGACCGCGACGGGCTTGAGCCGATGCTTGGCGAGTGCGTCCTCGACTCCCTGGGCGGCCTGGTGGCCCGGGTCGATGATCACGCACTCCTCGCCTGCGGCGGGGGCGACCAGATAGCAGTTGGTGCCCCAGGCCCCGGCGGGAAACCCGGCAATGAGCACGATCGTCCTTCGTTCGTCGTCCGGCGGGAGGGACCGCGGCCCCCGGCGGGGAGAACGCGGCAGATCAGAGCCTACCGGCGCTGCCGATTCCACAGGTAACCCATATACGGTACGGGGCACACTCAGGCGGGTCCCACACAGGTCCCAGGACAAGGGGAGAGAACCCGGTGGTCAGCAACGAGCAGCGGCGGCGGCAGCTCGCCCGGGAGAAGTTCGCGCGCCAGCAGGAGCGGCGGGAGACCGCGCGGCGCAGGGCGAGGATGCGCAACGCGGTGATCGCGGGGGCGCTCGCGGTGGTCGTGGCGGGCGGCGCGGTGTCGTACGCGGCGGGCGCCTTCGACGGCGACGACACGGACGACGCCGCGAACGCGCAGCCGTCGGCCACACCGAAGGAACAGAAGGATCCGTGCAAGAAGGCGGCGCCCGGCAAGGTGAAGCCGCTGAGCTTCGAGAAGGAGCCGGCCCTCACCGTCGACACGTCGGCCGACTACACGATGAACCTGAGCACGACGTGCGGCGACATCGGCCTCGACCTGGACGCGGCGAAGGCTCCGCACACGGTCAACTCCTTCGACTTCCTGGTCGGCAAGGGGTACCTCGACCACACGAAGTGCCACCGCCTCACCACCGGCGGCATCTACGTCCTGCAGTGCGGCGACCCCAAGGGCACCGGCAAGGGCGGCCCCGGTTACTCGATCCCGGACGAGAACCTGAAGGACAAGCGCCTGAAGGGCAAGGTGTATCCGGCGGGCACGGTGGCCATGGCCAACCAGTACAACGCCCAGACGAAGAAGGGCCGCGACACCGGCGGCAGCCAGTTCTTCCTCGTGTACCAGGACAGTCAGCTGCCGCCCGACTACACACCGTTCGGGACCATTTCCGATTCGGGGATGAAGGTCCTGAAGAAGATCGCCGCGGCCGGTGAGAGCAGCGGGCAGGGCGACGGCGCCCCGAACGCGACGGTCGTCGTGGACAAGGCGACGGTCACGAAATCCTGAGTGCCGGCGGGCAAACTTCGGTCGCGCGGGATGCGGACAGCCGCCCCGCCGGTCGCCTATGTTGGCGGGGACGAAACTGTGGACGATGCCGGGGGCCCCGAGGCCCTGCGCAGGCATCATGTGGAGGAGGCGCTGTGAGCAGCGACCCGTGGGGCCGCGTCGACGAGACGGGGACCGTGTATGTGCGCAACGCCGACGGCAGTGAGCGCGAAGTCGGTTCGTGGAAGGCCGGGTCTCCTGACGAGGCCCTCGCCTACTTCGAGCGCAAGTACGACGGTCTGGTCGTCGAGATCGGACTTCTCGAGCGCCGGGTGAAGACGACCGACCTGTCCGCCAAGGACGCCATGACGGCCATCGACCACCTGCGCGCGCAGGTGGTCGAGGCGCATGCCGTCGGCGATCTGGACGCCCTGGGCAAGCGGCTCGACAAGCTCGTGGAGAGCGTCGAGGCGCGCCGCGAGGAGCGCAAGGTCCAGAAGGCCAAGCAGTCCGACGAGGCGCGGCACGCCAAGGAGGCGCTGGTCACCGAGGCCGAGGAGCTGGCCCAGAGCGAGCAGTGGCGGGCGGCCGGGGAGCGGCTGCGGGCGCTGGTGGACACCTGGAAGGGTCTGCCGCGGCTGGACCGCAAGTCGGACGACGAGCTGTGGCACCGCTTCTCGCACGCCCGCTCGGCGTTCTCCAAGCGCCGCAAGGCGCACTTCGCCTCGCTGGACGCGCAACGCGAGGACGCCCGCAAGGCCAAGGAGAAGCTGGTCGGCGAGGCGGAGGCGCTGTCGGGCTCGACGGACTGGGGTCCCACGGCCGCGCGGTACCGCGAGCTGATGGCCGACTGGAAGGCGGCGGGCCGCGCCCAGCGCGAGCACGAGGACGACCTGTGGAACCGCTTCCGCGGCGCCCAGGACGTGTTCTTCGCCGCGCGCAGCTCGGTCTTCGCGGAGCGTGACGCCGAGCAGGGCGAGAACCTGAAGCTGAAGGAGGAGCTGGCCGCCGAGGCGGAGAAGCTCGTCCCGGTGACGGATCTGAAGACGGCCCGCGCCGCGTTCCGCGGCATCAACGAACGCTGGGAGGCCATCGGTCACGTCCCGCGGGACGCCCGTCCGAAGGTCGAGGGCCGGATGCACGCGGTGGAGCGCGCGCTGCAGGAGTCCGAGGAGGCCGAGTGGCGCCGGACGAACCCGGAGGCACGCGCGCGTGCCGCGGGTCTCACCGGTCAGCTGCAGGCCGCCGTGGACAAGCTGCAGGGCCAGATCGAGGCCGCGCGCGCCGCGGGCAACACCTCGAAGGCGGACAAGCTCCAGCGTGAGCTGGACGGCCGCCAGGCGCTGCTCGACCAGGCCCTGAAGGGTCTGCACGAGTTCGGCGGCTGACACCCGCGGAGGTGAGCCGGGCCCGGGAGCCCGCGCGGTACACGGTCTAGGTCGTGCCGCGCGGGCTTCCGTGTTCCGCGATGTCCAGGGCGTGCTTGAGGACCTCGCAGGCCTGGATGTGGTTGCCGGACTCCTGGAGGAGGTCGGCGAGCCTGCGGCAGACCAGGACGGCCTCGGGCCCGTACAGCTTGTGCGTCTGCTGGAACGCCAGCTCCAGGACCTCGATGGCCTCGCGGACCTGGTCGGCCTCGGCGAGCAGTTCGGACAGCTCCAGCTGGACGGCGAGCAGTTCGCCCCGGCCGTCGCTGACCTGCTCCTGCAGGGCGAGGCGTAGTACGGGCAGGGCGTCGCGGGTGTTGCCCTCGGCGCGCAGCAGCCGGGCGACGTTGAGCCCGGTGGCGACCACGGCGGCGCGCACGTCGCTGGCGAGGACCGGGCCCGCGGGGGCGCGCCGGGCGGCCCTGGCCTTGTTGCGGGCGAAGGGCAGGCGCCCGACCGCGTTCTCCTGGGAGCGCTGGGGCAGCGGCCGGTTCTTGGCGCGCAGCCGCTCCTCCAGGACGCGGTAGAGGGTCTCCAGGTCGATGAGTTCGGGCCCGTCGGGGACGCCGCCCCGCAGCACGGTCAGCAGCTCCCCGGTGAACGCGGTGTAGCGCTCGCCGTCCGGCGCGAGGGCCACCCGGTCGCGGGGCGAGGCGGTGAGGACGTAGGCCCCGTCGACGGCGGCCTGGGCGGCGAGCACGTCGCCGCCGGCCAGGGTGCGGGCGGCACGGCCGCTGAAGCAGCAGTCGAGGACGACGATCTTGCGGCGGGCGCGGGAGCCGCGCAGGGCGGTGCGCAGGTGCTGGTAGGCGACGGCGGTGTAGCCCATGGTGTCGCGGGAGTCGCCGAGGGCGAGGTACAGGTCGGTGGACTCGGCGTCCCGCATGCCGTGTCCGGCGTAGTAGACGACCAGGGTGTCCGTGGCCTCGTCGGCCGCCCGGTGGACGGGGTCGAGCATCGCGGGCACGTTCTGCGGGTCGGTGACCACGGTGCAGTGCTGGACGGGCAGTCCCCACACGGTGGCGTCGCACAGCTCCGCCGCCAGGTCGACCACGTTGGCCTCGACGGCCGGGAGTTGGGGCAGGTGGCGGTAGGACGCGGTGCCGATGAGGACGGCGCGGGAGCGGGCCGGGTCAGGAAGCGCTGCCGTCGCCATCGCGGGCGCCTTCCCCGTCGGGTTCCAGGACGGCCAGGACGCGCCGCAGGGCCGCCTCGTCGCGGGCCGCCTCGGCGGAGAGCTCCACGCGGACGTCGCCGCGGCTGAGGACGACGGCCGGGGCCCGGCGGCGGGAGAGCTGCCACTGGAGCACGGAGACGACGAGGGCGGCGGTGGACAGGGAGCTGCCGAGGGCGAGTTCGAGCACGTCGAAGCCGGTGCCCATGTGGTCGGCGGGGGCGGGCGTGGTCGCCGTGATCCTGGTCCCGAGCCGTCCGGCCAGGGTTTCGTCGGCGCGCAGCCAGCCGTCCAGGGAGCGCAGCGCGTCCTCTTGGTCGGCCTGGTCGGCGCCTTCGCGCCGTACCTCCACCGCGAGATCGGTCACCTGCTGTTTCCTCTCCTGACGTCGGTATGGCGGTTCACCCGGGCGAGCAGTTCCACGGCCTGGTCGCCCGCGCCCAGCCGCGCCAGGCAGACGGCCTGCCAGTACTGGCTGGTGAGCGTGGTCGGATGGTCGGGGCCGAGCGAGGAGAGGCAGACCGGAACCACCGCGGCCAGCATCTGCGCGGCCTCCTGCAGTTCGCCGCGGAGCACGAGGTTGACCGCCTCGCGCTGGCGGGACAGGGCGTTCTGCGGGGTCATGCTGCTGAGCACGATGCGGCGGGTGGCGTCGCTGAGGGTGGGCGGGTGCAGCGGGCCCGGGTGCTCGGCCCTGGGGTGCGGCACGGCCTCGTCCCAGTCGTACTCCGGTTCGTCGTCGGCGTCGGCGGGCTCGGTCAGCGAGCGCACCGCCTCGTCGCGGAGCTGGCCGGCCAGGAGGGCGGCGAGGGCCTCCCTGCCGTCCACCGCCTGCCGCTCCAGGAGCGCCTCCGTCCCCTCCGTGCGCGCCGGGCGCAGGGCGGGGTCCTGCGCGCAGAGCCGGTCGACCAGGTCGAGCAGTTCGGCGGGCGGCGACAGGAGGCGGCCGCTGAGGCGGGGGATGCCCGCGCCGAGCGCGCGCTCCACGATGGCGCCGTAGTCCACCGTGGCGTCGCCGAACGGCAGCTCGCCGGTGATCATGAGGTACATGCAGGCGCCGAGGCCGTACAGGTCGGCGGCGGGTGACGGGGCGGCGCCCCGGATCGCCTCGGGCGCCATGAACTGGGGGGTGCCGACGAGTTCCCCGGTCCGGGTGATCGCCCGCTCCCCCGCGAGCCGGGCGAGGCCGAAGTCGTGCAGGACGGCGTGGCCGTCGCGGTTGACGCCGATGTTCGAGGGCTTCACGTCGCGGTGCAGGACGCCCGACTCGTGGGCGGCGGCCAGTCCGCGCACGACGTCGAGGGCGACCTGGGCGACGGCGGCCGTCGGCAGCGGGCCGGTGCGCGTCACGAGGTCGGCGAGGCTCAGGCCGTCCAGGACCTGCATCACGAGGTACGGGGTGCCGTCGGCGACGCCCGCGTCGTACAGCGTGACCACGGCCGGGTGCTCGATGCGGGCCAGCGCCCGCGCCTCGCGCAGGAACCGGTCGCGGGCCTCGTCGTCCTCGTCGAGACCGGCGACGGCGGTGAGCATCTTGACGGCCACCCGGCGCGCGAGGCGGGTGTCCTCGGCCTCGTGGACCACGCCCATGCCGCCGTGGCCCAGCGGTCCGAGGAGGCGGTAGCGTCCGGCGACGACCGGTCCCCCGCCCGGCCGCCCGGCTAAGTCGGTCCTGCCGTCCATCGCCTTCTCCCCCTGTCCGTCGTGGCCGGCGCTCGCGGTGCCCTCAGGGCCTGCGCGCCGACGTCACCCGGTACACGTCGTAGACGCCCTCGACTCCCCTGACCGCCTTGAGCACGTGTCCCAGGTGCTTGGGGTCGCCCATCTCGAAGGTGAAGCGGGAGGTGGCGACGCGGTCGCGGGAGGTCTGGACGGCCGCCGACAGGATGTTCACGTGCTGGTCCGACAGGATGCGCGTGACGTCCGACAGGAGACGGGAGCGGTCCAGGGCCTCGACCTGGATGGCGACCAGGAACACCGAGGACTGGGTGGGCGCCCACTCGACCTCGAGGATCCGCTCGGGTTCGCGGGAGAGCGAGTCCACGTTCACGCAGTCGCTGCGGTGAACCGATACGCCACTGCCGCGGGTGACGAACCCGATGATCGGGTCGCCGGGGACGGGCGTGCAGCAGCGGGCGAGCTTCACCCAGACGTCGTCGACGCCCTTGACCACGACGCCCGGGTCGGCGTTGGACCGGCGCTTGGAGCGGCCGCGCGAGGGCGGTGCGCTCTCGGCGATGTCCTCGTTGGCGGCCTCCTCGCCGCCGAGCGCCTGGACGAGCTTCTGCACCACGGACTGCGCGGTGACGTGGCCCTCGCCGATCGCCGCGTAGAGCGAGGAGATGTCGGGGTAGCGCATCTCGTGCGCGAGGGTGACCAGGGAGTCGCCGGTGAGGATCCGCTGGATCGGCAGGTTCTGCTTGCGCATGGCGCGCGCGATGGCGTCCTTGCCCTGCTCGATGGCCTCGTCGCGGCGCTCCTTGGAGAACCACGCGCGGATCTTGTTGCGCGCCCGGGGCGACTTGACGAAGCCGAGCCAGTCGCGGGAGGGCCCCGCGCCCGCCGCCTTGGAGGTGAAGACCTCCACCAGGTCGCCGTTGTCCAGGGTCGACTCGAGCGGTACGAGCCGTCCGTTGACCCGGGCCCCTATGGTCCGGTGGCCGACCTCGGTGTGCACCGCGTACGAGAAGTCGACGGGGGTGGCGCCCGCGGGGAGCGCTATGACGTCGCCCTTGGGCGTGAAGACGAAGACCTCGTTGCGCGACAGGTCGAAGCGCAGCGACTCCAGGAACTCGCTGGGGTCCTCGGTCTCCTTCTGCCAGTCGAGGAGCTGGCGCAGCCACGCCATGTCGTTGAGGTGGTCGTCCTTGCCGCCGGCCTTCTTCGGCACGTCGGTGCGCACCTTGGAGGCACCGGCGACGGCTTCCTGCTTGTACTTCCAGTGCGCGGCGATGCCGTACTCGGCGCGGCGGTGCATGTCGAACGTGCGGATCTGCAGCTCGACGGGCTTGCCGTTGGGTCCGATCACCGTGGTGTGCAGCGACTGGTACATGTTGAACTTCGGCATCGCGATGTAGTCCTTGAACCGGCCGGGGACCGGGTTCCATCGCGCGTGGACGGTGCCGAGGGCCGCGTAGCAGTCGCGGACCGTGTCGACCAGGACGCGGATGCCCACCAGGTCGTAGATCTCCGCGAAGTCACGGCCGCGGACGATCATCTTCTGGTAGACGCTGTAGTAGTGCTTGGGGCGTCCGGTGACGGTGGCCTTGATGCGGGCGGCCCGCAGGTCGGCCTGGACCTCGTCGGTCACTATGGCCAGGTATTCGTCGCGCTTGGGGGCGCGCTCGGCGACCAGCCGCACGATCTCGTCGTACATCTTGGGGTAGAGGATCGCGAAGGCGAGGTCCTCCAGCTCCCACTTGATGGTGTTCATGCCCAGGCGGTGCGCCAGCGGAGCGTAGATCTCCAGCGTCTCGCGGGCCTTCTTCTCCTGCTTCTCGCGCTTGAGGTAGCGCATGGTGCGCATGTTGTGCAGGCGGTCGGCGAGCTTGATGACCAGGACGCGGGGGTCCTTGGCCATGGCGACGACCATCTTGCGCACGGTCTCGGCCTGGGCGGCCTCGCCGAACTTGACCTTGTCCAGCTTGGTGACGCCGTCGACGAGCAGGGCGACCTGGTCGCCGAAGTCGCGCTTGAGGGTGTCCAGGCCGTACTCGGTGTCCTCCACCGTGTCGTGCAGGAGGCCCGCCATCAGGGTGGCCGGGTCCATGCCGAGCTCGGCGAGGATCGTCGTCACGGCGAGCGGGTGCGTGATGTACGGGTCGCCGCTCTTGCGCTTCTGGCCGCGGTGCCAGCGCTCGGCGACCTGGTAGGCCCGCTCGATCTGGCGGAGCGTGGCCGTCTCGATCTTGGGGTCGTTGCTGCGGACGATGCGCAGCAGGGGCTCCAGGACCGGGTTGTACGGGTTGGAGCGCTGGACGCCGAGCCGGGCGAGCCGGGCGCGCACCCGGTTGGAGGAGCCGGAGCGCGCGGGCTGGCCCGTGGCGGGCCGGATCGCGGGGGCCGTCGGGTGGTGGTCCGCGGGCGGCTTGGGGCGGGGCTGCTCGGCCGGTTTGTCGCCCCGGGAGACCTCCGTCCGGTCGCGCTGCGCGGACGTGCCGCCCTGCGCGCCGTCAGCCTTCTTCGCGGGCGCGGCGGAGCCTGCCGAGGCCTCCTTGCCCTGCTGGGCGGCCTTGGCGGCGGTGAGTGGCTGGGACTCGTCTGGCAAGAGCGCTCCCTGTGCGCGATCGGGGTCCCCCGGACAGGCCCCGAAGTGCCCATGGTATCGATCCTGGGCCGTCCGCTCGCCTCCGGCCGGTGAGACAGCCCTGTACTGGAGAAACGCGGGAGGCGGTCTTCGGATTCCCCGGGATCGGCCGGCCATGCCTCCGGCCCGGCCCTCCCCGGCCCGGACGGCGTCCGGAAGGGCCGCCCCGGCCACCGTCCAGAGCGGGAACCGGCCGAAACGACGACGGGCGCCCCGGTGGATACCGGGACGCCCGTCGTACGGTCCTGCGCGGTGCCTCAGACGGTGATCAGGGCCTCCAGCGGGGCCCCTGCCAGCACCGGCTCCAGCTTCTGCCGGCCGTCCAGGAAGCCGAGCTCCATGAGGACGGCGACGCCGGCCACCTCGGCGCCGGTGCGGCGCACCAGCTGCAGCGAGGCCGCGGCGGTGCCACCGGTGGCGAGGACGTCGTCGATGACCATGACGCGGTCGCCCGCCGTCAGGTCCTCGGCGTGCACCTCGATCTCGGCGCTGCCGTACTCCAGGTCGTAGCTCTGCTTGAGCGTCGCCCCGGGGAGCTTGCCCGCCTTGCGCACGGGGATGAAGCCGAGCCCGGCGCGCAGCGCCACGGGGGCGCCGAGGATGAAGCCGCGGGCCTCCAGGCCGACGATCTTCGTGGCGCCGTGCCGCACGCTGAGGCCGGCCAGGGTGTCCGTGAGCGCGGCGAACGCCTCCGGGTCCGCCAGCAGCGGGGTGATGTCCTTGAACAGCACGCCCGGCTTCGGGTAGTCCGGGACGTCACGGATGCGGCTGAGCAGCAGCTCCGTGACGTCCTTGACCTCGGTCACCGGCGCTTCCCCGAGGGACGGCCCTTGCCGCGGTTGCGGGACGCGGGCTGGGTGCGGGGGCCGACGACCGCGGGAGCGGCGTCACCGACCTCCGCGTCCTGCAGTTCCTCGTCGCCCGCGGGCTCCGGCGCCTCCGCCGACTCGCCCTTGGCCGCGGCCGCCCTGCGCTTGGCGAGCACCCGCTTCTTGAGGGCCTTCATCTGCGGCTCGCGCTCCTTGAAGTCGGCGACGAGCGGCGTGGCGATGAAGATCGAGGAGTACGCACCGGCCGCGAGGCCGACGAACAGCGACAGCGAGATGTCGTTGAGCATGCCCGCGCCCAGGACACCGCCACCGATGAACAGCAGGCCCGCCACCGGGAGCAGTGCGACGACCGTGGTGTTGATGGACCGCACCAGGGTGCCGTTGATGCTGCGGTTGGCCAGCTCGCTGTAGGTGTAGCGGGTCTGCTTGGTGATGTCCTTCGACTGTTCCTTCAAGCTGTCGAAGACCACGACCGTGTCGTAGAGCGAGTAACCGAGGATGGTCAGCAGACCGATCACCGTGCCCGGGGTGACCTCGAAGCCGACCAGGGCGTACACACCCACGGTGATGGTGATGTCGTGGATGAGCGCGATCAGGGCCGCGAGGGCCATGCGCCACTCGAAGGCGATGGCCAGATAGACCACCACCAGGACCATGAAGATCGCGAGGCCCTGCCAGGCCTTGTTCGCGATCTGCTCGCCCCAGCTGGGGCCGACCAGGTCGGCGTCGATCTCGCCGGCCTTCACGTCCAGGTCCTCGGCCAGCGACTTCTTGATCTGGTCGGACTTGTTGATGTCCACGCCCGCGATCTGGATGCGGAGCTTGTCGTCGCCCAGCTTCTGGACGATCGCGTCGTGGCCGGACGCCTTCTCCGCGGACTCCTCGGCCTGGGAGACCGAGGCACTGGTCCTCGGGGTGTTGAAGACCGCGCCGCCCTCGAACTCGATGCCCATGTTCAGGCCGCGCACCGCAAGGCCGACGATGGCCGTGATGGTGATCAGTATCGAGATGCCGTACCAGATCTTGCGCTTGCCGACGAAGTCGTAGCCGACCTCACCGCGGTAGAGCCTGGCGCCGAGATTGCCGAGCTTCGACATCTCACGCCTCCTTCGGGTCGACAGGGCCAGCGGCGGGAGGAGTGGTGCGGCGGGACCGGCGCAGCGGGGGCTTGGCGCCCAGCCGCTGGGGGTCGAGACCGGACCACTTGTGGCCGCTCGCGAAGAACTTCTTGCGGGCCATGAGCGTCATCAGCGGCTTGGTGAAGAAGAAGACCACCACGACGTCGAGCAGGGTGGTGAGGCCGAGGGTGAACGCGAAGCCCTGCACCTTGCCGACCGTGACGACGAAGAGCACCGCCGCGGCGAGGAACGACACGAAGTCGGAGACCAGGATGGTGCGCCGGGCGCGCGGCCAGCCCCGCTCGACGGCCGGGCGCAGGGTGCGGCCCTCGCGGATCTCGTCCCGTACGCGTTCGAAGAACACGATGAACGAGTCCGCCGTGATGCCGATCGCGACGATGGCACCACAGACCGCGGGCAGGTTCAGCGCGAACTTGATGGTCGGTCCGAGCAGCGTCATGATCGTGTAGGTCAGCGCCGCCGAGACCAGGAGGCTCGCGATGGCGATGAGCGACAGGCCGCGGTAGTAGGCCACCAGGTAGATGATGACCAGCGCGAGGCCGATGGCGCCCGCGATCAGACCCGCCTTGAGCTGCTCGCCGCCGAGGGCCGGGCTCACGGTGGTGACGCTCTGCTCGTGGAAGGTGAGCGGCAGGGCGCCGTACGACAGCACGTTGGCCAGGTCCTTGGCGGACTCCTGGGTGAAGCTGCCGGAGATCTCGGCGTTGGCGCTCAGGGTCGTGTTGACGCTGGGGGCCGAGACGACGTCACCGTCGAGGACGATGGCGAACTGGTTCTGCGGCGGCTGCTGCTGCGAGAGCTTGCCGGTGACCTTCGAGAACTTCTTCGAGCCGTCCTTGGTGAAGTCCATGTTGACGACCCAGGCACCGGAGTTCTGGTTGATGGTCGCCTGCGCCTTGTCGACGTCCTTGCCGTTGACCTCGGCCGGAGCCAGGATGAACTTGTCCCAGGACTTGCCGTCGGGGCTCTTGCCACAGGCGACGGTGGGGTCGGACGGCTTGACGCCGAGACCGGCCTCGACCCGGGCCTTCTTGTCGGTGCAGTCGAGCTTGGTGAACTTCTCCTGCAGCTTCGCCGTGGCCGGGTCGGTGGACGGCTTGGGCGTCTCGTCCTTCTTCTTGCCGTCCTTGTCCGTGGCGCCGGCCGACGGGGTCGGGTCGGCCTTCAGGGCCTCGCTGACCGGGCGGCCCTGCGTCGACGGGGAGGCGGTGGGGGAGGTCGCCTTGTCGGTGGCCTTGCCCTGGTCGGTGGCCTTGTCCTTGTCGGTGGCCTTGCCCTTCTCCTTGTCCGTGCCGGAGGAGGAGCTGGCGGACGGCTCGGGCGTGGGCGCACCGCTGGTCTGCGTGATCACCGGACGGAAGTAGAGCTGCGCGGTCGTGCCGACCTGGTCGCGCGCCTGCTTCTCGTTCGTCCCCTTGGGGATGTTGACGATGATGTTCTTGTCGCCCTGGGTCTGAACCTCGGCCTCGGAGACGCCCAGACCGTTGACGCGGTTGTTGATGATGTCGACCGCGGTGTTCATGTTGGTCGGGTTGATCGCGTTCTTCTGGCCGGGCTCGTTCTTGGCCTCGAGCGTGATGCTCGTGCCGCCGGCGAGGTCGATGCCCAGGCGCGGCGTGGTGTGCCCGGAAAGGAACATTCCCCCGGTCAGCGCCACGAGGGCGATCAGGATGAAGACCAGCGAGCGTCCCGGCTTACCCGGAGCGCTCTGCCTTCGGCCCTTCTTCGGTGCTGCCACCTTCTCGTTCTCCCTGTCCAACCGCCCGGCCCGCGGTCACGCCCCTGCGGTAGGGCGAACCGGGCGGACGGCCATGAAGTGGTGTCGAGATTCGGCGCGAAATGCACGTGATCCGGGGCCCGTGGTGCGCGAGCGGCGCACCCCACGGGCCCCGGTCGTGACTACTTCGCGTCGGACTCGCCGTCGGTCTTCTTCGGCTCCGCGTCGTCGGCCCCGGCGGGCGCATCCTTCTTGCCGAGGTCGATGGGCGAGTCGTCGGAAGCGCCGGCGGGCTCGTCACTCTCGGTCAGGGAGGACGCGTCGTCCGGAACGACGGGGGTGTCCTCCTTCAGGTCGTCCTCGGTGCCGTGCACGATGCGGTTGTACTCGTCGTCGTCGAGGACGGCGCCGATCGAGTTCTTCGCGTACACCGCGTGGACACCGGGAGCCACCTCAAGGAGGACGGCTTCGTCGTGAACCTCCTTGACGGTGGCGTACATGCCCCCGATCGTGCGGATGCCGGTGCCGGGCTGCATCTCGTTGCGCATCTGTGCGGCGGCCTGCTGCTTCTTCTTGGCCGACCGGGTCATCAGGAACATGGCCCCGATGAGCACGATGAACGGGAGGAGGGTCACGATATTCACGGGACGGAGTTTCCTTCGCACGACCGCGCAGGTAAGCGGCCATTGGGATGGGGGTGGGCACGCCACCGATAAGGGCGGCATCGGCGGAGTCTAAGCGAGTCCGCACCTAACGAACAACGCTCAGCATGGCACCGCAGTTCCTGGGAGGGCGACTATCCGCGCCGTTCCGCTTCGCGGGCGGGGCGCTCTCGCCGCCGTCACGTCCCGAACAGGTCCTGTTGTCCCTTTCCGCCCGGCTGACGCGGCGGTACCAGGCCGAGGTGGGCCCACGCGGCGGGCGTCCCGACCCGGCCGCGCGGGGTGCGGGCGAGCAGTCCCTCCCGTACCAGGAAGGGTTCCGCCACCTCCTCGACCGTCTCGCGCTCCTCCCCCACCGCGACCGCGAGCGTCGACAGGCCCACGGGCCCGCCGCCGAACAGCTTGAGCAGGGCTTCGAGGACGGCGCGGTCCAGCCGGTCCAGGCCGCGTCCGTCCACCTCGTAGACGGCGAGGGCGGCGGACGCGATGTCCCGGGTGATCGAGCCGTCGGCCTTGACCTGCGCATAGTCGCGGACGCGGCGCAGCAGGCGGTTGGCGATACGGGGCGTGCCGCGCGAGCGCCCGGCGATCTCGGCGGCGCCCGCCGGGTCGATCTCCACGTCCAGGAGCTGGGCGGAGCGGTGCACGACGCGCTCCAGCTCGGCGGGTTCGTAGAACTCCATGTGCGCGGTGAAGCCGAAGCGGTCGCGCAGCGGCGGGGGCAGCAGGCCCGCGCGCGTGGTGGCGCCGACGAGGGTGAAGGGCGGCAGTTCGAGCGGGATGGCGGTGGCGCCGGGGCCCTTGCCGACGATGACGTCGACGCGGAAGTCCTCCATCGCCATGTAGAGCATCTCCTCGGCGGGGCGCGACATCCGGTGGATCTCGTCGAGGAAGAGGACCTCGCCCTCCTGGAGGGAGGAGAGGATCGCGGCGAGGTCGCCCGCGTGCTGGATGGCGGGGCCGCTGGTGATGCGGATGGGGGCGCCCATCTCCGCGGCGATGATCATCGAGAGGGTCGTCTTGCCGAGGCCGGGGGCGCCGGAGAGCAGCACGTGGTCGGCGGTGGCCCCGCGCGCGCGGGCGGCGCGCAGCACCAGGTCGAGCTGCTCGCGGACCTTCTCCTGGCCGATGAACTCGCCCAGGTCCTTGGGGCGCAGGGCGGCCTCGACGGCCTGGTCCTCGCCGTCGGCGGAGGCCCCGACGAGCCGCTCGGCCGCGGCGGCAGCGTCGTCGGTCGTGTCGTCCCAGTTCATGCGGTGTGCCTCGCGATGCGGTTCAAGGGGTGGCCGGCGGGTGCGTGCGGAAGGGGCTAGCGGGTGCGGTTCAGGGTCTGCAGGGCGGCCTTGAGGAGCTGGCCGACCTGCGGGGTGCCCTCGGCGGCCTCGGCCTGCGGGGTGACGGCGACGACGGCCTCGTCGGCCTCGCGGGTGGCGTATCCGAGGCCGATCAGGGCCGCGTGCAGTTGGTCGCGCCAGCCTGCGGTGACGGCCGTGCCGATCGCGGGGCCGCCGGTGCCCAGGGGCTCGCCGAGACGGTCCTTGTACTCCAGGAGGAGCTTCTGGGCGCCCTTCTTGCCGATGCCGGGGACGGCGGTGAGTGCCTTCTCGTCGCCGGTGGAGACCGCGCGGCGCAGGGCGTCGGGGGTGTGCACGGCGAGCATGGCCTGGGCCAGGCGCGGGCCGACACCGCTCGCGGTCTGCAGCAGCTCGAAGGTCTGGCGCTCGTCGTCGTCCGCGAAGCCGTAGAGCGTCAGCGAGTCCTCCCGGACGACCAGGGAGGTGGCGAGCTTGGCCTGCTGGCCGACGCGGAGCGTGGAGAGGGTGTTCGGCGTGCACTGGACGGCCATGCCGATCCCGCCGACCTCGACCACCGCGGTATCGGGCGCGAGGGCGGCGACGGGGCCGCTGACGAAGGCGATCATGCGGTACGGCCTTTCTGTGCTGCGGAGGTCCTGGCCGGGGAGGCCTGGGGGGTGGGTGTGTCGGCCGGGGGCGTGTCGGACGGGGGTGTCCTGGTCGCTGTGGTCGCGGCCGGGGTGCGCCTGGCGGTGCGGGTCCCGGCCGACGCGGCGTGCGCGGCCGCGGCCTGCTGGAGGCGGTTCTGGGCGACGGCCTGCTGCAGCCGGTTCTGCGCGGGGGCGCGCCAGATGTGGCAGATGGCGAGGGCCAGGGCGTCCGCGGCGTCGGCGGGCCTGGGGGGCGCGTCGAGCCGCAGGAGGCGGGTGACCATCGCGCCGACCTGCGCCTTGTCGGCGCGACCGCTGCCGGTGACGGCGGCCTTGACCTCGCTGGGGGTGTGCAGGGCGACGGGGATGCCGCGCCTCGACGCGCAGAGCATGGCGACGGCGCTGGCCTGGGCGGTGCCCATGACCGTCCGCACGTTGTGCTGGCTGAAGACGCGCTCCACGGCGAGGACTTCGGGCTCGTGCTCGTCGAGCCACTGCTCGATGCCCTGCTCGATGGCGACGAGGCGGTGGCCGAGCTCGGCGTCCGGCGGGGTGCGCACGACACCGACCCCGCGCATCGTCAGCGGGCGTCCCGCGACGCCGTCGACGACGCCCACACCGCACCGGGTCAGTCCCGGGTCGACCCCCAACACGCGCACGTAAGCCCCTCCCATCGCCTGTCCGTGCAGGTTATCGGGTCCCTCCGACAACGCGACGGGCCGACGGGGGTGTGTCCCGTCGGCCCGTTCGTGCCCCGAGGGGGCGTGGGTTCCGCGTGCGCGGGCCCGGCGTCGCGCCTTACGCGTCGACCTGCGCCATGACCTCGTCGGAGACGTCGAAGTTGGCGAAGACGTTCTGCACGTCGTCGCTGTCCTCCAGGGCGTCGATCAGCTTGAAGATCTTCCGGGCGCCCTCCTCGTCCAGCTCGACCTGCATGGTCGGGACGAAGTTGGCGTCGGCCGAGTCGTACTCGATGCCGGCGTCCTGGAGCGCGGTGCGGACCGCGACCATGTCGGTGGCCTCGCTGAGCACCTCGAACGTGTCGCCGAGGTCGTTGACCTCTTCGGCGCCCGCGTCCAGGACGGCGCCCAGGACGTCGTCCTCGGACAGCTCGCCCTTGGGGACGATCACGACGCCCTTGCGGTTGAACAGGTACGAGACGGAGCCCGGGTCGGCCATCGAGCCGCCGTTGCGCGTCATGGCGACGCGCACGTCGGAGGCGGCGCGGTTGCGGTTGTCGGTGAGGCACTCGATGAGCACCGCGACGCCGTTCGGGCCGTAGCCCTCGTACATGATCGTCTCGTAGTCGGCGCCACCGGCTTCGAGGCCGGCACCGCGCTTGACCGCCGAGTCGATGTTCTTGTTCGGGACCGAGCTCTTCTTGGCCTTCTGGATGGCGTCGAAGAGGGTCGGGTTACCCGAGATGTCGGCGCCGCCGGTGCGCGCCGCCACCTCGATGTTCTTGATCATCTTCGCGAAGAGCTTGCCGCGCTTGGCGTCGATCACGGCCTTCTTGTGCTTCGTCGTAGCCCATTTAGAGTGGCCGGACATCTGCCTGTCTCCTTCGCGTTACCCAACAACCAGTAAGAACTCTCCCAGACCTTAAGGCCCCGGGGGGATCCCCGGAGATCCTACTAGGATCCCGCGCGCCCGTTACCCCGCGCCATCTCCACGAACAGCGCGTGGACCCGGTGGTCACCCGTCAGCTCGGGGTGGAAGGACGTGGCGAGCGCGTTGCCCTGACGCACGGCGACGATGTGGCCCTCGTGCTCGGCGAGCACCTCGACCTCGGCGCCGACCGACTCGACCCACGGCGCCCGGATGAAGACGCCCTCCACGGGGGTGCCCGGGACGCCCTTGACGTCGACGGCCGCCTCGAAGGACTCGTTCTGCCGGCCGAAGGCGTTGCGCCGCACGATCATGTCGATGCCGCCCAGCGTCTCCTGGCCCGAGCGCGGGTCGAGGATCTTGTCGGCGAGCATGATCATGCCCGCGCAGGTGCCGTAGACGGGCAGGCCGTCGCGCACCCGGTCTCGCAGGGGGTCGAGCAGGCCGAAGAGCGCGGCCAGCTTGGAGATGGTGGTGGACTCGCCGCCGGGGATGACGAGCCCGTCGACCTCGGCGAGCTCCTCGGGCCGCCGGACCGGCCTGGCCACGGCGTCCGCCGCGGCCAGGGCGATCAGGTGCTCCCGTACGTCCCCCTGCAGGGCGAGCACGCCCACGACGGGAGTGGTCATCACCAGCCCCGGTTCGCGTAGCGCTCGGTCTCCGGCAGGGTGTCGCAGTTGATGCCGACCATGGCCTCGCCCAGATTGCGGGAGGCGTCCGCGATGATCTTCGGGTCGTCGTAGAAGGTGGTGGCCTTCACGATGGCGGCGGCACGCGCGGCCGGGTCGCCGGACTTGAAGATGCCGGAGCCGACGAAGACGCCCTCGGCGCCGAGCTGACGCATCAGGGCGGCGTCGGCCGGGGTGGCGACGCCACCGGCGGAGAAGAGCACCACGGGGAGCTTGCCGAGCTCGGCGGTCTCCTTGACGAGCTCGTAGGGGGCGCGGAGGTCCTTGGCCGCGGCGTACAGCTCGTTGTTGTCGAAGCCGCGCAGCCTGGCGATCTCGTTCTTGATCTGGCGCAGGTGGCGGACGGCCTCGACGACGTTGCCGGTGCCGGCCTCGCCCTTGGAGCGGATCATGGCCGCGCCCTCGGCGATGCGGCGCAGGGCCTCGCCCAGGTTGGTGGCGCCGCAGACGAACGGGGTCGTGAACGCGAACTTGTCGCTGTGGTTGACCTCGTCGGCCGGGGTGAGGACCTCGGACTCGTCGATGTAGTCGACGCCGAGCGACTGCAGGACCTGGGCCTCGACGAAGTGGCCGATGCGGGACTTGGCCATGACCGGGATGGAGACGGCCTCGATGATCTCTTCGATCATGTTCGGGTCGGACATCCGCGCCACGCCGCCGTCCTTGCGGATGTCGGCGGGCACCCGCTCCAGCGCCATGACGGCGACGGCGCCGGCGTCCTCGGCTATCTTCGCCTGCTCGGCGTTGACGACGTCCATGATCACGCCGCCCTTGAGCTGCTCGGCCATGCCGCGCTTCACGCGCGCGGTGCCGGTCTCGGGCGACGGGTTGCTGCCGGCGGGGGTGTTCGACTGGGACACGGACACGGAGTTGACCTCACTCGCTGAAGAGAATTCCTGCGTCTCCGAGGAAACTCCCGGGCACCAGGCCACAGCAAGGGCCAATGACCGACCGGTGGCTCATTTTCCCGGGACGTGCCTGGTCAGCGCCGTTTCGGTCCGGTTGGGCGATCCGGTTACCGGTCCGGTTACGCGGTTCGGTTATGCGGTCCGGTTACGCGCCCGCCCGGTCGGCCAGTGCCGTCGGCGGCTCGTCGTCCATCTCGAAGGCCATCGGGAACGGCGCGTGGCCGGCGAGGCGGAACCAGCGGACCTTGCGGTGGCGGCGCAGCGCCCGTGCGGCACGCACCGCGTCGTTGTGGAAGCGCCGGGCCATCGGCACCCGGCGGACGGCCGCGGCCAGCTCGGTGGCCGCCTCGTCGCCGCCCGGGGCCTCGCGTACCGCCTCGACCTGCTGGACCTCTCCGAAGATCGCCCGCAGCGCCTGGCTGAGCTCGCTCTCGGCGACCTCGCGCTGTTCCTCCTCCGCCTGGCGGGCCGCGTGCGCCGCTTCGTAGAGCACGATCGAGGCGGCGGGGTCGAGCACTCCGGAGGTGGCCAGTTCCTGGGCGACCGAGGCGCGGCGCAGCAGTTGGGCGTCGAGGGCGGCCCGCGCGGCGTCGATGCGGGCGTGCAGCCGGTCGAGGCGGCCCGCGGTCCAGCTCAGGTAGAGGCCGATCGCGAAGAGGGCGGCGGCGATCCAGATCAGTGTGGAGGTCACGGGCCGCAAGGCTACCTTCGGGCGGGGCCGCCCCGGACCGGGTCCTCGGCGTGGCCCACCCGTTCGTTTTCGGGGGCTTCGCCCCCGGGCCCGCGGTCCTCAGTCGCCCGGCGGGCCGATCCCCGGAGCCCTCAGGTCCGCTGGCTCAGGCCGAATCTCGCGCGCAGGCCCGTCCGTTCGTCCGTCGCCACCGACGCCGCGCCGTCCGTGACCGTCTCGTAGACCGCCAGGATGTCCGCGCCGACCGTCGACCAGTCGAAGCGGCGCACGTGGGCGCTGCCGCGCTCGCGCAGGCCCGCGCGGCGCTCCGGGTCGGCCAGGAGGCGTACCGCGGACTTGGCCAGGGAGTCCGCGTCCTCGTTGGCGAACAGGTCGCCCGCCGCGCCCTGGTCCAGGACCTGCGCGAAGGCGTCCAGGTCGCTGGCGAGGACGGGCGCGCCCGCGGACATCGCCTCGACGAGGATGATCCCGAAGCTCTCGCCGCCGGTGTTCGGCGCCACGTACAGGTCGACGCTGCGCAGCAGCCGCGCCTTGTCCTCGTCGCTGACCATGCCGAGGAACTCCACCCGGGAGCGCAGCTCGGCGGGGAGCGAGGCGACCGCCTCCTCCTCGTCGCCGCGGCCCGCGACGAGCAGCCGGGCCCCGGGCCGCTCGGCGAAGATCTGCGGGAGCGCCTTCATCAGCACCGGAAGGCCCTTGCGGGGCTCGTCGATGCGTCCGATGAAGCCGATGGTCTCGCCCGCTCCTCCCCCGTCGCCCCCGGCCGGGCCGCGCGTCCCGCCGCCCTGCCACTCGGGCTTCGGCTCGGCCTCGGCGAAGAAGTCGACGTCGACGCCGTTGGGGATGACGACCGCGTCGCCGCCGAGGTGCTCGACGAGGGTGCGGCGCGCGTACTCGCTCACCGCGATGCGGGCGCTGATCTTCTCCAGGGCGGGCTGCAGGATCGGGTAGGCGGCGATCATCGCCCGCGAGCGCGGGTTGGACGTGTGGAACGTCGCGACGATCGGGCCCTGCGCGGCCCAGCAGGTCAGCAGGCCCAGGGAGGGCGAGGCCGGCTCGTGGATGTGGATGACGTCGAAGGTGCCCTCGTGCAGCCAGCGGCGGACCCGCGCGGCCGACAGGAAGCCGAAGTTGAGCCGGGCCACCGAGCCGTTGTACGGCACCGGTACGGCACGGCCCGCCGAGACGACGTACTCCGGCAGGGGGGTCTCGTCGTCGGCCGGGGCGAGGACGGAGACCTCGTGCCCGAGGCGGATGAGGTGCTCCGCCAGATCGCGGATGTGGAACTGGACGCCGCCCGGCACGTCCCAGGAGTACGGGCAGACGATGCCGATCCTCACGAGGTCCCCTCGGCGGACGTCCGGCCCTCGGCGGGCTCGGCCGCGGGGCGGGGCTCCAGGTCGGCGAGCCACAGACGCTGCAGCATGTGCCAGTCCTCCGGGTGGTCGGCGATACCGGTGGCGAAGGCGTCGGCCAGCGCCTGTGTCATGACAGACGTCTTCTCGGCCCGGGTGCCTGTCTCGGGGACGTCGACCGGCGGGTGGACGCGGCCCTTCATGACGGCGGAGTCGTCGTACCAGAGAGTGACGGGGAGCAGCAGCGCGCCGGTCTGCTGGGCGAGCAGCGCGGGGCCCGCGGGCATCCGGGCGGTGTCCCCGAAGAACGTGACCTCGACCCCGGAGGACGACAGGTCGCGGTCCGAGACGAGGCAGACGAGGCCGCCCGCGCGCAGGCGGCGGGCCAGGGTGCCGAAGGCGGCGCCGCCCTCGTGCGGCAGCACCTCCATGCCGAGGCTCTCGCGGTAGGCGACGAAGCGGTCGTACAGCGTCTCGGGCTTGAGGCGCTCGGCGACAGTGGTGAAGGGGGTCTCAAGGCTGGTGGTGACCCAGGCGCCCGCGAGGTCCCAGTTGCCGAGGTGGGGCAGGGCGAGGACCACGCCGTTGCCTGCGGCGAGCCCGTCGGTGAGGTGGTGGACGTCCTTGACGTCGAAGCCGTCCCTGATGCGCTCCCGGCTCCAGGACGGCAGCCGGAAGGACTCCATCCAGTAGCGCAGGTAGGAGCGCATGCCCGCCCGGGAGAGCTCGGCGAGCCGCTGCGGGCTCGCGTCGGGCACCACGCGCGCGAGGTTGGACTCCAGCCGCAGCACGCCCTTGCCGCGCCGCTTCCAGACCGTGTCGGCGATGGTCCTGCCGAGGCGGTCGGCGACCGGCTCGGGGAGCTTCTTGACGGTGCTCCAGCCGAGGCCGTACAGCGCGTCGGTGAGTCGGTCCTTCACTGCGCGGCCTCACTCTCCTGCGCCCCCGCCGCCGCGGCGGCGTCGGCCTCCTCGGACTCCCGGCGCACCGTCACCACGCGCTGGACGAGGGTGACCATGCTGCCCGCGGCGACGATCCACAGCGCGATGGGCAGCAGCACCTGGATGCCGGGCACGCCGAATTTGTGCAGACCCGCGAAGCCCGCGGCGACCAGCGAGATCACCAGCCGCTCGGCGCGCTCCACCAGGCCGTTGACGGCGACGGGCAGGCCGATGGCCTCGCCGCGCGCCTTGGTGTACGAGACCACCTGGCCGCTCGCCAGACAGAAGATCGAGACGGCGCAGAGGATGTTGTCGTCACCCGATCCGGCGTACCAGAGCGCGAGGCCGCCGAAGATGGCGCTGTCGGCCACCCGGTCGAGCGTCGAGTCCAGGAAGGCGCCCCAGCGGCTGGAGCGGCCGAGCTGGCGGGCCATGTTGCCGTCGACCAGGTCCGAGAAGACGAACAGGGTGATGACGATGGTTCCCCAGAAGAACTCTCCCCGGGGGAAGAAGACCAGCGCTCCCGCCACCACACCGGCGGTGCCGATGAAGGTGACCGCGTCGGGGCTGACCCCACGGCGGATGAGAAACGCGGCGAACGGCGTGAGGACACGCGTGAAGAATGCACGCGCGTACTTGTTCAGCATGGCCTTCCCGAGGGTTCGGTGCGCCGCGCGGCCCCGTTGGCCACCGGCTGGCCCATCGTAGTCACGCCCTTGACGGACCGGCTCGCCCCCTCACGATCGCGTACGACGTATGGACGCAGAGTGACCCGAGTGGAAAGCTCGAAAGCATGACGGGCGCCGTCGGAGCCGCCCCGCACCCGGCCCCGCGTGTCCGCGAGCAGCCAGCATCCCCGAGGGGGCTGAGCCTCCTCATCGTGTGCACGTGACCGGGAGGCCATGGCATGGGCGACAAGGCGAACGCACACCCCGGAGCCGCCGGCAGGGCAGCAGCGGCCGACCACCCCGCGTCCGTACGGAATGTGGTGCTGGTCGGCCACAGCGGATCGGGCAAGACCACCCTGGTGGAGGCCCTCGCGCTGACCGCGGGGGCGGTGAACCGGGCGGGCCGCGTGGAGGACGGCGGCACCGTCTCCGACTACGACGAGATCGAGCACCGCAGGCAGCGCTCGGTGCAGCTGTCGCTGGTCCCCGTCGAATGGGGCGGCTTCAAGATCAATCTGTTGGACACACCCGGATACGCCGATTTCGTCGGCGAACTGAGGGCCGGTCTGCGCGCCGCGGACGCGGCCCTTTTCGTCGTCTCGGCGGCGGAGGGCGTGGAGGGCATCAACGGCGCGACCCGCATGGTCTGGGAGGAGTGCGCGGCCGTCGGCATGCCGCGGGCCATCGTGATCACGCACCTGGAGTCGGCCCGCGCCGACTTCACGGCCATGACCCGCACCTGCGCCGAGGCGTTCGGCGCCGACGACCCCGACGCCGTCCTGCCGCTGTACTTACCGCTGCACGGCGAGCAGGGCCCGGACGGACACGCGCCGGTGACCGGCCTGGTCGGGCTGCTGTCCCAGCGGGTCTTCGACTACGCGTCCGGCGAGCGCAAGGAGTCCGAGCCCGGCGAGGACCAGCTCCCGCAGATCGAGCAGGCGCGCAATACCCTGATCGAGGGAATCATCGCCGAGAGCGAGGACGAGTCCCTCATGGACCGCTATCTGGGCGGCGAGGAGATCGACTTCAAGACACTCGTGGACGACCTGGAGCGGGCCGTGGCGCGCGGCATCTTCCACCCGGTGCTCGCCGCGGCCCCCGCCGCGGAGGGCGCCCGCCAGGGCATCGGCACCGTCGAGCTCCTCGAACTGATCACCGGCGGTTTCCCCACCCCGCTCGAACACCCGGCGCCCGCGGTGACCACGCCGGACGGCGCGGCGCGGCCCGCGCTCACCTGCGACCCCGAGGGACCCCTGGCCGCCGAGGTCGTGAAGACCGCGTCCGACCCGTACGTCGGCCGGATCTCGCTCGTCCGGGTCTTCTCCGGCACCCTGCGCCCCGACGACACCGTGCACGTCTCGGGGCACGGCCTGGCCGACCGCGGTCCGCAGGGCCGCGACCTGCACGAGGCGGACGAGCGGATCGGCGCGCTCTCCTCGCCCTTCGGCAAGCAGCAGCGCACCCTGACCCGGTGCATCGCGGGCGATCTGGCGTGCGTGGCGAAGCTGACCCGCGCGGAGACCGGCGACACCCTCTCCGCCAAGGACGACCCGCTCCTGATGGAGCCCTGGGACATGCCCGACCCGCTGCTGCCGCTGGCCATCGAGGCGCACAGCAAGGCCGACGAGGACAAGCTGTCGCAGGGCCTGTCGCGGCTGGTCGCCGAGGACCCGACGATGCGCCTCGAACAGAACCAGGACACCCACCAGGTGGTGCTGTGGTGCCTGGGCGAGACCCATGCCGACGTGGCCCTGGAACGGCTGCGCAGCCGGTACGGCGTGCAGGTCGACGTGGTGCCGTACAAGGTGTCCCTCCGGGAGACGTTCGCGGCCAGGTCGGGCGGCCGGGGGCGGCATGTGAAGCAGTCCGGCGGGCACGGCCAGTACGCGATCTGCGAGATCGCGGTCGAGCCGCTGCCCGGTGGCAGCGGCATCGAGTTCGTCGACAAGGTGGTCGGCGGCGCGGTCCCGCGGCAGTTCATCCCGTCCGTCGAGAAGGGCGTGCGGGCCCAGGCGGCGAAGGGCGTCGCCGCCGGGTACGCGCTCATCGACGTGCGCATCACGCTGCTGGACGGCAAGGCGCACTCGGTGGACTCCTCCGACGCCGCGTTCCAGACGGCGGGCGCGCTCGCCCTGCGCGAGGCCGCGTCCGGGGCCCGCATCCACCTGCTCGAACCGGTCGCGGAGGTGCGGGTGCTGGTCGACGACGACCACGTCGGGGCGGTGATGAGCGATCTGTCGGGCCGGCGCGGCCGGGTGGTCGGCACCGAACAGGCCCCGGGCGGGCGCACCCTGGTGCGGGCGGAGGTCCCCGAGATCGAGATCGGCCGGTACGCGGTGGATCTGCGCTCCCTCTCGCAGGGCACCGCACGCTTCAACCGTGCGTACGCGCGCCACGAGCCGATGCCGCCGCAGCTGTCCGACCGGATCCGCGAACAGGCGGAGGGCTCGGTGTAGTTGGGGTAGCCGGAGCAGCTGGGGCAGCTGGGGCAGCTGGGGCAGTCGGGCAGGAGAAGCCCAGCGGCCGGACCCACCGGCGCGATTCCGCCCGCCCGTCGACTTCCGGGCGGGCGGCATTGCGCCGTCCCCTGACGGATGCCGGTGCGCACGGATACGCTGATGACCTGATCAACGGAGGTCCCGGGCGGCAACAGGTGTGCCGGGCAGGGAAGTCGGGAAGAGCCGCAGCAGCGAAGGCGTCGCGGCGATGGGGGCGGCAGTGGCGGACGATGTATTCGACTTCAGGCCCGGGGCCCAGGTCCCGCTCTCCGGAGCCGCGGGCCAGACGGCGGCGACGCATGCCCTGGCCTCGGCGGCGTATCGCGACGGCGATGTCGACGGCATCCTCAAGGCCAACACCGAGTGGCACAAGTCCGAGGTGAAGCCCGGCCTCTGGTCGCTGTTCAAGCCGAATCTGGGCGAGGCGTTCGCGCGGACCGTGCAGGTGCGGATGCTCGGCGGCGGCCGCGCGCCGCTCATCCAGTCCTTCGGGACCGAGCCGCAGGCGGTCGTCGAGCACTGCCTCGCGGCGAACCGCATCCGCAAGGAGCGCGACAGCTGGCTGACCGCGGTGATGGCGCTGTGCGGCTTCCTCTTCCTGCCCGGCCTGCTGATCTGGCTCGTCGTCTTCACCATCCGGCGCCAAGTGGCCAAGAGCGAGGACAAGCGCGCGGGCGCGCTGGCCACGGCGGTGCTGGTCGCCGTGGGCGTGCTGGCCGTCATCTTCCTGGTCAAGCTGCCGTTCGGCGGCTTCTGGGCCTGGTATCTGCGTGCGGCGATCGTGCTGCCGGTGGTCGGCTGGTTCTGGGCCAAGCAGATCGCCGAGCGCACCGCGCGGGACCTGCGCGAGCGCTGGTCGAGCCTGCTCGCGGGCGGCGGCATCGGCGCCAAGATCCCCGAGGCGGTGCCCGGCAGCCCCGGCGAGACGGCCGCCGAGCGGCTCCGCCAGGGCCTGGCCAGGCTCTCCGCCGAGCAGCAGAGCAACTCCGTGTTCTACGCGGGCCCCAAGGGCATATTGGGCATGGGCACGCGCTGGGGCAGCTGGCAGCTCGCCGAGGAACTGGTGCCCGCCGACGCGGACAAGGAGATCCACCCCTTCCGCAGCTGGGATGTCATACGCGCGGTGCACGACCAGCTCCGCATGCTGGAGCGTGGCCCGCTGCACACCGGCGGCTTCCCCACGCCGGACATAAAGCACTGGATCGTCTCCCCCATCGGGGAGAACGCGGGCTCGGTGTCCCGCCCCTCCGGCACGGACGTCGAGGCCTTCCAGATCCGCGGCCACGAGATACAGCGCATCTGCAACGAGCAGCAGTTCGGCAGCGGGAACCGCCACTACCTGGGCGTGCAGTTCACGCTCTGGGACGGGCAGTTGGTCATCACGATGCTGATCACGGTCACCGTGCTGCACGAGACGCTGCGCATCGAGGTCACCGGCCACGCGCTGGGCCCGGTGAACCCGCTGTTCACCAGCAAGCCCTCCCCCAAGACGAAGACGGTCGCCAAGCCCATCAAGTTCTGGGAGACCACCCAGCGCAACCTGCCGCTGATAGACGCCGACGAGGTCGTCCGCCTCGCCCTCCGCGCCCCCTTCACCTGGTACCCGCCGCTCCTGGACTACCTCGGCGGCAAACTGGTGCTGCCCGAGCCCTTCGGCCTGCGGCACGCGTGGGCGGACAAGCCCTGGCGCCACCGCTTCATGGCCGACGACGCGCTGCGCGCGGCCACCCCGGTGCTGCGCGTGGTGCACTCGGCCGCGATCAAGGTCCTCGACGAGAACGGCGTCAACACCGAGAAGTTCGGCGCCCGCTCCGGCTTCCTCAGCGGGGCGATCCAGGACCCGATGCCGCGCAAGGCGGACGTGTACGACGCGTGAGGACCTGCCCCGCGTCAGGACGTGAGACGGGTGGGGCGGTGGGGTGCGTCCACCCCACCGCCCCGGTTCGTCCGCCGTCGGCCCGCGGGCCGGCGGCGGAGTCCGACGCTCAGACGGCCTGCCACAGGGCGGGCACGTTCGGCGGCTCCCAGCCCGGGTAGGCCGTGTGGCCCTGGATGCAGCGGTAGCGGACGCCGTTGTAGGTCACCACGTCCCCGGCCGCGTAGGTGGCGCCGAGCCGCCAGGTGGTGTCGCCCCCGCCGCCCGGCACGGTGAGGGTGTACGTGGTGGTGTGGCTGACCTGGCCGTTGCCCGTGAAGGTCAGCGTGTAGGTGCCGGGCGCCGTGCCCGCCGCGACCTCGACGGTGGCCGTCGCCGACTCGCCCGAGAGCACCGCGTCCGGGCTGATGGAGACGCTCACCGAAGCCGGCGCCCCGGAGGCCGTGAGCGCGACCTTCTGCGCCGACCCGCTGGTCGTCGCGGTGGCGAGGGTGACCTTCGCGGACGACCCGGGCTCGACGGTCCCCGAGGCCGGACTGGCGGCCAGGGAGAAGTCGTCCGTCGGGGCGGGCCGGTCGCTCACCGACGTCTTCCAGACCGCGTACGCGAGCCCGTCCGCGCTGCGGTCCAGCGCGGTGGCGCTGACGTTGGCGGGGGTGTCACAGGCGGAGTGGTAGCACGGGTCGTACGAACGGCCCGCCGTGCCGCCCCACTTCGCGGCCTCGGCAGCGGACTTCGTGGCCGAGGCACCGGTGGCGTAGCCGGACGTCGGGATGCCGACACGCTGGAAGGAGGCGTCGTCCGACCGCCCCTGCCCCTCGACGTTCTCCTGGGGTGCGAGGTTCAGGGAGGTCCAGTAGTCCCGCAGCGGGACCGAGGCGCTGGAGGTCAGGTTGTTGATGAAGTACCCGGCGTTCGACGAACCCACCATGTCGAAGTTGTAGTACGCCTTGATCCTGGCGCGTTCGGCGGCCGGGAGCGAACCGGCGTAGTACTCCGACCCGTTCAGGCCCTGCTCCTCGTCGGTCCACCAGGCGAAGCGGACGCGGTTCTTCATGGTGGGGTTGTTCTGCGCGAGGGCGAGCGCGGCCTCCAGGATCGCGGCGGAGCCGGAGCCGTTGTCGTTGATGCCGGGACCGGCGGCCACGCCGTCGAGGTGCGCGCCGAACATGTAGACGTTGTCCGCGTCGCCCTGCGGCCACTCGGCGACCAGGTTGTTGCCGGCGCCCGCCGAGCAGCCGGAGGCGCAGCCCTGCTCGGTCACCTTGTATCCGGCGGCCTCCAGCTTGCCCTTCACGTACGCGAGGGAGGCGCGGTAGCCGGTGCCGGTGGCGCGGCGGTTGCCGCCGTTCTGCCCGGCGATGGTGTTGAGCTGCGCGAGGTGGGCGCGCACCTTCTCCACGTCGATGTCCGGCGGCGGCGTCGGGTTGCCGCCACCGCCCACGGTCAGCGTGTACTGGACGGTGTGGGTCCTGGTGCCCGCGGTGCCGGTGACCGTGATCGGGTAGGTGCCCGGCGTCGTGGCGGACGAGGTGGTGACCTTGAGGGTGGCGTTGGAGCCGGACGTGACGGTCCCGGGGTCGAACGAGACGTTCACGCCGGTCGGGGCGCCCGCGGCGCTCAGCGCGATCTGCTGGGCGCTGCCCGTGACGGTCGTGGTGGTGACCGTGGCGGTCGTCGAGCCGCCCGGGTCGACCTTCCCGGAGGCCGGGCTCAGTCCGAGGGAGAAGTCGTTCTGCTGCCCGGAGCAGGTCGGGTCACCGCTCTGCGCCGGGACGCTGATGGCGTCCCAGGCCGCCTTGGTGGCGTTGAACAGACCGCAGCTCGCGTCCAGGTTCTTCGCCGAGGTGAGCGTGGCGGTGCGGTAGCGCTTGTACGTCATGCCGCTGGTCTTGAGCAGCATGGCGCCGTAGAAGACCTGGCCGGCGTTCTTGATGCCCACGCCGGTCACGGACTGCTGGTTGCAGGTGGGGCTGGAGGGCTTGCCGCCGCCGGGGCTCGAGCCCTCGGCCAGCAGGTAGAACCAGTGGTTCATGGGGCCGGCCGCCTTGTGCTCCTCCATGCCGGGGATCGAGGCGGAGTAGCAGTTGGGGTCGTTGTTGACCCGGCTCGGCTCGTACATGTTCCGGATCGGGCCGCGCCCCTGGAGGTTGATCATTTCCCCGACGGTGTAGTCGGGGGTGTCGTAGGGGGCGGGTTCGTTGATGTACGCCTCGGTCAGGGCGCCCATGATGTCGCCGGTCGCCTCGCCCAGGCCGCTCTCGTGGTTCGCGCCGCCGGGGGTGTTGGAGTCCAGGCCGTGGCCGAACTCGTGGGCGACGACGTCCACTCCGGCGATCCACTGGTTGGCGCTGTTGTGGCCGATGGTGACGGAGGAGCCGTTCCAGTAGGCGTTGAGCTCGTTCAGGCCCACGCTCACCGGCCAGCTGCCGCCGTTGCCGTTGTGCCCGTTGCGGCCGAACCACTCCTTGAACATGTTCCACTGCTTCTGCGCGGCGAACATCACGTCGACGCAGCCCGTCTCGCGGCTGGTGGGATCGCCGGTGCCCCAGTCGTCGGTCGCCTTGGTGAAGACCGAGCCCTGGTAGCTGGAGCACTGCAGACCGGGGCGGGTGGTGTCGCGCAGCACGTAGTTGGTGCCGGACCGGGAGGTGTCGATGGTCAGCGGGTCGGGGCCGTTCCACTTGCTGTGGCCGCTGCCCGCGCGCACGTCGTCGTAGGTGTCGATGACCTTGCCGGTGAGCGCGTCGACGAAGACGTGCAGCCTGCTGGGGTCACCGGCCCCGGTCCTGCCGGTCAGCGTGGTCTCCCAGGCGAGGGCGGGCGTGTCCTTCCTGACCCGGACCACCAGACGTCCGGCGTCGGCCTTCTTGACCGTGGCCAGCTCGGCGCGGCTCACCTTGACCGCCCGGGCCCGCGGCACCTTCGCCTCGGTGGTGACGGAGATCCTCGCGTCGGTCGCGGCCCTGACGGACCTGACCTTCCCCTCGCCGTCGGCGAGCACCACCGCGTCCGCGCCGACCACCGGCAAGCCGCGGTAGGTGCGTTCGTACGCGACCGAGTAGAGGCCCTTGACCCAGGGGGTGACCTGGTGCCGGTCGTACTGCTCCTCGGGCCCCTTGGCCAGCGAGTCGAGGCCGCTGCGCACCGCCTTGTCGGCGGCGGCGACGGCTCTCGCGAGGGGGTCCGGCTTGGCGGCGGCGGGTGCGGGCTGCGCCGCCGAGGCGAGGGACACCGGTACCGTCACCACCCCGAGTGCCAGGGCCAGGGTTATCCCGGCCGCTGCGGATCGTCTGAGCATCACGGCTCCTTGTGAGAGGTGTTGAGGCTCGATCGGGCCAGGAGGAGCGTGTGCGCGCCGGGGCGTGCGGGCGGACCCGCAGCTCCGCGTCCGAACTGACGGTGGCATGACACTCTCGTGGCTGGCGGAACCCTCACACCGGCCCGGTCCGCGGTCAATGGATTCCAGGCGCCCGGCACGCGTTGTCAAGAACTGGCAAGCGCGCGCGGGGGCGGGCGCCTCACTCCGACACGCTCCGCAGCCGCTCCCGGTACTCCCGGACCTCCGGCAGCTCGCCCCCGTACCGGGCCAGCCGTTCGTGCAGCCCGCGCAGCTCCGCGGTGATCAGCGACTCGCGCGCGCCCACCGCCTCGGCCAGGACGGGCTGCGCCAGCGTGACCGCCGCGACCGGATCACCGGCGCACGCCCAGCTGTCCGCGAGGCGCAGGGTGAGCAGCAGCCGCGCGGAGTGCATCACGGGCGGCAGCAGCGCGTACGACCGGGCGGTCGCCTCGATCGCCCGCCGGGCCACCGCCCGGTCCTGGGTCACCACCGCGAGGTCGCGCAGCGCCCCGCCGATCGCCGACTCGAGGCGCAGCACGCCCTCGGCGCCGCAGAGCCAGGGCGCTTCGAGGCGGT
This sequence comes from Streptomyces sp. NPDC002564, assembly GCF_042889645.1. Lineage (NCBI taxonomy): Bacteria > Bacillati > Actinomycetota > Actinomycetes > Kitasatosporales > Streptomycetaceae > Streptomyces > Streptomyces sp. NPDC002564. Next base: position 157,567 of record NZ_JBIARE010000008.1, on the reverse strand, counting down.
CCCGGTCGTCGAGCCGGGCGAACCTGCGCCGCGCCGTGGAGATGTGCCGTCGGCACGCGGCGGCGTCGTGGCCGAGCGCGTGGGCGCGCGCCTGGTACAGGTCGGCCAGCGTCGTCATCCAGCGCCGTCTGGCGTCCACCGCCCCGATGGCCTGCGCGTATCCGAGCATCGACGCGGCGTCCCCGTCTAGCCTGACGAGGGTGGCCATGTCGCTGAGGAGGGTCGCGCGGGCCTCGGCGTCCTGGGCGGCGTCCGCCCAGCGCAGGCCGTGCCCGAACCAGGCCATGGCGACACCGCTCTGCCCGCGCTCCATCCGCAGACGTCCGGCGACCTGGGCGTACTGAGCGGCGAGCCGCAGCTGGCCGTGCGGCAGCCGGCCCGTGGCGTTGACCGCGTCGGCCCAGCGGGCCACACCGCGCAGCAGCCGTTCCACCGTGGTCGCGCACGCGCCGGCGGCACGGACGAACGCCGCACGGATCAGGCAGGCGAGGACGGCGGTCAGGGCGTGCAGCAGCTCCGCCTCGGCGCCGCCCGGCTCACCGGTGCGGCCGAACGGCCCGGTGAGGGCGTTCAGCAGGTCCGGCACCGCGCCCCGGTCGGGTGTCGCGCAGCCCACCCTGCCGTGCAGCGGGCAGGCCAGGCCCTCGGCGGGCAGCCGCGCGGGCCAGGGCTGCGCGGACCACGGCCCCGCGGCCAGGAGGGCCGTTTCACCGGGCGGGCCCGCGCCCGGGACCGGAGCTCCCGCGATCGGAGGCCCCGGGACCGGAGCCCCCGGGATCGGGGCGAAGAGGGTGGGCGCGGTCAGCCGCGGGCCGGGTCCGCTCGGGGACGGGGGCCGCGCGACGAGGGCGGCGGCGAGCTGGCCGCCGGTCTCCAGGACCGCGTCGAGCCGGTCCACCAGGTCGAAGGGCGGTTCGCGCAGCCCGCCCTCCAGCCTGCTGATGAAGCTGTGGTGGTAGCCCACCCGCCTGCCGAGCTGGAGCTGGGTGAGCCCGGCCCGCCTGCGGTGGAAGCGCAGCCGCCGCCCGAACTCCGCCCACCCCCGGACCACCGACTGCGACGTGCCGACGGACATGACCCCTCCCTGACCCGGGCGCCTCCTGAAAGGAGGGTGGCAGGTGGGGTCGCCGCTTCCCACCCTCCTCCTGCGCAGGGGGGTCGATGCAATACGACGCCGTCGCCGCTAGTCGGCGGTGGTGGTGGGCCAGACGTCCGCGAGCATCTTGCGGGTGTCGCCGAGCAGCTGCGGCAGCACCTTGGTGTGGCCGACGACCGGCATGAAGTTGGTGTCGCCGCCCCAGCGCGGGACGATGTGCTGGTGCAGGTGCGCGGCGATGCCCGCGCCCGCCACGGCCCCCTGGTTCATGCCGATGTTGAAGCCGTGCGCGCCGGAGGCGGCGCGCAGGGCCGTCATCGCCTGCTTGGTGAGTTCGCCGAGCTCGGCCGTCTCGGCGGCCGTGAGGTCCGTGTAGTCGGCGACGTGGCGGTAGGGCACGACCATCAGGTGGCCGCCGTTGTACGGGTAGAGGTTCAGGACCGCGTACACCTGCTCGCCACGCGCGATGACGAGCCCGTCCTCGTCCGACTTCGCCGGGATCGAGCAGAACGGACAGCCGTCGTCGGCCCCCGGGCCCGTGGGCTTGTTCTCGCCCTGGATGTACGCCATCCGGTGGGGCGTCCACAGGCGCTGGAACGCGTCCTGCGTGCCGACTCCGATCTGCTGCTCCGGCTCACTCGTCATGACAGGCAGCATATGACTTCGCCCGTGGTGAGCGTGTCGGCGGGGCGGATCCCGGAGGCTTCGCGGCCGACCTTGGCCGATGATCGACTGCGCCGCCACGGGCAGGGCCCCCGGGGACATGTCCCCGGGGGCCCTGCCGGACGGCGTGCGCCGTGCGCCGGTCGATGCGTGCTCGGACCCGGGCGCGGTCCGCGCTCAGACCTGGGCGCGGTCCGCGCTCAGACCTGGGCGCGGTCCGCGACGGCCTTGGTGATCTTGGCGATGGCCTCGTCGGCCGGGATGCCGTTCTCCTGCGAACCGTCGCGGTAGCGGAAGGAGACGGCGCCGTTGGCCATGTCCTCGTCACCGGCGATGATCATGAAGGGCACCTTGGCCTTCTGGGCGTTCCTGATCTTCTTCTGCATGCGGTCCGACGAGGCGTCCACCTCGACGCGCAGCCCCTGCTCCTTCGCCTTGGCGGCGAACTCCTGGAGGTAGGGCACGTGCGCGTCGCCGATCGGGATGCCGGTCGCCTGCACCGGGGCGAGCCACACCGGGAAGGCGCCCGCGTAGTGCTCCAGGAGCACCGCGAAGAACCGCTCGATGGAGCCGAAGAGCGCCCGGTGGATCATGACGGGCTGCTGCTTGCTGCCGTCCGACGCGGTGTACTCCAGGCCGAAGCGCTTGGGCTGCTGGAAGTCGACCTGGATGGTCGACATCTGCCAGGACCGGCCGATGGCGTCCTTGGCCTGCACGGAGATCTTCGGGCCGTAGTACGCGGCGCCGCCCGGGTCCGGGACCAGCGGCAGGTCCTGCTTGGCGGCCGCCTGGCGCAGCGCCTCGGTGGCCTCCTCCCACTCCGCGTCCTCGCCGATGAACTTGTCGGACTCGGGGTCGCGGGTGGAGAGCTCCAGCTCGAACTCGTTCAGGCCGTAGTCGCGCAGCAGGTCGAGGACGAAGGTGAGGAGCGAGTCGAGCTCGCCCGCCATCTGCTCCTTGGTGCAGTAGATGTGCGAGTCGTCCTGGGTGAAGCCGCGCGAGCGGGTCAGGCCGTGCACGACGCCGGACTTCTCGTAGCGGTAGACCGTGCCGAACTCGAAGAGCCGCAGCGGCAGTTCGCGGTAGGAGCGGCCGCGCGCCTTGAAGATGAGGTTGTGCATCGGGCAGTTCATCGCCTTGAGGCGGTAGTTCTGCTCGTCGAACTCGATGGCCGGGAACATGCCGTCCGAGTAGTTCGGCAGGTGGCCCGAGATCTCGAAGAGGCGCTCCTTGGAGATGTGCGGGGTGTTCACGAACTCGTAGCCCGTGTCCTCGTGCCGCTTGCGGGAGTAGGTCTCCATCTCCTTGCGGATCACGCCGCCCTTGGGGTGGAAGACCGCGAGGCCCGGGCCGAGCTCCTCGGGGAAGGAGAAGAGGTCGAGCTCGGAGCCGAGCTTGCGGTGGTCGCGCTTCTCGGCCTCGGCGAGGAACTCCAGGTGCGCCTTCAGCTCGTCCTTGGACGGCCATGCGGTGCCGTAGATGCGCTGCAGCTGCGGGTTCTTCTCGCTGCCGCGCCAGTAGGCGGCGGCCGAGCGCATCAGCTTGAAGGCGGGGATGGCGCGCGTGGTGGGCAGGTGCGGGCCGCGGCAGAGGTCCTTCCAGCACAGCTCGCCGGTCTTGGCGTCGAGGTTGTCGTAGATGGTCAGCTCGCCGCCGCCCACCTCGGCGTCCGCGCCCTCAGCGGCGTTCGCCGCGTTGCCCTTGAGGCCGATGAGCTCCAGCTTGTACGGCTCGCCGGACAGCTCCTCGCGGGCGTCGTCGTCCGTGGTGACCCGGCGGGAGAACTTCTGGCCCCGCTTCTGGATCTCCTGCATCTTCTTCTCGACGCGCTTGAGGTCCTCGGGGGTGAAGGGCTCCGCGACGTCGAAGTCGTAGTAGAAGCCGTCCCGGATGGGCGGGCCGATGCCCAGCTTGGCCTCGGGGAAGAGCTCCTGCACGGCCTGCGCCATGACGTGCGCGGTCGAGTGGCGCAGGATGTTCAGGCCGTCCTCGGAGGAGATCTCCACCGGCTCGACCTCGTCGCCCTCGGCCACGGCGTACGCCAGGTCCTTCAGCTCGCCGGCCACGCGCGCGGCGACGACGGTGCGCTCACCGGCGAAGAGCTCGGCCGCCGTAGTGCCCGTCGTCACCACGCGCTCTTCCCGCTCGGAATCGCGTTGGATGATCACACGGACGTCTGACACCGGTCTCTCCTAGCTGAAGGGGGGTGCGCCGCTTTCTCTGTCGCGTACGCAGGAGGAGATGGTACCGAGCCACGGGGTCCCGCCGCGAAACGGCCGTCCGCTCAGTCCCCGCCGCACGCCTCCTCGAAGAAGTCGAGGTTCTCCTGGAGCGACTTCATGAGCCGGTCCCGCTCCGCCTCGTCGACCTGCACGGGCACCACCCCGGTCGCCCCGGTCAGCCTGCGGAAACCGCCCCGGCTCTCCAGCCGCCCGTGCACCCGGACCGGCAGCCCGACCAGATGCGCGTGCCCCGCGATGCGGTACGACTCCTCGTCCAGGGTCATCCGCACGTGCGGCACCTCCGCCCCCGCGATGACCCGGATCCGCACGGCGCCCTCGCCGCCAGGACCCGACCGGCGCATCCGCACCACGGCCCCGGTGATCCGTACCGGCACCGACGGCTCGTCGCGCAGGTACCGGGCGCCCGCCTCGCGCAGCGCCGCCAGGTCGCCGGGCGAGAACTCGACGGGCTCGGCGCGGGCCGCGCAGCCCTCGGGAACCCCGGCGCCGGGCGCCCACGCCACGGCGACGCGAGCGCCCTCCGTGCCCCGTACGAGCGCCACGATCGCCTCGGTCAGCTCGTGGCTGGCGCCCGCCTCGACCGCGCCGTCGAAGGCGTCCATGCCACCGGTGGCCCGCTGGTAGTCGACGGCCTCCCGGACCGCGTACAGCGCCTGGTGCAGCCGGACGGCGAGCGGCCGCCCGGCGCCGACGGGCACGAAGGCGGTGAGGCGGCGGCCGCCCGTCGCGGGCCCCACCAGGACGTGTTCCAGGGACGCGGCGGCGGGCCCGCGGTGGCGCGCCCCGTAGTACCCGGCGCGCCCGCGGGCGGCGAGTGCCCCGGCGAGCAGCATCTGCCGCGCGGCGGAGCGCAGCTGCTCCTCGGCCGGCCAGGTCGCGGCGCCCGCGGGCCCCACCGGCACGTCCCGCCACCAGTGGATCTCGTCGCTGGGCACGGCCAGGCCGACCAGCACGTCGCGGGCGGCGGGCGAGGAACTGCGGGACAGCGCGAGCAGCGCCTCGCCGATCAGGTCCTCGCAGTCCGGGAAGGCCCGGCTCTCCGGCACGAGCAGGCTGGTGCCCGCGCCGTCGGGGCCCGGCGGCGTCCACCGGGCGTAGCGCCCCGGGGCGCCGCCCCTGCGCTGCCAGCCGTGCCGGGCCAGGAGCGCGCCGAGCACGGCGGGGTCGACCCGGGAGGGTTCGGGCGGCCGGGACCAGCGGCCGCCGGCCGGCGCGGGGTGCGGGCGCACCGCGGGCACTGACGCGTCGTGCTCGAAGGGGCGGTGCATCAGGGTCTCCCTCCCGTCCCCACGCGGGTCATGATCTCGCAGAGCGCACGGTCGTCGAAGATCCGCGAGGTCGGGACGCGCACGGTGGTCCTGCGCCGGCCGGTCACCGGGTGCCCGGCGAGGTTGGTCCAGTAGCAGCAGTGCCGCAGGTCGAGCCGGTCGTGCCCGGCCCGCAGCCAGTCGTCCCTGGCCCGCGGCACGAGCATCACGACGAGGATCTTGTGCACCGAGACCGGGGTGCGGGCGAGCTTCTCCAGGTGCGGGTTGTCGAGCGTGAAGGAGAACGCGGGGCCCGGCGGGTTCGGTGCGATCTGGTAGGTCGCCTTGAGCTGCACCTTGATGGTCACCTCGTCGTCGACCGTGTGTCCGGGGGCGCTGTGACTGACGTGCCAGTCGATGCCGTTGTCCGGAAAGGGCTGGGAGAGCGAGCACCCCGCGGCGGCCGCGACGGCGTGCAGATATCCCACCTGAAGGGTCTCCATGCAGGCGGTGGTGGCGAGTGTGCCGCGCGGCGGTGCGATCCGCTCGGGCAGCAGCCCACCCTGTTCGGGCTGCGCGAGCGCCATGTCCAACTGACCTTCCGAACCGGGTACTTACCCACTCGGGCCGTCATCTCCAAAGCCCGGTACCTCTGTTGTCTCCGGCCCGCGTACAGCGCAAACGGCCCGGGTATCACCAGCGTGGGCAGGGGACCGAACGTCATCTGCCGGAACTGATCGAGGAGTTGCGTCACCATGACGTGCTGGTACGAGGGCCCCTTGGCCGCATTCGACACGGAGACCACGGGCGTCGACGTCGAGACCGACCGGATCGTGTCGGCCTCCGTCGTCGTCCAGCAGGGCGCGGGCACCCGCCCGCGCATCACCCGATGGCTGGTGAATCCGGGCGTACCCGTGCCCGAGTCCGCCACCGCCATCCACGGACTGACGGAGGATCATCTGCAGCGCACCGGCCGCTGGCCCGCGCCGGTGATGGAGGAGATAGCCCGCGATCTGGCCGAGCAGGGCGCGGCGGGCCGGCCGATCGTGGTGATGAACGCGCCCTTCGACCTGACCATCCTGGACCGGGAGTTGCGCAGGCACCGCGCCTCTTCGCTGAGCCGCTACACGGAGGGCTCGTCGTTGTGCGTGATCGACCCGCGGGTCCTGGACAAACAGCTGGACCGCTACCGCAAGGGCCGCCGCACGCTCACCGACCTCTGCGCGCACTACGAGGTGGAGCTCGCCGAGGCGCACGACGCGGCGGCGGACGCACAGGCCGCGATGGACGTCGTGCGGGCGGTGGGCCGGCGGTTCGCCGCGCGCCTGGAGCGCCTGACACCGGCCGAGCTGCACGCGCTGCAGGCCGTCTGGCACGCGGCGCAGGCCCGCGGTCTGCAGGCGTGGTTCGCCAAGAGCGGCACGCCGGAGATCGTGGACCCGGCGTGGCCGCTGCGTCCCGAACTCCGGGCGGCGGCCTGAGCGTCGGCACCCGGTACGGCGGGGCCGGTGCGCCGTGCGCCGGACGAGGGCAAGAAAAAAACCGGTCCGCCTGCTGACGGACCGGCATTCTCGGGGTGGGCGATACTGGGTTCGAACCAGTGACCTCTTCGGTGTGAACGAAGCGCTCTCCCACTGAGCTAATCGCCCGGGAACGGACTGAACCATACAGGTCCGGGCGCCTTTCCTTCAAACCGCTTTCAGCCGGGCCGCGAGGCCGCGCCGTCCGGCCCGCATCATCAGGGCGTGGTTGAGCAGGAACAGCGGGCGCCCGGGGACGGCGAGGCGCCTCATCAGGGGGCTGCGCACGTCGACCTCCTGGTCGTAGAGGGCGCGCGTACCGGCCGCCGCGGGCGTCACGGTCCAGCGCGCCCAGCCCTCCAGATCCCCGGTCATGGCGATCTCCAGGACCCCGGCCACGGGGTCGCGGCGGCGCTCGCGGGCGGTGACGAGGAGGTCGTACGGGAGCAGGGAGCGGAAGCGGGCGGTGCCGCTGTGCTCGTCGAGGGGTGTCATCTCGCGGACCTGCGGCCACCACAGCGGATAGTCCTCGGCCCGTTCCAGGGCGGCGAAGACGTCGGCGGGCGGCGCGGGCAGTTCCCAGACGCTGTGGAAGCGGTAGTGGCACCAGTCCATGGGCGGCAGTCTGCCCGAACACCGGCGCGCCGGGCGGAACTGAGTACGTCCTGAGTATCCGCACCGATGCCGCCCGGTGTGCCGCGCACCACACTCCACGGCATGACGAACATTCCACCCCCGGCCGAGGAGCTCCGCGCCCTCGACTGGGAGTTGCGCCACCTGGAGGCGCGCAGGACGCAGCTGCTGCAGCGCCGGGCCTGGCTGCTCGGTGTCCTGCGTGCGGCGGGCCCGGCCGGGCAGCCCCCTCGCCCGGCCGGCCCGCCCCCGGCCGGGGCCGGAGCGGCGCCGGCGAGCGCGCAGAACGTCCTGCTCACGCTGGGCGGGGTGCTCCTGACCGTCGCGGCGATCGCGTTCACGGTGGTGAGCTGGGGCCACTTGGGCATCGGTGGCCGCGCCGCGGTGCTCGGTGCGGTGACCCTCGCGGCGCTGGGCGCGCCCGCCCTGCTGCTGCGCCGCGGGCTGCGTTCGACGGCGGAGGCGGTGGCGGGCCTGGCGCTCGCGCTGACCGTCCTCGACGCGTACGCGGTGCGCCACCTCGTCCTCGCGGACGTGGACGCGCTGGGCTTCGCGGCAGGGGCCGCCACGCTCCTCGCCGCGCTCTGGGCGGGGTACGGGCTGCTCCTGGGCGAGCTGCGGCTGCCGCTGCCGTTGGCGGTGGCGACGGCGCAGCTGCCCCTCCTGCTGGGGGCGGGGGCCGCGCAGGCGGGTGCGCACACGACGACGGCGGCGCTGCTCGTGACGGCCGCCCTCGACGTCGCGCTGGCGCTCCGGGCGGGCGGCACGCAGGTCAAGCTCGCCGCCGCCGCGGGTGCCGTGCTGCTGGGCCTGGGCGGTGCGGCGAGCGCCGCTCGGCTGTCCGTGCTGGCCGCGGAACCGGCGGGGGCGGCGCGTGCGGGGGTGCTGCTGCTGTGCGCCGCCGCGATCGCGCTGGCGGCCGCGTGGTGGGCGCGGAGCCCGGAGGTCACGACGGGCACGGCGGTGGCCGGTGGCCTGCTCGCGGTGGCGGCGGCCGGCGGGGTGCTGCGCACCGCGCTGCCCGCGGCCTGGACGGTGCCGGCCCATCTGGCGTGCGGCATCGCACTGTTGGCCGCGGTGCGCCCGGCGCTGCCCGGGCCGCTGCGGCGCGGGATCCTGGCGGCCTCGGCCGCGGTGCAGGGTGTCGCGGCGCTGTGGGCGCTGACGGTGACCGCGGTCGCGCTGCTCGGGCCGTTCGCGTGGGTCGGCCGGGCCTGGTCGGGGGCGCCGTCGGACGCCCGGGAGGCCCTGCTGGTCGAACTGCCCGTGGCGCACCCGCTCCTGGCCCCGCTGGTGTCGGCGGCCGTCGCCGCCGTCCTGTTCCGCTCGGCCGGCCTGCTGCCCGTGGCGGCGCGCCGCCCGGCCCGGTACGCGGCGCCCGTGCTCGTCTGGTCGGCGGCCGTCGCGCTGCCGCCCGCGCTCCAGCTTCCCTACGCCGCCGGCCTGTCGGCGCAGGTCCTGCTGGCCGTCGTCCCGCTCGCCGTCGCAGCACGCGTCGGGTCCGCCCCGGCCGTCCTGACCGCCGCGGCCCTCGCGTCGGCGGCCTCCGTGAGTGCCGCGTTCCTCTCGCTGGCCACCGCCACCGCCACCCTCGGCACGCTCGGCGCCCTGACGGCGCTCTGCCTGGTGGTCTGCGCACTGCTGGCCCGCGCCGCCGCGCCCGCACCGGTGGCGGCGGCGCTCGCGGGCGGCGCGTCCGTGGCGTACGCGACCGCGCTGATCTGTGCTGCGGGCGCCGCGCAGGATCTGCGCCCGGCCACCGTGGGGCTGCTCGTCCTCGTGGTCCCCGCCCTCGCCGCGCTCGCCGCGGCCCGCCTGGGACGGCATCCCCTGGGACCGCCCGTCGAGATCGCGGCGGCCGTCTCCGCGGCCGTCGCGGTGGCCCTCACGGCCGGCGACGCGACCGCGCTCGCGACCGCCCTGGCGCTCGCCGGGCTCATCGCGTCGGGCACGGCGCTGCGGGCGGACCGGCGCGCCGCCGGGTACGCGGCCGCGGCCCTGTTCGTCCTGGCGAGCTGGGTCCGCCTCGGCGCCTGGGAGGTGTCGGCCCCGGAGGCGTACACCCTGCCGGTGACCGTGCCGGCCCTGGTCATCGGCATCCTGCGGCGGCGCCGTGATCCGGGGGCCTCGTCCTGGACGGCGTACGGGCCGGGCCTCGCGGCGACGCTGGTGCCGAGCCTCGCCACCGCCTGGGGCGACCCGCACTGGCAGCGGCCGCTGCTGCTGGGCACCGCGGCCCTCGCCCTGACGCTGGCGGGCGCCCACCGGCGGCTGCGTGCCCCGCTGGTCCTGGGCGGGGCGGTGCTCGCCCTGGTCGCGCTGCACGAACTGGCCCCGTACCTCGTGCAGGTCGCGGGGGCGCTGCCGCGCTGGCTGCCGCCCGCGCTCGCGGGCCTGCTGCTGCTCGCCGTCGGCGCCACGTACGAGCAACGCCTGCGCGATGCGCGCCGGTTCCGGAATGTTCTGGACCGAATGCGCTGATTCCGGTGCGCGGCCACGATCTGTGGGCCCGTCAATTCCTGTGAAAGGAACAGAAATACGAGAACGGCCCGGAGGCTTGATAAGCCTCCGGGCCGTAATCCGGGGTGGGCGATACTGGGTTCGAACCAGTGACCTCTTCGGTGTGAACGAAGCGCTCTCCCACTGAGCTAATCGCCCCGGGCGCACGGAGAACATTACCGCATGTCAGCGGGTGCTCCCGACCGCCTCGGAGTCACCCGTGGGTCACTCCTCGATCTTCCACGGCATCGTGATGCCGAACTTCCACACGTAGATGCCGACGAGCACCGCCACGATCACGAGGCCGATGGTCGTCAGGATGATGTTCCGGCGGCGCACCTTGGGGTCGAGCGCACGCTGCGCGGCCTCGGCGACCTTGCGCTTCGTCCAGCGCAGCACCAGCTGGGCCCAGACGAACTCGGTCGCCCAGATCGCCATGCCACCGAAGATCACCAGCCAGCCCGGACCCGGCAGGGGCAGCATGATGATGCCCGCGACGACCACCGCGAGACCCACGACGAAGACGCCGACCTGCCAGCTCAGGTGGAGGGCCCTGCGGGCCTGGACGAACTCCGGCGCACGCGAGCCGAGCGGCTGTTCGGGCTTGGCTCCGGCGGCCGGTTCCGTGACCCCCGCCGGCTCGTTACTCCCCGTATTCATGCGGCCAGACCTTACCGGACGGAAACCCGTCACCGGAATGGGTGCACGAACGGACGGGACAACCCGCCATACGGGGCACCTAAAGACACCCAAAACCCTCAGAGGGGTTTACAACGGCACCGTAGGTGGCATGTCGATTTCGCCGACGTGCGAATCCCCGAGCGCACACTGAGCGAAAGGCCCTGGCGCTTATGAACACCACGGTCAGCTGCGAGCTGCACCTGCGCCTCGTTGTGTCGAGCGAGTCCTCACTGCCTGTACCCGCAGGACTGCGGTATGACACGGCCGATCCCTATGCCGTGCACGCCACCTTCCACACCGGAGCCGAGGAAACCGTCGAGTGGGTGTTCGCCCGCGACCTCCTCGCCGAGGGCCTGCACCGGCCCACCGGTACCGGCGACGTCCGAGTCTGGCCGTCCCGGAGCCACGGTCAGGGCGTTGTCTGCATCGCCCTGAGCTCGCCGGAGGGCGAGGCTCTGCTCGAGGCCCCGGCGCGGGCCCTGGAGTCCTTCTTGAAGCGAACGGACGCAGCCGTGCCACCCGGCACGGAACACCGCCATTTCGATCTCGACACGGAGCTCTCACACATCCTGGCCGAGAGCTAGGACGCCATCCAGGCGCGTCGAGAACCACACACGCCGTCCGACTCGGGGCGACGGCGCGGGCAGTGACGACACAACGACACAAGGCGAACAGATGCAGACACCGGCGCCGTCGCCGCGGGACCCCCGCGGCGACGGCGCCGGTGCGTCCCCGGGCGGAGCCGCTAGCATCGGCCAGCATCGGCGGGCACCGGCCCGACCTCCAGGCCAGGGAGCGCATCGTGCTGATCACCCACGACACCCGGTGTTCCCTCGACGCCGTGGTCGATCTGGTGAACACCGCACCGGAGACGAACGGCACGGACGGCCTCGCGGACGTGGTGGCGCTCGCCGAGTTCGTCCGCACGCACGACGTGAGCGACGTCGGGACCCTCACGGACGGCGACCTGGCCGACGTGCTCCGCATCCGCGGGCGCTTCGGAGAGGTTTTCGCCAATCCCGAGCCGCGGGCCGCGTCCGCGATCATCAACGAGCTGATCGCGGCGGCGGGCACCACCCCACGGCTCACCGACCACGACGGCTACGACTGGCACATCCACTACTTCGCGCCCGGCGCCTCCGTCGCGGACCACCTGGCGGCCGACTGCGGGATGGCGCTGGCCTTCTTCGTGGTCGCCGGCGAGCAGGAACGGCTGCGCCGCTGCGAGGCCCCCGACTGCCGGCACGCCTTCGTCGACCTCTCGCGGAACCGCTCGCGCCGCTACTGCGACAGCCGCACCTGCGGCAACCGCCTGCACGTCGCCGCCTACCGCGCCCGCCGCCGGGAGGCCGCGGGCTGATCCGGCACCGGAAGCCCGCCCACAGGCTCCTAGAGCAGCAGGAGATCGTGCAGCGACGCCAGCAGGATCAGCGTGCCGATCACCGTCAGGAAGATCATCAGGGGTGGCTGGGAGAGGGCGAAGAGACAGCCCTGCCGTTCCTCGTGTCCGGCGGGCAGCTCCGCTTCGCCGTCGGGGCCGTGCCGCTCTGCGTCGGCAGGTCGTCGCTCATGGGCCGGTGCCTCGGGTCCGCCGTCGTCCGGCGGGGCGGCATCGCCCTGTGGGGTCGTGTCCAGCATCTCGTCGTGATGATGACGCAGCCATCGGACCCCCGCGTACCAACGCGGGCGGTCGCAGCGGGAGTTCGCCGGATTCCGTGAACCGCAAAAGTCCAGCGTCCGGCACGTTCCGGCCATGGCCCACCGGCGTGTCCCGTCACCGGACGCGACGGCATCGTCCGCACTCGAACGAGTGAGCCCCCGGCCGGGGAAGACAGACGGATGTTGACGACCGCGCTCGGCCCGGCGGGTCGACGGGGTGACGGGGTGACGGGGTGACGGGGTGAACGTACTGGCGGAGCTCCGGTCGGGCCGCCGACCGCCGCGGGGGCGGTCCGGCCGCTGTCAGATGCCGTGCTTCTTCAGGATCGCCTCGATGTCGCTGAAGTCCTCGGCGGGCGCGGTCGCCTGCGGTTTCGCCGCGGGGCGGCCCGCGGCGGGCCGGGCGCCCGCTCCGAGCGAGGGCGCCGAGGCGGCGGGGGCGACCGCCTCGCGCTGGGCGGCCTTCGCGGCCCTGCGCTCCTTGCGGGTGCCGCCCGAGCGCCGCTCGACGGCGCGGGTGCCCAGGAACATGAGCCAGGCCACGCCCAGCACGCCGAAGCCGACCCACGCCTTGAGGCTGAACGCCGTGTCGGCCGCCCAGCCGACGACGCCCGTCAGCACCAGACCTATCGGGACCAGGGAGTACGCGGCGAGGCGGGCCGCGGACAAGAAGCGCTTGCGGTAGGCCGTGACCGCGGCGATGCCCAGCCCGGCCGCGGATACGGCGGAACAGACGGTCTCGGCAATCATCCGGTCCTCCAGGCATGCAGGCGTACGTCGCAGAAACGACGGTGTCGTCCCTTCCATCCTGCACCGGGTGGGCGCCGCGGAGCCATGTCCGGTGCGGACCTCAGGGACATTTCCGGGTCATCTCGGGGTCCGGCCTCCTCCGCAGGTGCCGGTCGGCGGCCGTCCGGGCCGGTTGGGAGGCGGGTGCGCGGGCTGGGAGACTGTGCGCATGAGCGACTCCCCCTCCGACCGCCCCGCCCGCCCCGTCGTCCTCGACGTCTGGTGCGAGCTGCAGTGCCCCGACTGCCGTACCGCCCTCGACGACGTCCGCGCCCTGCGCGCCCGCTACGGCGACCGCGTCGAGCTGCGCCTGCGGCACTTCCCCCTGGAGAAGCACAAGCACTCCTTCGCCGCCGCCCAGGCCGCCGAGGAGGCCTTCGAGCAGGGCAAGGGGTGGCCCTACGTGGAGGCGGTGCTCGCCGGGGTCGAGGACCTCGACCGCGAGGGCGAGCGCCACCTGGTGGACACCGCCCGCGAACTGGGCCTGGACGCGGAGGAGTTCGACACCGCCCTGATCGACGGACGGCACATCCTGATCGTCGACGCCGACCAGGCCGAGGGCAAGGCGATCGGCGTCACCGGCACCCCCACGTACGTCATCGACGGGGAGCGCCTGGACGGCGGCCAGAGCCAGGAGGGGCTGCGCGGGCGCATCGAGGAGATCGCCGACCGGCTCCTCGCGGCGGACGCCGGCTGAGCACGGCCCCGGCGGCTAGAGCAGCGCCTTGTAGAGGGAGTACGAGGTCGGTTCGTAGCCGAGCGACTCGTACAGCCGCAGGGCCGGGGTGTTGCCCGCGAAGACGTTGAGGCCGATCCGCTGCCGTCCCGCCGCGTGGGCCTGGGCCTGCGCGGCGAGCATCAGGGAGCGGCCGTGGCCCTGCCCGCGCTGCTCGGCGTCGACCTCGACGTCGAACACGAACGCGTCGCCGTCGAGCACCGAGAGCCACAGCGTGCCCACCCGGACGCCGTGGTGAGTGAGGACGCTCAGCCAGGTGTCCGGGGTCGCCAGGCCCCGGGGGAGGTTGCGGGCGTGGTCGGCCTCGGACTTGGCGCGCGCCTCGGCCTCGGGCACGCCCCTGTCCCTCCAGGTGCGCGCGTAGAGCTCCTTCGCGCGCACCGCCCACGCCTCGAACTCGTCGCCGGTCATCGGCCGCGCCGCGGTGCCCTCGGGCAGCGCGGGCGCGGCGCCGAGCGGCTTGGCCATCCGGCGGTTGCGCTCGACGTACCCGAGCGCCGTGACCAGCCGCAGGGCCGCCGTGGCGGCGGCCGGGACCGTCACCTCGATGCGTACGCAGCCCCAGCCGCGCGCGACCTCCTCGGCGGCCAGCGCCGCCACCGTGCCGCGGCCGCGCCTGCGGTCGGGCGGCGCGATCCGCAGATCCCGCAGACCGCAGACCGTGGGGCCGAACACCTCGTCCGTGGCGAGACCCACCGACCCCACGGGACGGCTGTTCACGCAGACCTCGTACGTGCGCGACTTGGCGCCGTCGGCGCCCTGCTGGAGCGGCCCGGTCGGCCGCAGGGTGGTGGTCATCCCTCACGTTCTACCCGCCCCGGGGCCGCGCCGTCACCGGGGTTTCCCCGGGGCTACGGATCCAGGTCGCCGGCGGCCCGCTCGGCGAACACCCGCATCGCCTTGGCGGTCACCGGGCCGGGGGCGCCCGGCAGTTCGCGTCCGTCGACGCGGTGCACGGCCTGCACGTCGCGCAGCGTCGACGTCAGGAAGACCTCGTCGGCCCGCGCCAGGACGTCCAGCGGCAGGTCGGTCTCGTGGGCGCCCGTCCACTCGGCGGCCAGTTCGCGGGTGATGCCCGCCAGGCATCCGGAGGCGACCGGCGGGGTGTGGACCTCGCCGCCGAGCACCACGAAGACATTGGATCCCGTGCCCTCGCAGAGCTGCCCGACGGTGTTGGCGAACAGGGCCTCCGAGGCGCCCTGCTCGTGCGCGCGGGCCAGGGCGACCACGTTCTCCGCGTACGAGGTGGTCTTCAGGCCGGTCAGCGCGCCGCGTTCGTTGCGCGTCCAGGGCACCGTGATCACGGCGGTGGTGTCGGGGCGGCGGCCCGCCTCGCCGAGCGCCACGACCAGCGTGGGCCCGTCGTCGCCGCGGTCCGAGCCGAGCGGCGAGAGCCCGCCGGTGAAGGTGATCCGCAGCCGGCCGAGCGGCAGCGGGTTGGCGTCGAGGACGGCGGCGCAGGCGCGGCGGACCTCGTCGAGGTCCGGCTCCGGCAGCCCGAGGCCGTGCGCGGACCGCGCGAGGCGGGCCAGGTGGCGGGTCAGGGCGAAGGGCCTGCCCTCGACCGTCTTCACCGTCTCGAAGATGCCGTCGCCGACGGTCAGCCCGTGGTCGAGCACGGAGACGCGGGCGGATTCGACGTCCTGCAGCCCGCCGTTGAGCCAGATCTTCACGTTGGGGTTCCTCCACTCGCTGCGTACGTCCCCGACGCTACCGCCAGCAGGCGCGCCGCCTTCAGCTCGGTCTCCCGCCACTCCCCCTCGGGGTCCGAGCCCCAGGTGATGCCGGCCCCGGTGCCGAAGCGCAGCATGCCCTCGGCCCGGTCGATCCAGAAGGTGCGGATGCCGACGGCGAGCTCCCCGGTGCCCCGGTCGGCGTCGACCCAGCCGATGCCGCCGCAGTAGGGGCCGCGCGGCGCGGTCTCCAGCGCGTCGATGATCCGCAGCGCGCTGGACTTGGGGGCGCCGGTGACGGAGCCGGGCGGGAAGGTGGCCTCGAACAGCTCGGGCCAGCCCGCGCCGGGGCGCAGCTCGCCGCTGACGGTGGACACGAGGTGGACCAGGCCGGGGTGCTTCTCGACCACGCAGAGGTCGGGGACGGTCACCGAGCCGGTGGCGCAGACCCGCCCGAGGTCGTTGCGGACGAGGTCCACGATCATGACGTTCTCGGCGTAGTCCTTCTCCAGGAGGTCCGCCTCGGTGCGCCCGGTCCCCTTGATGGGGCCGGACTCCACCGTGCGCCCGGCGCGGCGCAGGAAGAGCTCGGGGGACGCGGTGGCGATCTCCACGCCGTGCCCGGGAAGCCGGATCGTCCCGGCGTAGGGGGCGGGGTTCCCGCGCGCGAGGAGGGCGGTCAGGGCGTCCACGTCGGCGTCGGCGGGGACGGGCGCGGACAGCACGCGGCAGAGGTTGGCCTGGTAGACCTCGCCGGCGGCTATGTGGGCACGCACCTGCCGGACGCCCGCCAGGTACGCGGCGCGGTCGAGGGACGACGTCCAGTCACCGGCGGCCGGGCCGCGCCACCGGCCGGGCACGGGCGCGGGCACCGCCTCGTGGCGCACGTCGTCGAAGCGGGCGCACACCAGACCCCCCTCGAAGTCCGCGGACACCGCCCAGAAGCCGGTGGAGTCCAGGGCCGCGGGGTCGCTGGTCACCTCGCGCAGCCCGGTGGCCACGCGGCCGCCGAAGCGCGCCAGGGGAGGAAGCGCGGAAGGGGATGTCAGAGGGGGGTTGTGCACGGCTGTGAGTCTATGACCGGTGTCCCGGCGGCGCCCGGGGCGACGACAGCGCAGCACGCTGCGCAAACGCGTTTTTGTACTGGCCCAGGAATCCGCTAGAGTTCAACACGTCGCCGGGACGCGCAAGCGGACCGGGAAAGACAAGCGGACGTAGCTCAGTTGGTAGAGCGCAACCTTGCCAAGGTTGAGGTCGCCAGTTCGAACCTGGTCGTCCGCTCGCAGGAAAGTGGGGGATCTTCCCGAACCCCTACGCTCCTGGTGGAGTGGCCGAGAGGCGAGGCAACGGCCTGCAAAGCCGTCTACACGGGTTCAAATCCCGTCTCCACCTCCAAGGACGATTAGCTCAGCGGGAGAGCGCTTCCCTGACACGGAAGAGGTCACTGGTTCAATCCCAGTATCGTCCACTGGATCTTCGCGAGGGCTCGCCCTCGAAGGTCCGATCCCGCGCGATTAGCTCAGCGGGAGAGCGCTTCCCTGACACGGAAGAGGTCACTGGTTCAATCCCAGTATCGCGCACGCAGTACGCAGCACACGCAGGTTCACCTGCGCGATTAGCTCAGCGGGAGAGCGCTTCCCTGACACGGAAGAGGTCACTGGTTCAATCCCAGTATCGCGCACCATCCCTACGAAGCCCCCGGCCGTCTCCTCGGCCGGGGGCTTCGTCGTTCCTCCGGTCAGGAGGAGAAGAGCATGTGCCCGAAGCTCTTGTGGCGCTTGTCGTGGTGGCCGTGGTGGCCGTAATGCCCGCCGTGGCCGCCGTGGCTGCCGGGCGGGACGCCCCAGGCGGGTGCCTGGGCCGGCGGGTAGCCCTGCGGGGCGGGCGGCGCGGGCGGCGGCGGGACCTGCTGACCGCCCCACTGCGCCTCCAGGCGGGTCAGGGACTCCAGCTCGCCGTAGTCCAGGAATATCCCGCGGCAGTTGTTGCACTGCTCGATCTGGACGCCGTTGCGGTTGTACGTGTGCATCGGTGCATGACACTTGGGGCACTGCATGGGCGGCTCAACTCCTCGCCGGTGGTGACAGCTTCGCCGGAACACTGCCCGGCTTCGGTGCGTCGCACCCTACTTCGTCCCGTCCGGGGCCAACTCGGGCGGGCGAGCCGTGACGTGGCCCATCCGGTCGCAGGCGTCGACCACCGCCTGCTCGACCTCGTCCAGGGGGCGGGCGGCGGCCGTCGCCCTGGCGATCGCGAGGGCGGCGGTCTGCACGGTCAGGGCGCGGGCCGGGACGTCCAGGGCGGGCCAGGGGTCGGCGCCGTCCGCCGGGACCGCGGGGCCGCCCGCCGCGCGGTAGGCGTCGAGGAAGCGGGTCCACTCGGTGGCGTCGAGCAGCCCGCAGGCGAACCAGGCGGCGGGGCGGGCCAGGTCCCACGCGGGGTGTCCCGCGCCGAGGTCGTCGACGTCGATGAGCAGCCAGTGGCCCTCGGGGGTGCGGACGAGCTGGCCCAGGTGCAGGTCCCCGTGGCACGGCCGCCCGGGACCGCCGGGTGCGGGCGCCTCGCCCCTGACCCAGGGCGGCAGGCCCGCCCAGGCACGCAGGACCGGGGCGGCGGCGGGGTGCGGTCCCGCCTGCCGGAGCCGGTCGACGGCGCGGGCCGCCTTGAGGGGGCCGCGCATGGGCGGGAGCGGGTGCGGAAGCACGGCCGGGGGTGTGGCGTGCAGCCGGGCGAGGAGGGTGGCGGCGGCCTCCCAGGGGGCGGCGTCGGGGTCGTCGCGGTCGACCGGGGTGCCGTACGGCCAGAGGGTGACCGGCCGGCCGTGCAGGGCGGCGGCGGCCGGGTGGAGCGGGGCGAGCAGGATGCCCGGCAGGCGGGCGGCCACGGACAGGCGTACGGCCAGCTCGGCGGGGTCCGTCCCGGGGGCGTGGGCCTTGGCCACGACGTCCGCGTGCCGTACGACCGTGGCGTCCGCCCGCTCGGCGAGCACCGCGTCCTGTGCCGCGCAGGCGCAGGGGCCGGGGCCGGGGGCCAGAGGGTGGGCGGCGGCGCGGGCCTTGGCGGTCAGGGCGGGGAGGATCGCGGAGGTCACGGTGCTTTCCGTACGGGAGGCGGGCAGGGGTGTGCGG